>NZ_BMRE01000006.1 GCF_014648475.1 Lentzea flava | reverse complement strand
TAAGCTCCTGGCCCAAGCCAGTTGATCAGTTGTGTTGCGACGACCCCTAGAACTCGCCCAAACGCTTCCAGGGGCCGTTCCTCACACCAAACGACTACCGGTAGTCGCGACCGAAGTCGTAGTCGTCCAACGGCACCGCAGCGCCAGTCCCAGTCCCGAAGACGTCCGGCGTGTAGTACCCGTCGTCGTACGAGGGGATCGCGTACGCGGCCGCACGCGCCTCCTCGGTCGGCTGGACCTGGATGTTGCGGTAGCGGTTGATGCCCGTACCAGCCGGGATCAACTTACCGATGATCACGTTCTCCTTCAGACCGATGAGCTTGTCCGAACGCCCGTTGATGGCGGCGTCGGTCAGCACACGAGTGGTCTCCTGGAACGACGCCGCGGACAGCCACGAGTCGGTGGCCAGCGAGGCCTTCGTGATACCCATCAGCACCGGACGACCGGCGGCCGGCTCGCCGCCCTCGGCGACGACGGCGCGGTTGCCCGACTCGAAGTCAGCGCGCTCGACCAGCGAGCCCGGCAGGAACTCGGTCGCGCCGGAGTCGATGATCGTGACCCGGCGGAGCATCTGCCGGACGATGACCTCGATGTGCTTGTCGTGGATGGCCACACCCTGGGCGCGGTACACCTTCTGCACTTCCTGCACCAGGTGCAGCTGGGCCTCGCGCGGGCCCATGACGCGCAGGACCTCGTGCGGGTCCGGGGTACCTTCCAGCAGCTGCTGGCCGACGGCCACGTGGTCGCCGTCCTGCAGCGGGCCCGTCGCCGTGTTGGCGAGACGCTGACGCTTGGACAGCTTCTCGAACACGATCTCCTCGGAGCCGTCGTCCGGGATCAGCGTGATCTTCCAGAAGCGGTCGCCGTCCTCGATGCGGACGCGGCCGTCGACGTCGGCGATCGGCGCCTTGCCCTTCGGGACGCGGGCCTCGAAGAGCTCCTGGACACGGGGCAGACCGGTCGTGATGTCGTCACCGGCCACACCACCCTGGTGGAACGTACGCATCGTCAGCTGCGTACCGGGCTCACCGATCGACTGGGCGGCGACGATGCCGACGGCCTCGCCGACGTCGACCAGCTTGCCGGTCGCCATCGAGCGGCCGTAGCAGGACGCGCACACACCGACGGCCGACTCGCAGGTCAGCACCGAGCGCACCTTCACGCGGAGGATGCCGGCCTCGACCAGCGACTGCATCGCCGGGTCGCCGAGGTCGTCGCCGCGGTTCAGGATCAGGTTGCCCTGCGCGTCGTGGATGTCGTCCGCGACCGTGCGGGCGTAGACCGACGTCTGCGCGAACTCGTGCAGGACGACCTTGTCGCCCACCTGCTCGCCGACGGTCATGTTCACGCCGCGCGTGGTGCCGCAGTCGACCTCGCGGATGATGACGTCCTGCGAGACGTCCACCAGACGACGGGTCAGGTAACCCGAGTCGGCGGTGCGGAGCGCGGTGTCGGCGAGACCCTTGCGGGCACCGTGCGTCGCGATGAAGTACTCCAGCACCGACAAGCCCTCGCGGAACGAGTTCTTGATCGGGCGCGGGATGTACTCACCCTTCGGGTTGGTCACGAGACCACGCATACCCGCGAGCGAACGGACCTGCGTCATGTTGCCGGCGGCGCCGGACTGGACGATGACGCGGATCGAGTTGTCCTCGGGGAAGTTGTCTTCCATGATCTCGTGGACCTGCTCGGTGGCCTTGGTCCACACCTTGACCAGCTCGGAGTTGCGCTCCTCGTGGGAGAGCTGACCGCGCTGGTAGCGCTTCTCCACCGCGTCCGCGAGGCGCTCGTGCTCCTCGAGGATGTCCTGCTTCGCGGCGGGCACGAGGACGTCCGAGATCGCGACGGTCACGCCGGAACGGGTGGCCCAGTAGAAACCGGCGTCCTTCAGCTTGTCCAGCGTCCGGGCGACGGTGACCATCGGGTACCGCTCAGCGAGGTCGTTGATGATCACGGCCTGCCGCTTCTTGGGCATGACCTCGTTGATGAAGGCGTAGTCCTGCGGCAGGATCTCGTTGAACAGCACGCGACCCAGCGTGGTCTCCGCGAGCCACGGCTGACCGGGCTCCCAGCCCTCCGGCTCCTGGCCCTTCGGCGGGTTCTTGTCCGTGATCCGGATCTTCACCATCGCCTGCAGGCCCAGGACCTTGCGGTCGAACGCCATCAGGGCCTCGGCCGGGGACGAGAACGAGTGGCCCTCGCCGATGTCGCCGGCCTTGTGACGGGTCAGGTGGTACAGGCCCGTCACCATGTCCAGACGCGGCATGGCCAGCGGCTTGCCGGACGCCGGGGACAGGATGTTGTTCGACGACAGCATCAGCACGCGGGCCTCGGCCTGCGCCTCGGCCGACAGCGGCAGGTGAACAGCCATCTGGTCACCGTCGAAGTCGGCGTTGAACGCCTCACAGACCAGCGGGTGCAGCTGGATGGCCTTGCCCTCGACCAGCTGCGGCTCGAAGGCCTGGATGCCGAGGCGGTGCAGCGTAGGAGCACGGTTGAGCAGCACCGGGTGCTCGGTGATGACCTCTTCCAGCACGTCCCACACGGCCGGGCGCGCACGCTCGACCATCCGCTTGGCGGACTTGATGTTCTGCGCGTGGTTGAGGTCCACGAGCCGCTTCATCACGAACGGCTTGAAGAGCTCCAGCGCCATCTGCTTGGGCAGACCGCACTGGTGCAGCTTGAGCTGCGGGCCGACCACGATGACCGAACGGCCGGAGTAGTCGACGCGCTTGCCGAGCAGGTTCTGGCGGAACCGGCCCTGCTTGCCCTTCAGCAGGTCGGACAGGGACTTCAGCGGGCGGTTACCGGGACCGGTGACCGGACGGCCGCGGCGGCCGTTGTCGAACAGCGCGTCGACGGCCTCCTGCAGCATCCGCTTCTCGTTGTTGACGATGATCTCGGGCGCGCCGAGGTCGATCAGTCGCTTGAGGCGGTTGTTGCGGTTGATGACGCGGCGGTACAGGTCGTTCAGGTCGGAGGTCGCGAAGCGGCCACCGTCGAGCTGCACCATCGGGCGCAGGTCCGGCGGGATGACCGGAACGCAGTCCAGCACCATGCCCTGCGGGTTGTTGCGGGTCGCCTGGAACGCGGCGACGACCTTCAGCCGCTTGAGCGCGCGCAGCTTCTTCTGGCCCTTGCCGCTGCGGATCGTCTCGCGCAGGACCTCGGCCTCGGCGTCGACGTCGTAGTCACCCAGCAGCTTCTGGATGGCCTCGGCGCCCATGGCACCGGTGAAGTAGTCGCCGTAGCGGTCGTACAGCTCGCGGTAGAGCAGCTCGTCCGCGATGAGCTGACCCTTCTCCAGCTTGGTGAAGGTGCTCCAGATCTCGTCGAGCCGGTCCAGCTCGCGCTGGGCGCGGTCGCGGAGCTGGCGCATCTCGCGCTCGCCGCCCTCCTTGACCTTGCGGCGGACGTCGGACTTGGCGCCCTCCGCCTCCAGCTCGGCCAGGTCGGCTTCCAGCTTCTGAGCACGCGCCTCGACGTCCGCGTCACGGCGGTTCTCGACGCGCTTGCGCTCGACCTGCATCTCGCTCTCGAGCGTCGGCAGGTCGTTGTGGCGCAGCTCGGTGTTCACGCCCACGATGACGTAGGCGGCGAAGTAGATGATCTTCTCGAGGTCCTTGGGGGCCAGGTCGAGCAGGTAGCCCAACCGGCTGGGAACGCCCTTGAAGTACCAGATGTGCGTGACCGGAGCGGCGAGCTCGATGTGGCCCATGCGCTCACGACGCACCTTCGCACGGGTCACCTCGACGCCGCAGCGCTCACAGATGATGCCCTTGAAGCGCACGCGCTTGTACTTGCCGCAGTAGCACTCCCAGTCCCTGGTGGGACCGAAGATCTTCTCGCAGAACAAGCCGTCCTTCTCGGGCTTGAGCGTGCGGTAGTTGATGGTCTCGGGCTTCTTGACCTCGCCGTAGGACCACTGGCGGATGTCGTCCGCGGTCGCGAGACCGATGCGGAGCTCATCGAAGAAGTTGACGTCGAGCACGTCTACTCTCTTCCCCTTTTTAGATCGGTGGCAGCTGGAGCTGGTCGGAAAGGTCAGGGAGCGCTACGCGGGAGGCATTGCGCTCCCTGACCAGGCGAGGTGACTAGTTGACGACGTCGTCCACGGAGGGCGACTCGGACCGCGACAGGTTGATGCCGAGGTTCGCGGCCGCGCGCTCCAGGTCCTCGTCGTCGCCGTCGCGCATCTCGATCGCGGCACCGTCCGAAGACAGGACCTCGACGTTGAGGCACAGCGACTGCAGCTCCTTGAGCAGCACCTTGAAGGACTCCGGGATACCGGGTTCCGGGATGTTCTCGCCCTTGACGATGGCCTCGTAGACCTTCACGCGACCGAGCACGTCGTCGGACTTGATGGTGAGCAGCTCCTGCAGGGTGTACGCGGCGCCGTACGCCTGCATCGCCCAGCACTCCATCTCACCGAAGCGCTGACCACCGAACTGCGCCTTACCACCCAGCGGCTGCTGCGTGATCATCGAGTACGGGCCGGTCGAACGCGCGTGGATCTTGTCGTCGACCAGGTGCAGCAGCTTGAGGATGTACATGTAGCCGACCGACACCGGGAACGGGTACGGCTCGCCGGAGCGACCGTCGAAGAGCTGAGCCTTGCCGTTCTCCTTGACCATCCGCACACCGTCGCGGTTCGGGATGGTCGAGCCCAGCAGACCCGTGATCTCCTCTTCCTTCGCGCCGTCGAACACCGGCGTCGCCGTCCGGGTGTTCGGCTCGACGTCGTACAGCTCCTCGGGCAGGTTCTTCGCCCAGTCCGGGTCGCCGTTGATGCTCCAGCCCTGCTTGGCGATCCACCCGAGGTGGGTCTCCAGCACCTGGCCGATGTTCATACGACGCGGCACACCGTGCGTGTTCAGGATGATGTCGACCGGCGTGCCGTCCTCGAGGAACGGCATGTCCTCGACGGGGAGGATCTTGCCGATGACGCCCTTGTTGCCGTGGCGGCCGGCGAGCTTGTCACCGTCCTGGATCTTGCGCTTCTGGGCCACGTAGACGCGGACGAGCTCGTTGACGCCCGGAGGCAGCTCGTCGTCGTCCTCACGCGAGAAGACGCGGATGCCGATGACCTTGCCGTACTCACCGTGCGGCACCTTGAGCGAGGTGTCGCGGACCTCGCGCGCCTTCTCACCGAAGATCGCGCGGAGCAGGCGCTCCTCGGGGGTCAGCTCGGTCTCACCCTTGGGCGTGACCTTGCCGACGAGGATGTCGCCAGGCTGCACCTCGGCACCGATGCGGATGATGCCGCGCTCGTCGAGGTCGGCGAGAACCTCCTCGGAGACGTTCGGGATGTCCCGCGTGATCTCCTCGGCACCCAGCTTCGTGTCGCGGGCGTCGATCTCGTGCTCCTCGATGTGGATCGAGGTCAGAACGTCGTCCTGCACGAGGCGCTGCGACAGGATGATCGCGTCCTCGTAGTTGTGGCCTTCCCACGGCATGATCGCCACGAGCAGGTTCTTGCCGAGCGCCATCTCACCGTTCTCGGTGCACGGCCCGTCGGCCAGGACCTGACCCGCCTCGACCCGGTCGCCCTCGTTGACGATGGGCTTCTGGTTGATGCAGGTGCCCTGGTTCGAGCGACGGAACTTGTGCAGCGCGTAGGTGTTGCGCGCACCGTCGTCGGCCATGACGGTGATGTAGTCGGCGGAGACCTCCTCGACCACACCCGTCTTCTTCGCGACGACGACGTCACCGGCGTCGACGGCGGCGCGCAGCTCCATGCCGGTGCCGACCAGCGGCGACTCGGAACGCAGCAGCGGCACGGCCTGACGCTGCATGTTCGCACCCATCAGGGCGCGGTTCGCGTCGTCGTGCTCGAGGAACGGGATCATGGCGGTCGCGGCCGACACCATCTGGCGCGGCGAGACGTCCATGTAGTCGACGTCCATCGGGTCGATGAACTCGACCTCGCCGCCCTTCTTGCGGACCAGGACGCGGTCGTCGGTGAAGTTGCCCTCTTCGTCGGTCGGCGAGTTGGCCTGCGCCTTGACGAAGCGGTCTTCCTCGTCCGCGGTCAGGTAGTCGATCTGGTCGGTGACCCGGCCGTCGACGACCTTGCGGTACGGCGTCTCGATGAAGCCGAACGGGTTGACCCGCGCGTACGACGAGAGCGAACCGATCAGACCGATGTTCGGGCCTTCCGGCGTCTCGATCGGGCACATGCGGCCGTAGTGCGACGGGTGGACGTCGCGGACCTCCATGCCGGCGCGCTCACGGGAGAGACCACCGGGACCCAGCGCCGACAGGCGGCGCTTGTGGGTCAGACCCGCGAGCGGGTTGGTCTGGTCCATGAACTGCGACAGCTGCGAGGTGCCGAAGAACTCCTTGATCGCCGCCACGACGGGACGGATGTTGATCAGGGTCTGCGGCGTGATGGCCTCGACGTCCTGCGTGGTCATGCGCTCGCGGACGACGCGCTCCATGCGGGACAGACCGACGCGGATCTGGTTCTGGATCAGCTCACCGACGGTGCGCAGGCGGCGGTTGCCGAAGTGGTCGATGTCGTCGACCTCGACGGGAACCTCGGTGCCGTTGGCGCCGTCCATCTGCGTCTCACCCGCGTGCAGGCGGACGAGGTACTCGATCGTCGTGACGATGTCGTCCTCGGTCAGCACGCCGGTGTTGATGTCGGTGTCCAGACCCAGCTTCTTGTTGACCTTGTAGCGGCCAACCTTGGCGAGGTCGTAGCGCTTGTCCTTGAAGAACAGGTTCTCCAGCAGGGCCTGCGCGGACTCCTTCGTCGGCGGCTCGCCGGGACGCAGCTTGCGGTAGATGTCGAGCAACGCCTCGTCGGTACCCGCGGTGTGGTCCTTCTCGAGCGTGGTCAGCAACGTCTCGCTGAACGCGAACCGCTCGCGGATCTGCTCGGTGCTCCAGCCCAGAGCCTTCAGCAGCACCGTCACCGGCTGGCGACGCTTGCGGTCGATGCGGACACCCACGGTGTCGCGCTTGTCGACGTCGAACTCCAGCCAGGCACCCCGGGACGGGATGATCTTGACGCTGAAGACGTCCTTGTCCGTCGTCTTGTCGACCGCGGTGTCGTAGTAGACACCTGGCGAACGCACGAGCTGCGAGACAACCACGCGCTCGGTGCCGTTGATGATGAACGTGCCCTTGTCCGTCATCATCGGGAAGTCACCCATGAACACCGTCTGGCTCTTGATCTCACCAGTGGTGTGGTTGGTGAACTCCGCCGTGACGAACAGCGGTGCCGCGTACGTCATGTCCTTGTCCTTGCACTCTTCGGTCGAGGCCTTGACCTCGTCGAAGCGCGGGTCGGAGAAGGACAGTGACATGGAGCCGGAGAAGTCCTCGATCGGAGAGATCTCGTTGAGAACCTCTTCGAGACCACTGGTCGGGGTCTCGTCACCGGCGTCGACGCGGCGCTGGAACCACGCCTCATCGCCGGTGAGCCATTCGAAGGACTGGATCTGCAGGTCGAGCAGGTTGGGCGTCGAGAGCGGCTCGTGAATCTTTGCGAACGAGACGCGCTTCGGCGCTCCAGGGATCCCCGACGTGGAGTTGGTCGCAGCAGTGGCCTTGGTCGCGCGAGAGATCGCCAAGATGCGTCCTTCCAGGGACAGGTAGCTGGCTAGAGCGAACTAGCACGGCTGTCAAGGGTGCGGCGATGCCCGACTAATCCACGCTCTCGGCGAAGGGCAAGCGGAAAATGGGCAGCGCAAAGGGGCAGTCTAGCCACGCGCACGGCGACTGTCGAGAGGCACCTGGAAGGACCCTCCTCTTGCTCACCGACAGAGTGACCCTGCATGAGCGTGCAGTCAAGATGTGGACAGTCGATCCACCCTGTGGATGGAGCGACATTTACCGTAAGTCACCCATTTGACCTGCACAAACACGCGTGCAGCCGATTTGGTGGGAAGTTGGCGGCTTCGAGCGGACTTACAGAGCGCCACGAGAATTGTGTGACCGAGATCACGCGTGTCGGGGCTGGCGGAGAGGGTTTCGCGGGTGCATTCAGGGGGTGCCTGAGGGTTGTTGATCTTAGGGCACCGACGAACTGGCGCCGACACCGGCCCGACCCAAACGACCAGCGCCGCGCCCCGCGTTGCGGTCAGCAGTTCTGCAGCTGCTGGTTCTGCTCGGCGGTGGCGCCGAACATCTCCATGTTGTCGATCTTCCACCGGCCGCCGTCGTCGACCGCGCTCACGCGGAGCATGGCGGTGCCGCCGCCCGACTGGTTGTCGGTGGTGCGGGTGGTGACCTGGTCGGCGAAGACCAGGACGGTGGCGTGGCCGTCCTTCAGGGACGACACGGCGGAGGAGACGACTCGGACGGTCACGACCAGCTTCTGCTGGGGGGCGACCTGCTTCACCGGGCCGAACACGGCGTTGTACTGGCACAGCGCCTTGCCGGTCAGCAGCTCGCGGGCCGCCTTCTCGGTGGATTCGACGTCGGCGAAGTTGTAGGAGAACGACTTCTCCACGGCCTCGCGGACCTGGCCGTTCACCGCCGAGGTGGTCGCGGAGTCGACCAGGGCGGCGTCGTAGGTCACCGAGCGGGACTTGAGCAGGAAGAACGTGCCCAGGCCGCCCAGCAGCACCGCGACCACGAGCAGCGCGACCGGGAGCAACCAGGTGGGCCGCGACGTGGGCTCGGCGTCCGAGGACTCCGAGGACTCAGAAGGCTTCGAGGGCTCCGCGGCCTTCGGGGCCGGCTTCGGCTGCTTCGTGGCCGGAGGCGTCCACTCGACCGCCGTCGGGGCCTTGAGCTCCTCCTCCGCCTCTTCCGTCACCTCCGGAGCGACAGCCTCGACAGCGGGCTCGTCGGACGTCGAAGAGCGCCTGTGCAGGCCGGCCACCTTCGGGCGGCCACCGGCCGGCGGCGTGGGGATGGGGCGGCGGCGGGATGGGGGCACGAGCGCTCGTCCAATCAGACGCCCGCCCGCAGCGGACCCAGCTGGCTCAGCTTCCAGCCGTCGTCGGTGCGGGTGAGCTTGGTCAGGTACCGGTTGATCTTGGTGACCTTCTGGCCGTTGTCGGGGGTCACCGTGCTCTCGACGACGGCGATCATCGTCGCGGTGCCGGCGCGGTCGTCCAGCTCGGTGATGGCCGAGTCGAGGACCTTGGACGTCGTCGCGGACTTGGCGTCGACCAGCTGCTTCTTGCGCGAGTCCTTGTCCTTGTCGATCTCGGCGCGCAGTTCGCCGGTGGACGAGTTGAGCCAGCGCTGCAGGTCCTCGTCGACCTTGCGGTAGTCCAGCGTCAGGAAGTTCGTGATGCCCACCTGGCCGGAGCGCAGGGCCTCGTCGCGGGTCGCGGCGAACTCCGACTCCGACGAGTGCGACGCCGAGTACCAGGCCACGCCGAAGTACGCGGCGTAGCCGAACGTCAGCACCGCGAGGACCACGGCGACCACCGTGAAGATCCGCACTACTTCTTCTCCTCTGGCAAACCCAGCAGCTGGCCCAGCGACGTCAGCAGCGGCAGCTCCGGCGCGGACTGCTGCCCGGTCGGCTCCTGGCCCGGCTGCGTCGTCGCGTTGCCGACCGGTGTCGTCGGCGTTCCACCGTACGGAGCATTCTGCGAGCCTCGCACCGAGGTCGCACTACCGCGCGCGAGAGCGCAGTACGCCTGGGTGTTCAGCGGCGCCGCAGACGTGTCGTTACCAGGGCGGATGGTCGTGCCCTCGTAGCCGACGGTGCAGGGCATGGGGTCGAACACGTTCAGTGCGAGGCCGAAGTGCGCGGTCCCGTCGCCCGGCGCCACGGTGAAGCCACCGCCGACGGCGATGGGGTACGTCACCGCAATCTGCTCCAAACCGTCACGCCTGGTCACGAGGATGTTCGACGTGGTCAGCAGGTTCGCGAACACCACGCCGAGGTTCGGACCGCTCTCCTTCAGCAGCGCCGACACCTGCTCGGACGCCGGCGGCACCGCCACGATCAACCGGCGCAGGTCGCCGTCGGACGCCTTGAGCTGCTCCGCGATCAACCTCAGGTCACCGCTGAACGACCGGATGGCTCCACCGGAAGCGGCCTGCGTGGACAGCACGATCTTGCCGTCCTTCAGCAGCTGGGTCGTCTGCGGCAGGTGCTCGCGAGCAGCCGCGGTGAACGCCGAGGTGTTGTCGATCAGCACCTGCAGGTCGCCGCCCGTGCCGCTGAACGCGGTGTGCAGCTCGTCGACGACGGTCTTCAGCGAGTCCGTCGGCACCGACGACGCGAACGCGTCCAGGTTCGACAGCAGGCCGTCGACCGGAGGCGGCGTCTTCGTGGCCGAGCGCGGGATGACCGACCCCGCCTCCAGGTACGGGCCGCCGTCGCTCTTCGGCCGCAGGTCCACGAACTGCTCACCGACGGCCGACCGGTTCGCCACCACGGCCTCGGTCGACGCGGGCACCGGCGGTGCGTCCGCGTCCAGCTCCAGGTCGACCTCGATGCCCTCTGAGGTCAGCCGCAGTTGCCCGACCCGGCCGATCGTCACGCCGCGGTAGGTGACCTCGGCGTTGGTGAAGATGCCACCCGAGTCGGCGAGCTGCATCGTCACGACCTTCGACGACGACCGGAACAGCCCGACGTAGTTGGCGCTCACGTACGAGATGCCCAGCAGCGCGACCAGCACGAACGCCGCGATCTTGAACTTGGTGCCCCGCGTGATCACTTGCGACCACCTCCCAGCAGGCCGCCGAGCAGGTCGCCCAGCCCGGACCCGGTGCCCTGCCCGAGGTTCGGCAGCGGGATGTTCGGCATCGGCAACGGCGTGCCCTGGCTCGGCAGCAACCCGTCGAGCGGCGACTGCCGCGACCGGCTCAGGTTGTCGAGCACCGTGCCGAGGTTGAGATCCAGGTCGATGAACGCGTTCGAGTAGTCGCCCTTGACGCCGTCAACGGCCTCGTCCGGGAACGGGTAGGTCAACAGCAGCTCGAACGCCTTGGGCAGGTTCTGCCCGGACTCGACGAGCTTCGTCAGCGTCGGCTGCAGCGCCTTCAGGTCGGCCACGATGTCGTCCCGGCTCTTGTTCACCGTGTCCGTCGCGACGTCGGAGAGCTTGTCCAGCGACTGCAGCAGCGTCACGAGCTGCGTGCGCTGCTCCGCGATCACCCGCAGCCCCGGCTCGAGGTCCGTCAGCGCCACCGCGATCTTCTCCCGCTGCTGCGCCAGCGTTCCGGCGAGGCGGTTGATCGAGTCGAGCGCGCGGACGATCTCCGCCTTGTGCTTGTCGAGCTCCCCGACGAACGTGTTCAGGTTGCCGAGCAGCGAGCGGATCTCCTGCTCGTTGCCCTCCAACGCCGCGTTGAGCTCCTTGGTGATGTTCTGCAGCTGGGCAACACCACCACCGTTGAGCAGCATCGACAGCGCGCCGAAGACCTCTTCGACCTCGGGGTTGCGGTTCGTCTTGGTCAGCGGGATCACCGCGTTGTCCGCCAGCTTTCCGCTGGCGTCCTTGGGCTTACCCAGCTCGACGAACTTCTCGCCCAGCAACGCCGACTGCCGCAGGTTCGCGAACGCGTTCGCGGGCAGCTGCACGTCACCGTTGACCAGCATGGTGACCTCGGCGGTCCAGCCGTCGGGTGCCAGGTCGATCTTCTCGACCCGTCCGACGGGCACGTCGTTGACCTTCACGCCGGCCTGCGGCACGAGGTCCAGCACGTCCTTGAACTGCGCCTTGACCCGGTACGGGTGGTCACCGACGTCGGCACCGCCGGGCAGCGGCATGTTGTAGACGCCGTCGAACCCGCCGGAACCGCACCCGGCCAGCACCAGAGCGGACAACACGATCGCGAGCTTCCTCATCGCGGCACCCCCGCGGCCGGGAGGGGCAGCGGCAGCTTGCCCGCGTTCAGGTCGGAGATCGCCTGGGCCGGAGTCGGCAGCGGCACCGCGCCGGTCAGGATCGGCTCCAGCTGCTTGCACGTCTGCGCGAGCACCTGCGGCACGTTGTTCGGCGTCGCCTGCTGCACCAGCTTGCAGATCAACACGATCGGCGGCTGGTTCAGCTCGTTGATGTTCGCGCGGGTGTCGAGCGTGCCGGACGCCGCGTTGTAGGAGTTCTGCAGGTTGCCCAGCGCGAGCGGCGCGACGTCGAGCGTCTCCGCCAGCGCGGCCCGCTGGTTCACCAGCACCTGCGTGATCGAGGCCAGCTTGTCCACATTGGACTTCAGCACCTCGCGGTTGTCCTTGATGAAGCCCTGCACCTGCTGCAGCGCGGTCGCGAGCTCGTTCAGCGCGGCACCGAGGTCACCGCGCTCGTCGGCGAGCATCTTCGACACGTCGGCGAGCTGCTTGTTGAAGTCCCGCACCTGGCTGTCGTTCGCGGCCAGCATCGCGGTGAACTTCTGCAGGTTGTCGACGGTCGCGAACAAGTCCTCTTTGGACCCCGACAGCGTCCGCGTGGCCTGGCCGAGGTTCTTCAACGTGTCGTTGAGCGCCTGGCCGTTGCCCTCGAGGTTCTTCGCCGCCGCGTTCAGCAGGTCCGCCAGCGCCCCGTCGGCGTTCGCGCCGTTGGGACCCAACGCGGTCGTGAGCTTGTCCAACGACTGGTAGAGGTCGTCCAGCTCGACCGGCGTCGCGGTGCGCTCGCGCGGGATCACGGCGTCGTCGCCCATCGTCGGCCCACCGGTGTAGGCGGGCGCGAGCTGCACGTACCGGTCGCTGACCACGCTCGGCGCGACGACGACGGCCTGCGCGTTCTCCGGGACCCGCACCGAGCGGTCGACAGTGAAGACGACCCTGACCGTCTTGCCCTCCGGCACGACCTCGTCGATGGTGCCGACCTTCACGCCCAGCACCCGCACGTCACCGCCTGGGTAGACGCCGACGGCCGCGGCGAAGTGCGCGGTGACCCTGCGCCCGTTCATGCCGGCGAAGACCCACCACATCGCGGCAGTCACGACCAGCGCGAGCACGCACGCGATCGCGATGAACCGCCCGATCCTGCTGTTCGCCGCCGTTGTCATCGCTGCACCCCCGGAGGCAGGCAGCCTTCCTCGTTGAACCCGACGACGCCGAGGTTCACCGAGGGCGGCAGCAGACCGCAGATGTAGGTGTCGAACCAGCGCCCGTTGCCCAGGGTGTTCGCGAACACCCGGTAGAACGGCGCCATCAGCGCGAGGCTGCGGTCGAGGTTGTCCTGGTTGCGCTGCAGGATCGTGGTGACCCTGCCGAGCTGCTCCAGTGCGGGCTTGAGCTGGTTCTGGTTGTCCTGCACCAGACCGCTGAGCTCCCGCGACAGGTCACGCGTGCCGGTCAGCAACGAGCTGATCGCCTCCCGCCGCTTGCGCAGCTCGCCGAGCAGCAGGTTGCCGTCGGACAGCAGCTTCTCGAACTCGGAGTTGCGGTCGGCCAGCGTCTTGGTGAGCTGCCTCGTGTTGTCGAGCAGCTTGGCGAGCTGCTCGTCGCGCGAGGAGATCGTCTTGGACAGCGCGGACAGGCCGTCCAGCGCGCCCCGCACGTGCTCCGGCGAGTTCTTGAAGGTGTCCGACAAGACCGTGAAGCTGTCCGCGAGCTGCTTGGTGTCGATCTGGCCGACGGTCGTCGCGAGCCCGTTGAACGCCTCGTTCACGTCGTACGGCGCGAGAGTGCGTTCCTTCGGGATCGGGTTGCCCGGCGACAACGGCTGCGAGCCCTGCGGGTCGAGCGCCAGGAACTTCTGGCCCAGCAACGTCTTGATGCGGATCATCGCGGTCGTCCTGTCGCCCACCCAGGCGTCCTTGACCTTGAACGTCACCCGCACGCGGTCGCCGTTCAGCTTCACCTTGGTGACCTTGCCGACCTTCACGCCTGCGACGCGGACCTCGTTGCCCGGCACCAGCCCGGCTGCCTCGCTGAAGTCCGCGGCGTAGCTCGTGCCACCGCCGACGATCGGCAGGTCGTCGGAGTAGAACGCGGCCAGCAACAGCAGGGCGATGACCGTGAGGCTGATCGCGCCGGTCCTGATCGGGTTGCGCTGTTTCATCGGCGGCACCTCTGCTGTGTCACCGGCAACGCAGTGATCGGAACCGGGTTGTTGATGACCGGCGGCACCGCGACCTGGCCGGTGCCCTCGCACAGGAAGAAGTTGAACCACGAGCCGTAAGTGGCGGTCCTCGTGATCGTCTCCAGCTTGTTCGGCAGCCGCTGCAACATGCCGTCGACGAGCTGTTCGTTGTCCGCCAGCGTCTGCGAGACGAGGCCGAGCTGCGCGATGTCGTTCTTCAACGGCGCGCGGCCCTGCTCCAGCAGTCCCGCGGTGGCGTTGGTCAGGTCGCCGAGCGCGGTGATCGCGTCACCGATCGGCTGGCGGTCCTGCGCGAGCCCGGAGACGAGCTGCTGCAACGTGACCACGAGGTGGTTGAAGTCCTCGTCGCGCGAGTTCACCGTGTCGAGCGCGGTGTTGAGGTTGTCGACGACCTCGCCGATCACCTTGTCCTTGCTCGCCAGCGTGCTGGTCAGCGAGGCCGTGTGCTTCAGCAGGCTGTCGATCGTGCTGCCTTCTCCCTGCAGCACCTGGATGATCTCGAACGACAGCTTGTTCACGTCCTCCGGCGACAGCGCCTGGAAGAGCGGCTTGAAGCCGTTGAACAGCACGGTGAGGTCCAGCGCGGGCTTGGTGCGCTCCAACGGGATCGTGCCGCCCTCCGGCAGCACGGCCTTGGTGTCACCGGTACCGGGTTCGAGCGCGATGTACCGCTGTCCCACCAGGTTGCGGTACTTGATCGTCGCGATGACCGACGCGGGCAGCTTGCGGTCGCCGTCGATCGAGAAGTCGACCTCGGCGGTCTTGCGGTCGACGACCTTGATCTCGTCGACCTGCCCGACGCGCACACCGGCGATGCGGATGTCGTCGCCCTCGTTGAGCGCGGTGACGTCGGTGAACCGCGCCTTGTAGCCCGTGGCACCGGCCAGGTTCACGTTGGCGATGGTCACCGCGAGCAGCGTCGTGGCGAGGATCGTGACCACCGCGAAGGTGATCAGCTTGAGCAGCGGGGCGAGCACTCCCCTCACTTGACCGTCACCTCCGTCCCCCTGACGAGCGGTCCGAGCAGCAGGCTCGACCAGCTGGGCATGTCACGCGGGTCCATGCCGAGCTGCGGCCCGTAGAGCGCCGCGATCAACCTGGCTTCCTCCGGCGAGTTGGCGAGCCTGAGCACGTCCTGCGCCGACGACGTGGAGACGTTGCCGGCGTTGGCGGGCGGCAGGATGCCGTCGTGGGCCACGCGGGCGGGCGGCGGCGAGCTGGAGCCGTCCTGCACCGGGCCCTCCGGCGGGTACTGCGGGAACGGGTTCGGCCGCGGCACGAGGTCGTAGCAGCGGGGACCGCGCTTGTCCTTGTACTCGGGCTCGTCGAGGTTCGGCTTGTACTTGCCGCGGTTCTGCGTGATCTCCAGCGTGATGTGCAGACCGGGCTCGTTGGTGCCCGCGCCGAACGCCTTGCTGATGATCGGCTCGAACTCCGCGAGCCCCTTGAGCAGGCACGGGTACTCGGGCGCGTACTTGGCCAGCAGCTCGAGCGTCGGGCGGCTGGTGTCGGCGAGCGCGATGATGTTGTTCTTGTTGACCGTCACGAAGCTGGTGACGTCCTGCGACGTGGTGGTCAGCGACCCGTACAGCGCCAGGAGGTTGTCGCGCTGCTCCACGACGGTCTTGGTCGTCGTGGTCATGTCGTTGAGGGCCTGCAGCAGGTCCGGCGCGGCGTCGGCGTAAACGTTCGACACGTCCGCGAGCTTGGAGATGTTCTCCTTCAGCGCGGGCAGCTGCGGGTTGAGCTCACCGAGGTAGGAGTCGAGCGACACCAGCGTCTCGCCGAGCGGCTTGCCCCGGCCGTCCAGCGCCTGCGACAGCGCGGTCAGCGTGGTGGCGAGCTTCTCCGGCTGGATCGACTGGAGCACCGGCATCAGGTTGTCGAGCACGCGTTCCAGCTCGATCGCGCTGCTGGTCCGGTCCTGCTCGATGACCGCGCCCTCTTTGATCGCCCCGCTCTTCTGCTGCGGCAGCACGAGGTTCACGTACCGCTCACCGAACAGCGTCTTGGGCAGCAGCCGCGCGCTGACGTTGGCCGGGATCTCGTTCACCTTGTCCGGCAACAGCGCGAGCTCCAGCTCGGCGCCGTCCCCGCTGGTGCGGATGGACTTCACCGAACCGACGATCAGGCCGCGCACCTTGACGTCGCTGGCCGTCTGCAGCTGGTTGCCGATGTGGTCGGTCTTGAGCGTGACCTTCACGTACTCGCCGAAGGCGTCCTTGTACAACGCCACCGTGAGCGACAGGAACATGGCGATCGCGAGAAGAAAGGCGATGCCCAGCACGCGTTTCCTCATCCCGCGATCCTCACCGTCGTCGTGGCACCCCAGATCGCGAGGCTCAGGAAGAAGTCGAGCAGCGCCGTCGTGACGATCGCCGTCCGCACCGCGCGGCCGACGGCCACACCGACGCCCGCCGGGCCGCCGCTCGCGCGGTAGCCGTAGTAGCAGTGGGTCATGATGATCACGACAGCGAAGACCAGCACCTTGCCGAACGACCACAGCACGTCGATCGGGGGTAGGAACAGGTTGAAGTAGTGGTCGTACGTACCCGCTGACTGCCCGTAGAACTCCACCGTGATCGTCCGCGCGGCCAGATAGCTCGTGAGCAGGCCGATCACGTACAGCGGGATGATCGCGACGAACCCGGCGATGATCCGCGTGGTGACGAGGAACGGCAGGCTGGGGATGCCCATGACCTCGAGCGCGTCGATCTCCTCTGAGATCCGCATGGCACCGAGCTGCGCCGTGAAGCCGGACCCGACGGTCGCGCTCAGGGCCAGGCCGGCGACGAGCGGCGCGATCTCACGGGTGTTGAAGTAGGCGGACACGAAGCCGGCGAACGCCGACGTGCCGATCTGGTTGAGCGCGGTGAAGCCCTGCAGACCGACGACGGTGCCGGTGAAGACGCTCAGCCCGACCATCACACCGATCGTGCCGCCGATGACCGCGAGCGCGCCGCTGCCGAAGCTGACCTCGGCCAGCAGCCGCATGGTCTCCTTCGAGTACCGCTTGATCGCACGCGGAGTCCACGCCAGCGCCTTGAGGTAGAACGCCAGCTGGTCGCCGAAGCCGTCCAGAGTGGACAGTGCCTTGTTCGCCATCAGCTCCCCTTCGCGGGCACGACCTGCAGGTAGATCGTGGTGAGGACGAAGTTGACGAAGAACAGCAGCAGGAACGTGATGACCACGGCCTGGTTCACCGCGTCACCCACGCCCTTCGGCCCGCCCGCCGGGTTGAGCCCCCGGTACGCCGCGACGATGCCCGCGATGAACCCGAAGATCAGCGCCTTGATCTCGCTGATCCACAGGTCGGGCAGCTGCGCCAGCGCCGAGAAGCTCGCCAGGTAGGCGCCGGGCGTGCCGTCCTGCATGATCACGTTGAAGAAGTAGCCGCCGAGCACACCGACGACGCTGACCATGCCGTTGAGCAGCACGGACACCAGCATCGCGGCGAGAACCCGCGGCACCACGAGACGTTGGATCGGGCTCACGCTGAGGACTTCCATGGCGTCGATCTCTTCGCGGATCTTGCGGCTGCCGAGGTCCGCGCAGATGGCGCTGCCACCCGCTCCGGCGATCAGCAGTGCCGTCACGATCGGGCTGGCCTGCTGGATGATCGCGAGCACGCTGGCCGCACCGGTGAACGACTGCGCACCGATCTGGCGGGTCAGGCTGCCGAGCTGAAGCGCGATGACCGCACCGAACGGGATGGACACGAGCGCCGTCGGCAACACCGTCACGCTGACGATGAACCAGGCCTGCTGAATGAACTCCCGGAGCTGGAACGGCCTGCGGAACGACGCCCTGGTGACGTCGATGCCGAGCTGGCACAGCTTCCCGGTCTCCCGCAGCGCACCGGCACCGGGGAACGTCGTCTGCACGCTCACAGCACACCGCCCTGGCGCGGCCACGGGCTGGGCGTGGTCGGCATCGTCGCGTGGACGTTGTACCGCGCCTGCTCCTCGGGCGTGAGGCTCGCGATGATCCCCTGCTGCGCCTCGTACGGCAGCTTGTGGATGATCGACATGACCCGGTCCTTGCGGCGGCGGACCGCGTCCCGGTACGGCAGCCCCGGTGTCGGCTCCAGCTGCGGCACCACACCCCGCACGTCACCCTCCGGCGACCCGTCGGAGTGCCCGGCGTCCGCGTGCGCCTGCTCGGCGGCCATCGTGGCCTGGTCCTTCTCCTCGGACATGCCGATGGGCCCGAGCCTGCGCCCGTTGAGGAACTGCTCGACCACGGGCTCGTCGCTGGTCAGCAGCACCTCGCGCGGCCCGAACATGACGAGCTCGCGCCGGAACAGCATGCCGAGGTTGTCCGGCACGGTCCGCGCGATGTTGATGTTGTGCGTGACGATGAGGATCGTGGCGTCGATCTGCGCGTTGAGGTCGATCAGCAACTGGCTCAGGTACGCCGTGCGAACCGGATCGAGCCCGGAGTCCGGCTCGTCGCACAGGATGATCTCGGGGTCGAGCACCAGCGCCCGCGCCAGACCAGCGCGCTTGCGCATACCGCCGGAGATCTCACCGGGGAGCTTCTTCTCCGCACCGACGAGACCGACCATCTCCATCTTCTCGAGGACGATCCGCCTGACCTCGGCCTCGGTCTTGCGGGTGTGCTCCCGCAACGGAAACGCGATGTTGTCGTACAGGTTCATCGACCCGAACAGCGCACCGTCCTGGAACAGGACGCCGAACATCTTCCGGATCTCGTAGAGCCGGTGCTCGGAGCACCGCACCAGATCCGTCCCGTTGATGATGATCTTGCCCTGCTCCGGCTTGAGCAGACCGACCAGCGACTTCAGGAACACGCTCTTGCCGGTACCCGATGGCCCGAGCATCACGCTGACCTCACCGGGCGGCAACGTGAGCGTGACGTCCTGCCAGATGGTCTGCTTGCCGAAGGACTTGGTCAGACCCTCGACGACCACCTCGACGCCCATCCGCACCTCCGCACACGCCCAAGACGCCGCGGCGATCGGCGTCACACTGGGGCAACGAGTTCGTTCGCGGCAGGTTACTCACCAGTTGGCCTAATGGCGGTTGCGCTTCGATAACGCCACACAGGGTGACCTCGCAAAACGGTCAGACACGCCTGGACCACTACCCGACAACCGGGAAAATTCGCGTCCAATGTGAATCCGCACACACCCGAGAATCGGGAAGCCGAGCAGTCCTCATGCGGACCCAGCGCGCCCAGAAAGGTCGCGGACATGCAAAACGGGCGTGCACCCCCGTTGAAAGGTGCACGCCCGTTCAGGCACTGCAAGGCAGAACGCCAGCCCCCGAAGGGGCCCAGATCACTTGAGCGAGATCTTGGCGCCGGCAGCCTCGAGCTTCTCCTTGGCGGCGTCGGCGACGTCCTTCGCCACGTTCTCGAGAAGCGGCTTCGGAGCGGACTCGACCAGCTCCTTGGCCTCCTTCAGGCCCAGGCCCGAGACGACCTCGCGGACGACCTTGATGACCTGGATCTTCTTGTCGCCGGCGGACTCGAGGACGACGGTGAACTCGTCCTTCTCCTCCTCGGCGGGGGCGCCACCGGCGGCGGGGCCGGCAACAGCGGCAACGGCGACCGGAGCCGCGGCGGTGACCTCGAAGGTCTCCTCGAACTGCTTCACGAACTCCGAGAGCTCGAGGAGGGTCATCTCCTTGAACGCGTCGAGCAGCTCTTCGGTGCTGAGCTTCGCCATGATCGGCGGTCCTTTCTAATCTCCCGCGCGAAAGCGTCGGGTGTGTCTTCGGGTGATCAGCTTTCGGCGGGAGCGTCGGCCTCGGCGGCGGGAGCCGCAGCGGCCTTCTTCTCCTGCAGGGCAGCAGCCAGGCGAGCGACCTGGGAAGCCGGGGCGTTGAACAGACCCGCGGCCTTGGCCAGGTTGCCCTTCATCGCGCCCGCGAGCTTCGCGAGCAGCACCTCACGGCTCTCGAGGTCCGCAATCGCGGTGACCTCGTCGACCGAGAGCGGACGGCCATCCATGTAGCCGCCCTTGATGACCAGGGCCTTGTTGTCCTTCGCGAAGTCGCGGATCGCCTTGGCGGCGTCGACGGGCTCGCCCTCGACGAACGCGATGGCGGTCGGACCGGACAGAAGGGCCTCGAGGCCCTCGACGCCGGCGTCCGCGGCGGCCAGCTTGACCAGCGTGTTCTTCGCGACGGTGTACTTGGTGCCCGCGCCGAGAGCGCGACGCAGCGTGGTGAGCTGCGCCATGGAGAGGCCACGGTACTCGGTGACAACCGCTGCCGAGCTGCTGCGGAACTGGTCCGCGAGCTCAGCGACCGCCGTAACCTTGCTGGGCTTCGCCATGATCGCCTCCTCTCTGGGCTGGGTTAGACCACCAGCTGTGAGAAGGCTCCGAAACAACAAAAACGCCCACGCGCAGCGCAGCACGGGGCGTAACAAGAAGCCAGCCTCGTCCTCCCTGCGCGGGCCGCCCGTGTTGCAACGGGGCCTTCGTTCTCCTCGCGGAGAAAACCAGCGGTCTTCGGTAGAACCACCGATGAGAGTACGCGAGTCGTGTCCGCCGAACCAAATCGGCATGATGTGACCTGTGACCGACGAGCCCGGCAAGGACCTCGCGCCCCGCCAGCCGCAGCCCCCTGCCCCTCAGATGGACCCGGAGCAGTTCAGGCAGTTCCAGGAGTTCCAGCGCTTCCAGGAGTTCCAGCGCTACCAGGAAGCCACGGGTCAGGCGCCCCAAGCGCCGAAACCCCAGGGCAAGCGCTGGTGGCTCGTCGTGCTCGGCAGCCGCATCTTCTGGCGCGGCCTCTTCCTGCTGGTCGTCGTCATCTCCATCGTCTGGGCCTACAACCACTTCTTCGGCACCGACGACCCTGGCGACATCGCCCAGGACAGCGGCGGCGTGACGGGCGCGGCCCAGGGCCTGCAGGCCCCGGCAGGCCTCCAGGGCACCGTGGGCATGTTCTACAAGCACGTCTCGTTCGCCGACACGACCCGCGCCTGCACGCTGTTCCTCCGCGACGACACCCGCCAGAAGTTCGCGAACGCCCACGGCGCAAGCGATTGCGCCGCCGCGGTCAAGGACCTCAAGACCAAGGTGACCAGCGTCGACAGGTACCAGCAGGTCATGTTCCCGCCGGAGATGCTGAAGACCCCGACCACCACGAAGGTCACCATCGACTCGTGCGCACTGACCGTCGAGGGCGGCCCGCGCCTGGGCACGTTCGTCGTCGAGAAGGTCGGCTCGGGCTGGGTCATCACCGACTGGTCACCCAGCACCTGTGGTTGATTGGGTTTCATGCTCACCCTGCCGGAGCTGGAACCCGGTCTGACCGTCCTGGACCATCCCGGCGCTGACATCCCGGCCATGGCCGACGCCGTGACGACGGACGGCCGCGTCGTCGGCGTCGACATCGACCCGAAGGTGGTCGAGGCCGCCAACGCCCGGTTCCACGACCGTCCGCACGTCGAGATTCGTCTCGGTGACGGCCACGCTCTGCCGTTCGAGACGCCACCTCGACAGGGCGCGGATGGACCGGGCCCTGCAGCACGTTTCAGCCCGCAAGCCGTTGTGACGCAACGCCGCTGAACGACTCGACGGCACGGGCGAGGCTCTCCTCGCCGTGCCCATCCGCGACCTGGCGATCGACCAGGGCTTTGAGCTCGCCGAGCGCGGCGAAGGGAACGCCCTGTGCTTCGGTGGCACGGATGAGCATGGCCAGGCCGGTCTGGTTCATGGCCAGGCTCGACTCGCCGGCGGCGTAGTTCCCGCTGTCGATCTCCTCCGCGAACGTGATCAGCGCCGGGTGCATGTCGGTCAGCCAGGACCACATCATCGGCATGAGCTCGGTGGCGTTGATGCCGGCGGCGCGCGCCACCGCCGTGCCGTGCAGGAACCCTCCGATCAGGCCGTACATCCCGGACAGGATCGCCACGTCGTACCCGGAGGCGAGGCCTGCGTCGGCTCCCAGGAACGTGACCTTTCCCAGCAGCGCCAACTGCTTCTGCCAGCGCTCGTGCACCGCGGACGAGCCGCTGTAGTTGATGGACGACTCGGCGGTGCCGATCGTCCGGGGCACCGCGTACACCGCGCCGTGCAGGTACTCGGCGCCGTTCTCCTCCGCCCAGCGGGCCATCTCCCGCGCTTCCTCGGGAGTGCCGGAGGTGACGTTCACGAGCGCCCGCCCGCGCACGTCCACGTCACGCAGAACCTCTTGTGCCGCTTGGTGGTCGAGCAGGGCCACGACCACGAGGTCACTGGCGGCCACGGCCTCGGCCGCGGTGGTCGCCACGGTCGCCGCGAGCCCCGAAGCCTTTGCGGCAGAACGGTTCCAGACCGTGGTGGGGTGGCCGTGGCGCAGGAACGTCTCCGCCAACGCGCGTCCGAGGTTGCCGAGTCCGAGAACGGTGATCGCTTCCGATGTCATGCGTTCAGCCTCGTCACGGGCGATCAACTCAGCCAGTGACCGGAATGACCCCTTTCGCCAAATTCCTGCCATAGGCTGGATCTCATGAGCGCTGGATCCGTGGCCCTGATCGTGCCCAGCGACTTCGGTGTGGCCGACCTCTACGAGCTGGGCATCCCCGCGGCCGTGTTCGGCACGCCGCAGCCGGACCTCGCCGACCCCTGGTACGAGCTGTGGTTGTGCGGGACAGGAAGCGACACGCGAGGCGCCGGGCCCGGATTCACCCTGCACACGACCCACGGACTCGATGACGTCGTGAACGCGGACACCGTCTTCGTGTCGTGGGTACCGGAGGAGGTCATCGAGGAGAACGCACCCGTTCCGCCCGAGCTGGTCTCGGCCCTGCGCAAGGCCCACGACAACGGCGCGCGCATCGTGTCGCAATGCGTCGGTGCGTACGCGCTGGCCGAAGCCGGTCTCCTCGACGGACGCCGGGCGACCGCGCACTGGATGCACACGGCCCTGCTGGCCGAGCGGTACCCGAAGATCCACGTCGACGACTCGGTGCTCTACGTCGACGAGGGTGACGTGCTGACCAGCGCCGGCATGACCGCCGGACTCGACCTCTGCCTGCACCTGGTGCGCCGCGACCTGGGCGCCCACGTCGCCAACCAGCTCGCCCGCCGCATGATCGTGCCGGGACATCGCCCCGGCGGCCGGAGCCAGGTCGTCGACCTCTCGGTCCCCGCGAGCGACGACCAGAGCCTGACGGCGGTGCTCGACTGGGCTCGCGCGCGCCTCGACGAACCGCTGACGATCGAGGACCTGGCCCGTCGTGCCGCCGTGAGCCCGCGGACGTTCTACCGCCGGCTCCAGGCCACGACCGGCACGACACCGTTGCAGTGGCTGCTGGGCGAACGCATCACGCGAGCGCAGGTGTTGCTGGAGTCTACGGACCTGTCGGTGGAGAAGATCGCGGGGCTGAGCGGCATCGGCACGGCGAACAACCTCCGGCACCACTTCCTGAAGCAGGTCGGGGTCTCGCCCAGCGACTACCGACAGCAAAAGGCCCCGGTGCCGAAGCACCGGGGCCTTTCACAGCAGTAGAACCGCGAGGCTCAGGCCTCGTCCACCAGCATGTTGCGGGTGCGGTTCGGGTCGACCGGGATGCCGGGGCCCATCGTCGTGGAGACGGTGACCTTCTTGACGTACCGGCCCTTGGCCGCGGACGGCTTGGCACGAAGGACCTCGTCCAGCGCCGCCGCGTAGTTCTCGACCAGCTTCTCGGGCTCGAACGACACCTTGCCGATGACGAAGTGCAGGTTGGCCTGCTTGTCAACGCGGAAGTTGATCTTTCCGCCCTTGATGTCGTTGACGGCCTTGGCGACCTCGGGGGTCACGGTGCCGGTCTTGGGGTTCGGCATCAGGCCACGCGGGCCGAGGATGCGGGCGATGCGGCCGACCTTCGCCATCTGGTCGGGGGTCGCGATCGCGGCGTCGAAGTCGAGCCAGCCACCCTGGATGCGCTCGATCAGGTCCTCGGAGCCAACGGCGTCCGCACCGGCGGCCTCGGCCTCGGCGGCCTTGTCACCGGTTGCGAAGACGATCACGCGGGCGGTCTTGCCCGTACCGTGCGGCAGGTTCACGGTGCCGCGGACCATCTGGTCGGCCTTGCGAGGGTCGACGCCGAGGCGAATCGCGACCTCGACGGTGGCGTCCAGCTTCACCTTGGACGTTTCCTTGGCGAGCTTGGCGGCCTCCAGCGGCGAGTACAGCCGCTCCCGGTCCACCAGCTCGGCGGCGGCCTTGTAGGCCTTGCTGCGCTTCATAACTCTGTTCCTAACCGTGGATCAGTTCGTGGTGCGTGAGCCGCGCTCGGCTCTCCCACGCTTTCTCGAAGAGGGTGTTGGTCAGCCTTCGACCGTGATGCCCATGGAACGGGCGGTGCCGGCGATGATCTTCGCGGCCTGGTCGATGTCGTTCGCGTTCAGGTCGACCATCTTCGTCTGGGCGATCTGGCGGACCTGCTCCATGGTCACCTTGGCGACCTTGGTGCGGTGCGGCTCGCCGGAGCCCTTCTCGACACCAGCGGCGGCGAGCAGAAGGCGCGCGGCCGGCGGGGTCTTGAGCTTGAAGTCGAACGAACGGTCTTCGTACACGGAGATCTCGACCGGCACGACCTGACCGCGCTGCGACTCGGTCGCGGCGTTGTAGGCCTTGCAGAACTCCATGATGTTGACGCCGTGCTGACCGAGCGCAGGACCAACGGGCGGCGCCGGGTTGGCGGCACCAGCCTTGATCTGCAGCTTGATGATCGCTGACAGCTTCTTCTTCTTGGGTGGCATTGTCCGTACTTCCTGTTATTGCGGTGTCCGCGCGCGGCCCTGCCAGCCGCAGCGTGGCCGATCGATCCCCTCGCGAGAGGGAACCGCTCAGATCTTGGAGACCTGGCTGAACGACAGCTCGACCGGCGTCTCCCGGCCGAAGATCGACACCAGGACCTTCAGCTTCTGGCCGTCCGCGTTGACCTCGCTGATCGTTGCGGGCAGCGTGGCGAACGGGCCGTCCATGACGGTGACCGACTCGCCGACCTCGAAGTCGACCTCGATGGTCGGCTTCGGCGCAGCCGTCGCGGCGGCCTTCTTGCCCTCGGCGGGCTTCTGCTCACCCTGCGGGAGCAGGAACTTCAGCACCTCGTCGATGGTGAGCGGCGAGGGCTTCGAGGTGGCTCCGACGAACCCGGTCACGCCCGGCGTGTTGCGGACGGCGCTCCAGGACGCGTCGGTGAGCTCCATGCGGACCAGGATGTAGCCGGGCAGCACCTTGCGCTGCACCAGCTTGCGCTGGCCGTTCTTGATCTCGGTGACCTCTTCGGTCGGCACCTCGACCTGGAAGATGTAGTCCTCCATGTCGAGCGTGTGGATACGAGTCTCGAGGTTCGCCTTGACCTTGTTCTCGTAACCGGCGTACGAGTGCACGACGTACCAGTCGCCGGGCGCGTGGCGCAGGGCCTGACGCAGCTCTTCGGCGGGGTCCGCGATCTCTTCGTCGATGGGCGTCTCGTCGATCGCCAGAACGTCGACGTCCTCGTCGGCAGCGTCCTCGGTGGCCTCCGACTCGACCGTCTCGTCGACCGCGGTGTCTTCCGACACCTCGTCGTCGGTGAGGTCGGTCAGCTCCTGGGCGTCGACGCCGTTATCGGAGGTCACTGTGGATCTCGCTTCCTGATTGCAGCGGCAGCTGTCCGGCTCAGCCGAACAGCTCGAAAACAGCCGCGCCGAAGCCGAGGTCGAGAGCCCACACCAGCGCAACCATGAACACCACGAACACCAGGACGACGCCGGTGTACGTGACGAGCTGCTTGCGCGTCGGCCAGATCACCTTGCGGAGTTCGCCGATGACCTCGCGGAGGTAGCGGAAGAACCGCCCGATCAGCGAGGGACGCTTCTCCTGTCCTTCACGGGTCTTGGTCGGGCGACCCTTCTTCGCGTCCTCGTCCGAGGAGTCGGACTTGACGACGCTCTTCTTCGACTCAGCGCTGCCGTCCTTGCGGGCGGCCGGGCGAGAGGAGGCACGACGTTCACGCCGCGCCGCAGCAGTGGACGGCCGGACAGCGCCTTCGCGCTCCTCCGGCTGGTCCTGCTCGCGGCCCTCGCTCATGCCGTCCTCCACTCCACCCATGACGCTTCGACAGCAGGGGCGACAGGACTTGAACCTGCAACCTGCGGTTTTGGAGACCGCTGCTCTGCCAGTTGAGCTACACCCCTTCGGGATCTGCGAGAGACCCCCTGGCCACAAGATTGGAAGTGTACGGGAGCCTGCCCGGACCACTCCAACCAGACCGCCCAAGCATCTCCTCAAGCGGCCTGTCGCACAGCCTACCCATACGAGTGCCGAGAACACGAATCAGGGTCGGGCAACTGTGGCCGATCACATGTGTCAGGAAACACGTACGCGAGCAAAAGCGCCGGTCAGGACCGACTTGCCCTCGAAAGCCGCGTTGATGTTGACCTTCACAGTTCCGTCCTCGAGGTCCTTGGTGACCTTCGCGGTGACCTCGACCAGCGCGCCCTCGTCGTCGTTGGGCACCACGACCGGCCGGCCGAACCGGCAGCCGTACTCGACGATCGCTCCGGGGTCGCCGATCCACTCGGCGACGATCCGCGACGCCACGGCCATCGTGAGCATGCCGTGCGCGATGACGTCCGGGAGGCCGACCTCCTTCGCGGTCTTCTCGTTCCAGTGGATGGGGTTGAAGTCCAGCGAGGCGCCGGCGTAGCGCACCAGGTCGGCGCGCGTGAGGCGGACGGACAGCGGCGGCAGCTCGGTCCCGATTTCGACGGTCACGCGTCTTCTCCCCTCACGACGAGCATCGACTTGGCGGTGGTGACGGGCTCGCCCTCGACCGTGCTGATCTCGGTCCGCACGGTGATCATGTCGTTGCCCATGCGGGACGTGATGGCGTCGATGTGCGCCACGCTGACGAGCTGGTCGCCCGCGGTGATGGGGCGGTGGTGGGTGAAGTTCTGATCGCCGTGCACGACGCGGCTGTAGTCGAGCTTCAGCTCCGGGTCGAACATGACCGTCTCGTTCGTCTTCATCGACACGACGATCGCGAACGTGGGCGGCGCGATGACGTCCCTGTGCCCCAACGCCTTCGCGGCTTCCGCGTCGTGGTAGGCCGGGCTGGTGGCGCCGATGGCGTCGGCGAACTCGCGGATCTTCTCGCGGCTCACGTCGTAGGGCTGCGACGGCGGATAGCTGCGTCCGATGAAGGAGGGGTCGAGAGGCACCCGAAGAGCCTATATGCGACGAGGCCCGCCCCAGACGTGGGACGGGCCTCGTGCGAAACCTTGCTACGCGCTCAGCGGGTTTCCTTGTGCGCGCGGTGCGTCTTGCAGTTCGGGCAGAACTTCTTGATCTCCAGGCGGTCCGGGTCGTTGCGCCGGTTCTTCCTGGTGATGTAGTTCCGGTGCTTGCACTCCTCGCACGCGAGGGTGATCTTGGGGCGTACGTCGGTTGCAGCCACGGTCCTTGCCTTCCTGAGAGCTCATGGACCCCGTGAGACCCAGTCCGGGCTTACCGTCTGGCGGGGGTGGGCAACGAACTTGCTGCCCGGGGGTATGGGGGCTTGGCCCCCAAAATCATGGCGGAGTGAGGACGGCTGGCGCTCTCCGCCAGCACACCTCACCCACTCACGTAGCGGTGGCCGGACTTGAACCGGCGACACAGCGATTATGAGCCGCTTGCTCTACCAACTGAGCTACACCGCTTTACACACCACAGCCGCGATGCTCAGCACCGCGGCCAGTAGTGGAGCCCCTTTACGGAATCGAACCGTAGACCTTCTCCTTACCATGGAGACGCTCTGCCGACTGAGCTAAAGGGGCTTGCTCTTTCGTTCTTGCCGAGCGAGGAGAACTCTACAACAAGCCTGCGCCAAGAACGAAATCGGGGGTGCCGATCAGTGCACCAAGGTGAGCACCGTCTCATCGCGCGCACCCCTGACCTGCACCGTTCGCGCACGGAGCCAGGCCTCGAACCGGTCCTCGGACAGCGGCCGCGAGATCAGGTAGCCCTGGGCCACGTCGCAGCCCATCCCGACCAGCTGGTCGCGAGCCGCGTCGTCCTCCACGCCCTCGGCCACCACGACGAGGCCGAGCGAGTGCCCGAGCTCCACGATCGAGCGGACCACGGCCATGTCGCCGAGATCCGTGCCCATCCCGAGCACGAACGACTTGTCGATCTTCACCTCGTCCACCGGCAGCTGCCGCAGGTACGCCAGTGACGAGTAGCCGGTGCCGAAGTCGTCGACCGCCAGCACGACACCGATCGCGTGCAGGCGCCGCAGCACCGGCAGCGCGCGCTCGGGATCGGCCATGACGCCCGATTCGGTGAGCTCGAAGGTGAGCAGGCCCGACGGCACGTCGTGGCGCTCCAGGGCGGCCGCCACGCGGTTCGGGAAGTCCTCGTCGCCAAGCGTCCGCACGGACAGGTTGACCGCGATGGACATCCGCAGCCCGCGGTCGAGCCAGCGCCGCACGCGTTCCAGCGCCCTGTCCATCACGAAGTCCGTCAGCACGTCCACGAGACCGGTGGCCTCGACGGCGGGCACGAACTCGTCCGGGTCGACGCGGCCGAACTCCGGATGTGTCCAGCGCACCAACGCCTCGGCGCCCACGACCTGACGCGACGGCAGCGCGACCTTCGGCTGGTAGTGCACCGAGATCTGGCCGGTCTCGACGGCCTGGCGGAACTGCGTCACGAGCTGGAAGCGGCGCAGGAAGATCTGGCCCATTGAGGGCGCGTAGGCCTTCACCGGCGTGCCTTCCGACGTGGCGCGCACGGCGACGTCCGCCCGCTGCAGCAACGCGTCCGGATCCGGGTCCTCGGTCTCGGAGTCCGCCTTGGACGCGTAACCGACGACCGCGGAGGCCTCGACCGTGAGCCGATCAACGGGATACGGCACGGAAAGGCCGGCCCGCAGCTTCTCGGCCGTCTCGTGCGCGATGGCGGCACGGGAGTCGTCGAGGAACGCCGCGAACGCGCCGCCCTCCAACCGCGCCAGCGGCACGTCGGCGCCGAGAGCGTCGCGCAGCCTGCGTCCGGCCGCGACGACCATGCGGTTTCCCCAGGCCTGGCCCAGCGCATCGGACACCGTCGACAGGATGTCGAGGTCGATCCGCAGCACCACTCCCCTCTGGGAGTCGCGCAACGGCTCCGCGCACGCCTCGCGGAAGCCCGGCCGGTTCAGCAGGCCGGTCAGCGGGTCGTGGTAGGCGTCGTGCCGCAGCCTGGCCAGCAGACGCCGGTTGTCGACGGCCGTCGCGAGGTGCGAGGCCAGCGTGCGCAGCAGCTGGATGTCCGCCTTGCCGAAGCCGCGCCAGCGCGACAGCCGGTCGTGCGCCTCGACGGCACCGAGCAGCTGGGTCGCGCCGCGCAACGGGACGACCAGCGCCTCCTGCGCTTCGCGGCGCAGCAGGGCCTCGGTGACGTCCTCGGTCGCGTCGGCCACGCGGTAGTAGCGGACGTGCGTGCCGGGCAGCTGCAGGATCGGGTCCTCGCGCACGGCCCGCGGGTCGGTCGCCGCCATCTCGTCCGGCAGCGGTTCGCCGGCGACGAGGGTGATCATGGCTTCCTGCGGGTCGGTGCGCAGGCGCAGCACGACCCTGTTGGCGTTGAGCTGCTCGCGGATGCGTTCCGCGATCTGCTGCCACTCGTCCTCTTCGACGCCCGTCGTCAGGTCGTCGTCGGGCTGGCGAGGGCCGGTGCCGTGTTGTCCCGACCTCGCGACGCGGAGGCTGACCTCGCTCAACGCCTCGAGGTCGCGCTGTTCGCGCAGCAGGCCCGAGTAGGCGAGGTAGGTGGCGACGATGCCCGCGAGCACCAGGACGATCAGGACGCCGCCCCACTCGGTGGTGGAGACGATCTGGTAGCCGACGAGGCCGGCCGAGGTGTTCAGCAGCGCCACGACGAGCGTCTGCAGCACGAGACGGACGCTGTTGCCGACGCGCATCGACTTGCCCATGAGCCGCAACGCGCAGAGGCCCAGCACGCTCGCGAGCAGCGGCACGGTGATCGTGCCGACGAACGGTCCGGCCCAGAACGGCCCGCTCTCGCCGGCCATCCTGTCGACGGCTTCCTTCACCGCGAACGCGACGGAGATCTCCATGAACATGAGGCCCGCGTTGTAGACGGCGCGGTCCAGGATCCGCCTGCCGAGCAACGTGCCCACGCCCGCGACCACGTGCGCGGCGAGCACGACCTCGAACGGGGCCACCAGCAGGCCCAGCACCAGCGGGATCTCGGTGAAGGAGATCGTCCACGCGACGCCGCTGCGGACGTCGACGTTGATCGCGAGCTGCTCGGCCAGCAGGAAGCCGACGACGAGCAGCGGCCCGATCCAGAAGAGAGAGGTGTTCTCCTTGTCGGGGAGCCAGGCAGCGACCATGCCCGCGCAGACGACGCCGGCCACCAGGAGGGTGACGGCGAACGCGCTGAAGGCGCGGTTGGTCGACTTGGCCGACCAGGCGGCCGAGTCCGACACGGGGGCCGACGCTCGGTCGGACATCCAGCCTCCTCGTCGGCCTGGGGTGGGGGGACCTCTAGGCGTGACTGAGGGGTCCCGCACTTGGCGATCAGGACCCCTCCAGGGGCACCAATGTACCCCGCTCGGGGGACGAAATGGCAGGTCGAGCACCCCGTGTGACTTCGATTCACCCAGACGTGGCTACACGCTCAGGTGCCCTCGAAGCACGGTCACGGCTTGCCCCGACAGCAGTACGCGATCTTGGGCAAGGGTCGCCCTGACGAACCCTCCGCGCGGCGACGCCTGCTCCGCCAGCAGGTCAGCGCGGTGAAGCCGAGGCACCCAATAGGACGCCAGGGTGCAGTGGGCCGAACCGGTGACGGGGTCCTCCGGGATGCCGGCGGCGGGATAAAAACACCGGCTCACGATGTCAGCCTCGCCGTCGCCGAGGGCCGTCACGATTACTCCGCGTGACGAGATCTGTGTCAGTCCTTGGACATCCGGTCGCAAGGAGCGGACCTCGGCGGCGCTTTCCAACTCGATCAGGTAGTCGAAGCGCCCACGCGACACGGACTTGATCGTCGCATGTGGCAGCGCTTCCGCTAGTCCGATTGGCGGGTCAGTCAACTCTGGAGGGTCCGCCGGGAAGTCCATCCGGATCCACCCGTTGTCGTTCACGCATGTGAGGACCCCGCTACGCGTGGTGAACTTCTGCTCTCCGCCCAGCACGTGCGCGGTGGCGAGCGTGGCGTGCCCGCAGAGGTCCACCTCCACCTCCGGCGTGAACCAGCGGAGGTGGTTGTCGGGGGTGACGAACGCCGTTTCGGCATGCTTCATCTCGGCTGCGACGTTCTGCATCCAGGCGTCGTCGCGAGGCTCGGTCAGGAGCACGACAGCGGCCGGGTTGCCCGCGAAGGGCTTGTCGGTGAACGAATCCACCACGTAGATCTCCACCCACCCGACCCTGCCATGTTCAGATGAGGTCGTGACGGCCAATTTCTCGTACCGCGAGGTGGATGAGGACTCCCTGTTGCCGACGTGGTCGGCGCTGCGGGCGCACAGCCTGACCTGGCAGCCCGGCTGGGACCTGCCCACGCTGCTCGACGAGTGGGAGACCCGGCTCACCGGCGTGGACGACCCGGACACCGCGGCGATCGTGACACTGCCGAGCCACGAGACCGCCGATGCGCTGCCCCTCGTCAGGCACGGGTTCGCGCCGCTGGTCGTGATCGCCGAGCGCCGCGCCGGTCATGCCGTTCCAGCCAGGCCGTCGGACGTGCGCATCCGGCCAGCGACGCACGCCGACCTGGACGTCGCGGTCGAGCTCAACCTCAACACCATCAGGTACGACGCCGCGTTCGGCATGGTCTCCGAACGCCCGAACAGCGCGCAGCACCTGCGGACCGCGCTGGCGGAGGTGCTGGACCGCCCCACCGAGTCGATGTGGCTCGCCGTCCGCGGCGACACGCCCGTCGGCATGGTCTACGTCGACATGCCGGAAGACGCGCTGTGGGTCGAGCGGTACGCGACCGGTCGCCCGTTCGCGTATCTCGGCCATCTCGGCGTGCGGCCCGACGCGCGCCGCAGCGGTGCGGGCAGCGCTCTCGTGGCACACGTGCACGACGTGCTCGACCGCTCAGGAGTGGCGTCGACGCTGCTCCACCACGCTCTGCCGAACCCGCGCTCGACGCCGTTCTGGTACTCGCACGGGTACCGGCCGGCCTGGACGCTGTGGGTCCGCCGGCCGGCTTTGCGCTCGTTCCCCGGCGTGTCTTCGTGACCCGAACGGCCTAGTGGGAGATGCTTGCCTCGTTCGCACAAGTGAAGAACCCGAACGAGCCCGTACTTGTGGAACGAATCCGGCCTCTATTTCGACAAAGGGGATAGCGGATTCGGACACCACACCTGGGGGGTCGAGATGGAACTCAGCGGAAGAGCAAGGTCGATGCTGCGAGCTGTCGCGGCAGGGCGTGCCGAGGTCACCGGCGGGACGGAACCCGAGCTGTACGTCGACGGACTGCCCTGCTGCGACCAGATGGCGACGCACGACCTCGTGCACGCGGGACTGCTGCGCCCCGCGCAGCCCACTTCGTTCGGCCGGCGCGTCTGCGCGGAACTGACCGACGACGGCCGGGCGGCACTCGCCGCCAGTTGATCGGCGTGTTGATCGCCCAGTGATCGAACATCTGTTCGACATGGGGTATGCTGCGCGCTGAGGCCGGCACGCAAGAGAGAGGAAGCTCTTGCGCGCCGGCTTCAACCTTCCTGAAGGCTCAGGCCACCTTCTGCTGCGTGGCGACGTTGAGCCGGTTCCACACGTTGATCGCGGAGATCGCGATCGTGAGCCCGCCGAGCTGTGCCTCACTCCAGTGCTTCGCCGCCTCGTTCCACGTGTCGTCGCTGACGTGCACGTGCGTCATCTCCTCGGCGAGCGCGAACGCCGCCTTCTCCGCGTCCGTGTAGTACGGCACGTCCCGCCAGCCGGCCACGGAGTAGATGCGCTCGTCCGTCTCGCCGGCCTTGCGCAGCAGCTTGCTGTGGTAGTCGATGCAGACCCCGCAGCTGTTGATGATGCTGACCCGCAGGTAGACCAGTTCCAGGAAGTTCTTGTCCAGCCCGGTCTTCTCCGCTGCCTCGGACAGCCCCAGAAGCGCCTGCATCGCGCCGGGCACGGTCATCATCGGGTTGGCGATCCTCATCTTCGTTCTCCCTGTCGTCATCGTCTTCTGCCCGGTTGACACGAGGCGCGACGGAGATGTGACAGGTTCTTCGAAGATTTTTTCTCAGGCGCTGATCCCCTGGCCGAGACCACCGTCGACGGCCAGCTCGGCGCCGGTTGTGAAGGTGGCGTCGAACGCCAGGAAGAGCACCGCGGCCGCCACCTCGTCCATCGAGCCGTGGCGCTTGAGCGGTGTGATGCGGTCGCCCTGCTCCTTGAACTGCTGCACCACCTCCTCCGGCACGCCGTACACGCCCATCGACGGCGTGTCGATGAAGCCGGGACTGACCACGTTCACCCGGACGTTCCTCGGCGCCAGCTCGGCGGCGAGGCCTCGCGCGAACGCCCTGACCGCGGCCTTGGCGCCCGCGTAGACGCTCAGGCCGGGCGAGCCCAGCGCGGTGGCGACGCTCGTGGTGAAGACGATCGAGCCACCTTCCCTGATGAGCGGCGCCAGCTGCTGGGCGGTGAAGAAGGCGCCCTTGGTGTTCACGTCGAACGTGCGGTCGTAGTCGGCCTCGGTGGTCGTGTCGAACGGCGTGAGCGTGGAGAAGCCGACGTTGATGAAGAGCAGGTCGATGTCGTGAAGCCGTTGTGCGACTTCGGTTTTCAGGGCGGCGATGTCGTCGAGGTCCGCCGCGTTCGACGCGATCGCGTGGGCCTTGATCCCCTCGGCCTTCTCGATGGTGCGGCCCGTCAGGACGACCTCGGCGCCTTCCTCGATCAGCCTGTCGACCACCGCGCGCCCCATGCCGTGCGTGCCGCCCGTGACGACGACCTTCTTGCCCAGGTACTTCACCGGATCACCTCGACGACGCTCGCGATGCTGTGTGCGCCGTGGCCCTTCTCCTGGGCACGCCGGAACAGGTCGTGCAGGGTCTCCGCCAGGGCCGTGTCGATGCCTTGCTGCGCGGCGGCGTCGGCGAGCATCCGCAGACCGGCGACGTTGATGTCCACAGCGGACACGTCGGTCTCGTACTCGCGGCGCTGGACCTCCTCGCCCATCTCGGGCAGAAGGGCCACCATCGCGTTCAGGAAGCCCACGGCCATCGGCGTGAACTGCCGCGGGGTGACGCCCTCGGTGCCCAGCAAGGCGACCGCTTGGAGGTAGCCGCCGAACACCGGCCACATGATGCCGAGCAGGGCCAGGTCGTACAGCGCGGCCATCCCGGCGTCCTCACCGAGGTAGACCGGCTCGCCGAACGCCTGCAGGACGTGATGCTCCTGCTGGCCGCTGTACAGGATCTGGGCCTGTGGCGTGCCGATCTGCTGCGGCACAGCCATGATCACGCCGTCGACGTAGTCCACGCCGTTGGCCTGCGCCCACCGCGCGGTGGCGCGGGCCTGCTCCGGCGTGCCGGAGGTCAGATTGACGAGCGTCTTGATGTTCTTGCCGAGCAACGGTTCCTGAACGTCGTAAGTGGACAGACAGGTGACGACGACGTCGGCTTCGAAGGCTTCCTCCGTTGTCGCGACCCGCTTGGTGTTCGGCGGAGCCGGCCTGTCCGACCGGTTCCACACGGTCACGTCGTAGCCCTCTTCGACGAGGGCGTTGGCGAGCGCGGTGCCCATCCGGCCGAGGCCGAGCACGCTCACGGTTTTCTTGATCCCCATGCCGGCAATGCTCGTTCTGCCACTGTCGAAGCGACAAGTACCTACTATTTTGTCAGGTACCCACTTTTTGGTAAGGATCCAGCATGCTGCCTCGGAAGTACTCGTGCGGACTCGACGCGGCCATCGACGTGATCGGCGGGAGGTGGAAGGCGCTGATCCTCTGGGCGCTGCACCACGGCCCGATGCGCACGGGCGAACTGCGCCGATCCGTGTCGGGCATCAGCGAGAAGATGCTCATCCAGGTGCTGCGGGAGCTGGAGGCGGACGAGATCGTCCACCGCGAGGTGTTCCACGAAGTGCCGCCCCGCGTCGAGTACTCGCTGACGAAGCAGGGCATGCGCCTGAACGAGGCGCTGCTGCCGCTGGGCGACTGGGGCGAGGAGAACATGCTCGCGATCGCACGCCGTCGTGGTGTCGAGCCCGCGCCTAGGCATTGAGCAGGCTGTCGGCGACCTCGCGCCAGTTGCGTGCGTCGGTTTTCCTGGTCCGCAGCCCGGGAACGGGCATGCCGTGCTCGTGCAGCCAGCGCAACAACGCCCCGCCGTCGGCGAGGACACCGTGACTGTCCCAGTCACCCCACGCGAGCGTGATCCCGTGGTGCAGCAGCACCACGGCGAGGCGCTCGCGTCGCGCGTCGAGCAGCTCGAACCGGACGTCTCCCATGCACGAGCACTCCATGCCGGGCCACGACCTCACCGCCATCGCCTCGCGCAGACGATCACGCTCGCCCGGCGGCGTGAGGTCCACGACGACGTCGCGCCGCCGAGCCGCGCGCACCTCGACGAGCCTGACATGAGCGGTGTCGCGCAGAACCGAGTCCAGCGCGGAACGCTCAGCGGTCGAGATACACGACCGTCGCATCGTCGGAAACCTTCTTGCGCGGCCAATCGACGGCCTTGACGTCTTCCTTTTCGACCTGGCGCATTTTGCGGATCAGATCGTCCGGCCCGTTCGCCGCCATCAGTTCGAGCGCCTTGGGCCAATCGAAGAGATTGAACAGGTCGACCGCACGAGCAGCGCCGTCGGAGAGGATCGCGACCCGCCGAACGTCCTGCAGCGGGATTTCCCCGGTGAGAGCGTGCTCGACATCGGCAGGGTCCGCCCCGGCCGTGCGATTGGTCGTCGTGTCGCTCACGACGTGCAGTTCGCGCTTGGTGTCGACCACGACGGTGGCGTCCCCCAGCACCAGGTACCGGAGCACGTCGTCCTTGAGCTGGACGAGGCCCACGGCCGCACTGGGGCTGTCGGGGTGATCGAGATCGCAGCTGCCGGAGTGCAGCTCGCGGGTCTGCTTGATGGCCTCTGCCAGCGCCGCAGCAGGGACGAGGTGCGCGAACCGCAGCAGTTCGGCAGCCAGCTGGTCGGCGAACCAGCCAACGCTGTGCACACAGCCGGTCTCCGGCTTGGCCGTCACGCCGTCCAGCACCGCGAGCAGGTTCGGGCCGACGAGCGCTCTGTCCTCGCTCGGCGCGGTCGATCTTCCCGCCTCGGTTGCCATCTGCGTGCGCACAGCATCCCCCTCGCGTCCGACCTGCGGTACGACGATGGGCCCCTGACCAGCTCGGTCAGAGGCCCATCGGTGCTGTGGCGGGTAGAGGATTCGAACCTCTGTAGCTTTCGCGACGGATTTACAGTCCGCTCCCATTGGCCGCTCGGGCAACCCGCCCCACACCGCCGTAACGGTGCGGGCAGAACAATACATAACCCCTTCGGGAGCCCCCAAATCGGGGTGCCCCAGTAGCATCGACGCAGGCTGTGACCCCGAGATCGTTGAGGAGTGAAGTCGTGGCGGACCCGTCGTTCGACGTGGTGAGCAAGGTGGACCGGCAGGAGGTCGACAACGCGCTCAACCAGGCGGCCAAGGAGCTGAGCACGCGCTTCGACTTCCGCGGGACCAACACCACAGTGGCCTGGGCCGGCGAGGAGGCGATCACCTTCACCTCCGAGACCGAGGAGCGCTGCAAGGCGGCGATCGACGTCTTCCAGGAGAAGCTGGTCAAGCGCAACATCTCGATGAAGGCGTTCGAGGTGGGCGAGCCCGCGGTGTCCGGAAAGGTGTTCAAGGTCACGGGAAATCTCGTGCAGGGCATCTCGTCGGAGAAGGCCAAGGAGATCGCGAAGAAGATCCGCGACGAGGGCCCCAAGGGCGTTCAGGCGCAGATCCAGGGTGACCAGCTGCGGGTGTCCGGCAAGAAGAAGGACCACCTGCAGGACGTCATCGCCCTGCTCAAGGGCCACGACTTCGGCATCGCCCTCCAGTTCACCAACTACCGGTGAAGGGCATCGTCCTCGCCGGTGGCAGTGGGACCCGCCTGCACCCGATCACGCAGGCGGTCTCCAAGCAGCTGCTGCCGGTGTACGACAAGCCGATGATCTACTACCCGCTGTCGGTGCTCATGCTGGCCGGCATCCGGGAAGTGCTGATCATCTCCACGCCGACCGACTTACCGCTGTTCCGGCGGCTGCTGGGCGACGGGTCCCAGTGGGGCATGAGCTTCGCCTACGCCGAGCAGGCCGCGCCCAACGGGCTCGCGGAGGCGTTCATCATCGGCGCCGACTTCGTCGGGGACGACGACGTGGCGCTGGTGCTGGGCGACAACATCTTCTACGGCCGCGGTTTCTCGAGCACGCTGCAGCACCACGCGTCCACTGTGGACGGGTGCGTGCTGTTCGGGTACCAGGTCAAGGATCCCGAGCGGTACGGCGTGGGCGAGGTCGACGCGACCGGCAAGCTGCTGTCCATCGAGGAGAAGCCACAGCAGCCGAAGTCGAACCGGGCGATCACCGGGCTCTACTTCTACGACAACGGTGTGGTGGACATCGCCCGCAACCTCAAGCCGTCGTCGCGCGGCGAGCTGGAGATCACCGACGTCAACCTCACGTACCTGCGCGAGGGGCGGGCGCAGCTCGTGGACCTGAGCCGCGGGTTCGCGTGGCTCGACACCGGCACGCACGACTCGCTGCTCGAGGCCGGGCAGTTCGTGCAGGTGCTGGAGCACCGGACCGGTGTGCGCATCGCGTGTCCCGAGGAGATCGCGCTGCGCATGGGCTTCATCTCGGCGCAGGAGTGCTACGCGCTCGGCGAGAAGCTCGGCAAGTCCGGGTACGGCGAGTACCTCATGGCGGTGGCCAAGGCTGGGCGTTAGCGTCGGGCCATCTCTTCGAGCCTGCGGATGCGGTCGGCGATCGGCGGGTGGGTCGAGAACCACTTCGCGAACTGCTCCCCCGAGCGGAACGGGTTCGCGATCATCAGGTGGCTCTGCGACACCACCTCCGGCTCCGGTGCGAGCGGCGCCGCCCGCGTCCCCAGCTCGATCTTGCGCAACGCGCTCGCCAGCGCCAGCGGGTCGCCGGTGAGCTCGGCGCCGGACTGGTCGGCCTGGAACTCGCGCGAGCGGCTCACGGCCAGGCGCACCACGGTGGCCGCGACCGGGCCGAGCAGCGCGATCAGCAGCAGGCCCAACGGCCCAGGGCCGTCGTCGTCATCGCCCGCGCCGAAGATGCCGGCGAGCATCGCGAGGTTCGCGAGCATCGTGATCACGCCCGCGAGCGCACCCGCGACGCAGCTGATCAGGATGTCGCGGTTGTAGACGTGGGCGAGCTCGTGGCCGAGCACGGCGCGCAGCTCGCGTTCGTCGAGCAGCTCCAGGATGCCCGTGGTGCAGCACACGGCCGCGTTGCGCGGGTTCCTGCCGGTCGCGAACGCGTTCGGCGCGATGGTGGGGCTCAGGTACAGCCTCGGCATGGGCTGGCGCGCCTTCTGCGACAGCTCCCGCACGATCGCGAAGAGCACGGGCTGCTCGACCTGCGACACGGGCACCGCCCGCATCGCGCGCAGCGCGATCCTGTCGGAGTTGAAGTACGCGTAGGCGTTCACGCCCAAGGCCAACAGCAGGCCGATGACCAGTGCCGTCCGGCCGAACAAGCCGCTGATCACGATGATCAGCGCGCTCATCCCGCCGAGCAGCGCGGCCGTCTTCAACCCGTTGAAGTGCTTGTGCACGGTTCCGCCTCCGGGTTTTACGTCCTACCTCTCAACGACCCTGGGCGCCTTCCGGTTCCGGGCGCCGTCTCCGGCGCGGCCTCGGCAGCGGGGTCCAGCGGTGGTGGCGGCGGCACCTTCTCGACCCACGTGGCGAGCACGTCCCGTTCGTGGACCAGCTCCGCGACGGCGCCCTCGCCCTCGATCGAGCCCGTTCCCGGATAGCCGAACTCCGGTGCCCAGTGCAGGGCGTCGAACGGGCAGACCTCGACGCAGATGCCGCAGTAGAGACACTGGCCGTAGTCGATCGCGAACCGGTCGAGCACGTTGCGGCTGCGCGGCCTGGCCGAGCCGGGCTGCTGCTCGACCTCGGTGTGCGAGGTGATGTGGATGCACCAGTCGGGGCACTCGCGCGCGCAGATCATGCAGACCGTGCAGTTGGCCTCCAACAGCGCGATGACGCCCCTCGTCCGCGGCGGAAGGCTGGTCATGACGTGCTCTCCTCTTCACGGCGCGGGCCCCACGACGGGTCGGGCACGCCAGGCGGTGCGGTGCGGCGGCGGCTCGGGGCGCTCGTGTTGTCCTCGCCCGGTTCGAGCCTGCCCGGCCACGGGCGCACGACGCGGGAGGCCAGCACGAAGTCCTTGCGCAGCGGGTGGCCCTCGAAGCTGTCGGGCAGCAGCAGGTGCTCGGGCTTGCCGTCGACGGTGAGCCCGAACATCTCCGCGGCCTCGCGCTCGTGCCAGTGCGCGCCCTTCCACAGGTGGGCGACGCTCGGCAGCGCGTCGTCGGGGCCCAGCTCGGTCCGCAGCATCACGCCCTCGCGCGTCTGCGGGTCGATGACGTGCAGGAACACCGCGTGGCGCTGGCCGACCGCGCCGGGGCGGCCCGCGTCCTCGACGCCGAGCCAGTCGAACATCACGAAGCCTTCGTCGTGGTGCCGCGTGGCGGTGGCGAGCCAGTCCGCGAGCTCGACGTGGTGGACCGTCTGACCGAACGCGGTCTTCGCGGTGCTCACGCGTTCACCAGACCGTGCAGGGCCTTGAGGCCTTCGAGCAGCGCTTCGGGGCGCGGCGGGCAGCCGGGCACCGCGACGTGGACCGGCAGAGCCTGGTCGATGCCCTTGGTGACGCTGTAGGAGTCCCAGTACGGGCCGCCGGTGTTGCTGCAGGCGCCCACGGAGATCACGTAGCGAGGTTCGGGCATGGCCTCGAAACTGCGGATGACAGCGGGCAACATGACGTCCGTGACGGTGCCGGAGACGACGAGCACGTGCGCCTCGCCCGCGCCGTCGACCGGCGTGACGCCGAGGCCGGGAAGGCGGTCGAGAGCAGCCATCACTTCGACTCCGCAGCAGGCGAGCCCGAGTTCGAGGACGGTGACCCGGTAGGTGGTGCCCCAGTTCAGGACAACGCTGTCCGGGCGAGCGGAAACGGTCACAACCAGCGAGGGTAATACTTGGGGGTCCACCAGCTTGCGCCTGGCGGACCCCCACCCCCCAATGATTCCCCCCGGAATCGGCTCCCACGCGTGGTCGCCGCGGATAGCTTTGTACACCGCGCCATAAGTGTCCAGAGATTTGCGAACAGGATCTGCAGATCATTTCCCTGCGAAATGCGGTCAAGTTCAGTTCAACTGATCGGTAGAACACCAGAGAGGGTTCCGATGTCCGGCTCGTCCCAGTTGGTGCTCCCCACGAGCACCTCCCTGCACCGCCTGCTGAACATGCCCGGCGCTCTCCTGGATACCACGATGGACCAGCTCAGGACCCTGTTAACCGTTCACGAGACCCGATCGGCGCTGCGGGCGGCACGGGCGCTGGGGCGCGAGCAGTCGAGCGTGCAGAAGCAGCTCGACACGTTGAACAGGAACTTCCAGCAACTGTGCGGTGAACCGCTGGTGGTGAAGCAGGGACGCGGAAAGGACGTGCTGTTCACGCCGACCGGTGAGTCGCTCGTCGAATTGGCGCGGGACACGCTCGCGGAGTGGCTCGACGGAATTCACGAGTGCCGCCGCAAGCTCGGCACGACGGTCACCGTCGGCACCACGCGATACATGCTCGACACGCTCGCGAAGGCGTGGCACCACGTCGCCGACGAGTTCCGCGAGCGCGACGTGGACCTCAAGGTCGTGCACATCCGCACCAAGGACATCTGGACAAAGCTCGAGACGCGCGAGGTCGACGTGGTGTGCGGCAGCGTCGTGACGCGGGCGGGCGCCGGCTGGGAGCGCCCCGAGTTCGACGTCATCGAATGGCGGCGCGGCGGCCTCGCGTTGCTGACGAACCTGCCGGAGACGGTTGTCGGCGACCGGGTCCGCGTACCTCACCTGAGGTCGCTGCCGTTGGTGGTGCCGGGGGCGGGGCTGATCGCGGAGTTCCTGCGGGGCTGGTTCGGGCCCGACTACCGCCAGGGGCTCGACATCGCGGCCGAGATCGACGAGATCCAGTACGGCATCTCACTGCTGCGTTCGAACCTCGTCCAGGGAGCCATGATCGTGACGTCTGGCTTGGGCGTGGTGGCGTCGAACAACGAACTGAGGGAGGGCGGCGGGCTCCGCGTCGTCGAGCTCTCAGACGACTCGCTGGAGCGGCTCGTGGGCGTCTTCGCCCGAACGGACGAGCTGTCGAAGCATCCGGCGGATCACCCCCTCAACCTGCTGTGGGCAGCCTTCCGATCGGAGGCTCCGGCACAGTGAGACGCCTCGCGCTGGCCCTGCTGCTGATCGTGGCGAGCTGCGTGCCCGCGACGGTGACGCGCGCACAGCCCGACTTCGCGGCCCCGACGGCCACGGGTGAGGTGACGAGCTTCCCCGACTGGAGGCTGCGATCGTCGTCGGACGTGCCGGTGGGCGGAGACGTCGTTTCCCGGCCGGAGTACGACGACGAGGCCTGGACGACAGTGCCGCGCCGCTCCACGGTCCTCGGCGGGCTCGTGGCAGCCGGGCGCTACCCGGACATCCACTACTCGACGAACATGCGCGACAAGGTCAACGCGGGGCACTTCACCGTGCCGTGGTGGTACCGCAAGACGTTCCTCTCGAACTCGCTCGCCGGTTCGCGCACGTTCCTGCGGCTGCCCGGCGGCATCATCCCGAGCGCGGAGATCTGGCTCAACGGAGTCATGATCGCCGGTCCGGACGTGGTGGCGGGCGCGTACCCGGCGCACGACTTCGAGGTGCCGTTGCGCGCGGGAGTGAACGCCCTGGCCATCAAGGTCTTCCCCGCCGACAGCTACGAGCAGTTCACCCTCGACTTCCTCGACTGGAGCCAGCCTCCGCCGGACAACAGCATGGGTGTGTGGCGCGATGTGCAGCTGGTGCGCACCGGCCCGGTCTCCCTGCACAACGCGCGCGTGCTCACGTCGTTGGCCGTGCCGTCGCTGGACACCGCCGAGCTCACGATCAAGGCGGAAGTCACCAACCACACCTCCTCCGACGTCGAGGTGCTGGTGCGCGGGTCGGCCGACGGGCCGTTCGAGGAAAAGGTGAAGGTTCCCGCGATGGGCACCGCGACCGTGGAGACCAAGCAGTACGTGGAGCGCCCGCGTGTGTGGTGGCCGTACGCGATGGGTGACCAGCCGCTGTACCGGTTGGAGCTGGAGGCCTCCGTCGGCGGCCGCACGTCCGACCGGACCGCCAAGGACTTCGGCATCAGGCACGTCCGCTCGTTCCTGAACGCGGACGGCGCGCAGGCGTTCGAGATCAACGGCAGGCCGTTCCAGGTGCGCGGCGCCGGCTGGGTACCGGACCTGTTCCTGCGCGACAACCGGCAACGCGTGCGCGACGAGCTGTCCTACGTCCGCGACCTCGGCCTGAACACGCTGCGGCTCGAGGGCAAGGAGGAGCACGAGGAGTTCTACGAGCTCGCCGACCGCATGGGCATCGTGCTGATGCCGGGCTGGGAGTGCTGCTCGAAGTGGCAGCACTACGAGAAGTGGAGCCAGGCGGACTTCGCGGTGGCCCGCGCGTCCGCGGTGACGGAGGGCTTCCGGCTGCAGAACCACCCGTCGGTGCTGAGCTTCTACCTCGGCAGCGACACCGCGCCGCCGCCGGAGGTCGAGAAGACGTACCTGGACGCGTTCGCGTCGACGGACTGGTCGTTGCCGCTGCTCCCGTCGATCGGGCCGTGGGCGAGCGAGACGCTCGGCCCGTCGGGGCACAAGGGAGCGGGCCCGTACTGGTGGGTGCCGCCGAACTTCTTCTACGGCGAGGTGGCCGGTGGCGCGTTCGGCTTCGAGGGCGAGAACGGCCCCGGCGCGGCGATCCCCGAGCTGGCGGCGCTGAAGTCGTTCATGACCGACTCCGAGCTCGAGGCGCTGTGGCGTGATCCCGACTCGGTGCAGTACCACCTGTCGTGGTCGACCTGGTTCAACCACCTCGGCGACTTCTGGCACTCGCTGGCGACGCGTTACGGCGCGCCTACGTCGTTGGAAGACTTCGTGCGCAAGGCGCAGCTGATGAACTACGAGGTCAACCGCGCGCAGTTCGAGGCGCACGGCCGCAACGGACTGCGGCCGGTGAATCCCTCGACCGGCGACATCTACTGGCTGCTGAACAACGCCCAGCCGGAGCTCTACTGGCACCTGTTCGACTACTCGATGACGCCCAGCGGCGGGTACTTCGGCGCGCGCAAGGGTCTGCGTCCCACCCACGTGCAGTACTCCTACGACGACAACACGGTATGGGCACTCGGCGCGGTCGACGGCATGAACGTGCAGACGACCGTGTTCGAACTGGACGGCACCGTGCGTTCGGACTCGACCGTGCCTGTGTCGGGGCCTGGTGCCGTCGACAAGGTGACGTTGGGTGCCTCTCGCACCTATCTGGTGCGCCTGCTGCTGCGCGACGCGTCGGGGAACGTCGTCGACCGCAACGTCTACTGGCTCTCCAGCTCACCGGACGTGACGGACCTCGGCAGTTCCACCTGGTACCACCTGCCGCAGACGTCCTACGCGGACTTCACCGGCCTGATGTCGCTGCCGCGCGGCAAACTCTCCGTGTCGTCCACCGTCAGCGGCACCCGTGCGGACGTCACCCTCACGAACGACAGCAGCTCGGTGGCGTTCTTCACGAGGGTGAGCATCCACAAGGGGCCGGGAGGGCCGGAGATCGCCCCAGCGCTGTGGACGGACAACTACGTGACGCTCTGGCCAGGGGAAACGGTGACGGTCTCCGCGTCGTACCGGGAAGAGCTGCTGGGCGGGGCCACCCCGACCGTCGAGGTCGGCTGATTCTGCCTTCCAGAACAGAAACGCCCCGGCCGCGGCCGGGGCGTTTCCTGTCCTTACTTCTTCGCGGGTGTCATGGCGTCGTGCTCAGGCTTCCGCTGCTCGACTTTGGGGCGTTGCTGGGCTTTGGCCATCTTGGCCAGCCAGTTCGTCGCCTCCGAGCGGATTTTCGCCAGCTCGTCGTCGCGTGCCTGTTGCTCGTTCATCGGCCACTCCCTGCGTTCGGGAAATCGCTTCGATGGGAGCACTACCGGGCGTGTGCCCGCTAGGGCCGCCATGCTTGTGGGTGAACCTGTTTGACAGCATCGCCCGCTGATGGGTTTCACGCACCCCGGCACGGCGAAACTGGCGTCTTTAGTACCCCCGGTACCCGCCACCCAGGTTCATGCTGACCAGCCCGGGGTGGTTGTGGAAGCCGCCGTAGCGGGCGTAGGTGTAGCGCACGCCCGCGATGATGTTGTCGACCGGCGCGAGGATGTTGTCGTAGCCGGGGAGCTTGTACGCGCGGAACGTCGGGTCGATGCACTGCATCAGGCCCTTGGACGGAGTACCGCGCAGCGCGTTGGAGTCCCAGTTGTTGACGGCGTTGGGGTTGCCGTTCGACTCCTTCATGATGATCGTGTAGATCTCGTCGACACTGCTGTTGTCGATGTTCGTGCCGTTGGCCTGCAGGACCTTGATGGCTTCCTTGATCCAGCCCTCGATCTCGCGCTGCTTGGCGGGCTTGCGCATCTCCGCCTGACGCTCGGCCTCGGCCTTGGCCGCCGCCTCGCGCTGGGCGTGCGCGTCCGCGGCGGCCTTGGTGGCCTGCTCGAAGGCCTGCTGGGCGTACATCTGCTGGAACTGCAGCAGACGACCGACCTCTCCACCGGGGTTCACGTCGTGGATGGTCTTGACCGTCTGGGCCTCGTGGTCCGGAATCGCACCGAACTCGGCCCCAGCGGCGAGCTCGCTGGAGGAGCCGCTGGTGGCGGCGTTGGCGATCGCTGCGGTGCCTGCGGCGACACCTGCTGCGACGACGATGGCGCTCACGCGGTGAGCGAGCGGGACCTTGTCGTCCTCGGCGCGATGCGCGCCGGCCTTCACATCTGCTTTGGGCACGACCGTGTACACGGTGCGGCCGGCAGCCTTGCTGTGCCGGGCCAAGGGGGAGCCTCCTGCGTCGGGGAGCTTGGTCTCCGGCACACCTGGGCGGGGGATCCCAGGGGACTTTGGACCCTGCGTGACGCAGTTCCTGTGTCCTGCCGGTGACCAAACCGTTATCGGCGGGCGAGAACGTAACCTCGCGTCACGAGCGCAGGCAAGCTTCAGCGCCCGTTGGGTGACTCTCGTCACGTTTTCGATGAGTTGGGCTATCCGCTGCTAACAGACAGTCAGCGAGCCACTTGCATCCTGCTTAAGTTCATCGTTGCCTCCTGACGAACTGGCGGAGCTGTCTGTTAGTTCGGTGTGAGCCTGGCTCTCGTTATGGGTTACGTCGACGACCACGCGATCGAGTGACATGGTCACGGTATGTAGTTTTGGGTGAGGACATGGGGCTGACCTGCGAGGACTTGATCGCTGGATGGCGTGCTCTGAGAGCGGTCGGCGACGTTCCCCTGGTCGTGCATTCGTCGCTTTCCCGTCTCGGAGAGGTGTACGGAGGCGCGGCGACCGTGGTTCAGAGCTTGTTGGCCGTGACGCCGACGCTCGTCGTGCCAGCCTTCCGCAATGCGCCGATGGGAGCAGTCGCCGCGTGCGTCGAAGCGATGCCTTCCGCGCTGCTGTCGTCCCACCCGATCGTGCCGGTGGCGGCGGTCGGACGTGATGCCGCGGCCGTCGTCCGATCGCAGCCGTTGGCTTTCGCGCTGGGCCGGGAGTCGCCGTTCGACGTCCTGCACTCGCTGGACGGGCAGATCCTGCTGATCGGCGTTGATCACACGCGGAACAGCTTCCTGCACCACTGCGAGGCGCTCACACCGTCGCCACGGCTGCAGAAGCGGGTGATCGGGCCGGACCTCGTGGTGGACGACGTGGCCGGGGACTACGGGCGGTTCTTTCCCGTCGTGGGGCGTGAGTTCGAGGAGGCGTTCGGCATCGAGCCGCGGAAGGTGGGGGCGGCGGAGTGCCGGCTGATCCCGATGCGGCCCTTCCGTGAGTTCGCCGTGCGTCGGCTGACCGAACTGCTGGCATCGGCATGATGGAGGTCATGGGGGATCAAGAGGACCGGCGCCGCGCCGCGCGGGAGGCCGTGCTGCAGGCCCGTGCGGAGGCCGAGCGCCCTTGGTGGCAGCGACGGCTCTTCGCGTGGTTCTTCGCGCTGCCGTCCCGGTTCTGGCGCTCGCTGAAGTGGTGGGGACACGAGCTGGAGGAGGCCGTGTTCGAGGCGCTGCTGGGCCTGGTGGTCGTCGGCTTCGTGGTCGCGGTCTGGCTGCTCACGTCGTGGGCCTGGCAGACCGCCCCGGTGCCGACCGCCGTGCTGATCGCGGGCGCGGTGGCGTTCCTGACGTTCGGCGCTGTGGAGTTCTTCCGCGACCGCAGACGAGGGCGGCTGGCGGCGACCGCGGTCACCGCCTTCTGCTTCGTCGCCCTGTGGGTCACGCCCTACCTGTTGTAGCTAGGCGCGCTGCTGCTCCAGCGCCTTGAGCGCCCAGTCGGCGCTGTCGGTCGGGCCGGAGTTGAACGCGATGACGGCCTGCGGCTGGTGCCGGTGCACGAGGTTGACGACGGTCTGGAAGAGCTCCAGCACCTCCGCGGGCTTGCGGATGCCCCCGCCGACCACGACAGCGTCGTACGGCTTGCGCTTCAGGTGCTCGACGACCGTGGCGGCGGCGTCCGGGTCGCCGTAGCCGATCAGGCACTGCTCCTCCGCCATCCCGAGGTCCGCGAAGCGCCTGCTGCCTTCCTCCAGCTGTGCGGCAACGGCACCCGGCGGGAAGCCGGGGATGGTGTCGGGGGCGAAACCGATGAGAAGAACGTCAGGCATGCCCTCGACGTTAGCGATCACGCCGTTGCTCAAGAGCCTTGAGCACCCAGTCCGGGCTGTCGCCCGCGTTGTCGTTGAACGCGATCGCGGTGTCCGGCTGGTGCCAGTGGACCAGGTTGACCACGGTCTGGAAGAGCTCGAGCAGCCCAGGTCCCTTGCGAATGCCGCCGCCGACAACCACCGCGTCGTACTGCCGTTGCCGGAGCTTCTCGACGAGCTTGGTTTCGGCCGGGCCGCCGAGCTCGGCGAAGTCGATCAGGAAGAGGTCTTCTGCGAGCCCCAGCTCGGCGAACGTCCTGCTGCTTCGCTCGATGCCGGCGGCGACGGGTGCGGGGTCGAAGCCGGGGATGGTGTGCGGATCGAATCCGATCACGAGAACGTTGGGCACCCTCGCGAGGTTAAGCGAAAAGGCAGCCCGCGCGCGGCCCGACGTGTCTACGGCTGCCCCAGACTCGGCTCGCCGTCCACGATGATCAGCGAGGTGGGACGTTCGTCGTTCTCCTCGCGGAAGTGGCCCGCGTAGCCGTCGTCCTCCACGTGCGGGGCCAGCAGCGAGACGACCTGCCACCAGATCTCGGCCCAGTGGTCGTCCAGCCAGTACAGCCGCGCGTGCAGACCCCAGGCGTGGTGCTCGCCCTGGGCGTTGTGGCCGCGGTACTGCCGGCGCAGCGCCACGTGGTCGCCGCCGGGGAGGTAGCTGTCCTCGTCCGGCTGCATGACCGGGAAGTCGTAGTCGATCACCAGGTGTTGTGGCCGGTTTTCGGTGAGGCCGAGGTGGTAGCGCAGCTCGTCCAGGACGTCCGGTGGGGTGTTGTCGCGCAGGAACGTGGAGAAGACGACCTCGTAGTGGAAGCTCACGACGGTTGATCGTATTGAGCTGGGTTGGGGCGTGGCCGGGAAACGACAAAGGCCCTCGGCGTCGTTGACGGGGCCTGTCTACACCTTGCTCGCCACCACCATGTAGTTCTCGGCCTCGAGATCGAACGTGCTCACTTCCGTCCGAAGTCCGACCCGGTGCAGCTCGACTTCGAGTTCCTCGTACCGGTAGGGCCAGCAGGACAGCAGTTCCGAGCGGACAAGAACCAACCCAGTCGCATCAATCTGGGCGATCGCAATCTCGATGTGGTGCTCCTCCTCCCAATGCGGCGCGATCTCCCAGCGGTAGACCACGACGGCATCGCGACCGTTCCGGCGGACGAGTCGGTCACTGATGTCCAGCCGGGAACCTCTGGCCCTCACGAGTTCCCACGTGCGGGAGGTGAGCACCAAGCGCCCGCCACGGCGCAAGAGCCGTGACATCGACTCCAGAGCAGCACGCCTGCCTGTCGCGCCCGCGGCATGGTGAAGCGAGTTACCGACGCAGAACACCATGTCGAACGTGCCGTCCTCGAAATGGTCGGGCAACTCTTCCCAGCTCGCTCGCACGGCCCGGACGGATGCCCCGAACTCCTGAGACAACTCCGCAGTCCGACGAACCATCGCTTCGCTGGCGTCGGTTGCGACAACCTGGATGCCACGACCGGCGAGGCCAACCGCCAGCTGTCCGGTTCCGCACGAACAATCGAGGACGTGGGCGTTCGACGGCAGGAGACTGAGGACATCATCGAACGACGCAGCGAACTCGGCCGGAGCCAGCTTCGCATCGGAGATGAGCCACTCGTACACCTCGGCAAGCGCGTCATAACCCGTCACAACTAATACCTCCGTCACGAGGCAGACTCACGGTGGCACATCAGTACATCAGCGGAGCAAGCCGATTCACCAATGGTTTTGCAGGGGCAACCCGCCCGCTATGCCGCTGAGCGGTCGTTCACGAGATCGAAGCCATTCCAGGCGATGGGCGGGCAGCTCCAGGAGGACGACGGCGATGCCGAGTGAGAAGCGTTTTGACAGGTAGGCTCATATGAGAACGCCCCGAGCAATGATCTTGCTCGGGGCGTTTCTTGTTCCGTGCATGTTCCGTGAGCCGTGGCAGACCGACGCAGTAGCGACAGACGGTGACCTGCGGCGCTGACGTCGTTGGCAGCATCGGAGCAGGTCAACCGGCATATCGGGCCTTCACGCTGGAACAACGGAACGGCACTGCGTGGGCGAGGTCAGCCGCGCAGTTCCATCGTGCAGCACTTCGGGCCGCCGCCCGACTTGCGCAGTTCCGAGATGTCCACCAGCACCGGCTCGAAGCCGCGGCGCGCCACCTGCTCGGCGAGGTGGGTGGCTTCGAGGGGCATCACGACGTGCTTGCCGTCGGACACCGCGTTCAGGCCCAGGCAGACCGCGTCGTCGTCGTTGGCGATCACGGCGTCCGGGAAGAGCCTCTTCAGGACCTGCTGGGAGCCCGGCGAGAAGGCCTCCGGGTAGTAGGCGACCAGGGGGGTTGGGGACTGGTCGTCGAGCATGAACAGGGCCACGTCGAGGTGGTAGAAGCGCGGGTCCACCAGTTGCAGGGAGACGACCGGGACGCCCAGGACCTCCTGCGCCTCTGCGTGGGCGTGGGGGTCGGTGCGGAAGCCCGTGCCGGCCAGCAGGAGGGAGCCCGTCCAGGTGAAGTCGCCCTCGGCCTCGTTCACGGCGGTGGGCATGACCACGGAGTTGTAGCCGGCGCTGAGGAACCAGCGGCGGAAGTGGTCGGCTTCGGCTGCGCGCTGTTCGGCGCGGAAGCGGGAGCCCAGGACTCGCCCGTCGATGACGGTGCCGCTGTTGGCCGAGAAGACCATGTCCGGGAGGCCTGGGACCGGGTCGATCACGTTGACCTCGTGGCCGAGGCGCTCGTAGGTCTCCTTCAGGGCCGTCCACTGCTCCACTGCCAGCGTTGTGCTGGTGGGCTGGGTCGGATCCATCCACGGGTTGATGGCGTACTCCACCGTGAAGTACGTCGGCGGGCACATGAGGTACCGACGGGTGGTCGGCATGCGCGTCGGCGCGAGGGGCTGCGCGATGTCGAGCGTGATCGGCTCGCCGGGCCCGGAGATGGATACGGTCATGGATCGAAATGTAAAGGTCTGCTGGACCCTCGAACAACGCCGCGATATTGCGTGAACTAGGGCAGAATGTTGCGTGTGGACAGCATCGACCAGCGAATCATTTCGTGCCTCATGGCCAACGCTCGATCCAGCTACGCGGAGATCGGCAAAGAGGTGGGGCTGAGCGCTCCCGCGGTGAAGCGGCGGGTGGACAAGCTGCTGGACACCGGGGTTCTGCGGGGGTTCACGGCCGTCGTGGACCCGGAGGCGCTCGGGTGGGGTACCGAGGCGTTCGTCGAGGTGCACTGCAAGGGGAACGTGGCACCGCACGACATCCAGCACCGGCTGGAGCCGATGGCGGAGGTCAGTGCCGCCTACACGGTGTCCGGTGCGGCGGACGCGATCGTGCACCTCAGGGCCGCCGACATCCACCACCTGGAGACGGCGCTCGAACGGCTGCGGGCCGTCGAGATCATCGACCGGACCGTGTCGACGGTCGTGCTGTCCCGGCTCCTGGACCGGCCGCCGGCACCCTAGAGTCCGGGCCATGGCTGAGGTTCTGCTGGAGCACAACGATTCCGTCGCCGTGATCACGATCAACGATCCCGACCGGCGCAACGCACTGACGATCGATCTGTCGCAGGAGCTCGCGGACAAGGTCGCGGAAGCAGAAGAGACGGCCAACGCGCTGATCGTCACGGGTGCGCCGCCCGCCTTCTGCGCCGGTGCGGACCTCACGCAGCTCGGCAACTCCACGGACGAAGGGCTCCGCAGCATCTACAAAGGGTTCCTGGCAGTGGCCAACGCCACGATCCCCACCATCGCGGCGGTCAACGGGGCTGCGGTCGGCGCCGGACTGAACCTCGCGCTCGCGGCCGACTTGAGGGTCGCTGGGCCGAAAGCGCGGTTCGACGCCCGGTTCCTCCAGCTCGGGATCCACCCCGGCGGCGGCATGACGTGGATGTTGCAGAAGATCACCAACCGGCAGACCGCGACCGCCATGACGCTCTTCGGACAGATCTTGGACGCGGACCAGGCGGTCGAGAAAGGTCTCGCGTACGCGAAGGCCGAAGACCCACTCGCAGTAGCAAAAGAGCTGGCCAAGGCGGCTGCGGAGGCGCCAGCAGCACTCGTGCGGACCATCAAGGCGACGATGCGGGCGACCGATGCAATGCACGACCACGCGGAAGCGGTCGAGACCGAGCTGCTGCCACAGGTCGCTTCGATCGACACTCCAGAGTTCGCTGCCAGGCTGGCCGCGATGAAGGCTCGGATCAGCGGGCGTTAGGTGTTACCTTGGGTAACAGGTATCGAGGGTGACGTCTGCCGCATTCGGGTATCCGCTGGTAGTGCTGTGCTTACCGTTTAGTTGAGGACCCAGTGCGGCAGATGGGACGGTTTGTCTCGCCCAGTGGTACGCGGCCCGTCTGGCAGGCGGTCCTGGCGACTACCCTCGATGTGGGGCACAGCCACCCTTGGAGAGAGGTATCGGCGTAGGAATGAGCACTGAGACCCGCAAGCTGGATCGCGTCGTGATCCGCTTCGCCGGTGACTCCGGTGACGGCATGCAGCTCACCGGAGACCGGTTCACGTCGGAAGCGGCGGCGTTCGGCAACGACCTCGCCACGCAGCCCAACTTCCCCGCCGAGATCCGTGCGCCCCAGGGCACCCTCCCCGGCGTTTCGTCGTTCCAGCTCCACTTCGCCGACTACGACATCCTGACGCCCGGCGACCGCCCGGACGTGCTCGTGGCGATGAACCCGGCCGCGCTCAAGGCGAACGTCGTCGACCTGCCGGACGGCGGCATCCTCATCGTCAACACCGACGAGTTCACCAAGCGGAACCTGACGAAGGTCGGGTACGACTCGAACCCGCTCGAGGACGAGTCGCTCGCGAAGTTCCAGGTGCACAAGGTCGCCATGGCCACGCTGACCATCGGCGCGCTGGAGGACACCGGGCTCGGCAAGAAGGACGCCGAGCGCGCGAAGAACATGTTCGCGCTGGGGCTCCTCTCGTGGATGTACCACCGGCCCACCGAGGGCACCGAACGGTTCCTGCGCGAGAAGTTCGCCAAGAAGCCGGACATCGCCGAGGCCAACGTCCTCGCGTTCCGCGCCGGCTGGAACTACGGCGAGACCACCGAGGCCTTCGCCGTCACCTACGAGGTGGCGCCCGCCAAGCTCAACGTCGGCACGTACCGCCAGATCACCGGCAACACGGCCACGGCGTACGGCATCGTCGCGGCGGCGCAGCGCTCGAAGCTGCCCGTCGTGCTCGGCACGTACCCGATCACGCCCGCGTCGGACATCCTGCACGAGCTGAGCAAGCACAAGAACTTCGACATCACCACGGTGCAGGCCGAGGACGAGATCGCGGGCATCGGCATCGCGCTCGGCGCGTCCTACGGCGGTGCGCTCGGCGTGACGTCGACGTCGGGTCCCGGCATCGCGTTGAAGTCGGAGACCATCGGCCTCGCGGTGATGACCGAGCTGCCGCTGCTCGTGATCGACGTGCAGCGCGGTGGCCCGTCCACCGGTCTGCCGACGAAGACCGAGCAGGCCGACCTGCTGCAGGCGATGTTCGGCCGCAACGGCGAGTCGCCGGTGCCGATCGTCGCGCCGCAGTCGCCGTCCGACTGCTTCGACGCCGTGCTCGACGCCGCCCGCATCGCGCTCAAGTACCGCACGCCCGTGCTGTTCCTCTCCGACGGCGCGGTCGCGAACGGTTCCGAGCCGTGGCTGATCCCGGACGTCGACTCGCTGCCCGACCTCACCGTCGAGTTCGCGACCGATCCGGAGACGTTCCAGCCGTACTCGCGCGACCCGGAGACGCTGGCCCGTCCGTGGGCCGTGCCCGGCACGCCCGGTCTGCAGCACCGCATCGGCGGTCTGGAGAAGCAGGACGTCACCGGCAACATCTCCTACGACCCGGAGAACCACGACCGGATGGTCCGCCTGCGCCAGGCGAAGATCGACGGCATCGAGGTTCCCGACGTCGTGGTCGACGACCCGAGCGGCGAGGCCAAGGTCCTCGTCGTCGGCTGGGGCTCGTCCTACGGCCCGATCGGCGCTGCGGCGCGCCGGGTCCGCAAGCTGGGCCTGCCGGTCGCGCACGCGCACCTGCGGCACCTCAACCCGTTCCCGAAGAACCTCGGTGAGGTGCTCCGGAAGTACGACAAGGTGGTCGTGCCGGAAATGAACCTGGGCCAGCTGGCGTTGCTGTTGAGGGCGAAGTACCTGGTGGACGCCGTGTCGTACACCAAGGTGCAGGGCCTGCCGTTCAAGGCGGAGGAGCTTCAGGACGTGCTCGCTGACGTGATCAAGGGGGTGTCGGCGTGACCGCGATCGACCTCGGAATCCCCGGCCTGGCCGGAGTTCCGACGACCGACGAGAAGCAGACGGCCAAGGACTACAAGTCCGACCAGGAAGTCCGCTGGTGCCCCGGCTGCGGCGACTACGTGGTGCTCAACGCCGTGCAGTCGTTCCTGCCGTCGCTGGGTCTCAAGCGCGAGAACATCGTGTTCGTCTCGGGCATCGGGTGCTCGTCCCGCTTCCCGTACTACATGAACACCTACGGCATGCACTCCATTCACGGCCGTGCGCCCGCCATCGCCACGGGTCTCGCCGTGGCGCGGCCGGACCTGAGCGTGTGGGTGGTGACCGGCGACGGCGACGCGCTGTCCATCGGCGGCAATCACCTGATCCACACGTTGCGGCGCAACGTGAACCTCAAGATCCTGCTGTTCAACAACCGGATCTACGGCCTCACCAAGGGCCAGTACTCGCCGACCTCCGAGGAAGGCAAGGTCACCAAGTCGACCCCGCTCGGCTCGCTCGACCACCCGTTCAACCCGGTGTCGCTGGCGCTGGGCGCGGAGGCGTCGTTCGTCGGCCGCGCGATCGACTCGGACAAGGCGGGGCTCACCTCGGTGCTGCGCCAGGCGGCCGAGCACCGCGGTTCGGCGCTCGTCGAGATCTACCAGAACTGCCCGATCTTCAACGACGGCGCGTTCGACGTGCTCAAGGACGCCGACGAGGCTTCCCGCCGCATCATCAACGTGGTCGACGGCGAGCCGATCCGGTTCGGTCGTGAGGGCGAGTACTGCGTGATCCGCGAGGGCTTCGGGCTCGCGGTGGCCAAGTCGGCGGACGTGGACGCTTCGGACATCGTGATCCACGACGCGTCGGACCTGAACCTGTCGTTCGCGCTCTCGCGGCTGTCGACGCAGGACCTCTCGCACACCGTCACCGGTGTGTTCCGGCGGGCGGACCGGCCGACGTACGACGACGGCGCACGGGCCCAGGTCAGCGAGGCCAAGGCCGCGAAGGCCGCCGACCTGAGCAAGCTGTTGCACGGCAAGGACACCTGGACCGTGGTCGGCTGACCCGGAACATCGAAAAGGGCCCGCCAGCGCGCAGCTGGCGGGCCCTTTTCGATGTTCTGAGGTCAGGGGGCCGGTCGGAACCCTGCCTTCTCGGCGTCGGCCTCGGTGCGGAACCACACGTCGGCGCGGGTCTCGGAGAAGTTCGCGGAGCCCTCGGTGTAGTAGCGGCGGCCGGTCAGGGTCGCCTTCACCGCGAAGTCCGCGGCCGGCGCGAGGCCGTCCGACTTCGGCAGCACCGAGCCGGGGCCGAACGGGGAACGCGGGTTGAAGCCCTCCGGCTGCTGGAACCGCGACGAGCCGGGCGCGGCGGCGCCGTTGGGGCGGCCGCCCGTGGACGGTGAGAAGCCGACGGGGCGCGGACGCGTGGGAAGAGCGGGCGGTGCGGGCGGGGCCTCCTGCTTCGGCGACTCGAAGGCCGCGAACGCCGCGAAGCTCTGCTGGCGCTGCTGGGTCGTGCGGCGGGCCTCGCGGATCGGCAGGCCCGCCTCGGTCACGCGCTGCGGCAGGTCGGTCTGGACCGGCTCCGGCTCCGGCTCCGGCGGCGCGGCGAGCAGGGGCTCGTCGCTCGGCACGAACTTCGGCACGAACGGCTGGTCGTCGGTCGGCTCCGGGAGCTGACGGGTCTGGCCGAGCGGGGGCAGCGGCTCGTCGGCGTCGAGCAGCGGCTCGAAGAGCGAGCGGGGGCGGTCGGCGACGGGTTCGGGCGCCGCGGGAACGCGCGGTGTCTCCACGGCGTGGTCGAAGGCGGCGGCGACGGCACGGGGCTGGCGCCCGGTGGTCTCCGTCGGCGTCTCCGCGGGTGCGCCGAACGCCGAGAACGGCGCGGGCGGCGGGGCGCCGGGGGTGCTGAAGGGCTGCACGAAGCCGACCGGCTCCGGCTGGGACTTGCGCTCGGGTTCGGTGTGGAACGACGGCTGCGGCTCGGGGTGTGACTGCGGCTGCGGCTCGGCGCGGAACGAACGCTGCGGCTCGGGGTGCGACTGCGGCTCGGCGCGGAACGACGGCTGCGGTTCGCCGTGGGGCGACGACTCGACCTCGGTGCGCGACAGCGGCGGCTCGGTGTGCGACGGCTGCGGTTCACCGTGCGGCGACGACTCGGCCTCGGTGTGCGACGGCTGCGGCTCGGCGTCGAACGACTCCGGCTCGGCGTCCTCCGGCTCCAGCGGCTCGCGCCTGGCGTGCGCGGGCGGCTGCTCCGGCTTCGGCTCGGTGAAGCCCTGCTCCTCGGCCAGCGTCGTCTCGAAGACGCCGTTGCGGACGTGCGGCGCGTCCAGGTCGAGCGGCTCGACCATGGTCTGCTCGGCGGGCGCCTCCGGCTCGACGAACCCGTCCAGCTGGCCGGAGATCTCGTCGCGCAGGCCCTGGTACTCACCGGTGAGGTCGTTGGCGGGCCAGGAGCTCTCCTCGACGGCGATGAACGTCGTCTGCTCGGAGCGGGTGCCGGCGGGCTCGTCGTCCTCCTGCTCGGCGGCCTCGTCGAGGAACGCCTCCTGCTCCTGCTCCGCCCACACCTCGCGCGGCTGGTAGATGAAGTCGTCGACGTGCTCGTCGACCTCCGGCGGCGCGGTCGGCTCCTGGGCGGGCGGCGCGACCTCGGCGGTCGGCTGCGCGGTGGGCACGAACGACGGCTGCTCCGCGGGGAGCTCCGGCTCGTCGTCGAAGTCGGCGGCCTCGAGACCGGAGCGCGGCAGGACCGTCGTCATCTCAGCCGGGGTCTCCTCCGGAGCGGACTCCGGGGAGAGGCGCTCGAACAGCGAGCGCGGGCGGTCGTCCTCGGTGTCGGTGCGCGCCTTCTGCTCGGCCAGCTGCTCCTCGAACCGGCGCTGCGCCTCGTCGGCCTCCATGTACTGGCGGACCGCGGTGACCGGCTCCTGCTCGACCGGCTCTTCCTCGGCCTGGGCCGGGGGCTCCTCGGCGACGGGAGCGGGAGCCTGCACGGGCTCACCGAAGTAGGCGGGAGGCTCCACGTAGGGCGCGGGTGCGGGTGGTGCCAGCACCTCGTCGCTCAGCGACCGCGGCGGTGTGTCCTCCCACTCGTCGACCTCGAAGTCGTCGACGGGAGCGGGCGCCGCGATCGGGGCTGCCGACCGGCGGGCGTCGAGAAGTTGATCTTCGAGGTCGGCGACCTGCTTGCGTGCTGGTCGGACCATCACCAGCCAGGTGAGCAGCACTCCCGCGACGAACGCGAGCAGACTCCACAGCCAGACCTGCCCGAAGACATTCACGGGTAAGCCCCTTCTACGACCACACTCCGACCCCACTCACTCGGAAGGGTGAGCATGGCCAAACTACAGTGCCTTTGATGATGCTCCGTCACTACGCCGTTCAGCGCAAATAACCAGTGGAAACGCCAGCGTAGAGTGGGATTTTGTGCCCCCTCTGACGACTTCTTCCATCAGTTCGCCAGAAGTTCACACCCAGGGGCGAGGGGTCACGTACGGCGTACTGGCCTACGTCCTCTGGGGCCTGTTCCCGGCCTACTGGCCACTCCTCGTGCCCGCCCAGCCGATCGAGGTGCTCGCGCACCGGATCGTCTGGTCGTTCGTCACCCTCGCCATCGCCGTCGCGATCCTCCGGCGGTGGCGTCCTTTCCTTGAGTTATCAGGGAAAGGCTGGCTCATCGTTACCGCCGCGGCGGTGTTGATCACGGTCAACTGGGGCACCTACATCTACGCCGTCAACACCCGGCACGTGGTCGAGTCGGCCCTCGGCTACTTCATCACGCCGTTGGTGAGCGTGGCCCTGGGAATGATCTTCCTGAAGGAACGGCTGCGGCTGCTGCAGACCGTCGCGATCGGCGTGGTCGTCATCGCTGTGATCGTGCTCACCATCGACTACGGGCGCATGCCGGTGATCTCGCTGGTCCTGGCCGGTTCCTTCGGCATCTACGGGCTGCTCAAGAAGAAGGTGCCGCTCGACGCCGTCTCCAGCCTCACCGCGGAGAGCGCCGTCATCGCACCGATCGCGTTGATCTACCTGCTCACGCTCGGCAGCGCGAACACCTTCACGACCGCGGGCACCGGCCACACGCTGATGATCCTGAGCACCGGCATCATCACGGTGATCCCGCTGCTGCTGTTCGGTGCGGGCGCACAACGGATTCCGCTGACCACCATGGGCATGCTGCAGTACCTCGCGCCGATCCTGCAGTTCGCCTGGGGCGTGTTCGTCGTGCACGAACCGATGCCCGCCAGCAGGTGGATCGGGTTCGCACTCGTCTGGTTCGCCCTCGCGATCTTCACGTTCGACGCGGTGCGGAACCGGCGCAAGCAGTTGCTCGCGCCGGTCGAGTAACCCCTAGCGGGACCGCGCCACCACGTAGGTGGCGAGCTCCTCCAGTGCGTCCCGCGCGGCGCACGGCGGCAGCTTGCCCAGCTCCGTGCGGGCCCGGTCCGCGTAGTCGTCGAGGGTCTCGCGCGCCTTGTCCATGCCCGACGAGGCACGCAGCAACGTCAGAGCCTCGTCCACCAGCGCGTCGTCGGTGATCGGCCCCGCCAGCAGCTCGGCGAGCCGCGTCTCGGACGGGTCGGCGAGCGCGTAGAGCATCGGCAGCGTCCGCACGCCCTCGCGCAGGTCCGTGCCCGGCGTCTTGCCGGACTCGACCGACGGGGAGGCGATGTCGATCACGTCGTCCGAGATCTGGAACGCCGCCCCGATCACCTCGGCGTACGCGCGCAACGCGTCGATCTGCTCGTCGGTGGCGTCGGAGAACATGCCGCCGAACCGCGCCGCGGTGGCGATCAGCACGCCCGTCTTCTCCTCGATCACCTTCAGGTAGTGGGCGATCGGGTCCTCACCCGGCTGCGGGCCGACGGTCTCGCGCATCTGGCCGGTCACCAGGACCGAGAAGGTCTCCGCGATGATGCGTGCCGCGTCCGTCCCCAGGTCCGCGACGAGCCGTGACGCGTGGGCGAACAGGAAGTCGCCCGTCAGGATCGCGATGCTGTTGTCCCACTTGGCGTTCGCGGACACCGCGCCACGTCGCATGGTCGCCTCGTCCATGACGTCGTCGTGGTAGAGCGTGGCGAGGTGGGTGAGCTCGACCACAGTGGCAGCCTTGATGACCTTGTCCCGGTCCCAGTCGGCGCCGAACTGCGATGCGAGCAGTGTGAAGAGCGGGCGGATCCGCTTTCCGCCCGCCTCCACAAGGTGAAGCGAGGTTTCCGTCACCGGGTGGAACTCGCTCTGCACGACGTCGTGCAGGTTGCGCTCCACCTCGGCCAGGCCGTCCTGGACTACCTCGGTGAGCACGGGGTCCACCAACGCGAACCCCGGTCCCTCATGCTCGCTACTGGTCACACCAGCAGACTACGTACACCTAGCTGAGGAAGGTGCCGGTACCCGCCCAATCGAGCACGAACGTGGGCCACAAACCGAGCACCAGGGTCACGACGGCGCCCAGCGTGATCGCGATCGTGGTGAACGCACCCGGCACGCTGACGGTCGGGCCGTCCGGAGCCGGGTCGCTGAAGTACATCAGCACGATCACCCGCAGGTAGAAGAACGCCGCGACGGCCGAGGCCACCAGGGCGATCACCACGAGCGGCGTCAGGCCCGCCTCGATCGCCGCGCTGAACACGACGAACTTGCCGATGAAGCCGGACGTCAGCGGAATGCCTGCCAGCGCGAGCAGCAGGAACGTGAACACGCCCGCCACGACCGGCGACCGCTTCGCGAGGCCCGCCCACTGCGACAGGTGCGTCGCCTCGCCGTCGGAGTTGCGGACCAGCGACACGATGCCGAACGCCGCGATCGTGGTGAAGCCGTACGCCAGCAGGTAGAACATGGTCGCGCTCACGCCCTCGCCGTTCGGCACCAGCGCGATCGAACCGATCAGCAGGAAGCCCGCGTGCGCCACCGAGGAGTACGCGATCATGCGCTTCACGTCGGTCTGGGTGAGACCCAGCACCGCGCCGATCACCATCGACACGACCGCGACGCCGTAGAGCACGCCGCGCCACTCCCACTGCGTGTTCTGGAACGCCACCGTGAGCACGCGCAGGATGCCGCCGAACGCGGCGACCTTGGTGCACGCGGCCATGAACGCCGTCACCGGCGTCGGCGCGCCCTGGTACACGTCCGGGGTCCAGGCGTGGAACGGGCCGACCGCCGCCTTGAACAGCAGACCCACCACCAGCAGGCCGAAGCCCGCGAACAGCAGCGTGTCCGAGCGGTCCGTGCCGGCGGCCGCGGCGGCGATGGACGAGAGCTTCACCGAGCCCGCGTAGCCGTACAGCAGAGCCACGCCGTACAGGAAGAACGCGGAGGCGAACGCACCCAGCAGGAAGTACTTCACGGCCGCTTCCTGCGAGAGCAGGCGACGGCGGCGAGCCAGGCCGCACAGCAGGTACAGCGGCAGCGACAGCACTTCCAGCGCGATGAACATGGTCAGCAGGTCGTTCGACGCGACGAACGTCATCATGCCGCCGAGCGCGAACAACGTGAGCGGGAAGACCTCGGTCTGCATGCCGGTCTTCGTCGCCTGCGCGCGGTCCTGGATGGTGCCGGGACGGATCGCGGCCTGGGCCACGAACACGCCGCCGGGCTCCACCGAGCGGTCGGCGATCAGCAACACCGAGCCGAACGCCAGCACCAGCAACGTGGCCCACAGGAACAGCGACGGCGAGTCGACCGCGATCGCGCCCGCCAGCGTCGCGATGCCCTGCGCGGGACGCTCCGAGGTCGCGTAGAGGATCAACGCGCCGGTGGCGCCGACCAGCGTGACGAGCGACAGCACGAGCTGCACGGCCCACCGCTGGTGCTTGGGCAGCAACGCTTCCAGCAACACGCTGATGCACGCCGCGCCGAGCACGATGAGCACCGGCGCGATGGCGCCGTAATCGATCTCCGGCGCCTCGATCTGCTGCGCCTGAGCGACGAGGAGGTTCACGTCACTTGCCTTCCTGCGCGGAGACCGGGTCGGTCACGCCGACCTCGGTCAGCGTCGCCCCGACGGACGGGGTGATCACGTCGAGCACCGGCTGCGGGTAGAACCCGAGTGCCAGCACGATGACGACGAGCGGGGCCAGAACAGCGATCTCGCGCTTGTTCAGGTCGCCGATCGCGGTCTTCTTCTCCGGGTCGCCGACGGCACCCGGACCAGCGGCAGCAGCCACGAGGGCGTCGCCGCGCAGCGGGCCGGTCATCATCCGCTGGTAGAGCCACAGCACGTAGAGCGCCGCGAGCACCATGCCGACCGTCGCGAGGATCGTGTAGACCGGCTGCGTCGGGAACGAGCCGATCAGCACCAGGAACTCGGAGACGAACGAGTTCGTGCCCGGCAGCGACAAGGTGGTCAGACCCGAGATCAGCAGCATGCCGGCGAGCAGCGGCGCCACCTTCGACATGCCGCCGTAGTCGGAGATCTGCGACGAACCACCGCGGGCGATCACCATGCCGATCACCAGGATCAGCATGCCGGTCGAGATCGAGTGGTTGAGCATGTACGACACCGAGCCCACGCCCGCCTGCGACGTGAACGAGAAGATGCCGAGCGCGATGAAGCCGAAGTGGGCGATCGAGACGTAGGCGAGGAACCGCTTCATGTCCCGCTGGCCCGTGGCGAGCAGCGATCCGTAGAGGACACCGGCGACGGCGAGGACGAGCACGAACGGCGCCAGGTTCTTCGACGCCGTCGGGAACATCGGCAGCAGGTAGCGCAGCATGCCGAACGTGCCGACCTTGTCCAGGATGCCGACGACGATCACCGTGACGCCGATCGGCGCCTCGGCGGCCGCGTCGGGCAGCCAGGTGTGGAACGGCACGAGCGGCGCCTTGATCGCGAACGCCAGGAAGAAGCCGAGGAACAGCCACGTCTGCGTCGTCGGGTCGGCGTCGCGCACGACCGTGACGAGCGTCGCCCAGTCGAACGTGCCCTTGCCCAGCTCGTCCGACGCCATCGCGTAGGCGCCGATCGCGGAGGCCAGCATGATCAGGCCGCCGAGGAACGAGTAGAGGAAGAACTTGACCGCCGCGTACTGCCTGCGCGCGCCGCCGTAGCCGCCGATCAGGAAGTACATCGGGATCAGCATGACCTCGAACAGCACGTAGAACAGGAAGACGTCGGTGGCCGCGAACACCGCGACCGTCACCGACTCCTGCACCAGGATCAGCGCGAGGTACCCGCCCTGGGAACGACCGGCAGGCAGCTTCTCCGTCCAGCCTGCCCCGATCACCAGCGGGATCAGCAGGGCGATGACCGCGATCATCACCAGCGCGATGCCGTCGATGCCGAACGACAGCCGCACGCCGAACGCCGGGATCCAGTCCACGCCGGCGGCGAGCTGGATGCGGTCGCCGTCCGGGTCGTAGGCGGTCCACAGCAGGACGGCGAGCACCAGCTCGACGATCGAGAAGCCGAACGCGACGAGCTTGGCCTTCGTGTCGTCCTTGCGCAGGAACGTCACCACCAGCGCGCCGACGAGCGGCACGACCAGCAGCGCGATCAGAACCCAGGTCACGAGAACCTCACCACCAGGAGCGCCCCGAGCACGAAGATCGAGCCCAGCAGCATGGACAGTGCGTAGGAGCGGACGAACCCGGTCTGCAGCCTGCGCAACCGGCCGGAGCTACCGCCGAGCAGCGCCGCCGTGCCGTTGACCAGACCGTCGACGCCCTTCAGGTCGAGGAACACCAGCGCGCGGGTGAGCCAGGTGCCCGGCCGCGCGAACAGGGCCTCGTTCAGTGCGTTGCCGTAGAGGTCCGCACGAGCCGCGCGCACCGGGAACGACACGCGCACCGGCCGCTCGACGGGCTGCTTGCCGCGCAGGAAGAGCAGGCATGCGAGGCCGACACCCACCAGCGACAGCGCGACCGTGAGGATCCCGATCATGCCGTGCGAGAGGATGCCGTGCTCTTCCTTCAGCTCGCCCAGCGACGGCTCCAGCCAGCCGGCGAGACGTCCACTGGCGGAGAACCACCAACCGGCGCCGACGGAACCGACCGCGAGGATGATCATCGGGATGGTCATCGTCAGCGGCGACTCGTGCGGGTGGTAGTCGCGGCCGTCCTCGGACTTCAGTTCCTTCCAGCGGGGCTGGCCCAGGAAGACGAGGATCAGCAGGCGCGTCATGTAGAACGCGGTCAGCGCGGCACCGAGCAGCGCGACACCGCCGAAGACGTACCCGCGCCAGCCCTCCGCGGTGAACGCCGCCGCGATGATGGCGTCCTTCGAGAAGTAGCCGGAGAACGGCGGGATGCCGATCAGCGCGAGGTAGCCGAGCGTCCAGGTGACGAACGTGATCGGCAGGTACTTCGCCAGTCCGCCCATCCGCCGGATGTTGCCCTCGTCGTTCATGCCGTGCATGACCGAACCGGCACCGAGGAAGAGCCCGGCCTTGAAGAAGCCGTGCGTGAGCAGGTGCATGATGCCGAGCGCGTAACCCACCGGGCCGAGGCCCACCGCGAGGATCATGTAACCGATCTGCGAAACGGTCGAGTACGCCAGGACTTTCTTGAAGTCGTCGTAGGCGCAACCGATGATGCACCCGATCAGCAGCGTGACGCCGCCGATGATCATCACGACCAGGCGGCCGTCGGCGCTCAGGTTGTAGAGCGGGTTCGCACGGGCGATCAGGTAGACGCCCGCGGTGACCATCGTTGCCGCGTGGATCAGTGCGGACACCGGGGTCGGACCGGCCATGGCGTCGGGCAACCAGGCCTGCAGCGGGAACTGACCTGACTTGCCGCAGGCGCCCAGGAGCAGCAGCAGCGTGATCGCGAGGACCTCGGCGGACGAGAACTCGCTGACGCGGCTGAAGACCTCGGTGTACTGCGTGGTCCCGAGCCGGTTGAACATCATGAAGATCGCGATGGCCAGACCGAGGTCACCGACGCGGTTCATCAGGAAGGCCTTCTTGGCCGCCGACGCCGCTTCCGGCTTGTACTGGTACCAGCCGATCAGCAGGTACGAGGCGAGACCGACGCCCTCCCAGCCGAAGTACAGGGTCACGAAGCCGTTGCCCAGCACCAGCAGGAGCATCGCCGACACGAAGAGGTTCAGGTAGGCGAAGAACTTGCGCCTGCCCTCCTCGTGCGCCATGTAGCCGATCGAGTAGATGTGGATCAATGAGCCCACACCGGTGATCAGCAGCACGAACGTGAGCGACAGCGGATCGAGCCGCAGTCCGAACTCGACGGTCAGCGCGTTGATGTCGACCCAGTTGAACAGGTGCAGGTTCTGCACCCGCTCCTCGGGGTTCGAGATGCCGAGCGTCGAGAAGAACAGTGCGAGTCCGTAGCCGAACGCGCCGAGGATCGTGGCGCAGCCGAGCAGGTGGCCCCACTTGTCGGCGCGCTTGCCAGCGATCAGCAGCACCGCCGCGCCGAACGCGGGCAGCGCGAGCAACAACCAGGCGAGACTCGCGATCCCGCTGGCGGTAACAGGTTCCGTCACCGGTGACCCCTCAGTACTTCAGCAGGTTCGAGTCGTCGACCGAGGCCGAGCGACGCGTCCGGAAGATGGACATGATGATCGCGAGGCCGACGACGACCTCCGCCGCGGCGACGACCATCACGAAGAACGCCATCACCTGACCGTCGAGCGAGCCGTTGATCCGCGCGAACGTCACGAGGCTCAGGTTGACCGCGTTGAGCATGAGCTCGACGCACATGAACACCACGATGGCGTTGCGCCGCACCAGAACGCCGACGGCGCCGATGCTGAACAGCAGTGCCGACAGCAGCAGGTAGTACGTGGGAGTCACGACTCACTTCCCTTGAGCGCGTGGGGGTCCGGCTGGTGACCGGTTCCCGCGACCTCGGCGACGTCGTCCGACAACGCGGACTTGTCGGTCGCCTCGATGAGCTCGAACAGCGACTCCTCCGCCACGCTGCCGTCGGGCAGCAGTGCGGGGGTGGCCACCGAGTTGGCGGTGGCGAAGACGCCGGGACCGGGGATGGACCCGACCCGCTTGCCGGACTGGAAGCGCTCTTCGACGAGTTCCTTCTGCGTCTTCTTCGCCGGCTTCCCGTCCCTGCCGACGAAGGCCAGGATCATCGCGCCGAGTGCGGCGACGATCAGCAGCGCCGAGGTGAGCTCGAACGGGAAGAGGTAGTCCGTGAAGAGCTTCGTGCCGATGTTGCCGACGTTGCCGCCGTTCGTGGTGTTCGCCTCCGCCAGGCCCTTCGGCTGCACCGAGGTGAGCGCGCGGGCGACGGAGCCGACCATCAGGACGGCGAACCCGATGCCGAGCAACGCGGCCGCGAGCCGTTGTCCGCGAATCACTTCGACCACGGAGTCCGAACTGTCGCGGCCGACCATCATCAGCACGAACAGGAACAGCATCATGATCGCGCCGGTGTAGACGATGATCTGCACGAAGCCGAGGAACGGCGCCTGCTGGATCATGTACAGCACACCGAGGCTGAGCATGGTGACCACGAGCCACAGCGCGGAGTGGACCGCGTTGCGGGCGAAGAGCATGCCGAGCGCGCCGGCCAGTGCGAGCGGGCCGAGCACCCAGAACGCCACGGCCTCGCCGGTGGTCACGGTGTCGACCACGCGCTGCACCGGTTCCGGCTGCTGGGCCAGGAAGGTCAGGACGCTCACTGCCCGGCCTCCTTCGCGAGCTGCGGGCCGTTCACGTAGTAGTCCTGCTCGTTGTCGCCGAGCCGCATCGGGTGCGGCGGCTGCTCCATGCCGGGCAGCAGCGGGGCGAGCAGGTCCTCCTTCGTGAAGATCAGGTCCTGCCGGTTGTCGTCGGCGAGCTCGTACTCGTTCGTCATCGTGAGCGAACGGGTCGGGCACGCCTCGATGCACAGGCCGCAGCCGATGCACCGCAGGTAGTTGATCTGGTAGTCCTTGCCGTAGCGCTCACCGGGCGAGTAGCGCTCGTCCTCGGTGTTGTCGCCACCCTCGACGAAGATCGCGTCCGCCGGGCAGGCCCACGCGCACAGCTCGCAACCGACGCACTTCTCCAGCCCGTCCGGGTGCCTGTTCAGCTGGTGACGGCCGTGGAACGGCGGCGCGGTCACCTTCTTGACCTCGGGGTACTCCTCCGTCACCACCTTCTTGAACATGGTGCCGAAGGTGACGCCGAAGCCTTTGAGGGACTCGAACATCCCTACTCAGCCTCCTTACCGGTGGTGACGGCTGCCTTCTCCGCAGGGATGTTGGCGACCTTGACCTTGCGCTTGGGCGCTGACTTGGGGACGGCGAGGTCGAGCGGCGGCACCGGGAAGCCCGATCCAGCGAGCGGCACGCCCTTGGTGTCGGAGACCTTCTTGTCCGGCAACAGGAACGAGACCAGCAGCACCAGGCCGACGACCACGCCGAGCGCGATGAGCCGCTGCGCCGTGGAGAGCTGCTGGATGGCACCGGTGCGGATGACCGCGACGGCCATGATCCAGACGAGGCTGGTCGGGACCAGCACCTTCCAGCCCAGCTTCATGAACTGGTCGTAGCGCAGGCGGGGAAGCGTGCCGCGCAGCCAGATGAAGAGGAACAGGAACGCCAGCGTCTTGAGGATGAACCAGAGCAGGCCCCACCAGCCGGTGTTCATGAACTCGCCGCCCCACGGGGCGTGGTAGCCGCCGAGGAAGAGCGTGGTCGCGAGCGCCGAGACGGTGACCATGTTGACGTACTCGGCGAGGAAGAACAGCGCGAACTTCAGCGAGCTGTACTCGGTGTGGAAACCACCGACCAGCTCCGACTCGGCCTCGGGGAGGTCGAACGGCGCGCGGTTGGTCTCGCCGACCATCGACACCACGTAGATCACGAAGCTGGGGAACAGCAGGAGGCCGAACCAGCCGGGGACGACGCCGCCGAGCAGGTTCGCCTGCGCGTTCACGATGTCACCCGTCGACATCGAGCCGGTGAACATGATCACCGCGACGATCGACAGGCCCATCGCGATCTCGTAGGAGATCACCTGCGCGGCCGAGCGCAGGGCGCCGAGCAGCGGGTACGGCGAGCCGGAGGCCCAGCCGGACAGCACGATGCCGTAGACGCCGAGCGAGGAGCAGGCCAGCACCACCAGCACGCCGACCGGGAGGTCGACGAGCTGCAGCGAGGTCTCCTGGCCGAACATGCTCACCTTGCCGGCGAGCGGGATCACCGAGAACGCGAGGAACGCGGGGATGCAGGAGATCACCGGGGCGAGGAAGAACACCCACTTGTCCGCGAGGACCGGGCGGATGTCCTCCTTGAACGCGAGCTTCAGACCGTCCGCGAGCGACTGCAGCCAGCCGTTCGGGCCGACCCGGTTGGGGCCGGGACGGTGCTGCATGCGCGCGACGACCTTGCGCTCCCAGTTGATCATGAACAGGGTCATGACCACCAGGAACGCGAAGATCCCGACGACCTTGATCAGGATGAGCCAGATCGGGTCGTCCGCGAGGAGCTTGGCGGTGTCGCCGATCTCCGCTGCGAGGTTCTTCGTCATGACTTCCCTCCGCTGACGGAGACGATCGAGCCGTGGCCCGCGCCGAGCGTGGCTCGCACGGTCACGTCACCCGAGTTGGTGGGCAGCCAGATGACGCCCTCGGGCAGGTCGTCGGTCTCGACCGGGAGCGTGATCGCACCGCGGTCGGTGGAGACCGTCACGTAGCCGCCGGACTTCAGCCCGAACTGCTGCGCGGTGGCCTCGGCGACCTTCGCGACGACCGGACGGGCCGTGCCGGCGAGGTACGGCTCGTCGACCTGCAGCGAGCCGTTGCCGATCAGCCGGTGCCACGTGGCGAGCACGGCCTTGCCGGCACCGGCGGGACCGGTGAGCGGCGGGGCGACATTGAGCGAGGAACCGCTCGGGGCGCCCTCGCCCAGGCGGGCCAGGTCGGCGGCCGAGGCGGCGGGCGTCTGCGTGAACAGGTCCGCGTCCATCTCCACCGCGAGGGTGTCGAGCACGCGGCAGTCCGGCAGCGCGCCGGTGCCTTCGAGGGTCGTGCCGAACTCGCGGCGGCGGCCCTCCCAGTTGAGGTAGCTGCCGGACTTCTCGACCGCCGGGGCGATCGGGAGCACGACGTTCGCCTTCGCGGTGACGGCACTCGGCCGCAGTTCGAGGCTCACGATGAACTTCGCCTCGGACAACGCCTTCTCGGCCAGCGCCGGGTCGGGCAGGTCGTAGGGGTCGACGCCGCCGACCACCAGGCCGGACAGCTGGCCGTTCACGATCGCCTCGAGGATGCCGTTGGTGTCGCGGCCGGGCGTCGCGGGGAGCGAGCCCTCCTCGACGCCCCAGGTCCGCTCGACCTCGGTGCGCGCGGCGGTGTTCGTGACGTGGCGGCCACCGGGCAGCAGGTTCGGCACGGCACCGACCGCGAGCGCACCGCGCTCACCGGCACGGCGGGGAATCCACGCGACCTGGGCGCCGGTGCGCTCCGCGAGCTTCGCGACCGCGGTGAACGCACCGGGGATCTCGGCGGCGCGCTCGCCGACGAGGATCACCGCACCGGGCTTGCTCAGCAGCTCGACGACGTCGGAAGCGTGCTCCGGCAACGCGTTGAGCGCTGAGGCCTCGGCACCGGGCACGCAGGCGAGCAGCGTGCCGAACGTCTTCTCCACGGCCGGAGTCGTGAACTGGCCGAGGTGGAAGACCTTCGTCGTGCCCTTGCGAGCGGCCTTGCGCAGGCGCAGGAAGACGATCGGCGCTTCCTCCTCGGGCTCGAACGCGACCAGCAGAGCCGCCGGTGCCTTCTCGATGCCCTGGAACGTGACGCCGTTGTCCGGGTTGGTGAAGACCGTCGTCGACGACAGGAACTCCAGCTCCTCGGCGCTGTGCGGCCGGGCGCGGAAGTCGATGTCGTTGGTGCGCAACGCGATCCGGGCGAACTTCGAGTACGCGTAGGCGTCCTCGACGGTCAGCCGGCCACCGGTCAGCACGCCGACGCCGTTCGCGTCCCTGGCCGCCGTCAGACCGGCCGCCGCGACCTGCAGCGCCTCGGTCCACGAGGACTCGCGCAGCTCACCGGTCTCCTCGTCGCGCACGAGCGGCCGCGTGATGCGGTCGTCGGCCGTGGCGTAGCGGAAGGCGAACCGGCCCTTGTCGCAGATCCACTCCTCGTTGACCTGCGGGTCGTCGCCGGCGAGCTTGCGCTGCACCTTGCCGCGCCGCCAGTCGGTGCGCTCGGCGCAGCCGGACGAGCAGTGCTCGCAGACGCTCGGCGTCGACACGAGGTCGAACGGCCGGGCGCGGAACCGGTACTGCGCGCTCGTCAGAGCACCGACCGGGCAGATCTGGATGGTGTTGCCGGAGAAGTACGACTGGAACGGCTTCTCCGCCGCCACACCGATCTGCTGCTGCGCACCGCGCTCCAGCAGCTCGATGAACGGGTCGCCGGCGATCTGCGCGGAGAACCGGGTGCAGCGCTGGCAGAGCACGCACCGCTCCCGGTCGAGCAGCACCTGCGTGGAGATGTTGATCGGCTTCGGGAACGTGCGCTTGTGCTCGTGGAACCGGGAGTCCGCGCGGCCGTGCGCGATCGCCTGGTTCTGCAGCGGGCACTCGCCGCCCTTGTCGCAGATCGGGCAGTCCAGCGGGTGGTTGATGAGCAGCAGCTCCATCACACCCTGCTGGGCCTTGTCCGCGACCGGCGAGGTCAGCTGGGTCTTCACGACCATGCCGTCCGCGACCGTCATCGTGCAGGAGGCCTGCGGCTTCGGCATCGGCCGGCCGCCCATCTCGACCTCGACGAGGCACTGGCGGCAGGCGCCGGCGGGCTCCAGCAGCGGGTGGTCGCAGAAGCGCGGGATGACCGTGCCGAGGCGCTCGGCCGTGCGGATCAGCAGCTCACCCTTGGGCGCAACCACTTCCACACCGTCGATGACGAGCTTGACGTGGCCCTCTGGCACGACCAGCTCGGTGGACTTGTCAGGCGCGATGGTCATGCGTTCGCTCCAGCCAGGACCTTGGAGTTCTGGTCGCACAACGCGAGGAACTCGTCCTTGAAGTACTTGATGCCACTGGTGATGGGGCTGACGGCACCGTCACCGAGCGCGCAGAACGAGCGGCCGAGGATGTTGTCGCAGACGTCGAGCAACGTGTCGATGTCGCTCGCCGTGCCCTCGCCCCGCACCATCCGCTGCAGGATCTGCACGAGCCAGTACGTGCCCTCGCGGCACGGCGTGCACTTGCCGCACGACTCGTGCTTGTAGAACTCCGTCCACTTCAGGACGGCCCACGGCACGGACACGGTCTCGTTGAAGATCTGGATCGCGGTCGTGCCGAGCATCGAGCCCGCCTCGGCCGCGCCCTCGAAGTCCAGCGGCACGTCGAGGTGGTCCGCGGTGAACAGCGGGGTGGACGAGCCACCCGGCGTCCAGAACTTCAGCGGGATGCCGTCCTTCATGCCGCCGGCCAGGTCCAGCAGCTGGCGCAGCGTGGTGCCCATCGGCGCCTCGTACTGGCCGGGGTTCGTGACGTGGCCGGACAGCGAGAAGATCTTCGGACCGGGTGAGCGGTCGCGGCCCATCTCGCGGAACCAGTCCGCGCCACCGTTGACGATGAAGGGAACCGACGCGATCGTCTCGACGTTGTTCACCACGGTGGGCGACGCGTAGAGGCCCGAGGTCGCGGGGAACGGAGGCTTGAGCCGCGGCTGGCCGCGACGGCCCTCCAGCGAGTCGAGCAGCGCCGTCTCCTCACCGCAGATGTACGCGCCGGCGCCGGCGTGCACCACGACGTCGAGGTCGAACCCGCTGCCGAGGATGTCCTTGCCCAGGTAGCCCTTGGCGTACGCCTCGCGCACCGCCGCGTTGAGGCGGCGGATGCAGTGCAGAACCTCACCGCGGACGTAGATCGCCGCGAAGTTCGCGCGGATCGCGTACGACGTGATGATCACGCCCTCGATCAGCGAGTGCGGGTCCGCCATCATCAGCGGGATGTCCTTGCAGGTGCCCGGCTCGCCCTCGTCGGCGTTGATGACGAGGTAGTGCGGCTTGCCGTCGCCCTGCGGGATGAAGCCCCACTTCATGCCGGTGGGGAAGCCCGCGCCGCCGCGGCCGCGCAGCCCGGAGTCCTTGCACTGCTGGATGAGCTGGTCCGGGTGGGCCTTCAGCGCCTTGGGCAGGGCGGTGTAGCCACCGGTGCGCTCGTAGGTCTCGATGGTCCAGGACCTGGGCTCGGTCCAGCGCTTGGTGAGAACGGGAGTCAGCGGGTCAACCATGTCGTCCCTACTTCTTTTCCGGGATCGGCGGGAACTCGACGTTGCTGGGCACCGCAGGGGCGTCCCAGCCGCGTTCCTGCGCGATCTTGGCTCCGCGCAACGTCTCCGGCGCCGCCGACGGGCCGTCGAGGTCGGCGTCGCGACCCTCGAAGAACCCGGCGAGCTGGAGCTCGGCCTGCTTGAAGTCGGTGAGCGGGGCACCGCGGGTCGGGGCAGGGCGCTCCCCGTTCTGCAGTGCCTTCACGAGCTGCAGCGCCTTGTCGGGCGTCTGATTGTCGTAGAACTCGTAGTTCACCTGGAGAACCGGGCCGAGGTCGCACGCGGCGAGGCACTCGGCGTGCTCCAGCGTGATCGAGCCCGGCGTGCCCGGCTCGCCCGCGGTCTCCTCGTGGCCGACCCCGAGGTGGCTCTTGAGGGTGGCGTAGATGTCGTCGCCGCCAAGCGCCGCGCACAGCGTGTTCGTGCACACGCTGACCAGGTGCTCGCCGCACGGGCGGCGCTTGTACATCGTGTAGAACGTCGCGACCGCGCTGACCTCGGCCTCGGTCAGGTCGAGCTGACCGGCGCAGAACCGGATGCCCTCCTGGCTCACGTAGCCCTCGACCGACTGCACCAGGTGCAGCATCGGCAGCAGCGCACTGCGGGACTGCGGGTAGCGGGCGATGATCGCCTGCGCCTTGTCCACAGTGGACTGGTCGAACACGGTTTCTTCCTTGGCATGCGTCATCGGTCGCAACCACCCATCACCGGGTCGATCGAGGCGACGGCGGCGATCACGTCGGCGACCATGCCGCCCTCGCACATCGCGGGCATCGACTGGAGGTTCACGAAGCTGGGTTCGCGCAGGTGCACGCGCATCGGGCGGGTGCCGCCGTCGGAGACGAGGTGGTAGCCCAGCTCGCCGCGCGGCGACTCGATCGGCACGTACACCTGGCCCGCCGGGACCTTGAAGCCCTCGGTCACCAGCTTGAAGTGGTGGATCAGGGACTCCATGGACTGGCCCATGATCTTGCGGACGTGCTCGAGCGAGTTGCCCATGCCGTCGCTGCCGATCGTGAGCTGCGCGGGCCACGCGATCTTGGCGTCCTCCACCATCACCGGACCGGTCGGCAGGCTCTTCACGACCTGCTTGATGATCCGCAGCGACTGGTGCATCTCCTCCAGCCGCAGCAGGTACCGCGCGAAGCAGTCCGCCGCGTTCGAGGTCGGCACGTCGAACTCGTAGTTCTCGTAGCCGCTGTACGGCTCGATCTTGCGCAGGTCCCACGCCAGGCCGGCGGAACGCAGGATCGGGCCGGTGATGCCGAGCGCGATGCACGCGTCGACGGGCAGGTAGCCCACGCCCGCGAGGCGGTTGCGCCAGATCGGCTGACCGGTGAGCAGCTTGTCGTAGTCCGGCAGCCGCTTTTCCATGATCTTGACGAACGAGTTGATCTTCTCGACCGCGTCCACCGGCAGGTCCTGCGCGAGGCCGCCGGGCCGGATGAACGCGTGGTTCATGCGCAGACCGGTGAGGTGCTCCAGCAGGTGCAGCACCTCCTCGCGCTCGCGGAAGCCGGAGGTCATGCCGGTCAGCGCTCCGAGCTCCATGCCGCCGGTGGCGAGGGCGACGAGGTGCGAGCTGATCCGGTTGAGCTCCATCAGCAGCACGCGGACCGCCTGCGCGCGCTCGGGAACCGTGATGCCGAGCAGCTTCTCGACGCCCATGCAGTACGCCGCTTCGTGGTGCAGCGGCGCCAGGTAGTCCGTGCGCGTGATGAACGTGACGCCCTGGACCCAGGTCCGGTACTCGCAGTTCTTCTCGATACCCGTGTGCAGGTAGCCGATGACGCTGCGGGCGTGGGTGACCGTCTCGCCCTCGAGCTCCAGGACCAGCCGGAGCACGCCGTGCGTCGACGGGTGCTGCGGGCCGAGGTTCATGACGATGCGCTCGTCGTGGACCGCGTCCGCGAGCACCTCGTCCCAGTCGCCGCCGGTCACCGTGTAGACGGTGCCCTCCGTGGTCCTGCGGGACTCCGCGACCTCGGTGCGGGTGTCGTCCGCGCTGTCCCTGCCGGTCGCGCTGGTGTCGGTTCCGGTGGTCACGTCGGAAAGTCGCTCGGTCATGAGTACGACCGCCTCTGGTCCGGCGGAGGAATCTCCGCGCCCTTGTACTCCACCGGGATGCCGCCCAGCGGGTAGTCCTTGCGCTGGGGGTGTCCGTCCCAGTCGTCCGGCATGAGGATGCGGGTCAGTCCGGGGTGACCGTCGTAGATGATCCCGAACATGTCCCAGGCCTCGCGCTCCTGCCAGTCCGCCGTCGGGTAGACCTCGACGAGGCTCGGCACGTGCGGGCTCTCGACGTCGACCGCGACCTCGAGCCGGATGCGGCGCCGGTAGGTCATGGACGTCAGGTGCACCACCGAGTGCAGGCGCTGCGGCACGCCGGCGCCGTAGTCCACCCCGGACACCGAGCTGCACAGCTCGAAGCGCAGCGACGGGGTGTCGCGGCAGATGCGCGCGACCTCCAGCAACGTCTCCGGCTTGAGGTAGAAGGTGATCTCGCCGCGGTCGACGGTCACCTGCTGCACGGTGTCGGCGGGCAGGCCCTTGTCGCTGATCGCGGCGAACAGCTCGTCGGCGACCTCGTCGAACCAGCCGCCGAACGGGCGCTCCGCGGGCGCGGCCACGTGCGCGGGCAGGCGCAGACCGCCGAAGCCCGACGTGTCGCCGGAGCCGGAGACGCCGAAGAGGCCCTTGCGCTCCTTGCCCGCGAAGATCGGCGCTTTGGCCTCTGCGCCGTTCGTCTTCTCGAGGCCCTCGACAGCGCGGTCGGCGCTGGAGTGCTCTCCCCCTGGCTCGGTCACTTCTTCCTCGCAAAACGCTCGGAGGACGGGATGAGTTCGGTGCGGTGGCCCGACTCGGCGAGTGCCTTGGCGCGCACGGCGTTCAGCGGCTCGTCCATGATCTTGGCGTGGATCTTGAGGATCGCGTCCATCAGCATCTCCGGCCGCGGCGGGCAGCCCGGCAGGTACATGTCGACGGGCACGACGTGGTCGACGCCCTGCACCACCGCGTAGTTGTTGAACATGCCGCCGCTGCTGGCGCACACACCCATCGCCAGCACCCAGCGCGGCTCGGGCATCTGGTCGTAGATCTGCCTCAGCACCGGCGCCATCTTGTTGGTGACGCGGCCCGCGACGATCATCAGGTCGGCCTGGCGCGGTGACGCGCGGAAGACCTCCATGCCGAACCGGGCGAGGTCGTAGCGCGGACCACCCGTCGTCATCATCTCGATGGCGCAGCAGGCCAGGCCGAAGGTGGCAGGCCACAGCGAGGACTTGCGGGTCCAGTTGACCAGCTTCTCGACGCTGGCCAGCAGGATGCCGTTCGGGAGCTTCTCCTCGAGACCCATGACTTCCTCAGTTCCAGTCGAGGCCGCCGCGACGCCACACGTAGACGTACGCGAAGCCGACCGTGGCGACGAACAGGACGATCTCCACCAGCCCGAACAGGCCGAGCTTGTCGGCAGCGACGGCGAACGGGTAGAGGAAGACCATTTCGATGTCGAACAAGATGAAGAGCATCGCCGTCAGGTAGTAGGCGACCGGCATGCGCCCGCCACCCACGACCGGCTGCGGGCTCGGCTCGATGCCGCACTCGTACGCGTCGAGCTTCGCCCTGTTGTAGCGGCGGGGTCCGATGTAGGGCGCTGCGGTCACCGAGAAGAGTGCGAACGCCCCGGCGAGCGCGAACATCAATACGAGGGGGAGGTAAGGGTCAAGCACGCTCCGTCGTCCTTTCCTCGCGGTCGAGGCGCACCCTAAGGGTGTAGTTCAACAACCCGTTTGTTAGGCGAACCTAACAAACGCTTGTGAAACAGTTCACAAGCCTGTTCACACTGTTGTGAAGTGATTCACAAGGTCGCTCGCCAGTGTAGAACGCCTGTAAATGACCTGGATCACAGGGTCTGACCTGGGGCTTTAACTTGACGGACACATGCGAAACGGCACCGGCTCGTATTGAGCCGGTGCCGTCACCTATTCGGAGTAATTTACGCCGTCGGCGCGAGCTTCGTGGCGGCCACGATCAGGCGGTCCATTGCGTCGCCGTCCTTGGGGTCGTAGAGGCCCGCAAGTAGCTTGAGCACGAGTTTCATCAGGCGCTTTCGCGGCATTCCGTACTTCGTTGCGGTCCGCATGACCGTCGGGTTCCCGATGAGCTTCGAGAAGACGTTCCCGAGCCGGTAGTAACTGCCGAGCGCCTGTTCGATGCGCACCGGGTAGCCGTGCAGCGCGTGTTCACGGTTGACGCCGGTCCGAGCGAGGGCCTGGACGACACTTTCGGACGCGATCTTGGCCGACTCCATGGCGTAGCCGATGCCCTCGCCGTTGAACGGGTTGACCATGCCGCCGGCGTCGCCGACGAGCACGAGGCCGTTCTTGTAGTGCGGCTTGCGGTTGAGGCCCATCGGCAGCGCGGCGCCGCCGATGCGGCTCGTCGCGTTCTCCTCGCGGAAGCCCCACTCCTCCGGCGTGCCGTCGAGCCAGCTGCGCAGGAGCGCGCGGTAGTCCGTCGTGCCGTAGGCCTTCGACGTGCTGAGGATGCCGAGGCCGACGTTGACGCTGCCGTCGCCCATGCCGAAAATCCAGCCGTAGCCGGGCAGCAGCTGGCCGTCCGGCGCCCACAGCTCGAGGTGCGACTCGAGGTAGTCGTCCTTGGTGCGCGGGCTCGCGTAGTAACGGCGGACCGCGACGCCCATCGGCTTGTTGTCGTCCTTCTGCAGACCCGCGCTGATCGCGAGTCGTGCGCTGACGCCGTCGCACGCGACCGTGATCGGCGCGCGGTAGGTGACCGGGTTCTTCTCCGGTCCCTGCTTGGCTTCGACGCCGACGACCCGGCCGTTCTCGATGATCGCCTTGGTGACGGTGGTGTTCTCGTGCATGCGCGCGCCGGCTTGTTTGGCCGTGTTCGCGAGCATCTCGTCGAAGTCCATGCGCGGGCGGACCACGCCGTAGTTGGGGAACGTGGCCAGCTCCGGCCAGTCGAGCTCCAGCGTGACGCCACCGCCGACGACCCGCAGCCCCTTGTTGTGCAGCCAGCCGTTCTCCTCGCGGGTGTCGATGCCGAGGTCGATCAGCTGCTTGACGCCGCGCGGGGTCAGGCCGTCGCCGCAGACCTTCTCCCTGGGGAAGGAGCTCTTCTCCAGCAGCAGCACGTCGAGGCCTGCCCTGGCCAGGTAGGTCGCCGCGGTCGAGCCCGCCGGTCCCGCCCCCACCACGATGACGTCGGCGTCCTCGTTGATCCCGCGCCTGCTCATCCAGACTCCCTCGTGTACCGGTCACACCTCACTCGCGACTCTAACCGGCGCTCGCTGAGACCAGGGCCGCCAGGCGCTCGCGCAGATCCGCAGCCCGATGCCCGATGCCCGCGGTTCTGCCGATGAAGCCGGGATCGCCCTGGGCAGCTGCCTCGGCACCCTCGACCGTGCGGCGGGGAGGGCGGTTGCGGGGGTGCCTCGTTCGGCTCCACCGTCCGGCCGATCAGGCCTCTTCCGGCTCGGCCTTCGGCTTCGGCTTGGTCGCGCGGTGCAGGGCCACCATGCCGCCGGTCAGGTTGAACCAGGCCACGTCCTCCCAGCCCGCCTTGGCGATCAGCTCGCCGAGCGCGCGCTGGTCGGGCCAGGTGGCCATGGACTCGGCCAGGTAGGAGTAGGCGACCGGGTTCGACGACACGAACTTCGCGATGAACGGCAGGAGCTTGAGCAGGTAGCGCATGTAGACGAAGCGGAACGGCTTCCACACCGGGGTGGAGACCTCGCAGATCACCATGCGGCCGCCGGGCTTCGTGACGCGGGCCATCTCCTTCAGGGCGAGGACCGTGTCGTTGAAGTTGCGGATGCCGAAGGACACCGTGACGGCGTCGAAGGAGTCGTCCTTGAAGGGCAGGCGCAGGGCGTCGGCCGCCACCTTCGGGACGCGGCGGTGGGCACCGGAGGCGAGCATGCCGACGGAGAAGTCGGCGGCAACGCACCAGGCGCCGGACGCGGCGTACTCGACCGTGGACACGGCCGTGCCCGCGGCGAGGTCGAGGACCTTCTCGCCGGGACGGGCGTCGAGGACGCGCCTGCTCCACTCCCGCCAGCGGCGGTCGAAGCCCAGCGTCATGACCGAGTTCGTGCGGTCGTAGCCCTTGGCCACGCCGTCGAACATCTCGGCGACCTCGCGGGGGTTCTTGTCCAAGCCGGCTCGCGACATGAACAAGAGACTAGGTCAGGACCGCTGAGATCATCTTCAGGGCACCTTCAGAGCTGTCAGCATGCCGTCCACCGCGGCCTGCCAGGGGTACTCCTCCGCCCGTGCCCGCGCGGCCTCCCGCGAGCCGCTTTCCAGCAGGTGCCGGGCAGCGGTCGCGAACGCCGCGGCGTGGTCGTCGACGGCCGCGCCGCAGGACGGCCGGACGATCTCCTTCAGCGCGCTGCTCTGGCTGACGACGACCGGCGTGCCGCTGGCGAGGGCCTCCAGCGCGGCCAGTCCGAACGTCTCGTGCGGGCCGGGCGCGAGGGAGAGGTCGGCGGAGGCGAGCAGCGAGGCGACGTCGAGCCGTGACTTCACGAAGCCGAGGAACGTCACCGGCAGGCCGTTCGCGCGCTTCTCCAGGAACGCCCGGCGCGGGCCGTCACCGGCGATCACCAGCCGGGCCGAGTGGCCCTGCTCGTGGAGTTCGGCCAGCGTGTCGACGGAGCGTTCCACGTGCTTCTCCGGCGACAACCGTCCACAGTGGATGAGCAGCTTCTCCTCGCCCTGCAACAGATCCCGGCGCAGGTCGGCGGAGTGGCGGCGCGGGGTGAAGGTGGTGAGGTCGACGCCGAGCGGCACCTGGGTGACGTTGCGGGCGCCGATGCGGTCGAACTCCTCGCGCGCGAAAGCCGTCGTGCACACCACCGTGTCGTAGGAGGCGGCCATGCGGCGGTTGGCCCAGTCGGCGGCTTTCACCGCCGGGCTTTCCGGCAGCACGAACTGCAGCAGGCGGTCGAGGCGTTCGTGGGAGATCACGACGTTCGGGATGTCCCGTTCGCCGGCCCACGACCCCATGCCGCGCAACGTCAGGCGGTCCGACACCTCCAGCCTGTCCGGCCTGAGGTGTTCCATCAACGCCTTGACGCGCCACGGGTCCACGACGCGGTAGCCGCCGGTGTACGGGATCTTCACCGCGGGCAGCGTGATGCGCCGGACGCCGCCGGGCAGCACCTCGTCCGCGCGGTGGTCGCCCGGCACGACGAGCACCACCTCGTGGCCCGCCTGCACGTAGCCCGTGCCGAGGTGGTGCAACGCCGTGCGCAGGCCGCCCGACTTCGGTCCGTAGAAGTTGGCCAGCTGAACGATCCTCAAGCCGCCGCCTGGTGGGTGAGTCCGATCACCGCGGCGTAGTGGCCCATCAGCTCGTCGCAGATCGCCGGCCAGGTGCGATTGAGCACCGACTTGCGAGCAGCGAGCCCGAACCGCTTGCGCCGCAGCGGGTCGCGCAGCAGGTCCACGTACTGCGCGATGTCGTCCTCGAAGAGGTACCCGGTCTTGCCGTGCGCAACCAGGTCGCGCGGGCCGCCCGCGTTCGGCGCGAGCACCGGCAGCCCGGTCGCGAGCGCCTCCTGCACGGCCTGGCAGAACGTCTCGTGCGGTCCGGTGTGGACGAAGACGTCGAGCGACGCGTACGCCTCGGCGAGCGCCTCACCGGTGCGGAAGCCGAGGAACTCCGCGTTCGGCAGATCGCGTTCGAGCTGCTCGCGGTCGGGCCCGTCACCGACGACCCGCAGCTTCACGCCGGGCAGGTCGTGGATCTCCTTGAGCCGGTGCACCTGCTTCTCCGGCGCGAGGCGTCCGACGTAGCCCACGGTCAGCTCGTCGTTGTGCCTGGTGCGCGGGCGGAAGAGGTCGATGTCGACGCCGCGGCCCCACCGGTGCACGCGCGGCACCCCGTGCTGCTCCAGCGCCTCGACCGCCGAGCTGGACGGCGCCAGCGTGCGGTCGGCCAGCGTGTGCAGGCGTTTCGTCCACCGCCACGCCGCCCGCTTGGTGAGCCCGAGGCCGTAGTTGCCGGCGAACCCGGCCACGTCGGTCTGGTAGACCGCGACGGTCGGGACGTCGATCTTGCGCGCGGCTCTGAGCCCGTACGCGCCCAGCACGAACGGCGACGCGAGGTGCACGACGTCCGGCTGGAACTCGGCCAGCGCGTGCAGCACCCGCGGGCTGGGGACACCGATGGGCAGGCTGGTCACCATGGGCACGTCGACCGCGGAAACTCTGACGACGGGCGTGCCGTGGTGTTCGTCGGCGCCGGCACCGGGCGCGACCACCAGAGCCTGGTGGCCACCACGCCGCAGGTGCTCCAGCACCCGGAGAACGGAGTTGGTCACCCCGTTCACCTGAGGCAGGAAGCTCTCGGTCACGATCGCTACGCGCACAGATGACACCCTGGGGTGCCAGCATGAAGTCCGCGTGACACGAAATTTGACGCGGTCAGAACACCTCGCGTCGTGGCCAGGTGATCGTCGATTCGTCATCTTCGCGTCGGCTGCCGGTCACCCGACGCGGTGAAACTAGGCCAGCATGACCGTCTTGTCGTCCCGTCCCGCGCACCCGGCCGACCCCGGACTGGTGTCCATCGCGCTGGAAGTGGCCGGTCGCCTGGCGAACGACGCCTCGGACGTCATCATGGCCACCGCCGGCCGCGGCGTGCGTCCCGACTCCGACGAGTCGCCCTTCGACTGGGTGACCGACACCGACCGCACCCTGGAACGCCACACCCGCCGCGTGCTGACCGCGGAGTTCCCGTCGATCCCGGTCTTCTGCGAGAACTCCGACGTGGACGTGCCGGACGACTCCGAGTTCCGCTGGGTCGTGGACCCGGTCGACGGCACCGCGAACTACACGGCCGGCATGCCCTGGTGCGCCTACAGCCTGGCCCTGGTGGACCGCTGGGGCCCGGTCGTCGGCGTGGTGGCCGACCCGTACCGCTCCCAGATCTACGCCGCCGCCCGAGGCCGCGGCATGCGCGCGAACGGCACCCCGATCCGCCTGTCCGAACGCCAGGGCGACTCCCTGGTGGTGTGCACGGAGATGACGCGCACCGGTCCGTGGCCGGGCATGGGCGAGTTCATCTCGACGGCCGCGATCGCCGGCACGGGCGTCCGCGTCCTGGGCTCGAAGTGCCTGGCCGTGGCCCAGGTGGCACTGGGCCACGTCGCCGCCGCGGTGCTGCACGGCTACCACGAGTGGGACGTGGCGGGGGCCGTGTCGTTGGCCGTCGAGTCCGGTGCGGTGGTGCTGGACAGACGCGGCGAGGGCGCTCAACTGCCTGTCGACGGGCTGCTGGTGGCCGCGCCCGATGCCGCGGACGAGGTGCTGGGCTGGTGGCAGTCGGCGCTTCAGGTCGACAGCTGAGGGAGCTGCTTCTCGAGCACCTCGAGGTGGGTGCGCGCCTCGTCCAGCTCGGGGTGGTCGAACATCTGCAGGGCGACCCTGCCGACCTCGTTCTCGAACTGGTGGAAGTCGTGCGCGGCCTTGAGCAGCCGCTGGTACACCGGGTGCTGCCGGTCGACCGCGCCCAGGGCCCTGCCGAGCTGCGCGATGCCGCGCACGTCGTCGAGCTCCCTGGTGAGCTGCTCGCTGATCCGCGCGAGCCAGTCCTTGGCGGGTGACCTGGGGACGGTCTGGACGGCCGCGGCGACTCGTCTGGTCGACTCGGCGCAGCGTTCCACCAGCTCGGACCACATGTCGTAGGGCTGCTGCGGGATGGGCGGGGGCACCGGCCTGGGGTACCTCGGGCGGTGGAGTGAGCGGCGGATGAAGCCCACGGCCGTGCCGATCACGGTGCCGGGGATGCCGCCGAAGAGCAGCGCGAAGATCAGGATCGCGGTGATCGTGACGAAGGTCGAGGACGTGGACTCGGTCGTGCTCGCCAGCTCGATCATCGTCACGAAGGCGGCCATGAGCAGCGAGCCGATGCCTAGGCCCCAGAGCGCTGAGCGGACGACAACCCCCATGGCCAGTGATCGTGCCACGTGGAGGAAATTCCTGCGGGATTTTCCTGTGGTGCTACGGTTGTACCGCCGGTTCCAGTAGGAGCCGGAAGTGGACCCGGTTCACCGTCCGGACGGTCGGTTGCCGGGTTTCGCGCTTTCTGGGCACTGGTCGAGCTGGTGTGCACAGCTCTCGATCGCCAGCCGAGTGACTCCGACCTCGTGGAGCCACGTCGCCGCGGCAGCCAGACACAGCTGGCGGGCAGGGATGTCGTCAGAAGTGCACACGACGTTGGCCGGGTTTCACCAGCCGACGCAGCCCTGAGCGCGCCGCGACTCGTCGAGAAATCCGTGCCACATGGACCATATGGTCTCAAAGGAGTAACGGGCTACTCCGATCAGGCGTCGAAGTCGACGGTCACGCACTCGCTGGTCGGCAACGCCTGGCAGGTAAGCACGAACCCGGCCGCCACCTCGGCTTCGTCGAGCGCGTAGTTGCGCCGCATCTCGACCGAGCCCTCGGTGACCAGCGCCCGGCACGTGCCGCACACCCCGCCCTTGCACGCGAAGGGCAGGTCGGCGCGGACCCGCTGGGCCGCGTCCAGGATCGGCTCGTCGGCGGGCAGGGGCAGGGTGGTCGACTTGCCGTCCAGCACGACCGTCACGGACGCGGCGGACTCCACCACGGCCTCGGTGCGGCGCGGTGGGGGCGGGGGCTCGTCTACGTAGAAGAGTTCGTGGTGCACGTGGTCGGCGGGCACGCCGCGGTCGCGCAGTACGGCGGTGGCGTCCTGGACCATCTCGTAGGGGCCGCAGAGCCACCATTCGTCGATGCCGTCGAACGGGACGACGGTGTCGAACAGGGCCGTCAGCTTCGCGGCGTCGAGGCGGCCGGTGAACAGGTCCACGTCGCGCGGTTCGCGGGACAGGACGTGGATCAGCTGGAACGTGGCCGGGTAGCGGTCCTTCAGGTCGGCCAGCTCGTCGGCGAACATCACCGTGTCGGTGCGGCGGTTGCCGTAGAGCAGCGTCACGCGGGCGCCGGTGGCGAGGACCGTCGCGGCAATCGACAGGGCCGGGGTGATGCCGGAGCCCGCCACCACGAAGCCGTGGTGGATGGCGGTGCCGGTCGGGGTGAACTTGCCCAGCGGGGGCAGGACCTCGACCACGTCGCCGGGGGCCACGCGGTCGACCAGCCAGGTGGAGAACTGGCCGCCGTCCACGCGGCGCACGCCGATTCGCGGGGCGGCGCCGGAGGGGGCGCAGATCGAGTACGAGCGGCGTTCGTCGCCCTGGCGCAGGGTCAGGTACTGGCCCGCGGCGAAGGCGAACTCCTCGGAGAGGTCCGGCGGCACGTCGAAGGTGACGGCCACGGCGTCGTCGCAGAGGCGGTCGACGCGGGCGACCGTCAGCTTGTGGAAGGCGGCTCGGCGCGACAACTAGATCTCCTTGACGTGCTCGAACGGTTCGGAGCATGCGTTGCAGCGGCGCAGGGCCTTGCACGCGGTCGACCCGAAACGGGAAATCTCCGACGTGTTGGGCGAGCCGCACTGCGGGCAGGCGACCTGACGGGACGGCGGCACCAGGTTCAGCGGCACCGGGCCAGCGACGGACGGGCCGATCCTGGACGGGGGCGCGATGCCCGCCGCGGCCAGTTTCGAGCGGCCCTCGGCGCTGATCCAGTCGGTCGTCCAGGCCGGGGAGAGCGACAGGCGCACCTCGACCTCGGCAAAACCCGCGGCGAGCAACGAACGGCGCAGGTCGGCGCCCATCTCGTCGATCGCGGGGCAGCCGGAGTAGGTCGGGGTGATGGTGACGACGACGCGACCGTCCTCTTCGGACACATCGCGGAGCACGCCGAGGTCCGCCAGCGTGAGGACCGGGAGCTCCGGGTCCCGCACGGCCGACGCGATCTCCAGTGCCGTCGTCACCAGACCGCTCCCGGCAGCGAGCGGTGCAGGTGCTGCATCTCGGCGAGCAGGTAGCCCATGGCCTCGGTGTGCACGCCGTCGCGGCCCGCCATGCCCGCGACGCGTGCGGCGCGAGTGTCAGCGGGTCGCGAAAGCCCTGCGGCGGAGAACACCGCCTCCAGCACACCGTCCACTTCGGACTTCAGCGACGCCGGGTCGACCGCGACGCCCGCTAGGCGCGCTTCGACGGGGTGCGTGGCGAAGAGCTCGTCCACGAACGGCCAGACACGCTCAAGACCGGCCTGCATGCGACGGTGCGACTCGTCGGTGCCGTCGCCGAGCCGGACCGTCCACTGCGCGGCGTGGTCGCGGTGGTACGCCAGCTCCTTCAGGCCCTTCTCGGCGACAGCGGCGAGCACGGGGTCAGCCGAGCCACGCAGGCGTGAGAAGAGGGCGAGCCGCCACGACGAGAACACCAGCAGCCGCGCGATGGTCGTGCCGAAGTCGCCGCCGGGGCCGGGACCGCAGTCGATCTCGGCCAGGTGCACGTTGCGGAACTCGCGTTCGTCGCGCAGGTAGGCCAGGTCGTCCTCGGACTTCCCGAGCACCTCGCCGGCGCGCGTGAGCAGCATGCGGGCCTGGCCCAGCAGGTCGAGCGCGATGTTGGCGAGCGCGATGTCCTCTTCCAGTTCCGGAGCGCGCGAGCACCACTCCGAGAGCCGCTGCGAGAAGATCAACGCGTCGTCGCCGAGCATCAGGCAGTACGTGGCGATGTCGTCGCGATCGACTCCCGCCGGGAACTCGCGGTTCACGCCGGACAGCGCCTCGGAGAAGCCCGTCCCGAACGCCCAGTGCGAGTCCTCGTGGCCGAGGAGCGACTCGTAAGCGTTGTCGAAGCTCATAGGTGCGGCACGTCCTCGGGAATCGAGTAGAACGTCGGGTGCCGGTAGACCTTGTCCCCGGACGGCGAGAAGAACGGATCCTTCTCGTCGGGCGACGAAGCCGTGATCGCGGCCGCGGGCACCACCCAGATCGACACGCCCTCGTTGCGGCGCGTGTAGACGTCACGGGCGTTGCGCAGCGCCATCTCCGCGTCCGGCGCGTGCAGCGAACCGACGTGCACGTGGTTCAGGCCGCGCTTGCCGCGCACGAACACTTCCCACAGCGGCCAAGACGTGCTCACGCGGCACCTTCCTTCGCAACGGCCTGCTTGGCGGCGTGGGCGGCAGCGGCCTCACGGACCCAGGCCCCGTCCTCGTGGGCCTTGCGGCGGTGGGCGATGCGCTGCGCGTTGCAGACGCCACCCCCCTTCACGACCTGCCAGAACTCGTCCCAGTCCGGCGAGCCGAAGTCGTACTGCCCGCGCTCTTCGTTCCACTTGAGGTCGGGATCGGGGAACGTCACGCCGAGCTTCTCGGCCTGCGGCACGCTCATGTTCACGAACTTCTGCCGCAGCTCGTCGTTGGTGTCGCGCTTGATCCGCCACGCCATCGACTGCTCGGTGTTCGTGGACTCGGAGTCCGGCGGGCCGAACATCATCAGCGCGGGCCACCACCACCGGTTCACCGCGTCCTGCACCATGTCGCGCTGCTGCTGGGTGCCGCGCATCATCGTCATGAGCAGCTCGTAGCCCTGACGCTGGTGGAACGACTCTTCCTTGCAGATGCGGATCATGGCGCGCGCGTACGGCCCGTAGGACGTGCGGCAGAGCGGCACCTGGTTGCAGATCGCGGCGCCGTCGACGAGCCAGCCGATCACGCCGACGTCGGCGAACGTCAGCGTCGGGTAGTTGAAGATCGAGGAGTACTTCTGGCGCCCCTCGATGAGCTTGAGCGTCAGGTCCTCGCGGTCGGCGCCGAGCGTCTCGGTCGCCGAGTACAGGTACAGGCCGTGGCCGGCCTCGTCCTGCACCTTGGCCAGCAGGATCGCCTTGCGCCGCAGCGAGGGCGCGCGCGAGATCCAGTTGCCCTCCGGCTGCATCCCGATGATCTCGGAGTGGGCGTGCTGGGCGATCTGCCTGATCAGGGTCTTGCGGTAGCCGTCGGGCATCCAGTCGCGCGGCTCGATGCGCGCGTCGGCCTGCACGGTGCGCTCGAAGCGCAGCTCCAGGTCATCCGCCATGCACCGATGTTACACCTGAGTGCCGAATCTGCGTAGAACTGTCACAACCGCGGCGATGACGATCCAGACGGCCACGAGGAACGTCCCCACGGGCAACAGGCTCAGGACGGCGCTGCGCCCTGCCACCCGCGTGAGTTCCGGGTTCGTCTGGTCGTACTCGACCCGCACGTTGTCGCCGACGTTGAGACCGGACGGGTACAGCACGCCCTGCGACGGGATGAACACCCGACCGTCCGGTGTGGCGTAGCGCACAACCGTCCTGTTGAAAGCGACGGAGTCGACCTGCGCGACCGCCTGCCCCATGTGCCGCTCAATCGCCACGTCGTCGCGCCAGCAGGCGATGGGCAGCAGCACGCACACGAGCGTGACCACCCCACCGACGACGAGCAGAACACGACTGACCGCACGGCGGACGCGTACGCCGAGCGGCGGCTTGGTCACTGCGTCCTCCACCACAACTGAGAAGTCTAGAGCCGGGCGGATGCCGCGCTTTCAGGTTGAGGTCCATACAGTCGGAGCGTGACCTCAGCACCGACATCGCGAGCAGGGCAGCGGATCCGCGTCCGGTCGAGGCGGGACACCGCCGGTGACCTGCTCGGACTGCTGCCAGACCCGGAGCACGCGCTCGCCTGGGTGCGCGACGGGTCCGGCCTGGTCGGCTGGGGCGAGGCAGCACGGCTCGAGGTCAGCGGCCCAGACCGGTTCGCGCAGGCCGACAAGTGGTGGCGGGAGTTCTGCGCGCACCTGGACGTAGACGACGAACTGGGCGTTCCGGGCAGCGGCCCGGTCGCGTTCATCTCGATGGCCTTCGCGGACTCGCCGGGCGACTCGGTGCTGATCGTCCCCGAGGTCGTGGTCGGCCGCCGCAACGGCCAGCAGTGGATCACCACGATCGGCGCGGGGGACACCGATCCCGAGATCGCGCCCTTGTCACGCCCCTCGACCGTCCGGTACGCGAACGGCCAGCTGCCGGTCACGCAGTACCGCGAGGCGGTCCGCGAGGCCGTGGCGCGCATGCGGGGCGGCGAACTGGACAAGGTGGTGCTCGCGCACGACCTGGTGGCCGTGACGGACAAGCGCCTCGACCAGCGGTTCGTGCTGCAGGGCCTGGCCCGGCGCTACCCGGAGTGCTGGGCGTACGCGGTGGACGGCCTGGTGGGCGCCACGCCCGAACTGCTGCTGCGTCGCACCGGCGCGGTCGTCGACTCGCGTGTGCTGGCCGGCACGACCTGGCCGCACGACGGCGTGTCGGACGAAGAGCTCGCGTCGGCGTTGATGGCGTCGGAGAAGAACCTCGAAGAGCACGACTACGCGATCACTTCTCTCGCGGAGACGTTGCGTCCCTTCTGCACAACGATGTCAGTCGAGGGACCTTCGGTTCTGCGGCTGCCCAACGTGTCGCACCTGTCCAGCGACGTGATCGGCACCCTCGAGTCGTCGGTGTCGTTGCTGCACCTCGGCTCGGCCGTGCATCCCACGGCCGCGGTTGGTGGGACGCCACGGCTGGACGCGACTACGTTGATCGGTCAGCTGGAGGGGATGGACCGCGGGCGGTACGCGGGGCCCGTGGGGTGGATCGACGGGAACGGTGACGGCGAGCTCGGGATCGCGTTGCGGTGTGCGCAGATCAGCGGCTCGACGGCGCGGTTGTTCGCCGGGTGCGGGCTGGTCGCGGACTCCGATCCGGACATCGAGGTGCAGGAGGCGCACGCCAAGATGCGGCCGATGCGGGAGGCGTTGGAAGGCCTCTGAACGGAACAAGGGGCCTTCCACCCGGAAGGCCCCTTGTCGCAAACGTGTCAGTTACTTGTGCGCGTCCAGCAGCTCGTGCGTCAGCTGGATCTTGGCGCGCGACTTCGGCTCAGCCGCCTTGGCCGGAGCCGAGTCGACCGACAGCGTCCTGGCCGCCGCGTCCGCCGTGCGGCCGGGCGCCTGGGCCGGCTTGCCCTTGGTGAAGAGCCACGTCTGGAACAGCTCGTCGAGCTGCTGACCAGACACCCGCTCCGCCACCGCGATGAACTCCTCGATGGTGGCGTCGGAGTACTTCTTCTCCGCCGTCCACGTCTTCAGGATCTGGAAGAACTTCTCGTCGCCGACGGCCGCGCGCAGGGCGTGGACGGCGAGCGCGCCGCGGTCGTAGACGGCGCCGTCGAACACCGCGCCGGCACCGGGGTCGCCGGGCAGGACGTCCCAGAACGGGCTGTCGGCCGGGTACAGGTCGTAGGTGAAGTCGGAGTTCTCCTGCGCCGTGCCCTCACCGATGTGCTCTGACCAGAGCCACTCCATGTAGGAGGCGAAGCCCTCGTTCAGCCAGATGTCGCGCCAGTGGTGCACCGACACCGAGTCGCCGAACCACTGGTGGCCCAGTTCGTGGGCGACCACGTAGGTGTTGGCGCCGCGGCGGAAGAAGGCCGTGTCGTAGACCGGGCGGGTCTGGTTCTCCAGCGCGTAGCCCAGGTTCGGGGTGGCGACGCCGCCCTGCGCCTCGAACGGGTACGGGCCGACGTTCTCGGCCAGGAACTCGATGACCTCGGGCGTGCGCTCGAGGCTCGCCTTGGCGGCGTCGGCGTTCTCGCCGAGGCGCTCGGAGTAGGCGTTGACGTACGGCTGGCCGGACGGCGTGGTCGTCTGGCGGATCTCGAACTGGCCGATCGTCAGGAACGTCAGGTAGGTCGCCTGCGGCTTGGTGCTGCGCCAGTTCCAGCGGGTCCAGCCGTTGATCTGGCGGGTCTGGCCCACGAAGGTGCCGTTCGAGATCGCCTCGACGCCGTTCGGGACGGCGACGTTGACGTCGAAGGTGGCCTTGTCGGTCGGGTGGTCGTTCGACGGGAACCACCAGGAGGCGATCTCCGGCTCACCGATGGCCAGGGCGCCGTCGGGGGTCTTGGTCCACGCCGTGAAGCCGTTGCGGTCCTTCACGGTGGACGGGGTGTCGGCGTAGGTGACGACGATGGTCAGGTCCTGGCCCTTGCGCACGCCGCCGCGCGGGGTGAGGGTCAGCTCGCCGTCGTCGGACACGAACGAGGCCGGCGCGTTGTTCACCCTGACCGACTTCACCTTGAGCAGGAAGTCCAGGTTGAACTGCGTGAGGTCCTCGGTGGCCTTGGCGAGGATCGTCGTGGTGCCGGACAGCTGGTCGCCGTTCGGGTTGTAGTTGAGCCTGATGTCGTAGTGGGAGACGTCGTATCCGCCGTTGCCGTACTTCGGGAAGTACGGGTCACCGGCGCCGGGTGCTCCGGGAGACGCCGCGAGCGCCGTCCCCGCGAAAAGGGTCATGGCGGCCGCGGACGCGACCGCGGCCGTCGCCTTGGATCTGATCGACATGCGCGGGACGCTATCCAGACGCCGAGGTGGGAACCACCGACTTACGTAGGTTTCCTACCTGCTGAAAATGATTGACACCGTCGACTTGAGACGTTGGTGCAGCGCGCGCAGTCCCGCTCGTTTTGCCTGCACTTCCACCACTCGGAGGCCCTTCGGCCGCGCAAGTGCGCTACGGAACTCCTCCTGTCCGTCCACTGTGGAGTGTGGAATTCGGTAGCCCGCGCACAAAGCGGTCAGATCAGTCCCGTGCGGAGTGCCGAATATCCTTTCGAAACTGCCGCCGTACTCCGGTGCGCCTTGTTCCAGCAACGAAAAGATCCCACCGCCGTCGTCGTTGAGCACGACGATCGTGAGGTCCGGGCGGTGGTCGGCCAGCAGGCCGTTGATGTCGTGCAGGAACGTCAGGTCGCCCATCAGCGCGTATGAAGGACCCTGATGGTTCACGGCGAGACCGACGGCCGTGGACACGCTTCCGTCGATGCCCGCGGCGCCCCGGTTGGCGTGCACGGTGATGTCCGGGCGGCGTTCGCCCACGAAGTCCACGTCGCGAATCGGGTTCGACGAACCGACGAACAGCAACGACCCCGACGGCATCGCCTGGGTGAGGTCACGCGCGACGTGCAGGCCGGTCGGCCACGGCTCGGCGTCCAGCAGGTCGTCGACGGCGGCGCTCACGTTCTTCACCGCGCTCTGCCACGCCTGCGTCCACTCGCCGTCGACCGAGACCGGTTCGGGCAGCCAGGTCGACGCGCGGGTGGCGGTGAACTGCACGTCCGCCCACTGCGCCTGGTCACCGACGGCGTGCACGGTCCGCGCGTTCTTCAACAGCGTCTGCTGGCCACGAGAGAGGGTCACGCGCCCGACGACGAGCACCGCGTCCGGTTGGAGGTGCTCCGGCAGTCCCGCGTTGAGCAGCAACGAGCCGTGCCGCAGCCCGCCCGGCGCGGTCGGTTCCGCGATCACCGGCCAGCCGAGCTCCGACGCCCTGCGCAGCCGCTCCGGGTGGTCGTCGCCGAGCAGCACCAGCGTGCGGGACGGCAGGTCCGACGGTCTGGTCTCGACGGTGAACGTGCGGTCCGTCACCGTCCACGGCGAGCGGTCGGTGGACGGCCATGAGGCGTCATCAGGCGTGAGCGGCGGTCGGAACGGCACGTTGACGTGCGTCGGGCCGGGAGTGGCGATCGCGCGGCAGATCAACGAGCGCGTGGTCGGCTCGTCGGCGCCCTCCGGCATGTGCAGGGTGGGGAGGCCGAGGACGTCGTACTGGTTGATCGTCTGGCTCGCGCCGGTGCGGTAGAGGTCGACCGGGCGGTCGGCGGTGAGCGCGATCAACGGCACACCGGTCAGCTGCGCCTCGATCACCGCGGGGTGCAGGTTCGCCACGGCCGTGCCGCTCGTGCAAGTGACGACGGCGGGCGTGCCCGTCTTGGCCAGTCCGAGCGCGAGGAACCCCGCTGTGCGCTCGTCGATCCGCACGTGCAGCGTGAGCAGGCCTTTCTGTTCGGCCTGATGCAGTGCGAACGACAGCGGGGCGTTGCGCGAACCGGGGCACAGCACGGCGTGGCGCACGCCGTTGCGGACCAGTTCGTCGACGATCACCCTCGCCTGCGCCGTGGACGGATTCATGCGCCTAGAGTCTCAGACCGTGGCAGATCAGGAGCTCTTCGACCCGTCGCTGTGGAAGCCCGTCGAGGGCTTCGACTTCACCGACATCACCTACCACCGCGCCGTCGACCAGGGCACGGTCCGCATCGCGTTCAACCGCCCCGAGGTGCGCAACGCGTTCCGGCCACACACCGTGGACGAGCTGTACCGCGCGCTCGACCACGCGCGGATGTCGTCCGACGTCGGCTGCGTGCTGCTGACCGGCAACGGCCCCAGCCCCAAGGACGGCGTCTGGGCCTTCTGCAGTGGCGGTGACCAGCGCATTCGCGGGCGCAGCGGCTACCAGTACGCGTCCGGCGAGACGGCCGACACGGTGGACCCGGCGCGCGCGGGACGGCTGCACATCCTGGAGTGCCAGCGCCTGATCAGGTTCATGCCGAAGGTCGTCATCGCGGTCGTGAACGGCTGGGCCGCCGGCGGTGGCCACAGCCTGCACGTGGTGTGCGATCTCACCCTCGCGAGCGAGGAGCACGCGAAGTTCAAGCAGACCGACGCGGACGTCGGCTCGTTCGACGGCGGCTACGGCTCGGCGTACCTCGCCCGGCAGGTCGGCCAGAAGTTCGCGCGCGAGATCTTCTTCCTCGGCCGCACGTACTCGGCAGAGGACATGCACAAGATGGGCGCGGTCAACGCCGTCGTGCCGCACGCCGAGCTGGAGACCACGGCGCTGCAGTGGGCCCGTGAGATCAACGGGAAGTCGCCGACCGCCCAGCGGATGCTCAAGTACGCGTTCAACCTGATCGATGACGGTCTGGTGGGACAGCAGCTGTTCGCCGGTGAGACGACCCGGCTCGCGTACATGACCGACGAGGCCGTCGAGGGCCGCGACGCCTTCCTGGAGAAGCGCGACCCGGACTGGTCGAACTACCCGTACTACTTCTGAGCAGCCGACATGCTCGACGAACTGCGCGCGGCGCTCACCGGCGGTGAGCCACTGGTGGACGGCCCGCTCGACGGCTGGGAGAAGCGGGCCGTGCTCGGCGTGCCCACCTCCGGGTCGACGGGCGAGCCGAAGACCGTGCTGCTCGACGCCGCCGCGCTGACGACGTCCGCGGAGGCGACCCACGAGCGGCTCGGCGGGCCCGGCACGTGGCTGCTGGCTCTGCCCACCGGCCACATCGCCGGCATCCAGGTGCTGGTGCGGTCGATCGTGGCCGGCACCACGCCCGGCGTGCTCGACATGTCGAAGGGCTTCCGCGCCATGGGGTTCGCGCAGGCCGCCCGGCCGGTCCTCGCCCAGCCGGGACGCCACTACACGGCGCTGGTACCGACGCAGCTCTCCCGGCTCGTCGCGGGCGAGGGGCCGGGACTGTGGGCGCTGCGGCAGTTCGACGGCGTGCTGATCGGCGGGGCCGCCACCCCGCCGAAGCTCCTCCAGCAGGCACGCGCGCTCGGCGTTCAGGTCGTCACCACGTACGGCATGAGCGAGACGGCCGGTGGGTGTGTGTACGACGGCGAACCGCTGCGGGACGTCCGGGTGCGCACCGACGACGTGATCGAGATCAGCGGTCCCGTGCTGGCGCTGGGATACCGGGGCAGCCCCGACCCGTTCGGCGAGTGGTTCCGCACGGGTGATCTCGGGCGGCTGCGCGACGGGCGGCTGGAGGTCCTCGGGCGCGCGGACGACGTGATCGTCACGGGCGGCGAGAAGGTGCCGCCGGTGCTGGTGGAACGGGCTCTGGCGACCGTTGAGGGAGTGCTGGAGGCGTGCGTCGCCGGCGTGCCGGACGACGAGTGGGGCCAGATCGTGGCCGCGGCCGTCGTCGCGCGCGGCGACGAGCCGTCCCTCGACGAGCTGAAGGCCGCGGTCCTGGAGGCCGTGGGCCGGGCGGCGGTGCCGAAGCTGGTGCGGTTCGTCTCGGAACTGCCCCTGCGCGGACCGGGAAAGGTCGACCGAACGGCCGTCGCCGACTCTTTTAGGTGAACCTTTACCGCTGAGGACAACTCTCGCCGCGACGCGCACGGACCCAGCCGTGCGCGCTGGCGATGGGGGTTTCTCATGCGCTACCTGTTACCGCTGGTCGTCGGCTCCGCCTTGGTGGTCGGACTCGCGTCCCCCGCCCAGGCGGCCGGCAACGAGTGGTCAGCCGACCTCAACTACAAGCTCGTCTCGTGGGGCGGTTCCCCGCGGATGGGCCTGATCGAGCTGGAACCGCACAGACTCGCTCAGCCCGCCAACAAGGTCACGGCGGCGGTGACCGGTGATGGCGTCGTGGACGTGCGCGGTCTGCGTCCGGACGGTCAGTGGACCGAGTGGCTGGAGGCGCCGGCCACGTTGCCGGTGACCACCTCCACCGTCCAGACGCGCGTTGTTCTCAGCAGTGGCAAAGCATCACGCGTGAAGCTGACGGCCACCCAGGCGCCGGCAGCCGCTTCGGAAGACGTTTCCGTTGCTGCCGCTGGACGTTCGTACCGCGTCTACGCGACGCGCGAGGGTCTCGTCGGCGGCACGACGGCGAACGGCCACACGATCCGTTCGCGCGACCACTTCGTCGCGCTGCCGTCGCGGCGTGGCTTGGCGCCCAACAACTCCGGCACCTACAGCGTGCAGATCTGCGCGTCGAACGGGCGTTGCGAGTGGGCGCCGGTGTGGGACGTCGGCCCGTGGAACACCAAGGACGACTACTGGAACCCGTCCTCCACGCGGGAGATGTGGAAGGACCTGCCGCAGGGCAAGCCCGAGGCGCAGGCCGCCTACCAGGACAACTACAACGGCGGTAAGGACCAGTTCGGCCGCGAGGTGGCGAACCCGGCCGGCATCGACCTGGCCGACGGCACGTTCTGGGACGGCCTCAAGCTCACCACGAACTCGTGGGTGACCGTGACGTACCTGTGGACCGGCTCCGGTCCTGTCGGGACGGTCCGCACGTCCGCGGCGAACGGCACGGTGAACGTGCGCAGCGGCGCGAACTCCGACACGGCACAGGTGGGCCTGGCCGCGAACCACGCCCAGGTGAGGGTCACCTGCCAGCTCACCGGCGAGTCCGTCACCGGAACCCAGGGCACGTCGAACATCTGGTACCGGATCGCGTCGGGCAAGCACATCGCCAAGGCCTATGTGGCGGGCGTCTCCGGAGCGACTAGCTGCTGATACACCCGTTGGCGGGTCCTCAGTAGCCATAGCGGAGGATGGAGGCATGGCCTCAGTCGTCCAGTGGATCCAGGGGACCCGCCCGCGCACCCTGCCGAACTCGATCGCGCCCGTGATCGTGGGAGCGGCGGCGGCACACCACATCGACGAGTTCAACGTGCTCTACACGGTGCTGGCGCTCGTCGTCTCGGTGGCACTGCAGATCGGCGTGAACTACGCCAACGACTACTCCGACGGCATCCGCGGCACCGACGACAACCGCGTGGGGCCGTTCCGCCTCACCGGTTCCGGTGCCGCCGAGCCCGCGAAGGTGCGGCTGGCCGCGTTCATCTCGCTCGGCATCGGTGCGCTGGCCGGCATCGCGCTGGTGGCGCTGTCCGGGCACTGGTGGATGATCGCGTTCGGCGCCGTGTGCATTGCCGGAGCGTGGTTCTACACGGGCGGCAAGCGTCCGTACGGCTACGCGGGGCTCGGCGAGATCGCGGTGTTCCTGTTCTTCGGACCGGCCGCGGTGCTCGGCACGCTGTACGTGCAGACCGGCGAGATCACCGGGATCGGCATCGGCGCGTCCATCGCGATGGGGTCGATCTCGGCCGCCGTGCTGGTGGCGAACAACCTGCGGGACATCCCGACGGACGCGGTGTCGGGCAAGCGAACCCTGGCCGTCGTGCTGGGTGACAAGGACACCCGCAGGCTGTACCTCGCGCTGGTGGCTGTGCCGTTCCTGATCGCGCTCGGCATGACCGTGCGGGTGCCCTTCGCGTTGCTCGGGTTCCTCGCGGCGCCGGTGTTGCTGCCCGCGGTGCGCCGGGTGGCGGCCGGGCGCGGCGGCCGCGACCTGATCCCGGTGCTGCAGTTCACCGGGTTCGCGATGCTGGCCTGGGCTCTGCTGGTCAGCGCCGGGTTGTTCCTCGACTGACGGGCGTCACCACGCGTCCTCGGTGAACTGGGTCGGCTCGTCCTCGTCCCGCCGCGCGGGCCTGCGCGGCGGAGGAGGCGGTGCCGTCTCGCCCTTGATCAGCTCGTCCAGCGTCGCGCGGTCGGCTTCGAGTGCCTGGCGCACAAGGGGATCGTGGCCGGCCTCGCCGGTGAGGACCTGACGCCAGCTGAGCCCGGCACCGCGGGCGATGCGGTCGGCCAGCTGGCGCATCGCCGGTGACGCGTCGCTCGACCTGGCGAACTGCATCACCCTGCGGATGTCCTCAGTGGACGGCTCCTTGCCCCGGATGCTCTGCTGGGCGGACCGCATCGCGCGGTCCGCCTCGGCAACGGCGCTCGTCAGGAAGTCCTCTGCCGCGAGGATGTCCGGTGTCCGCCAGGCCGTCATCACCACTTGTCCTCCGCGAAGATGTCCGGGTCGTTCTCGTCGCCGTCGTCACCCCGGCCTCTGCGCGGACCCTGCGCGTTCATGATCTCGTCGGCCGTCATGCCCTCCTGCAGCATCTGGAACGCCTGCTTCATCTTCTTGACGTTCTCCTGCTGCATGGCCTGCACGTCGGGATCCCCGGCCGCCTTGCCGGAGACGACGTCCTCCCACGTGAACTCGCCCGCGTCGACCTTGCGCTTCAACGCTTTGAGCTGCTCCGGCGCGTCCCGCTCCTGCGCGGCCCGCTCCACCTGCTGCGCGATCGCCTTGAAGTCGACGGGCGGGATCGGCGGCAGCGGCGTGTCCTTGAGCCGGTTGGCCAGGTCCTGCGCCTCCTTGAAGCGCGCGTCGACCTGCGCCTCTGCCGCCCGCAGCTCGGGCGACTTCCAGCTGTCGTTGGGGGTGGTCATCAGTTCTCGCTCCCGAAAAGGCCTCGCCGGATCGCCCTGACCTCGTCGCGGACGTCACCGAGCTCGCCGCGTCCGACGACCGCGCGCCACTGCCGGAAGTCCACTTCGGTCAGTCCGAGCTGCTGCGCCACCTCGTAGTTCTCGCCGAGGAAGTGCAGGACCGCCTGGTCGCCCTGAATACCGATGATCTCGAACTCCGCGCCGCGGAACGTGCAGAGCTTGCGAAGGTACGCGAGCTCCTCCACCGCGGCGTCGGGGACCTCCAGGACGCCCTCGGTGAAGTCCTCCGGTGCCGGCTGACCGGCGAGCGGGTGCAGCGTCAGGACACCGGGCCGCGGGCCGAAGTCGACGTCGAAGCTCTGGCCGCGGTAGTTCGCGACCAGTCCACGCCGGACGGTCGGCCGCAGCGCGACCGGGGCCTGCCAGTACCTCCCCGGCCCGAAGCCGACGTCGCCGATCGGGTACCAGCCGATCTGGCGGTTGATGTACTTGCCCACGGCCTTGCTGTCCCCGTTCGGCTCGAACCGCCACAGCTCGGTGCCGGCGGGCAGCTCGGTCAGCTCCATGACGTACTCGGGGATCGGCTGGGCGCTGGGCGTGTACCCGGTGCCGGTGAACGGCACGGGGTAGACGCGGGTGGTGCCCATCTTCTGCGCGCCCTCGAGCGTGGGGCCGCCGAAGCTGGTGTCGAAGAGCGCCGTGGTGTGCGCCAGGAACCGCAGCACGTACTGCGACCCCTTCGGCCAGCCCTCGACCTTGTCCACGCCGAACACTTCGGCGAACTGGTCGGCGGTGCCCTGCGGGAAGTCCTGACCGCGCGTCACGAACCCGGCGGTGCGGTGCGGTTCGAACCGGCCGGGAACCACGACGTTGCCCAGGTGGAGCTGCGCGACAGCGGGGTGCACGATCTTCTGCAGGATCGTCTCCGGCCCGATGCCGGCCGCCTTCTGCACGGCCTGTGGGGTGCTCATCCCGGGTTCTTCTCCTTCCACCGCGCCAGGTAGTCGGTGCGGTCGACCTGCACGTCCTCGAGCTCGTCGGCGTCGAGGATCTTGTGGAAGCCGTTGTAGGGGTCGCCTTCCAGCCCGTTGTCCTCGGCCCAGACCTGCGACGGCCCGACGTAGTCGGCGCCCATCGTGCCGTCGCGGTTCGGATGCACGACAAACGGCTGGCCATGCCACTTGGCCGTCATCTCGTCGCGGTACCACGCGTCGAGCTCCGCGATCGGCACCTGCTTGAGGCGCAGCTCCTGCCGGTGCTCGAAGCCCTCGTCGGTCGAGTAGGTCTCACCGGGGATCTTGACGATCCAGATCCTGTCCCCCTCGACCGTGCCCGCGTAGTAGACCTCGCCCCGGTACTCGATCACTTCACGGGTGTGGGTGACCACGCCGACTCATCCTCCTTGAGCTGGTACCAGCCGAGCCCCTTCTCGTACACGGCGTGCAGGCGCTCCTTGCCGTCCCGAACCTCCCAGATCTCCGCGCGGTCCGGCAGGTCGGCGGGCTTGGCGACCCACTCCGGCACACCGCCACCGGTCGACCCGGTACCGGTGAACGGGTCCCGCCCCCGCTTCGGCTCGGCGGCACCACCGGCGTCCGCCATCTGCTTGGCAGCCGCGTCGTAGTGCGCCTTCTCCTGCTGGCTCTGGTACTCGCGGTGCTCCTGGCCGGGCGTCGGCGGCTGGCTGAAGTCGCGATCCGACTTCTCCGGACCACCGTAGGGGATGGTCGCGGTCCTGGCCTGGTCGTCGGTCATGTGGTAGCGGAGCTGCATCGCGGAGTCGGCCTTGTCCTTGATCGGCGTCCAGCCCTCGCCCTTGTCGTCCAGCGCCAGGCCCTCCCGCAGCCCCATCGGTGTGTTGATGTCGTGGACGTCCTCGGCCCTGGCGATGCTGCCGGCCACCGTCCCCTGCCGGCGCGCGGCCTCCGAGGTGGGGTCCTCGTGGGTCTTGAGGTAGCCGTCGACCGCGTTCTGGTGCAGCACCTTGGTGACGAGGTCGCCGGAGCCCACCTTGATCTGGTTGCGGACGTCGGCCACGTGCTGGGCCTCGCTGGGGCTGAGCTCGGTGGACAGCTTCTTGCTCAGCTCGACGTACCGCTCGCGCTCGGCCTCGGTCGGCAGGATCTGCTCGAGCTGGTGCTTGTAGCCGTCGCCCGACGCCGCCATGGCCGCGTGGTCGAAGGCCGGGGTGAGGTCGTGGCCCTTCGGCGAGCGGGGCGTGTCGTCGCCGCCGTTGCCGTCGCCGCCTTGGCCGTCGTGGCCGCTGGGCGCGTCGGAGTCGTGCTTCGGGTCCGTGTCGTGCTCGGTGGGGTGGTCGGCCGGGGTGGTGTCCGGGTGGTCGTCGTGCGGCTTGGTGCCGTCGGCGTCGCTGGTGTCGGTGTCGTGGGCCTTGTCGTCGTGACCCGTGCCGTCGTGAGGCTTGTCGTCGCCGTGGGGCTTGTCGTCGCCGTGGGGCTTGTCGTCCGCGTCGTGCGGCTTGGTGCCGTCCGGTGCGTCGTGCGGCTTGGTGTCCGTCGCGCCGTTGGGTGTGGTGTCGTGCGGCCGTGTTTCGGTCGACGTGGAGCCCTCGTGGGGACGCGGCGTGGACGGGTCGTGCGGTGCCGAGCCGCCTGAACCGTTGGGCGTCGAGTGGTCGCCCGTGCTCGGGCTCGGGTGTCCGGGCGGCGACGGCAAACCACCGCCGCTGCTCGGGCTCTCGTGTCCAGGAGGCGAAGGCAAGCCGCCGCCCGCGCTCGGGCTCGGGTGCCCAGGAGGCGACGGCAGGCCGCCACCCGCGCTCGGGCTCGGGTGTCCAGGGGGCGAGGGAAGACCGCCGCCAGAACTCGGCGTCGGGTGTCCGGGCGGCGACGGCAAACCACCGCCGCTGCTCGGGCTCTCGTGTCCGGGAGGCGACGGCAAGGTGCCACCGGAGTTCGGGGTCGCATGTCCGGGCGGGGTCGGGAGGCCGCTGCCCGTGCCTGAGGGCGCGGGAGCCGTCGCCGTGCCCGAGCTCGCACTCGGGTGGCCGGGAGGAGTGGGCAGGCCGCCCGAACCACCCGGCGTCGGGTGGGCGCCCGAGTTCGGAGGCGTGGGCAGGCCGCTGCCTGAGCCGGAACCCGGCGTCGCGTGCGATCCGGCGGTGCCCGGCGTCGGATGCGAACCCGCAGAACCCGGCGTCGGGTGCGAACCGGCGGCGCCTGGTGTCGGGTGCGAACCCGACGAACCCGGTGTCGGGTGCGAACCCGCCGTGCCCGGCGCCGAGCCCGAACCCGTGCCGGACGGCGGCGTGGGCAGGCCACCTGGGCGGGAACCCGCGCCGGAGCCGGGAGGCGTCGGAAGGCCGGTGTGTCCGGGAGGCGTCGGGAGGCCGCTCGCCGGTGGCTTGACCTGGCCTGACGGCGTGCCGGAGCCGGAGGTGGGCCAGGCCGAGCCCGCGGACGAGCCCGGCCGCGAGCCGGAGCTGCGGGTGGAGTCACCGCCGCCGCCACCGGCCATCGGGGGTGCGCCCATCGGCATCGCGCCGCCGACCGGGGTCGCGTGCTGCGCCGGTGGGGCGGCTGCCGGGGCCGCGCCTGCGGTGTGCGTGGTGTCCGGGCGAGGCGGTGGGGCGCCGTGGCCGCCGGTCGGCACGCCGCCTGGACCGCCGTGACCGCCACCCGTGGGCACACCACCAGAGCCGCCGGAACCGGAGCCGAGCGTGGGCGGTGCGGACACCGAGGGGCCCGCGGCGGTGGCGGTGTGGGTGGCGGGCGCGTCGGGGCCGCCGTGCACGGGCGGCGGGGCGGAGACCGGGGCGCCGCCGGGTGCCACGGCGGTGACGGCGGCCGGTTTGGTGCCGTCGGCGCCGCCTGGCGGGGTGTAGACCTCGCGGACGTGGGAGCCGATGTCGCGGCCTCGGTCCGCGATTTCGGTCGCCGAGTCCTTGATGGACGTCATGTCGTCGTGGATGTCGTTGACCGCGTTGCGGACGTCGCGGCCCGCTTCCGCCACCTCCTGGGTGGCGTTCATGGCCTCGGCCAGCGAGTCGGCGTCCTTCAGCTTGCCGATGGCCGAGAAGACGCGGCCCACGGCGTCGAACAGGGCCTTCACGTCCGAGATGAGCTTCTGGACCGTGTCGATGATGTCCATGACGCGGCGGTAGATCTGGTACGCGTTCCAGACCATCTCGGCGGCCTTGATCCAGCCGGCCAGGGGGATCCAGACGGTGGCCGCGGCCTCGAGCAGCTTGTTGACCAGGTAGTCGAGCAACCGCGCGGCCTGCTTGCCCAGGGCCTCTGCGCCGGACGCGACGGTGTCGAAGCCCTTGGCGATGAGCTGGGCGACGCCCATCTCGGCGAACAGGGCGGCCTTCCAGCCCAGGGCGATGTAGCGCTCGTGGGCTTTGGCCGCGTCGCCGTCCCAGTGGTCGCGCACCTTGCCGACGGCGTCGGTCAGGTTGTACGAGACGTCGTTCATCGCGTTGCCGACCATGCGCCACGCATCGCCGTCGGCGCGGATCTTCGACCAGTCGCCGGTGATCGGCGTGATGATCGTGGCGACCAGCGACTCGCCGGTCACGGCCTCGAAGACCCAGTTCACCGCCTGGACGCCCCAGCCCTGGTCGGCCAGGACGTCGTTCAGCGAGGCTCTGTCGATCTCGGGCTGCTTCAGCGACGCCGCGACCGGGCGCGGGTCGTGGTACGCGGTCGTCACTTCAGGATCCCCTCGAACATCGTCATCTGGGCCCTGTCGACGGCCTCGTAGACCTGCGCCGTCGCGTCCACCGCCGACGCCGCGCCCTCCAGCTTCGACTTGCCGAAGTCGAGCGTCTCGTCGAACAGCGCGCGCACGACGTCCACGCCCGGTTGCAGCAACGCCAGCAGGCCCGTGAAGCCCGCCTTGTCGCACGCCGTGGCGTGGACGTACTTGCGGATCGTCTCGAACTCCTGCGCCTCCGTGCGCAGATACTCGGCGTATGCGCGCAGCTCAGCTGCGTCGGTGGACAGCGACGACACGGGTCCCCCCTGCGGACTCGAGTGCTCAGGTCACGCTGTGACGCACAACTCTCGTCACCAGTTCCCCGTGCGGTGGAAGTTGTTCAGGCGTTCCAGGCACGGGTCGAGGTCCATGCCTTGTGCGGATACCCATGAGTCGTCGTAGTAGGTGTTCGCGTAACGCTCGCCACCGTCACAAAGCAGAGTCACCACGCTTCCGCGCGTGCGAGACTGCCGCATCTCGGCGACGATCTGGAACGCTCCCCAGAGATTTGTTCCGGTCGAACCACCGACCCGCCGCCCGAGCAGCTCCTCCACGTACCGGATGGTCGCCACGGACGCCGCGTCCGGCACCTTGATCATGCGGTCGATCACCTGGCCGACGAACGACGGCTCCACCCGCGGACGGCCGATGCCCTCGATCCGCGAGCCGCGCGTGCCGACCAGCTCCGGCGCGCTGTCCCGCCACGCGTCGAAGAACACCGAGAACTCGGGGTCCACGACGGCCAGGCGCGTGGTCAGCTTCTGGTAGTGGATGTACCGGCCGATCGTGGCCGACGTGCCGCCCGTGCCCGCCCCGACGACGATCCAGTCCGGCTCCGGCGACGGCTCCAGCTTCATCTGGTCGAAGATCGACTCGGCGATGTTGTTGTTGCCACGCCAGTCCGTCGCGCGCTCGGCGTGCGTGAACTGGTCCATGAAGTGGCCGCCGAGCTCACTCGCCAGCCGCCGCGACTCGTCGTAGATCGCCGACGGCTCGTCGACGAAGTGGCACTTCCCGCCCTGCCGCTCGATCAGCGCGACCTTCTCGGCCGAGGTCGAGCGGGGCATCACGGCGATGAACGGCAGCCCCAGCAGCCGCGCGAAGTACGCCTCGGAGACCGCCGTCGACCCGGACGACGCCTCGATCACGGGCGTGCCGCCGGTGATCCAGCCGTTGCAGATCGCGTAGAGGAACAGCGACCGCGCCAGCCGGTGCTTCAACGAGCCGGTGGGGTGGGTCGACTCGTCCTTCAGGTAGAGGTCGATGCCCCAGTCGAGCGGCAGCGGATAGCGCAGCAGGTGGGTGTCCGCGCTGCGGTTCGCGTCCGCCTCGATGATCCCGACGGCCTCGCACACCCAGTGCCTGGTCCTGCTGCAACAACGGTCAACGGAGGTACTCACAGCGGCACGATAACCGCGCAGACGTCCTACGCCTGGGTGAGAGGACCTTCGTCACCACGCAGTTCGGCGCGCAGCTTGTCCCGCTCCGCCTGCCGCGCGGCCTGACGCTCGTTCAGGCCGACCGCCACGCGCTGGCGCAGCCCCTTGAAGATGAACAGCGAGGCAGGCAGCGCCACGACCACGCCGACGGCCAGCGCGGGCAGCAGCGGAACCTTGAACAGCATGAGCGCGCCCGTCACCACCGCGACGAGACCGAGGCGGGCGAGAACGTAAAGCGTCACATCTCGAGCGAGCACCCGTTCAGGTTACGTCGCCCTCTTCGTCACCGGTGTTCGGCCGCCCCTCGAAGCGCGTGGACAGCACCACGGTCGTGCGCGTGCGGGCCACACCGGGGATGCGCCGCAGCCGCCCGAGAGAGCGCTCCAGGTCGTCCACCGTGGCCACGCGGACCTTCACGATGAACGACTCGTCGCCCGCCACCCGGTAGCAGGACTCGACCTCGATGAGCTCGCTCAGCGCGTCCGCGACCTCGTTGTCGTCCGCGACGTCGGTGGGATGAATGCCGATCAGCGCGGTCACGCCCAGGCCGACCGCGCTGGGATCGACGACCGCGTGATACCCGACGATCACGCCGCTGGACTCGAGCTTGCCGACGCGTTCGTGCACGGCGGAGGCGGACAGGCCGACCTGCCTGCCGAGCTCGGCGTACGTGGCCCGGCCGTTGGCGCGCAGTGCGGCGATGATCTGGCGATCAAGAGCATCCACCCGCGACACCCTATGCCCACGGTGTGCTCCGGGGTCGTCCCGGTCACATGTCCGGTTCGCCCCCTGCGTCCCTTACTACCTCTTTACCAAAAAACAAGCGTTCGAGTACCTGATGGGTCAAGTGCCACGATCAGACCGGAACGTCTGATCTGAGGAGGACGAGTGACTGCAGCCACCGAGCGGCTCTTGACGCCTGGGGAAGTCGCCAATCTGTTCCGGGTCGACCCGAAGACCGTGACCCGATGGGCCACCGCAGGTCGCATCGGTTCGATTCGCACCCCTGGAGGACATCGCAGGTTCCGTGAGACCGAGGTGAAGGCTCTGCTGTCGGAGCTCACCACCGAGGCGACTGAACCCGTCCGCCACTGAAACCGTAGTTATCCCTGGGCCGCGGGTAATCTCGTGGCAAAGGGAGGTGGCGACCAGATGATCTACCTGCTGGCGGTGATCGGTGCGCTCACCGTGGCTGTGCTGGTGTGGCGAGCCTTCGCCCCGCAGCATTCGGAGTACACCCCGGGCCGCAAAGTGATCGCACCCGACGACGACCCGGAGTTCCTGCGCAAGCTCGACGAGCAGCGCAAACGCGACGAGTGAACGAAAAAGGGGCCCTGTCCCCAGGGCCCCTTTCGTCGTGTCAGAACCACCCGGTCACGCGTTGGGGAAGTCGTCCGCGACCACCGCGCCGAGTTCCAGCAGCGCCAGCCGGGTCTCCGGTGCGAGCCGGTCCAGCGCGATCTCCGCGCCTTCTTCGAGGTGCTCGTCGAACGGCAGGCGGACGACGGCCCGGCACCGCTGCTGGAAGTGCGCGGCGAGCTTGTCGAGGTCGACCTTGCCCGACTTCGGGCGCACCGAGTTGATCACGCAGACGGACTTCGCGACCAGGTCGCGGTAGCCGTGCGCCTCCAGCCAGTCCAGCGTCGCCGCCGAGGTCTGCGCGCCGTCGACCGAGCCGGACGACACCAGCACGAGCTGGTCGGCCTCGTCCAGCACGCCCTTCATCGCGGAGTGCATCAGGCCGGTGCCGCAGTCGGTGAGCACGATGTTGTAGAAGTGCTCGAGCAGCGCCACCGTGCGCCGGTAGTCGTCCTCGCTGAACGCCTCCGACACGGCCGGGTCCTGCTCGGACGCCAGCACCTCCAGGCGCGCGGGCGACTGCGAGGTGTACGCGCGCACGTCGCTGTAGCGGGTGATCCGCGAGGCGTCGCGCAGCAGGTGCCGGACGGTCGCCGTGGTCTCCCGCGGGATCTTCAACGCCAGCGTGCCGCGGTCGGGGTTCGCGTCGACCGCGATCACCCTGTCGCCGCGCAGCGACGAGAACGTCGAGCCCAGCGTGGTCGTCGTCGTGGTCTTGCCGACGCCGCCCTTGAGCGACAGCATCGCGATCTTGTAGCAGCCGCGCAGCGGCTGGTTGATCCGCGCGATCAGCTCACGGCGGCGGATGTCGGCGGGGCTCTCACCGAGGTTGACCACACCACCGGTCACCGCGTGCAGCGACTTGCGCCAGCCGGACGCCGGCGGGCGCTTCTCCTTCTTGATCAGCTGCTGCGACGAGACTTCCTGCGCCTGCGAGCGGTACGGCTGCTGCGGGAAGTTGTTCGGGAACTGCGAACCCGCGAACTGGCCGTACTGGGCCGTGCTCTGCGGCAGGTGGTGAGGTCCGGACTGCCCGCCACCGACCGAATGAGCACCCGATTGGCCGCCGCCCACCTGGTACGGGCCGGAGCCGTCCACCGAGTACGCGCCGGACTGCGAACCGGGCACCGGGTAGGGACCGGAGGCGTTGCCGGGCACCGGGTACGGACCGGACGCGCTGCCGGGCACCTGGTAGGGGCCTGAGGCGTTGCCGGGGACCTGATACGGGTCCCCCTGGGGGCCGCCCACGCTGTACGGACCTGATTGACCGCCGCTGACGTGCTGCGGACCGGACTGCTGCGGGTCGAGGTAGGCCGTCTGCGAGTCGACGTACTGCGGGCCGGAGCCCTGTTCCTCACCCGGTGGTTGCCAGTTCACCGCTGTGGCCCTCCCTGAGCAAGGAGGATCGAGACCTCCCCGACCCCCAGGTTGCGACGGTACGCAACCGACGCCGGTTCCATCGACCTGGGGGCTAACTCGTTAGAGACCCGCGTACGAATGCAACCCCGTGGTGACCAAGTTGATGAAGAACAGGTTGAACACGTTCAGCGCGAAGCCCACGACGTTGATCCAGGCGGCCCCACGACCACGCCAACCGGCCGTCGCGCGCGCGTGCAGGTACGCCGCGTAGACCACCCACGAGACGAACGCCACCGTCTCCTTGGGGTCCCAGCCCCAGAACCGGCCCCACGCGGCCTCCGCCCAGATCGCGCCGCAGATGATGCCCGCGGTGAACAGGGGGAACGCCAGCACCGTCGTGCGGTACGACATCCGGTCGAGCACGTCGGCGGACGGCAGCTTCGGGAAGCGGTCGGACTTGCTGTCCTTGAGCAGGTAGAGGATCGACGTCACACCGGGGATCAGCAGCACGCCGGAGGAGATCGAGATCACCGAGACGTGAATCACCAGCCAGTACGACCGCAGAGCCGGCTGGACGGGCGCCGACTCGGCGTAGAGGACCGTGCCGCCGAGGAACAGCAGGACCAGGATCGGCGTCAGCACGAACGCGCCGAGGCGGCGGATCGGGAACTTCGCCATCAGCACGATCCACGTCACGACCGCGGCGAGGCACAGCAGCGACATGTACTCGTACATGTTGCCCCAGGGCGCACGACCTGCGGAAAGACCGCGCATCACCAGCGAGGCCAGGTGCAGCAGCGCGCCGAGCACCGTCAGCGCGGCACCCATGCGGCCGACGCGCTCCGGCTTGCTGACGTCGCGCTTCGGCTCGGCGTCGACGAGGACCGGCGCACCGGCGCCGACCAGCGCCTCCGCCTTGCGCGGGGCACGCGCGAACGCCTGCTCGACCGCGTAGAGCAGGATCGCGAAGAGGTAGACGCCCAGAGCGCTGCGGTACAGCCAGTCGCTGTAGGTCGCGAGTGTCTCGTCAACCGGCATCAGGACTTCTCCTCGTTCAGAACCGCGCGGGCGAGCCGCGTGAACTCCTCGCCGTATCCTGCCTGGTCAGTGCGGGCAAGCCCACCGACCTCGACCAACGTACGCCCGTCGTCCCGAGGGGTCGCACGCACCCACACCCTGCGGCGCTTCACGGTCAGCGAGACCCCGAGGCCGAGAATGATCAGGATGGCGAACGCCAGCACGTACCCCTGCGTCGGGTCGTGCGAGACCTGCAACGACACCCAGTCGCTCACGGAGTCGAACCGCACCTTGGTGCCGTCGTCGAGCGCGATCTCCTCGCCCAGCGCGAGGTTTTTGCGCGCGACCTTCTGCAACCGGCCCTGCTCGACCATCTTCATGTCGATCGAGAAGATCGACTGGCCCCGGCCGTCGTCCACGCCGAGGTCACCGCGGTACACGTCGACCGCGACCATCGGGTTGTTCAGCGCGGGGAACTTCGAGTTCAGGATGTTGCCGTGCAGCAACGGCGTCGGCGCGAGCAGGCCCGTCACCGCGATCTGGTTCTTGCGCCGCTGCTCGGAGTCCGTCACGCCGGGCGGGTCGAACTTCGTGGCGCCCTCGGAGGCCAGCGTGCGCTGGTCGCTCGGCAGCCACTGGATGCCCTGCGTGCGCTTCTCGCCGTTGGGGAACGTCACCGTGAACGTCGGCGTGTACCCGTGCCCGAGCAGGTAGAGACGGTCGCCGCCGGTGCGCAGCGGATGGTTGACCTGCAGCGTGTAGGGCCGCCACGTGTTCGCGGCGAGGTCGTCACCCGACTGGTAGCGGATGTCCGCCTGGTACCCGACGGGCTGGCCGTTCTCCAGGTACTCGGCGGAGAACTTGCCGATCTCGACGCAGAACGGCGTGAGGTCCGTGCCGTCGACCCGCAGGCCCGGCCGGAACGAGTCGTAGTTGAAGATGCCGCCGTTGCAGAACTGCCCGCCGTTGGCCTGGACGATGACCTGGCCCTCGTAGCTGAACATCTTGCCCAGCGCGAACGACACCAGCAGCCCGAGCAACGCGAAGTGGAAGACCAGGTTGCCGGTCTCGCGCAGGTATCCGCGCTCGGCGCTGACCGTGTCGTCACCCGCGTCCATCCGCCAGCCGCGCAGGGCCTTCTTCGCCCGCCCGACAGCCACCTCCGGCGTCACGTCGAGCACGGCCTGGGCGTGGTGCGGCATGCGCGAGAGGTTGCGCGGCGTCAGCACCGGCTTCGCGCGCATCTGCTTGAAGTACTCCCACGTGCGGGGCAGCAGGCACCCGACGAGGGACGTGAACAGCAGCAGGTAGATCGCGGCGAACCACGGCGTGGCGTACACCTCGAAGAACCCGAGCTTGAGCAGGAACCGTCCCCACCACCCGTGCTGGGCGACGTACTCGTCGACCTTGGCCGCGTTCAGCGACAGCTGCGGCAGCAACGCACCGGGCATCGCCGCGAGCGCGAGCAGGAACAGCAGGGTCAGCGCGGTCCTCATCGAGGTGAGCCCGCGCCACGTGTTGCGGAGGAAGGCGATCACTAGAGCGGCAGCCTCACGACGTCGACGAACGAGTAGCGCAGCCACCCGACGAACTCACCCCAGAGCCCGGTGACCAGCGCGATCCCGACCATGATCAAGAGAACGCCGCCGAAGATCTGCACCTGCCGGGCGTGCGACCGCAGCCACTTCGTGACGCCCAGCGCCCACCGCGCCCCGAGCGCGAGCACCACGAACGGCAACCCGAGTCCCAGGCAGTAGGCCAGGACCAGCACGGCCCCGCGAGCGGTCGCCGACCCGATCTCCGTGCTCCGCGCCACCGCGAGCACCCCGGCGAGCGTGGGCCCGAGGCACGGCGTCCACCCGAGCGCGAACACGGCCCCGAGCAACGGCGCCCCGACCAACCCCGCCTTCGGCTTGGCGTGGAACCGCACGTCCTTCTGCAGCGCGGGCACGAGTCCGATGAACACGAGTCCCATCAGGATCGTGACGACCCCGCCGATCCGCTGGAACAGGTCGGCGTTCAGGAGCAACGCGTCCGACGCCCCGAGAATCGCCATCGAGGCCAGCGCGAAAACGACCGTGAACCCGAGCACGAACAACAGCGAGGCCCCTGCCACCCGCCACCGCCCCTGCTTGGCGGGTTCGTTCGCGTCGACCCGAGGCGCCTCGGCCCCGACCAGCCCGGCGAGGTACGCCAGGTAACCGGGAACCAGCGGCACCACACAGGGTGAGGCGAACGAGATGAAACCAGCGAGCAGAGCGACCCCGGTGGCCAGCAGCAAGGGCCCGGAGATCGCCAGATCGGTGGGGTTCACACACCTCAGAGTAGGTAGTTGCCCGGATCACGTGACGACCGGTGTCCCTTTCACACCCGCCCGACTGGCCCGGAAGTACCGACGATCGCCGCCTTGTGGGTGACATCACGGTTGCTTAGCGTCAGCGCATGCACCGTGCCCGGCTGATCCTCCCTGCGCTCACCGTGACCGCGCTGGCTCTGTTCGCGCAGGTACCGGCCGGCGGCGCTGCCCCTGCGATGGAATGGCGCGAAGTCTTCAACGAAGACGGCTCCATCACCCAGACCCTCACCCCGAAGGCCCCTGCCGAAAAGACCACAACCGGCTTCCGAACAGCCGTCGCGGCCAACGTCGTGCAGATCGCGGGCAACGACGGCCCGTCGTCCGAACGGTTCGACCTCGTCTTCGTCGGCGACGGCTACACGGCTGACGACCTCGAAACGTACGCGGCCAACGTGGAGAGCAAGTGGGCCGAGCTCTCCGCCGTGCAGCCGTTCGCGGAGTACAAGGGCAGCTTCAAGGTCTGGCGCGTCGACGTCATCTCGAACGAGTCCGGTGTGGACCACGACCCGACCAAGGGCGTCCTGAAGGACACCGCGCTGGACATGGGTTTCTGGTGTCAGGGCCGGGATGCCAACACCGAACGCCTCCTCTGCGTGAACGAGACCAAGGCCAAGGAGTACGCGGCCCTGGCCCCACAGGCCGACCAGGTGATCGCACTCGGCAACACCGCCAAGTACGGCGGCGCGGGCGGCTCGGTCGCCACCGCCGCGGGCTCCAACGCCCAGTCGGGCCAGATCGCGATCCACGAGCTCGGCCACTCCATCGGCGGCCTGGCCGACGAGTACGACTACCCGTACCTCACCTACACCGGCGCTGAGCCGAGCGAGATCAACGTCACCAAGGACCCGACCGGCGCGAAGTGGGGCGAGTACCTGGGCCAGCCGACCCCGGACGGCGGCGTGATCGGCCCTGTCGAGGGTGCCCGCTACTACAAGAACGGCCTCTACCGCCCGAGCGCCAACTCGATCATGCGAACCCTGGGCAAGGAGTTCAACTCGATCGGCAGGGACGCGATGATCAAGGCGTTCCAGGCGAAGATCACGCCGCCGGCCACTCCCTGACCGCGCGGCGAGTCACTCCTTGGCGAGCTCGTCGAGAACGGGCTGGACGTCGGACGCGAGGACGGGAACCAGGAACACCGCCGCCACCTTGTGGTTCTTGTCGACGACGAACGTCGACGGCACGGTGTTGGCAGGAAGACCCTTGAAGACGTTGATGAAGCTGCGACTGGAAGCGTCGTAAATGGACGGATACGTCAGCGACCGGTCCTTCATGAAGTCCTGCGGATGGCTCTTCGCGGTCTCCTTCACGTCGACACCGACGACCTGGGTCCCTGCCTCGAACAGCTTCTGCATCTCCGGAGCCTCGGTCCGGCACGGCCCGCACCAGGCACCCCAGATGTTGATCACAACGGGTTTGCCTGCGTAGTCGGCCAGCCGGACCGTCTTCCCGTCCTCCATGAGCGACTCGCCCTCGAGCCCGGTGAGCGCCTTCCGCTCGGCAGGCGCATACCGGATCTTGACCTGCCCACCGGGCGCGACCAGGTAGAAGTCGCCGCCGCCGATGGGAGCGGCGTCCTTGCCCACGGTGCACCCGGACACGAGCAACAGCAGGACGAGCAGCCGCTTCATGCCCCGGTCACCCGCGGGTTCGTGGCGCCGACCGGCTCCGAGTAGGCGATCCGCACCAGCTGCTCACCCTCGAAGATCAACGAGGTCAGCGAGGCCAGCGAGCACTCCCGGCGGCGCGGGTCGTGCCACATCCGCTTGCCCTCCAGGAACCGCCGCACCGTCCAGATGGGCAACTGGTGCGAAACGCACACGGCCTCATGCCCTTCGGCGGCCGCGCGAGCCTTCTGCACGGCGGCGAACATCCGGTGGGCGATCTCGATGTACGGCTCGCCCCACGAGGGCTTGAACGGGTTGACGAGCTTCGGCCAGTGCTGCGGCGACCGCAGAGCCCCGTCCCCGACGGCGACCTTCAACCCCTCGAACTGGTTGTCCGCCTCGATCAGCCGCTCGTCGGTGGCGAGCTCCAGGCGGTGCGAGTCGGCGATCGGCGCCGCGGTCTGCTGCGCCCGCTCCAACGGCGAGGCGACGACGTGCACGATGTCGTGGTCCGCCAGGTGCTCGGCCACGGTCAGCGCCTGCTTCTGCCCGCGCTCGGACAGCCGGAAACCGGGGATGCGGCCGTACAGGATGCCTGTCGGGTTGTGCACCTCACCGTGGCGCAGCAGATGGACGACGGTGCGGGTCACTGGCGAGCCTCCTTGGCAGCGCGAGCCGCGGCAGGCAGCGCGTCGGCGATCACGGCGAACTCCTCTTCCCCCATGGCGGCGTTGACGAACCACGCCTCGAACGCCGACGGCGGCGCGTAGACGCCTCGTTCCAGCAGGGCGTGGAAGAACGGCGGGAAGCGCCACGTCTCGCACGCCTGCGCGCCCGCGTAGTCCTTCACCTCGGAAGAACCGAAGAAGACGCTCACCAGGTTCCCGGCGAACTGCACGCGGTGCTCGACGCCCGCGTCGGTCAGGGCCGCCGTGAACAGCGCGCCCAGCCGCGTCGCGTTGCGGTCGAGGGCCGCGTAGACCTCGGCGTCGGCGGCGCGCAGGGTCGCGAGACCGGCCGCCACCGCGACGGGGTTACCGGACAGCGTGCCCGCCTGGTAGACGGGGCCGGAGGGAGCCAGGCGGGCCATCACGTCCGCGCGGCCGCCGAACGCCGCCGCGGGCAGACCGCCGGACATGACCTTGCCGAACGTGTAGAGGTCGCCGCGGACGCGCTCCAGGCCGAACCAGCCCGCGCGGGAGACGCGGAAGCCGGTCATGACCTCGTCCATGATCAGCAACGCGCCGTCGGCGTCGCAGATCTCGCGCAGCGAGGCGTTGAACTCCGGCAGCGGGGCGACCGCGCCCATGTTGCCCGCCGCGGCCTCGGTGATGATGCAGGCGATCTCGCCGGGGTTCTCCTCGAACGCCGCCCGCACGGCCTCGATGTCGTTGTACGGCAGCACGATCGTGTCCGCGGCCTGCGCGCCCGTGACGCCGGGCGAGGTCGGCAGGCCCAGGGTCGCGACGCCGGAGCCCGCCTGGGCGAGCAGTGCGTCGACGTGGCCGTGGTAGCAGCCGGCGAACTTGATGACCTTGCGCCGCTCGGTGAAGCCGCGGGCCAGCCGGATGGCGCTCATCGTGGCCTCGGTGCCCGAGTTGACCAGGCGCACCTGGCGGACCGGCTCGACGCGGTCGATGATCTCGGCCGCGAGCTCGATCTCACCCTCGGTCGGCGTGCCGAACGACAGGCCGTTGACCGCCGCCTTCTGCACGGCGTCCACGACGGACGGGTGGGCGTGCCCGAGGATCATCGGGCCCCACGAGGAAACCAGGTCGACGTACCGGTTGCCGTCCGCGTCCCACAGGTGCGGGCCCTCGCCGCGAACCATGAAACGCGGGGTGCCGCCGACGGAGTGGAACGCCCGCACCGGAGAGTTGACCCCGCCGGGGGTCAGCGTCGACGCGCGCTCGAACAGGGCCTGGGATCGACTCGCAGTCACGTCCCCCAGTCTCACACGTCGGCTTCTGCGGCTTTCTGGGGCCGGGTGCGCACGGCCAGCACGACCTGCCGCACGGCGTCGAGAGCGAGGATCACGGCCAGCGTGAAGGCGCCGACCGCCGTGCCGAGCCAGTTGCCGTGGTAGCGCGTGGAGATGAACGGCTCGTGCCCCTCGAGGATCGGGTACGCGAGCTTGACCACACCCCGGTTCCAGGCCCACACGGCGAGCCACACCAGCAGGACGATCGCGACGACCTCGCCCGCGGCGATGAGCCACCGCTTGGGCTGGTGCAGGCTCGGACCGGCGGGCGGTGCCACGTCAGGCTCCTCCACCGCGGTCTCCGACTCCTGATCGGTCACGGCCTCTGTCACGTCGCTCACCCTCTCACGACCCGGCGCAACGCCGCGAGCAAGGCTTCCGGATCACGCGCCCACGCGAGCACCACCGTGCCGTCGAGCAGCCGCAGCGGCACCGCGGTCGTGCCCTTCGGCACCGACCAGCCACCGCCGAGCACCCGCGCCCCTGCCGGTGCCCCGACGTCCCGGCAGGCCTCGATCATCGACACCGGCAGCCTCTCCCGCCCGAACTGGGCCTCCTCGGCCGTGAGCGCGACGCTGCCGGTCTTGATCCTGCCGTACACCCACAACACCGCGCCGAGCGTCAGACCGAGCCCCACGGCCGTCCACAGCGCCACGGACGCGGGACCGGTGATGAGTTCGATCAGGTACCCGGCGACCGCGAACGCCGGTCCCCACAGCAGCGGCCACCAGCTGCTGCCGGACTCGCGGTACAGCACTACCGCACGAACTTGTTCGAGGCGGGCAGGAACTGCAGCACCACGGCCGCGACGGTCAGCCCGATCACGACGATGCTGATCGCCACCCCCGCCTGCCACACCGGCGCCTGCAGGCCCAGCAGCATGATCGCGATCATCGACATGAACCCGAGCACCCCGAGGACCGTGAGCAGGATCCGCGCCCAGTTGTGCCCGTTGCGCAGGACGATGGCGAACGCGACGTACGGCGCCGCGGCCACGAGCATGCCGAAGCCCGCCATCACCGCCCAGACCTGCACGAGCAGCTCGGGAGCCTCGCTGATCTCCGGGTCGCTGTCGGTGCGCAGGTCGGCGGCGATCGAGTCCATGTTGCTCAGCAGCAGCACCGGGATCACCGCGACGGACAGCACCGCGGCCGCGATCCAGATCCACATCGCGGCGGTGATCGTCGCCGGCCGCGCCGGTGCCAGCTCCTGCGGCAGCACGGGCGCGAGCGGTGCCATCGAGAAGCTCGCCTGGCCGACGTGGCTCACCTGGTACTGGCCGGGAGGCTGCGGCGCCACCGGATAGGACCCCGCCGGGTTCTGCCACTGCGCGTTGTCCTGGTTCGCCCACGGGTTCGGGTCCTGGGGATTCGTCACTGCTCACGCACCTCCGCCAGCCACTGTGCCGTACGCGCCTGCCACGTGAAGACGATTGCGACGCAGATGAGCAGCAAAGTGACCAGGGCAGCCGGACTGACGCCCACGAGCAGCAACCACAGCATGTGCACGATCGCCATGAGCGACAACGCGATGCGCGGCCAGTTCTTCCGCTTCAGGAACATCCGGGTCAGCCAGCCGTACCCCGCCGCGAAGAGCACCGACACGACGGTTATCGCCACCAGGAAGTTCGTCACCTCGCCGGACGGCCTGCCGCTCAGCCGCTCGATCTCACCGCGCTGGAACCACAACCCCGCGGTGGTGAACAGCACGAACACGGCGATGGCGAGCCACAGGCCGACCGCGATCCGCACCGGCCGGGGAGCGTCGTTCACGTCAGCTGCTCGCGCTCGGTCAGGTGGTCGGTCGACTGCCGGAAGTAGAACAGCACGAGACCCGCGATGGCGATCAACGCCGCCACCACGCCCAGCGTGTTCGTGATCATCTGGAAGAACAGGCCGATCAGCAGCGTGATCATCAAGCCGGTGCGGCTCTTCTTCAGCCCGTTGCGGACCTTCCCCGCGAACCACACCGCGAGGGCGGCGAGCACGACCGTCACCACCAGCGAGACGATCAGCACGACGTTGACCGTGTTGGCGATCATGTCCGGGGTGGCCTTCTGGTCCTTGTTCCCCTGGACGGCGGCGTCGATCAGCTGCTGTTTGCCGAGCAGCACGTACACCGCCGCCAGCACGCACAACACCGAGCCGGTCACGACGAGCCAGTAGCCCGCGGTGATCGTGGCGGGAGTGCCCGATTCCTTCGGAGACTTCACGGTCGGAACTTAGGACCGCGGAGAAGCGCTGTCCACCGTGACGCGCTTCCTGAAGTGCGCCGACACCCGGTACATCAGCACGATCGCGATCGCGTCCAGCACCGTCGTGACGAAGGTGACGCCGAGGTCGACCGGCGACATCGCCACCCCGAGGCCGGCGGCGATCCCGCTGGCCCACGCGACCAGCCGGAACAGTCCGAACGCGACGGAGGCGGCGCCGAGAACCGTCAGCACGATCCGAGCCCAGTTCCGCCCGCGCGCCATCGTGTTCGCCAGCCGCGTGTACGCGACGAGGATCGTCACGGCGATCAGCAGGCCGAACATGATCCCGCCGTTGACGCCGGCGTCGATCTGGTCCTGGCCGAGCGCCGGGTTCTGCCGGCGCGCCTCGGCGATGAGCATCTCGCGGTCGAAGAGCTGGGCGACGAACCGCACCACGCCGACGCACGCGCTGGTGATCCACAACCAGCGCGCGACGTCGACGAGCTTCGGGACCGGGGCCTTTACCTGTCCAGCCACCGGGCGGCTTCCACGGCCCAGTAGGTCAGCACCATGTCCGCGCCCGCGCGCCGGATGGCCGTGAGCGATTCGAGGATCGCGCGCTCGCGGTCGATCCAGCCGTTCGCGGCGGCGGCCTCGATCATCGAGTACTCGCCGGAGATCTGGTACGCCGCAACGGGAACGTCCGAGACCTCGGCGACGGACCGCAGCACGTCGAGGTACAGCAGCGCCGGCTTGACCATGACCATGTCCGCGCCCTCGGCGAGGTCCAGCTGCACCTCGCGGATGGCCTCACGGCCGTTGCCGGGGTCCTGCTGGTAGGTCTTGCGGTCACCGGCGAGCTGCGACTCCACGGCGTCGCGGAACGGGCCGTAGAACGCCGAGGCGTACTTGACCGAGTAGGCGAGGATGCCGGTGTCCTGCAGGCCCGCCTCGTCCAGCGCGTTGCGGATGAAGCCGATCTGGCCGTCCATCATGCCGCTGGGGCCGACGACGTGAGCACCGGCGCGCGCCTGCGCGACGGCCATCTCGCCGTAGAGCTCCAAAGTCGCATCGTTGTCCACGGTGCCGTCCGCGGCGAGCACGCCGCAGTGGCCGTGGTCGGTGAACTCGTCGAGGCAGCAGTCCGACATCAGCACGGTGCTGTCGCCCAGCTCGGCGCGGAGGTCGGCCAGCGCGACGTTGAGGATGCCGTTCGGGTCGGTGCCCGCGGAACCGACGGCGTCGCGCTCGGCGGGAACGCCGAACAGCATGATGCCGCCGACACCGGCCTGCACGGCCTCGACCGCGGCCTTCCGCAGCGAGTCACGGGTGTGCTGCAGGACGCCGGGCATGCTGCCGATCTCGGCGGGCGCGCTCAGGCCTTCCTTGACGAACATCGGCAGGATGAGCTGCCTCGGGCGCACCTCGGTCTCGGAGACCAGGCGGCGCATGGCGGGCGTCGTGCGCAGACGCCTCGGCCGGTGAAGTGGGTACATCTCCGAACTCCCATGTGGAGCTTTCCAGAGGGCCGGCCTCCTGGTCGGCTCTCACCGGGTCCGCGATTTCGCGTCGGTCATCCGGTCACCCATTCTCCTCGATTTCGGCGGAGCCCAAATCGAGGCGAATGAGTCGGCCGGATGACCGACTTCAAGGCGAAATCGCCGCCGCGCCGGAGGCGCGGCCTATGAACGCCGCAGGCGCTTGGTCTTGCGCGGAGGAGGCAGCGCTCCTTCGGCGCGCAACCGGGCGGCGTGGGCGGCCAGCGCGTCGACCAGCGCGGGCACGTTCGCCTCCTCCGGCTGCACGTCGACCCGGAGGCCGAACTCCCGCGCCGTCTCGGCGGTCTGCGGGCCGATGCACGCGACGAGCGTGCGGGCGTGCGGCTTGCCCGCGATGCCGACCAGGTTCCGCACGGTCGACGACGAGGTGAAGCACACCGCGTCGAAGCCACCGGACTTGATCATCTCGCGGGTCTCGGCGGGCGGCGGGGCCGCACGCACGGTGCGGTACGCCGTCACGTCGTCGATCTCCCAGCCACGCTCGCGCAGGCCGGCGGCCAGCGTCTCGGTGGCGATGTCGGCCCGCGGCAGCAGCACGCGGTCGACCGGGTCCAGGATGTCGTCGTAGGGCGGGAAGTCGTTGAGGAGACCCTCGGACGACTGCTCACCGGACGGCACGAGCTCGGGGATGATGCCGAACGAGCGCACCTTCGCGGCCGTGGCCTCGCCGACACAGGCGATCTTCACGCCGGAGAACGCGCGGGCGTCCAGGCCGAACTCGCGGAACTTCTCCCACACCGCGCGGACGGCGTTGGTCGAGGTGAAGACGACCCACTGGTAGCGGCCGTCGACCAGGCCCTTGACCGAGCGCTCCATCTGCGCGGGGCTGCGCGGCGGCTCGACCGAGATGGTCGGCACCTCGACGGCGATCGCGCCGTGCGAGTGCAGCCGCTCGCTCATCGCACCGGCCTGCTCCTTGGTCCGCGGGACCAGCACGCGCCAGCCGTACAGCGCCCGCGACTCCCACCAGGAGAGCTTCGAGCGGGCGGCAGCGGCGGCACCGACCGTGACGACCAGCGGGCCGTTCAGCTCACCGGCGTCGGCGGCGACGGAGGCCAGCGTGGTGTCGATGGTGCGCTGCTGGAAGCCGGTGCCCTCGGCGGTCACGGCGACCGGGGTCTGCGGCGCGAGGCCGTTCTCGACCAGGTTCGACGCGGCCTCGGCGAGGTGCGAGCCGGTCGCGTGCAGCACGAGAGTGCCGGGCGAGGCGGCGAGACCCGCCCAGTCCGCGACAGCGCGCACGTCGACCTCGGTGTGCACGCCACCGAGCGCGACACCCGCGTAGGCCGGGACGGCGGTGCCCGACGGCACGCCGGGAACGACGTCGAACGGGATCGTCGACTTCGCGACGGCCTGCGCTTCCTTCACGACCGAGTCGAGCGTCAGCGGGTCACCCGCGACGAGACGGACGACGGTGGCGCCGTTCTTCGCCTCGTTCACCAGGTCCTTGGCCACGTCGGCCGACTCGCCGACGGCGGGGCGGACCTCGACTCCCTCGGCCACGGTCGCGAGGACGTCCGAAGGGACGTCCGGGTCGGTGACCACGAGCTCCGCACGGGTGAGCAAGTCGTGGGCCCGGACCGTGAGCAGCCCGGTGTCGCCTGGGCCGGAGCCCACGAAGGCGATGCGTCCGGGGGTCTTGCGTGCGCGGGTCATCAGGGCACTCCCCATCGATTACGCCTCTGGGCCGCTGAGCACGGCGGCCCCGAGGTCGAGCAACTCGGCGGCCAGCGCACGGCCGAGTCCCTCAGCTTCGGTCAAGTCACCGGTGGCGGACGCACGGAGGAGATCGTTCTCCGGCGTCGCGGCGACCCCGCGCAGGGAAAGGCGGTACACGACCTTCCCCTCGTCGTCGAGGTCTTCCACCACATCGGCCAGCGCGCCGACCGGCGCGCTGCAGCCCGCCTCGAGCGCGGCCAGCATGGCGCGCTCCGCGGTCACAGCGGCCCGGCTGGCCGAATCGTCCAGAGTGGACTGGATCAGGTGCTCGGCGTCGACGTCGTCGACCCGGCACTCGACTGCCAACGCGCCCTGCGCGGGCGCGGGAAGCATCTGGATGGGCTCCAGCGTCTCGGTGATCTCGTCAGCGCGGCCGAGGCGCGCGATGCCGGCACGAGCCAGCACGACGGCGTCGAGCTCTCCACTGCGGACCTTGCCGATGCGGGTGTCCACGTTGCCGCGCAACGGAACGATGTTCAGCCCGAGGCCCAACGCCTCCAGCTGGGCGGCGCGGCGCGGCGATCCGGTGCCCACGGTGGACCCCGGCAGCAGCTCGCCGAGCGTGAGGCCGTCGCGCGCCACGAGAGCGTCGCGCGGGTCTTCGCGCTGGGGCACTGCCGCGAGGACCAGACGGGGGTCCGGCGCGGTCGGGAGGTCCTTGTAGGAGTGGACGGCGACGTCGATCTCACCGTTCGCGAGCGCGTCGCGCAGCGCGGACGTGAAGACGCCGATGCCGATCTGGGCGATGGGCGCGTCGGAGAGGTCACCCGGCGTCTTGATGACGACGATCTCGACCTGTGCTCCGGCAGCCTTCAACGCCTCGGCGACGGTCCCCGTCTGCGCGAGCGCCAGCGCGCTGCCACGGGTACCGATCCGTAGGGTGCGGGTCACCGCGTTTCACCATCCACTGAAGACTTCTTGGTCTGGCTCACGGCCCCAGGCGTCTGGGGGTCGAGCCCGAACAGTTCGCGGAGAGCCTCCGCGTAGCCGGTACCACCCGGCGAGGAGGCGAGCTCCTTCACCCTGACGGTCGGCGTGTGCAGGAGCTTGTCTACAACGCGGCGCACCGTCTTGGCCAATTCACCGCGTGTCGCGGCGTCCAGTTCGGGAAGTCGCGAATCAAGGCGGAGCAGCTCGGCGTCGACCACCTCGGCCGCCCGCTTGCGCAGCGCCGTGACGGTCGGGGTGACCTCGGCGGAGCGCTGGGTCGCCAGGTAGGCCCTGACCTCGTCGGCGACCAGCTGGGCTGCCAGCCGCGCGTCCTGGCCCGCCGGGGCGTCCGAGAGGCGCCGCTGCAGCGTTTCCAGGTCCACCACACGAACGTTCGGCAGCTCGGCCGCGGCCGGGTCGACGTCCTTGGGCAGGCCGAGGTCGCACACCACGAGCGGGCGCGACCGCTTGCCGATCATGTCCGCGCGGACCACCGTGTCGACCGACCCGGTGCACGCGAAGACGATGTCCGCGAGATCGAGTTCACCGGCCAGGTGGGCCAGGTCGACGGCCGTCGCGGGGACGCCCTCCGCCTTCAGCGACGTGGCCAACCGCACACCGTTGGCCTGCGTCCGGTTGGCGATGACGACCTCACCGATGCCCGCCCTGCGCAGGTGCGCGGCCGCCAGGCCGCCCATGGCGCCCGCGCCGACGAGCAGCGCGCGCTTGCCGACGAGGGTGCCCAGCGCGGCCTCGGCGTCGCCGAGCGCCTCGGACACGACCGACGCGCCCGCGTGGTCGATGCCGGTCTCTGCGTGGACGCGCTTGCCGACGCGCAGCGCGTTCTGGGTGAGCTCGTGGACGGTCTTGCCGACGGTGCCAGCCTCGTCCGCCGCCGCGTACGCACCGCGCAGCTGGCCGAGGATCTGGGACTCGCCGACGACCATCGAGTCGAGGCCCGCCGCGACGGAGAACAGGTGCTCGACGGCAGCGGCGGCGTAATGCACGTAAAAGTGCTCGTAGAGCGACTGCGGGTCGACCTGGGCGTGCTGCGCGAGCACGTCGACGACCTCGGACATGCCGCCGTGGAACGACTCGACGACGGCGTAGACCTCGACCCTGTTGCAGGTCGACAGGACCATCGCCTCGGAGACGCTGGGGGCGGCCAGCAGCTGGCCGAGGACCTTGGGCAGGTCCGGCTCGGCCACGGTGACGCGTTCGAGGACCGGGACCGGGGCGGTGCGGTGCGACAGACCGACTACGAGCACGCTCATGCTCTCACCACGTCTGCCGGAGCCGTCTGGCTCACGCTCACGGGCGAATCACCATCCCGTCCACACCGAGTCCGTTGTTCCCGACCGAGACGCCGCCGCCTGAGTTGTGCACGGCCTCGTCCGCACGTCGAGCGACGTGGAACGACAGGATCTGCATCTCAACCGCCAAGTCAACCTTGCGCACCTCGACGTTGTCTGGAACCTGAAGGACAACTGGTGCAAAGTTCAGAATGCACTGGACGCCCGCAGATACCAAACGGTCGCAAACCGACTGAGCGGCGGGAGGCGGCGTCGCGATCACTCCGATCGAGACCTCGCGCTCCAGGCAAACGGCGGTGATGTCGTCGATGTGGCTGACGGGAATGCCCCCAACAGGCACTCCGATGAGATCGGGGTCGACGTCGAAGAGGGCGGTGACCGGGAAACCGCGGCCGGGGAAGCCGCCGTAGTTGGCCAGAGCGTGACCAAGGTTACCGATGCCGACGACCGCGACGGAGTGGTTGCGGGTGAGCCCGAGGATGCGCTCTATGTGGCTCACGAGGACCTCGACGTCGTACCCGACGCCCCTCGTGCCGTACGACCCGATGTAGCTCAGGTCCTTGCGGAGCTTGGCCGCGTTGACGCCGGCGGCCTGGCTGAGCTCCTCGCTGGAGACGGCCGTCACGCCCTGGTCGGCCATGCCGGACAGCACGCGGAGGTACACGGCGAGCCTGGCCACGGCCGCCTCGGGGATCGCGCGGGCGCGCTCCCTGTCGGCAGGCTCCAGAGGGGTGGTGGTCGTCTCACCTTCGCCCCGCTGTGATGCCACGCTCTCCGACCTCCGGGTGTGCTTCACCGCAGGGACCCCGCGGCGTTGGTGATGCACACACCGTACCGCTTGTGAACGCATGCACAAAGTCGGCGCGTGCCCGCCACAGTGCTGGTCACGGGGTGTGACCAGCACTGGAGCGGTTGTTGATCTCTACGGGGTGAGCGGCTCGCCGATCGCGAACACGGTGGCGTTCCCCGTCAGCGCGTTGCCGCCCGGGACCGGCGCGCCGTTCACCGTCAGGTTGTCACCCCGGTCATTTGGAACGAATTCTCTTGTGGCTCTACTCGACGGTGAAAGAAATGGAATGCCACCCGGTGACGCCGTCCGGAATCGGATCGAGCCGCGCCTGGTCCTGCGTGTAACCGCTTTTGTCGGTCGCCCTGCACTCGACCGTGTGATTACCGGGCTTCAAGTCGAGCTCGATCCGCCACATCCGCCACGTGCTGTCACTGACGTCCGCGCCCAGCTCCGCTTCCCGCCACGGCCCGCCGTCCGCACGGACCTCGACCTTGGCGACGCCCTTCGGCTGCGCCCAGGCCGTACCGGCGACCACCGTCCTGCCCCGGATTTTGCCCAGCCCCCTGGGCCGGTCGATTCGTGACATCGTTTTGACAGGAGCCCTGACGGCCCAGCCGCGTGGAATCCAGTAACCCTGCTCTTTCGCGAACGTGGTGACGTTCAGGTCGGTCACCCATTTGGTCGCCGAAACGTAGCCGTACAGCCCCGGCACCACGAGCCGCGCGGGAAATCCGTGCTCGGCGGGCAGCGGTTCGCCGTTCATGCCGATCGCGATGAGGCCGCGTTCGAGGACGTAATCGAGCGGGCTGCCCGCCGTGAAGCCGTCGTCGCTGGTGCTGAACAGCTGGTCGGCACCTGCCTTCACACCGGCTTCGCGGAGCACGTCACCGATCTTGATGCCGATGAACTTCGCGGTGGAGATGTACGGTCCGCCGACCTCGTTGGAGACGCAGGTCAGCGTGACGGTCTCCTCGACCAGGTCGCGCTTGCGGATCTCGTCGAACGTGAGGACCGCGGGACGCTCGACCATGCCGTGGATCCGCAGGGCCCACTCCTCGGCGCGGATCCGCGGGACGCTCAGCGCGGTGTCGATGCGGTAGAAGTCGTCGTTGCTCGTGATGAAGCTCGGGGTGCCGTCCTTGAGGAAGTCGGCGTTGACCGGCACCTCCGGCGCCGGAGTCCTCGGCTTCAGCTCGCCGACGGCCTGGCGCGACCCTTCGACGTCCGTGCGGCTGCCGAGGACCTGCCCGGCGAGGCCGGCCACGGCCGCGAGCCCGGCCGTGACGAGGAAGTCGCGCCTCGTCCGGCTCTCCTCGGTCTCCTTGTGCAGGTAGCGGAACACGAAAACGCCCGCGGCCATGCTGGCGAGCGGCGCGAGGACGCTGAGCTGACCCACGTCCGGTCGGTTCAGCACGGCCACGACACCCACCAAGCCGAGCACGACCGCGACCACGGTGCCTGGAGTGGGGCTCCTCCTGCTGGCCAGACCGGCCGCGACACCGATGCCCGCGAGAACGACCGCCATGCCGGTGAGCAGGACGAGCTTGTCGGCGGTGCCGAACGTGGAGACCGCGAAGTCCTTCAGCCAGGACGGGGTGAGGTCGATCGCGGCGTTGCCCACGGCCAGGTACGGCGAGGCCGACAGACCCACGAAAGCCGCCACCAGGTGCCCGGCCGCGAGGGCGGCGATGAGCGCGAGCAGTCCGGTGAGCGCGGCCTTGACGGGCTTCATGCTCTCATTCGACACCGGTGAGGCCGTGGTTCGCCTCAGCTGTAAGCGCCTGGTAATCAGTTGGTGTGAGCGACTGGACGCCGTGGGACGAGGGCGAGTACCTCGCCTACCTGGAGACCGAGCGCGCGCACTTCGCCTGGGTGATGCGGCACTACGGCGGCCTGTCCGAGGAGGAGGCCCGGCGGGCGGCGGTCGAGTTCTACGAGTACGAGCCGCCGGACGCGTCCCATCGCGGCTTCGTGTTCCACGAGGTGGCCTGGCACTGGGCGATGGAACACCTCATGGCCGGCTGCGACTACCCGTACTGGCACACGCACCCGGTGCCGGAGCCGCCGCCGGACTACCCCGGCTACGTCGCGCCTGAGGACGTTGCGCGGCCGACACCGGGCGAGCTGGACGCGTTGCGGCGGAAGCTGGGCGGCGGCTGACCTGCGCCTGGCCACGTCAGGCCCGAGAAGGCGCCGCTGCTGACGGCACTCCGGATGCAGGCCGCCGCGCGCCGCGCCCTACTTCACCCGGCAGCCGCACACCCCCACGCCGGACACCGACGGGACGCCGATCGAGGCCGCGCGCCGAGCCTCACCTCACTCGGCAACCGCACGCCCACGTCGAGCACGGACGGCACGTCGCTCCTGGCAGCCACCCCGCCCAGCGCGAAGCCCCTACTTCACCCGCCGCCGGTACGCCAGCGTCGCCGCCACCGCGCCGGCCAGCGCGCCCGCGCCCAGCACCGACGGCACGCCGATCTTGGCCGCCTTCCGGCCCGTCCTGAAGTCGCGGATCTCCCAGCCCTTGCGCCGTGCGATCTCCCGCAGCTGCGAGTCGGGGTTCACGGCGACGGCCGTGCCGACGACCGAGAGCATCGGGACGTCGTTCGACGAGTCCGAGTACGCCGTGCAGCGCCGCAGGTCGAGGCCCTCCTTGGCGGCCAGGGAGCGCACCGCCTGGGCCTTGGCCTTGCCGTGCAGCAGGTCGCCCACGAGCCGGCCGGTGTAGACGCCGTCCACCGACTCCGAGACCGTGCCGAGTGCGCCGGTCAGGCCCAGGCGGCGGGCGATGATCTGGGCCAGTTCGACCGGGGTGGCGGTGACGAGCCACACGCGCTGACCTGCGTCGAGGTGCATCTGGGCCAGGGCCTGGGTGCCCTTCCAGATGCGGTCGGCCATCAGCTCGTCGTAGATCTCCTCGCCCAGGGAGACGAGCTCGGCGACGCTGCGGCCCGCCACGAAGGACAGGGCCTGCTCGCGCGAGGCCTTGACCGACGCCGGGTCCTCGCGGCCGCCCACGCGGAACTTCAGCTGCTGCCAGACGAAGCCCGCGAGGTCGGACGAGGAGAAGTACTTGCGCGCGGCCAGGCCGCGGGCGAAGTGGAAGATCGACGCGCCCATCATCATCGTGTTGTCGACGTCGAAGAACGCGGCCGCGGTCAGGTCCGTGGGCACCGCGAGGGAGGCCTCGAGCTCTGGCGCCGCCGCGGCAGCCTGCACCGCCGCCTCGGCCGATGCCTCGCCGGCCAGCACGGCCAGCCGATCGCTCTCCATCTCACGCTTGCCCGCCATGTCACAAGCCTAGCGATCAGGTCCGACGGCAAGACCTCGACTCATCCGAAGCTGATTCCGGGCAGCAGCGGCAGCGAGATGCTGGGCAGCGGCAGGGGCAGCGGGATCGTGATTCCCGGCTTGTCCGACGCCGGCGGCGTGGACGTGCCCGGCTGCGACACCGGCGGGACCCCGGTGCCCGGCTGCACCGACTGCGTCGGCTGCGTGGACGACGCGGACGACGACGAGGGCTGGCCGGAGGGCGTGGGCTGGACCGAGGACGGGGCGCGGCCGGACGAGTTCGGGTCCGTGACGACCGAGGCGCACTCGTCCCTGGACGGCAGCGGGCCCAGCTTGTCAGAGGAACCGCTGACCACCTCGGCGCAGCCGGCGCGGGCGGCCAGGTCGTGTGCGCGCTGGGCGATGCTCGCTAGCAGCCACATCGTGGTGTCGGCGTGGGCACCGGCGTCACCGGGCAGGCGCGGGCGCAGCGTGCCGAGCTTCACGTACTGGGCCAGCGCCCAGTCGCGCAGGGCAGGCAGCGCCTTCTCGTCCGACGACGTCGCGTAGGTCGTGAACTGGCGGGCGCCCTCCACCGCGTCGGTGTTGAGGTCCGCCAGGGCGGTGAGCTGGGCCGACTGGTCGGCCGCGCGGTCGGCCAGCGTCTCCATCTCGCTGACCCTGGACGCGGCGAACTCCAGGTGTTTCAGAGCGCGCGACTCGTCGTCGAAGGTCAGGCCGAGCGAGGCGCTCTCGGTGGTGCGCTTGACTCCGTAGAGCGGGTCTCCCGGGAGCGCGTCACGGCTGAGCAGCACACTCATGCCGCCGAGCGACATCAGCAGGCAGAGCACGGCGGCCGCTGCGACTGCTAATCGTGCGCGCGCTCCCACGCGTCTTACCGACGAGAGGACCAGCGGCTTCTCCGGCGGCGGCGCGGTGAGGATGCGCTGTTTCATGCGCGCACGCGTCTCGGCGTCGGGGCCGACGTCCATGCCGCGGAGCAGGGCGACGATCGCCAGGTCGTCAGCGAGATCGGAGTCCCGGCCGACCGGCTGCGGACCGCCTTCCACCGCACGGGCGAATCGCTCGTGCTCCGTGTGCCGCCACCGCGGTGTGCTTCCCTTACCGTCCATCTCAGCCCGAGTAACGAAGTTGATCTGCTTTGGGTTACGCGCCTGCGATCGTGATCACCGCAACCACGACGGGAGGATCTGCGCGAGCCGTCGGACGGCCCGGTGTTGCAATGCCTTCACGGCGCCCTCGTTGCGGTCCATGAGCTGCGCGACCTCGGACACCGACTTGCCTTCGATGAACCTCAGCACGATGCACTCGCGCTGGTCGTCACCCAACTGGGAAACGCACCGCAGCAGCTCCGCGTTGGTCGCCTCGGTCATCACTTCCTGCTCGGGACCGCTCGTCTCCTCGCGGTTGTCCTGGAGCTCGGCCGTGGTGACCTCGAGCCGGTAGCGGCTCGACTTCACGTGGTCGAACACGATGTTGCGGGCGATCGTGACGAACCAGGCACCCACGTCCCGGCCCTGGTAGCTGACCGAACCGATGCTGCGCAGCGCGCGCAGGAACGTCTCGCTGGTCACGTCCTCGGCGAACGCGCGATCTCCGCCCACCCGGAAGAGGACATAGCGGAACACCATGTCGACGTACTTGTCGTAGAGCACGCCGAACGCCTCGGTGTCACCCTCCTGGGCGGCCTTGACGAGCTGCCACGGCTCGTCGCCTGCGTCGTCGTGCTGACCTCCCGTCATGGTCCGGGTGGTCCTCATCGTGGTCGGTCGTGCCCTTGCAGTCATCGGCTGGCGGCACCTCCACAGAGTCGCCGTGGCGGCAGCATACGTGTTGTTACTCCGTAGTAGGTAGGGGCGGGGTTGCGATGTGGAGACGTACCAACCACGGCTTCGTGACGCGCGCCACGCGTGGAAGACTGCTCGAAGCGTTCAATTGTTCATGAGGAGGCCATGTTGACTTCCGCTCGCAATGTCGCAGATCTGGTCCGTGCTTCGGCACAGCGGGGGCCGAGCCACGTCGCACTGGTCGACGTCGCGAGCGGTGTGAGCCTCACGTGGGAAACCATCGACGGTGCGGTCGACGCTTTCGCCCGCCGTTTGGCCGATTCCGGTCTCGAACCCGGCGACCGAGTGGCGGTACGCCTCCCCACGAGCCCCGAGTTCGCGGTCGCCGTGTTCGGAATCCTGCGCGCGGGCGGCGTCGTCGTGCCCACCGGCCCCGGCAACCCGCCGCGCGAGCTCCAGCGCATCCTGGCCGACTCCGGCGCCGCGTTCCTCGTGGGCGACGGCGAGGGCTCCGACGCCACCGTTCTGGACGTTCCGGACGTGCGCGCCACCGCCGAGCCCTTCGAGGCCGTCCGCGACGGCGAGGACATCGCGGTGCTCGGCTACACCTCGGGCACGTCCGGCGTGCCGCGCGGCGCGATGCTGTCCCACCGCGCGCTGCTCGCGAACGTCTCCCAGTGCGCCTCGCTGCGCCCCGCACCCGTGACGGCGGGCGACCGGGTGCTGCTCGCGCTGCCGTTGTTCCACGTCTACGGCCTCGGTCCCGGCCTGCTGCAGGTGGCGGGCGCCGGCGCGACGGCGGTTCTGCTGGAGCGCTTCGACCCCGAGACCGCACTGGACGTGATCGAGCAGCACCGCGTGACCACGATGGTCGGCGTGCCGCCCATGTACCGGGCACTGCTGGCACACCCGATCGAGGTCCTGCGCGAGAAGCTGGCCACGGTCCGGCTCTTCACCTCCGGCGCTGCCCCGCTCCCGCCGGGCGTGATCAACGACATGCGCAACGCCATCGGCATCCCCGTCTTCGAGGGCTACGGCCTGACCGAGACCGGCCCGGTGCTGACGTCCACGCTGGTCAGCGGTGTGCCGAAGCCGGGCTCGGTGGGCAGGGCGCTGCCGGGGGTGGAGATCCGCCTGGTCGACACCGACGGCTCGGTGCTCGACATCGACGAGGACGAGCCCGGCACCGGCCTGGTCTCCGCGAAGGGCGACAACCTCTTCAGCGGCTACTGGCCAGACGGAGCCCACGGCCCGGACGCGTCCGGCTGGTTCCGCACCGGCGACGTCGGCTTCATCGACTCCGACGGCGACCTGCACCTGGTCGACCGCGCGGGCGACCTGATCATCGTGAACGGCTTCAACGTCTACCCGCACGAGGTCGAGCAGGTCATCGGCGAGATGCCGGACGTGCTGGAAGCCGCGGCCGTCGGCGTGCCGGACGAGAAGACCGGCGAGTCCGTGAAGGTCGTCGTCGTCCTGCGCGACGGCGCGTCGGTGACGGCGGAGGACGTCGTCTCGCACTGCGCCGGCCGCCTGGCGAAGTTCAAGGTGCCGACGTCGGTCGAGTTCGCCCCGGCCCTGCCCCACTCGCCGACCGGCAAGCTGGCCCGCCGCATCCTGCGCAAGCCGTTGGGAGCCTGACCGATGCACCACGTGACCGTGATGAGCCGCGAGACGTGCCACTCGTGCCACGTCGCCGAGGCCGAGATCGAGCGGATCTGCGGCGAGATGGGCGCGACCTGGTCCGTCGAGGACGTGGACGCCGATCCGGAGCTGCGGGCCGAGTACGGGGACCGGGTGCCGGTGTTCCTGGTCGACGGGGTCGAGCACGGCTACTGGAAGGTGGAGGAGGACCGCCTGCGGGCGGCCCTCGCCGACTAGATCAATCCGAGCTCGCGCCAGCCCTGCTCACCGGCGGGCGTGAGCACGACCGCGCGGGTGGTGCCGATGCGACGGATCCACCCGCGCTCGAAGAACACCTCGCACAGATGCGCCCCGGCGGCCCCCGCGAGGTGCGGGACGCGTTCCGTCCAATCCAGGCAGGCCCTGCTGACCTGCCGTTTCGACGGCTCGAACCCCAGCTCCTTCAGCCAGATCAGGCCGGAGGGAGTGATCGCCAGATCAGCGGTCACCACGCCCAGCTCCACCAGCCCGGACTTCAACGCGATCCCCAGCTTCCCTGCCAGGTGGTCGTAGCAGGTGCGCCCACGGGCCATCGCCTCCGACGCGGACACCGCCCGCAGGCCGCGCGGCTTCGAATCGGGCCCGGCGAAGGCCGTCATCGTCTCCAGCAGCTCGGCGACGTGCGGCCCCGCCAGCGCCACGTACCGGTGACGGCCCTGACGGTGCTCCACGAGCAGGCCGCCCTCGATCAGGCGGGTGAGGTGCTCGCTGGCCGTCGAAGGGGCCACGCGAGCGTGTGCGGCCAGTTCAGTGGCCGTCCAGGCCCTGCCGTCGAGCAGGGCACCGCAGAACGCCGCTCGCGTCCTGTCCGCGAGCAGCGCGGCGACCTGGGCCAGTGCCTCCATGCCAGCCATTCTGCGGCCACGACACTTCGGCCCGCGCCGAAACGTCGGCGCCCTAGCGTCGGGTCATGACCGAAGAGCTGCTGAGCCTTCCCGTCCCGCAGGTGCCCGCCGGAGATCACGGCGTGGCGTGGCTGCGAGCCAACGTCGTCCGTTTCAGCAACGGCGCCGAGCACGAACGCAGGCGCGCGCTCACGACCAAGCTCATCGAGAACGTCCGTGCCACCACGCTCGACGAACTCGCCAACGCCCTCGAACTGCCCGGCTCGCTCGACGACATCGCCGTGATCGCGCCCTGCTACCAGCCGCACGAACCGGTCACGGCCGAAGCGGACGCGGCCGTGGACCGGCTGGCCCGCCGCCACGACGAGGAGACAGCGGCACGGATCGGACTGCTCGTGCAGGCCTGGGCGGCCACTCACGCCCTCGCGGAGCACTTCCGCACCGGTGACCCCACCCCGCCCGTTCCGATCACGCGCAGGGCCGCTGAGGGCGGTGTGATCGAGGTCAGTCTCGAAGGGCACCCGTTCGGCCACGGCCCGCACGCCTGCCCCGGCCGGGAGCTCGCCACGCGGATCGCCAAGAACATGGCGTTCCTGGCCATGCACCACCAGGACGAGCCGCTGGTCCTCCCCAACGCCTGGGACTACGCGTCGGCGGCCGCACTGCACGCGGCGGGCTTCCTGGCGATCGGCACGACGAGCCTCGGTGTCGCCGCCGCACACGGCATCCCCGACGGCATGGGGCTGGCCGGCGAGCAGGCGACCGCGCTCGCCGCCCTCCTCGCCACCCTGCCCTGCCCGGTCACCGTCGATCTGGAATCGGGATTCGGCCAGGACCCGGCCGAGCTGGTCGCCCGGCTGGACGCGGCGGGCGTGAACCTGGAGGACGGCCGCCCGCACGGCCTGGCGACGCCGCAGGAGCAGGCGTTGATCATCCGCGGGGTCAAGGAACGCGCGCCCGGTGTGTTCCTGAACGCCCGCATCGACACCCACTGGCACGGCCTCGCCGTCGAGGAGACCGAGGAGCGCGCGAAGAGGTACGTGGACGCGGGCGCCGACGGGATCTTCGTGCCCGGACTGACCGAGCCGCGCGACATCGAGAAGCTCGCGAACCTGGCGCCGCTCAACGTGCTCGCCCAGCAGCGCACGCCGAAGGAGCTCGGAAACCTCGGCGTCAGGAGGATCAGCACCGGGTCGCTGCTGTTCAGGGCCGCGCTGCGGCACACCGTCGCGACCGCGGAGGCGGTGCGCGACGGTGAACCGACCGGGAAAGCCTTCAGCTACGCCGACGTGCAGGAGCTGATCAGCCGAGGAACACGTTCCTGCGCTGGGTGAGCAGGCGGTACAGCGTCTGCTGGATCGTCTCGCGGACCTGGTCGGTGAGGTTGAAGACCAGCATCGGGTCGTCCGCCGCGTTCTCGCCGAACACGTCGGTGCGGATCGGCTCGCCGAACTCGATGTACCACTTCGAGGGCAGCGGGATCGCGCCCAGCGGGCCGAGCAGCGGGAAGAACGGAGTCACGGGGAAGTACGGGAAGCCGAACAGCCGCGCCAGCGCCTTGATGTCGCCGATCATCGGGTAGATCTCCTCCGCCCCGACGATCGAGCACGGGATGATCGGCACGCCGGTCTTCAGGGCCGCCGACACGAAGCCGCCGCGGCCGAAGCGCTGCAGCTTGTAGCGGTCCTTGAACGGCTTGCCGATGCCCTTGAAGCCCTCCGGCCACACGCCGACGAGCTCGCCCGACGACAGCAGGCGCTCGGCGTCCGGGTTGCAGGCCAGGGTCTGACCGGACTTGCGGGCCAGCGCGCCCAGCAGCGGCGTCCGGAAGACCAGGTCGGCGCCGAGCATGCGCATGTGCCGCTGCGCCGGGTGCTCGGACGCGATGCCGTACGACGTCATCAGCGCGTCGAGCGGCAACGTGCCCGAGTGGTTCGCCACGATCAGCGCGCCACCGGCCATCGGGATGTTGGACAGCCCGATCGTCTCGACCCGGAACCACTTCTCGTACAACGGCTTCAGCGGCGGCATCAGCACGTTCTCGGTGAGATCGCGGTCGAACCCGAACTCGTCGATCTGGTAGTCGCCCGCGATCCGCCTGCGCGCGAACGACAGCAGGTCGGCCAGCCTGCGTTCCCAGTCCGGCGTCTCGGACTGCTGCTGCGCCGGCTCGGGGACCACCTCGACGTGGCGCGATCTGCGTGCGGCGTCGCGCTCCGGGTCGTGCAGCGGGATAACGCGTGCTCCTGCCACTGCGTTCATCTCCTCAGACAAAGATCAGCGGAAACGAGCGGCCACGGCGAGGATTCCCCGTTCCGCGGCCTCAATCGTCTCCGGGTCGATGAGCGGCTTCAGACCTCGGCCGTTCACGTAGTCGTCGAACGCCTGCTGGGTGGTCCACCGCGGCGTGAACCCGAACTCCTTCTTCAGCAGGGTGGTGTCGACCACGCGCCCCCAGTTGAGGAACCTCATCTGGTCGGGCGAGAAGTCGACGAGCCGGGCGCTCCTGAAGAAGCCGCCGACCGTGGGCACGGCCATGCTGGGCACCGGCAGGTTCAGCCTGCCCGCCCGCCGAATGGCCTGCGACAGCAGCAGCACGCCGTCGCCACCCACGTTGAACACACCTGGCAGGTCGTGCAGCGTCGCGCGTTCGAGGACAGCGAGGGCGTCCTCGGAGTGCAGCAGCTGCACACGAGCGTCGTAACCCAGGATGGTGGGCACGACCGGAAGGGCGAAGTAGCGCGTCAGCACCGTGTCGATGCGCGGGCCGATGAAGTTCGTGAAGCGCAGCGTGGTGACGTCCACGTCCGGCCTGCGGCGGCCGAACCCGCGCACGTACCCCTCGACCTCCACCGCGTCCTTGGCGTAGCCGGACGACGGCAGGTCCTTCGGGCCCATGTCCTCGGTGAACACCGCCGGGTCGCGCGAGCTGGACCCGTACACGGCGCTGGTGGACTTCACGACGAGCTTGCGCACCTTGGGCGACTTCTGGCACGCGGCCAGCAGCTGCATGGTGCCGATGACGTTCATCTCCTTCATCGCCGTGCGACCGGTGGGCCCGGCCGGGTTGGCGGTGACGGAGGCGTGGACGACCGTGTCCACGTTCGCGGTGGAGATGACCTTGGCGATCAGCGGGTTGCGGATGTCCGCCCGGACGAACTCCGCCCTGCCCATCCGCCGCAGGAGGTCACGTGGCGGCGGCTCGGTGTCCACTCCGAGCACGCGCTCGATGTCCGGGTTGGCGGCGAACCGCGCGGCGAGGTGGCCGCCGAGGAAGCGGCTGACTCCGGTGACGAGGACGACCTTGGGCGTCATGCGACTCCAAGCTGAAGGGCGTTTCGATTGGTCGATGCTACAGACCAGATGTGAAACCGGAGGGGGCCGGAACGCCGTCTTGACGCAGGTCACGCGGGCTTTACCGGCTAATCACCCGATCGGCGGCGACCGTTCCCGTGTTTCCGGCGACTCGTCTCACTGGGTGATATTCCGTGCCGACGCAACCACCGGGAAACGCAACCGCCGCCGACCCCCGAGAGGGGGCCAGCGGCGGTGAGAGCGCACACGGGCTTACTTGCCGCGCTTCCTGCGCTGGACACGGGTCTTGCGCAGCAGCTTGCGGTGCTTCTTCTTCGACATGCGCTTGCGGCGCTTCTTGATGACCGAGCCCATGCGGGTTCCTTAGCTCTAGACGTTGCTTTGACTGGCGCGCCCCAGCCTTGGCCGTGTCAAGCACGGCGCGCCGGTAAGCACGATCGGCCTACCAGTCTACCCGGAGGGGTTCGCCAGTCTTCAGCAGCCTTCAGCCAGCGTCGAAGTACGCGTTCTCGAGGTAGGCGTGCACCGCTTTCTCGGGCACCCGGAACGACTTGCCGACCCGCACCGCGGGCAGCTCACCGGAGTGCACCAGGCGGTACACGGTCATCTTCGAGACCCGCATCATCGAGGCCACTTCAGCCACGGTCAGGAACTGGACCTGAGCGAGACCTGTTCGTTCGTTCTCCTTCGCAGGCATGTATCACCGCATCCTTCGACACGTGTCGTGCCGTCGGTCTTCCCCACCGACGGTTCGACACGCACGTGCTCTCCTGAGAGTAGCGGGACTGGTGTGACTCCTGCGACGTCCGACTGGTCAGTCCTCGTGTTGCTTGCCCAGTTCGACGGAACGATCACGCGCGCTTTCGATGGCCGCCAGCAGGGCCGCTCGGACGCCGTGCTTCTCCAGCTCCCGGATCGCCATGATCGTCGTTCCCGCGGGTGACGTGACCGCCTCGCGCAGGATGACCGGGTGCGACGAGCCCTCGTTGAGCATCGTCGCGGCACCCACCGCCGACTGGATGATCAACGTCGACGCCAGGTCGCGCGGGATGCCGAGCAGGATGCCCGCGTCGATCATCGCCTCGACGAGGAAGAAGAAGTAGGCGGGTCCGGAGCCGGACAGCGCCGTCACCGCGTCCTGCTGCGACTCCGGCACGATCGCGACCTTGCCCACGGTCGACAGCAGCTCCTCGACGACCTTGAGGTGCTCGGGCGTGGCGTTGGAACCGCCGGAGACCGCGCTCATCGCCTGACCGACGACCATCGGCGTGTTCGGCATGACCCGCACGACCGGCGTGCCCTCTGGCAGCCTGCGCTCGTACAGGGAGGTCGGCAGGCCCGCGCACAGCGACACGATCAGCGTGCCGGGCTTCAGCACCGGCTTCAGCTCCGCGAGCAACGGCTCGATGTCCTGCGGCTTGACCGCGACGACCAGCACGTCCGCCTTGGCGGCCGCGCCGGCGATCGTGGTGCCTTCGATGCCGTACTGCGCCGTGAGCGAGGCCGCGCGGGCCTCGTGCTTCTCGGTGAACATCAGATCGGCGGCGGAACGGCCGCCCTGCAGAAGCCCGGACAGCAGCGCCTCACCGATCTTGCCCGCGCCGAGCACCGCGATCTTCGTCATCGGTCAAGTCTCACACAGCTGGCGTCAACGCCAACTGCCGCGCCTGGCACACCAGCCGCCCTGCCGCGTCGATCACCGTCGCGTCCTCGTCGAACCACTGCCCGTGCACGGCCTGGCAGGTGACGTGGATGCGCAGCCATCCCGGTGCGGGCCTGGCCCGCAGCAACGCCGTCAGCTGCACGGTCGGCGACCACCCGAAGCGGCCGAGGTTGAACGTCACCGGCATCGACAGGTCGCCGGCGAGCAACGCGAAGTACGGGTCGGGCTGCTCGTCGATCGGCCGCGCCCACAGCCTGAACGTCAGCGGTCCGTCCGTGCGCCGGTCGAGGAACGTCGCGCTCTCCCGGTCCACCCGCAGGTCGCACAGGCCGCCGACCTTGTAGGCGCCACCGGTCGGGAACGTCGCCAGCTCCACCGAACCGGGCGGTGGCGCCGCACCGATCGACGGCAGGTTCGCGTAGTCGGCGCGGTGCTCGGGGATCCGTCCCGTCGTCACCGACGCCTCGACGCACACCTGCCCACGCTGTTCCAGCGACACCGCGACGACCGTGGCCGTGCGCCCCGCCTTGCGGATGTCGGTCCTGATCAGCACCGGCCCGATCTCCGGAGCCCGCAGGAACTGCGCGGAGACCGCGAGCGGATCACCGTCGGCGGCCTGGGCCGCTGCCCGCGTCATCACCGCGAGCAGGAACCCGCCGTGGGGCTTGGGACCGACGGTCCACTCGGCGGGCAGGGACGCGGTGAAGGTTCCGTCACCGAGTGAACGCACCGCACTGGACTTGGTGAAGGTCATGAGCGGCTGACCAGCGAGCGCAGGAAGAAAGTCACGTTGGCAGGCCGTTCCGCAAGTCGCCGCATGAGATATCCGTACCACTGCTCGCCGTAGGGGACATAAACGCGAGTGCCGAGGCGCCGCTGCTCCTCGGGCCTGACGCCGTACAGCATCTGGTACTCGAAGTCGGTTTTGTCATACCAGCGAGCCCGCTCGCCGATGATCTCGATCAACCTCGGGTCGTGCGTGGCGAACATCGGGTACCCCTCTCCGGCGAGGAGCACGTTCACGCACCGCACGTAGTTCAGATCCACCTCGTGGGGGTCCTGGATCGCCACCTCCGGCGGCTCCGCGTAGGCCCCCTTGACCAGCCGGACCCTGCTTCCCGGCCCCGCGAGCTGCTTGCAGTCGTCGAGCGTGCGGTGCAGGTACGACTGCAGCACCGCGCCCACCCACGGCCAGGTGCGCCGCAGCTCGTGCAGGATCCGCAGCGTCGAGTCGGTGGTGGTGTGGTCCTCCATGTCGAGCGTCACGGTGGTGCCGCACTGCTCGGCCGCGGCGCAGATCCGGCTGGCATTCGTCAGGGCGAGAGACTCGTCGAGCGCCTGTCCGACCGCGGACAACTTGACGCTCACTTCCGCGTTCTGGGCCAGGCCAGCCGCGTGCAGCGCGTCGAGCAGCTCCAGGTACGCCTGCACGGTCTGCTCGGCCTGGGCCTTGTCCGTGGTGTCCTCGCCCAGGTAGTCGAGGGTCACCGGCAGGCCGAGGGTCCGCACGACCTCGACGGCGTCGGCCGTCGTCTCGCCGGCGACGAATCTTTTGACCACATCTCGGCTGATGGGCGCGTTGGCGACGAGCTGGCGGACAGTCTCGTTGCGAGACGCGGCCATGATCAACGCTCGCAGCGGGTTCACACCACGAACCCTAACCCGACTGCGGCCAGTCCAAGTGCAGCCGCGCGAACAGCAACGCCTCGGCCAGCATCTCCCGCCGAGCCGTCGGCGATCCGGCCCGCCGCGTGTTGACCTCCAGCACGACCTGCCCGTCGAACCCGCCGCGCGCCAGCATCTCGCACAGCTCCGCGCACGGCTGAGTGCCGCGGCCCGGCACCATGTGCTCGTCCTTCGGCGCACCCGACCCGTCGGCGAGGTGGATGTGCCGCAGCCCGTCGCCCATCCGCTTGGCCAGCTCCAGCGCGTCCATGTGCGCGGCCGCCGAGTGCGACAGGTCGAGCGTGTAGTTGCGGTGGCCCACGTCGGTCGGGTCGATGGACGGCTTGAACGCCGTCATCTGCACCGAACGGCCACGGCCCAGCGGGCGGCGCACGGGAAACATGTTCTCGACCGCGATCGCGATGCCGCTCTCGTCCTCCAGCGACGAGACGAGCTCGGCGAACCCGTCCGCGTACTTGCGCTGCCAGCGGAACGGCGGGTGCAGCACCACGGTCGGAGCGCCCAGGTCCCCGGCGGCGCGCACCGCCTTGCGCAGGCGTTCGGCCGGGTCCGGCGACCACACCCGCTGCGAGATCAGCAAGCACGGCGCGTGCACGGCGAGGACGGGCATGCCCGATCGGGACGACAGGCGGTCGACGGCCCGGATGTCCTGCGACACCGGGTCGGCCCACACCATCAGCTCGACGCCGTCGTAGCCCAGTTCGGAAGCGATCTCGAACGCCGCTCCGGCGGGCTGCGGGTAGACCGACGCCGTGGAAAGCCCGACCGGGATGCGGCCCGTCAACTCTTCACCAGCAGCATCGCCGCTGGTGAGACGGTGACGATGAGGCCGACGAGCACGGCCAGGACCGTGGTTTGGAGGTCGTCCGCTCGGCGGATCTTGCGAACCAGCAACACCAGACCAACGGTAACCGCAAGCGCTACCACCAGTGCGGCCGCGGGTGCGGAGCGCCACAGGAAGTTGAAGGCGAGCCACAGGGCGGCGCCGCCGAGCACGCCGACGGCGAGCTGGCCGATCATGATCAGCCATTCCTTGCCCGGCGAGCGCTGGGCCTCCTCCTCGGGCTCCTCCGCTGCCTCGTCGGCGTCGTCGAGGCCGGCGGGACCCTCGTCCTCCTCGCTCTCCTCCTCCAGGTAGTCGTCCTCGGGGCGGTAGACGGCGTACTCCTGCGAGTCGTCGTCGTCCACGTACGGGCCGGGGTGGGCCGCGGTCGACTCCATCGGAGGCATGGACAGGTCGGTCTGGAGGTCCGCCTCGTCGTCGCCGAACCACGCGTCGGGCTGGTTGTTCGGCAGCGGGTCGGGCAGCTTCGGCGGTGCGGGCGGCACGATCAGCACGGACTCGGTCTCGAGCGCGGCGATCTGGTCCACCGGCGCCTTGGCCGGGATGCGCGGGAGCTGCTCGGTCATCGCCTCGCGCGGCGGCATGCCCGGCGGGCCCGGCTTCTGGGCAGGGGTGGGCATCTGCACCGACGGCGGCACCGGCTTCGGCGGCCGGGTGATGTTCGTGCGCGACGGCGTGGGCGGCGCCGGCGGGGCACCGGCGTCCAGGCGCGAGCTGAGGACCTCGGGCCTCGGCAGGTCGGCGCGCGACGGCTGGTCTCGGACCTGCGGCACCTGGTGGGTCTGCTCGGCGGCGGCCGGCGGCGGTGTCGCGGGTGGCCCGGGTCTGCGCACCTGGGGCGGCCCTGCGGGCGGTGCCACCGGCGGTTTCGGCTGGTAGGCCGTGCGCTCGGCGGGAGGAGGTGGTGGCGGTGGCGCGACGGGCGGCTTGGCGACGGGCGGGGCCGGCGGTTCGGGGGCCGCGCGACGACCGGACGGGGCGTCGTCGTCGCGGATCGCCATCAGCCGGCCGCTGTCGGACAGGACCCGCTCGATGATCGTCTGGGGCGCGGTCTCCGGCTGCTGGACCTCGTCGTCGTCATCAGCCGCCCGGCGGCGTCGCCGACGTGGCGCACCCTCTGAGCTGCCGCCGTACTGGGCGAGCAGCTCAGCGACAGTGCGCTGCGTCTGGTCCGATCCGCTCTCTCGACTCATCAACTCCACCGTGCCCCGGTCTGGCCAGTCCGTCCAGTATCGCTCTGGTCCGTCCCATCAGTGTGGTCCAGCCGTCGGAGGATGACACCCTCCCGGAGGGCCCAGGGGCAAATCTCCAGCTGCGTGAGTGACAGGGCTCGCATCGTTGCCTCCGCGACCAGGGCGCCCGCCACGAGCTGGTGCGCACGCGACGTGCTCACACCTTCCAGCTCGGCGAGGTCACTGGCCGACATCCGGGAAATGAACGCGATCAGCTGCCGCAGGCCGGCGTCGGTGAGCACACGACGCGCCCTGGGCCCGGCAGACGATGGCGCGGCCCCGGTGAGCCGCGCCAGCGTTCGGAAGGTTTTTGAGGTCGCAACCACCCGATCGGGTTCGCCCGCGCGTTTCAGCTTCCGCGCCACCGGCGCCAGCTGCTCGGCCAGCCACTCGGTGGTCTCGCGGACCTCCGAACGGCGGGGCGGGTCCTTCCTGAACCGGGTTCTCGTCAACCGGCCCGCGCCCAGCGGCACGGAGAAGGCCATGTCGGGGTTCTCGTCGCGACCGACAGCAAGCTCCAGCGAACCGCCGCCGATGTCGAGGCACAGCAGCTTGCCCGCGGACCAGCCGTACCAGCGGCGGACCGCGAGGAAGGTGTAGCGGGCCTCGTCCTCGCCGGACAGGACCTGGAGATCGACCCCGGTCTCACCCCGCACCCGGTCGAGCACCTCCGCGGAGTTGCCCGCCTCGCGCACCGCCGAGGTCGCGAACGCCATCAGATCCTCGCAGCCGGACTTGCGAGCGGACGCCTTCGCGCCCGCCACAGCTCGAACCAGCTGATCAGCGCCCGCCTTGGTGAGCAGCCCCTTGGAATCGAGCTGCTCGGCCAGGCGCAGGATCGTCTTCTCGGACGTCATCGGAATCGGGTGGGCACCACGATGCGCGTCCACCACGAGGAGGTGGACGGTGTTGGAACCCACGTCGAGAACGCCCAGGCGCACGCCGGAAACGGTACCTGGTCGTGTCCGTCAGGACTCGAACTTGTAACCGAGACCCCTCACCGTCACCAGGTGACGTGGTGCCGACGGGTCCGGTTCGATCTTCGACCGCAGCCGCTTGACGTGCACGTCCAGGGTTTTCGTGTCACCGACGTAGTCGGCACCCCACACGCGGTCGATCAGCTGACCCCTGGTGAGCACGCGGCCGACGTTGCGCAGCAGGTACTCGAGGAGGTCGAACTCCTTGAGCGGCAGGCTGATGTCCTGGCCGCCGACGGTGACGACGTGGCGTTCCACGTCCATCCGCACCGGACCGGCCTCGAGGATCTGCGGGAGCAGGTCCTCGGACTCGCCGCCGCGGCGCAGCACCGCGCGGATGCGGGCGATGAGCTCGCGCGCCGAGTACGGCTTGGTGACGTAGTCGTCCGCGCCGAGCTCCAGGCCCACGACCTTGTCGATCTCGCTGTCGCGCGCGGTCACCATGATCACCGGCACGGCGGAGCGCTGCCGCAGCTGCTTGCAGACGTCGGTGCCGCTCATGCCGGGCAGCATGAGGTCGAGCAGCACGATGTCGGCACCGTTGCGGTCGAACTCCTCGAGCGCCTCCTGGCCGGTGGCCGCGAGCGCCGCGGTGAACCCTTCCTTGCGCAGCAGGAAGGCGAGCGGATCGGCGAAGGACTCCTCGTCCTCCACGATGAGCACCCTGGTCACAGCTCTCCTCCAGTGTCACCCGCGCCGGTGGGGACGAGGGTCGGGTTGGGTTCGGTCGCCGCGGCGGGAATCCGCAGCGTGAAGGTGGACCCCGTTCCTGGCAGGCTCCACAGCTTCACCTCGCCGCCGTGGTTGGCGGCGACGTGCTTGACGATCGCGAGCCCGAGGCCGGTGCCTCCGGTCGCCCGCGATCGAGCCTTGTCCACGCGGTAGAACCGCTCGAAGACGCGTTGCTGCTGGTCCTCGGCGATGCCGATGCCGCGGTCGGTCACGGCGATCTCGACGTGCCCGTCCACCAGCCGCCTGCTGACGGAGACGGGACTGCCGGGCGGCGAGTACGCGACAGCGTTGTCCAGCAGGTTCGTCAGCGCCGTGACCAGCAACGACCGGTCTCCCGGCACGACGAACCCGCTCGGCTCGTCGGTGGTGATCGTGATGTTGACCGACTCGGCGGCGAGCTTGGCCCGCGACAGCGCCTCGTTGATCACGACGTCGATCTCGGTGTCGGACAGCTCCGGCAGCTTCTCCGCACCCTGCAGGCGGGACAGCGCGATCAGCTCGGTGACGAGCGTGCCGAGGCGGGTCGCCTCCTGCATGATCTTCGCGCTGAAGCGGCGGACCTCCTCCTGGTCGTCGCTCGCGTCCAGCACGGCCTCCGCCAGCAGCGCCAGGGCGCCGACCGGGGTCTTGAGCTCGTGGCTCACGTTGGCCACGAAGTCGCGTCGCGTCTTCTCCAGCCGCACGGCCTCGGACTCGTCGGTGGCGTCGACGACGATGAAGTCCTCGATGAGCTGCCTGACCTCGGCGTGGACGGCCTCCGGCTGACGCCCGCCGCGTTGCGTTTCGAGCGGCGAGAGGTCGACGTAGACGACCTCGTTGCTGTTGCGGACGGCTTCCGCGGCCTTGCGCGCCCGGTCGTCGATGCGGTTGTTGCGGACGACCCCGAGCTCCTCGGCCCGCGGGTTGTGCAGCACCACGTCGCCGAAGGTGTTCAGCACGACGATGCCGTCGTGGGAGTCCTGGACGATCCGCTGGATCAGATCGCCGACCGTGAGTCCGTCCGGCTTCCGCGGGTGCCTCGGAGCGGTGAACCTGCCGACGAAGAATGCGGCGATCACGCCGATGAGCGCGAGGCCGATCGACACAGCGAGGTAACCCGTTGTGGTCACGAAGCGAATGGTAAGCAGCTCAGAGGTGTCTTGGCCTAGTACGACAGCGTGAACCGTGATACCCGCGACACCTCAGTGGACGGTTGTTCCGTCGCTGGTCAGCCGTCGTTCACCCAGTCGTGATGCTTCAAATGCACGCGGGGACCTTTCGTACTGACATGCAGTACGAAAGGTCCCCGCGTGAAAATCAGCGGCCCTGATTTGCGACGGCCGCGATGGCGTCCTTCGCGGCCTCCGGGTCGAGGTATTCGCCGCCCGGCTTCAGAGGCTTCAGGTTCTCGTCGAGGTCGTAGCGCAGGGGGATGCCCGTGGGGATGTTGAGGCCCGCGATGGCCTCGTCGGAGATGCCGTCGAGGTGCTTCACGAGCGCGCGCAGCGAGTTGCCGTGCGCCGCCACGAGCACGGTCTTGCCGGTGCGCAGGTCCGGCACGATCGCCTCGTCCCAGTACGGGAGCATGCGGGCGACGACGTCCTTGAGGCACTCGGTCAGCGGCAGGTCCGGCCCGAGGCCCGCGTAACGCGGGTCGGTGTCCTGGCTGAACTCGCTGCCGGGCTCGATGGGCGGCGGCGGGGTGTCGTACGACCGGCGCCACAGCATGAACTGCTCTTCGCCGTAGGTGTCGAGCGTCTGCTTCTTGTTCTTGCCCTGCAACGCGCCGTAGTGGCGCTCGTTGAGACGCCAGTCGCGACGGACCGGGATCCAGTGCCGGTCGGCGGCGTCGAGCGCCAGGTTGGCGGTCATGATCGCCCGGCGCAGGAGGCTGGTGTGCAGGATCTCCGGCAGGAGACCGGCCTCGCGCAGCAGCTTTCCGCCGCGGCGGGCTTCCTGCTCGCCCTTCTCCGACAAGGGAACGTCCACCCAGCCGGTGAACAGGTTCTCCGCGTTCCACGTGCTCTCGCCGTGGCGGAGCAGCACCAAGGTTCCGACAGACATGGCGGCTAGCCTGCCATGCCGACCCACCTGCCGTACCCCGGCAGGTCGCCGTGATTCACGCCATGGGATTCGCCGGCGCGGACGTCGATCACCGAGCGGTCTTGATGGCAGCCGCCAGGGCCCGCGCGTGCTCCGGGCTCAGGTCGAGCGCGCGGGACAGGTGACGGAGGACGAGAACTCGGTAGATCAGCCAGCAGGCCGACGGCAGGGCGGCGACGGCGCACGCGGACAGGCTCGTGATCATGTTCGGACACCTCCGGGTCGGTTGACGCCCTGGAGGTCTCTTCCGCCGGACAAAACCGGCCGTCGGGGCTGCCCCGACGGCCGGTTGTCGCTCTGCATTGCCCTCACAAAGCTCTGACCAGCGAAAATTGCAAGTTGTCAGAACTCAGCCTGGATTCAGTTTTGTAGCGGACGGCGAACACGCCGATCAGGCCTGCTCGCGTGCCCTGAGGTCCTTGCGCAGGATCTTGCCGGACGCCGACTTCGGGATCGCCTCGATGAACTCGACCACGCGGACCTTCTTGTGCGGCGCCACGTGCTCGGCCACGAACGCCATCACGGCGTCCTCGGTGATCGTGGAATCGGGCTGGCGCACCACGAACGCCTTCGGGACCTCCTCGCCGTCCGCGTCCTTCACGCCGATGACGGCCGCGTCGGCGATCTCGTCGTGCGTCAGCAGCACGGCCTCGAGCTCGGCCGGCGGGACCTGGTAGCCCTTGTACTTGATCAGTTCCTTGACGCGGTCGACGATCGAGACGATGCCGTCGGCGTCGATGACCGCGACGTCGCCGGTGTGCAGCCAGCCGTCCTCGTCGATGGTCGCGGCGGTGGCCTCCGGGTTGTTCAGGTAGCCCTTCATGATGTTGGGGCCCTTGCACCAGAGCTCGCCGCGTTCGCCCACGCCCACGTCCTGACCGGTTGCCGGGTCGACCAGGCGGCACTCCAGGTTCGGGATGATCACGCCGACCGTGCCGATCGAGATGTCGTCGCGGCTGTCCGGGATCGCGTGGCTGACCGGCGACATCTCGGTCATGCCGTAGCCCTGCGCGACCCGGCAGCCGATGCGCTTCTTCACCGCGTCGGCGAGGTCCTCATCCAGCGGCGCGGCGCCGGAGAAGAGCATCTTCATCGGGGACAGGTCGTACTGGTCGACGATCGGATGCTTCGCCAGGGCGACGGCGACCGGCGGCGCGATGTAGACGCGGTCGGTCTTGTGCTCGGCGATCACGCGCAGGAACTCGGTCAGTTCGAACTTCGGCAACGTCACGACGACGCCGCCGATGTACAGGCCGTTGTTCATCAGGACCTGCATGCCGTAGATGTGGAAGAACGGCAGCACGGCCAGGATCCGGGTGTGCGGGCCGACGTCCGACAGGATCGGGCCGCACTGCACGAGGTTCGCGACCAGGTTGCGGTGCGTCAGCATCACGCCCTTGGGCAAGGCGGTCGTGCCGGACGAGTACGGCAGCACCGCGATGTCCTCGGCCGGGTCGATCTCCACCTCTGGCACCGGGTGGTCGTTGGCGAGCAGCTCGCCCAGCGACGGGTAGCCCTCGGCCTGGTCCAGCACCACGACGTCCGTGACGCCCGCCTTCGCGGCGCCAGGAGCGGCGTTCGGCAGCAGGACCGAGACGGTGAACAGCATCTTCGCGCCCGCGTCGTGCAGCTGGTGCGCGACCTCGTCCGGCGTGTAGAGCGCGTTGATCGTGGTCGCGGTGGCGCCCGCGCGCAGGATGCCGTGGAAGACGACGGCGTAGTAAGGCGTGTTCGGGCTGAGGATGCCGACCACGTCGCCCTTGCCGATGCCGCGTGCGGCGAGTGCTGCGGCCAGGCGGTCGACGGCACCGGCGAGCTGGCCGTACGTGAGCGAGGCACCGGACATGCCGTCGATCAACGCAACCCTGTCCACCCGGTCGGCGATGTCGCCGAACAACAGCTGGTGCAGCGACACATCGGGGATCTCGACATCGGGGAACGGACTGCGAAAGACCATGCGGCGACCTCATTCACTCGCTGAACACCCAGCCTGTGCGGCTCATCGTGATCCAGCCCACTGAACAGGTCAAGGACCGCTCAATCGCTACAGATACGTTACTTAGCGCGTCTAATTACACTCGAATGGAGTAATACAAGCACTTGTGAACGCAAGGATGCATCTGGGAAGTTGATAGCGCCTCCGCGAGTCGGCTCCCACGCTTACTCGACGAGCGCGAGGCACTTCGCGCGGTTCGTCATCCCCCGTCGGATCGCGTGTCCCGCTTGGGATCCGGAGGCTCCCCCCGTCCACGGACCCATGCAGCGGGGACCTTTGACGCGGGACGGCTCGATGCGACTCCCCCTCTCTCCCGAGCCGTTCCGCGCTTCACAAAGGCACACTCTCAGTAGAGTTTGATCATGCCGCTTCGTTCGTTCGAGTGACACGCTTCCGGCGACGCAGCACGTAGATCACCGCGGCCGCGGGCACCCCCAGGACCAGCACGAACGGCAGCAGCGCGCCGACTCCCACGGTGATCGCCTTGAACACCGTGACCACCGCGTGCCACCCGGCGAGGAACGCCGACCCGAAGCCCGCTTCGACCGGCGCGGGCGGTGCGATCGGAACGGTGCTGACCTGCACGGTCAACGTCGCCAGCGCCACCTTGCCCTTCAACGACTCGCTGCGCCGCTGCATCGACTCGAGCTCGCTCTGCCGCTTGGTCAGCTCGCTCTCGATCTGCGCGATCTCCGCCGTGGTCCCGGCACGCTCGAACAGCACCCGCAGCCGTTCCACGCTGGCCTTCTGCGTCGCGATCCGCGCCTCGACGTCGACCAGCTGGTCGGTGACGTCCTCGCTGCGCACCTCGCTGCGGGTGACCTCGCCGACCTGGCCGTCGAGGTTCTTCACCAGGTTGTCCAACTCGGCCGAAGGCACGCGCACGGTCACCGTCCCGCGCTCCTTGGTCGAGTTCTCCTGCCCCGCGAACCCACCGGCTGCCTGAGCCCGGTTCTTCACCTCACCGATGGCCTTCAGCACGTCGTCGCTGCGCAGGTCGACGGTCGCCGTGCGGACCAGCTGCCGTTCCTGCTGCTGCACCGGCTGCACGGCCGCCGGTGTGTTCCCCTGTCCCTGCTTCTCCTGCGGCGCCGCGTTGTTCTGCGCCGCCTGCGGAGGGGCGGCGTCGTACGCCGCCGATCCGCTCGTGTTCGAGTTGCTGCACCCCGCGGAAACCAGGGCCAGCAACGCGACTCCCACCCACAGCACTGGTCTGCCCATGCCCGTCTGACGGTGGTGGGCACACCCGGGGTTGCCGCCTATTCCGAAACGAGATGTTGGAAGGCCTGCAGGTTCGCGAGCGACTCCCCGCGCGACACCCGCCACGCCCACTCCCGGCGGATCGCGTCGGCGAACCCGATCTCGAGCAGCGGGTTGAAGTCGCCGTCCGCGGCCTCCAGCACCTGCCCGAGCACGCGGTCCAGCTCGTCCGGCGTCACGGCGTGCTTGCCGACCCGCCCGACCAGGTAGATGTCACCCTCGGCGTCGATCGTGTAGTGCACGCCGTAGAGCCGGGCGTTTCGCCGCAGCAGGAACCGGTAGACCTCCTCGAACGACTGGTCGGGGCGCCGGCACACGAACGCCTCGACCACCAGCGCGTGCGCCGTCTCGACCAGCCACACGTTGGTCTGCAGCTTCTTGGTGCCCGGCAGCGTCACGAAGAACTTGCCCTCTTCGCGGCGGTCGTACTTCAGCTCGCGTTCGTCCAAAAAGGACTTGATCACGCTGTCGACGCTCAAATGAAAACCTCCCGGCGGAACACGTCTGCCGCCTCTTGGTACCCCGCCAGCAGGGCATCAGTCGTGCGGTCCCACGAGAAGCGTCGCGCATGCCCCACGGCGTTGCTCGCCAGGTGCTCCCGCTGCGGCAACGCGACGGACCCGATCGCCGCAGCCCACGCGCCAGGCTCGTGCCCGTCCACGAGCACCCCGGACACACCGTCGTTGACCGCGACCGGCAACCCGCCAACCGCTGCCGCGACCACCGGTGTCCCGCACGCCTGGGCCTCCAGCGCCACCAGCCCGAACGACTCGTTGTGACTCGGCACGGCCACCAGGTCCGCCGCCCGGTAGACCTTCGCCAGCGCGGGCCCCGGCTGGGGTGGCAGGAACCGCACCACGTCCGTGATCCCCAGCTGTCCCGCCAGCTCCTCCAGCGCCTTCGGCCGCTCGGTGCCGCTGCCAGACGGCCCGCCGACGATCAGCACGACCAGCCGCGACCGCAGCCCTGGATCCCGGATCAGCATCTCGGCGGCCGCGCGCAGCAGCACGTCCGGCGCCTTCAACGGCTGGATCCGGCCGACGAACGCCAGCACGACCGCGTCCTGCGGGATGCCGTACGAGTGCCGGGCCTCGGCGCGGTCGCCGGGCGTGAACCTGTCCAGGTCGACACCGGGCGGCACCACGGCGACCTTGGACGGCTCCGCGTCGTAGAGCTTGATCAGCTCGCTGGCCTCGATGTCGGTGTTGGCCACGAGCCGGTCCGACTCGCCGACCACCTGCTCCTCGCCGATCACCCGCATCCGCGGTTCTGGCGTGTCGCCCTCGGCCAGCGCCAGGTTCTTGACCTTGGCCAGCGTGTGGGCGGTGTGCACGAGCGGCACGCCCCACCGTTCCCGCGCGAGCCAGCCGACCTGCCCGGACAGCCAGTAGTGCGAGTGGATCGCGTCGTAGTAGCCGGGCTCGTGCCGTGCCTCCGCACGCAGGACACCGGCCGTGAACGCGCAGAGCTGGCCAGGCAGCTCCTCCTTGCCCAGGCCCTCGAACGGCCCTGCCGCGACGTGCCGGACGTGCACGCCCGGCGCGAGCTCCGCGACCGGCGGCAGCTCCGACGACGTGGCGCGGGTGAAGATCTCCACCTCGACCCCGCGCTGAGCCATCCGCGTGGCCGTCTGCACGATGTAGACGTTCATCCCGCCCGCGTCACCCGTCCCCGGCTGCTCCAGCGGCGACGTGTGGACCGAGAGCACCGCGACGCGCTTCACCGCGCCACCCGCTTCAGGTCGGCGGCGAACTGCTCCGGCCGTTCGAGGAACGGTGCGTGCGCGGTGTCGGGATACAGGCTCAACTCGGCTCCGGGGATCAGGGCGGCGGAGTACTCGGCGGCGGCAGGGGCCACCACCTCGTCTTGAGTTCCGTGCACCACCAGGGTCGGCACGTCGACCGCGGTCAACACGTCGGCGCTGCCCACATCCCTGCGGAACAGCTCACCTCGCACTTTATGGCTCACGGACGTCGCAGCGGCTGTGAGTTCGCCGACCGTCTCAGCTGGTAGCGCGGGTGCCATGGCGCGGCAGAACCGCGCCATCGCCTCGTCGTCGGTGATGGCGGCGGGCAACGCGGCGCGCATCACGGGCCCGGTCTCGCCTCCTGGGCGACCGCGGCCGATCTCGGTGATGGCGCTCACGAACACCAGAGCGTTGATCTTCGCGGTGCCGTGTGCGCGGAGGTAGTCGGCGATCACGAGCCCGCCGTAGGACCACCCGACGACGGTCGCGGGCCCGGTGTGGCCGAGAACGGCGTCGAGGTCCGCGGCCCATTGCGTGGAGTCCCGGTAGTCGCCAAAGTCGTCGGACTCGCCGTGTCCGCGCAGGTCGACGGCGTACGTCCGGAAGCCGGGCAGGTTCCAGACCGCTCCGGTCTGCGCCCAGCCGTGGATGAGCACCACCGGTGGCGCGCCGGGCGGTCCTGCCTCACGGACGGCCAGTCGTCCCCCGCCGGCCGCCGTCACGTGTGTCAACTGCACACAGGTGCGAACGACCTGGTCGGGGGACGCATTCCCGCTGGTCCTACTTGATGGCGGACTTGGCCTTCCACTGCTCCCACGGGATCTGCCAGTCGTACCAGTCGAACTGGGGCGGCAGGGTGGTGATGGAGCCGGTCACCTCGACCGGGTCGCCGATCATCGCCGAGTCGAAGTACGCCTTGGCGTCGGCTTCCAGCAGGTTCGCGCAGCCGTGCGAGGTGTTCGCCTTGCCGATGTTGCCCGCGTTGTCGTTGTTCTCGTGGATGAACTCGCCGTGGTTGGAGAACCGGACGGCCCACTTCTTCACGACGTTGGTGTAGCCGTAGCGCGGGTTGTCGAACGAGAACGTGTCGTGCTTCGACATGACCACGAACGTGCCGTTCGGCGTGGTCAGCTCGGGGTCGGCGTCCTTGCCGAACGACGCCGGGTACGAGGCGACCTGCTGGCCGTCGCGCAGCACCACGAGCTGGTGCGTCGGGTTGTCGATCTTCACGACCTGGTTGCGGCCGATGTCGAACTCGCTCGTCACGTCGGCCTTGCCGAACGCGCCGCCGCCGTAGTTCACGCCGTAGAGCTTGGCCTCGACCTTGATGTGCGTGTTCGCCGGCCAGTACTTCTCCGGCCGGTAGTGGACTTCCTGGGCGTTGAGCCAGGCCCACGTGCCGGTGACGTTCGCCGAGTTGGTGACCTTGAGGGCCTTCTCGACGGTCGCCTTGTCCTCGACCGGTGCCTCGAACTTGACCATGATCGGCGCCGCCACGCCGACGGTCTGGTTGTCACCCGGCCAGAGCGTCGCGCGGGTCTGCGAACCGGGCGCGACGGTCGTGAACGAGCCCTTGAGCTCGACCGGCTTGCCGTCGGTGCCGACGACCTTGCCGGAGTAGGTGTACGTCTTGCCGTAGCCCAGCGGCTCGGCGGTGGTCCAGCCGGACTTGTCCTCGGTGAGGGTGCCCTTGACGTCCTTGCCCTCCGGCGACTTGAGCGCGACGGACTCGATCTTGCCGTCCACCACGGTCACCTGGACCGGCGTGGTGACCTGAACGTCCTTGGTGCCGTCCACCGGCGACAGGGTGACCTTCGCTGACGGCAGCGAGCTGTCCGCCTTCGGCGACCCCGTCTCCACACTCGAGCACCCGGTCAGCAGCGTCAGCCCGGCGACCAGCGCAGCAAGTGTTCTTCTCACGGTTTCGACCTCCCACCATGGTGGACGTGCAGGACCACGTGACGGTGCGAGTGACGTCGGTCACACCCCGTTCGGCAGCCTACGATCGAAGCCGTGAATCGACCTGTCGCAGTAGTGACCGGAGCAAGCGCGGGCATCGGCGAGGCCACCGCCCGGCGGCTCGCCGCCGAGGGTTTCCACGTGGTGCTCGGCGCACGTCGCCTGGACCGTCTCCACGTTATCGCGAAGGAGATCGACGGGACCGCCATCGAGCTGGACGTCACCGACGAGGCCTCCGTCGCCGCCTTCGCCGACGGGGTACCCGAGGCGAAGGTGCTCGTGAACAACGCGGGCGGCGCGCGCGGGCTTTCGCCGGTGGCAGAAGGTGATCCGGCGGAGTGGCGCTGGATGTGGGAGACGAACGTCCTCGGCACCCTGCTCGTGACCAAGGCGTTCATCCCGAAGCTGATCGCGTCCGGCGACGGGCACATCGTGTCCGTGACGTCGGTCGCCGCGCGGGACGCCTACGACAACGGTTCCGGCTACACGAGCGCGAAGCACGCGCAGTCGGCGCTGCACCGCACGTTGCGCGGCGAGCTGCTCGGCCAGCCGGTGCGGATCACCGAGATCCTGCCGGGCATGGTCGAGACGGACTTCTCCGCCAACCGGTTCGGCGGGGACACCGAGCGCGCGGCCAAGGTCTACGAGGGCCTCACGCCGCTGACGGCCGACGACGTGGCGGACGTGATCGCGTTCGCGGTCACCCGGCCGTCGCACGTGAACCTCGACGAGATCGTGCTCAAGCCGCGGGCTCAGGTTTCCGCGACTCGGGTACACCGGGTGTGAGCAGTTCCACGTCCAGCTGACGCAGGACGGGCTCGATGGGGTTCGCGAACCCCGTCGAGCCCGATCCGGCGACGTACAGGCCCACGACGCGGTTGTCGGCGTCCACGAGCACCGCACCGCTGTCGCCGTGGTCGCCGAAGCGCTCGGACGAGTGCACGCGGATCTGGTCGCGCAACGTCCTGACGCCGAGCCCGTCGCCGAAGTCCAGCCGCAGCGTCGCGTCCGTCGACGCGATCACGCCGTACGTGAGTTCCGTCGTGCGGCCGCGTTTGCGGACCGTCGAGCCGAGCACCGCTCGCGCGGCACCGGTGATCGCGCCGATGTCGAGGACCTCCGCGCGGAACGGCCGGTTGCCCATCCGCAGCCCCGCCGCGCACACCGAACCCGCGAGCGCGGCGCGGTCGAGCACCGCGACCTGATCGGCACCGGGCATCCCACCGTCCACTCTGGACGGATGCACGAACTCGTCGCCCACCGACCACGAGTCGTCCACGCAGCCGACGTGGAAGGTGGTGAGCCCCAACACCTTCCGCGGCTCGTCGTTGGTGACCGCGAACGCGCCGAGCGTGCCGGCGATCACGTACTCACCGGCGGTGGGAACCTCAGGGGGCACGACCCTGATCGACCGCGCGGGACCGATGCTGATGCCCCCTCGCAACACCGGATGCCGTTCCGCCACAAGGGGATCCACGTCCGCGGTGCGGGTCAGCCTGGCGCGGTGCAGCACGATCGACTCCGCCACGACGTCGGTCGGGACGCCGCTGACCTCCGGCGGGATCTGCTGCGGATGGTCGGGCCCCTTGGCGCACACGTAGACCACGATCGCGGCCCGGCCCGTCGGGCGTCCACCGGTGACCTTCTCGCCGATGTCGACGCCGATCACACCTGGCCGGGACAGGAACTCGTCTTCGACCATGCGCTTGACCGGCCGGATGACCTCTCGCGCGTTCTCGTCGAGGTAGCTCACAGCGACCTCCGTTCCAACCCCTATGTCAATGAAACACGCAAGGTAGCGGTTGGTCACACGGAGTCACCCGAACAGCCCTAGAGCTGAACGCCTACGAAAACGGGTTCCGGGTGCAGTTCCACTCCGAACGCCGCCCGCACGCCGTCGCGCACCTCGCGCGCCAGGTCGAGCAGGTCCTCGGTGGACGCGCCGCCGCGGTTGGTGAGCGCCAGCGTGTGCTTGCTGGACAGCGACACCCGGCCACCGGGGCCCTGGTGGCCCTTGCGGAACCCGGCGCGTTCGATCAGCCACGCGGCGGAGAGCTTCTTGAAGCCCTGGCCCGCGGGATAGGTCGGCACGTCGACGTCGGCGCCGAGCCGATCGGCGATGCGGAGCAGCACGCTGGAGAAGGTGGCGTCGTCGATGATCGGGTTGGTGAAGAACGAGCCGGCGCTCCACGTGTCGTGGTCGGCGGGGTCGAGCACCATGCCCTTGCCGCGGCGCAGCTCCAGCACCGCCTTGCGGGCCTCGTCGGCGGGAACGCGATCACCTTGCGCCACACCGAGAACGCGCGCCAGCTCGGCGTACCGGATGGGGGCGGACATGCCGCCGGCGGTCAGCGCGAACCTGGTGCGCAGCACGACCGCGTTGTCGGTGCCCTTGAGCACGCTGGTGCGGTAGTCGAGGCCGAGCTTGGCCGCGGGCACCTGGTGCACCTTGCCGCTGCGCCGGTCGAGAAGATCCACCGACTGCAGCACCTGGGAGATCTCGACGCCGTACGCACCGACGTTCTGCACCGGCGTGGCGCCGTTGAGGCCGGGGATGCCGGACAGGCACTCGAGGCCGCCGAGACCCTGCGCGACCGCCTCGGCGACGACCGCGTCCCACTCCTCGCCGGCCTCGACGGTGAACTGGACGATGCCGCCGCCCAGCGGGTCGAGCCGGAAACCCTTGGTGGCCACGTGCACCACGGTGCCGTCGAAGCCGCTGTCGGAGATCACGAGGTTCGATCCGCCGCCGAGCACGAGGACCTTCTCGTCGGCGGCGGCGTCGGCTGTTCGCACGGCTTCGACCAGCTCAGCGGCGGTCGTGGCGTGGACGAACCGCGCGGCCGGGCCACCGAGTCGGAGCGTGGTGCGCTCGGCCAGAGGTACGGACTGCGTGGTGGTCACAGGCGTCAACGGTAGCCTCCGCGACATGGCACGCCGCATCGAGCACCACACCACGTCACCCCATTCGGCGGAGAAGGTCTTCGGCGCGTTGGTCGACGAGACCTATCTGCGTGACCGCCTGGCCGCGATCGGCGGCAACGACGCCGAGCTCGTGACGTTCACCACCACAGAGACCAGGACGTCGTACCAGCTCAAGCAGGGTGTGCCCGCGGAGCACCTGCCGTCGATCGCCAAGTCGCTGCTGGGCGGCGACCTCGTGATCCAGCGCGTCGAGAACTGGGCTGCGCTCGCGGGCACCGTCGAGGTGACGATCAACGGCGTGCCCGGCCGGCTGGACGGTGCGTTCACCATCACGGGCAACGGTTCCGGCTCGAAGCTCACCCTCACGGGGGAGGTCAAGGTCAGCATCCCGCTCATGGGCGGCAAGCTCGAGAAGCTGATCGCCGAGCAGGTCGTCGTGCTGCTGAACAAGGAGAGCGAGTTCACGTCGGAATGGCTCGCAAACCGCGGCTAGCGGCCGGCCGGGCCCGTGCGCTCGGCCTGCCGACGCGCGGCACGACCAACCCGAACCGCCTGCGGCGCGTCGACCGGTGGATGACCGGCACGCTGTCCGGCTTCCTGCTGGACGCGGCCGATCCGCTCGTGGTCGACCTCGGGTACGGCTCGTCGCCGATCACCACCGTCGAGATGGCCCAGCGGCTGCGGACGGTGCGTCCCGACGTGCGCGTGCTCGGGCTGGAGATCGACACCGACCGGGTCGAGGCGGGCAAGGCGGTGGCCGACCCGCCGTGGCTGGACTTCCGGCGCGGCGGCTTCGAGCTCGCCGGTGCGCGGCCGGTGTTGTTGCGCGCGTTCAACGTGCTGCGCCAGTACACCGAGGAGCAGGCCTTTGAGGCGTGGGACACCATGCTGTCGCGCATGGCTCCCGGCGGCCTGATCGTCGAGGGCACGTGCGACGAGATCGGTCGTCGGTGCACGTGGGTGACGCTGTCGTCGGAAGGGCCGTTGAGGTTCACGCTGGCGTGCAAGCCGTCCGGCATCGAGGTGCCGTCCGACCTCGCCGAACGGCTGCCCAAGGCGCTGATCCACAAGAACGTGCCCGGCGAGCGCGTGCACGCGTTGCTGGCCGAGCTGGACGCGTGCTGGGCGACCGCGGCCCCGTTCGCCCCCTTCGGGCCTCGCGCGCGGTGGGTGGAGTCGGCGCGGCTGCTGGCCTCGCGCGGCTGGCCGGTGGTGGACGACCGGCGTCGTTGGCGCCTCGGCGAAATCTCGCTCGAATGGGCGGCCGTCGCGCCCTAGGGTGGTTTCGTGGACTTCGTCGCGCAGATCGAGACCCAGGCGTCGTTGATGCGTTCGGCCGTCGTGAAGGCGGGCAGGGACGCGGAGGTTCCCTCGTGTCCCGGATGGACGGTGCTCGACCTCGTGCGGCACCAGGCAGCGGTGCACTCGTGGGCGGCGAAGGCCGTCGTCGCGCCGGCCGAGGCAGGCCCGCCCGAGTTCCCGAAGCCGCCGCAGGACTTCGACGAGGTGCTCGCCTGGTGGGACACCGAGCTCGCGGTGCTGCTGGAGCGGCTGCGCGAGACGTCCGCTGACAGTCCGGCGTGGACGTTCGACGGCAGCAAGCGCGCGAGCTTCTGGCCGCGCAGGCAGGCGCACGAGACGTCGATCCACCGCCTGGACGCCGAACTCGCGACCGGCCACGACGTGCCGACACTGCTGTTCGACTCGGAGTTCGCCGCCGACGGCATCGACGAGTTCCTCACCGTGATGGTGCCCAGGCAGCTGCAGAGGGGCCGGGTGATCGAGGGCACCGGCCGGCTCGTGGTGCACGCCGCCGACGCGGGCCGCACGTGGGAGGTGCAGCTCACCAAGGGCGAGCCTCCGGTCGTCACCCCCGCACACGACTCGGCCATCGACTCCGACGCGACCCTCGCGGGCACCGCCGACGCGATCTACCGCAAGTTGTGGGGCCGTCCGAGCCACGCGATCGTGTCCGGCGACGAGTCGCTGTTGGCGGCACTGCCGAGGCCGTGAATACTCATGCGGCGTGTCATCGCCTGAGCGTCGCTATGTGATCACCTTCGGCTGCCCGGACCGCACCGGCATCATCGCGAGGATCTCGTCGTTCCTCGCGGAGAACGGCGGCTGGATCGTCGAGGCCGCGTACCACACCGACCCGGAGACGGGCTGGTTCTTCACGCGCCAGGAGGTCCGCGCGGACTCCCTGCCGTTCGGCGTGGACGAGCTGCGGTCCCAGTTCGCCGAGGTGGCGCACTCGCTGGGCGCCCAGTCGACGTGGACCGTGACCGACACGGGCGTCCGCAAGCGCGTGGTGATCCTGGTGTCGAAGGAAGGCCACTGCCTCTACGACCTGCTGGGCCGCGTCGCGACGGGCGAACTGCCGGTGGAGATCTCCGCGGTCATCGCGAACCACCCGGAACTGGGCGACGTCACGCGCGCGCACGGCATCCCGTTCCACCACGTGCCGTTCCCGGCAGGCGACCCCGAGGGCAAGCAGGCCGCCTTCGCCCAGCTGCGCCAGCTCGTCGACAAGCACGACCCGCACGCGGTGGTCCTGGCGCGCTTCATGCAGATCCTGCCGCCGGAGCTCTGCGCGGCCTGGGCGGGCCGCACGATCAACATCCACCACAGCTTCCTGCCGTCGTTCATCGGCGCCCGGCCCTACCACCAGGCGCACCGCCGCGGCGTGAAGCTGGTCGGCGCCACGTGCCACTACGTGACGGCGGACCTGGACGCGGGGCCGATCATCGAACAGGACGTGCTGCGCGTGCACCACGGCGACTCCGTCGCGGACATGGTGCGCAAGGGGCGGGACATCGAGAAGGTGGTGCTGGCGCGCGGGCTGCGGTGGCACCTGGAGGACCGGGTGCTGGTGCACGGCAACCAGACGGTGATCTTCTGACGCGCTACCAGCTTTCCTTGCGGTAGACGGCCTGCTCGCCGAAGTCCTCCTCGGGCTGCACGGCCTTCTTCTGCTGCTTCGGGGCCGGGACCGACACGTCGGTGTCCAGTTCGCCGGCGTGACTGCCGACGACCTGGCGGAACTCGCCGAGCACGTTCGTGTCGGCCTGTTCGCGGGCGGACCTCGTGAGCGCCAGGATCCTGGTGGCCAGCTCGGTGTTGCCCTCGATCTTCAGGTCGAGCAGCGCGCCGTTCGGGGCGACCGTGACGGTGATCGACTTGTCCTCGGTCGTCATCGTCGTGCCTGCCGATTCGAGGTTGCGGCGGAAGGCCGCGGCGTTGCGCTGGAGTTCGGCCGTCTTGGCCTCGAAGTCGGCGAGCCACTGGTCGGGCGTCATCGGGTTGCTCATTTCTTCTTCTCCGGCCTCGGACCGTATTTCTTCTCCAGTGCAGCAGGATCATCGAGTTCGATCCGCTTCCGGCTGATGGCGTTGTCGGGACCGCGGGCACCAGACGGGTCGGTCGGGGGCAGAACCGGAAGAAGTACGAGCACGGCGCACCCCCGCCGTGGATCTTGGCGGGAGTGCGCCGTGCGTACCGGGCGAACTCAGATCTTGGCCGCGGCCCTCCCGACGGCCTCGACCAGCCACCCGGCGTCCGCGGCTGTCATGACGGCAGGCGGGGTGAAGCTCACCGTCCGGCCGCGGAAATCGGCCAGCACGCGCAGGCGCAGCAGCTCGCCGGTGAACACGTCGGCTGCGCGCTGGTCCGGCAGCTCCACGCCGAGCAGCAGGCCGCGGCCGCTCGCGTGTGCCTTGCCCGCCACCACCGTGCGCAGTCCGTAGAGCAGTTCGTCGCCGAGCAAGGACGCCCGTTCCACCAGGCCCTCGGTGGCGATGACGCGCAGGCAGGCGTTGACGGCGGCGGAGGCCAGCGGTGACACAGCTTCCGGGCCGCGCCACAGCGGCACCTCGACGTGGGCTGATGCCACGACGGCGGCTATCGGCAGCACGCCGCCGGAGAGGCCCTCGCCGACCAGCAGGATGTCCGGGGTCACGCCGTCGATGTCGGAGCCCCACCACACGCCGAGGCGGCCCAGGCCCGTGCGCGTCTCGTCGACGACCAGCAGTGCGTCGTGCTCGCGGCACACCTCGGCGATCGCCCTCAGATAGCCGGAGGGCGGGAACGAGACGCCGCGGACGGGTTCGACGAGCACGCAGGCGGGTGGGCCGGACGCCAACACTGCGCGCAACGAGTCGATGCCGCCGTACGGGACCTCGCCGGTGGTCAACACTCGCGGGCGGCCATTGGCCTGTGCCAGGGCCACGGCGAACTGGGCGGCTTCGGACGCCGACGGGAAGACGTGCACGTGGTCGAGGCCGTTGGGGGTGACCAGGTCGAGCATGAGGCGGTCCAGCAGCGACGGGCGGCGCACCTGGCCCACCACCGCCTGCACCACCGCCGGGTGGGCGTGGCCGAGCAAGGGAACTCCGTAGCCGCCGCAGTCCAGGTACTCGACGCGGTGGGGATCCACCACTCGGGCACCACGGGCGGCGCAGCCGGTCAGCTGTTCGGTAGCCATTGCGGGGAACCTTTCCTGGGCAGCGCGGCCCACGGCCGCTCGACGGACGACGAGCGGACCTCAGTTCCCACAAGTCATTCGGATTCCACGGCCAGACGGTTCGCCCGCGGCATAGGCTTTTTCCCGTGCGGATCGAAATCACCGACCTCGAGCAGCTGCGGGCAGAGCCTGACCTGCGCAAAGCCGTCATCATCGGGCTGGACCTCACGCGCGAGGACGTGCGGGTCCCGTTGGACGGGGCGCTGCTGCTCGGCTGCACGCTCAGCGAGACGATGCAGCGCCGGGCCGAGGCGGCCGGAGCGTTGATCTTCCCGGTGATCCCGGACGTGCCGTACGACGTGTACCGCTCGTCGCTGTACACGCCCGCCGAGCTGTTCGCGGGCTTCGACCCGGCAGACCCCAAGTCGTACGCGGACACCCCGGACGCGGTGATCTACAAGCACAGCAAGCAGCAGGGCCACCACCCCGACCCGTTGCACGCGCTGGCCGAACGCCTGCACGACCACTCGATCACCGAGGCGCTCGACGAGACGCTGACGGGCTCGCCGGTCGCGGTCATGGGCGGCCACGCGCTCGCCCGCGGGTCTGACGGCTACCGCAACGCCGTCGAGCTCGGCGCCGCGCTGGGCAGAGCCGGCTTCACGGTCCTGACCGGCGGTGGACCGGGCGCGATGGAGGCGGTGCCGCTGGGCGTGCGGCTCGGCGAGGCCGACAAGGACGTCCTCTCCTGCCTCGCGCAGGCACCGACGTTCGGCCACGACGACGAGTCGATCGGCCGGTGGCTCGCGGCGTTCCCGGAGATCCCCAGCTTCGACACCCCGCGCACGATCGGCATCCCGACCTGGTTCTACGGCCACGAGCCGCCCAACCCGGCCTGCGAGCTGCACGCCAAGTACTTCGCGAACTCGGTGCGCGAGGAGGGCCTGCTGACCGTCGCGACCGGCGGCATCGTCTACACGCCGGGCAAGGCGGGCACGGTCCAGGAGGTCTTCCAGGACTTCACGCAGAACTACTACGGCAGCGTCGGCCCCGCCGCGCCCATGGTGTTCCTGGGCAAGGCGTTCTGGACCGACGAGGTGCCGGCCGCGCCGCTCGTGCAGAAGCTGGCGGCGGGCCGGGAGGCCGAGCAGTGGATCCTCGTCACCGACGAGATCGACGAGGCGGTCGAGCTACTGGTCAAGTACGCGAGCTAGGTCCGGCACCACCTCGGCGCCGGGCAGCTTCATCAGCACGTCGCCGGGGATGAGGATCTTGCTGCCCCGGATGCCGCTGCCCACGACCAGCTCAGGGGCGGCGGCCACCTCCGGTGACACCAGGATCGGCCAGTCCGCGGGCACGCCGATGGGCGTGATGCCGCCGTACTCCATGCCCGTCAACGCCACGGCCTCGTCCATCGGCGCGAACGACGCCTTGCGCGCGTCGAGACGCTTGCGGATCACACCGTTGACGTCCGCGCGCATGGTCGCGAGCACCATGCAGGCCGCATAACGGATCTCGCCGCCGCGCTTGCCCGCGACGACCACGCAGTTCGCCGAGGCTTCGAGCGGCGAGCCGTAGTGCGCGCAGAACTCCGCGGTGTCCGCGAGAGAGGCGTCGATCTCGGCGACGGCGACGCGGTCGGCGCCGTCCAGGTTCTTCAACGCGGCCGCTACCGGTTCGGGCACCAGGTCGAGGCGGGAGAGCACGGGTACGGGTTCCAACGATCCAGCGATGGTCCACACACGAACCATCCTGCCAAACTCGGTTTGACCTTGACGCTACGTCAACCTTTACCGTTGAGACCAAGCGCGAAGGGGGAACCGAAATGGCCTGGTCGATCGCCCAGGTGGCCCGGATGTCGAAGGTGACGTCCAGGACGCTGCGGCACTACGACTCGATCGGGCTGCTGCCGCCGGCCTGGGTCGGCGACAACGGCTACCGCTACTACGAGAAGGAACAGGTGCACCGCCTGCAGCAGATCCTGCTGCTGCGCGACCTGGGCCTGGGCCTCGACGCGGTGGCGGAAGTGCTCAACGGCACCGACCAGCTGACCGTCCTGCGCAACCACCACCGGTGGCTGCAGGGCGAGCAACAGCGGCTGAGCCGGCTGGCCAACACCGTCGCGCGAACGATCGAAGAACTGGAAGGAGGGGACGAAGTGGAACTGGAAGAGCTGTTCGACGGCTTCGACGCGTCGAAGCAGGAGCGCTACGAGGCCGAACTGGTCGAGCGCTACGGCGATGGTGCCAAGGAGCACATCGCCGAGAGCAAGAAGAGGATGAAGGGCTGGAACCGCGCCGACGCGGACCGGTTCATCAACGAGTGGCAGGAGATCGCTCGTGAACTGGGAGCGTTGTTCACCGCGGGCAAGGCGATCGACGCTCCCGAGACGCAGGAGCTGATCGACCGCCACTACCGCTGGATCCTCCTGAGCTGGACGCCGAACCGGGAGTCCTACACGGGCCTCGGCAACCTCTACGTCGACTCGGCGGAGTTCCGGGTGAACTTCGAGGTCGACGGCGGCAACATGGCCGAGTGGGTCCGTGACGCGATGGCCCACTACGCCCAGACGCGGCTCTAGGAAACCGAGCAGGGGCTGCAGACCCTGCTCACTCCAGCCCGAACGCCTTCAAGGCCTCCCGGTTGAACGCCGGCAGGTCGTCGGGGTTGCGGGACGTCACGAGCGTCCACCCGTTCATGTCACACACCCGGACCTCCTGGTCAGCCCAATCACCGCCCGCGTTGCGGATGTCGGTCCGCAGGCTCGGGAAGGAGGTCAGCATCTTGCCGCGCACCACGTCGGCCTCGACCAGCAGCCACGGCCCGTGGCAGATCGCCGCGATCGGCTTGCCCGCCGCCACCAGCGCCTTCACCAGTGCAACGGCGTCGGAGTCCATCCGGAGGAAGTCCGCGTTGGCCACACCACCCGGGATGACGGCACCGTCGTAGTCGTCCGCGACGGCATCGGCGTACGTGGTGTCGACCGGGAACGAGTCGGCGGGCGTGAGGTGGTTGAAGCCCCGGACCTCACCGAGCTTGGGCGCGAGCAGCCGCGGTACCCCGCCGGCCTTCTCGACGTGCGTCCACGGGTCGGTGAGCTCGACCTGCTCGATCCCCTCCGTGTCGACCAGGAATGCGATCTTCTTCTGTTCGGCCATGCACTTCGGCTACCCGGTGAAGAAGTCGACCAATCGGTGCCGCACCTCGGCCCGGTGCGTGATCAACGGCGAGGGTGAGTCGATCAGCCACAGCTCACCGTTGGGGAACGCCGCCGCGGTCGCCTTGGCCACGTCCTCGGGGTGCAGCGGATCACCGACGGCCCCGATGACCAGCACCGGAATGGACACGTCCGCCAACAGCGAGGCGTCGGCGACAGCGACCTGGCCTGGCAGTTGCTCGGCGGCCGCGGACAGCCGGCTCAACGCCTGCCGCCGCTCGGCCACGTAGATCGGCGGCCCCACGGTCAGGTCGGACAGCTGCTGCAACGTGAACGGCTGCCGCGGCTGGTCCAGCACGGCGGGCAGCAGCAGCGCCACCCGCTGGAAACGGTCGGGTTCGAGCGACAGCAGGCGCACCAGCGCCCCGGCGCCGAGCGAGACGCCGACGGCCTGATCTGCGGAAACGGTCGCGAGGTCGGCGGCGATGCGGCCGTAGTCCCAGTAGCCGGGCGGTGCGTCCGGCGCGTCCCCGTGCGAAGGCAGCGTCACGACGACGCGGGTGCCGGGCAGGCCGGAGGCGGGGATTCGCGCCTCGCCCGGCGTGGCGCCGAGGCCGGGTGCCACCAGCGTGACGGGCGCGCCGGTGCCGTAGGAGTGCGTGATCACCAGCGTGGGCCGCGCTGGACCTCGATCAGCTTCGGGCGCACGTCGACCATGTACACGAGCACGGCGACAAGGCCTGCCAGCCAGAAGATCGAGCCGACGCCTCCTGGCGAGAAGAGCAGCATCGCGGCCGCTCCACCACCGGTGATGCCGAGCCAGGCCGGCTTCGTCATTCTCTCGGCCGCGGTGTAGGCGTCGACGCGCTGGGCCAGCGCGTGGAAGAACGCGAACAGCCCGAGGATCGTGAACCCCAGGTCGGCGAAGAAGTACACGATGCCGTCGAGGTTCCAGAAGCTGAAGATCGGCACGGAGAACACCACGGGCCCAGACTACGTGCCGGTACGGCGAGAGGGGAGCGCGCCTGGTGGCGTGCTCCCCTCTGAACAGACTCTGAACGGACTTCAGCGACTCACTTGGTGGTGTTCGTCGTGGTCGTCTTCTTGGCCGCGGTGGTGCTGCGGGTGGTCGTCGCCGGCTTGCGCGGCGCGGTGCGGTTCGCGGCCTTGCGGGTCGTGCTGCGGACCTCGTGCGCGGCCTCGCCACCGACCTCGACGATCTCCTCGGCCAGCTTCTCGGCGCCTTCCTCGACCTCGTGGGCGACCTTCTCGCCGACCGAGCGGGTGCGGCGGGTCACCTTGCCGAGGACGTCGTCGGCGAGCTCGCGGGCGTCGGCGGCGGCGGACTCGGCGCGCTTCTGCGCGGCCTCGACGGCGTGCTCGACCTGCTCGACGGCCTGCTTGACCTGCGGCTGGGCCTTGATCTGCTCCAGCGTCTGCTCGCCCTGCTCAGCGAGGTAGGTGTACAGGTTCACCGCGGAGGCGGTGTAGGCGTCGACCAGCTTCTTGAGCTCGGCCGGCTGCAGCTTCTCGCGCAGGTCCTTGAGCTCGGCGGGGAGGTCCGCGGCCTTGGTCTGGGCCTCTTCCGCGCGCTCCTTGGCCTTGTTCAGCGCCTCGACGACCGCCTTGGCGGCGAGGTCACCGGCGCCGAGCGCGGCGAGCAGGGCCTGACGCGCGGCGTGCGCGGCCTGCTCGGCGGTCTTGCGGACGTCGTCCTGGGTGAGCTTCGGCATGGAGATCACTCCTCCTTGTTCTTGGCGGCGTTCTCCCGCCTGAAAGATTCGTAAACGTCGAGCAGCACCTGCTTCTGCCGCTCGGTCAGATCGGTCGCGGCGACGATGGCGTCCGCCAACGCACCGCCTTCGCGCTGCTGGAGGATCCCGGCCTCGACGTAGAGGACCTCGGCCGAGATGCGCAGCCCCTTGGCGATCTGCTGAAGGATCTCCGCACTGGGCTTGCGCAGTCCTCGCTCGATCTGGCTGAGGTATGGGTTGGAGACACCCGCCTGCTTCGCCAGTTCCCGCAAGGAGATCTTGGCGTTGTTGCGTTGCTCGCGGATGTACTCACCGATGTTGCGGCCGAGGTCCGCGACTGCTTTGTCGATGGACTTGTCCACTGTTCCCGCTCCCGTTCCTCGTGCCACCAACAACGTTAGACCTGAGTGCTAACTATTGCAAGCACCCTGCTAGCAACCGCTGCGTGTGCTCCGCCACAGGGATACCGTTGTGGGTGACATGGACGACGCCGGGGCCCTGCGCGCCGAGCTGGCGGACCACCTGCTCGGTGACGGTGTGCTGCGCGATTCCAAGTGGCTCAAGGCTTTCCGCACGGTTCCGAGGCACGAGTTCCTGCCCCGCTTCTACCGCCAGCTGCACAGCGGCGACTGGGAACTGATCACCGCGAAGCACCCGGACTGGCTGAAACTCGTCTACGCCGACCGGGTGTGGGTTACCCAGTTCGACGGCGACGACACGGTGACCGGCGGCACACCGACCTGCTCGTCGAGCATGCCCACGATCATGGCGATCATGCTGGAGGCACTGGAGGTCCACAACGGACAGTCGGTGCTCGAGGTGGGCACCGGCACCGGCTACAACGCGGCTCTCCTCTGCCACGTCGTGGGTGACGCGAACGTCACCACGATCGACGTCGACCCGAACATCTCCCGGCGGGCGCGGGAACACCTGCTGCGCAACGGTTTCTTCCCGACGTGCGTCACGGGCGACGGCGCGCTCGGCCATCCGGAGCGCGCGCCGTACGACCGCTTGCTGGCGACGTGCTCCGTCTCGACCATCCCGACCGCCTGGCTGGAGCAGACGCGGCCGGGAGGCCTGGTCGTCACCACGCTGCACCGCCCCATCGGCGCGGGCCTGGTCAAGATCGAGTCGAACGGCGACGGCACCGGCGAGGGACGCGTGCTCATCGAAGACGGACGTTTCATGCCCTTGCGCGCGCACGCCCGCCCTCCGGCGCTCGCGGGTTCCGGCACGTTCGACCGCCGCGCCACGACGTTGCCGCTGAACACCGTGGTCGACCCGGCCAGCCCGTTCGAGTTCTTCGCCGGCATCGCGCTGCCCGGCGTCGTCGCGGGCAACGACTGGCTCGCCCACCCGGACGGTTCGTGGGTGCACCACCACGGCTCGCACGTCGACCAGGCAGGCCCTCGCCACCTGTGGGACCTCGCCGAACAGGCCGTCGTCGAGTGGCACGCGCTGGGCAAGCCCCGCAGGCACCACTTCGGGATCACGGTCGGGCGCGGCGGCCAGTTCCTGACGCTGAACGACCACAGGTGGCAGCTGTGATCATGAACGAACGTCACGACACGGGTCACTGAATCGACACCGGGCGGATGCGGTGCGTCATGATGCGACGCATGTCCAGATTCCGTCAGCAGGCACTGCTGACCGGTTGCGTGCTGACCGCGTTGCTCACCGCGGCCGGCCTGTTCGTGACCGACCACGGCATCAACCCGCACGTGTGGCTGATCGTCCTCGCGCTGGCGTTCCTGGGCTTCCTGGCTTTACTCGACCCGTGGGTCCGCCGCAGGCACAACGCCGAGCTGAGCACTGACGAGCACCTCGACGCCGCGTGCAGGGCGCTCGCGATCGGCCTGCACGCGCAGTGGAACGAGGAGGTGCGCTCACGCGGCCTCACCGACCCCGACGTGCTCGATCTGCACTGGACCGCCCCCGAGCTGGACGTGAGCGACGAACCGGACGCGCCGCCAGGGCGCAGTGACGCGGTCGTCGGCGCGTTCGAACGGCAGATCAACCGCAGGATGGTGCTGCTCGGCGAGGCCGGCACCGGCAAGACGACCGTCGCGATGCTGCTGACGTGCGGCCTGCTGGACCGCTACGACGGCGGCATGGTGCCGGTGCTGCTGCCGCTGTCGACGTGGAACCCGGCGGTCGAGGACATCCGCACGTGGCTCACCCGCAGGCTGTACGAGGACCACCCGGCGTTGCGCAACACCGAGCTGTACGGCAGCTACGCCGGTGATCTTCTGGTCGAGCAGCAACGCGTGCTGCCCGTGCTGGACGGCCTGGACGACATCCCCGGCCACCAGCGCGCGGACGCTCTCGCCCGCATCGCGAGGGCGTTCCCCGCGAGCCGCCCGCTGGTGCTGACCTGCCGCACCGCCGAGTACGAGCAGGCGGTGCACGTCGCCGGTCCGCTGCCCGGCGCCGACGTCGTCGAGATGGCCCCGCTCGACCTGGAGGAGGTGGCCGCCTACCTGCGGGCCAGCGCGGACACCGTGGGTGCGGCCCGGTGGGAGCCGGTGTTCATCCAGCTGCGGGAGGAACCGGACGGCAGGCTCGCCGACGCGCTCTCCACGCCGTTGACGATGTGGCTCGCCAGCATGGTCTACGCGGACAGCGAGGCCGAGCCGACCGAACTGCTCGACCGCGGCCGCTTCCCGGACGCGCGGGCGATCTCCGACCACCTCTGCGACGAGCTGGTGTCGCGGGCGTTCGGCAACAGGGCGTTCGCGCACCACGCCAGGGCCACGCAGGTCTGGCCACGCGACAGGGCCCGCCGGTGGCTGGAGTTCCTCGCCCACGAGATGCGCGACCGCGGCATCCGCGAGCTGGCCTGGTGGGAGCTGCGCCGCTCGGTCGGCAACACGTGGCTCGCGCTGCTCGGCGCGCTGGTGCTGGGTGCGATCGGCGGGTTCGGCGTGGCCTGGCTGATGGCGTACTCGATCACGCCGTCACTCGCCCCGATCACCGGCCTGGTCGCGGGCATCGGTGTCGGTGCGGCGGCGCTCAGCGCGTCGCAGGAACGCAAAGCCAAGCCGCGCCTGGGGATCTGGCGCAGCCTCCTGCTCGTACCGGGTGTCCTCGGACTCGCCGCCGGCCTGGTTTTCGGTGCGCTGTACGGGCTTTCCGCCGGCCTCGTGGTCGGTCTCGGGCTCGCCGTGGCGGTCGCGCTGCGGTTCGCCCTGTCGAGCTCCGCTGAGCTCTCGCAAGCCTCCAGTCCTCAGTGGACGATGGCGCGCGACCGGATCGCGGTCTGGACCGGATCCCTCACCCTGGCCGTGGTCTTCGGCTCGGCGGCGGCGCTGGTGTTCGGCCCCGGGCAGTCGGGCATGGTCGGGCTCGGGCTCGCGTCCGGGCTGATGCTGGGGTTCGCGCTGGCCGTGCTGCACCTGCGCTGGTGGTGGTTCACCGTGGCGCGAATCTGGCTGGCATTGCGCGGAAAGCTGCCCTGGGAGCTGATGGTCTTCCTGGAGGACTCGCGCAAGCTCGGCGTGCTCTGCCGGGCGGGCGCCTGCTACCAGTTCCGGCACGGACTGGTGCAGGACCGCCTGGCAGAGCACGAGGTGACTACTCGGTCCGCAGGCCAAGTGCTCCGGTCGCCCTTCTCAGCGAAGGCAACGTCAGAGCAGTGACCGCGAACGTCAGGCCCACCACGATCCCCGTGATGAGGCCGATGCCCGCCCAGTCGAAGGCGACCTCGGCCCCGATCACGCGGATCACCAGCACGCCCAGGCCGATGCCGGTCGCGAGCGACACCGCGGTGGAGATCGCCAGCGGCACCGCGTTCTGCCACAGCAACGACCGGGCCAGCGTGCCGCGCGGCACCCCGCTCGCGGCCATCACGGCGAGCGGCCGACGGCGTTCCCTGACCTGCTCCAGCGCCACGACCAGCAGTGACGCCGCCGCGACCAGCAGGGTGAGCAGCGAGCCGGCCAGCAGCGCGCGACGGACCACGCCGAACACCCGTTCCGCCTCGTCGGTGTCGTCCTGGCCGCCGAAGTAGCTGTACACCTGCCACGAGTAGCCCGCCATGGCGTTGCGCGCGTGCTCGGCCGCATCGGGCACCGCGGGGTCGAGCTCGACGAAGACCTCCGTGCCGAACGGCACCAGGCCACGTGCGGCCGCCGGGGTGATGAGGAGGCCGGGGATGCTGCCCGTTCCCTCGATCACCTCGACCGCGGGCACGGTCCACCTCTCGCCCGAGTGCCGGAACGTCACGACGTCACCGGCCTGGGCGGCCGGCAGCCCGGTGGACTCCCGCACCGAGTAGGCCTTGCCGTCCGTGCAGTTCGGGATGGTCGCCTGTTTGGTCAGCGCGGCGCACGGGGCGATGTTGAGCGTCACGTAACCGCCGCTGTCGAGCTGTCCCCAGGCCTGCTCGACCCGGTGCAGGGCGGTCACACCCCTGCCCTTCTCGAGCGCCGCGGCGATGCCGTTCGTGTCGGCACCCTGCCGCGGTTTGACGCTCAGGTAGTGGAAGGCGGCCTGCTTCTTCTCCTTGGCCTGCACCTCCTGCTCGACGCCGGCGAGCATCATCTGCAGCGTCACGGTGCCCGCGAGCACGACCGCGACACCACCGACGACGCGAGCCGCCGTGCCGCTGTCGAGCTGCAACCAGCGCACGGCGAGTTGCAACGCCGGTGTGCGGCCCTTCATCAGGAACACGACCCGTTCCACCAGCCACGGCAGCAGCACCGGGATGCCGAGCATCAGCAGCACGATGCCGAACACGACGGGCCACTGGTTGGGCTTCTCCGTCTGGGTGATCTTGCCGATCTGGCTGACGAGCAGCGCGACACCGGCCACCACGGGCACGAGCCGCCACCACACCCGGCGGCGCACCGGCTTCTGGTCCCGCACCACGCCCAGCGGCTCGATGATCGTGCGGCGCATCGCCAGCAGCGACGTGACGACCGCGAGCACCGGCACCGCCACGATCACGGTGAGCGTCAGCGCCGGCGTCGGCATGACCTCGCTCGGGAAGGCCGACAGCTCGTTGATGGAGATCCGGTCGACGAACGGCCGGACCCCGAAGAAGATCCCGAACCCGACCACGAGCCCCGCCAGCGCGCCGGCCAGCGACTCACCGGACGCGATCAGCCGCACCCGGCTCGCGGCCGCGCCGACCAGCCGCAACGCCGCGAGCCTGCGGTCGCGCTGGGCCGCGGCGAGCCTCGTGGCGACCCCGACGAAGACCAGCACGGGGAACAGCAGCACCACCAGGCCGACGACGCTGAGCAGCCACAGCACCGGGTGCATCCCGCCGCCCTGCCGCGCGACTCCCCAGCCGTGGACGGCGTTGTCGTCCTCCCTGATGTCCGCGCTGCCGGCGTAGAACGTGAGCTCGTTCGGGTTCTGCAGGCCGGCCTGGCTGATCGTGCCGACGACCTTCTGCGGGAAGCGCGGCCTGAGCAGCTCGCCGCGGGGTGAGTCGAGCAGCCTCGCGAGCGCGGGCGAGAGGAAGATCTCGCCGTCGCCCGGCACCCGGTCGATGCCCGGCGGCACCGGAGCATCCGGCGTCAGAGCCTTGAGGTAGTACCCGGTGGCGTAGTCGGAACGGAACGCGTGGCTCTGGTGCTCGGCCAGCAGCGGTGCCGGACCGTTGCCCTCGGCCACGATTTCGCGCGCGGCCTGCCGGTCGGTTCGCGCGTCGATCACGCTCGGCAGCGACGCGGCGAACAGCAGCAACGCGACGCCGAGCCCGATGCCGACGCCTTGCAGAGCGAGCCTCGCCCAGGACTTCCGGCTGCCCCCGACAGCCAGCCGGACGCCGAGGGCGAGGTCGCTGATCACCCGCTTCACCGGGCGAACTCCACGTCACGCGAACGGCCGTCGCGCACCACGACCTCGCGGTCGGAGTAGGCGGCGACGCGCGGTTCGTGCGTGACGAGCACGACGGCGGCACCCGTTTCGCGGGCCGCGGTCGTGAGCAGGTGCATGACGCGTTCGCCGTTGAGCGAGTCGAGCGCGCCGGTCGGTTCGTCGGCGAAGATCACCTTCGGCCCGGTGACCAGGGCGCGGGCCACGGCGACGCGTTGGCCCTGACCACCCGAGGTCTCACCGGGACGCTGGTCAGCGACCCCGTCGACCTCCAGCCGGCCGAGCCAGTCCCGCGCGGCGCGTTCGGCGTCCTTGCGCTTCATGCCGCTCAGGCGCAACGGCAGCGCGACGTTCTCCAGGCAGGTCAGCTCCGGCACGAGCTGACCGAACTGGAAGACGAACCCGAACTCGGTGCGCCGCAGTTCGCTGCGCTCGCCGTCGTTCATCGCAGTCAGCTCACGGTCGCCGTAGTGCACCGTGCCGCTGTCGGGCGGCAGGATCCCGGCGAGGCAGTGCAGCAGCGTCGACTTGCCGGAGCCGGACGGCCCCATCACCGCCACGACCTCGCCCGCGCGGATCGTGATGCCCGCGCCCTCGAGCGCGTGCGTCTTGCCGAACGACTTGGTGAGGCCTTCTGCCCTCAACAGGCTCATCGCGTGACCTCCTCGGCCAGCTGGTCGACACGGGCGGCGGTCAGTTCGAGCCACCGCAGGTCGGCTTCGAGGTGGAACAGGGCGAAGTCGCAGATGAGCTGGTCGGCGAGGTCGCCGTCGACCTTGCGCCTGGTCAGCTCGCGCATCGTGGCGAGGTGCGCCGCGCGTTGCGTGTCGAGCACCTCCGTGGCGCTGCGGCCGGACAGCAGGGCCAGCACCACCTTCGCGTAGAGCGTGTTCTGCAGGTACGGCTCCGGCTTCTCCGGGGTGCTCAGCCAGCGCTCCACATCGGTGACCCCGGCATCCGTGATCGCGTACCGCTTGCGCTCAGGACCCTCACCCGCCTCGACGCCCGCCTCGGTCACGAGACCGTTCTTCAGCAGCCGCGACAGGGTCGAGTACACCTGCCCGTAGTGCAACGGCCGGTCCTGACCGAAGCGCTCGTCGTAGGCGCGCTTGAGGTCGTATCCGTGCCTTGGACCGCTCTCTAGCAGGCCCAACAGTGCGTGTCCGATCGACATGGGAAGCACTATACACACCGTGTATACACCGGGTGTATTCATCGGATGCCCTGACGCACAACCGCCGTGGCGCCTACAGTGGTGGGGTGACTGGTCTGACTGTCGGCTGGGATCACGACGTCGAGCTGCTGCTCGACTTCCTGAACACTCGACACGTACTGGACAGTGAAGCCTCCTGGCGCACGTGGGTGACCGAACGCGGCCTCGGGCGGAGCGGGGAAATCGCACAGGCGCGCGCCGCGCGGGCGGCACTGCGGTCGTCGATCGAGGGGTCGTCAGGCCCCCAGACCGCCGCGGGAGTCGTCCACATCGAGCTGACCGACGGTGTCCCCGTGTTGTCCAGCTCGGACGCGCTGGGTGCCGTGCTCGCGGCGTCCGCGCGGCTCGCCGTGCTGGGGTCCTGGGAACGCTTCAAGATCTGTCCGGCCGACGACTGCCTGCGTGCGTTCTTCGACCGCTCGCGCAACCGCTCGCGCACCTGGTGCTCGATGCAGGTGTGCGGCAACCGCGAGAAGGCCAGGACGTTCCGAAAACGAACGCGTGCCCAGAACGTGTCTCAGAACAGCGCGTTGGCCACGGTGTAGATCACGAGGCCGGCGAGCGCGCCGACCACCGTGCCGTTGATGCGGATGAACTGCAGGTCCCTGCCGACCTGCAGTTCGATCTTGCGCGAGGTCTCCTCGGCGTCCCAGCGCTCGACCGTGTCCGTGATCAGCGTGGTGATCTCCGCGCGGTAGTTCTGCACGACGTACCCGGCGGCCTGCTCCAGCCAGCCGTCGACCTTGGCGCGCAGGCCGGCGTCGTCCGTCAGGTTCGTGCCGAGCGTGATCAGCCCCTGCGTCACGCGCTTGCGCAGCTCGCTCGACGGGTCCTCGGCGGCGTCGATCAGCATCTTCTTCGCCGTGCCCCATGCGCTGTTGATGAGCTTCTGCACGTCGGGGTGCTCGATCACCTGCTGCTTGACCTGCTCGGCGCGCTGCATCGTGGCCGGGTCGTTCTGCATGTCGGTGGAGAACTCGAGCAGGAACTGGTCCACCGCGAGCCGCATCGGGTGGTTGACGTCGGTCTTGACCGCCCAGGCGAAGTTGACCAGCTCGGTGTAGACCTTGTCGCCGAGCAGCGAGTCGACGAACTTGGGCGACCACGTCGGCGCGCGGTCGGTGACGATCAGGGTGACCTTGTCGTAGTTGTCGCGCACCCACTCGTAGGCCCGGTCGCACATCAGGTCGACGAGCTTGTGGTGCGCGCCGTCGGTGAGCACCTGGTTCAACAGCTTGCCCAGCGGCGGCCCCCACGGCTGCGCCGTGACCCGCTTGACGATCGCGTGCTCCAGGACGGCCTGCACCTCTTCGTCCTTGAGCACCGTGATCGCGCCCTTGATGACGTTCGCGAGCTCGTTGGTGACGCGTTCGGCGTTCTCCGGCAGCTTGATCCACGCACCCGCGCGCTCGGCGATGCCGGCTCGCCTGAGCTTGTCCTGCACCACTTCCGGGCTGAGGAAGTTGACGCCCACGAAGTCGCCGAGCGTCTTGCCGAACATGTTCTTGCGGGTGGGGATGATCGCCGTGTGCGGGATCGGCAGGCCGAGAGGGCGCCTGAACAGGGCCGTGACCGCGAACCAGTCCGCGAGCGCGCCGACCATGCCCGCTTCGGCGGCGGCTCGCACGTAGCCGACCCACGCGCCCTCGAACGCGTGCGTCGCGAAGAAGATGACCGTGGCGCCGACCAGGAAGCTGGTCGCGACGAGCTTCATCCGGCGCAGGTCGGTGCGCTTCTGCTGGTCAGCGGCGGTCAGTTGCTCCACACAGCCATTGTCCGTCAACTTCCCGACCATGAAGGGCTGAGCGCTGTGCTCTGCACCGCTTCAAGCCGGGTCGCGTTCTCCGTTCGCCACTGGCTGTGACGGACAGGCCGCATCAACCTTCCGTTCAGGCGGAAGGTTCGGGCACGTTGACAGGTACCCACGCCGAGCGTGCACGGTTGCGCACGTTGATCCCGGCGACATGGTCGGCTGGCCCAGCGAGGCCACATCTGCGACAACGGAAACGGTCGCGGTCACGCCTGTTGTTGCGGGCGGTGTGACCGCAACGTGGGCACATCTGCGAGGTGTGACGGGCATCCACAACAATCACCCGGACGCCGGCACGCCTCGCCTTGTACTCGATGAACGCGCCAAGCTGATGGAACGGCCAGGAAGAGTGAGTGGCTCGCTGGTCACGACGAGGCCGTACCCGGTCGCGGATACCACCCAGGTCTTCGAGGGCAATACCGCGACCGGTGCGTTGCGCGACAGCCACCAGCTTCTTGGCGATCGTGTGGTTGACGTTCGTTGCATGGCGATGTTCCCGACGGCCACGCCTGTGGAGACGACGGGTCGCCGACTTGGTTCGTTTGACCTTCAGCTCAGCGCGCTTTCGCGCATGCCACCGCCGGTACCGCTGCAACCGGCGGCCCTGGAAGTTCTGCCCATCCGATGTGGTGGCCAGGTTGACGATTCCGCGATCGACACCGATCCAGTCGCGCGGCTCCACCATGGTTGGTTCTGGCACATCGCAGGTGGCGATCAACAGCCACTTGCCGTCTCGCAACACCAGGTCGGACTCACCTTGACGATGCGAGACCAGCGTCGCGAGCTGATGAGAGTGCGCGGCAAACCGAATGCCCTTCAAACGGCCCACCACAGTCCAGATCGACACCGTCCCGGCGTTGTACTGCCACGACAGCATGCGATCGTCGAACGGCTGTGCCGCGTACTCGCGAAACCTGATCGGCTTGCTTCGGGCGTTGACCTGACGAACACCGTGCGGGTTCCCGGTTCGAACACTCGCTCGCACACTGCTGTAAGCGTCAACGACCTTCTTCACCGTCCGCACTGCGGCTTGAGCACCTAGACCAGAGCTCCGCATCTCGCCATAGACCAACTTCTGCAGATCGTTGCGGGAATGCACGTTCTGCTCAAAGGCAACCCGCGAGGCTCGGTCCGCCGCCGCATTGCACGCGCGCAGAGTCGCCGTTAGCGCCGTCGCCTGCTCGGCGGACGGCAGCAAACGCACCTGCACGACGATCTTCACCGAACCAAGATAGAACACACGTTCGAGCAAGTCCTGCCGGGCACCCGCACAGAGGACCGACCCGGAACGGATGGACTTCCATCAACGCGAGTTTCAGGTGAAGATCCTGCGTTGTGCGGGTACCAGCGCTAGTCCCCAGGTTGCAGCCGTTCACGTCGACGATCTTCGCGGAGATGACGGCGCTGGCGGTGCAACACGACGCCGTCAACCTCGGTCAGGGCTTCCCCGACACCGACGGACCCGAGTCGATGCTGGAGGCAGCACGGTCGGCGATCTCGTCGGGCGTGAACCAGTACCCGCCGGGCCCCGGCATGCCGGTGCTGCGCAGGGCGATCGCCGCACACCGCTCGCGGTACGGCATGTCGTACGACCCGGACACCGAGGTCCTGGTGACCGTCGGCGCCACCGAGGCGATCGCGGCGTCGCTGCTCGCACTGGTCGAGGCCGGCGACGAGGTGATCCTCATCGAGCCGTACTACGACTCCTACGCCGCATCGGTCGCCATGGCCGGTGCCACTCGGGTCACCGTCGGTCTGCGCGAGGACGCTTCCGGCCGGTTGGCCCTGGACGTCGAGGCTCTGCGCGCCGCGGTCACGCCGAGGACGCGCGCCATCCTGGTCAACTCGCCGCACAACCCGACCGGGACCGTCTTCCGGTTGGAGGAGCTGCAGGCCATCGCCGCCCTGTGCATCGAGCACGACCTGCTCGCGATCACCGACGAGGTCTACGAGCACCTGGTGTTCGACGGGCTCTCGCACATCCCGCTGGCGTCGCTGCCGGGGATGGCGGGCAGGACGTTGTCGATCTCCGGCGCGGGCAAGACGTTCAACTGCACCGGCTGGAAGATCGGCTGGGTGTGCGGGCCAGCCGAGCTGGTGTCCGCGGTGCGGGCGGCCAAGCAGTTCATGACCTTCGTGGGCGGTGCGCCCTTCCAGCCCGCCGTCGCCCACGCCCTGACCGCCGAGCTCGACTGGGTCACGTCGCTGCGTGACTCGTTGGCCTCGAAGCGCGCGCGTCTGGCCGAGGGGCTGCGTGCGGCCGGTTTCGAGGTGCGGTCGTCGGAGGGCACGTACTTCATCTGCGCCGACGTCCGCCCGCTCGGCTACACCGACGGCTGGGCCCTGTGCCGCGACCTGCCCGCCAAGATCGGCGTCGCCGCGGTCCCTGTCCAGGTGTTCACCGACCACCCCGAGGACTGGCAGCACCTGATCCGGTTCGCGTTCTGCAAGCAGGACGCGGTGATCGACGAGGCTGTGGAGCGCCTCCACAAGCTGTAGTTGTCCACAGGTGTGGATGAGTTCCTCCACACCTGTGGACAACCCACTTTCGGGTGAGCCGGGGAGCCTCCTGACCGGAGTTCGACTCCAAATGGCATGGATTCGAACTCCGAGGTTCTCGATGCGGCCCGCGCAGCTCTGCCGGGCTGGGAGTTGCTGGTCGAGCGCTACTCCCGGCTGGTCTGGTCGGTGCCCAGATCGTTCCGCCTGAGCTATGCCGACGCGGCCGACGTGTACCAGTGCACCTGGCTCTGCCTGGCCGAGCACCTGACACGCATCCGACAACCCGAGCGGCTCGGTGCGTGGCTGATCCGTACCGCCACCCGTCAGTCGATCGCCGTCGTGCGCGCCCGCGGACGAGAGGTCCCGTTGGACCGCTGGGAGCCGGAGTCGTCGTTGCCCGCGCCGGAGGAGGTCGCCGTGACCAACGACCGGCAGCGCCGCCTGTGGACCGCGTTGATGACCTTGAACGAGCGGTGCCAGCGACTGCTGTGCATCGCTGCCCACAGCCCTGACCTGAGTTATGCACAGGTTGCGGAAGCCCTGGGGATGAAGCTGGGGAACGTCGGCTCCACGCGCAGCCGGTGCCTCGCCCAGCTGCGGCGGAAGCTGGAGGGACAGCTGTGAGAGACCCACTGTTCGACGAGATCGCCGATCTGCTCAGCTCCGACACGCCGCCGCCCGTCCTCACGGCCCGCCCGACCGGGCTCGAACCGATGCAGGCCGTCGACGAGCCCGTCCGCGGACCGGCCAGGCAGCTCGTGTTCCACCTCGGCGCCGGCCGCCTGCACCTCCAGCTCGACGCGACCCGCCTGACGGGGATCATCGACCGGTCGTTGCCGGTGGAGGTTCGTTCACCCAGCTCGGTCCAGGCCCTGTGCCCGGACGCCGAGGGCTGGTTCAGGGCCGACATCACGCCTGGACCCGTGTGCGTGACCGTTCCGTCGCTGGGGCTGACGACCGGGTGGTTCGTCGCATGAGCGCCACCGCCGACCCGCGGGCCACCATCGACGCCACGGCCGTCCGCGGCACGAAAGCCCAGCGTGCCGATGCCCTGCACGACCTGAGCGTCGCCCACGTGGAGCTCGGCCACCTCGACGTCGCCGCCCGGTACGCCCAGCGCGGGCTGCGGCTCACCGGCGAGGCCCGGTTCCACCTGACGCTCGCGTGGATCGACCTGGACCGAGGCCGCCGACAGCAGAGCCTCGCGCACCTGGACCTCGCGGCACCGCACCTGCGAGGCCGGGAGCTGGCGCGGGCGAGATGCCTGCGCGGACTCCATCTGTGCCACGCCGCCGAACCGCGGTTGGCGATCGCTGAGCTGACCGCGGTCATCAAGGAGTTGCGGCGGTACGGCGATGAACGTTGGCTCGCCAACGCGCTCATCGGCCGTGGGATCGCACGGTGCAACGCCACCCAACTGGCCAGAGCGGATGCCGACTTCACTGCCGCACAGACGGTGTTGCAAGCCATCGGTGAGCACGCGCGTGCGGCGATGTGCCTGCACAACCGCGGGTTCGTGGCGATGCTCGCCGGCGATCTGCCGCTCGCGCTGCGGCGGTACGAGGACGCGGCCAAGGCAGGCCTCGACTCGACGAGCCGGCCGGAGGCTCTGGTCGATCGCGCCGAGGCACTGCTCGCCGCCGGACTCACGACCGAAGCGCGCCGCGTGCTGACTCCGGCGCTGGAGTTGCTCCGCAGGTGCAACCGGCACGTGCCGGAGCTGGCGGTGCTGAGCGCGCGCTGTGCGTTGCGGGACGGGGATCCAGGCCCGGCCTTGCGGCTCGGGGGCTCTGACGTCGAGTTCATGCTCGCGGCCGGGAAGCTCGACGCCGTTGCGGCCCACCGGTTTCGCGGGCCGGTGCAGACGCGGGCGCTCGGGTGGCTCGCGCAGGCGCGGCGGTCGGATCGGCGAGGGGCGCTGGCGGCGTGCCGGGCGGGGCTGAGGTTGCTGGACGAGCACCTCGGCGACTGGCCACGCCGCGAGCTGACGAGTCATGCCCTGGGGCTCGCCCGCACGGCACGAGAAGTGCTGCATTGGGCGGAACAGCACCGGACGAGCTGGCGGTCTCCGCTGCCACCACCGAATCCCGGACTCGCACACGCGCTGACCGCACTGCGCCGGGCACGGGCCCTCGGCGGCCCGGTCGAGGCGTTGGAGCGCGATGTTCGACGGCTCGCACTCGCGACCGGCTCGCGCGGTGTCCGGGAAACCGTTGTGCTGCCGGAACTGCCGCTGGTCAGCTTCGTGGTCCACAAAGGACGAATGCGCGCCGTGACCGTGGTGAACGGCAGGGCTCGCCTTCGCGATGTCCCTCACGTGGCCACGCTGGTGCAGGAGGCACGACTGGCCGTTGCGGCAGGCAGACCCGTGTCAGCGGCAGAGGCGCTTCTTCCTGACGCCGAAGAGGTCGTGGTGATCCCGGACGGTGTTCTGCACGCGATGCCGTGGGCGGCCCTGGGCCGACGCGTCCACGTCATTCCTTCGCTGCGGCATTGGCGACCGCCCCGGCGATCACGCCCCTGCCGCCGGATCTGGATCGCCGGACCAGGGCTGGAGTACGAGGAAGTGCCTGCGCTGCAACAAGAACACGGCGGCCGGCGCATCACACCGTTCGCCGACGACGTGCTGGCGGCGATGGAGGGCGCGGGCGTGGTCCACATCGCCGCACACGGCGAGGTGAACACGGACAATCCGCTCTTCTCCCACCTGGAGCTGAAAGACGGCCCGCTCTACGGCTACGACATCGCGAGGCTCGAGCACCCGCCGGAGGTGGTGGTCCTGTCGGCCTGCGAGTCGGGGCTGGCCCGCGCGTTCCTCGACGCCGGAACCAGGGCGGTGATCGCCAGCGTGCTGCCGGTGCCGGACGCGCGAGTCAGCAGGGCCATGACCCGGGTTCACCGGCTCATCGACCACCCGGTCGAGGCGGCAGCAGTCGTAGCCGACCTCGGGTTCAGCTGTTACGGCACCGGAACCAGGGTGGCGGCGTGAAGCGCAGCGGCGAACGACGTTCCGGTGCACAGCGCCTGCGTTGAGCCCACCGTGGCCGGCACGTCCACTCCATTGGCAACGACGTCCACCCACGGCCCGTGGCCCGAGAAGGCGGCGGAGGCGCCCACCGCGGTCACGGCGGGCAGCGCGGCAGGCCACCAGGGCCGGGTGGAGCCCCCGTTGCCTGCGGCGGCCACGACGTTGCGGCCCGTGGCGGCGAGGACCGGCGGGCATTCGTCGTTGAACGAGTAGGTGCCGGACGCGACCAGGACGACGGGCAGCGAGCGGGTGGCGCGCAGGGCGGCGGCGAGGGTCAGGTCGTCGCCGAAGCCCGAGGCGGTCAGCACCGGGAACGGGCGGACCGTGGCGCCGTGGTGGCGCAGGACGCCCGCCACCAGTGCGCCGTGCGGGGCGTCCAGAGGGGTGTCGAGCAGGGCCACCGTGCCCTCGCCGAGCAGCTCGGGGATGTGGCCGCCGACCACCGGGCGGGAGGTGCCGATCATGATCGGGCAGGAGAGGTGGACGTGGTTGGGGGTGGCGCCCACCTCGCGGGCGATGTCGACGACCCGGAGGCGGTCCGGAGCTTTCGTGTACATCCGGATGGCGCCGGTGGCGATCTCCTCGTGGGAGTAGACGCCCCGCAAGCGCTTGCGCACAGTGGGTGCGTCTGCTGGCAGGACGATCAGTTCGCCCGAACGGACCAAACACTCGTTTGGGCCCTCAGGGTCGTGGGCGTGTACCGGGCCCAGGGCCGCTGAGGCGTGATCGACCAGCTCAGAGAGGCTGTTGACCTGCTTTGGCGCGTCCACAACGGACACCATCCCCCGGCGCGACACGGTCCACAGGGGACCGAGGCACAAAGTCACTCGATCCGATGACGACACACACGGTGTTCATGCCTGATCAGGGCAACCCGGACAGCCGCACGGGAACGCCCTTCCGAGTGTTTTGCGCCGAGTTCGTTCGCAAAGTCACTCACCAGTGCTAGACATAGCTCAACGTCGACCTCCGACGGCGCTGTGCGTTGGCGGTGACCTGAACGGTGGACGGTGGTGATCCTGTGGCCGGTGGTGGAGCTCGTGCACTGCTGCTGCGGGCCGCTGCCCTGGGCGGGTTGACCGCCGCCGCCTGGTTGCTGGGCGGAACCGACGCGTTCGCGGACACCGGGGAACCTCCGGCCGTCGAGATCAGGGCCGAGGCGGCCCAGGACGCGCCGCAGCTGCTCGAGGACCCCGCAGGCTGGGCCAAGGCGTTCACCTCGTCCGTGCTGCAAACGCACCGGACGCAGAAGCTCGCGCCCCCACCGGTCGTCACGAAGCCGCAGGAACCCGAGGACGAGCCGGAGGACGAGGGCCCCGTCCTCGACTTCACCGGCGGCTCGCAGAGCAACACCCGGTCCGGCACCGTGACGAACCAGGCGCCGCCCGAGGTCATGAAGGCGAAGGCCGAGGCCCGCGCCGCCGCCAAGGCCGCGAAAGCCGCCGCAGAGGCTCCGCCTCCCGCACCGCCGGCGCCGCCCGTCGTCCCGGTCAAGAAGGTCGTGCCGCAGCTGCCCGATCTGCCCGTTCCTGGACCCGCCAAGACCGAGCCGTCGCCGAAGAGCGACCTCAACTGGTCGGTTCCCGGCCACGACCTGCCGCTGCCCGCACCGCAGCAGGCTCCCGTGGTCGCGACGGCCTCCGCGTCGTCCGGCCACTCCGACAACTCCGGCGGCACGCGCGGCGTGCTCGCCGTTCTGACGTCGCACAACTCGCTCTTCCCGCCGTCGAGGTGGTCGGTCGAGGAGCGCCGCGACGGTCGCTGCCCAGGCAGCCTTCCAGGGCTGCCGAGCACGTCACCCGACTGAGTCAGACGGGACAGCTCTGCCCTCTGCGCGATTTGTGACCGTCTCGTTCCGTCGCGCGCATAACTCCTTCTCGCATTTCCCGTTGTACGCAAGGAACCCAAGTCTTCCTGACCTGCCAACCGCGCCCTGGCAGGTCGGGTCTGGTCCGAGTGCCGCGCTGCCCCCGCAGTCTCGGACCGCACGGGAAACCTGCGGACGGGGGACGTCAATCCCTGGGACGTTCCCCGCCGCAGGCCACCCGGTGGCAAGTTCGCCGGCCCGGTCTCCACCGCTGCGGGAGACCGGGCCGGCGTGTCTCACGCGACCGGTACCGAGACGTCGGCATCCGCCGGAAACCCTGTTCCTGCAACGGATGCAGCTACCACACCCAAACGGCCGATCGCTTCGCGCAGCACTTCGGGCGACTGCGTGTACGGCACTCGGAGCATCTGCTCGCAGCCGCCGTGCACCGCGAACCGAGGACCCGGCACGAGCCGCAGGCCGTGGTTCTGCGCCACGACGGCGATCCGCGTGCTCACCGGTCCGTCGAGCGTGCACCACACGCCGAGCCCGCCGGAAGGCACGGTGAAGCTCCACTGTGGACAGTGAGCGCGCAGCGCCGCGACCGTCACGTCGCGCTGCTCCAGAGCCTCCGCACGTCGTTGCGCCAGAACGGTTTCCGGGTCCTCCAGCAACGAGGCGAGCACCAGCTGCTCGAACACCGGCGTGCCGAGGTCGATCGCCGCTCGCGTGGACAGCAACCGGTGCACGATCTCCGCGGACGCCCTGATCCACCCGATCCGCAGTCCACCCCAGTGCGACTTGCTCGCGGATCCCAGCGTCACCACAGAATCCCCGCCGAACGCGGCCATCGGCAACGGCATCACGGGAACGTCCAGCCCGAGCTCCACCAGCGTCTCGTCGACGACCGCGGGCGTGCGCGCTCTGCGGAGCACGGCGGAAAGCGCTTCCCGTTGCGTCGGCGACATCAACAGACCCGTCGGGTTCTGGAAGTCCGGGATCAGATAGGCCAACCGGGGGCCTGCCTGCCGCACAGCGGCCTCGTACCCGTCCACGTCCCAGCCGTCGTTCAGCATCGGCACCGGCACGGGAATCCCGAACGACGCCCGCACCGCCTCCAGCGCGTTGGGATAGCTCGGTTGCTCCACGAGGACTCGATCACCGGGTCCGACGAACAGCCGCAGCACCAACGCCCACGCGTGCTGCGCGCCCGACGTCACCACGATCTGGTCGGGAGACGTCGGCAGCCCGCGCGCCGTGTACCGGTCCGCGATCCGTTGCCGCAGCACCAGCAGCCCCCGCTCGTCGTACCCGTGCGACGCCAGGTGCTCCGGCATCTGGGCGAGAGCGACGTCCATCGCCGCCCGCACCGAGGGCAGCGCGGGCGGCGCGGCCCTGGACAGGTCGATCAACGTGTCGTCGAAACCGGTGATGCCACCACCGCCGCCGACCGGTCCGTTGATCCACGACCCCGACCCGCGCCGCGACTCCACCACCCCCTCGGCACGCAGCTGGTCGAGGGCAGCGGTGATCGTCGTCCTGCTCACCGGCAACGCGTCGGTGAGCTCGCGCTCGGACGGCAGCCGGGTGCCGACGGGCAGCCTGCCGTCCGCGACCATCAGCTTCAGCGCGGCCGCGAGATCAGCCGACCCCTGCCGCGCACCACCCCGGCGCCACGACCCGAGCAGCCGGGCCAGCCGAGTTCCGGATATACGTCCACCTGGCGGGAGCATGAGGCCAATTATCTTGAATTGGCTATAGATTGCCAGGCCAATCACCACCCAGTATGGCCACATGGCCACATTGACCGCACTCCACCAGGTCCCCGTGAGGATCGCGCCCATCCGTCGCCTCTCCCAGCTCTTCGCAGGTCTGTGGCTCTACGGCGCGAGCATGGGACTGCACATCCGCTCGACGCTCGGCCTCGATCCCTGGGACGTGCTCCACGAGGGCCTCGCCAGACGCACCGGCCTGAGCTTCGGCCTGATCACCGCGATCACCGGCGTGCTGGTGCTGCTCGCGTGGATCCCGTTGAAGCAGAAGCCCGGCGTCGGCACCGTCGCCAACGTGGTGGTGATCGCGATCAGCGTCGACGTGACGCTCTCGCTCGTCCCGGCGCCGCAGGAACTTCTGCCCAGGATCGTGCTGCTCGCACTGGGCATCGTGCTGAACGCCGTCGCGTTCGCCGCGTACGTCGGGTCCCGCCTCGGGCCTGGCCCGCGCGACGGCATGGTGACCGGATTCTGCCGCCGCACGGGCGTTTCCCTGCGCCTCACCCGCACCGTCGTCGAGCTCGTCGTGCTCGGCACCGGCTGGTTGCTCGGCGGCACCGTCGGCATCGGCACGATCCTCTACGCCGTCAGCATCGGCCCGCTCTCCCAGCTGTTCCTGCCGGGGCTCACCTGGCGCGAGCGCTCGCAACCCGCTTCCTGATCTCGGCGTAGGTGACACCGCGTTCGGTCAGCACCTCGGCCACGATTCCCTTGCCCTGCAACAGAGCCAGCACGATGTGCTCGTTGCCGAGGTAGTTGTGGCCGAGGTCGCGGGCCTCGCGCAGCGAGTTCTCCAGCGCCTTCTTGAACGCGGGTTCCAGCGGCATGCCGAACCACCGCCGGCGCGGTCCCGGCCGCAGCACACCGGACCCGAGCGACTGCTCCACCGAGTCGATCACCTGGTCGACGTCGATTCCCAAGCCCCGCAACGCTTCCGCGTCGGCCTTGGTCAGCCCGCCCTTGCGCCGGTAGTCGCGGAAGGACTTCTCCAGCTCCTCGCGCGGCAGGTCGAAGCCGTCGAGCACCGGCGCGTCGAGCAACGCCAGCAACAGGTGCTCCACGCCCACCTCGCCGGCGTGCTCCTCCTCCGCGCTCCGCACCGCGGCCTTCACGGCCTCGCGAGCCTCTTTGGTGAACCGTTCCGCGATCATCATCGACCCCCGTGCTTCTTGTGCACCGCCTGGCGGGAGACCCCGAGCTCCGCCGCGATGTCCTGCCACGACCAGCCCTGGGCCCGCGCGCTGCGGACCTGGGCCGCCTCCAGGTGTTCCAAAAGTCGCCTCAGTGCGCTGACGGCCCGCAACCCGACCTTCGGGTCGCGGTCTCCAGCCGCCGTGGCGAGATCCGTCGCTTCAGTCATGCTGTCAACGTACGTTGACAAACAGGACTCGTCAACCCAAGTTGACACGTACGGTGGGACCGTGAAGATCGAGACCGCTGAGCAGGGGGCTCCGGGCCGAGTCACGGAGGATCGGATCCGCGTGCTGCCGAACGCCGTCGTGGTGCTCGACGGCGTCACCTCGCGAACCAGGCCACCGGACCGCAACGGCGGCTGGTACGCCACACAGCTCGCCGACGAACTCGCCCGGCTGATCAACGACACGGATCCGCTCGCAGACCTGCTGGCCCAGGCGATCACCACCCTCGTCGCCCGCCACGACCTCGTGCCCGGCGACTCCCCGTCCTCGACCGCCGCGATCGTGCGGTGGACCGAGGACACGATCGACGCGCTTGTCCTGTGCGACACCCCGGTGGTCGCGTTTGGACGGACGACCCACGTGCTCGAAGACACGCGGCTCGAAGATCTCCGGCCGGACCCGGACATCCTCCGGTGGAAGAACAAGCCGGGCGGTTACTGGGTCGCCGAGGCCGAACCCGTTGCGGCACACCAGGCCCTGACCGCGAGCTGGCCGCGAGCGGAGATCGAGAAGGTGATCGTCGCCACAGACGGCGTCTCATGTGGAGTGTCCGAGTACGGACTCTTCACGTGGGAAGAGCTCGCCCGAATTCCGCTGGGCGAAGCGCTGGACCGAATCCGCGAAGCCGAACGCGGTGATTCGGAGCACAAGCGTTGGCCGCGCTTCAAAACGCACGACGATCAAGCGATCGTCAGGCTGTGCACCTGACTTGGCGACATGACTTGACCACATGACGAAAGAAGCCCCGCAGCACTCTGCGGGGCTTCTTTCGAAGAAGGATGGCCAGGGGCGGGGTCGAACCGCCGACCTACCGCTTTTCAGGCGGTCGCTCGTACCAACTGAGCTACCTGGCCATGAACAAAAGAGAAGCGACCCAGACGGGACTCGAACCCGCGACCTTCGCCGTGACAGGGCGACGCGCTAACCAACTGCGCCACTGGGCCTTGCTCTTGCAGATCTTACCTTACCGCACTTACTTTACTGCGTGCCCCCAACGGGATTCGAACCCGCGCTACCGCCTTGAAAGGGCGGGGTCCTAGGCCGCTAGACGATGGGGACTAGCTGGTCGCTGGAAGCATCGTAAGCATATGGCATGGGTCCACGCACCTCCAAAACGGGGGTCCCACTTATGCCCTGACCTGCCGAAACCGCCTCCGGGCCGAGAAGGTCCAGATCAATAAACGCCTGCTCACGCCCCTGAAGCCTCGTCAGCGGTGTTTTGTGATCCAGACAACTTCCACGAGGAAGACGCGACGCACGGCAGCACGTGTCCGAGAACTTCGCGGATGCGGGACGGGAAGTCGGCGCACGCCGTCGTCGCCGAGGAGATCAGCCGGGCACCGAGGGCGGCCCCGCACAGCGTCCGCGCCACCGCGTCCGGGTCGACGCCGGGACGCAGGTCGCCCCGCTCGCCCGCCTCCGCGACGTAGCCCGCGATCAGCTTCTCCCACATGATGTGCGTGGAGGGCACTCCCGGATAGCCGATCTCGCGTTCGGCGGCGAGCCGGACGCCCGCGCGCAGCACGACATCGGCGGCCATCCGGTCCGCGGATTCGGCGAACATGCCGTGCAGTGCGCTCAACGGGTCGATCCCGCGGGCCTGCCACGTCTCACGCACCTGAGCCCACACCTCGCTCTGGTGCTCGATCAACGCACCGGCGACCGCTTCCTTGGAAGCGAAGTGGAAGTAGAAGGCGCCCTTGGTCAGACCGGCACGGGCGAGCACGGCGGTGAGCGACGTGCGTTCGTAGCCGAGCCGGTCGAACTCCTCCGCCGCGGCGTGGAGTATCGCCTCTCGTGTCGCATACGCCCGATCCTGGCGGGGCATGAGGTCAAGGTTAGCCGTTGCCGCTAAAGAGACCCGTGGGTATGTTTCGAGATGCGGCCCTGTCCTGCAGACGCGCTCCGGGGGGTGCGCGTCTGAAGTCAGGGCCGCATCCGCATTCGCATCACGTCACCGCTGCACTGGAGGAGTACCGCCGTCCTCGCCCGGTGACAGGCCCAGCATGTCGAGCAGCATCCTGCAGTCCTCGGTGCCCAGGGCGCTCCGTGCGACGGCGAGCCTGGCCCGGTGGACCTGTTCGTCGGAGATCCGCGAGGGTTCCCCGCTGCGCTGGGCCGGCACGTTCGGCCCGCCCTGTCGTGACATGCCGTCGTCCTGTGTGAACAGGAACTTCCGTACTTCCAGCGACCCGCTCATGAGTGCCCTCCCCGACTTGAGGTTGGCGCGAGGCTAAGCGACCTGGGACAACGGCCGCAGCCCCCCGCAGAGTGATTCCACCGCCACCCAGCGTTACTTTCCGTACAGGTGCGGTGCTTGTCTCGTGGGGATCTCGCCAAGGGAAGATGGACCGATGACTGATCCCACGCCGGAGCCTTCCCCCGATGCAGAGGGCCAAAACGCGGAGCAGATACCGCCCCCGGTCGACCCGCAGGAGATCCTGAAGGCCATCAGCGGCATCAACCTGGAGACCATCGACGCCGACATCGAGTCGGCGTTCGGCGCCAGGATGGCCGAGCTCGACAAGATGCTCGCGGGCCTCGACGACCTGGTCAACAAGATCGAGAAGGACATCCAGAACCTGGACCAGCCGAAACCTGACGGTCCTCAGTAGACGGTTTACCCCAGGGGGGTATGATCGGCGTCCCGCTTGAGAGAAAGGGACCCCGATGTCCGTCACCGCCACCTACACCGTCACCGGCATGACCTGCGGCCACTGCGTCAGCTCCGTCAAGGAGGAACTCGGCGAGGTCGACGGCGTCACGGGCGTCGACGTCGTCCTGGAGACCGGCGCGGTGACCGTCACCAGCGACCGCGAGCTCGACCGGGCCGAGGTCGTCGCCGCCGTCACCGAGGCCGGGTACCAGGTCGCCTGATGACCACCACCGAGCCCCGCCACGTCGAGCTCAGCATCAGCGGCATGACGTGCGCCTCCTGTGCGAGGCGCATCGAACGCAAGCTGAACAAGCTCGACGGCGTCTCCGCCACGGTGAACTACGCGACCGAGAAGGCCAGCGTCCAGTTCCCGGACAACCTGCGCGTGGACGACCTGGTGTCGACCGTGCGCGCTGCGGGCTACGACGCGGAGGAGCCCACACCCGAGGTCACCGACGACTCCGGTGACCTGGGCCTGAGGTTCGTCCTGGCCGCGGCGCTCGGCGTGCCGGTGATCGCGTTCTCGATGGTCCCGGCGTGGCAGTTCCCCACCTGGCAGTGGGTGTCGCTGGCGCTCGCCAGCGTGGTCGTGTGGGTCTGTGGCTGGCCGTTCCACCGTGCGGCCGCCATCAACGCACGGCACGGCGCCAGCACGATGGACACCCTCGTGTCGATGGGCGTCACGGTCTCGTACCTGTGGTCGCTCTACGCGCTGGTGTTCGGTGACGCCGGAACGATCGGCATGCGGCACGAGTTCAGCCTCCTGCCGCGGCCGGCGGGCTCCGGTGACATCTACCTGGAGGTCGCGGTCGGCGTGACCGTGTTCCTGCTGCTCGGACGCTGGCTCGAGGCCCGGTCCAAGCGCAGCGCGGGTGCCGCCCTGCGGTCGTTGCTCGCGCTGGGCGCCAAGGACGTGTCGGTGCTGCGGGACGGTGCCGAGTCGCGGGTCCCGGTGGCCCAGCTCCGGGTCGGCGACCAGTTCCTGGTCCGTCCGGGTGAGCGCATCGCCACGGACGGCCTAGTGGTCGAGGGCAACTCGGCCGTGGACCGCTCGATGGTCACGGGTGAATCCGTTCCGGTCGAGGTCGGTCCGGGCAACGCGGTCGTCGGCGGCACGGTCAACGCTGGCGGCCGCCTGATCGTCACGGCGACGTCCGTCGGCGCGGACACCCAGCTCGCCCGGATGGCACGGCTCGTCGAGCAGGCCCAGGCGGGCAAGGCCGAGGTGCAACGGCTGGCTGACCGGGTGTCGTCCGTCTTCGTCCCGGTCGTCGTCGCGATCGCAGTGGTGGCCTTCGGCGCGTGGCTGCTCGCCGGCCGCCCGCTCGAGTTCGCGGTGACGACCGCCGTGGCCGTGCTCGTGATCGCGTGTCCGTGCGCGCTGGGTCTCGCGACGCCGACCGCGTTGCTCGTGGGCACCGGGCGCGGCGCTCAGCTCGGGATCCTGGTGAAGGGCCCCGAGGTGCTGGAGTCGACACGGCGCGTGGACACCGTGGTGCTGGACAAGACCGGCACCGTCACCACCGGCCGGCTGACCCTGACCGACGTGATCCCCGCGGACGGCGTGTCGCGCGACGAGGTGCTGCGGTTCGCGGCGGCCGTCGAGAACGCGTCCGAACACCCGATCGCGGCGGCGATCGTCCGTGAAGTTCCGGAACTTCTTCCGGTGACGGACTTCGTTTCCACCGACGGCGTGGGCGTTAGCGGTGTGGTCGATGGTCGACGCGTTGTTGTCGGACGGTTGCGGAACGTTTCACCGCCGATGGAATTGACCGAGGCCGCGGTTGCACAAGGCACCGTCGTGGCAGTTTCCTTTGATGACAAGGTTGTCGGTCTCATCATCGTTTCGGATGTCGTGAAACCCACGTCGACACAAGCGATTCGCTCGTTGCGGGAACTGGGCCTGCACCCGGTGCTGCTGACCGGCGACAACGCCGAGGTCGCCGCCGCCGTGGCGGCGGAGGTCGGCATCGACGAGGTCATCGCCGGCGTCCTGCCGGCCGGCAAAGTCGAAGCGGTCCGGAATCTCCAGGCACAGGGCCGAGTTGTGGCCATGGTCGGCGACGGCGTGAACGACGCCCCGGCCCTCGCGGCCGCGGATCTGGGGCTGGCCATGGGAACCGGCACCGACGTCGCGATCGAGGCGAGCGACCTGACGCTCGTGCGCGGCGACCTGCGCGTGGCGGTGGATGCGATTCGGTTGTCCCGCAAGACATTGGGCACGATCAAGGGGAATCTGTTCTGGGCGTTCGCCTACAACGTCGCTGGACTTCCACTCGCGGCGCTGGGGCTGCTGAACCCCATGATCGCGGGGGCCGCGATGGCCTTCAGCAGCGTGTTCGTTGTTACCAACAGCTTGCGACTACGGGGTTTCCGTCCATCGGCAACTTAAGAATCTTGCGCGAAGACACTCCCCAATCGCCTTGTGCCCGTGCAACAATCCGAAGTAGCTGACACACCCCCGGTCAGCGCCTGTGGAGATCCCCTCCGGCCCCCGCGTTCCTCCCCCTGGCGCGGGGGCCTCTCCATGTCCGCACCGCTTCGCACGGCCCTCCGTGCAGATCCACTCTCAGTGGACCCATTTACACCTTGGGGTGACTCAGGTCACAGGGGTTTGGCTTCCGTGACCGAGCCGTTATCGTGTTCCGGTGCCTATCGGATCCCTCGGACGCTCCAAGTCCGGCCGTCACCGCCCTGCGGACGAACCGCAGGAGACGTTGCCCGACGAGGAGCTGACCTCTTACCTGGCAGCGCTGGCCCCGGACTCGGACAACGAGACCACCGCATCGGGCTTCGGCAACGCGCAGGTGTACCAGCTGCGGCTGCAGCTCATGGCCAACGAGCAGCTCAAGGAGCTCGCCGCGGAGCGCCAGACCTCTCCGCAGGCGCTCGCCACGGAGTGGGTCATGCAGCGACTGGAGTGGGAAGCGCGTCAGCGCGGCCAGTAATCCGGTCATACGAACAAACGCGGAAGGACCCTCGGCCGAGCCCGGCCGAGGGTCCTTCTCACGTGCGACTAGATTTGCGGCGAATCAGATCGCACGGACGTTCTGAGCCTGCGGGCCCTTGGTGCCCTGGCCGACCTCGAACTCCACGCGCTGGTTCTCCTCCAGGGTGCGGAAGCCCTGACCCTGGATCTCCGAGTAGTGGACGAAGACGTCTGCGCCGCCGTTGTCCTGGGCGATGAAGCCGAAGCCCTTCTCGGAGTTGAACCACTTGACAGTGCCCTGTGCCATGTACCTGCCTCCATCGCAGGAAAGCTTGGGGCTGCACCGTGCAGCCCCGGCCGTCCCGGGGGCGGTCAGTCCGCTCAGCTCGAGCGCACAGCACGCCCGCGTGTCGTTCCGCGAGCGTGTGAAGCACGAACACAGAAACCACGGCCTGCGCGGGTCAGCCTAACGTGTGATGCGTCATAGCACTACAGGTCAGTACTGGCCAGTTGCGTGCCTCAATAGGAGGAAACCGCTGGTCCGGGTGGGTGATCGCGCTCTCCCATGCAACTTGCCCGCACCCCTGCGCGTCTCCTGTGCGTTGTCCGAGGGGATCTTGGGGAGAGCACGTGTTCAGGCCGTTGATGTTGGCTGCACTACTGGGGTTGACCGCTTGCAGTGCCGCGCCGGACGCACCGTCGGCGCCGGCCACGCAGGTCGTCGAGAACAAGGCGAAGGCGGCGCTGACCGTGACGCCCGCGTCGGGCGAGGGGATCAGCCCGGCGGGCCCGTTCCAGGTCGGCGTGACGGGAGGCACGCTGACCGCCGTCGCGCTCACCGGCGCCGACGGGCGGGTGGTCAAGGGGGACCTGAAGGCCGACAAGTGGATCGCCACCGAGGACCTGGGTTACGACAAGGTCTACACGTGGTCGGGGTCCGCGAAGGGCGAGGACGGCGCGGAGGTGCCCGTCAGCGGGTCGTTCCGCACGCTCAAGCCGCAGCGGCTCACCAGCGCGTCGATGAACGTCGGTGACCACGAGACGTACGGCGTGGCGATGCCGATCAAGGTGACCTTCAGCTCGCCGGTGCAGGACAAGGCGTCGGTGCAGAAGAGCATGACCGTCACGACGTCGACGCCGACCGAGGGCGCGTGGGCCTGGCTGTCCGACACCGAGGCGCACTGGCGCCCGCGCGAGTACTGGAAGCCGAACACCGAGGTGTCCGTGGACGCCAACGTGTACGGAGTGTCGTTCGGGGGCGGCGCGTACGGGGCGGAGGACGTGCACGTCCAGTTCAAGATCGCGGACAGGGCCCTGGTGGTGAAGGCGGACACGAAGTCGCACCGGTTCGTCATCTACCGCGACGGCGTGCAGCTGCACGACTTCCCGGCCTCGTACGGGATGGAGAGCGTCCGGGACCGCGTCACCCGTTCCGGCACGCACGTGGTGATGCAGAAGGAAGCCAAGCGCACCATGACCAACCGGAAGTTCGGCTACGAGAACGTCCCGGTCACCTGGGCCGTGCTGATCTCCGACAACGGCGAGTTCGTGCACGAGTACGCGAACTCGGTTCCGCAGCAGGGCAGGGAGAACGTCTCGCACGGGTGCGCGAACCTCTCGCCGGCCAACGCGAAGACGTTCTTCGACCTGACGATGATCGGTGACCCGGTCGAGGTGCTGAACTCCTCGGTGCACCTCAGCGAGGAGCCGCAGTTCAGCTACTACGACTGGGCGCTCGACTGGGCGACCTGGACGTCGAAGTCCGCGGTGAAGAACTAGTGGTGTGGCGCCACACCACTAGGACTTCTCGGTGATCTGGGGTGGCTGCGGGATCTCGTAACCCGACGGACCGACGTTGCGTTCGAGGGCCCGCTTCCACTCACCGCTCGAAATCATCTTCTCGATGGCCTCGTTGACGGCGTCCCGCGACTTGGTGTCGCCCTTCGGCACGCCGATGCCGTAGCGCTCCTTGGAGAACGGCTTGCCGACGAGCTTGAGCAGCTCGGGGTTCTCCGCGGCGAACCCGGCGAGGATCACCTCGTCGGTGGTGACGGCGTCGACGTTGCCTGCCATCAGCGCGACCACGCAGTCGGAGTACTGGCCGTACTCGACGAGCTGCACGCCCTGGGCGTAGTCGCTCTTCACCTTCTGCGCGGAGGTGGAGCCCTTGACCGAGCACAGCTTGCGGCCGTTCAGCGTCTCCGGACCCTGGATGGACTGCTCGGTGAAACGCACCAGCAGGCCCTGGCCAGTCTCGAAGTACGGGCAGGCGAAGGCCACCTTCTCCTTGCGCGCGTCGGTGATCGAGTAGGAGGCGACGATCAGGTCGGCCTCGCCGTTCTCGAGCATCGCCTCACGGGCGGCGCCGCGGGCCTCCTTGAAGGTGATGCCGCTTTCCTTCACGCCCAGCTCGTTCGCGACGTACCTGGCGACGTCGACGTCGAAGCCGACGTAGCGCCCGTCGAGGCGCCGCTGGCTCAGGCCGGGCTGGTCGTAGCGGATGCCGATCGTCAGCTTGCCGGTGTCCGCACGTCCGATGACTGTGCTGGTGTCACCGCTCCCACAGGCGGTGGCGAGCACCGCTACGGCAGTCAGGAGCGCAGCACGACGGATCACAACAGGCCTTCCGAAGGGTTGTTCGAGATTCGTGCGCAATGCTACGGACCTGCGGCGATGATCAACTGTGATGTGTGACAACTACGGCAGTCGAGCCTTACTCGGTGTCACACTCCGGCCTTCGCGGGCGATGGCCCTGCGGATGTGGCCTGGTGGGACCATCCGGCGCAGCCCGGGCGGGATGAGCAGAGCCGTTCGGCGCAGCATCCGCAGCCGAAGGGTCGCGTTCCGATACGGAGTGTGACCGTGCAGATCTATTGCCCACTCGGGCAGCACCGAGTACGCCAGGTGCCCCACCAGCACCTTGTAGATCGGCATGCCGTGGCGCAGAACACCCCGCGTGGCCGGCCCGTGCAGGAAGTTGTAGATCAACTCGGAGTCCGGCGTCCTGGCGAGCGACGGGCGGACCGACTCGAAGTACTCGTCCATTTCGCGGCGCGAGCCCGGCACCTCGTCGGCGTGCAGGCCCACGAGGGTGGCCGCGAACCGTTGCTCTGCGTAGTACCGGTCCTTCTGCCGGTCCGTTAACCCGTAACCGGCGCGGTCGAGAACCGTCTCGAAGCTGTAGACCTCGGAGCAATGCACCCAGAGCAGCAACTCGGGCTCGTCGACGCGGAACGTCCTGCCGTCCACGACCCCGCGCAGCTCGCGGTGGGTGGCGCGGACCCGTGCCGCGGCGGCCTGGATCGCCTCGTCGGTGCCGTACACGCCCAGTCCCACGAAGTCCGCCGTGCGCCGCAGCCGTCCGAACGGGTCGGTCTTGAAGTTGGAGTTCTGCACGACGCCCGCGACCGCCTTCGGGTGCAGCGACTGCAGGTAGAGGCTGGAGATCCCGGCGACCCACATCATCGGGTCCGCGTACATCTGCCAGCTCACGGAGTTCGGATTGTTGGGCACGAGCATGCGGACATCGTCCCGTCTCGCGAAGATGATGGCCATGGACCTGGATCAGGCACGGGAAGTGCTCCGCAGTCAGCACCGCGCGGTGTTCTGCGCGTTGAAGTCGGACGGAACGCCGGCGATGTCGCCGGTGCTCGTCGCGTTGGACGACAACGGGGACGCGCTCGTCTCCACTCGAGCGACCGCCTACAAGACCAAGCAGGTCCAGCGCGACCCGAACGTCTGGCTGTGCGTGCTGCCGGACAGCTTCTTCGGGCGGTGGATCCAGATCAACGGAACCGCGACGATCGTGCGGTTGCCCGAGGCGATGGACCTGTTGGTCGAGTACTACCGGACGATCTCCGGTGAGCACGAGGACTGGAACGAGTACCGGGCCGCGATGGAACGCGAGCAGCGGGTCGTCCTGCGGATCTCCCTGACCGGCGCGGGACCGGACAGGACGGGGTGATTCTCGCGTCGAACCGGTAACACCGTTAGCGGGAGCAACGATTCCACGGGGACGGCGGCTACCGGGCAGGCGGAACCTGGGGAGCGAAAGCGATGACTGGTGTCAGACGCCGCGGCTACTTGGCGGCCGCGGTGGCGGTGATGGGCGCTGCCCTGGTGGCGGCGTTGTTCGCGGCCCCTCCGGACAAACCGGTGGACATCCGCCTCGTGGCCCCGCCACCTCCCGCGCCGGAGACCGTCACCGCCACCGCGACCACGAACGTCTCGGCCGTCGGTCCCGTGGAAACCACCACCCCCGCGCCGCCGCCTCCTCCCGTGGCCGCCAAGCCGCTGCCCCGGCAGAAGCCGGCGCCGACCACGCCGGCGCCCACCACGACGACGCGGCCGCGTGACCTGCTCGACTTCCTGCGCTGCGACTACAAGTCCTTCGACGACGACGACATCGGGCGCTGCCTGCCGTGGCCCCTCACGCCGAAAGAGCTGTGCCAGTACGTGGAGGACCACGACCTGATCGACGTGCGCGACCACAACGGCCGTGAGCTCGACGATCTCGACCTCGACTGCGATTAGGCCTTGAGCTCGGCCAGCCTGCGCAGGTTCGCCTCCGCACGGGTGCCGAACAGCTGGGCCTCGCCGAGGTAGTGGTCGTCGATCAACGCCTCGACCTCGTCGTCGTTCATCGCGGGGACGATCCTCGCCGCCATCCGGTTCATGTTGCGGTAGCTGCCCTGCAACAGGAACTCCCCGCCGCTCGCCGCCGACGCGATGTACTCCCGGTTGACCTTGAGCACGACCTCCTGGACCCGCTGCAGCTTCCTGACCACGGACAGCATCCGTTCCAGCTCGACGGTCTCGTACTCGTGGCGGACGCTCTCACCGTTCGCGAGGCGCACCAACGGTTCCACGTCCACACCGCCCAGGGTCGGGTTGGAGCCTGACGCGTTCTCCAGGTAGCTCAACGCGAACAGGGCGTCGCGGCCGGACAGCACGTCGCCGAGGTTCCACACGTCCGCGCGGTTCGCGAGCATGTCGGGGACGCGGAAAGCGCGGCCGGTCTCGGTGTACGGGTTGCCCGCCATCGACACCGCGAAGCGCTTGCCCCGCAGGTCGAACGTGCGTGCCTCGCCGTCCCACACGCCGTCAACGCGTCGTTGTGCGTCGCACAGCGAGATGAACTTCTGCAGCAGCTCAGGCGATGTGTGCTGGATGTCGTCGAGGTGCAGCAGAACGTTGCTGCCGAGGGCGAACGCGAAGTTGATGCGCTCGACCTCCTGCCGTGCTGTCGCATTCGGTGCCTCCTGCGGGTCGAGCGAGGTGACGCCGCTGCCCAGCGCCGGGCCGTTGACCTTGACGAACACCATGCCCAGGCGGTTCGCGACGTACTCCATCAACGTCGTCTTGCCGTAGCCGGGCGGGGAGATCAGCATCAGCAGGCCCGTGCCGTCGTTCAGCTGCTTGGCGAGGTTGTCGCCGATCAGCGGCAGGTAGACCTCGTTCAGCAACCTGTTGCGCACGAACGTGTTGAGCACCGCGGGACGGTAGTCGTCGAGCCGGAGCCTGCGGCGTTCCCGCGCGATCAGCTCGTCGCGTTGCCGCTGGTAGGCGCGGAACGCGGGCACCTGCTCGGTCTGGAAGGTCCTGAGCCTGGTCAGGGTCTCGTCCAGGCGGAGTTCCATCGACTGGTTCTGGATCCGCGGGTGCGTGCCGAGCAGGCCGGTGACGGTCTCGGTCAGCGCGGCGCTGGAGTCGTAGCGCGGCAGGTCGGTGAGGAGGACGGCGACGACCTCTGGGAACTCCGGGCAGTCCTCGTCGCCGAGGAACGCCCGCAGCCACGCCTCGATCAGGTCGCGGTCGCGCAGGTCCTCGGTGACCACCGCCCTGAACCTGTCGATCACGGTCCTGGCGGCCTTGCTCGTGACGAATCCCCTCGGCTCGCAGGCGAGCTCCTCGAACAGGTACTCGGCGGCCAGGTCGTCGAGGCCGAACTGCTTCGTCAGCTCGGGGATTCCGTGCGTGCCACCGAAGATCGTGCGGGCACGGGCCAGCGACTCGGCCTTCCGCGCCCAGACCGCACGCTGGTCCTCCGGCTGTTCGGACCAGAAGATCTGGGCTGCGGCACGGGCGGCCGGCGGGTACCTCAGCAGTCCCGCACCGGCGTGCAGTCGTTGCAGGACAGCGAGGATCTTCGCGGCGTCGTGGTCGTGGACGCCCTTCTCGTAGCCCTCGTCGTAGCGTTCGGCCGCAGCGTCGGCGACGTCGGTGCGGCCCTCTCCGAGCAGGCATCCGGCGAGGTGTTCCGAGCGGTAGACGTCCTGCGTCTCCGAGACCAGCAGCTGGTCCCAGAACCCGCGGGTGTGCTGGAAACCCGTGACCTCGCTGCGGTAGTCGGTGCCGGTGACGGCGTAGAACAACCGGCCGTCGCGCGGCACCAGGGTGAGGTTCATCGGCTCGGTCGTCACCGGGAAGCGGTGACGACCGAGCACGATCGACGCGCCGTCGTACAGATCGGCCCGGTCCCGCAGTGCCCGGCCTCCCTCTTGCCGGGCATCGCGCAGACTCGCGTCGAGCTCGTCCGCCCGCACGTCGCCGAGGCTGCGCAGCTCCTCGGCCACCGTGCGGACCTTGGCGACCATCGGGTCGCCCGCGAAGTACGTGTTGATCTCGTCGGTCGACGTGAGCTTCCCGACGCGACGGCGGATCGTACCGAGCACGCGTTCGGCCGACTGCACGAGCCTGTCGGCCTTGCGCGCCCGTTCGTCGAGCAGCGTCTGTTTGCGGGCGGAGAAGGCCTCGTAGACGTCCGTCCGCTTGGCACCGATCTGGGCGAGGAAGTCGTCGAACTCGCCGAACCGCGACTCCAGGTTCTCCAGTTGCAGGAGGAGGCGGCCGAGCTGGTCGTCGCAGCGCTGCGGGCTGTCCGCGACCGACAGCGCGCCGGTGATGGCCTGGCCGAGCAGCGCGAACTCCGCGGCGTACTCGGCCCTGCCCTCGGCGTTCGCGAGCTGGGAGCGGCGACCGTCCACAGTGGCGCGTGCGCGGTTCACCGCGGCCAGGACCTCGCTGATGCTGGCCAGGATCGCGGTGCGGGTGGTCGTGTCGGCGGCGTCGAGCGTGCTGACGACCTCGGTCAGCACCTCCAGGCCTGCCTGTTGCTGCGCCAGGCGTTCGCGCAGCGGCTCGGCCTCGGCGGCGGTCTTCAGCTCCGCGGCCGCGATCTGCTCGATCTCCTCGTGGTACTGGGCGAACGCGCCCTCGCCGCTGAGGAACGCGACGGCGCGGCGTGCCGACGCGCCCAGTTCCTCGACCAGTTCGGCCTCGCGGCGGTCGATCTCGGCGAGGTCGACGTACTTCAGGTCCTTGAGCGTGATCAGGCGACCCTGGGCCGACCGCAGATCGGCCAGCAGGCGAACCCACTCGTCCGCGCTGCGCGGTGCGGCGGACCTGGCGAGCCTGATCAGCGAGGAGAGCTTCTCGGACGCCGTGTGGAGTTGCTCTGCGGCGTGCTCGGTGAGCTTGCGGACGGCCTCGAACTCGTCCAGCACCTGCTCGGCCGTGGCCCGGACGGCGAGCACGTCGTCCTTGAGCCCCAGCTCGGCGAGCCAGTGGACGCTGTCGATCACCCTGGTGCACAACGCGATCAGGCCCTCGAACACCGGTGCGCTCGGGGTCATCTCGGCGGCCATGCGGGTGACGCTCAGGCAGTCCGAGATGCCGCGGACCAGTTCGGCGTTGCCGATGCGGGCGAGCGGACCTGCCTGCTCCGGCAGCACCTCGTCCTGGACGAACGGCGTGCGCCACACCTGCATCGGGTGCACGCGTACCGGCTCGGAACTCGTCTCGCGGAAGATCACCAGCGTGCCGTCGGCGAAGAGCGAGTAGCCGTGGCAGGTGATCGGGGTCGCGACCTCCTTGCGGATCACGTTGTACGGCAACAACAAGCTGCGACCCTCGCGGCGGGCGTGGTAGACGAAGAGCACGTCCTCGCCGTTCGCCGACCGGATGACCCGCTCGAACTCCAGGTCTTCCGTGTCCACGTCGAACGTCTTGTCCGCGCCGGTCACCAGGTAGTAGCCGCCGGGGAAGATGATCCCCTGGTCCTCCGGCAGCCGCTGGCAGGCCTGGCCGATGCCGTCGAGCCTGGCCACGGCCTTGGTGCGGGTGTTGAAGACCAGGTGCCGCCAGACCGTCTCGTTGTACGGGCGGATGCGCAGCAGGATCAGCGGGCCGACGCGGGCGTAGTGCACGTCGGCGTCCGCGAGGCTCTGCAACGGTTCGTCGACGGGCTCGTCGTAAACGCCCTCGCCGGTCTCGGTGTTGTTCTCGATCTTGACGGTCAGCGTGCCGCCGACCGTTTCGACGAAGACCTCGTTCTCGATCGCGATGTGCGGGTGCCTGCCGAGCACGTGCTGCTCACGGGTGGTCTCGACCCACGTGAAGTCGTGCGCGGGCGGGAACACGTGGTCGCGGTCGCCCCGGTTGTCGAGGTAGGTGACGGTGCCGTCGACCGCGACGTCCCAGCGCAGCACGCGGATGTCCTCGATCCGCGCGCCGGTCTGGAACACCGCGAGCAGCCGCGACTCGACGATCCGCAGCTGGAGCAGCCGGGTGTCGCGGTAGTAGCGGTAGAGCTCGGCGAAGTCCTTGAGGAACCTCGGGTCTTCGAGGAAGTCGGCGTGCACCGCGCCGAAGTCCTTGCCGTGGACCGCGAAGACGTCGGCGACCGTGGTCTCCTGCTTGAGACCGAGGAACACGTTGTAGCCGAACAACATCTGCTCGCCGAGCGGGACGATGTCACGCGGCACGCAGTTGTTCTCGGTGCGGATCCGTTCCGTGGCAACGAGTTCGAGCGCGGTGCTGCCGAACGTCTCGACGCGCTGGGCGTTCAGCGCCTCGGTGCTGCGGGCGAGTTCGGCGGCCTGGTCGGCCAGCCTCGCCCGCAGCACCTCGTACGTGCCGGCGTCCAACTGAGTCATGCGGGCTGGCCGTTGTTCTTGGCCATCTGGGTCAGGGCCAGGGCGGCGGCCAGGTTCTGCGCGTCACCCGTGGTGAACGAGCTGAGGATCTTGGTCAGGTCCTCGGGGAAGCTCGCCGTCCCGTCCATCCACTTGGCACCCAGCGCCTGCACGACGTCGGAGCCGCCGACGAACCCGTCGACCTGCTTGCCCGCGGTGATCGCACTGGCGATCTTGTCGAAGAACATCGTGTCGCCACCGACGATGTCGATGTTGGCCTTCTCCAGTCCGGACGCCAGCACCATCGCCTGGGCCTCCGCGACCTGGCGCTGCACGTCGATGCCCTTCAGCCTGATCTCCTTCTCGGCCTCCAGACGCAGGCGGTACTCCTCGTGCTCGCGGGTCGCGGAGTCGAGCGCGGCCATCGCCTCCGCCTTGTGCGACAGGCCTTCCGCCTCGCCCTTGAGGCGTTCCCTGATGCCCTCGGCATCGGCCAGCGCCTTCTCGCGGTCGACCACTGCCTCGGCACGACCGATCTTCTCGATGGCCTCGGCGTCGCGTTCCTTGACCTGCACGTTCGCGAGGCCGGCCGCGGCGGTCTCGGCCTGGATGCCCTCGGCGAGCCGCATCTTGGCGCGGGCGTCGAGGTCGGCGGCCTGCTGGCGGGACTCGGCGAGCACGACGGCCTCGCGGGCCTTGTGCTGCGCGGCCTGTTCCGCGGCCTCGGCGGCCTTGATGTCCTTGACCAGCGACTCCTGCGCCTCGGCCTCGGCACGGATCACGATCTGCTGGCGCTCGCGCTCGGCCTCCTCCACCGCACGCAGGCGCTTGATGTTCTCCTCCTGCTCGGCCACGGTCTTCTCGACCGCGACCCGCTCGCGCACCAGGTCGGCGATGGCGCGGCGCTCGTGCTCGAGCTCCTTGTCCTTCTCGATCATGCGCAGCGCGGTCTCGCGTTCGCGGGCGATGACCTCCAGCATGCGGTCCTTCTCGATGCGCTCGGTCTCGACGGCGATCACGCGCTCGCGGTTCTTCTCCGCCACGGCGATCTCGCGGGCCTTGTTCTCGGCCTGGATGCCGAGCTGTTCCTCGGTGCGCAGGAACGCGGTGTTGGCCTTGAGTCGTTCCTCGGCCTGGACCTTCTGGGTCTCCGCCTCCTGCTGCGCGCGGGCGGTTTCGATCTCGCGCTTCTGCTTGATCTCCGCGTCCGCCTGGCGCCGTTCGAGCTCGAGGATCGCCTCACGCGCGCTGACGTTCTGGCGCGTGATCTCCTTCTCCTCGTTGCGGGTGAACTCGTTGGTCTTGACGTGCTCGATCGCGGTCAGCTCGGTGATCTTGCGGATGCCCTGCGCGTCCAGGATGTTCGCCGGGTCGAGCTGCTTGAGCGGCGTCTGCTCCAGGTAGTCGATGGCAGCGTCCTCGAGGCTGTAGCCGTTGAGGTCGGTGCCGATGACCTGGACGATCCGGTCGCGGAACTCGTCGCGGTGGGTGTAGAGGTCGACGAAGTCGAGCTGCTTGCCGACGGTCTTGAGCGCCTCGGAGAACTTGGCGTTGAAGAGCTCCTGCAGCGTGCTCTCGTGGCTCGCGCGCTCGGTGCCGATCGCCTGCGCCACCTTGATGACGTCCTCGACCGTCTTGTTCACCCGCACGAAGAACGTGATGCGGATGTCGGCGCGGATGTTGTCCTTGCAGATCAGGCCTTCGTTGCCGGCCCTGCGGATCTCGATGGTCTTCACCGAGATGTCCATCGTCTCGCATCTGTGCAGCACGGGTAGGACGACTGTGCCGGTGAAGGTCACGTCGACCTTGCGCATCTTCGAGACGATCAGCGCCTTGCCCTGCTCACACTTCTTGAACAGCCTGCTCAACGTGATCATCGCCAGGATCAGCACGACGACGACCACGGCGATCAGCACGAGCAAACCCGTCGAAATAGCACCCATGTCAGCCCCCTGTGGTGATGTCCACGACCCAGAAGAACTCGCCTTCCGCGTCGTAGTCGAAGATCAGCGCGGTTTGACCCGCCTGCAGTTCGGTGCTCTTCGCGGCTCGCACCTGCACAACAGCCGTACCGCCGTCGTCGGCCGTGACCTCGGCCTGTCCGTAGTTCTCGGTGACCCGCGCCGTCCGCACGATCGCCGTGCGGCCCACGAAGTCGTTGCGGGAGGCGGGTTTCTCCGGTTTGGTCCAGTTCCTCACCGGGATGCTGAGGATCTTCGTCGCGAACGCGCCCACCAGCAGTGCGCCGGCCAGGACGGCGTACCGGAGCTTGCCCTCCGGCGTCAGCACCGTGCCGACCAGCGCCGCGAACCACGTGATCACGACGAACATCGAGATGGAGATCGGCAGCACCGGGGCGTCGAAGTCCAGGCCCACCAGCGCGACCGTGAGCCAGTACGCCAGCACCACGAGCACCAGGAAGCTGAACAGCACGGTCGGAAAAGCCAGCGCGGCAGCCACGAACTCGGTCATCATCGCCCCCTTTCTTGCCGACTAGATGTCTTGGGGAGCGGATTTGTTGAGTCCGGGGGAATGACCGCCGTCACTCGGTCGTTGAAGTGATCATGGACATGGGGGTGCAGGGACTGAACATGGGCGACACGGTCGCCCCCGCGGAGACCCTTCGGCTCGCCGAGCTGGTGGAGCAGCTCGGTTACCGGTCGTGGTGGGCGTCGGAGCACGTCGTGCTGCCGAGCCCGCGGGTCGACCCGTCGCCGTCGGAGCCGGACACGCCGATCCTCGATCCGCTGGTGAGCCTCGGTTTCGTGGCAGCGGCCACGACCAGGCTGGAGCTGGGCACCGGCATCGTGATCCTGCCGCAGCGCAACCCGGTGGTGCTCGCGAAGCAGGTGGCGTCGCTGGACGTCCTGAGCAACGGCCGGTTCACGCTCGGAGTCGGCGCGGGCTACCTGCACCAGGAGTTCGCCGCGGTCGGCGCCCCGTTCGCGGGTCGCGGCCAACGCACCGACGAGTACATCGACGCCATGCGGACGCTCTGGGAGGCGCCCGCGCCGGCCTTCGAGGGCAAGCACGTGTCGTTCAGCGGCATCGACGCCCATCCGCGACCGTCCAACGCCCGGATCGCCGTCGGCGGTGCGTCCGACGGTGCGCTGCGCCGCGCGTTGACCCGCGGCAACGCGTGGATCGGCATCGGAACGCCCGAGGAGACCGCGACCAACCTGAAGCGGATCCGCAGGCTCTCCGCGATGACCGAACGACCGGAGTCGCTCGGCGCACTGGAGATCAACATCGTGGCGACGGCCGAGCTGGACGCCTCGGTGGTGCGCCAGTACGAGGACCTCGGCGTCGACCAGCTGATCGTGTTCCCCTCGGCGATCGACATGCCGCTGGACGAGGCACTGGCGAAGCTGATCGCGCTGCGGTAGGTAGCCTGGACGGCCGTGATCCCCGTCGTCGTCCTCGCAGGCTTCCTCGGCTCCGGCAAAACCACCCTGCTCAACCACCTGCTGCGCACGTCAGGCGGCACGCGGATCGGCGTCGTGGTGAACGACTTCGGCCGGATCAACATCGACGCCTTCGCGGTCTCGGCCCAGGTCGACTCGATGGTGTCGCTGTCGAACGGCTGCCTGTGCTGCGCGGTCGACGGCACCGAGCTCGACGCCATGCTGGAGAAGCTGGCCGCGGCGGACCTGGACGTCATCGTGATCGAGGCGTCCGGTCTCGCCGAGCCGTCGACGCTGGTCCGCATGGTGCTGCAGGCGCCGGGGGTGACCTACGGCGGGCTGATCTACGTGGTCGACGCCGTGGAGTTCGGCGCCGTGCCGCATCTGGACCGCGACCTCGCGCTGGCGGATCTGGTGGTGCTGAACAAGGTCGACCGGGTGTCCGCGCTGCCTTCGCTGCCGTGTGAGGCGCCGGTGCTGCCCGTGTCCTACGGGCGGATCGATCCGGCGTTGCTGTTCGAGGTGCGGCCGCCGGACATGGGGCCGCGCCAGCTGTCGTTCGACGACCTGGACGACCACTCGACGCACGCCCACGCCTCGTACGACAGCGTGTCCTTCGAGTCGTCCGACCCCATGCATCCCAAGCTGTTCATGGACTTCGTCCGAGCTCGGCCCGAGGGCTTGTTCCGCGCCAAGGGTTTCGTGAACTTCGGGACGCTGTCGCTGTCGATGCACACCGTCGGCGGGTTCGTGTCGTTCGAAGAGACCGACCATGCCAGAACCGAGCTGGTGCTGATCGGCACCGGCATCGACGCGGACTCGTTGACCGACTGGCTGATGGCGTGCGTGGCGGACGGGCCGATCAGCGATCAGGACCTGCTGTACGTGCAGCGTTATCTGCGGAGGAGCTGATGGCGGTCAGCGCCGTCGCGACCGGGGGCGGCGGCGTCGTCCTGGAACACCGGTACGGCGCCACGTTGCTCTCGCATCTGCTGACGGGCGACCCGATACCCGCGCTCGGCGACGACGTGACACCGCTCCGGATCCACTTCCAGACCACCGAGTTCAGCCCCGTCGACGACCTCACCGTCGTGGGCCGCGCCCCGGACGGCGAGGAACGCGTGCTGTCCGTCGGGGTGCGCCGAACGCCGAAGCTCACCGTCAGCTCAGGCCCGACCACCGCGCTCATCGCCACGTACCTGCGGGCAGTGCGCGAGCAGTGGGCGGAGATCGAAGCGGGCCGACTGCGGCTGGGGCTCGCCGCCGCGTCGGGTGTGCGGCAGCTGGCGGAACTGGCGAACATCGCGCGCAGGAGCCACGACCGCGCCGCCTTTCGCAACCGGGTGAGCACGCCGAGGCGGTTCAGCCGCACCTTGCGGTCCAAATTGGACAGCTTCGACCGGCTCGTCGGCGATCATGACCTCTCGTGGCGGTTGCTGGTCGCGCTGTGGCCGATCGACCTGCGGCTGGAAGCCACCGACCAGGCGAGCCGGAGTGCTGCCGTGGGCGGGTTGCGGGCCGTCACCAGGGAGCGAACCGTCGGCGCGGCGAGCGCGTTGTTCGGCAGACTTGCTGAGCTGGCCGGTGACTACGCGCCGGCGGGTGCGTCGGTCGACGAGGTCGTCCTGCGTCGTGATCTCGCCGGATGGCCGCTGCGAAAGCCGGATTCGGTGCCCAGGGCGTGGTCTTTGCTCGATCGGCTCGCCGTCCTGGTGCGGGACAGGACACCGGCGGGCCTGCTGACCCGCGACGGCGAACTGGAGATCGACAGAAGCACCGCCAGGGCCGACCTCCGCGCCGCCATGCACGCGGCCGTGGCGGAGCGCCGGCCTCTCGTGATCACCGGCGAGCCGGACGTCGGGAAGTCCGCGCTCGCGTTGCGGGCCGTCGAGGAACTGCCACAGGGCGTGGTGGCGTTGAGCCTGCGCGACCTCCCGGCAACGATGTTCGAGTTCGAGGCGGAACTGGGCTCCGCCTTCACCGAGGTGCTCGGCGAAATCCGCACGTCGGCGGGATCCCTGCTGGTCGTGGACGGCGCAGAAGCCGTGTTGGAGGGCCGTCGGTCGTTGTTGATCGACGTTCTGGTGAGCGCCGTGCGTGCCGGGGCAGGGGTCGCCGCCGTCACGCGCACCGATGGCGCCGCCGCGGTCGCGGACTGCGTGCTCGCCGCGCAACGAGCGGTCGGCGCCGCCACAACACCGCTCGAACACGTCGTGCCCGGCCTGGACGACGCGGAGGCGGCGGAACTCGTCGGCACCTTCACCGGCCTGCACCACCTCGCGAACGACCGGCGATCGGCCTGGGTCCTGCGCCGGCCCGGTCTGATCGATCTCCTGCTGCGCAGTCACCCCGTTCAGGTGCGCCCCGACGAAGCCGTGTCGGAGGCGGACGTGTTCGCGCTGATCTGGCACGGCCTCGTGCGCAGCCCTGACAAGAGCCCGCCGGACGGCAGGGAGCAGGCCCTGCTGGCACTGGCGCGGGCTCTCCTGACCGGCGCTAGATCCGCACTCGATCCGGCCGCGCTGGCATCGCTGCGGTCGGACGGACTCCTGCTGGGCATCAGCCCGCTGAGTGCGTGGAGCCGCGGCGAGGAGTTCGCCAGCGACCTCGTGCGGGACATGGCGGTCGCACGTCTGCTGCTCGTCGACGGCTGGTCCGTGCTCGCGGACGCCGGAGCACCGAGGTGGGCGTTGCGGGCGGCGAAACTCGCGTGCCAGGCCTCGCTGGACGGCGCCGACCAGGCCGAGGTGCGTGCGGTGTTCGAGACGCTGGCGGACGGGCACGGCCGCAGGTGGGCCGAACTGCCGCTGGAAGCCCTGCTCACCTCCAGCCGTGCGGCGACGGAGATCGAGCTGGCCTGGCCCACGTTGTCCGTCGAGCAACGCGGTGTTCTCCTGCGGCTCGGTCAGGACCGCTACACGACCGGCGGAGTCGGAGATCCTGTCCTGCTGGCGCCGCTCGTCGATCACTTCTACCGCAGAGGTGATGATCGCGGCGAACCTGTGCGCGCCACCATCATGGCCTGGTTGAGAGGAGTTCTGGCCGACGGCAGCATCCCGCTCCGCGCTGCCGTCCGTGCCGTCGCACTCGCGGACCACGACGTCGAGCTCGTCGCGTTGCTCGGCGCTGACCTGAACGCCGACGCTGCCGCGTTCCTCCGTCAGGCGCCCACGGCCAGGCTGACCGCCGTGCTCACCTCCCCTGACGTCCCTGGCTCGATGGCGGTGAACTGCCCGGATCTGCTGTTCGCGTTGTGCGAGGCCGTTTACGCAGAACCGGAACCGACCGAGTGGCGGCAACCCTGTCCGTCGCGGTGCGAACCGTTCCACTCCCTGATGGCTGCGGATCCACCGCGGGCCCTGCGGCTGATCAACGCCCTGCTCGAGCGGGACGTGGTGACACATCTCGATTTCCACCGCCGCAAGAGCGACCACGTTCTGCTCGAGTTCCCGGACGGCAGGCGCGAAAACTGCGCAGGCAAAGCTCTGGAGTGGCGGTGGTATCGAGACGCCGCCACCGAGGTGCCACATCTGCGCCGTTACTGCGCGCTGTCCGCCGTTGAACGGCAATGCGAGCACATGATCGCCGCCGGTGTCGCGGTGGAGGAAGTCGCATCACTCCTGCTCCGCGACTGCACGAACGCCCCGATGGCCGGGCTGGCGTTCGGTTTGCTGCTGCGACACGGCGGAACGCTCGACACGTGGCTGTCGCAACCCGCTGTCTGGTGGATGGAGCATTCTCGGGCGAACATCGAACACCACCTGCGGGACATCGCCGATCTGCAGGAGCTCTGGAAGGCTGTGGGCCGTCTCGTGATCGCTGCCGCGCATCGCCTCGACTTGCGACGGCTGAACACCTTCGCCGACCTGGCGGACGAGCTGACCCGGCGAGCAGACGAGCTGAACGACCGCGACACCGTCCGAGCCTGCGCGTGGGGTGCGGCCGCGATGCGAGCGGACAACTACGCGTTGAAGCGGAGCGACAACGGCATCGTCACGGCAGAACTGCAACTGCCCGCCAACGCACTGCCGGAACTGGAAGAGTCCGATGAGGACTGGGAGTTCTCCCGCATCAAGTACTCACTCACGGGCTTCGGCGTTCCCGCCGACAAGTCGGACTACTTGTTGTCCACGTTGAGGTTGCTGCGTCACGCGGCCATGACCGAGCGTGTGGAAGGCGCGATCGAAGCCACGGCGGTGTCCGTCATCGCGATGTACTCAGCAGGCCTGCTCTCCTTCGCGGACGAGGATCTGCTGTGGTGCGCGAATCGACTGATCGACATCACCGCCAAGAGACTCCGCACGGACCAGACAGTGGAGCGAGGTCTGCACTCGTTCAACTGGACGACACTCGCGACACTCCTGTCGCCGCGGTTCGACGACGTGGCATTCGATCGCGCGGAACTGGAGTACTGCCTCGTGACCAGCGTCACCGCGCCTCTGGTTTTCGTCGAGTACGACCTCGACGCGCTCAGCCGGGTGTGGAGTTACCCCTGCCAGGACGCCCGGCGTTGCCGTCACAAGACGGCGTGGGCGGCACTCACCGCTGTGGCCGCCTCCGCGTACCGCGTCACTGCCTACGCGCTGGTCCAGTTCGCCGCGGCCGCACACCACACGAGCTGTGTCACCCCTGCCGCGCAGGCCGCGTTCGACGGAGCGCTCGAGCAGTACCACGCCGAGATCGGTTCGTTCCACGGCTACGGCCTGAGACCGAGCGACGAGGACCTGGTCGTGTCGGGCATGGTCTTCTCGCTGGCCGCCCGCGGTGACCTCACGACTCTTACCCGGCACCTCGACGTGCTGTGCGAACTTTCGTTCGGAGTGGACAGACTGCTCCTCGGCATGGCGCAGCACGCCACCACGTGCGCCGAAGCGAGGCAGGCACTTCCTCTTGCGTGGCCGGCGATCATGCGCGAGGTGCTGCGCCACCCACGCGTACCGGCCGCTCTGCTCCCGGTACCCGACGCCGGTGACGACCTGCCCGACCTGCACTTCGACGTGCGAGCGCCGCGGTCATCCCGTGCCGAAACGCTCGCCGAGGCGCAAGCGGGCTGGTTCGACCCGCGCCCTAATCTCGACCTGATCGAGGAGTGGGCGAACCGCGTCCGCGACGCTCCTCGTGCCGCCGATGCCCTCGTCGGCCTGGCCAGGACCACTTCGATCCAGTGGCAGGCAACGATCGCGCTGCCGTTGGTGGAGCGGGTCATCGGTGACGAACACGCCCAGGTAGCTAAGCGCTCCAAGCTCTTACCGGGGTGGCTGGCCGACGTGCACGCGTCGGACCAACTCACCCCGGCCACGACCGAGATCCTGCACCGGATCGTCGACGCACTCGTCGCCGAGGGCGACAGACGCCTCGTACCGCTGCAGATCGCGCTCGAATGACGTCACCGGCAGAGTGAACTGTCCACAGTGGCCAGAACCGCGTCGTGCGCCTTCTCGGCTTCCTCCGGCGTGTCCTGGAACGTGCCGGGCAGCGCCGTGACCGCGACGGAGAACGCCCTGCCCGCCTCGGTGACACCACCACGCGTCTCGTACCCGTGGATGTCACCGCCGTGCCCCCAGTACCGCCCGCCGCACGTGAGCGGCCAGCTGGAGATGCCGAGCCCGTACTGGACGCCGGGCGGCATCTCACCCGCGGTGTCGACGGTCTTGCGCATCTCGTCGAGTTCCTTCTGCTGCAGGAGTTCTCCCTTCAACAGGGCGCGGTAGAAGGCGTTGAGGTCCTTGGTGGTGGAGATGATCTGCCCGGCCGCCCAGCCCCAGGACGGGTCGAGCTCGGTGACGTCCTCGACACCGTTGCTCGTCCTGGCGTACCCGTGCGGATGCTTGCCGTTGATGTCCTGCTCGCCGACGCCGGGCCAGTAGGTGTCGCGCAGGTTGAGCTTCCGGATGACCCGCTGGTCGACCTGCTCGGCGACCGGACGCCCGGTGACCTTCTGGATCAGCAGCCCCAGCAGCACGTAGTTCGTGTTGCTGTACTTGAACTTCGCGCCGGGCTCGTTGGTGGGCGGGTGCGCGTTCGCGATGTCCAGCAGCTCGCGCGGCTCGTAGTACCGGTGCCGCTGCTCCTCGAACTTGTCGAGCCCCATGTACTGCGTGTAGTTCGCGAGCCCGCTGGTGTGGTTGAGCAGCTGCCGGACGGTGATCCGCTCGTCCTTGATCGCACCGGGCAGGTACCTGGTGATCGGCACGTCCAGCTGAACCTTGCCCTCGCCCACGAGCTGCATGACCACGGTGGCAACGAAAGCCTTGGTGTTGGACCCCGCCCGCACCTGCCCGTTCTTGGGCACCGGCACGTACTTGCCCAGCTCGGACGTGCCCGCGACCTGGGACGTCGCCTTCCCGTCGGCCTCGGTGGCGGTGGCGAGCGCGGCCGGAAACCGGTGCTGCTTGACGAGTCCGTCGAGCTGCTTCTGCACGGTGTTCGCGGGCGCGGCCATGGCCGTTCCGGTGAACAGCATGGCCGCTGCCAGCACGCCTACCAGCGTCTTCTTCATCCTGTGCCTCCCCTTTCGGCTTGAGCACAGGTTTCCAACTCGCCGGCCAGAGCACAGTCAGGTGCGCTGCCGTTGATCAGGTAGAGCTGACTCCACCTCAGTAGCGAACACTGCTCAACAGCAACGGCGGGTAGACGCCGGACGCCTCGCCGTCGACCGTCGTGCCGGCGAACTGCAACATGGCCCTGAGCTCACCGTGCAGCGGCGCCGGGTAGTTCAGGTCGGGCCTCGACACCTCGTCGAGCGCCTCGATCTGCTCCCGCGTGAGCGTCACTTCCTCGAGGTTGCTCTCCAAGTGCTCGATCTTGCGCGCGCCGATGATCGGCACCACCGTGCCCGGCTGCGCCCGCAACCACGCCAGCGCCACCGCCGCCGCAGACGTGCCGTGCTGCTCCGCGATCTGGCCGACCACATCGATGACCTTGAAGTCGCTCTCCGTCGGCGCGTTGACGAACTTGGCCCGCTCGGAGTCCCTGACCTGCACGTTCCTGCGGTACTTACCGCTGAGGAACCCGTTCTTGAGCGGACTCCACGGCACCAGCGCCATGCCCATGTCCCGCGCCATCGGCGCGATCTCACCCTCCATCGTCCGCGCCAGCAACGAGTACTCGACCTGCAACGCGATCAACGGCGTCCACCGGTTGAGCTCGGCCATGGTCTGCGCTTTCGCCGTCACCCAAGCCGGCACGTTGGAGAACCCGACGTACCGCACCTTGCCCGATCCCACCAGATCGTCGAGCGTCCGCATGGTCTCCTCGACGGGCGTGTTCCGATCCCAGTTGTGCATCCAGTAGAGGTCGAGGTGGTCAGTGCGCATCCGCCGCAACGTCTCGTCGAGCTGCCTGCGAATGGCCCCGCGCCCGGCCCCACCCCCGTTCGGATCGCCGGGGTACATGTTGAAGAAGAACTTGGACGCGAGCACCACCCGATCCCTGGTCCCGCTCGCGCGGAAGAAGTCGCCGAGGATCTTCTCCGAGTGCCCGTTGGTGTAGAAGTTGGCGGTGTCGATGAAGTTCCCGCCGCGGTCGAGGTAGGCGGCGAGGATCTTCTCGGACTCCTCGACGCTGCACCCGGCGGACCCCGGATCCTCGCCGAAGGTCATCGCGCCGAGCGCGAACGGGCTGACGCGGAGGCCGGACCGGCCCAGGGTGACGTAGTGGTCGAGCGGCATCTCTCGGCTCCTCGGAGTCGTTGTTCTGACGTACTCCAATGGAAGCTGCCGCGGGGTCGTTCGCGGTACGAAGATCCGCTCGCACTCTTGCCTGATCCTCTCACTGCGGTTCTGGCGGCTGGTTCGGGTGGGTCAGGTGCGTCAACCGTGACGTTGGGAACCCGAGCGACATCCGGCAATCACGATCGGTAGGCTGTCCCGGCGAGGGCTGCTAGCTCAATTGGCAGAGCAGGAGACTTTTAATCTTCGGGTTCAGGGTTCGAGTCCCTGGCGGCCCACCAAACCCCCAGGTCCTGGACCTGGGGGTTTCGCTTTGGAAGATCGCTGATACGACTTTGATGCGGTTTACTCCCTGACTCCTTAAGCAGCCGCATCTGGCGGACCTCCCTGTTCGTCCTGGTCAGAGTCGTCTGGCTGGTCTTCCTCCGGCCTGTCGAGGGCGCTCTCAAGCGCGTCAGCAGCCTTCCGATCCACCGCCTTGCGGGCCAGGTAGGTGTCCTGGGTCATGGACGGCCGAGCGTGCCCGAGCTGGTCCGCGACGACCCGCGCGGAGAGTCCCGCCTCATCGAGAATCGTCGCGGCCGTCTTGCGGAAGACATGCGATGTGACCCAGGCGAACTCATCGCCTCCGCGGGCGTTGCGGAGATCCCTCCGGGTGTTGGCCGGATCACGCAGCCCGCCGAGGCTGCTCGGGAAGACCGGCCCGTTGGGGAACAGGGTGACCCCACGTCGCCGCCGCAACATGTCGAGCGCCCACTTGGGCAGCGGTAGCGTCCGCTCTCCAGCTTCCGTCTTGGTCGACTTCCTGATCAGCCCGAGTCCCTTGACCCGGATGACCGTGTAGTTCACGTCAACCGTGCCGGCCTCGAAATCGACGTCTTCCCAGTACACGGCCAGCGCTTCGCCGATCCGCACGCCGGTGGCCATCATGAAGCGCGAGAGGTCAGGCAGGTCTTTCCGGACCGCGACCAGGTCGGACTCCAGCATCTCCAGCCAGAGCAGCCGCTCTTCCCGCGTGAGCGCCCGCGGACTCTTCTTCCTCCCGCTCTCCAGCGGGTCCGTGTCCCTCACAGGGTTCGTGTCGAGCGCCTTGTCCTTCACCGCGATCCGCAGGGCACCCGAGATCACCGAGCGAGCCGTCTTGGCGCTGTCGACGCCGACCGACCGCCACAACGCGGTCAGGAACGCGTCGATTCTCGCGACGGTCATCTCCCGAATCCGCACCTCACCAAGACCCGGCAGCACGTGTCGGTTGAGGATGCTGGTGTACGTGTCGAGGCTGCTCGGGGATCGCTTGCCCATGTCCACGAGCTTCTGGAACTTCTCCTGCCACGTCGCCAGCGCGTCCTTGAAGCGGCTGTCAGGCGTCAGCGAATTGCCGACCGGACCCTTGCGTTCGGTGAGCGCCTTCTTGAGCCTCCGCTCAGCGTCCGGCTTGGTCTTCCCCCGTCGCATGACCGGCCGGGTCTTGCCGTCGTAGTCGCGGTATTGGGCGGTGGCAGTCCAGCCGATTTCCGTTTGATAGCAACGAATCTTGCCGTAGGTCCCGATGTCCAGTGGCGGTCGTCCCATCAGGCCGCCTCCTCAAGCAGATTCTCGAACCAGCTCCGGACCTCGGACGGCAGGTACCTCAGGTGCTTGCCGACGCGCCGGGCAGGCGGCCCGTAGTTCTTCGTTCGCCAGCCGTAGAGCGTGTGGACCGGAACGTTCAGGAAGAGTGCAACGTCGCCGACTGTCCAAAGTGGCTCAAACTGGTGTGCGTCCATGATGTTTCCCCCCTTGGATCACGCTGCTTGTGGAGTTGCCGAACTCCCCGGAGGTCCGGCGGATGCGAGCAGCGCAGCTGTGTATTCGGCCTTCCACCTGCGGCGTTCTGCGACAGCACTCAGGAGCAGGTGCGCCCGTGGCGGTAAGTTCGGGTCGCCGGGCTGAAGGTTGTTCCAGACCAGCCGTTGAGGTTCGTCGTCCGGCTTGATGCCGACGTCCGCGAGCAGTTGCCGAACGAATGCCTTGCGGTCGTGCTTGTGGTCCGCCAGAGACTTCCCGGACCACTTACGCGACACCAGGACGCGCCGCCCGGCGACCCCGAGCGTGGTCCGCTTGTGGGCCTTGCCCTTGCACTTGCCCGGCACCGTGGACAGTCGAGCCCCACGAGGCTGGACGCCGTACAGGAGCCAGATCGGGCACTGCGGCGAGCAGGGCGTGACCGCGAGCTCAGCGCAGAGACGTTCGGCGTGGTCTTCCTGCCGTGCGGTCTGCGCCTCGAAGCACTCGTCAATGCTCTTGGTCAGGTACTTCGTCAGGTAGCCGATGTGGCGGCCGGCTTCTTCCGTCCCGCCGAGGATCCCCTTGGAGTGCACCTGCACGCCGAACCGCGCGACATGTGCCGGACGCTCGACCTCGTCCAGGGCGTCTTCCCAGGTAGGCAAGGCCCTTCGCGTCTGCGGATCAACGAATGCCTTGGCCCGGACATCCCAGAACGGGATGTTGTCGCCGCTGTACTTGATCTCGTCATGCGCGGGCCACCAGACCTGGTGGTAGGTGGCTTCCGCGACCGCCCGCAGCTCTGCCCGCGAGATGCTTCCGCGGACCGCCGCATGCCAGTGCGGAGCAAGTCGCCGCTGTGGCTCGACCGTCGAGAAGTACTGCGCATCCCAGCCGACACAGCGCCGAAGGTTCTGCACGAACCGATCGAGCAGCGCCGCGAAGTGCACCGCATCCCTTGCAGCCCGCCGATAGTCATACGTCGCCGGGTCCACCGGGGTTCCGTCGCTGCGGACCTTGCCGTAGGTGTCGAGCGTGAGCGTGAGGAACGTCGAAGGCTGGTACTTCCCTCCGAAGACCTTCCCCACCGTGCGCTTGCTGACCGGCCGCCGTGGCAAGTTCGCCGCATCCTGCCGCCGCTTTGTCGACCGCTTCCGAGCAGCCTTGAGAGGGACTTCGAGGGACGGGAGAGAGCCGCGGACTCCGAGTTGCCGAAGTTCTGCGTCGACCTCCGCGACCTCGTCTCGTACTTCCTCCGCGCCGACGTCGTCACCCTCGTCGAGGGCCAGGCGGTAGGTCTTGACCAGGTCCGCCCGGTACGCGGTCAACTCCCGCTGATCGTCGCTCGGAGCGTCCGGCGTGAAGTCAGGCTCTTCGGTCAGGTGCCATCCCTCACGACACTGCGCCATCCGCAGCCGCCGGTTCTTCTCCGCGCAGGTGGGGCACACACTCGCGACCGTCGAGCCGCACGGCACGGGAACGATGTCCACGCGACCGGTGTCTAGGTCAATCCGTTCCTTGGCCAAAGGCCGCACACAGACGCCGTGCTCTGTGGCGACGGCCCGAGCGACATCGAGCGCGGCCGGCTGCTTCATCCGCTCCGAGCGGGTCAGGTACTCGGTCATGCCGCTTCACGCCCTTCGTACCGCTCGGGGAACTCGTGAACGGTGGCCGGAGCGAGATAGACACCCAGCTCGACAAGGTCCGCGTCGGTGACGTTGAACGCCCGCGCCCGCTCGGGTTCGCGCTGGCCGTCTTCCTTGTTCCACGCGACACCGGGCGTGTTCTCGCTGATCTCGTGAGCAGCTGCGCCACGTTGCCGAACGCCATCGCCCAGAACCATGTCCACCTGCACCGGCTCATCGAGGCGCAACGCCACGCGAGTCGTGAACAGGTGCCGGAAGGCGACCACCTCCTTGCGCGGGTCCTGGACCAGGCCCACGACGGCGTAGCCCGGAGCGCGGCCCTGCGAGGTGATCGTCTGAATGGCACGCGTGGCACGTTCGCGAAGGTTCCGGTCAGGCTGGTAGGCGATCAGGTCCGCCAGCTCATCCACGATCAGGACCGTGAACGGCTCACCCGTGCTGCGCGCCCAGAGCCGCCGGACGCCCCGGTAGCGCGAGGCGCGTTCCTTGACCTCAGCGGTGATTTCTTCAAGCAGCGCAACGGCTTCCGGCCCGTTGTCGTAGACGACCTTCTCGAACGCGTCCGGGCACTGCCCGAGTTCCATGCCGCCCTTGGGGTCGATGCCGATGAGCCGAACCAGGCCGGCCTTGATGGCCGGGGCGAGCTGCCAGACGATCGACCAGAGCACCGAGCCCTTGCCCGCGCCCGGCACACCGACGACGAGGACCTGAGACCCGAGGAGTTTCAAGCGCCAGGGCTTACCTGTCTCGGTACGGCCGACGACCACGCGCTTCAGGTCTACTTCGCCAACTTGCGCCAACGGCGGTACGGCGACCGGGCGCGAGAGCGGATCGGAGTGGATGAAGTCCAGTTCGAGCACGCGAGGCTTCAGCACCCGCACCCGGCAGGACCGAGCATTGAACGAGTGCGCCAGGTTGTCCCGACGCGCTTCCCACTGCTCCGGAGACTGGGCCGGGATCATGAGCACCCGCACCTTGTCCCGCCATCCCTCAGAGCGGACGCGACGCAGCTTTGGGCGGTACTCCTTCCCGCGGCTGTCCTTCGTCAGCTCAGCGAGTCGCACCACCGTGCGCCACTGCGGCACGTAGACCGTGAGTCGCCGCCACTCGGTCAGCAGCCGGTACGAGCCGTGCCGCATGAACGAGTCACGATGCAAGCCCGCCCAGATCGCGAGGGCAGCAGCAACAGACAGGACGAGAAGGGCGAGGCTCAGCCATCCGGCGTGGACGTAGAACAGATGCCCCGTCAGCAGTCCGACCACCGACACGGGGTAGCGGACGGCGACGAGCCCCAGCCGCACGACAAGTCGGACCGCGAGCCACACGAGGACGATCGGCAACAGGATGAGGTTCAGCCACCACGGCAGGTAGGCCCACCACGGGACACGCGGCCGGTAGCCCTCGAAAGGAGCGGGATCAACCCACTTGTGCCCCTTCATCGCGCGTCACCGCCCCGAGCGCCGTCGAGGCATGCCACGCAACGGAACACGCGGCCGACACCCGGAGCGTCGAACCCGAGCGGCTCAGCGCGACCGATAGGGCGGAACGCAGCGCTTCCCGTGCCGCACAACGCTTTGCACGTCAGGCACTCGAATCCCTCAGCCTGGGCGAGGGCCAACAACATGCCTTCCACGTGTCCGTTGTCGAGAATCACGCGGTACCTGCCGATGTCCTGCTTGGCCGCGATCATCGTGACGAAGCGCGCGTACTTCTCGGCGGTGTTCATCGCCCGTCACCGCCGTCCACGACCACAACGACGAAGATCAGCGACAGCCACCCCAGGCACCGGCAGCACTTGATCTGTCCGGGCGCGAACACCCCGAACCTGTGGCAGAACTGGCACCGACGACCGTTCGGAAGCTTCCACTCGGCCCGCCGACCACCCTGACTTGACGCGCCACATACGTGTGGCGTTAGGCTTTGCATGGCTCGAATCTCCTTGTGGCGCAAAGAAAGCAAGGTTGATCGAGTCGGTGTTAGTCGCCGGGGAACAGTCGAGGCCCGCCAAGACTTGGACTGTTTCCCGTGCGACACACCAACGCTTGTTGTTCAGTTGTCGATCAGCGCTCTTCGAGCTTCTTGGCGAGCGCTCTGCACCAGGAGCAGAGCGGCCGCTTCTCCGTCTTGCGGAACCACCCGCCGCCGAGGCAGCGCGAGCAGTTCCGGTACTCCATCCGCACCCGACCGGTGACGGGGTGCTTCGCGGTCAGGTTCAGCCGGTACATCAACCGGGCAAGGGGACGCGGCACCACCGGTCTCACCGCTTCAAGCGATGCGTGACGCTTTCCACCGTGGACGGGCCAGGAAGCCCGCAGCAGCAACGGCCGCAGTCACAGCTGCACCCGTCGAGGATCGAGCCGAATCCCAGCGCCCGACGCACGGACAACCCGAGCTGTGCGGCAAGCGGGTGCAGGGCATCGAAGTTGGCGCGGATCATCCAGCGCGCGGCACGCAGTCCGAACGGAGCCACGCAGAACGCCCGCCCCTTGTACTCAGTCCGCACCAGCTCGAACGACATCCGCTCGACCACCGAGACCTGAACCAGGGAGTTCACACTCTCCCGCACGTCCGGCATCGACATCTTGAGCTTGGCCGCCAACGTGGCCACGTTCCACCAGCCCCACGGCTCGTCGAGCATGGCCACCAACACCAGTTGCGACGTCGTGTCACGGGCGATCTCGTATGGCACGATGCCGAACCGCTCATCGACTTCTTCGAGCATGGCTAGCCCCGCTCTGAGTGAAGCTGCTCCGGCAGGCCACCGACCCAACCGGCGCCACCCCTCGGGTCCAGCACGGCAGCCAACAGGCCGGCGTGCTGCGACAGCTTCCGAAGGAAGGCCGCCAACTGCTCTCGACCGTCCGGCCCGTCCGGCATGTGAATGGCGATCTGCGCCGGATCAAGATTGATCCGGAGGCAGTAGGCCGCAGCTGTGAGATCAGGCCACGGCACGATGTCCGCAGACGCCTCAGGCCCCGGCGAGACCAAGAGCTTCAACATCACGACTCCTCCCCGAAACGGGACTGTTCGAGCCGCGCCCGCCGTTCGAACTCCTCGGCAGCGATGGAACAGGCGTGGCGAACCCACAACGGCACCGCCAGATCAGCGGCCAAGATCCGCCACGCCTGTGCAACGGCCGAGTAGCCAAGGGCAAGACGAATCAGCGCGTTCTTCTCGCCCGTGCTGGACGCCTCGAACAGGGCTGCTGTCTGCTCGGCATACGCGGTGTTCCACCGGGCGACCGCCTCACGCGACGGCCGCGCCATAACTAGGCCGCCGTCTTCTGCTCGCCATGGCCCTGCTGACCCGCAGGCTTGCCGCTCTCCCGCTTGGGAGCCGCGCCTGTCTGCGGTGCCGCAATGCCCGTCGCACGGATCGTGAAGCCCTGGTACTTGAACTTGTCGCCCATCACGCGGGGCTCGACCGTCAGCCCCTCGAACGCGATCGGCCGCACCTCAACGCCCGGCATGACCTGAACCGCGTGCGGCGGAACGGGCTGCACCTCAGCCAGCAGCGTCACCGTGACCGAGGCGTCCCGCTCCTTCTCCGCGGACGGGTCGGTGACGACGACCTTCCACTGCCGCTTGCCGGACCTCTCGTCGATCTTCTGCTTGGCCTGTCGACCGCGAGCCCTGTCCTCCTGGCTCATGTACTCCAGGTCAGCCACAACCTCACCGATCATCAGCGCGCCCATGGGAAAGACCTGGTCAAACGGGGCCTCAAAGCGCGTGCCGTAGGGAACAGCCATCACTACCTCCGTTGCTCCGCTAGCCCGGCTATCCGGGTTAGACAAGTCACAAGGTAGCTAGCCTGTCTAGCCAAGTCAAGCAGGTCGGCATTCGCACTGGTCAGCTAGCTCCCTAGGCGGGCTAGACAAGTGCGAACAGACACTGCGAACATGTGCGAACGTGCGCTTTGCGCCGCTTTACACACCGCTTTGCACCAGCCGACCGCGAGATGAGGACTCATGGCATTGGACCCAGACGACCCGCGCCCGCCGTATGTGCAGGTGGCGAACGCTCTGCGGGCCGCCATCCTGACCAAGGTCTTCAAGGCCGGCGACAAGTTGCCGTCCCGCGCCGAGCTGGCGAAGAAGTACGAAGTCGCGCCGATGACGGTCCAGAACGCCCTGCGCGAGCTGCGCGACGAGGGCCTGATCGTGTCCAGGCAAGGCAGCGGCGTGTTCGTCCGCGAGCGCACGGAGCGCCCGGTTGGACTCCGCCCGCACATCGAGCGTGCGTTCAACGCCGAGCACGTGACGATCGACTTTGCTGGTTTCTCCGGCGAGACGCTGCACGGCATCATGCAAGAGCCGCTGGACAAGATCCGCATCGGCCGACTCACGCCCGAGTCGATCCACGTGCGCATCCTCGTTCCAGATCCCGGTGTGCCGTGGTCGGTTCCGGTCACTGTGGACGAACGCGCTGACAGCCCGGCGTTTCGCAAGCGTGCCGAGGAGATCATGCGACGGCACACGCTCGCGATCGTCGACAACGTCACTGAACTGGGAGCGCTCGGACTCGTCAAAGACGCGACCGCGGAGGTACGGGTCCACCCCACGGCCCCACTGTTCAAGCTCTACCTGGTCAACAACGAGGAAGCGTTCTTCGGCTTCTACCCAGTCCGCGAACACGTACTCTCGCTTGGCGGTGAGCCTCAGGCGATCTACGACCTGATGGGCAAGGACGCCATCCTCTTCCACCACTCGATCACTGACGACGACACCAGCACTGGCAGCCAGTACGTCGACCAGGCGCGCACGTGGTTCGACAGCATGTGGAACACCATCAGCACGGAGTACAAGCGGTGAGCCCCGAACGGGTCCCGGTCAACGATCCCGAAGTCTTGCAACGCATCCTGGCGAACGCCGATGCCGTCCTACTGGACTTCGACGGACCGATCTGCGACGTCTTCGCCGGCTTCCCTGCGCACCTCGTTGCGGACCAGCTTCGCCGCGTTCTCGCCGAGGGCGGATACGACGAGCTGCCCGCCCAGATCGAGAAGACCGAGGACCCGTTCGACGTTCTCTATTACGCCGCAACGCTTGGCGACGACGAAGCCGAGTACGTCGAGGCCAGCCAACGCGCCCACGAAGTCGAGGCTGTGGCAAGCTCCGAACCCACACCGGGCGCACATGACTTCATCCGGGCGTGGCACGCCTCGGGCCGCGTGCTGGCAGTCGTCAGCAACAACAGCGCGGCCGCCGTTGAGGCGTACCTCCATCTTCACGAGCTGACCGCGTGCGTCGACTACGTGTCCGCACGAGCCGATTCCGATTCGTCGCGATTGAAGCCGAGCCCGTTCCTGCTCCAGCAAGCGAGCGAGCACCTCAAGATCACTGCCGCGCGCGGCGTGCTTATCGGCGACTCGTTGACCGACATCCAGGCCGCTCATGCCGCTGGTGCCCGCGTCATCGGCTACGCCAACAGGCCCGGCAAGGTGGACCTTTTCGCGTCCGAGATGCCGCAAGCCATCGTGACGGACCTGACGTACCTCAACAGCGCGCTCTAGCCGCGGGTCCACCAACAGGGTGACGGCAAGCAAGCGCCGAGCTGGTAGGCAGGTTGGTATGGCGCGCACTGATCACTACAACGACCCGAACGCTCCCAAGGCGACCAACATCGTGGTGGCGGTGACCGCGTTCGTGCAGGACGAGCATGGCCAGCTGTTGATGATCCGGCGTACCGACAACGACCTGTACTCGATCCCTGGCGGAGCGCAGGACGTCGGGGAGACCATCGGCCGCACCGTCATTCGCGAGGTCAAGGAAGAGACCGGAATCGACGTCGAGCCCACCGAGATCATCGGCGTCTACTCCGACCCAAAGCACGTCATCGCCTACACCGACGGCGAAGTGCGCCAGCAGTTCTCCATCTGCTTCCGGGCGCAACCGACTGGTGGCGAACTACGGACGAGCAGCGAATCGAGCGAGGTTCATTGGATCAGCCGCAGAGACCTAGAAGAGTTGAACATCCACCCCTCCATACGAATGCGAATCGAACACGGATTCAACGAACACAGAGATCCCTTTTTTGCAGTCTAGCAACCCCCACTACGCTCCACCAACGTACCCGTCTACACAGACCAATTCCAGGCCGAACCGTAGATCCGATACCCAAGGTCCCCCGCCCCTAGATCCGTCCACATATTCCGCCTCGGGTCACCTCCGAACTTGACATTATCAATCAAGTCTTCGTAGACCACGGCAGTTACGTATGACGGATAGGCCGGATCGAGCGCCGCCATTTTTGCGGCATTATTTGCCGCATTACCCACCCATACAAGATCATTTGTTCCGCGAATTCCAGTCCTCGCAATGAAGAGCTTGGACGCATCCACCCCGACGCGTTGCCGCAAGCTGAAGTCCGCATTCGGATACTTAGCGACAAACTTTTCAACCAAGATCTTCTGGGTGACATAGTTGATCTGCAATGCACACTTTGCCGCGCTGGAATTACGCCCGTCTCCGATAAATACCGCCATGACCCGATCTCCGTCATATGCGGTAATCGACCCGCCAAGATTCCTGATCACACGCGCCGAGCAGTACAAGTAGCTCTTATATATTTCGGCAGAGAACCAGTCCTTCCACTTCTTCACCATCGCAGTGGAGCCTGCTAGATCCGCATAAAGAACAGTTGCGTCAAGCTCGACTGCCACGTTACTTAGGGGAAGGTCTTCAGGATCAGGGACTTTTTGCCCGGACCTCCGCTGCCACTGTTCATCAAGCACCTTCTGAACGTAGCCTTCAAGCTCATCCTTAAGCGCCATCCCACCCTCGTTCCACCCAATCGGCCCGCACCTGCCGCCGGATATTCTCAACAGTCGATCGAGCTAATTGCAGTTCTCGTCATACCAGTCATTCATCAATGAGTTGACCAAATCGCAAGTGTAGCAATTATTGGACCAATCCTTCTTCACTTTGCCCTGGTACTCTTCCTTGAGATTCCCGACGAAATCGTTGGAAAGAAAGATGGGGTCCACGAAGTAGCCCGCATTGGCCTTGGCGGCCAGTTTCGCTGCATGGTTTACGACGTCCCCCATGTAGACGACGTCGTTAATTCCACTACCACTTAGCCCCGCCTTGATCATCAATGCACGCCCGAACGCCGCGCCTATGCCGGCTTTGATCGGCGTCGAGTAATCAGCCTTGCCCAGCTTGTAGTTGAGCACTTTCATCAAGGCATTCATCCTGGCGATCACCTCAAGGACCTCATCGATATCAGCCTTGTAAGGCGCGTTTATAACCGACCAGACGCCGTCGCCAACGATGTTCACCTCGACAGCTTTCGCGTGAGAATTGAGAATCGCAACCATCTCCGAGATGTACGCCCTATACAAGCGAGCCAGTTTTGGCCTTTTGTATATCTCAGGCAACTTCGACGAGTCGCGAATGTCAACGAAGACGGCCACCGTCTTGTTTGCATAGAACCCATTGCTATAAGTCAGCTTGTCCCTAGCAGGAAGCGTGTCTACTTCCTCATAGTTACTTTGAGGAGTAGCAAGGATGCCGTCGATACGCCCGAAGCTCGCGATGTAGTCGTAGCTCTTGTTCGTAGCTTCCACTGCTATCCCTTCGAGCCGACAATAATGGCAACCACGCCAAGCAGCGCCATTCCCAACACAAGGAATCTGATCGCACGATCCGTCCAAGCGAATTTTCTGTGAGCCACCGTCGCATTTGCATGAACCTGATGCGCGATATGCCGAGTAAGCTGCTCCGGGTCTGCGGTTAGAGATCGCAATACTTCAATATATGACGGCCCGTCATCCTTGTACGCCCTGGCAATATTGGCAAAGAAGAGAAGATTCATCGGATCTTCCGGCAGCTCATCCACAGCCGAAAGACTGGCAAGGTGAGCCTTTTTTGCCTTCCTTCTCCCGACAATCGAGAGCCTAGGAATAAGCGCCATAGTTGCAGAAAACCAAGCGGCCACGACCGCTACCGCACACGCCACAGCGGCGATGCTCAACCACAACCCGGGCGACTTCTGATCTTTTACCAGGTTGTAAAGCATCGTGGCTGCAACAGCGCTCGCAGCAAGCGTTGCCCCTACCTTAGCTTCAGCGTGTTTGATCCAGTCATTGACGAGCCCTAAAGCTTTCCAGGCCTGATCAGGCTCGGGCGCTGGCCCTGTTGCTGGCTCAACCGATGAGACATCGATAGGCCCCAGCCCAGCGTCTGGATCAAGGCTCTCGTTCATGCAGCGATCCTTCCAGAGCTGCCGTCTAACGCGAGTACCTCGAACAGGTGAAACGGCGTGATTGTTATGTGCGTCGATACGCTCGCTCGAATGTGACACTGGTCGACACAATACGATTCGTGCACTTTCAGCTACTGAGCGTTGTACGTGGGCCTTCGGATTTCACCAACACAGGGCGCTAAGGGCAGCCTTGCCGAATTGTGCTCTACAGGATCAAGGCCGCCGCTGGCGGCACGCTCCGCGCGTACGGCGAACACCTTCCATCCCGGCACTCCCGGCATCCGCTTCGCTGCGCCGGTCGGCCGGGCGGCGCTGCGCGCCGTCCTCCGGCCTTGCCCCACCGACGAGCTCAACCCATAGAGCCATGTCGGCCAGCAGCTCCCTACGAGCGCCGTCAGGGTCACCGCGGATTGCTGGTCCTGGCGCTCGACTGCCGCGACGGCTGCGCCGCCTTGCCACCGATCAGGCACCGGACGAAGCAACGGGGCGCCTCGACGAGCACCAGGCCGAGCCACCCCCGACGCCGCGAGCATGACAACGGCCGGCAGCGCCGCGTCAAGGCTGGAACGAGTACCTTGACCCAGCACCACCGGCCGCGTTCGAGGCTCAGTGTCGGGATGATGGCAGAGGTGTGGACGGTCCAGAAGGACCAAGATCATGATGCGCTTTAGTCTCGTAAAACGTCGATAAACGTCGAGAAGCGACTGTCCACAGTGCTCAGATCAAGAGCGCATTCGCGCAGGTAGTGAGCACTGTTGAGGAAGATCGGCGAACAACGCCAAGCGAAGGCTCTTACTCTTCGGGTTCAGGGTTCGAGTCCCTGGCGGCCCACCATCGCAGCTGGTAGCGGGTGCGGGGGGATGATCGCTCAAGATCAAACCCCCCGCTTACCCCTCACTTATCCGTATCGCCGCCGATCACCGCGCCAAGCGCATCGGCAGCAGCACGGCCAGGCGCACGCCGTCCCATGTACACATCCTGCGTCATCGACGGCCGGGCGTGCCCGAGGACGTCGGCGATCTGCCGGGCAGTCAGCCCTGCCTCATCGAGCAGCGTTGCGACCGTCCGCCGAAACGTCCGGAACGTCACCCACTCGTAGCCCGCGCGGACCGTGAACGGCTTCCAGGCCCGGTTGCGGACGTTGGTGGCCTCGCGGATCGTGCCCGTCGAGCTGGGGAAGATCGGCCCGTTCAGGTTCTCCGCGGTGACCCTGCGCGTGACCAGCATTGTCACGCACCAGTCGGCCAGCGGGATCGGACGCACCGCGTTCTCCGTCTTGCCCCGATTCACGATGCGGCCCCGCCCACGTGCTCGGATGACGTTGCCCGACATGTTGATGACCTTGGCCTTTTCATCGAGGTCAGGCCAGTGAGCACACAACGCCTCACCGGTCCGTTCTCCAGTTCCGAGGAAGAATCGGACCAGGTCAGGTAGGTCATCCCGGACGGCCCGCTCATCGGCATCGAGCTTGGCGAGCAGGTCGAGCACCTGTTCCCCGGAGAGCGCCCGTGACTGCGAAGGCTTGTTCTTCGCTCGTTTGCTCTCCAGCGGCCCGACCTCGCGAACCGGGTTGATCTCCAGTGCGCCGTGGCGGACGGCCAGCGCGCAGACACCGCCGAGAATGCTGCGCACGGTCTTGGCCGAGCTCGCGCTCGAACGATCCCGCACCTTCTTGCAGAGCGCATCGAGCGTCGGTGTGGTGACCTCGTTCATGCTCAGCTCGCCCACAGCGGGTAGGACGATCTTGTCCAACCGGTTGCGGTAGGTGTCGAGCGAGCCGAACGACCGGAGACCTCGTTCAGCGTCCGCTTCGAGGTCCGTCAGCCACATCCGAGCCACCTCGGAGAACCGCGTGGAGGCCGTGATCAGCGCCCCTGCGACGGGAGTCACCCAGTCGCGGATGGCCGCCTTGAGCCGGTCGATCGCGTTCGACTTGCTCGTGCCGTACCGCTCGACCTCGTAGATCTTGCCGTCGAAGTCGCGATATCGGCACCGGGCGCGCCACCGCTTCGGACCTACCTGCTCTGTGCGGATGCTCCCGTGCGTCCCGACCTGGAGACGTGGGCGGCCCATCACGCAGCCCCAGGCTGGGCGTTGAACCACGCCATGACCACCTCGGGGTCGTAGCGGATGTGCTTGCCGACCCTTCTTCCTGGAGGGCCGTAGTTCTTCGTGCGCCACTGGTAGAGCGTCTGGACGGGGATGCCGAGGAACTCGGCGAGATCGTTGATGGTCCACAGCTTGCTCATCGGTGTGTCTCCTGTTCGTACTTGCGTCGTCTGTTGTCGCGGATTCGGCCGGCAAGGGCGGCGGCGAGTTCGCGTTCGGCGTCGGTGTCGTAGCCGTTGCCCTGGTAGGCCCAGTCGTTGATGACGAGGACCGAGTCTGCGTCGAGGCCGAGGCGTTCGAGGGTTTCGGTGTGGCGGAAGGCGCGGCGTTCGTCGCGAATGGACTTGAACGTCGTGCTGTAGTGCTTGGACTTCGTGAGGAAGTGGCCGCGGAAGCCGAGCATGTGCGCCCAGCGGCGCAGCTTGAGGTCCGCGTACTGCGGGAGACCGCCGAGGTCCCACGCGGTTTGAATGATGCGGCGGTGGTGGTCGCTGACCTTGGCGTGGTCGATGCACAGCTGCGAGCGGATGGGCCGGTCAGTGCCGTCCGTCTTGCCGGTGGTCTTGGTGGCGTACTTGGCCACGTAGGCGGCGAGACGCGTCTCGCTGATCGAGCCGTCCTCGTTCTCGACCTCGTGGGCCTGGTTGGCGCGGATCGGGCGGACATCGACCTGCGAGCCCCACCGCAGGTCGAGAGCCACGCCGTCCGGTCGGGGCACGGTGAGCTTCACCGAGGCCGCAGCAGCCTTGACGCAGGAGTCCAGGAGTTCGCTGGTGACCCACGAGGGGGTGCGGTCGGTGGGGCCGTCCGGGCCGTCCACGCGTACGACGGCGTGGAAGTGCACGAGGCCGCGTCGCTGGTATTCGGCAACCTTGGCGTAGGACAGCCGGGCGTGGTCGGCGAACTCACGGACCTTAAGCCCTGCCGCGTTGGCCAGCTCGCGGTTGAGCGCGATGCGGAAGCGATGCCACAGTGCCCCGGCGTTGGCCTGCCAGAGCACCGAGCCCTCGTAGTCGTAGGTGCCGGGGTCGACGGCGGTGCCGATGCGCGGGTCGGCCTGGTGGTGGTACTCGCCGCAGCCGGTACACGGCCTGGTCTTGCCGTTGGTCGTGGTGGAGCGGTTGTGCACCGCGCCGAACGACGGGGCGGTGAGGGTGGCGAACGCCCGCGGCTTGTCCGTCACGGTGGTCGGAACGCCCTTGGAGCCGCCCGCGAGACCGGCGTGCATGAGGTGGTAGGCGTCGGCGGCGTAGCGGTCCGAGCAGGACGGACACACGGCGGAGCGGCGGTTGCCGCAGGGCACGAAGATCTCGCCGCCGTGGTGGGCCAGCACCTTGCGGGTGTTGGCATCGTGCAGCTGCCACGCGCCGAACAGGCGGACGGGGACGGCACAGCCGTTGGTGGCAGTGACCTTGGCACGCCATTCGCGGTAGCCGGGCGAGGCGACCTTGCGGGCGATGCGGTCTTCCAGGGTGGTGTGGGGGTTGGCAGGCAGGGCCACGGTAGGCCTCCTTTCTTTACAGGGCTGGAAAAGCCGAAGGGCGGGACACGGCTGGGAGCTGTCGTGTCCCGCCCTCAAGCGAAGAGGCGAGGGGTTGTCCTGCTCGTGGCTCAAGCAGCGAGCTGGTCGGCGACGCGGGTGGCGAAGTCAGCGGGCAGCCGGAGCAGCTCGGAGACTTCGGGAGCGGTGAGAGGCCGTCCAAGTTCGGTCATGCGGGCGGTGAGGGTGGTCCGCATCGGTGCGGGGAGCCTCAGGCCCGCGAAGGGGTCTGGGTTGGTGCTGGTCATTGCCGGGGTTACTCGAGCAACGGCCGGGGTGTTCTCGGCTGCACTCGGCGCAGGCGCGGATTCGGCCGGCATAGCTCGTGGGGCCTCACGCCGGGCCGCATCGCGCAGGGCCACGTCTCGAACGGCGACGCAGCGTTGCTGGACGATCGGCATGACTTCAGCGAGCAGGAACACCACGACGGGGATGACGACGTGCAGGAACACGTTGCCCGCGCTGACCGGGCCTTTCGAGGGTGAGACGGCGGACCAGACGTTGGTGATCAGCGTCGCGGCCAGCAGCAGCCGCTTGAGCTTGACCACGGGGCCGTCGTCGACGCGCTGGCCGCGTGCGAGCATCTCGGACTCCCACCGCAGGACGGTGATGAGGATTCCGGCCAGCGCGGGTTCGACCAGCCAGGCTCCCCACCACAGCGGATCGGTGAGAGTGAGGCGCCCGGCGAGGAAGTCGTGCACGCCCGTGGTGGTGAACCCGAGGCCGATCGCGAGGAACCACCACAGCGAGCGGCTGATCGAGACTCGCAGCCGGTCGGCGTTGACCACGGCCAGGAGCGGATCACCGGTCAGCGCGTGCACGTCGTGTGCCTCGTCGAGCTGGTGCCGCAGCCGACGCACGGCCCGAGTGGGTTCCGGCCTGTAATCGGCCGCTTTCTTGTTGCGCTGGAACAGTTTCACGGGTTCACCTCCCTTAGCGGGACTGACGTGGACACGAGCTAATGGCCGTTGGCCGCGCGCAGGAGCAGCCGTCCGAGGATGAACAGCTCCACGGCCAGGACGGCGGTTCCGAGCAGCCCGACGAGCAGCCACATGACGGCGAGACCGGCCAAAACGGTCAGGCCGAGGCCGATCGCGCGGGCGGGAGTCTTGCGGGTGACGGGAATGACGAGTTGAACGTTCATGGCTAGGCGACTTCCTTCCGGGTGGTGGTGCGTGGGTAGTAGGTCTGATTGCGTTCGGATCCGGTGGTGCCGCCGACGACGCCGGAGGCGTAGAAGCGGCGTGAGCGGGTGCGGTTCTCCCAATCGACTTGGTCGGCGCGGCACTGGGCGATGACCGGGCAGCCCGCGCACACGTCCAAGGCCTCAGCAGTGGTCGTCGGAACGAAGAACAGTTCGGTGTCTTCCCCCGCGCACGCGGCATCGGCGCGCCAGGCAGGAGGGGTGCCGGAAGGGCCGAACAGGGCCAGCATCAGCGTTCGCGTGCCGACGTAGCCGGGGTGGTCGTGAAGGTTCACGCCGCCACCCCCGCAGCCACCGGAGCGACCGAGCGGGCCGAGGCCACGAGGCAGGCGAGTTCGTCGAACGAGGCGAGATCTGTACGGGCCTCGGCGAGGGTGGGCAGTCCGGGCAGGTTGGCGAACCGGTGTTCCCTGCCGTTGAGGCCGTCGTGTTCCTCGACGGTGCCGCCCAGGTCGAACACCGAGCCCGAGCACGCCAGGCCGATGCCGATGCCCGTGCCGGTGCGGCCGGTGGCGGCGAGGCGGACGTCATCGCGCCAGCCGTAGGTCAGGCCGAACTCGTTGCCGTGCAGGGTGGCCGTCCACAGCAGCACGGCGGCGAACCGGTCGACCGCCGTGCCCGCGGTGAACTCTGCGTGCACCGAGCGGGACAGGGTGGAGATGACCAGTCGGTCCGGCCGGGGCAGGTTGTGGGTGCGGATGTGTCCGCGCACCGTCCGCAGGATGCGATCCAGTGAGCGGTTGTCGTTGGCAGGCATGGTGAAGAAACCTCCTGTGAGGTTCGAAGTGGACAGAGAACGCGAGAGGGCTACGAGACCGCGCGGAGCGTGGTCGGCTCGCGCAGGTACGACACCAGCTCGTCGCACTGGGCGTCGTCGGTGTAGGCAACGCGGACGCGGCGGGGTTGGCGGGTCTTGGGAGCGCGGGCGAACCCGATGCCGGCAAACTCCTCACCCTGCGGTAGTTCGTCAGCAGTCGCGCCGCGTGCCCGCATGCCGTCACCCAGCACCATGTCGGGGTGGCTGGAGCTGGAGACCCGCAGGCACACACGGTGCGGCAGCAGCTCGCGTACCGGCACGGTGTCCTTGGTGGGTTCCTGCACGAGCGCCTCGATCACGTCGTGCGTGGTGCGACCGGTCGAGGCGATGATCGCGGTCTGACCACAGATCGCGTGCGCGTAGTCAGGCTGGTAGGCCATCGCGTAGCCGATCTCGTCGAAGATCAGCCAGTCGATCGGGAACTCTTCGGAGACCGGAGCTTTGCGCAGCTTGGCGCGTTGCATGCGCTTCTGCTTGCGCTCCATGTTCGCCACGAAGTCGTTGAGCAGCTCCAGACCATCACCGGGGTTGTCCGCGTAGCGACCGGCGAGGATGGGCTTGAGCCAACCCCACTCCAGCATCTTCGGGTCGATCACCCACGGCCGGACCAGACCAGCCCGGATCAGCGGAGCCGCGGCCCGCAGGCGTTGCGCAGGGAGCGAGTTCTTACCCGAACCGGTCTCACCCGCCCGCAGGAAGTGCGTGCCGTACAGCGGTTCGCGGTACTCGCGGCCGAACTCGTCCTCGCCCATGTACAGCGACATCGGATCGACGTCGGCGACGTCCTGCGCGAGTTCCGGTGAGGGGATGACGTGCGCGAACGGCTCGTCACGCTGGACGATCAGCACCACCTCACCGGGGGCCGAGCGTTCGACCGCGACCCGTTCGGCCTTGAGGGTGTCGGCGAGGTCGTCGACCGCGTCAACGAACGCCTTGAACGACATGCCGTGCACCAGCCGCACCCGCACCGTGTCCACCGAGGACGACCACGACCGCACCCGCAGCACCCGAGGCACCAGGACTTGCCCGGTACGCGGGTGTGTTCGCGTCAGACCGCACGAGCCCATCAGGTCAGACCAGCGGCGACCGGTGTACGCGCCAGCCCAGCGACGACGCCACGCCCGCAGCACCGGGGCCGCGTAAGTGTCGAAGGTGTCCGGGTGAGCCCGGTACCAGGCACCCAGACCCGCAGCAGCACCACCGAGCACAACGCCGGTCGCAGTGGGGCCGAACTGGGACAGCGACGCCAGCAGAGCCGACGGAGCTGCCACCGAACCAGGGTGACGCACCGCCCACACCACCGCCGCGAACTCAACACCCTGCGAGCGAGCGGACTTACCACGGGAACTCTTGGACATCGAAACCTCCGAAAAGTGTTGGGAGAGAACAACAACGGCCGACCAACCCGCGCGGGGTGATCGGCCGTTGCCAGATGAACAGGTGACGAACTCGGCTTCACTAGCGACGCCGACGCTTGCGGCGTTCCGCGGCTTCCTCATCGAGCAGCACGCGTGCGTAGGACATGTGCGTGGTCAGCGTGGCCACCGACCGAGCGAACTGGTCGTGCAGACCCTTGAAACCCTCGCGACGGACCGGAATGCCCTTGATAGCGATCCGCAGCGTGGACATGGACTTGCCCACGTCCTCCAGGGCGTTGTTGAGCTGCTGCGACATCAGACCCTCCACTCACGAGACTTGAGCTCGATCTCGTACTTGACCGCGTGCGCCTTGAGGTCCTCCAAGTCCTTGCGGGCCTTGGACAACTCCTTGCGCAGGTCGTCGGGCTTGGGGACCCTCCAGTCACCCGGCAGCGCGTTGCCCGGCTTCATGCGGTTGATCAGCGTCTCCAACGGGGCGAGCTGCTCCGTCGCGAAGTTGATCGCGTTCACGAACTCGCCGTACTTCTTGATCGCGTGCGCGTTGTACGCCTGAACCACCATCGGTCATGCACCCTTCTTCGAATTTAATTCGGACGAGTTCTCGAACGGCTTGAGGGCGTTCCAGCGCGACAACATCGACCGTGTTGATTTCGGCGCCAGCACCGAATTCGCTGACCGCTGGACCGCGCCGCAGCGCAACGCTGGTCAGGGCCGGTAGAGATAGACTTATTGCGTCCAGCAGAGGAGGTCGACGTGATCACCGGGTACCGGGAGCTGGCAGCGGTCCTGCGCGACGCGATCCAGCGCGGCGACTACCCGCCAGGAACGACGCTGCCCAAGCAGGACGAGATCGCTGCCGAGCACGGCATCAACATCAACACCGTGCGCAAGGCGGTGTCAGTGCTCGAAGCTGAAGGCCTTGTTGACTCGGTACGCAGGCGAGGCACGGTTGTTCGGCCACGCCCGGCGATGAAGCGCCTTGGCGTCGAGCGCTACGCAAAGAGCAAGTGGAAGTTCGGGTTGGTCGCGTTCGCCGCAGACCGTGAAGCCTCCGGCCGCGAGTGGAAGCCTGGCGACCAGACCAACACCGTCCGGCAGATCAAGGCCGACTCCGAGATCGCCGAAGCGCTCGGGATCGAGACAGGTGCGCCGGTGTACGAGAGAGCACGGCTGGTCAAGGACGGCGACACGCCAACACACACGCTTACGAGCTACTACAACCCAATCCACGTTGAAGGCACACCGCTTGTCGATCCAAGGCCAGGACCGGCGACGCCTGGTGGAGGGTTTGCAGTGCTCACCATGCAGGGCTACGAACCTGATCACATGACGGAGAGCTTCCACTCCCGGATGCCGACACCGGAGGAGATCGACGTCTTGAGTTTGCCGGCCGGAGAGCCGGTGATGATCCTCAAGCGTCGCACCTTCACCAAGGATGGCGTGCCGATCGAGTTCGCCCGAGGAGTTCACGCCGCAAGCAGGTTCGAGTGGTCATATAGCTTCCAGATGCCCGACTGACCGCGAGGAAGGTGCCATCCACGTGCCGTCCACAGTGATCCCCCACGAACACCGAGCGGACGTCTTGACCCTCTGGGACTACCACGACATGAAGCACGAGGTACGCCCAGCGAACGTCGGCATCGGTCTCGGCAGCCACGACATCGGCGTGGCAGTCCGCACAGTCGAGCTGTACCACGCAGGCGTCTATCCGCTCATTGTCTTCACCGGCGCCAACGCTCCCACAACAGTTAACCGGTTCCCTCGCGGCGAGGCGGTGCACTATCGGGAGTACGCACTTGAGCACGGCGTCCCAGACGATGCGATCTTGATCGAGACCAAAGCCACCAACACGTCTCAGAACTTCGAGTTCACACGAGACCTCTTGCACAGCAAGGGATTGCACGTTGAGACGGCAGTCTTGGTGTCACGCCCCTACCAGGAACGCCGGGCGTACGCGACGTGCAAGATGGTTTGGCCCGAGCTGGAGGTCATCTGTAGCTCCTACCGGCCGCCGATCGACGAATACGTTGCAGGCATTGGGGATGCAGACTTCGTGATCAGCATGCTCGTTGGCGACACGCAACGGATCACGATGTTCGCTGACGCAGGCTTCGCGATCCCCCAGGACATACCCGACGAGGTTGACGCGGCCTACAAGCGCCTCGTTGATGCCGGGCACACCAGCAGACTCATCAAGTGACCACACCTTGACCGGCGTGTTCAGAGTTTCTTTTCTTCATCAAGGCGGCCCCCTCCGGGGGCCGCTGGCCGTTGGTGCCTACCCGACAACGGCAGACCGACGCGCCTCTTTCTCCGCCGCGCCCAAGGCCGCCTCCGGCGTCCGAGCGCGGCGGGCGAGGCATGCGCGCCGGTCGACCGTTGTCGGACAGGAACGGCCAGCGGCCCCCGGAGGGAACCGCGGAGACTTCAAAGCATGTCCTCGCCGGACGGGCAGGTCTCCAAAATGGTGCGGGGACATGCCGGCACATCACGTTCCAGCGGGGGCCGGGGCACGCACCATCCCGTATGACCTCCCCGAGGGCAACCACACGCGTCAAGGGGGCCGACCCAGCGCACCATCACGTTGACGAGCAGGTGCCCCCTTGACACGTGCGGTTGGGACGAGCCAGGTCATACGGGATGGTGCGAGGCCCCTCAGTTGGCAAGGGTGCGTACATGGGCACGCATGCGTGAGACCTGCGGTTGATACACATGGAGCAACGAGATGTAACGTTCCGCCGTTGTCGCCGACAAGCCAACTACGACCCAGGAGGATGGCAGTGGCCGAACTTGACACGGCGATATTGGCGGAGTTCGCCAAGCTTGATCAGGCTGGCCTGTTGACCATGGTTGGCGGCGGCTTTGATCGCGTCCGCGTGTCATCACCAGGTCTTGTTCACCAGTTCTTCCTCGTCCTTCGCTTCAGGCTTGCAGAGGATGAGCGGTCAGCGCCGTTCGCGGCTCGAGTTGTCGCCCCCTCCACTGGCCCGCAGTTCCTGATGGGGATCGCTGGCGAAGCGGTGAGGGCTGACGATGCTGCGGCTGTCGCTGGGCACTCCTACGCCGTCAGCGTGATTGGAATCGGCATACCGCTGATGGCGGCAGGCACGTACACCATTCAGGTGGAAGTTGGCGGGACGGTGACTCGCGAGGTGCCCTTTGAGGTCGAGTTTCCGTCTCAGACGGCGAGTTGAGCCTATGAATCTGGTGTACTCCTACCACGCCAGGCAGCGGATGCGACGCCGCGGCATCACGGACAGTGACGTCCGCTCATGTCTGCGTAACTATCACTCCCGGATTGTGGGAGGTGACAGCATCATGTACATCGGCGACGTGAACGGACGTAGCCTAAAAGTGGTGACCGCGATCGATCGAGACAGCGAGACCGAGAAGTTCGTGATCACGACTGTTTGGAGGGGCGACGATGACAGCTAGTCCTGAGCTTTCGCTGGAGATCGACCAGCAGGCGGGTGCCGCTTACCTGCAGTTCAGCAGCGAGCAGGTCGCTCGAAGTGTTGAGTTCAGCGATGTGATCATCGTCGATCTGGACGAGCACAACGTCGTCGTCGGGATCGAGCTCCTCGATCTCGCGCAATCTGTGCCACTGGACAGTTTGGTTGAGCGCTTCCACATCCGCACCGAGGCACTTGCGCTGCTTATGCAGTCGTTGCGGTCGTCGACCTCCACGACTGCGATCGGTGGCAGCGCACCGTCTGCCGCCGGAACGATCGCAGTACACGGTGTCACAAGGCTTACGCCCGCCTAACGGCGCCAGTGCAACGGGCTCGACGCCAGGCCGAGGCAGCGAGATCAACTCCCCCGCTTACCCCCCGTTTTTGACATCAAGTGTCCACAAAGATCCGCATGCAACAAGAAGTCTGGTGGACGCAAGTTCCCAGCTCACGTCAAGTGTCGGCAAATATCCACAGTGGACTACGAAGCAAGATCCGCAAACTTCGGGTTCAGGGTTCGAGTCCCTGGCGGCCCACAAAACCTCCAGGTCACAGGCCTGGGGTTTCGCATTGGCGATCGCTGACGCGCCTTGATGCGCTTTGCGCAGTGACTGGCCGCCCCAGCTGGTGAACGATCGCACCGGCGGACAACAGGGCCCGGCGTTGACGAGCGAGCAGTGATCCACACGGTCACGCGTCGTCGTGTTACTGGCCCGGCGACTCGACCCACGACGTGACGACGTTTACGGCGCCGCGCAACGTGGTCAGGCCTTCGCGGAACGCGGTCATGGCGCGCCGCATCGGCACGCTGGTCAGCTCGGCCCGTCGAGCGCTGCTCAGCAGCTGTTCGGTGGCGGAGACGAGGTCGCGCAATGCCGAGGCATCGGGGGTGATCGGCAACGGCGCCGCGCGGGTCAGGCGGTCGATCTCGAACACCCGGCGTTCGTAGGTGCGGACCTCGTCCCGCAACCGCAACGCACCCGGCAGCAACGACTCTGCCCTCGTCCGGTCGTCCTTCACGGTCGCAAGGACGTCCTGGAACTCCTGTAGGACCTGGGAGATCACATCCACCACGCGACTGGTGTCGAGCCCAAACCGCTCCACCTGCGCAATGGCGTCGTCAGGCTCGTACGAGGGCTCGGTGAGCAGGCTTCGTTCCGCCGCCTCCACCCGATCTACCAGCTCGCCGGCCAACGCCAGCATCGTGCGCCGCCACGCAGGGGAGGACGGGCCCTCGATCCACGCCTCGCGCAGGTGCCGGTGCTGACGCTCGACGACGATCTGGGCTGCCAGGTCGGGGTTGTCCTCGGTCAGGTAGCCGTCGCCGAGGAGCACCACGGGCAGCAGCAGGCCACGCACGCCGTCCACGAACGACTGGTTGTAGAAGATGAACAGCTCTTCCCGGCAGTACGGCCGGTCGAAGTAGCGGCGGGTCAGGAGAGGCAGGAACACCGTGGCGTTGCGGACGGCCGCCCTGATCGTCGGCTGGGCCAGGTCGCCCCAGCCGATCGCCTCGCGGTCGACGAAGATCTCCAGTTCGCGGCCGCGGTCGGCGTAGGCGTACTGGCGCAGCGACTCGGTGAACGGGCCGACGAAGTCCATCACGACGTCGTCCCTGCGGGCATAGCTCAGGAAGCAGCGGATCGGTGGCGCGTCGAGTGATGTCATCGGCCCACCCTCGACAGCAGCGGGGCCGCCTCGTCGGCCAGCTGGCTCCAGCGTTGCTTGCGTTGGCGGATCACCAACGCGTAGAGGAGCGCGGCACCGCCTGCTGAGCCGACTGCCACCATCGTGATCGACGCCAGGCCGCCACCGAACAGGACCAGCAGGGCACAGAGGACGATCAACAGCACCAGCACTGGCATGCCGCGTGGCTCCCACGTCCACTCGCGGCTCGACGCCACCTCCCGCTGCAGGTCGAGGGCGAAGGTTCGCAGCTCGTCCGGCGGGTCCAGCTCCAACATCCGGGTGGCGATGCGCTCGCAGCCGTCCACCTGAGCCCGTTCGACCATCACCAGCTTGCCGTCGTGGGTCAGGCTGCGCAGTGAGACCGAACGAAGTGCCAGCGCCACTGCCAGGTGTTCCTTCGCATCCGGAAGTTCTTCCAGTGCAGCGATGTGTTCGTCGGTCACACCCGCCGCCGAAATGACCGCCAACAGCTCGTGCGCACGCGAGCGCGGGTCGTCGGTGCTGAGCAGGCGCGTGATTTGCCCATCGGTCACTTCTTGACACTCATTCGGCGCATTGACATCCACTCGATCACCCGACTTCTGCCAGGAAGCGTTCTGGTGCGGTTATTCTGCCAGAACGCGGAGGATGCCCCATGAAAAAACTCAGCTCGCGTTCGCTCGCACTGGCTTCTGCGTCGGGATACCTCGTTGTTTCGATACTGATCGGTACCGCGTTGGTGACGACACAGAAACAGGAGCCGCGAGCGCTGAACACGCCCAACGACTACAACAACGACTACAACAGAACCACTGCATGGCCCACGGTCACCACCCGAACCACCAGGACCACCAGAACCACCACCACAACGACCGAGGCCGTCGACTACCGGCTCGTGTCCGGTCCATCTGGGCTGGTCACGGCCATACCGAACAGCTGGACCGTCAGCCAGGGAGACGTGGCGACGGTGCAGATCGCTCGCAGCAGCGCCTGGCCCGGCTTCGAGCTGCGGTTCGGCGGTGCGCCGCCGGAAAATCCACAGCTGTCCCTGTTCCAGCGCATCAGCGCTGCTCACGAGGCCAAGACCGGCAAGAACTCGTATTCGATGGAAAGCCTGCGCGACACGACGCTGCGCGGCTATCCCAGCGTGAAGTGGAGCTACACCACCGCACCGAACGGAGTCGCCCAGTTCTGCACCGGAGCCTGGTGGGAGGCCAACGGCGTCGAATATGTTCTGTTCGTTGTCTCACCCCCTTCCGGCCGGGCACAGGCGGAAAAGATGCTCAGTTTGATGACAACTCACGCGAAACCATGACAGAAAGTGGACATGACAATGTCATCTCCCGCGACGGCTCCGGGGGTCGATTCTCCGAAGTTGCGTGACGACACGACCCGCTTCCTCTGCGGGGCCGCGCACCGCGACGAGCAGTTCGCGGACGCTGCCATTCGCGAGTACCTGGTGGAGAAGACGCGGTCGATTCCACAGTCACCCGGCGTCAACACGGGCGCGGTGCTGCGTGAGGCGGTGGCCGGGCGGATGCGGCGCAAACTTCGCGACGCCGTGCTGCTGCTGTTGACGCTCGTGCTGCTGCTCACCGCGAGCGTGGCCGCTCTCGGGCCGTGGCTGCTGATCGCGGTGCCACTGGCGGCCGCGAGCGCCGGGTTCCGCATCCGGCCCGTGGTCCGGCAGCTCGCCACACCCACCGGTCGCGCGCCGATCATCGTCGGCGCGATCGGCGGTCTGCTCGCACTGGCCGTCGTGACGTTCAAGGCGGGGTCCGAGTTCGAAGGCAGCAGCCGGTACGGTTCATACCCCTCGTACCCCTCATACGAGTCGTCGAGCGACGACGCCGAGATCGTGGTCGCGTTCATCGCGGTAGCGCTGATCTTCGGCGTGCTGCTGGCCGACCGGATCATCGTGTGGCTGCTGCTCACGAAGAGCTTCCGGCGCAACAGGTTCCGCACCAGCCCCGGCGAGGAGCTGTGGCAGAACGAGTGGAAGTTCCGGCAGCTCGGGCACCAGATCTACGCCGACGCGCTGGCGCGGTACCCGGTCGAGGAGCGCGAACAGCCACCGGACGACGAGGGCAAGGCGCGGGTGACGGTGTACCGGGACTATCGGCCGTTCGTGGGTGCGGGGAGGATGTTCGAACCGTGGTCGATGGCGCTCCCGCTCAAACCCGCTCACGACGATGACGGCGAGCCGGCGACGATGCTCGGCTTCACGCTGCCCGAGATCTACGAGCACGTCACGAACGACCTGCTCAAGACCGGTCGATCAGCGTCGTTGTCACCTGGTCACCGGCTGCGCGACCTCACCACGTCCGACCGCGTCGTGGTCTCCGCCGTGGAGTTGATCGACCACCTCGGCGACGCGGAGACCGCGATCGTGTTGCCGGACAAGGACAAGGCACCGGTACGCACCGCCGACAAGTCCGTTGTGGACGATCTGGTGACCAGGCCGCGCGAGTGGATGCGCTACTTCCGCGCCTTCCAGGTCGAGACCTGGGACCGCGACGTCGTGATCTCCGCGCATCTCACGTTCGGGCTCGACGACGAGCTGCTCTACGTCGAGTGGACACCCAGCGTGCTGTATCCCATCGACGCGAAGCACCGGGAGATCGACACCTGGTCGCCGCACTCGTTGCGCCCGCTCGGCGAGGCGGTCGCGGACCTGCTGAGGTTCCCCGCGACCTTGCCCAGGCGGTTCGCCTCCGCCGTCATGTGGATGGCACCGATGGACCAGCCGGCTGGGACGTTTCTGCCGGACAAGTACGGCGCGATGGTCAGCCTGCGTGAGCTCGTCGCGGAGGACAACGTCGACAACTACTTCCAGCTCACCGACGTCGAACGCTACATCAAGGTGCTGGAGTCACGGCTGCTCCGCACGATCGGCGAGTTCCTGGAGAGCAAGGGCATCTCGGTCACCGAGTTCATGGAACAGGCCTCGCAGGTGACCACCAACAACGTGCACATCACGGGCCCGGTGATCTCGAGCAACATCGCCACGGTCGGCAAGGCCAGGACCGGCAACGTCAAGGTCGTCAAGGGCAGGAAGTCATGAAGGACAAGAACTTCGAGATCAAGGGACCGGTGATCGGCAGCAACATCGGCACCAGCGGCAAGGCCAGGACCGGGAACGTCCACATCGGACAGCTCCGGGACGTGGCCGCGGTGGTGCGGCTGCTCGACGAGTTGCGCGAGGAGCTGAACGCCGCGCAGGTGCCGACGTCGACCATCGAGGCTGTCGACGACCTGCGAGCCGAGGCGCACAGACCGCAGCCACGCAGGGATGTCACGAACCATCTGCTGGAGAAGCTCACCGATCGCGGCCTCGGCGAGAAGATGAAGGATCTGGCGGCCGCGTTCGACACCCTTTTCTAGGGGGTCGATCAGCCCGTCCGACAGAAAACCCCCAGGTCGGCGACCTGGGGGTTGTCTCGTTCGGCGAGCGGTGGCTCAGTGGGCGGCGGGTGCCGTCCCGGAGGTCCGGCTCGGCAACAGGGCCGCCACGACGATCGTGACCGCGGCGAGTGCGGTGGCGACCACGAAGGCCAGCTTCATGCCGCTCAGCTGGGCCGCGGCGGTGGTGGCGCCGTCGGTGACCAGTTGGCCCGCGCGGGCCGACATCACGGTGACCACCAGGGCGGTGCCGAGGGCTGCGGCCACCTGCTGGAGCGTGCCCAGGATCGAGCTGCCGTGGGGGTACATGTGCGGCGGCAAGGAGCCCATGCCGAGGGTGAAGATCGGGGTGAAGGTTGCTGCCAGGCTCACCATCAGGAGGGCGTGCAGGGCCAGGATCTGCCAGTACGGCATGGTGGTCGAGACCTGGGTGAAGCCGGCCAGGGAGAGCACGATGCCGATCGAGCCGGGCAGGATGAGCGGGCGGCCGCCGATGCGGTCGTAGAGCTTGCCCACGGTGGGGCCCAGCAGGCCCATCGCCAGGCCGCCCGGCATGAGGAGCAGGCCCGTTTGCAGCGGGGTCAGGCCGCGCAGGTTCTGCAGGTAGAGGGGCAGCAGGATCATCGAACCCATCATCGCCAGGAAGGCGATGCACATGAGGGCGAGCGACAGCGCGTAGGTGCGGACGCCCAGGGTGCGGAGGTCCATCAGCGGGGCGCCGGTGCGTTGCAATTTGAGCTGGCGGAGCACGAAGATCGCGATGACGGCGGCGCCGGCCACGACGATGCCGATGGTCGGGCCCAGGTTGGCGTCGCCCTCGCCGAAGAGGCTCAGGCCGTAGACCAGGCCACCGAAGCCCAGGGTCGCCAGGGCCGCGCTCAGCCAGTCGATGCTGCTCACCTGGGGTTCGCCGATGTTGCTCATCTGGCGGAGGCCGAAGTAGGTCACGACGCCGGCGATCGGCAGGACGGCCACGAACAGCAGGCGCCAGGAGCCCAGTTGCAGGATCAGGCCGGAGACGGCCGGGCCCAGGGCGGGGGCCACCGAGATCGACAGGGTCACGTTGCCCATGACTCGGCCGCGGTCCTCTTCTGGCACGACGGTCATCAGCGTGGTCATCAACAGCGGCATCATCACGGCCGTGCCCGCAGCCTGCACGATGCGGCCCAGCAGCAGCACCGCGAAGGACGGTGCGGCGGCGGACAGGGCGGTTCCGGTGAGGAAGACGCCCATCGCGATGGCATAGCCCTGGCGCGTGGTGACGCGCTGCAGGAACCAGCCGGTGATCGGGATCACAGCGGCCATGGTGAGCATGAAGGCGGTGGAGACCCACTGCGCTGCCTGCTCGGTGACGTGCAACGACTCCATCAACCGCGGGATCGCGTTGATCATGAGCGTCTCGTTGAGGATGACCACGAACGTGGCCAGCACCAGCAGGCGCACCACCAGCGGTGTTCGGCGCTTCTCCGCGGTCGGGCGGTCTTGGATCGCAGCAGGCATGTCAGGACCTCACTAGGTTTCTGGCACAGTCGCGGCCAAGGCCGCCGATGTCGACGTTCTTCGTGACACCGGTGGAGACCGGCGGGCGGGGCGGAACTCATCGGTGTGCCCGAGTGTTCCGCATCGCGCCGTTCGTTCCACCCGATTTTCGCCGTCGGCGGATCGGGTCCCTGTCCGTCTACCCACTCGTCGAACGGCACGGGCGCGAATCGACATGGCCGACGGAAAGATTCACGAAGCCATGGCGAGTCGGACCGTGGTCCGATCCGGGTGCGCGTTCGCGCTGGCAGCGTGAACGTCATGAGGTTTCCGAACGGGTGGGTCGCAGGCGTGGCGCTGGTCGCCGGGCCGGTGTTGCTGCTGGTCGGCACGTTGCTGAGGTCGCCGTACCACTTCTTCTTCCCGGACCAGCTGAAGGCGGCCGCCGAGCATCCGGCGTTGATGACGGCGGCGTACACGGCGTTTCTGGCCGGACATGTGGTGATGTGGCCGGCGGTGGCCGAGCTGGCCCGGCGGATTGCCCGGAAGAGGACGATGTGGGCGGCTTGGGGCGGGGTGCTGGTCACGGTGGGCCTGTTCGCCAGGACGTTCCACGCCGGGGTGGACCAGGCGGCGTTCAACGCGGCCAGGCACCGCGGGGTGGAGGAGGCCACGCGGCTGGTGGCGGACGGGTACGGCGACCTGCACCTGTTCAGCTACCTGTCGTTCACGATCATGTTCGGGTGGTACGTGCTCGCGATCGGGGCTTACCTCGGCGGGGTGCTGAAGGCGGTGCCCGCGGTGGCGCTGGCGTGCATGGGGCTGTTGCCGCTGGGGGTGTTGAAGGGCACCGAGCTGGTGTCGATCATCGGCACGGCCGGGTTGTGCGTCGCGCTGGTGCCGTTGGGGATCAGGACGCTGCGGGAGCAGCCGCGGCCGAGCAGGAAGGCGCTGGTGCTGGCCGCGCCGGTCACCGCGGGGCTAGGGGCGCTCGCGGTGCTCAGCACCCTTGGTTGAGAACGGCCAGGCGAACCAGAGGCCGGCGAACACGATCAGCGCCGAGGCGCCCACGACGACCGCGACCCAGGTCGGGAGGATGACCTCCGCCAGCAGGAGGACGGTGCCGGTCATGGCCAGCGCGAGGAAGCCGAGGCCGATGAGGGCGAACGTGTTGCCGGACTCCACGACGTCCTCGCGACGGCCCTGGCGGAACAGCACGCGGTGCCAGGCGGCAGGAGCGGTGAGGAAGGCGACGGCCAGTGCCGCGCAGAACACCGTCACCATGTGCGTCGTGCGGACGAACGTGCCGGTGGAGGCGTACTTGTCGGTGAAGGCGATGGAGAGCAGGAATCCGAACAGGATCTGCACGCCGGCCTGAGCCACGCGGAGTTCCTGCAGCAGCTCGTTGACGTTGCGGGCGAGTCTGCGTTGGTCGGATTCCTCGGCTTCACTCACGTCACAACGCATACCCGAAAGGGGCCAGTTGAAACGCCGATCCCGTCTCAAAAATGGCGGAATGCGGCTGGTGGGGCTAAGCAGGACAGTCATGAAGACACTCGCAGTCGCGGTCGCCACCGGGCTCGTGTTCACCGGAACCGCACACGCGGAGCCCAGCAGGGTGGCCCACACCTCCGCCAAGTTCGAGAGCTACAGCGCGACGGCCGAGGCGGTCACGTACGACGCCGCCAAGGTGCCCACCGGCGCCAAGGTGCACGTGCTGGGAGTACCGACGCCCAACGGCGGCACGACCGTTGTGTTGCTGCTCAAGGGATTGCTGCCGGACCGGGCGTACGGGGCGCACGCGCACGTCAAGAAGTGCGGGGCGGCGCCGGCCGACTCAGGACCGCACTACCAGAACGTGGTGGACCCGAAGCAGCCGTCGGTCGACCCGGCGTATGCCAATCCCCGCAACGAGATCTGGCTCGACGTGCACACGGACAAGCACGGTTTCGCCTTCACCAAGTCCACTGTGGACTGGCAGTTCACCGACCGGCACGCGCAGTCCGTCGTGCTGCACAACGAGCACACGCACACCGGACCGGGCGAAGCCGGGACGGCAGGACCGCGCCTGGCGTGCGTGAACGTGGCTTTCTAGACGCGGTTGATGACAAAAAAGTCAGTGACGAACGCGACCGGGTCGCCCGCGGTGTTGCGGCCGACCCAGGTCGGGTAGACGCCGTCGCCCCAGCCGGTGGAGAACGCCACGACGTTCAGCCCGGACTGCGGGTCGGTGACGTTGGCGGGACCGCGGCCGCCGCCCACCTTGCCGAGCGCGTCGATCAGGTCGCAGTTGCCCGCCTCGTCGTCGCCGGCCAGCCGGTCGACGGCGGGTGCGGCGGCCAGGTCGAAGAACGCGCCGGTGCTCGACTTCACCTCGTAGCCGAACTCCTCCTGCATAGGTACGAGCTGGCCCGGCAGCACGGCGGGCGTCCACGAGTACGCGGGCTCGTCCCGCACCGTCACCTTCGCGGCGGCGACGCGGTAGCCCTGGCGGAGGTCGGGGAAGCCGTCGCTGTCCACCCACGAGACCAGCGAGACCGACACCGGGTACGTGCCGGGCTCGACCGTCGTGGTGAACGCCTCGGCGTCCTCCGGCCACACGACGAACGGGTCCGCCGCCACGAGTCTGCCCGTCGGCAGTGCCAGTTCGCCCACCTGTTGCACGGCCACGACCTGCTGTTCGCCACCACCGGTCGGCTTGCCGACGGGCCCGTCGACGAAGAACCGCTCGAACCCGGACCTGATCAGTTGAACCGCCCCCACGCCTAGGACACCTCCAGGGGCATGTTGGCAGAAGCCCCTGACACCCGATCGGGGCACCGGTGGGTTACCCGAAGTGCCTGCGCCGCAGCGGCAGCCGATGCGACTCTTCGGCCATGGGGTTGATCGAAGTGGAGATGGACGACGGACCAGCGTCCGCGGTGGAGGTCGCCGACGAACGGGCACTGACGGACTACTACGTGAACGCGCTGCTCACAGCCGAGGAGCAGGAGCGGGACGAGGTCGCGATCCCGGTCGTCACCGCAGGCTTCCCGGTTGAACGGGCGGCGGAGATCGCCGCGATGACGATCCGTTCGCTGGCGATCATCGACCGGATCCGGCTGGTCGCCTTCGACGAGGAGACCTGCCTGGCGCTCCGCACCCACCTCGCCGCCCCCGTCGAGGAGAGCTGCCCGAGGTGTGGGGCACGGGCGGTCCCGATCGCCTACGGCCCGTGGAACGCGCGCAACATGGCGGCGAGGGACGCCGGGCTGGTGGCGCTCGGCGGCTGCTTCGTGATGGACGACGGCACGGATGCCCAGTGGGAGTGCACGGCGGACGGCGAGCACCGGTGGACCAACGGTGAACGTGACGAACGTCGCCATCAGGTCGCGGTCCTGGACGTCCTCGACGTCGCGTTCGGTGAAGATCGCGGCAGGTCAGTGCCGTAACCTGGAGGGCGTGTCCGTTCCCTCCACCCTCAAAATCGGCCCGTTCGCCGTCGATCCGCCCGTTGTGCTGGCCCCCATGGCCGGCATCACCAACGTGGCGTTCCGGCAGCTGTGCCGTCGGTACGGGGCCGGGCTGTACGTGTGCGAGATGATCACGGCGCGGGCGTTGGTCGAGCGGGACGCCATGACCATGCACATGATCACGTTCGACGAGGACGAGCACCCGCGGTCGATGCAGCTCTACGGCGTCGACCCGAAGAACGTCGGCGAGGCCACGAAGATGATCGTGGACGAGAACCTCGCCGACCACATGGACATGAACTTCGGCTGCCCGGTGCCCAAGGTGACGCGCAAGGGCGGCGGGGCGGCGTTGCCGTACAAGCGGGAGCTGTTCCGGCAGATCGTGCGGGCCGCCGTGCGCAACGCGGGGGACATGCCGGTCACCGTGAAGTTCCGCATCGGCATCGACGACGACCACCTCACGTACCTCGACGCGGGACGCATCGCGGCGGACGAGGGGGCGCAGGCCGTGGCGTTGCACGCGCGCACGGCGTCGCAGCGCTACTCCGGCAAGGCCGACTGGACCGCCATCGCGCGGCTCAAAGAGGCCGTGACGAGCATTCCGGTGCTGGGCAACGGCGACATCTTCAGCGCTCAGGACGCGCTCGACATGGTCGCGCGGACGGGCTGCGACGGTGTCGTCGTCGGGCGTGGATGCCTTGGCAGGCCGTGGTTGTTCCGCGATCTGCAGGCCGCCTTCCGGGGCGAGCCGATTCCAGCGGGCCCGAGCCTCGGCGAGGTCGCGGAGGTCCTGCGCACGCACGCCGAGCTGCTCGCCGCCCACTACGGCGAGGACAAGGGCCTGCGCGACCTGCGCAAGCACATGGCCTGGTACTGGCACGGCTTCCCGGTCGGCGGCGACACGCGGCGGGCGTTCGCGATGGTGTCGAGCCTGCAGCAGCTGGACGACCTGATCGGGCAGCTCGACCCCACCGTGCCGTTCCCCGAGCACGCCGAGGGTCCGCGCGGCAGGCAGGGGTCCGCGGCCAAGGTCGTGCTGCCGGAGGGGTGGCTGGACGACCCCGAGGACGCGACGGTTCCCGCCGGTGCGGACGTGATGCACTCCGGTGGCTGAGCGCGTCGCGGTTCTCCTCGCCTCGCTCGCGCTTCTCGCGGGCTGTGCCGGTCCGGTCGCGGGCACGGCACGACCTGTCCAGCTGACCGACGGCAACCGCGCCAAGTTCAAGGAGTTCTACGAGCGCCTCAACAAGGCGGGCGACGAGGGTGCGTCGCAGCAGCAGAAGTTGTTGAAGGACACCCAGCATCCGGACTTCCGGCAGAAGACGTGCGATCTTCGCGGCGCCACGATCAAGGTCGAGCCGACCTGGTCGACGCTTCGCAGCGACGCCGACTGGGCACCCCCTGGCGAAAAGGCCCATCCGCGAGGGGACGTGTACGTCGTGGCGGTCACCGTCACGCTGCGCCAGGAGGACGCGGTGATCGGCAGCCAGATCGGATCGCTGCACGTCGTGCTGCTGGACGACCAGGTGTACGGGTTCGCGCCCTGCCTCGGTGGCTGAACGGGTTGTTGATCACCCAAGCTCACTTGATCGGAGCAGCTGACGGTCAACCGGACGGGGGAAATCCCACTCCGACGCGTCCTTCTAGCTCAAGCGCCGCCCCTCGGGAGACGACACCTGGCAAGTAAGGAGGTGACCGCGATGACCGCGCTGCGACCCGAAATCGCAGAGACCCAGTCCGACGGCGACGCTCCCGACGCCGATCGGCAGGGTCCCGGGCTTGTCGGGCTGCACGAGTCCATCGCGACGTTGCTCGCCTCCCGCGGCCAGTGGCGCCAGGCGTACCAGCACCTGCGTTCCGCTCTCGACCTCGTCCACGCCGACCAGGACGAGGAGCCGCACGTTCCCGAACAGCTGCGCCGCGAGGTCGACCGGCTGCGCCGGGAGCACGCAGAGGCGCGCGAGCAGAGCCTGCGCGACAGCCTCACCGACTCCTACAACCGCCGCTACCTCGACCAGCGGCTGATGGATCTGCTGGCCGAGCACGGCGCGTGCCGGCACGGGCTCGCCATCGCGCTCATCGACCTCGACTGGTTCAAGCAGGTCAACGACTCGTTCGGGCACCTGCTCGGCGACCGGGTGCTGCAGCGGGTGGTCGAGCTGCTGCAGGACGGTCTGCCCGAGGGCGCCTTCTGCGCCCGCTACGGCGGCGAGGAGTTCGTGCTCGTGCTGCCGCGGGTGGACGCCGCGACGGCCGTGGAGATCGCCGAGGCGGCCAGGGAACGTGTCGAGCGTCACCCGTGGCAGGAGATCGCGGACGGGCTGCGCGTGACCGTCAGCGCCGGTTTGGCGTACGAACCGCCCGCGGACGAGGCGCCGGAACGCCCGGCGGTCAGCGCCGAGCAGCAGCTGCTGCGCGCCGACAGCCTCCTGTACACGGCCAAGCAGTCAGGCCGCAACGCGGTGGCGTACCGTGCGGATGGACGGGTCCGCCTCGCAGGCGCGGCGGCAGGTAGGCGTGCCATCACCGAGACGCGTGTTCTCGGTTACTACTGAGTGAGCTGGCTCACCCGTTCAGGGCAGACGGACTGCGCGTAATCGCGTATAGATAGCAGCCGTATCACCCGGAGTGGTCGTCAGAAGTCGGCTACATCCGTAGTATCGCGGGCGCAACTGACACGCCCGGTGATGCAACCGTTGTATCCCGGTCGTCGTCATCTCGTAATGACGAACCGCTATTAGCTTCTGACCCAGAAGGGAGATTGGGTGCCCGACGACCCCCGACGTGGCGGCCCCTCTTCCCGCGGTGATCAGGATCCCCAGCACCACGACCAGCCGACCGGCCGTAGACGTCGCTCGATGGAAGGCTCTGGGGGCCTGAGCGTCTCGGACCTCATCGAGCAGCACAGCAGGACGAACCTCCCCCGACCCGTCCCGCCAGGCTCGCCCGACGCTCCCACGACAGGCAGGCGTGCCCTGCCGGACCCACCCGCGACGGGCAGGCGTGCGCTGCCCGACCCGCCGGCGCAGCAGCCGCCGGTGGCTCACCGGCCAGGTGAGCAGACCGGCAGGCGCCACCGTCCGGACGTGCCCGCCGAGCAGACGGGAACGAGGCCGAGGCCCGGCTTCCCGCCTCCCGGTGAGCAGACCGGAACGCGGCCGCGCCCCGACGCGACCGGGATGCAGCGCCGCCCGGTTCCCGGTGAGCAGCGGCGCCCCGGTGACACCGGCCCGCGCAGGCTCGCGCCCGGCGACGCCCCGTCCTCCAACGGCATCCAGCGACCGCAGCCACCCGGCGACGCGGCCGCCAACGGCATGCCGCGCCCGCCCGTCGACCCGCGGCGGATGCCGCCCAGTGACGTGCCCTCGGCGAACGGCATCCCGCGGCGTCCCGCGCCGAACGGGGTTCCCGAGGCGAACGGCATGCCCAGCGGCACGATGCGCCGCCCGGCACCCGACGCCAACGGCGCACCGCCGCCGCGCAGGCTCGCGCCCGGTGACGCGCCCTCGTCCAACGGGATTCCGCGTGCACTCGTGCCCGGTGACGGGACGGCGAACGGCATGCCCCGCCCGAAGGCACCTGTGGACGGGACTGCCAACGGCATGCCTCGTCCGCCCGCACCCGGTGACGCGGCCGCCAACGGCATGGCACGCCGGAAGGCACCTGGCGAGGTAACCGCGAACGGCATGCCTCGTCCGCCCGCACCTGGCGACGCGGCCGCCAACGGCATGGCACGCCCACCCGGCGACGGGCCCGCCAACGGCATGCCTCGTCCCAAGGCGCCCGGCGACGGGCCTGCCAACGGCATGGCGCGCCCCAAGGCACCCGGCGACGGGACCGCCAACGGCATGCCGCGCCCGCCCGCACCCGGCGAGGGAGCGGAACGCAGGCCCATGCCCCCGAACGGGGACATGACCGGCCGGCACCCGATGCCGTCCCGCGCGGAGTCGAGCGGCCCTCGTCCGATGCCCCCGAGGGCAGAGTCGAGCGGTCCGCGTCCGATGCCCGGCGGCGGTGCGGCCATCGCCAACCGGCTCGGCGGCGCACCCGCCGGTCCCGCAGTACCCGGTGCCCCTGCGGCAGCCGGTGCCCCTGCGGCAGGCGGCGCTCCCGCGGCAGCCGGTGCACCGGCGAAGCCCGAGGAGCCCAAGACCGACGCGCCCGGCCCCGAGGCCACCCAGATCGCCGCGGCGGTCGGCGTGGCCAAGGTCGAGAAGCGCGAAGACATGGACCCGATGTGCCTCACCACCGAGATGGAGGCCATCGGCGAGGACGTGAAGAAGCGTCGCGAGGTCGACCACACCCTCGCGCGGTTCTCCGCGGTGCACGACGAGCTGCTCGAGCAGGAGCGCCAGCGCAAGGAGCGGCGCGCCAAGCTCATGCCGTGGGTCAAGGACGACGACGAGCTCGACGAAGCGACCCAGTTCGCGGATCCGGTCACGCTCGGCGAGGGCGAGGAGGGCGACGAGCAGAAGGTCGTCGGCCGCACGCCGCAGCAACGCAGGCTGATGCGCACGGCCAGGATCGGGGCGATCGCCGCCGCGGCCGTGGTCTTCGTGTCGACCGGTGTTGGCTGGGCCGCGATGAAGTGGGCCGACTCCAAGATCCAGAAGATCGACGCGCTCGGCGGCAACTCGCAGGCGGTGCATCAGGCGGAGAAGCAGCTCGGTGACGAGAACTTCCTGCTCGTCGGCTCGGACACCAGGGCAGGCGCGAAGGCGGGCGACAACGTCGGCACGCAGGCCACCGAGGCTGGTGCGCGCTCGGACGTGATCATGCTCGCGCACATCCCCGCCGACCGGAAGCGCATGGTCGTCGTGTCGCTGCCGCGTGACGTGCGGGTCGACCGGCCCGCATGCCGCAAGTGGAACCCGGACACCGGCCAGTACGGCGGACCTCTGGCTCCTGAGAAAGAGGTCATGGCGAACTCCGTCTACAACGACGGTGGGCCCGAGTGCGTGGCCAACATGATGACCCAGCTGTCCGGCCTGAAGATCAACCACTTCGTGAGCATCGACTTCGTCGGGTTCCGCGAGATGTCGACCGCGATCGGCGGCGTGCAGATCTGCACGCCCAAGGCGATCAAGGACGACGAGCTCGGCGTGGTGCTCGACAAGCCGGGCAAGTACACGCTCAAGGGCGACCAGGCGCTGCAGTACGTGCGCGCCCGCAAGGTCGCGGGTGACGTCGGCGGAGACTTCGACCGCATCAAGCGGCAGCAGGGGTTCCTGTCGGCGATGCTGCGCCAGGCGTTGTCGAACGAGGTGCTGCTGAGCCCCAGCAAGCTCAACAACTTCATCAACGCCCTCACCAGGTCCACGGTCGGCGACAACATCGACGTGGCGTCGCTGCTGGAGCTCGCGAACTCGTTGCAGAGCCTCGACGCCGGCCGCGTCTCGTTCGTGACGATGCCGCACTGGACGGACGAGGGCCAGACGAAGTCCAACGACGACAACATCGAGCGCCTGCGGGACGACGACGTCAAGAAGCTGTTCCAGACGATCATCGACGGAACGCCGCTGCCGCAGGAGAAGCCGACCGAGCAGACGCCTGGCGACGCCAACACCCCGGCCAAGCCCGGCTCCGTGATCGACCCCAAGCAGGTCACGATCCAGGTGCTCAACGGTGACCCGGCGGGCAACCGGGCCGCCAACCTGGCCGCCAACGCCCTGCAGCAGAAGGGCTTCAAGATCTCGAACCGGGGCGAAGCCACGGAGAAGGGCGCGAAGACCACCATCAAGTTCGCGAAGGGCCGCGAGGACTGGGCGGCGACGCTCAAGGCCGCGGTGCCCAGTGCGGACTTGGTGGAGGCACCCGAGATGGGCGGCGCGGTGGTGCTCACGATCGGCTCGAGCTTCGACGAGGAGATCGTGAACCCGCAGCCGGGGACGCAGCAGAACCAGCCTCAGAACCAGAACCAGACGGCCGGGAAACTGGACGTCGTGAACGCTGCAGAGGACCCCTGCGCGAAGTGATTCGCCTGGGGTTCATCTGCGGTTCATTCTGCAATGTCGCTGCGGCGGTGGTCGGGACGTAGGCTGAGCGCCATGCGCGAGGCCTACCACGACCAGCTCGAACAGCTCGCCGACCGACTGGCCGACATGACCGGCATGGTCGCCGAGGCGATGGAGAACGCGACCGCTGCCCTGCTGCAGGCCGATCTCGGCCTCGCGGAGCAGGTCATCAGCGGTGACCAGAAGGTCGACGACGTCCGCTCCAGCATCGAGGAGCAGTCGTACGCGCTCCTCGCGCTGCAGGCACCCGTCGCGACCGACCTGCGCACCGTGCTCGCGGTCATCCACGCCGCCGAGAGCGTCGAGCGGATGGGCGACCTCGCCCTGCACGTCGCGAAGGCCGCCCGGCGCCGCCACCCGGCGTCCGCGCTGCCGGAGGACGTGCGGCCGTACTTCGCCGAGATGGGCCAGATCGCGGTCAAGCTCGCGAACGAGGCGGCAGAGATCATCCGAAACAAGGACGTCGACCGCGCGCGCAGCCTCGAGGAAGAGGACGACGCGATGGACGACATCCACCGCCACCTGTTCTCGGTGATCATGGACAAGGAGTGGCAGCACGGCGTCGCCGCCGCGGTGGACGTGACGCTGCTCGGCCGCTTCTACGAGCGCTACGGCGACCACGCCGTGTCGGTCGCCAAGCGCACGGTCTTCGTCGTCACCGGCCGGATGCCCGGCTACGGTGGCGACGAGAACCTCTAGTCACTCAGCGGAACTGCCCATCGCGTTCTGCCGCGAGCTCCGGATCGGCGTAGGCCTCGGAGAACTCGGCGAGCACGGTGGGCAGTTCTTCGTCCCACGCCGCCCGCGCCTCGTCCCGCGGCAGGTCCCGCGCGTCGACGGTGAAGTACGCCCACGCACGCACGATGTCCGGCAGCAGAGCCAGGTCCTCGTCCGACACGTGCAGCCGCGCGGCCACGTTCAGGATCAGCACGGCGGTGAGCGACGCCGGCCCGTACACGACGGGGTCGCGGTTCTGCTCCACCGCAGCCGAAGCGACGACTCGGGTGAACGACCGCGCGGCCTCGACGTCGGCGATCCCGTGCTCTGAAGCCAGAAACGCCTCGACGACCTCGTCCGTCCTTTCTGGACTGACGACGGGAATCTCGTAGTCGTCCGGCACCAACGCGCTCACGCGGGCGTCGGCGAGGGCGATCAGCTGGATCGGGTGCCGCACGTCCTCGGAGCCGATCAGGCCTTCCTCGGCCTCCTCGTCGGGACCGTCCTCCCAGAACTGCTCGATGTCGGGCCACACCCGGTCGAACGCCTCGGCGGCGCTCAACGGCGTGATCAGGTCGCGGAACGCGTCCGGGGTGGAGGCGATCATGTCCTCCAGCAACGCCGTGGTGCCCTCGTCCGGCGTGGCGAACAGCTCGATGGCGGTGGCCCCGAGCACCGGCTGGCGCATGAACAGCACCGTCTCACGTGCCGAGGCGCGTTCCTGGGTGATCGCGACGACTTCCACGTCCCCCAACAGGTTCGTGACGAGGAAAGCCTCGCGGAACTCCAGAGAGGCCCCCGCGACGTACCAGGACGGCTCCGCAACACCGCGCGCCGCAACGGTTTCCGCGGCCGCTGCGGCAGCGGCACGGGTCTCCTCATCGCCCACACCGGACAGCGCGCGCAACGCGGTGAGCGCCGCCGGGTCGTCCATCGCGGCGAGAGCGTCGATCATCGGCGTGTGGCCGGATCCGGCGAGCCACAGGGTGGCGTACAGCTCGCTCGCCCAGGCGTCCGCGAGCAACCAGGACTCCGAACGCAGCGCGGCCGCCGACTCGAGCAACGCCCCGTACGGGGACTGCTTCTCGGGCCGGCGGCCGACCTTGCCTTGCTTCTTCTTGCGGGACTTGCTCTGCGGGCTCACCCGCAGAAATTTAGCCGAACCGACCGGAGATGTAGTCCTCGGTCGCCTTCTGGCCGGGGTTGGAGAAGATCTTCTCGGTGTCGTCGACCTCGATCAGCTGACCGGGCTGACCGACCCCCAGCAGGTTGAAGAACGCCGTCTGGTCGGACACACGCGCGGCCTGCTGCATGTTGTGCGTCACGATGACGATCGTGTAGTCCTTCTTCAGCTCCGTGATCAGGTCCTCGATCGCGAGCGTGGAGATCGGGTCCAGGGCGGAGCAGGGCTCGTCCATCAGCAACACGTCCGGCTGCACCGCGATGGCACGCGCGATGCACAGACGCTGCTGCTGACCACCGGAGAGGCCGCCGCCGGGACGGTCGAGGCGGTCCTTGACCTCGTTCCAGAGGTTGGCGCCGCGCAGGGAGCGCTCGGCGACCTCGTCGAGCTCCTTCTTGTTCTTCACGCCCGCGAGCTTCAGGCCCGCCACCACGTTGTCGCGAATGGACATCGTGGGGAACGGGTTCGGCCGCTGGAACACCATGCCGATGGTGCGGCGCACCTCGACCGGGTCCACAGTGGACGCGTAGATGTCCTCGCCGTCGAGCAGCACCTTGCCCTCGACGCGCGCGCCGGGCGCGACCTCGTGCATGCGGTTCAGCGACCGCAGCACGGTCGACTTGCCGCAACCGGAGGGGCCGATGAACGCGGTCACGTTCTTCGGCGGCACCGCGAGCGAGACGTTCTCGACGGCGTGGAACTTGCCGTAGTAGAGGTTCAGGTCCTTGATGTCGAGTCGCTTGGCCATGTCCGCCCGCTCACTTCGTCTTCGGCGCCAGCACCCGCGAGATCACGGTGGCCAGCAGGTTGAACAGGGTGATGATCAGCACGAGCGTGATCGCCGCGCCCCACAGGCGCTCGAAACCGGCCTGCGTCGGGTTGTTGCGCTCGTTCACCATCATCAACGGCAGCGACGCCATCGGGCCGCTGAACAGGTTGTAGTTGATGAACGGCGCGTAGGCCGCGAGCACCAGCACCGGCGCGGTCTCACCCATGACGCGGGCGAGCGCGAGCATGATGCCGGTCAGGATGCCGGAGAGGGCCGTCGGGATGACGATCTTGACGATCGTCTTCCACTTGGGGATGCCCAGCGCGTAGGAGGCCTCGCGCAGCTCGTCCGGGACGATCTTGAGCATCTCCTCGGTCGTGCGCACCACGACCGGAACCATCAGCAGCACCAACGCGATCGACACCGCGAACGCGCTGCGGCCCATGCCCGCGTAGGTGATCCACACCGTGTAGACGAACAGCGCCGCGACGATCGAGGGGACACCGGTGAGGATGTCGACCATGAACGTCGTGGCCTTCGCGAGCTTCGAGCGGCCGCCGTACTCGACGAGGTAGATCGCGATCATGATGCCGATGGGCACGGAGATGATGCCGCACACCAGGCCCTGCACCAGGGTGCCGTAGATCGCGTGGTACGCGCCGCCGCCCTGCTGACGGGCCAGCAGGCCCGACAACGACTTCTGCCACCAGTCACCGTCGAGGATGACCGGGAAACCGCGCTGGATCACGGTGTAGAGCACCCACACCAGCGGGATGATCGCGATCAGGAAGGCACCCCACACGAGCGTGGTGGCGAAGCCGTTCTTGATCCGGCGGGAGAGGCTGACCGCCTGGAACGTCGGCGGCGTCGCGAGGCGCGTGGGGTCCGCGAGGTTCGTGCTCACTCGTACTCCTTGTGGCCGGCGACGATCGAGCGCGCGATGGCGTTCACGACGAAGGTCAGCACGAAGAGCACCAGACCGGCCGCGATGTAGGCACCGGCCGACCGCGTGTCGTTGAACTCCGGTGCGGCCAGCGCGATCTTCGACGCGAACGTGGCACCGCCGTCGAAGAGCGACCAGCCGAACGAGGCCGACGTGGTGCTCAGGATGATCATGACGGCGATGGTCTCGCCGAGCGCGCGGCCGAGACCGAGCATCGAGGCGGAGACGTAACCGGCCTTGCCGAACGGCAGGACGGTCGTGCGCACGACCTCCCACTTGGTCGCGCCGAGCGCGATGGCGCCCTCGATGTGCATCCGGGGCGTGCGGTCGAAGACCTCGCGGCTGACGGCCGTGATGATCGGCAGGATCATCACCGCGACGACGATGCCCGCGGTGAAGATGGTGCCGCCGAGCTGCACGTTGACGTTGCCCTTGGCGAACAGCGGGATCCAGCCGAGGTTCTCGATCAGCCACTCGGAGAACGGGAAGAGCACCGGGCCGAGCACGAACAGGCCCCAGAGACCGAAGACGATCGACGGAACCGCCGCGAGCAGGTCCACGACGTACGCGAACGGCCGGGCGAGGTTGCGCGGCGCGTACTGGGTGAGGAAGAGCGCGATGCCCAGCGCGATCGGCATCGCGATCAGCAGCGCGAGGATCGAGACGATCACCGTGACGAGCAGCAGGTCGAGGATGCCGAACCGCAGGTTCGCCGGGTCCGTGGTGTTCCACTCGCGACTGGTCAGGAAGTTGATCTGGTCCAGCCCGAGGGACGGGATGGCCTGCAGGATCAGGAACAGGCCGATCGCGCCGATGAGGACGACGATGAAGACACCGGATCCCGTGGCGAGGCCGCGGAAGATGCGGTCACCGGGCCGGACGTGCGGTGCCTTGGTGGTTTCTGGAGCTGCCGGTGTCGGGGGAATCGGAGCCTCCGAGGCGGTGGGAGCAGCCGCAACGCCCCGCACGGCTCCGGGGTCACCGGAGCCGGCGGGGCGCTTGGCCACGACGGGATCGTTCATCGCGTCAGCGTCGTTCGCAGTCTCGCATCAACCTCAGGCGATCGCCTTCACAGCGGTCAGCAGCTTCTCCTGGAACGCCTTGGGCAGCGGCACGTAGCCGGCGTCGGCGAGCTGCGCCTGACCCGTGGTGGCGGCGACGGTGAGGAACGCCTTCACGGCCTTGGCGGTGTCGGCGTCGTAGCCCTTCGAGCAGACGATCTCGTAGGTCGCGAGCAGCAGCGGGTACGCACCGGCGGTCTTGGTGCCGTAGATCGAGTTGAGGTCGAGGACCAGGTCGTTGCCCTCACCCTTGACCTTGGCGCCGTCGATGGCCTTGCCGGCCGACTCGGCGTTCAGCTCGACGGCACCGGCACCGGAGTCGATCTTGGCGATCGAGAGCTTGTTGTCCTGCGCGAACGACCACTCGACGTAGGTGATGGCGCCGTCGATCGAGCCGACGGCCTGCGCGACACCGGCGGACTTCTCCTTGCCCTCGCCGACACCGCCCTTGAACTGCTTGCCGTCACCCTTGGTCCAGCCACCGGCGGTGGTGAGGTACTTCTGGAAGTTGTCGGTGGTGCCCGACTCGTCCGAGCGGTAGATGACCGCGATGTCCTTGTCCGGCAGGTTCGCGGAGCCGTTCAGCGCCTTGATGGCCGGGTCGTTCCACTTCTTGACGGCACCGCTGAAGATCGCGGCCGTGGTCTTGGCGTCCAGCACGAGGCTGTCCACGCCGGACACCTTGTAGCCGATCGCGACCGGACCGAACACCAGCGGGAGGTTCCACGCCGGGTTGCCCTGGCAGCGCTTGGTGGCGGCCTCGACCTCGGCGCCCGCCTTCAGCGCGGAGTCCGAGCCACCGAAGTCGACCTGGCCCGCGTTGAAGTTCTTGACGCCGGCACCGGAGCCGGAGGGGTTGTACGCGAGGTCCGCACTCGGGCACGCCGCCTTGTAGGCCTGGACGAACGCGTCAATGGCGTTCTTCTGCGCGGAGGAGCCCTCAGCGTTCAGCTTGGTCTTGCCACCGCACGCAACGTCGGACGCGGCGGGGGTGTTGTTGCCACCGGCACCCGTGTTGTTGTCGGAGCCACACGCACCCAGAAGAAGCGCGCTGGCCGCGACGAGGCCGAGCACGGCGCCGTGCCGCTGGATCTTCACCTTGGTCCTCCACCTTGCGGAAGCGTTAGCGGTTTCGCGACGGACGTCGCCGCTCGCTTCGGAAGGTAGGTATCCATGGTGGACAGCCCACCTAGTCGGGGTGAACGGCAGGTGAACACCGAACGGGAAGTGACCAGCCACACGGCCGAAAGAGTGATGCCGTGACCAGCGCGTATGCGGTTTGTGACGGTCTGTTGACTACCGGCCGTACTGGACGTCGGCGTCCCAGAGCGTGAAGCCGAGCTTGGTGTAGACCCGCACCGCCGCCGTGTTGTCCGACTCGACGTACAGCATGACCTCCTTGACCTGCTGTTCGCGCAGGTGCCGCAGGCCGGCGAGAGTCAGCGCCTTGCCCAGACCGCCGCCCTGGCGGTCGGGGTCGACGCCCACCACGTACACCTCGCCCAGCTCGGGCGTGTGCACCTTGGTCCAGTGGAAGCCGGCCAGCCGGTCCTCTGCGTCGAACGCGAGCAGGAAGCCCTTCGGGTCGAACCAGTCCTCGTTCTCCTTGGCACGGACGTCCTCGATCGACATCGAGCCCTGCTCGGGGTGCCAGTCGAACGCGCGGTGGTTCACGTAGACGACGGCGGCCTCGTCCTTGCCGGGGACGAACGCCCTGATCGTGATGCCGTCGGGCAGCTCGGGCTCCGGCAGCTCGTTCTCCACCCGCAGCCGCATCCGCAGCAGTTCGCGGACCTTGCGGAAGCCGAGCTTCTCCGCGAGCTTCTCGGCGTCCGGGTGGCCGCCGTGCGCCCAGATCCGCAGGGAGTCCTGCGGGAGGGCTTTCACCAGTGCCTCGCCGACGCCCTGATGGCGGTACTTCGGGTGCACGGCGAGTTCGGCGACCTTGTGGCCGCCGGAGTCACCGATCATGTCGACGTGCGCGTACCCGGCGAGCTCGCCGTTCAGGTGCGCGAGGAGGTGCTTGCTGCCGGTGGCACCGGGGCGCATCCGCAGTCGCACGGCCTCGCCGACCGGCGCCACGCCGTCGGTCTTCTCCGCGGCCGCCAGCAGCTCCCCGGCTTCGGCAGCCTGGTCGGTCGTCAGCTCGTCGTACCAGCTCAGTTGCGCCACACAGGCGAACCTACCGCGCGATCACAGCCTCATCCAGGACACGGACCACGTCGTCGACCTCGGTGACGTCCGGACGACGCGAGGAGCCGGGACGCGGCGGGCGGACGAACTTGTAGCCCACGTTGCGCACGGTGCCGATCAACGCCTCGTGCTCGGGGCCGAGCTTGGCGCGCAGCCGTCGCACGTGGACGTCGACGGTGCGGGTGCCGCCGAAGAAGTCGTAGCCCCAGACCTCCTGCAGCAGCTGCGCGCGGGTGAAGACCCGGCCCGCGTGCTGCGCGAGGTACTTGAGCAGCTCGAACTCCTTGTAGGTGAGGTCGAGCGGGCGGCCCTTGAGGCGCGCGGTGTAGGTGGCCTCGTCGATCACGAGGTCGCCGAGCTGCAGAGCGCCGTCGCCACCGGGCTGGGCGGCACCGCGGCGCGAGCGCACCAAGCGCAGGCGGGCGTCGACCTCGGCCGGGCCGGAGGTCGGCAGCAGGATCTCGTCGACCGACCAGTCGGAGTTGACGGCGACCAGACCGCCCTCGGTGACGACCGCCACCACGGGCACGTCCACGCCGGACGAGTCGAGCAGGCGGCACAGCGAGCGAGCGCCGACCAGGTCGGTGCGGGCGTCGACCAGCACGATGTCGTGCGGCCCTGCCTCGAGCAGCGCGGAGACCTCCGGGCGCAGCGGGCGCACGGCGTGGGGAAGCAGCGCCAGCGCGGGCAGCACGGCCTCCGGGTCCGGGTCTGTCGTCAGCAGAAGCACGTCGATGCTCATCGCGGCGCCCTCCTAATCGGCCGTGGTCGGTCACCTCGACCAGACCAGCGGCGTACGGTGACCGGGCCCCGTTGCCTGCGGATGACGGAGACAATACCGGTGCAACCCCAGAAATTCCCAGGTCAAGAAGTCGTGCTCACACTTGTTTCCACAAGCGTCACGCCTGTTACATCCATGTCACATGACGGCGTGCGCCTCCACGGCGTCCACTACAAGTGTGAAAGCGACCTCGCTTTCGTTGTGGGACACGGGTTCACGAACAGCGTGGCCAAGCCGTACGTCGCTCGGGTGCTCGCCAGGCTGGCCGCGCACGCCGGTGTCGTCGCGTTCGACTTCCGCGGTCACGGACGCTCCGAGGGCCGGTCCACGGTCGGTGCCGACGAGATCCACGACATCGAGGCGGCGGTGCTGAAGGCCCGCGAGCTCGGCTACTCGAAGATCGCCACGGTCGGGTTCTCGATGGGCGCGTCGATCGTCATCCGGCACGCCGCACTGGGCGAGACCCGGCCTGACGCCGTGGTCTCCGTGAGCGCTCCCGCCCGGTGGTGGTCGCGGGAGACCGCGCCGATGCGGCGGGTGCACTGGTTGCTGGAGCAGCCGCACGGCAAGCTCGCGGCCCGCGCGATCGGGGTTCGGCTCGGCGACAGCTGGGTACAACCGCCCGAGAGCCCGCTGGAGGTCGTCTCCCGCATCGCGCCGACCCCTCTGTTGATCGTGCACGGTGACCTGGATCACTATTTCGCCCCGGAACACGCCAGGTCGCTGCACCGCGCGTCCTCAGGGCATGCCGAGTTGTGGATCGAGCCCGGCATGCGGCACGCGGAATCAGCAACGACAGAAGAACTGGTAGACCGGATGGCGGCATGGATCGCCGGCAACGTCGAGGACGAGGAATGACTGCGCACACTCCGACCCACCCGAGGCCGAAGAAGAAGTCGCGGCGCGGCAAGATCCTCATCGTCACGGTGATCGTGCTCGCCGTCCTGCTCGTGGCGGCCGACTTCGCGCTCGCCGCGGCCGGTGAGTACCAGATCGCCCAGCGCATGCGGGAGAAGCTGCAGCTCAACGAGGACCCGTCGGTGCGCATCAACGGGTTCCCGTTCATGCTGCAGGCGGTCCGCGGCGACTACAAGCACGTGCGGATCGAGGCGTCCGGCGTGCCGATCAAGAACGAGCAGCAGGGCGTCGACCTGCGCGACCTCGACATCGTGGCCGACCTCCGGCACACCCGCGTCGAGCTGGCCGACCTGCTCGCGGGCAACGTCTCCAAGGCGACGATCGACGAGGTCGACGGCAGCATCAAGATCAAGTCGCTGGACCTCAACCGGCTGGCGAACCAGGTCACGCCGTTCGACAAGCTCTCGATCGAGCCGGACAACCGCGTCGCGACGCCCACGCCGACGGACGTCAACGCGCCCAAGACGACCGCCGCGATCAAGCTCTCCGGCCAGACCAAGGTCGCCGACAGGGTCGTCACGCTCACCGCGTACGGCCAGATCGCACTGGTCAGCGGTGCCATCCAGATCAACATCGACGACATCGAGCTCGAGGACGTCTCGCTCAAGCAGATCATCCCGCAGCTCCGCCAGGCCCTCGCGATCAAGATCGACCCCGGCACGCTTCCGTTCGGCGCGACGCCCACCGCCGTCGAGGTGGAGAGCGGTGCGTTCATCCTCCGGGGCGTGATCAAGGATGTACCGTTGGTCCAACGATGACTGGTGTGTGGGCGCTGCTGAGCGCGCTGGCCGTGGCCGGTGCGATCGGCGTGCTGCTCAAGGTCCGGGAGGGCCGCATCTCCCGCAAGGAATCCGTGGACCTGCCGCCTCCCGTGCGCGACCTGCTCGCGCCGGGGGTGACGCTGGTCCAGCTCTCCACGACGTTCTGCGCCCCGTGCCGCCACGCGAAGGTGATCCTGCGCGACCTGGCCGACCGCACCGAGGGCCTCACGCACGCCGAGCTCGACGTGACGAACCTGCCGGACGTCGCCGCCGCCCTGGGCGTGATGCGCACCCCGACGACGCTGGCCCTGACCGCCGACGGCACCGAGGTGTTGCGAGTCGGCGGCGTGCCGAAACGCGACACACTTCTGGCCGCTTTGCAACCACATCTGCCGTAATCCGGTCGAGTGAACCTGCGTTGTTCCACCTGATGGACATGTCTCCCGGACCGAGGGATCGAGTACTACCCTCGCTGGCATGACCATGCTGCTCACGAAGCGACGCGCGGTTGACCTGTGCCGCGTGCGCAGCAGCCTGTGTCGCACGACGAGCTGATTGGGCCGCTTGACGCCCAACAGCCACCTCTGACGGACTGAATTTCTCCTCGTCCGAATGTCCGGAGGTCGTCGTGCCGAAAGATGCCCCAGTGGACCCGCGCGGTCCGCGCTTCTCCGCCTGGATGACCACCATCATCCTGGCCGTCGTCCTGCTCACCGGCTGGTGGCGCCTGCTCGCCGCCCAGACGGTGCTGTTCGCGATGTGCGCGTTCATCTCGCTGAAGCTCAACCCGTGGGGCCACGTCTACCGCTACGCGATCCAGCCCCGCCTGACCCCGACCACCGAACGCGAAGAGGCAGCACCGCTGCGCTTCGCCCAGGGCGTCGGTTTCGTCTTCGCACTGATCGGCACCCTCGGCTACGCCACCGGCCTGACCACCCTCGGCGTCGTGGCCACCGCCCTCGCACTGGTCGCAGCACTGCTCAACGCCGCGTTGGGCCTGTGCCTCGGCTGCGAGGTCTACCTGCTGCTGCGCCGGTACGCACCCGCGCTCGCACGTCCGCAATAAAACACGCACTACTACAGGAGCAACTTCCCATGAGCCGTGAGAACGTGCTGGTCTCGGCCGCCTGGTCCGAGGAGAACCTCCAGACGCCCGGCGTCGTGTTCGCGGAGGTCGACGAGGACACCACCGCGTACGACGGCGGACACATCCCCGGCGCCGTCAAGATCGACTGGAAGACCGAACTCCAGGACCCGATCCGCCGCGACTTCGTCGACCGCGAGGGCTTCGAGAAGCTGCTCTCGGCCAAGGGCATCTCCAACGACGACACCGTCATCCTCTACGGCGGCAACAACAACTGGTTCGCGGCCTACGCCTACTGGTACTTCAAGCTCTACGGCCACCAGAACGTGAAGCTCCTCGACGGCGGCCGCAAGAAGTGGGAACTCGACGGCCGCCCCCTGGACAAGGAGGAGGTCACCCGCCCCACGACCTCCTACAAGGCCCAGGAGCAGGACCTCAGCATCCGCGCCTTCCGCGACGAGGTCGTCGACGCCATCGGCAACAAGAACCTGGTCGACGTCCGCTCCCCCGACGAGTTCTCCGGCAAGCTCCTCGCCCCGGCCCACCTCCCCCAGGAGCAGGCCCAGCGCGCAGGCCACATCCCCTCGGCCGTGAACGTGCCGTGGAGCAAGGCCGCGAACGAGGACGGCACCTTCAAGTCCAACGACGAACTCCGCGAGATCTACGCCGAGGCAGGCTTCGACGGCTCCCGCAAGACCATCGCCTACTGCCGCATCGGCGAGCGCTCCTCGCACACCTGGTTCGCCCTGCGCGAGCTGCTCGGCTACGAAGACGTGAAGAACTACGACGGTTCTTGGACGGAGTACGGCTCGCTCGTCGGCGTGCCGATCGAACTCGGTTCCGGCAAGGAGGCCTGATTTCCATGTCCGACTCATGCGGCGCGCCCGTCCAGGGCGGCACCATCGACGCTTCGACCACCGAAACGGTCCTGCAGGGCAAGGTCGTCGCCGACGGCACCCCGGTGGGCGGCGCCTACGTCCGCCTGCTGGACTCGACGGGAGAATTCACGGCCGAGGTCGTCTCCTCCCCCGAGGGCGACTTCCGCTTCTTCGCGGCACCGGGCAGCTGGACCGTCCGCGCCCTGCACCGCACCGGCAACGGCCAGGCCGACGTCTCGGCCGACGGCCCCGGCATCCACGCGGTGGAGATCGCAGTCGCCTGACACAGCCCAGAAGCTCAGCAGCTCAGCAGGTATGACGAGGCCCCCGGCGGTGCACACCGCCGGGGGCCTCCGCTCTCTCGCAAAGGCGAGGCCAGCGAAGGCGAAGCCGAAGGCGAGCCCAAGCGATGGCGCAGCCGAGCAGTCCTTGGCACACCGGGCTGGTGGGGTGGGTCCCGTCACGAGTCGTGCCTGATCGTTCGCCGCGCCCAGG
>NZ_BMRE01000005.1 GCF_014648475.1 Lentzea flava | reverse complement strand
AACCACTCCCCGAGAGCCGGAACTGGATTACCAGTCCAACTTCCGGGGAGCGGTTCAGTCGATGAAGGGACCCTTCATCCCGGACTTGCACGCCGCGCAGGGTCGCCACGTCGCGGGAGCCGTGCAGGCGGTCAGTCGCCGATCTCGAACACCGGCACGAACGCGCGGTCGAACCCGACCCGGCGTCGCGGACCCGTGAGCGTGAACGGCACCGCGGTGTGGACGTCCGCGCTGGACCGCCCGACCCGCAGCTCGACCTCACCGGGATCCACCTGCCGATGCCCAGCCCGTCCGGTGTAGGACGTGAGATCGGCGTGCAGCACCGCGGTGATCGTGCGGGTCTGCCCCGGCTGGAGGTCGACCTTGACCGCGCCGATCAGCTGCCGCACGGGCCTCGCGACCTCGGCCACCGGGTCGTGCAGGTAGATCTGGACGACCTCGGTGGTGCTGATGTCGTGGTCGTTGCGCAGCGTGGTGACCACGCGGCAGGTGCCGTTGGTCGGCCACTCCCGCGCGTCGGCCTCCACTGACACCCACGTGACGGGCGCGTAGGTGAGCCCGTGTCCGAACGGGAACAGCGCGGTCGGGTCGACGGTGCTGACCTCGCTGCGGGCGCCGAGGCCCGCGGTGAGGTAGGTCGACGGCTGGGAGGAACCGGCGCCGGGGAAGCTCACCGGGAGCCGGCCGGACGGGTTGATCCGTCCACTCAGGACTCCGGCGAGCGCCGTGGCGCCCTCCTCGCCGGGGTAGAAGCCGCACACCACGGCGGCGAGCCGGTCGATCTGCCTGGAGAGTTCGTACGGCCGGCCGGACAGCAGCACCAGCACGACCGGGGTGCCCGTCGCGATCAGGGCCTCGAGCAGTTCTTCCTGCCTGCCGGGCAGCACGAGGTCGGTGGCGTCGCAGCCTTCGCCGGACGTGCCACCGCCGAACAACCCCGCCTGGTCGCCGAGCACGGCGACGCACACCTCCGCCGCGCGAGCCGCCTCGACCGCCTCGGCGATCTCGGCGTCGGTGCCGCCGACCACCGGACAGCCCAGCGCGAACGTGACGTCGTGGTCGGCGCGCAACGCGTCCACGACCGTCGGCACCTCGACGCCGATCGGCACGTCCGGATGGTGCACGCCGACGTGCAGCGGGAACGAGTAACAGCCCATCACCGCGCCGGGCTCGGCAGCCCGCGGGCCGACGACCGCGATGCGGCGCTTGCCGGTCAGCGGCAGCACGCCGTCGTTGTGCAGCAACACGATCGACCGTTCGGCGACCTCGCGGGCCAGCGACCGGGCGGCGGGGTCGTCGATGTCGACGTCGGTGTCGGGCTCGGGGGAGAAGTCCGGGTCGAGCAGGCCGAGCTCGCACTTCTGCCGCAGCACGCGTTCCAGCGCCCGGTCCACCAGCGCCAGGTCGACCGTGCCCGCCTCGATCTCGGCCAGCAGCGGCTCGCCGTAACAGTCCACAGTGGGCAGCTCGACGTCGATGCCCGCCGCCAGCGCCTGGCCGGCGGAGCCGGCGCGGTCCGCGGCCACGCCGTGCAGCCGGTACAGGAACGCCACCGCGAAGTAGTCGGCGACCACCGTGCCGGTGAAGCCGTACTCACCGCGCAGCAGGTCGGTCAGCATCACGGGATCGGCCGCGACCGGCACGCCGTCGTTGGAGGTGTAGGAGTTCATGACCGACCGGACGCCCGCACGCAGCGCCATCTCGAACGGCGGCAGGATCACGTCGGCGAGCTCGCGCCGTCCGATGGACACCGGCGCCATGTTGCGCCCAGCGCGGGAAACGGAGTATCCGGCGAAGTGCTTCAGCGTCGCGACGACGCCCGCCGACTCGACGCCCTCGACATAGGCGGTGCCTATGGTGCCGACGAGGTGCGGATCCTCGCCGATGGTCTCCTCCACGCGGCCCCACCGCAGGTCCCGCGTCACGTCGAGCACCGGAGCGAGGCCCTGGTGCACGCCGAGCCGCCGCATCGAACGGCCGATGTGCTCGCCCATCCGCCGCACCAGGTCCGGCTCGAACGTCGCACCCCAGCACAGCGGGGACGGGTACACGGTGGCCTGCCACGCGGCCAGGCCCGTGAGGCACTCCTCGTGCACCATCGCGGGAATCCCGAACCGGTTGCCCGCGATGATCTGGCGCTGGGTGCGGGCGAGGCTGTGCGCGCCCACGTCCGGTGCGATCGGACGGGTGCCGAAGACGCGGGTGAGCTGGCCGATGCCGTGCGGGATCAGGTCGTCGAGGCTCGGCGGCTCCACGATGAGGTCGTGCTGGTGCGGCGCGACCTCACCGCCGGAGTCGATGCCGACCCAGACGCCGTACAGCTGCGCGACCTTCTCGCGCACGGTCATCCGCGCCATGAGATCGCGGACGCGGTCGGCGGTGGCGACGCGCGGGTCGCGCCAGAGTTCGCCCGAGGTGGTGGCTTCGGTCGTCACATGATCTCCAGGAGAGTCAGGAGGGCAACGCGCGGGTCGAATGACGTTCGATCAGCTCGGTGCCGAGCGTGATGTGCGTGTCGTCCGGGGTCTCGCCGTTGATGAGGCGCACCAGCAACGTGATCGCGCGGTGGCCCATCTCGCGGATCGGCTGCTGCACGGTCGTGAGCGGCGGCGAGCACAGCGCGGATTCGGGGATGTTGTCGAAGCCGACCACCGACAGGTCGTCCGGCACTCGCAGTCCGAGGCCGATCGCGGTCTCGATGGCCGCGATGGCGGTGATGTCGTTGGCGGCGAACACGGCCGTCGGCCGGTCCGGTCCGCTGAGCAGCTCGTGCGCCGAGGCCGCCGCGACGTCGTGTTCGTAGTCGCCGCGCCGGATCAGGGATTCGTCCACCGGCACGCCCGCGGCCGCGAGCGCCCTGCGGTAGCCGGTTTCGCGCTGCTGGGCGGACTTCAGGTCCTCGCGGCCGGTGAGCAGCGCGATCCGGCGGTGGCCCAGCGCGAGCAGGTGCTCGGTCGCGAGCCTGCCGCCGGTCAGGTTGTCCGAGTCGACGGTCGGCAGCGCCGCCCGCCCGGTGTGCGGGTCGACCGCCACGACCGGCGTGCCCGGCAGTCCTTCGAGGTCGACCGCGGGCGTGACCAGCACGGCGCCGTCGACCAGCGTGCCGCTGAGCCGCGTGAGGTATCGGCGTTCCCAGCCCTCCGGATCACCGGTGCGGCCACCCGCCGAGTACACGACGAGCTCGAAACCGGTGCCGCGGATGGCATCCGCCGCGCCCTTGAGCAGTTCGGTGCTGAACGGCTCGATGTCGGCGACCAGGATCCCGATGACGTTCGTGCGGTGGTTGCGCAGGCTCTGCGCGACCAGGCTCGCCTCGTACCCGAGCTCCTTGATCACGGCCTGGACCCGCGCGAACGTGTCGGCGGAGACGCCGTAGCGCTGGTTGAGGACCTTGGACACGGTGGCGACCGAGACGCCTGCCTGAGCGGCGACATCACGGATCGTGACGCGGGAGCGTGGGGGCACGGGGCTGAGACTAGCCGTGTAAAACGTTATCGACAACGATTGACACAGCGAGATCGACGCGCAATTGTGACTGCCGTCGCACGCACCATTTCTCTCCGTCCAACCGGCCGACGTCGTCAGGAGTGGACCCCAATGCGCTCTGTGCACAAGTTGTCCGTCGCTCTCGCCGCCGCAGCGACGCTCGTGCTCGCCGCTTGCAGCGGCTCCGGCGGCGACGCATCAACCAACGGTCCGGTCACGCTCACTTGGTGGCACAACCGGACCACCGAGCCCATGAAGACGATCTGGCAGCAGATCGCCGACGACTTCCACAAGAGTCACCAGGACGTCTCGTTCACGATCGAGCCGCTGCAGAACGAGCAGTTCCAGACGAAGATGCCGCTCGCGCTGCAGGGCAGCACGCCGCCGGACATCTTCCAGCAGTGGGGCGGCGGCTCGCTGAAGTCGCAGCTCAGCTCCGGCAAGATCGCCGACATCACGCAGGCGTCGTCGAGCTGGATCGGCCCGCTGGGTCAGTCGGCGAAGGGCTGGCAGGTCGACGGCAAGCAGTACGGCGTGCCGTACCAGATGCACGCTGTCGGGTTCTGGTACCGCAAGGACCTCTTCGCCACCGCGGGTATCACCACTCCACCGTCCACATTGGACGAGCTGAACGCGGCCGTGGCCAAGCTGAAGGCCGCGAACCTGGTGCCGATCGCGGTCGGCGGCAAGGACCGCTGGCCGGACGCGTTCTACTTCAACTACTTCGCGATCCGCCAGTGCTCGGTCGACGCGCTCAAGAAGGCCGTCGAGAAGACCGAGCTCGCCGACCCGTGCTTCACCAAGGCCGGGGAGAACCTCAAGGCGTTCCTGGACACCAAGCCGTTCCAGGACGGGTTCGTCGGCACGCCGGCCCAGCAGGGCGCCGGCAGCTCAGCCGGCATGCTCGCGAACGGCCAGGCCGCCATGGAGCTGCAGGGCGACTGGAACCCCGACGTGATGCAGGCCCTGTCCGAGGACAAGGCCCTGGACTCGAAGATCGGCTGGTTCCCGTTCCCCTCGGTGCCTGGCGGGCAGGGCGACCCGAAGGCCGTGCTCGGCGGCGGTGACGGTTTCTCCTGCACGTCACGAGCGGCCAAGGCGTGCGCGGACTTCCTGGGTCACCTGGTGGGCGAAGAGGTGCAGAAGAAGCTCGCCGCGACGGGCTCCGGCCTGCCGGTGCACCCGGCCGCGGTGGCGTCGCTGAAGACCGAGACGCACAAGCAGATCGCGGAGTACACCGCGAACGCGCCGCACCTGCAGTTCTACCTGGACATCGCCTTCCCGACCAACGTCGGACAGGCGCTCAACGACGCCATCGCCAACTTCTTCGCAGGCCAAGGCGGTCCGGACACCATCGTGCAGTCGGTGACCAAGGCAGCCGCCGGGAACAAGTGATGAGCACCGCGACCAGCGCGCGGCCGTTGACCGCCCCCAGCTCGCACGCGCCGCGGGCTGGGGGCACCCCACGGCGGTCCCGCACACGCACACGACTTGAGCTCGCTCTCCTGCTGGCACCGGGTTTGGTGCTGTTCGTGGGGTTCGTGCTGGTCCCCATCGGCGTGGCCGCGTTCTACAGCCTCTACTCGTGGAACGGCTTCGGCCCGCTGACGGACTTCGTCGGCCTGGACAACTACGTCGACGCCTTCTCCGGCGACGTGTTCCAGAGCGCCATCGCGCACAACCTGATCATCGCGGCGCTCACGATCATCGTGCAGCTCCCGCTCAGCATCAGCCTCGCGCTGCTGCTGAACCGGAAGCTGCGCGGCCGGACGTTCCTGCGGATGGTGGTCTTCGCGCCGTACGTGCTGTCCGAGGCGGTGACGGCGGTGATCTGGCTGCTGATGCTGCAGCCGGGCGGGTTCGTCGACCAGGTGCTGCGCGGGGCCGGTCTCGGCTGGGCCGTGCAGCAGTGGCTCGCCGACCCGAAGATCGTGCTCTACTCGCTGTTCGTCGTGATCACGTGGAAGTACATCGGGTTCGGCGTGATCCTGCTGCTGGCCGGTCTGCAGGGCATTCCGGCGGAGCTGCGGGAGGCCGCGGCGCTCGACGGCGCGTCGAGCTGGCAGACCACCCGGCACGTGGTGCTCCCGTTGCTGGGGCCGACGATCCGGGTGTGGATCTTCCTGGCGGTGATCGGGTCGCTGCAGCTGTTCGACCTGGTCTGGATCATGACGCTGGGCGGTCCCGCCAACGCGTCCACGACCATGGCGACCTACCTGATCGACCACGGCTTCAAGCGCTACGAGTTCGGCTTCGGCAGCGCGGTCGCGGTGATCCTCTTCATCATCTGCTTCACGTTCGCCTTGCTGTACCAGAGGTTCGCGTTGCGCCGGGACACCGACGGCGCGTTGACCAGGGCGGTGAACTGAGATGTCACGTCGCAACGGAGTCGGGTATCTCGCGGCGTTCGCCGTCATCGGCATCACGGTCGTGCCGCTGCTGTTCGTGATCCTGGGCGGGTTCCGCACGACGGCGCAGATCAACCGTGCCTCGGCCGGGTTGCCGGGCCCGTGGGTGTGGGACAACTACCTCGAGGTGCTGGGGTCGCCGTACTTCTGGCGGTTGCTCGGCAACAGCGCGCTCATCGCGGTGATCGCGACGACGCTCGCGGTCGGCTTCGGCTCGATGGCGGCGTTCGCGTTGTCCCGCTACGCGTTCAGGGGCCGCGAGGCGTTCTACACGCTGTTCACGCTCGGCCTGCTGTTCCCGCTCGGGGTGGCGACGCTGCCGTTGTACCTGTGGCTGCGCCAGCTCGGGTTGCTGGAGAACCCGCTCGGCGTCGCCCTGCCGGAGGCGGCGTTCTCCCTGCCGATCACGATCGTGATCCTGCGGCCGTTCATGAACGCGATCCCCGTGGAGCTCGAGGACGCCGCCCTGCTCGACGGAACGGCCAAGCTCGGCTTCTTCTGGCGCATCCTGCTGCCGCTGTCGAGGCCCGCGCTGGCCACCGTGTCCGTGCTCGCGTTCGTCAGCAGCTGGAACTTCTTCCTGCTGCCGCTGCTCGTGTTCAACGACTCCACCAACTTCACGCTCCCGCTCGGCGTGGCGATGTTCCAGTCCGAGCACAGCCAGGACACCGCGAAGATCCTCGCCTTCACCGCGCTGTCCATGATCCCCGCGCTCACGTTCTTCGTGCTCGCGGAGCGCCGCATGGTCGGCGGTCTCACCGGTTCGGTGAAGGGCTGATCCCTGCTCGGAGAGGAGTTCGACGATGAACTCGGACCTCGCGCGACGACATTTCCTGCAACTGTTCGCGGCTTTGACCGCAGTGGGCTCGACGGCGACGGCGACGACGGCGACGGCGGCGGTCGCCGCCGAGCGCGTGACGAGCGAGGGCGGCTCCGGCCGTTTTCCGCTCGTGTCGAAACGAAGGGCCGCCACGATCGCGGTCAGCGGCGGTGATCATCCTGGCGTCCTGCGGGTCGCGGACGACCTGCGGGCCGACGTCGAGCGCGTCACCGGGATCAGACCCGCGCTGGTCGTCGACACGATCCCCGCCGGCGACGTGGTGCTGATCGGGTCACTCGGCCGCAGCCGGCTGGTCGACGGCCTGGTGGCGGCGCGAAAGCTCGACGTCACCGGCATCGCGGGCAAGTGGGAGACCTCGCTCACCGAAGTGGTGCGGACCGGCGGCGGGCGCGCGCTGGTGATCACCGGCAGCGATCCGCGCGGCACCATCTACGGTGCCTACGACCTCTCGCGGCGCATCGGCGTCTCGCCCTGGTACTGGTGGGACGACGTGCCCCCGGAGCACCGCGACGAGCTGCACGTCGACCCCGGACGGCACAGCCTCGGCACGCCGTTCGTCAAGTACCGCGGCATCTTCATCAACGACGAGAACCCGGCGCTGGGCACGTGGGCGCCGCGCTACTTCGGTCCCGGTCACGCGCCGGGACATCCCGGCGGGTTCACCCACGAGTTCTGGGAGAAGATCTTCGAGACCGTCCTGCGGCTGAAGGGCAACTACGTCTGGCCCGCCGTGTGGGGCCGGGCGTTCGCCGAGGACGACCCGCTCAACCACGCCACCGCGAAGCGCTACGGCATCGTCATGGGCACCTCGCACGAGGCCCCGATGATGCGCGGCATCGAGGAGTGGAACCGGCATGCCGTGCCGGCGGTGCGCGACGCGGACGGCAACATCGTCACGCCGGGCCACGACCCGTACGGCGGCACGGGCGAGTGGAGCTACCGCCGCAACCCCGAGGCCATCAGGGCGTACTGGGCCGACGGCATCAAACGCATGGTGGACGAGGACTTCGAAGGCGTCGTGACCGTCGGCATGCGCGGCAACGGCGACACCCGGCTGCCCGACGGCGACAGCATCGAGCTGATGCGGTCGATCCTCGCGGCCGAACAGGAGGTGCTCGCCACCGTCACCGGTCGCGACCCGGCCTCCGTGCCGCAGGTGTGGACGCTCTACAAGGAGGTGATGCGGTACTGGGAGAAGGGACTGCGCCCGCCCGACCACGTCACCGTCGTCTTCCCCGACGACAACTGGGGCAACCTCTGCAAGCTGCCGGACCGGTCGCTGCCACCGCGTGCCGGTGGTTACGGCCTGTACTACCACTTCGACTACGTCGGCGTGGGCCGCAACTACAAGTGGGTCGACACGTGCGCGATCGCCAACGTGTGGGAACAGCTGCACCAGGCCGCCGAGTACGGCGTCACCCGGCTGTGGGTGGCCAACGTCGGTGACTTCAAGGGCAACGAGCTGCCCGCCCAGTTCTTCCTCGACCAGGCCTGGCGACCGATGCCGCTGGAGCGGTTGCCCGTGTGGGAGCGCGACTTCGCCGAGCAGAACTTCGGCAGGCGCACCGCCGTGGCGATCGCCGCGGTGCTGAACACCTACGGCAGGCTCCAGGCGCGGCGCAAACCCGAGCTGCTCAACCGCAGGATCACGCTCGACGGCAGCACGATCGTCTACGACGACAAGCAGACGCCGTTCAGCCTCGTCCACTACCGCGAGCTCGACCGCGTCACGGAGGAGTGGCGCGCGCTGGGGGAGCGCGCCGAGCGGATCGCCGCACGCCTGCCCGCCGCGTTCCGGGACGCGTTCTTCGAGCTGGTGCTGTACGAGGTGAAGGCCACCGCGAACCTGTACGAACTGCGGCGCGCGGAGTTCACGAACATCTTCTACGCCGGGCAGGGCAGGGCGCTCGCCAACGATCTCGCGATCACCGCAGAGGCGCGGTTCGCCGACGATCTCGCGCTGGCCGAACGGTTCAACACCCAGGTCGCCGGTGGCAAGTGGCGTGGCTTCCAGACCCAGCCCCACATCGGATACGGCGACGTCGAGCGGTACGGCCCGAACGCGCCGTGGCAGCAGCCGGAGAAGGACAACGTCGCGCTGCCGGACGAGATCTTCCCGCCGGTGCAGCGGATCACGGTCTCCGGACCGGCCGAGATGGGGGTGGCGATCGACGGGTCCGACCAGTGGTGGCCGTCCTCTTCGGACACCGCGGTGCTGCCGGAGTTCAGCCCGTTCCAGAGCCAGCCGGCGCAGTTCATCGACGTCTTCAACAGGGGAGGGCAGCCGTTCGACTGCTCGATCCGCGCCGCGGTCGGGTGGCTCGTCGTCACACCGGGCAAGGGCAGGGTCTCCAAGCAGCTGCGGGCAGAGCTGCACGTCGACTGGTCGCGGGCGCCGAAGGGCAGGACCCGCGTGCCGATTGTCGTCTCCGGTGCCGGTCGCACGGTGACGGTCGAGGCCGTGATCAGCAACCCGGACGTGCCGCGGGCGTGGCGCGAGGGCTTCATCGAGGCCAACGGCTACGTGTCGATGGAGGCCGAGCACCACAGCGCCAACATCGCCGCCGGTGACGTGAAGTGGCGGCGCATCCCCGGAATCGGCCGCACCGGCGCGGGCATGAAGCCGTTCCCGGTGACCGCGGCGAGCCACGAACCCGGCCGCGGACCGCGCCTGGAGTACCGGATGACGCTGCTGACTCCCGGCGAGGTGACCGTGTGGGCGTACCTCTCGCCCCGCGCGGCTGTGCTGCCGACGCCGGGACTTCGGTATGCCGTCTCGTTCGACGACGTGGCGCCCCAGATCGTCGACGTCATCGCGGCGACCGGCGCCGACCACACCGGGATGAACCGGCAGTGGGAGCGCCTGACCTCCGACAACGTCAGTCTCACCGCCACTCGGCACGTGATCGGCGCACCAGGCCCGCACGTGCTCCGGTTCTGGATGGTCGATCCCACCGTCGTGGTGCAGAAGCTGGTCGTGGACACCGGCGGGCTGCGACCGAGCTACCTCGGACCGCCGGAAAGCAAGCGGTTGTAAGCAAATCCCCTCAAGGAGCGACAATGAAGTTGCACGCACCCCTTGGCAGGAGGATCCTCGCGATTGCGGCGGCGGCGGCCGCGATCGCGGTGGGTCAAGCGGTTCCCGCGTCGGCGGCGGGACCGTTGAAGGACATCACCAACCGGTACGTGGGCAGCGCGGTGGCCGCGGGGCCCCTGGGCAGCCAGGCCGACTACCGCTCGGTGCTGACGCGGGAGTTCGACAGCGTCACGCCCGAGAACGAGATGAAGTGGGCGGTCGTCGAACCGAACCGCGGCCAGTTCAACTGGTCCGGTGCCGACGCGATCGTCAACTACGCGCAGCAGAACGGGAAGTCCGTGCGCGGGCACACGCTCGTGTGGCACAGCCAGTACCCGAACTGGCTGAACAACCTGGGTGGCGCGGAGCTGCGCAACGTCGTCCGGGAGCACATCAACACCGAGATGGGCCGCTACCGCGGCAAGATCCGCGCGTGGGACGTCGTCAACGAGATCTTCGAGGAGAACGGCTCGCGCCGGCAGTCGATCTTCCAGACGCGGCTGGGTGACGGCTTCGTCGCCGAGGCGTTCCGCGCCGCCCGCGCCGCCGACCCGTCGGCGAAGCTGTACATCAACGACTACAACACCGAAGGCATGAACGCCAAGAGCGACGCCATGTACAACCTCGTGCGCACGCTCAAGCAACAGGGCGTGCCCATCGACGGCGTCGGCATTCAGACGCACCTCGCGACCAAGTACGGCTACCCGTCCGGCTTCCGGCAGAACCTCCAGCGGCTGGCCGCGCTCGGCGTCGACATCGCGATCACCGAGGCCGACGTGCGCATCCCGCTGCCCGTCGACCAGAACAAGCTGAACCAGCAGGCGACCATGTTCAAACAGATCTGGGACGACTGCCACGCCGTCTCGCGGTGCGTGGAATTCACGACGTGGGGCTACACCGATCGCCACTCGTGGGTGCCGGGCACGTTCCCCGGTGAGGGCGCTGCCTGCCTCTTCGACTCCAACCTGAGGCCGAAGCCCGCGTACACCAGGATCAACCCGTAGCTGGAGTGTCCACTTGACACAGTTTCAGAACCCGATCCTGCCCGGCTCACACCCCGATCCGTCGGTGTGCCGGGTGGGACCGGACTACTACCTCGTCACCTCGACCTTCGAGTACTTCCCCGGCCTGCCGCTCTACCACAGCCGGGACCTGGTGCACTGGCGTCCCGCCGGGCACGTGCTGGACCGGCCGTCGCAGCTGCCGTTGCAGGGCGTCCGTGCCTCCGGTGGCCTGTACGCGCCCACGATCCGGCACCACGACGGCGTGTTCTACGTCGTGTGCACGCTGGTCGGCGGCACGGGGAAGAGCGGCAACTTCGTGGTGACGGCCACGGATCCCGAGGGGCCCTGGTCGGAGCCGCACTGGCTGCCAGAGGCCGCGGGGTTCGACCCGTCGCTGTTCTTCGACGACGACGGACGCGCCTGGTGGACCGCCACCAGGGAGGTCCGCGACGGCCGGACCGAGGTCTACCTCCGCGAGTTCGACGCCGGCTCGCTCTCGCTGATCGGCGAGGAGCACGTGCTGTTCCACGGCGCGATGCACGACGCCGTGTGGGCCGAGGCGCCACACCTGTACAAAGTGGACGGCCGGTACGTGCTGCTGTGCGCGGAGGGCGGCACGGACTTCGAGCACTCGGTGGTCGTGGCGTTCGCCGACGAGGTCACCGGGCCCTACCGCGGCTCGCCGCTCAACCCGGTGCTGACCCATCGTCACCTCGGCCGTTCCCACCCGATCGCGGCGGCCGGACACGCGGACCTGGTGTGCACGCAGAACGGCCAGTGGTACGCGGTGCTGCTGGCGACCCGGCCGTACGGCGGCTACTACTACAACCTGGGCCGTGAGACCTTCCTGGTGCCGGTGTCGTGGGAGAACGGCGGGCCGGTGTTCAGTCCCGGCACCGGACGCGTCGAAGCCGCCTATCCCGTGCCTGACCTGCTCGTGCACCCGTGGTCGGAGCCCCAGCCGACCGACGACTTCGACGCGCCGGACCTCGGCCCCGCCTGGATGTTCCTGCGCACACCGGAGGAGAAGTTCTGGTCGCTCACCGAACGCCCAGGCCACCTGCGGCTGCGCCTGCGGCCGGAGTCGATCACCGGCCTCGTCACGCCGAGCGCGCTGGTGCGGCGCCAGCAGCACCAGAGCTTCCACGCGTCGTGCGTGCTGGAGTTCGCACCGGCCGGCCCGGCCGAAGCGGCGGGGCTGGTGCTGTTGCAGAACAACGACAACCACCTCCGGTTGCTGCTCGGTGCGGACCGCGAGGTCACCCTCGTGCGCCGGATCCGCGGACGTGAGGAGGTGCTCGCCACCGCGGTGGTGGAGGAGGGACCTGTGCGCCTGGGGTTCGAGGCGGTGGGCCAGGACCACCAGGCGCTGGTCGCGTCCGGCTCCGGCGAGTGGCAGCTGCTGGGGCCCGCGTTCGACGGACGGTTCCTCAGCACGCCGGTCGCGGGCGGGTTCACCGGTGTCCACATCGGACTGTACGCGACCAGCGACGGCGAGCCGAGCCACTCGTGGGCCGACTTCGACAGCTTCACCTACCGCGCCCTGGGTGATCGTCACCTCACGCTGACGGGAATCGCGGGCGAGTAGTACAGCCTGCCGTGAGCGGCCACCCGCACCAGCGTCCACCAGTGCCCGCCGCGACGGGCGGTGGGTGCCGCGGTGGCCGTCACGGGCACGGTGATCTTGCCTCCGGGCGGGATCACGAACGGCTGGGTGCGCGGACCGATGGTGACGTCGTCTCCCCAGGTGCCGAACGGGCTGACCACGGTGACCTCGCCGTGCACCTCGCTCTGCACCCGGTTGAGCAGCGTCACCGGCAGCAGCGAGTGCTCACCGGGGGCCAGCAGCAGAGCACCTGCCCTGAGCAGGACGTCGACCAGCGTCCGGTCCGTGGTGGGACCGGACACCACCTCGACGGTGTCCTCCAGCACCTGGCCGAGGTGGTCGCGGATGCGGGCGGAGTGCAGGTGACGGCCGGGCCGGGCCTTGACGGTGGCGGTGAACTCGGCGAACTCACCGGCGGCGAGGTCGTAGTCCCACGACTGGCCGTCGGTGAAGTCGAGGCGTCCCTTGGCCGGGGTGCCGCTGCAGCTGATGGTGAGGCGCACCCGGCCGGTGGTGCCGGGGGCGAGCCGCGTGAACGACGGGGTGACGTGCACGGTCACCGGCAGGTTGCCGATCGGGGCCGGACCAGCGTTGTGGCGCCAGTACTTCGTGTAGATCGGCTGGACGGGCTCCACGGACTCGACGGGCGTGTGGGGGAGCGCGGTGGCGGGTACGAGCCGCAGCGTCGCGACATCGGCCGCGCCGAGCGCGACCTCGGCCCGTCCTGAGTGGACTGTCAGCTGCTCGAGGTCCCGTTCCTCCAGCAGGTCCGTCCGATACGCCGCCTCGACGCCTCCGTGCAGCGAGACGGTGGCCGTCACCGGTGTGCCGGTCGACTCGTACACCCGCACGGCGAGGTCGGATCCGTGGTCGTCGGTGCAGGACGCGAGCGGGTTGCCGCGGGTCTTCGCCGCGGTGAGCAGCACGCCGGGCGGCGACACGGTCAGCAGGCTCAGCTCGCGCGGCAGGTCACCGGTGGTCGACGGCACGTGGCGGGCGTGCACCGGATGGTTGACGTCCTGCCCGGCGCGGGCGAACCCGGCCTGGCGCCAGTCCCCGGCACCGGTGACGAGGCTCAGCTCGAACGTGTGGGACCAGTGCTGCCAGGCGAAGCTCGACCCGTCCGGCACGGTGCGGCGGTCGCCGTCGATCCACACCTCGGCCGGCCAGCCGCTGCACGACCGCATGAGCGACACGTGCAGCGTGCCGTCCGGGGCCACGACGAACCCCGGCGTGCCGCGGTTGACCACGGCCACCGAGTGGTCGGTCGCGGGATCCGTCGTACCGCCCGGTCCCGCCACCTCGACGCACGCGTCCGCGAGGTCGGCGATCAACGCCTCGACGTCGGTGACGATCAGCACCGGCAGGTCGCGCGGGCCGCGCAGGTCGGCGTTCGCCACCCACTGCTGGGCCCGCGGATACGAGGCCGGGACGAACACCCTGCCGGTCTCGTCGAGTGCCGGGCGGTACTCGGGCGCGCTGTCGAGCACCGCGGCGGTGAACTCGTTGTGGCCGACGGCGATGCGCACGTCGGGCAGGTTCGAGTCGACGTCGAGGGAACCGTAGCGCGGACCCTCCGGACGCGTGCACGTCGCGGTGACGCCCTTGGCGACCAGCGCGGCCATCAGCTCCCGAGCGTCGTCGGCGACGACCTCGGCGACACCGATGGCGTGCAGATCACCGTTGGACAGACGCAACTTCACGGGCGTGGAGAGGCCGGCCCAGGTGTGTGCCGGGCTGTCCAGCGTCCACAGGTGCGTGGCCGCGTCGACGTCCGGGAAGCCGAACGACCGGCCGACCGCGGCGAACCCGATCTCGGCCACGGGCAGCGCGCCCGGCAGGTCGAAGGCGAACCTGCTGCGCAGCAACCGGTCCTGGCCGATGGAACCGTCCACGAAGGACCGGATGTCGATGCGCGGCAGATCACGCCACAGCGTCACGTGCTGGGTGATCCGCAGGTCACCGAGGAGCGTGCGGCTGACGATCCGTTCGCCGGCGGGGCTCGTCTCGACGTGCACGTCGGCCTGTCCGGCGGTGGCGCCGGGGCCCTTTGGCAGCAGGTGCCACGGCCCCTCGCCCCACACCGGATGACCGGGGTGTTCCTCCTGCACGAGCATTTCCGCCGCGAGGCCGCCCGGCCGCAGCAGTTCGCGTCCGGCGGCGACGTCGTACACGCGGGACAACGCGCCACCGCGCTCGGGATCGGCCTCCACGACGAACGAGGACGAGGAGATGGAAGTGCCGGTCTTCGGCATCCAGAACGGCGGCAGCGAGGGGGCGTCGACCACGCGGTAGACCCGGTAGCCGTTCGCGGGGACCTGCCGCGCCACGAACGTCAGCGTCAGTTCGAGCGTGCGGTCCGGGTGCCGGACCACCGCCTCGGTCGCCGCGGAGACCTCGTGGCCGTCGGCGTCCGTGACGCGAGCACCGCGGAATCCGGGCAGGAGAACCGTGACGGTGGTGACGGCGTCACGCGCGAACGCCAGGGTGTTGACGACGATCACCGCCTCGCCCGGTCCCGTCGTGTCGGCACGGGACGCCAGGTGCTCGATCGCGTCACCCAGCACCGAACGGCCGAGCTCGTCGGCCTCCCGCCACCCCGTGAGCAGATCGACGTAGACCTGGTCGGACTCGGTGCCGGTGATGGCGTCGTGGTGCGCGCCGTACACCAGCTGACGCCAGGCCTTGTCCAGTGCGAAAGCGGGATGTCCGCCTCCCAGCAACGTGGTCAGCGCCGCCATCCGCTCGCCGTCGAGCACCGCCACCTCGGCCGCGCGCTGCGCCTGCTTGGTGTCGATGTACGAGACGTCCTTGCCCGTGTAGACCGGGTTCATGTCCCTGGTCTGGGGGCTGAACGTCACCGAACGCGCGGCGGCGTCGGACCGCACCGCGGCGAAGAAGTCGCGGGGCAGCCCGACGACGAAGCGCGGCCAGACGTACCGGGCGTTCCACTCGCGGTGGATCTCCGTGCAGAACCGGGACGGCACGTTGTGGTCATGCCCGACCGGCAGCAGCACGTTGCGCGTGGCCGCGACCTTGCGCAACGTGGAGAACTGGCGGTAGGCCTCCGCCATCGCTTCGTCCACATCGGACTTGCGCTCGATGTCCCACCCGGCCACGTAATGGTCGGCCAGGTAGGCGGTGAGCACACCGCGGCCGCTCGGCGAGATCCACTCGAACTCGGACGGGAACTGCATCCTGGTGATGTCACCGGTGTGCCGCTTGGCCCCGACGTGGTGCCACGGCCCGCGCGCCCACACGCTCGACGTCAGCCCCGCGTCCGCCATCAGCCCCGGATACGACGGGTCGTGCCCGAACACGTCGAGCATCCACGCGGACTGCGGATCGGCACCCAGCACGTCGCGCTGGAACCCGACGCCGTGGACCGCGTTGCGGATCGTCGACTCCGGGTGGGTCAGGTTGGTGTTGGCCTCGTTGTAGTTGCCGCCGACGATCTCGATCCTGCCCTCGCGCAGGAACCGGCGCAGGTCGTGGCGATCACCGGGGAACGCGTCCCAGTGCGGCTTGAGGTAGTCGACCTCGGCGAGCACGAACCGGTAGTCCTCGTCCTCGCGGGCGGCGTCGAGGTGGGCGCGCACCAGGTCGAACGCCGAGAGCTGGAACGGCATCCGCTTCGCCTGCGCGCCCGGCAGGTCGAGCCACGTCTCGGTGAAGCCCGCCTGGGTGTTCCACCACACCGGGTCGTAGTGGAAGTGCGAGACCATCCACATCGTCCACCCGGTCTCCGCGACGGTCACGGTGACGTCCCAGGCGAACGGCGGGGCACCGCTGACCGGCGCGACGACGACGGTCGCCGGATAGGACGTGCCCGCGGTGGTCGGCGCGGAGAACACCACGCCGACCTCGGCCACGACCTCGTCCGGACCCGCCGCCACCCGCACCGGTTCCGGTGTGCGGATCAGCGGCCCGGTGATCCGCACCCACGCCGGCTCCGGCCGCGGCACGGTGACCGCGACCCGGACGAGCTGACGTGGCGCGGACTCCGTGCCGACGAACAGATCCGTGCTCTCGACTTCCACCCCGGGTTTGTCCAGCACTGTGTTACTTGGCCCCTTGAAGTGCTGCCTCGGCGTCGCGGAAGTACTGCGCGACCGCGTCGGGAATGGACATCTTGCCGAACGCGACCTGCTTGGCCGCCGCGTCGAGCGCCGTCTTCGCGTCGTTGTAGCCGGGTGGCGCGGTCGGAGCGTTGGGCAGCCCGTCCTTCGCCACCTCGTCGGCGACGTACTGCGCGTACGTGACGTCCCGCTTGTCCGCCGCGCTCAGCGACGGCGCCAAGGCCTCCAGCGCCTTGGCCGACGGCGGGATGCCGCGCGACAGGGCCATCGCCTTGATCGCGTCGACATCGCTGACGAAGAGGTCGATCAGCTTGGCCGCGGCCTCCGGGTTCTTGCTCTTGACCGGAATGCACAGCAGCACACCGCCGTTGAGCGCCTGGCCCGTCTTGCCGTTGCTTCCGCGCGGCACCAGCACGATGTCGAGCGTGTGCTGGGTCAGCGGTTGCATCTGCGCGAGACCCCAGCCGTTGGTCATCGCGATGTTGCCCGCGATCAGCGGGTGGTTGCCGGCCGCGGAGTCGGTGTTGGCGAGCATCTCGGGCGGGCAGATCGCACCGGCCTTGCGCAGCTTGTCCCACATGGCGAACCACTCGGCGAGGTCGTCCTTGGTGAACGCGAGCTTGCCCTCGTCGTTGTAGAGGTCCTTGCCGCGCTGGCGCAGCCACGGCTGCAGCGCGCCGGAGTCGTCCTTGGACGCGTCGAGCGCGCCGTACTTGCCCTGTCCCAAGGCCTTCGACATCTCACCGGCGATGCGGCCGAAGTCGTCCCACGTCCAGGTGTCGGCGGGGACGGGAATCTTGGCCTGCTCGAACAGGGTCTTGTCGTAGAGGACCGGCGCGTAGCCCGACCCGGAAGGCACGCCGTAGGTCTTGCCGCCCACCGCGCCCGCCCCGCGCACCGCCGGGTAGAGCGTGTCCAGGTGGATCGTGTTCGGGATGTACTGGGAGAGATCGGTCAGCACGCCCTTGGCCGCGTAGGTGCTGACGAGTGCGGTGTCCATCTGGAAGAGGTCCGGAGGGTTGCCGCCCGCGAACTCGGTGTTGAGCTTGTTGAAGTACCCGTCGTAGCCGGAGTACTGGGCGTCGACCTTCGTGCCGTTCTTCTGCGTGAAGATCTGCAGGGCGTTCTGGTACGCCTTGTTGCGCGCCTCGCCGCCCCACCAGCGGAACGTGAGCGAGTTGTTCGCAGCGCCACCGTTGCTGGTCGGCGCGAAACCGCACCCGGCGACGGAGGCGGCGGCGAGACCACCGGCCAGGCCGAAGAGCCCTCTCCTGGAAATGGACATGTGGTTTCCCTTTCTTGGCGGCGAAAAGGCGTTACTTGATGCCGGTGGTGGCGACGCCGTCGACGAGACGGCGTTGCGAGACGAGGAAGACGGCGACGGTGGGCACGAGCGTGACGACCGACATCGCGAGCATGCCGCCGTAACTGGACCCGCTGGCGCGGTCGACGAACGCGTTGAGGCCGAGCGGCGCGGTGTAGCGCGAGTGGTCGGACAGGTAGACCAGCTGGCGCAGGAAGTCGTTGAACGTCCAGATGAACGTCAGGATCGTCGTGGTGAGCAGCGCCGGTTTCAGCAGCGGCAGGATGACGCTGAAGAAGACCCGGACGTGGCCGGCGCCGTCCAGTGCCGCCGCCTCGTCCAGTTCACGCGGGATGCCGCGGATGAACTGCACCATCAGGAAGATGAAGAAGGCGTCGTAGGCCAGCAGGTACGGCACCACCAGCGGCAGGAACGTGTTGACCCAGTTCAGGTTGAAGAAGATCGTGTACTGGGGGATCAGGGTCGCCTGGAACGGCAGCATCATCGTGCCGAGCATCAGCCCGAACCAGAACCTGCGGAACGCGAAGTCCAAGCGGGCGAACGCGTAGGCCGCCACCGAGCAGGAGGCCACGTTCGCGACCACCGTGCAGAGCGAGACCGTCAGCGAGTTGCCCAGGTAGACGGTGAACGAGGTGCCCGTGGCCGTCCAGCCGCTGATGTAGTTGGCGATCGTGAAGCTGAGCGGCAGCGGGTTCATCGTGCTGAAGATCTGGTTCTCCGGCTTGAACGACGCGCCGACCAGCCAGACCATCGGGTAGATCATCGCCACGAGCACGACGATCAGCACGGCGTGCGCCCGCCAGTGGACCTTCTTCTTAGTCTGCATAGTTCACCCACTTGCGGGCCGACCAGAAGTAGATCGCCGTGAAGAGGCCGATCACGGCGAAGAGCACCCACGCCATCGCGGAGGCGTAGCCCATCTGCATGCTGCCGAATCCCTTGAGGTACAGGTAAAGCGTGTACAGCAGCGTCGAGTCGATCGGACCACCCAGCCCGTTCGAGATCACGTACGCCGGGGTGAAGGTCTGAAAGGCGTTGATCGTCTCCAGGACCAGGTTGAAGAAGACCATGGGGGACAGCAGCGGCAGCGTGATCTTGAAGAACACCGTGAACCGCCCGGCGCCGTCGATGGCCGCCGCCTCGTAGAGGTCCTGGGGCAGCTGCTTGAGCCCGGCCAGGAAGATCAGCATCGGAGTGCCGAACTGCCAGCCGGACAGCAGCACGAGCGTCCACATCGCGTAGCGCGGGTCGCCGATCCAGTCGGCGCCCTGGACGCCGAAGAGCCCGAGGAACTGGTTGACCAGACCGTCGCGGGAGAAGATCTGCCGCCACATCACCGACACCGCGACGCTCGCGCCGAGCAGCGACGGCAGGTAGAACGTCGCCCGGTAGAAGCCGAGCGCCCTCAGCCCGCGGTTCAGTGCGACGGCGACCAGCAGTGCCGCGGCGAGCTTGAGCGGTACAGACGTCACCACGTACAGCAGCGTGACCTTGATGGACTGCAGGTACCGCTCGTCGGAGAACAGCCGGGTGTAGTTCTCGAACCCGATCCACTGTGGAGCGGTGAGCAGGTTGAACCTCGTCAGCGACAGGTACAGCGAGTACACCATCGGGATCAGGGTGAACGCGAACAGGCCGATCAGCCAGGGCGCGAGGAACCCGTAGCCGGCGAGGTTGTGCTTGTGCCGCTTGCGTTTGCGCCGCGGCGGTGGTGGTGCCGCCTGCTCGCTGACAGGCGGATCGAGCACGGCAACGCCGCTGTCATCTGACATGTGAGCCACTCCTGGGACGTCATCGCTGGACCGTTCGGTCGCTTTGCCGATGCCACGCACGGCGCAGTTCCAGTGGTCCGTCCCAGGGATCTGGAAAGCGCTTTCCGGGACTGTAGGAACCGGCCACCCGGCTGTCAAGAACAACTTCTGTAAACCTTGTTGCCCAAGGAATTCCGGCGATTTGCGTCTTGACTCCGACCGGGTGAACAAGTTTACGTTTAAACCAACAAGGCGGGTCCCAGCCGCGACGCCCACGACGACGAAGGAGAGGTGACGCACTCCGGCCACGCACGCCCACCAGCACAAACGATCTTGGGCGAGCGCCCCGCGAGGAGTACCGATGACCGCCGCCGCGGTGTATCTGCCGAGCCAGCACGCGAGCGTGCACGACCTGCCGGACGACGACGAAGAGCTGAGGACGGTGCTCGCCAGAGCCGTGTCCCAGGTGCTCGCCCGGCAGCGCCCTGACGGCAACCTGGAGGATCCTGCCGCTGCCGACGACATCGGTGACATGGCGCTGGGCGTGGTCTCGTTGCTGTGCCTGGCCTGGTACCGGGGCGACCGGCGCGACCCCGAGCTGGTGGACGCGGCCCGGCGCGGCCTGGACTTCGTGCTGGCCGAACGGATCTTCCGCACCGACAACCCCGGCGAGCCGTTCCTGCTCGTGCGCGACAGCGGGCTGCCGTACGCCCGGTACGTGCTCGAGGCCGGTGAGCACCCCTTCGGCGACTGGCCGAGCACCGTGTGGGCGTTGCTGCACGCGGTGAACGTGCTCGAGTTCGGCCGCGAGGTGATCACCGAGGCCCGGTGGACCGCGCTGGCGGAGGTGGCGACCGGCTTCTGGCGCTGGCTCACCGAGGCGAGCATGGTCAACCCCCAGCAGACGGCGAACCAGGCGATCGGTGCCGTGGTGGCCGGTTTGACGCTGGGGCGCCTGTTGTCCGAAAAGTCCATCGTGGACGACGCGATGTTCCTGTACCACAGCGAGATCAGGGCCAAGCGCGTCGTCGACCGCGAGCTGCGCCTGCCGGTCGAGCACGGCGCCGGGCACGACCAGAACTACCTGCCCATCTCGCTCACGTTCCTGGCGAGGGCCTACCAGGTGAGCGGTGAGCAGTGCTTCCTCGACGACGGCGACGAGATCGCCCGGCACCTCGAGACGCGCCTGTCGGCCCGCGGGTTCGACTACGGCGGGCCCCGCTACAGCGAACAGCACTGCGGCTGCGAGGGCATGCTCGGCCTGCGGTTCTTCAGCGGTCGCGTCCAGGCCGAGCTCGGCCGCTACCTCGGTGACCGACGGGTGGCCTACTTCTGCGCGACGACACCGGGTGTGCCGAGCGGGCACTTCGCCTTCACCACGGTGTGGTTCTTCCTCGACGACAACCGGTGGTACCGTGCACCGGCCCAGGCCCCCGTGCACACCCGCTACTCGCTGCGGCACGGGCAGGTCTCGGTCTCGCTCACGGGGCAGCTGACGCCCTACCTGATCGACGCCGCCGGGACCGCGGTGATCGAGTCCGTCGTGGACCACCAGCACGGCATCGGGCCGCTGGTGCAGTACGCCGACGGCAGGAGGACGCTGCTCACCCGTCCGCTCGGGCCGGTCAGGGTGCGCGACGCGGCCGAGGACGGGCTGGGTGCCAAGCTGGTGACGAAGGCCGTGGTGACCTGGGAGCAGGTCATGCTCTCCGTGCAGCAGCTGTACGTCACCGACGGCGAGCGTCTCTTCCTGGTCGCGGTGCTCGACCGCGCGGCGCTGCCCGTCAACGCGGAGCTGACCTTCCTCGCCGGCCTGCCCTACGCGACGGCGGAAGGCTCGCGGCAGCGTCGCATCCGGACGGTGAGCGAGCCGGGCGGGGAACCGTTCGATCTCGGTGACGCGTGGCGGGCTCTCAGCACCTCCGGGACGCTGCTCGCGGGCGGGCTCGCGCTGAGCGCGGCCGCCGGTCTGCGCGTGGAGAATCCGCCGGACGGCCCCGCGTACTTCAACAACCCGCGCACCGCCGGCATGACCCAGGAGCAGCTGTCGTTCTGGCTCGGCGACGACCCGCGGGGCTACGGCAACCCGGACGCGGGCTGGCGTCGCGTGATCGCGACCAACCACGTGCTGGCCGAGCCGATCGTCTCCTCGCCGCACGGACGCGCCGTCTTCGCCCTCTGCTACGGGCCGGAACCCGTCGCGCTGGAGGTGACGGCCGAGGAGGTCCCGGACGGCGTGCGGGTGCGCACCCCGTTCTTCACGGCGGTGGTGGGTCACCCGGCGGGCGATGTGGGCGGCGAGCCGGTCCTGCGCGTTGCCGCAGCGTGAACTGTTAACGCTCACACCTCCTTACGTTCGAGTACCGTCCAGTTCCGTTCCGTATTCTGCACGACATTCCCCGTGCCGCCAGACGTGTCCCTGAAGGACTGTTGGGAGCGTTAACATGACCACCGCCGACGCGTTCGACCGCAGGACGCTGCTGCGCCGATCGGCGATGCTGTCCGCCGGCCTGCTGATCGGCCCGACGGCGCTCGACCTGGCCCTCGTAGCGAACGCCGCCGAGCTGCCCACGGGCGCCGCGCCGTTCGTCGACTCCTATCGCACCAACGTGCCCGCCAACCAGACGCCGGAGACCAACGCCGCGGTCCGCATCCTGTGCGGGATGCACGACTTCTGGCGCACCGGCAGCAGCTGGGACAACGGAGTCGTGCTCAACCGGGACGTGCTCACCGCCAACGTCCGCCACGTCGCGCGGATCACCAGGGCACGCACCGCCGATCAGGCCAAGCGAGCGTTCATCGTGGACCGTCAGCACCAGAGCTACGCCGCCATCGGCGGACTCGGCCCGCTGGCCGAGGCGTACCGGGCGGGCGCCAAGGCCGTCACCGGCATCACCGAGGCGCCGGACGGCACCCCGCCGTCCACTGTGGACGACAAGCTGCCGCCGGACGCCCCGGCGGGATCGGCGCTCGGCGCGGGTTCGCCGGACTCCGCGCTGGGGCAGGTCGTCACCCTGGTCAACACGGTGCGCGGGCCGTTCGCCTCTGGCAACCCGTCGAAGTTCGCCTACCAGTACCCGCGGCCGTGGCGGCTGAGCCCGGACAGCACGGTGAGCCCCACCGGGGCCACCGACGAGTTCGGCTACCCGGTGTACCGCACGGACGTCGTGGTGGCCCCGCAACTGCTGCGGCAGCGCAGCACGAAGCCGGCCGAGGACGGCGGCTACCCGAGCGGGCACACCAACGCGCTGCACCTGGCCTGCCTGGCGCTCGCCTACGCGATCCCCGAACGCTTCCAGGAGCTCGTGACCAGGGCGTTCGACCTGGCCGACCTGCGGATCACGGCGGGCATGCACTCGCCGGCCGACGTGATCGGCGGCCGGATCCTGGCGACCGCGCTCGCCGCCGCCACGCTCGCCGACCCGCAGAACGCCGCACTCAAGGCCGCCGCCAGGACGCAGGCGAACGAGTACTTCCGCCAGCACGCCGGCACGGACCTCTTCGAGTACGCGCACTCGGCAGACCTCGCCACCGATCCGTACGCCGACCGCGAGGCCAACGCCCGGCTCGTCGCCCCGCTGCTGACCTACAACCTGCCGAAGACCGGCAAGCGGATCCCGATGACGGTGCCGAAGGGCGCGGAGGTGCTGCTGGAGACCCGGCAGCCGTACCTCACCGCGAACCAGCGGCGCGAGGTCCTGCGCACGACCGCGCTGCCGTCCGGGCACGCGCTGCTCGACGGTCCCGAGCACTGGGGCCGGCTGAACCTCTTCGCCGCGGCCGACGGCTTCGGCGCGTTCGACGCGGACGTGCGGGTCGACATGGACTCCAACCGCGGTGGCTTCCACGCCGCCGACACCTGGCACAACGCGATCGGCGGTCGTGGCGGGCTGGTCAAGCGCGGCACCGGCACACTGACGCTGGCCGGTGCCAACACCTACACCGGCGACACCCGCGTCGAGGGCGGCACGCTGGTGGCCGCGTCACCGTCCGCGCTCGGCAGGGGCGACGTCCACGTCCGCGCGGGCACGCTGCGGCTGGCGGACGCCGTGAGGGTGCGGGGCTACCGGCAGAGCTCCGGCACCACGCTGGCGGCGACCGCGCGGCGCGATTGCGCGGTGCTGACCTCCGCGCGCCCGATCTTCCTCAGCGGCGGCACACTGGAGCTCACGCTGGGGGACGTGCGCGTCGGCGCCGTGCTGCCGGTGCTCGCCGCGCCCGCGTTGCTCGGCAGGTTCGCCCAGATCACCGTGGCGGGCGGTGCGCATCGGGTGCAGGGCTGTTACGGCCCCGGTGGCCTTTCGGTGCGTGTGCTGGCATAGTCCACAGAGGACCGTTGTCGAACGGGGAGATCTCCGTTCGACAACGCCGTTCGACGCCGTTCGACTGCGTTGCTTGACGCTCAGGATGCCCCGTTGCAGACTCCGGAAAGCGTTTTCCAGCCGACGGGGTCAGGAGTTCATGAGCGCGTTAGACGAACTGCGCCAGCTGCGCCGGGGCGGCGTTCAGGTGCGCAAGCGCGACAACAAAGCCGCCTTCTGGTTCCTGGCGCCCTGGTTCGCCGGGCTGGTCTTCATCACGATCGGGCCTGTGCTCGCGTCCTTCGGCCTGGGGTTCACCAAGTACAACCTCATCCAGCCCCCGAGATTCATCGGATTCGACAACTTCGCCCGCATTCTCAGCGACGAGCGGCTGCACAACGCGCTGGGCGTCACGTTCACCTATGTGCTGGTGTCGGTGCCGCTGCAGCTCGCCTGTGCGCTGGGGGTGGCGCTGCTGCTCGACCGCGGGCTGCGGGGGCTGGCGTTCTACCGGTCGGCGTTCTACCTGCCGTCGCTGCTCGGGTCGAGCGTGGCGATCGCGGTGCTGTGGACGCAGGTCTTCGGCACCGACGGCCTGGTGAACCGGGTGCTGGGGTTCTTCGGCGTGGAGGGCAAGGGCTGGATCTCCGACCCGGACACCGCGTTGTCGACGCTCATCGTGCTGAACGTCTGGACGTTCGGATCGCCGATGATCATCTTTCTCGCGGGGCTGCGGCAGATCCCGGCCATGTACTACGAGGCCGCCGCGATCGACGGGGCGAGCAGGTGGTCGCAGTTCTGGCGGATCACGCTGCCGCTGCTCTCGCCGATCGTGTTCTTCAACCTGGTGCTGCAGATCATCCACGCCTTCCAGTCGTTCACGCAGGCGTTCGTCGTCTCCAACGGCACGGGCGGGCCGTCCGACTCGACGATGTTCTACACGCTCTACCTGTACCAGCAGGGCTTCAGCCGGTTCGACATGGGGTACGCCTCCGCGCTGGCGTGGTTCCTGCTCCTGATCATCGCGGCGTTCACCGCGATCAACTTCTGGGCGGCGAAGTACTGGGTGTTCTATGACGACTGATGTGCGCCGACCAGTGACGTCTCCGCGGCCCGCACCGGCGGTGCCGCCTCCGGCCGCTCGAACCTCTCTGCGACGGCGCCTGATCGTGCCGGCCAAGCACCTCGGCCTGGTGCTGATCGGGATCGTGATGCTGTACCCGGTGCTGTGGATGGTCGTGAGCTCGCTGCGGCCCGACGACGAGATCTTCCGCAGTCCCGGCCTGATCCTCGACAGCCTGAAGGTCGAGAACTACGCGGAGGGCTGGAACGCGCTCACCCCGTCGTTCGGGACGTACCTGGTCAACTCGGCGATCGTGGTGCTGGGCTGCATCATCGGCAACCTGGTGTCGTGCTCGATGGCGGCCTACGCGTTCGCCCGGCTGCACTTCAGCGGCAAGCGGTGGTGGTTCGGCATCATGCTCGGCACGATCATGCTGCCCATCCACGTGATCATCGTGCCGCAGTACGTGCTGTTCTCCCAGATCGGCTGGGTGAACACGTTCCTGCCGCTGATCGTGCCGAAGATCCTCGCCACCGACGCGTTCTTCGTGTTCCTGATGGTGCAGTTCATCCGCGGCCTGCCGCGCGAGCTGGACGAGGCCGCGCGCATCGACGGCTGCGGCCACCCGCGGATCTTCCTGCGGATCATCCTGCCGCTGATGACGCCCGCGCTCGCCACCACCACGATCTTCACGTTCATCTGGACCTGGAACGACTTCTTCGGCCAGCTCATCTACCTGACCGACCCCGACATGTACACGGTGCCCGTCGCCCTGCGCACGTTCGTCGACTCGACGGTCGCGACCTCGTGGGGCTCGCAGTTCGCGATGAGCGTCGTGTCCCTCATCCCGATCTTCCTCGCCTTCCTCATCGGCCAGCGGTACCTCGTCAAGGGGATCGCCACGACCGGTGGCAAGTAGCCGAAAGGAACGGACATGTTCAGAGGTGTTCGCCGCCGCACCGCGTTGGCCGTCCTGCTGTCCCTGACCGCGTCGCTGCTCGCGGCCTGCGGTTCCGGTTCCGACGCCGGGGGAGACCTGACGACGGAGAAGGTGACGCTGCGCTTCACCTGGTGGGGCGCGGACGACCGGCACAAGCGGACCCAGCAGGTCATCGAGATGTTCCAGAAGAAGCACCCGAACATCACCATCAAGGGTGAGTTCAAGGAGTGGAACGGCTACTGGGACAGCCTCGCCACCACCATGGCGGCCAACGACGCGCCGGACATCATGCAGATGGACGAGCTGTACATCGCCTCCTACGCCGAGCGCGGCGCGTTGCTGGACCTCAACGAGGCCAAGAAGCACCTCGACACCACGAACTTCGACCAGAAGGCGCTCGCGACCGGCGCGATCGACGGCAAGCAGTACGGGCTGCCGGTCGGTCTCGGCATGTACTCGATCATGGTCAACACGGATCTGCTCGCGAAGTACAACATCCCGCTGCCCGACGACACGAAGTGGTCGTGGGACGACCTGAAGGCCATCGGCGAGCAGGTGTCGAAGGCCGGCGGCGGCCAGGTGTTCGGCGTGCAGTCGCCGGGCATCAACGACACGGCGGGGCTGAGCATCCGGGCGCGGCAGCAGGGCAAGGCGCTGTTCGACAAGGACGGCAAGGTCGTGCTGCCGCCCGAGATCGCGACGCAGTACTGGACCTACATCGCCGACCTCGCCAAGGCCGGGATCGCGCCGCCGCCGTCGGTGACCGTCGAGAAGGCCTCCGCCGGGCTCAACCAGTCCGCGACCGCCACCAACACCGCGGTGTTCGGGTTCTGGTGGAACACCCAGCTCACCGCGCTGACCGCGGCCAGCGGCGCGAAGCTGAAGCTGCTGCGGCTGCCGGGTGAGTCGCAGGGCAGGCCGGGCGCCTACTACAAGCCGTCGATGTTCTGGTCGGTGTCGTCGCGGTCCAAGCACCCCGCGGAGGCGGCGGCGTTCGTGAGCTTCCTCGCCAACGACGAGGAAGCGGCCAAGATCCTGCTGACCGAACGCGGTGTGCCCGCGAACCTGAAGATCCGCGAGGCGATCGCCGGTCAGCTCAAGGAAACCGACAAGGCGGCGAAGGAGTACCTCGACACCGTGCCCGTCAGCGACCCGCCCAGGATCACCCCGAACGGCGCCAGCACCCTCGACGCGATCCTCAAGCGGCACACCGAGGACGTGTTGTTCGGCCGGACCACTCCCGAGGCGGCGGCAGCGTCGTTCATCAGGGAAGTCCAGTCCGAAGTGGACGCGGCGAAGTGAGGCGCGCGGCCATCGTCGGCACGGGGGCCATCGCCACCTCCCACGCCGAGGCGCTGCGGGCGGCGGGCGATCGCGTCGAGCTGGTCGCCGTGGTGGACGTGGACGAGCAGCGCGCGACCGCGTTCGCCCAGGAGTGGAACGTGCCGCGCGTGCACCCCGGGCTCGCGACGCTGCTCGACGTGGAGGAGCTGGACGTGGTGCACGTGTGCACGCCGCCTCGCTCCCACACGCCGCTGGCGCTCGAGTGCCTCGCCGCCAACGTGAACGTGCTCGTGGAGAAGCCTCCCGCGGTGTCGTTGAGCGAGATCGACACGCTGATCGCGGCCGAACGCGGCTCGACCGGGCGGGTCGCCACGGTGTTCCAGCACCGCTTCGGCCCCGCCGCCCACCGGTTGCGGCGCCTGATCGCCGACGGCGTTCTCGGCCGGTCGCTGGTGGCCAAGAGCGACACCCTCTGGTACCGCGACGGTGCCTACTTCGACGTGCCGTGGCGCGGTACGTGGGAGAGCGAGGGCGGCGGGCCGACCATGGGCCACGGCATCCACCAGTTCGACCTGATGCTGTCCGTCCTCGGCCCGTGGCAGGAGATCCGCGCCGTCGCGGCCCGGCAGTCGCGGGCCGTGCAGACCGAGGACCTCTCCATGGCGCTGGTGACCTTCGCCGACGGCACGGTCGCCTCTGTGATCAACTCGGTGCTGTCGCCGCGGGAGACCTCGCAGCTGAGGTTCGACTTCGAGAACGCCACGGTCGAGGTCGAGCACCTCTACGGCTACACCGACGCTCACTGGACCGTCACTTCCGCACCGGGCCACGACGACGTGGTGGCACGGTGGAACGAGGAGCAGTCCACGGTCGTGAGTAGCCACGGCTGTCAGCTGGCGGCGTTCCTCGACGCACTGGACAGTGATGAGACGCCACCGGTGACGCTGGCGGACACGAGGACCACCATGGAGTTCATCGCGGCGTTGTACGCCTCGGCGTTCACCGGCACCGTGGTGAAGGCGGGCCAGATCGGCCCGGACAGCCCGTTCTACGCGACGATGGAAGGAATCGGTGCCCCATGGGCGAACGCCCGGTGATCACTCGGCAGGACGACGAGGTGCTCGTCGTGTCGGTGGGCGACGTCGAGCTCTTCACCTACGTCCACCGGCCGTCCACGCCGGCGTTCGAGGGCCCGAAGCCCTACCTGCACCCGGTGCGGACGCTGGCCGGCGACGTGGTGACGGCGTTCCGGCCGCACGACCACCGCTGGCACAAGGGCGTCCAGATGACTGCGACCGACGTGTCGGGCGAGAACTTCTGGGGTGGCGTCACGTACGTGCGCGACCAGGGCTACGTGGCGCTGCCGAACGTCGGCACCATGCGGCACGAGGAGTTCACGATCGCCGAGGACGACCTGCGGATCGACGAGCTGTTGTCCTGGTTCACCGAGGCCGGACAGCACTGGGTCGACGAGCGGCGCTCGTTCACCGTGCGCGACGTCGAGGACGACGCGTGGACGCTGGAGTTCGCCACCACGCTGACGAACCTGCGCAAGGAGCCGCTGGTCTTCGGCAGCCCGACGACCAACGGCCGCGAGCTCGCGGGTTACACCGGGTTCTTCTGGCGCGGCCCGCGCTCGTTCACCGACGGCACCGTCATCGCGGCCGACGGCGGCTCCGGCCAGGAGATGATGGGCAAGGCCGCCAGGTGGCTCGCGTTCGTCGGCCAGCACGACGAGGTGGACAGGGCGTCGACGCTGCTGTTCCTCGACCACCCCGACAACAAGAACACGCACTGGTTCGTGCGCAGCACGCCGTTCGCCGCGGTCAACCCGTCGTTCGCCTTCTTCGACACCGTCGAGGTCGCGTCCGGCGAGTCGCTGACGCTGCGCTACCGGCTCGTGGTCGCCTCCGGCGAGTGGGACCGCGAGCGTCTGGAGTCCTATGTGGAGGCACACCCGTGGTGACGCCGTTTCCCGGCGGGATCGGCATCTCCGGCCTGCGGGTGTACGACTGGCCGACGGTGGACGGCGTGTGCGGAGGCTCGCCGCACGTCCACCTCACCTGCGCGGAGTGCTACTACGTGATCGGCGGGCGGGGCAGCGTGCAGACGCTGACCCACCGCGGGTTCGCCGAGACACCGCTGCGCGAGGGCACCGTCGCGTGGTTCACGCCCGGCACGATCCACCGCCTGGTCAACGACGAGGAGCTGCGGATCCTCGTCGTGATGCAGAACAGCGGCCTGCCGGAGGCAGGAGACGCGGTGTTCACGTTCCCGGCCGAGGTCCTGGCCGACGCGTCGCGCTACGCCGAGCACGCCGGGGCAGGCGACGAGGAGTCCGTCCGGCGGCGCCGCGATCTGGCCCTCGAAGGGTTCCTCGACCTGAAGCACCGGGTCGCCGACGGTGATCACGCCGCGCTGGACGACTTCTACCGCTCCGCCGTGCGGCTGAAGCAGGGCGTCCTGGACGACTGGGAGAAGCGGTGGCGCTCCGGCGCGCTGGCCTCGGCCGAACGCACCGGTGAGCACCTGGACCTGCTGCGGGGCGGCGACATCGGCCACCTCGCGGAGGCCGACATCCACGTGATGCGCGCGGAGGGACCGCAGCGGTTCGGCATGTGCGGCCGCCTCGACGTGCACGATCCCGCCGAGGGGAAGTCGCCGCACGACTGAGAACCTGGCTCTTTTCAGGAGAGAGCCGGGAAGGGCCCGAGCCGTCGGCTCGGGCCCTTTCTGCGCGACGCTCACGGACACAACAGGAACGAGAGCACCGCGCCGATCACGGCGGCGACCAGCACGGCGGTCGCCGAGTACACCAGGGTGCGTCGCTTGACCGTCCGCACCAGCCGCGGCAGGACCGTCGCGGGGACCTCCGGCGCGGCGGTGAGCGACTCCACCGCCCACTCGGCGGGCACGCGGGACAACAGCCCCGCCGTGCCCGCGAGCCCGCCCACCTGGTGTTCGCAGGGAGGGCACAGGACGAGGTGGCGTTCGTAGGCCTTGCGATCGCCGGGGGACAGGGACCCCAGCACGTAGGCCACGTCCCACTCGTGGAACGGGCACGTCACCGCCCGGTCACCCCGTTCTCCTCCAGCGCGAGCCGCAGCGCGCGCAGGCCGTAGTGCAGGCGGGACTTCACCGTTCCCGGTGGCACCTCCAGCGCTTCGGCCAGCTCGGCGATCGACTCGCCGCGGTAGTACGCCCGCACGATCACCACCCTGTGCTCGGGTTTGAGCTGGGACAGGGCGTCGGCGATGAGCCAGGCGTCCAGCGTCTTGTCGGTGTGGTCGGAGCGCGGGCGGTCAGGAGGGCGGGCCGAGCCGACCTCCCAGCGGGCGCGGGCGCTGCGGCACTCGTCGATGGCGTAGTTGCGCGCCACGGCGTAGAGCCACGCCTTGGAGGCCGCGGTGCCCTGGTCGAGGATGTCCGGGTTGCGCCAGGCCCGCAGCAACGCCTCCTGGACGACGTCCTGCGCCAGTTGCTCGTCGCCGGTGAGGCGGAGGGCGTAGCGCCAGAGCGCTTCGGCGTGGCCGTCGTGCAGGGCGCGGAGCAGGGTGCTGTGGTCGTCGTTGATGGCGCACTCCTAGGTCCGGAACCGGGGCGTGCGCTTGGCGAGGAACGCCGCTGTGCCCTCGCGCATGTCGTCGGTGGTGAAGGCCAGGCGAAACGCTTCGAGCTCTGCTCGCAGGCCCTCGGCGACGCCGAGGCCGTCCACGGTGTTGATCACCGACTTGCAGGCGGAGACCGCAGCGGGGGAGTTGGCGGCGATGTCGGTGAGCACGCGCCGGGCGGCGGCGAACATCTCCTCGCGGCTGTCGAAGACCTCGTTCACGAGCCCGAGGCGATGTGCGTCGACGGCGTCGACGCGACGGCCCGAGTAGATCAGCTCGCGCGCCTTGGCGACGCCGACCCGGCGGAACAGGCGGACGCAGCCGCCGAAGCCGGGGATGAGACCCAGCAGCACCTCCGGCTGGCCGAAGACGGCTTTGCGGGTGGCGTAGATGAAGTCGCACGCCATCGCCATCTCGCAGCCGCCGCCGAGCGCGTACCCGTCGACGCACGCGATCACGGGGACCGGGAGCTGTTCGATGCGCCGGGTCACCTCCTGGCCCAGCGCGCCGAACGTCTCGCCCTGCTCCGGTGTCATCGTCGCCATCTCGCGGATGTCCGCCCCGGCGATGAACGCGGGCCCTTCCGATCCCGTGAGCAGAACCGCGCGCGGACCGGTGAGGCCGGTGAAGAGGTCGCGCAGCTCGGTGAGCGTCTGCTCGGACAACGCGTTGCGCGCCGCCGGGCGGTTCACCGTCACGGTGAGGACGCCGTCGAGCTCGTCGAGCACGAGTGTCTGATAGTCCACAGTGGTCTCCTCACGAGTCCCAGATGGCGCCGTAGGCGGGGATCCCCCTGGCCTCCAGCTCCTCGACGACGTGCCAGGTGGTGGGTTTGTTGGAGATGCAGATGACCGCCTCCGCGTCGAAACGCCTGCAGGCGTCGTAGGCGAGCGCGACCAGGTCGGGTTTGCCGCTGGTGTCGGTGTCCCAGACGACGGCGTCGGGCTGCACGCCGAGGATCTCGTCGACCAGCGCGTCGCCGTAGGTGCGGCGCGGGCTGCGGGTCGACCACACCAGCACCGACGGGGTGTCGCCGGCGAGCAGGTGGGGCAGACAGGGGCCGATGCCGCTGCCGGTCGCGACCCACACGACCCTGGTGAACAGCTTGTCGATGTTGCCGACGCCCGCCGTCGGGATGCCCTTGACCCACACGTGGCTCGGCTGGTCCGCGATGAACTTCGCCGTCCAGTCGCCGGCGCGGGAGATCGTGAGCCGGAAGCCGCTGCGGCCCGGTGCGGGGACGTTGGCGAAGGAGTGCCACTCCAGCAACGGGTTGCGGCTCACCGTCGTCGACGAGCCAGCGAACGGCGTGACGCCGTGGTCGAACGACACCAGCGCGACGTGCGGTGAGGGGCTGACGATGTGCACGGGAACCCGTCGCAGCCGCAGCCACGGCAACGCCACACTGGCCACCACGAGGGCGAGGGGCCAGAGGAAGACGGGGTTCGACACCGCCGCCAGCACGCCGAACAGCACGAGCACCGTCCACCCGCCGAACCGGTGGGAGCGTTCGAACAGGTCGTGGTGCTTCGCCCGCAGGCGGGGGAGCGCGAGCACGACCAGCGCGCCGAGCAGGGCCATGATCGTCCACGTCAGCGCCAGGACGAACGGTGGTCCCGAGGTGGTGGCGGCGAGGACGAGGAACCAGGCGGTGGCGCAGATCGCGGCACCGACGTGGATCCCGCCGAAGTGGTAGACCTTGCCGAGCGTCCAGCGGATCTTCAGCGGCCAGTGCTTCGGCGCGCTGGTGGCGAGCCTGAAGAGCAGGTTGATCACGAGCTGCTGCCGGATCAGGGCGGCCACCGTGAGGTTGGCGACGACCAGCGCGGTCACCCGGTCCGAGTCACCCGCCCAGCCGAGGAAGCAGAGGTTGACCAGCACGACGGCGACCAGGAGCCGGTTGTGGTGGGTGAACGGACGGCGGCGCAGGATCGTGCGCAGCGAGCGGTCGGCCGGCGGGAGCGCGATGGCGTGAACCGAGGTCATGCCACCGTTTCCTTCTGTCCGTCCAAACGCGACAGAAGCGCCCTGCGGTCCACCTTGCCGCGCTCGGTGGTCGGCAGCGTGTCGACCGGCACGATCAACGTGGGCACGCAGTAGTAGGGCAGATGCTCTTCCACGGCCCTGCGCGCCTGTTCCGGCATCGCGCTGGCCGGGCTGATGAACCCGACGAGCGTCCCGTTGTGCAGCAGTGTCGTGGCCCGGCTGCAGTCGGCCGCGCGCTCCAGCGCGGACGTCACGGCGTCGAGCTCCACCCGAAACCCGCGCACCTTCACCTGGTCGTCGGTGCGGCCGTGGTGCTCCAGCTGACCGTCGCGCGTCCACCGGCCGAGGTCGCGGGTGCGGAACATCAGGTGATCGCCACCCAGGAACGGATCGGGCCGATACCGTTCCGCCGTCAGCGAAGGATCACCCAGGTAGCCCGCGGTGACGCACTCGCCGCCCGCCCACATCTCGCCGACCTCGCCGATCGGGCACGGCCGCAGGTTCTCGTCGAGCACGTACACGGTCGTGTTCGGCACGGGCTTGCCGATGGTCAGCGGACCGCCGGGTTCGTAGCGCTGCACCGTGTTGACGATGGTGACCTCGGTGGGTCCGCACGAGTTGTGGAAGACGGCCTGGCGCGCCCAGGTGTCGGCCAGCGCCTGCGGACACCGTTCGCCGGCGACGGCGACCGTGCGAACCCGGCTACACGCTGCGGGATCCAGCGAGGCCAGCACGCTGGGCGTGGCGATCACGACGTCCACGGTGCTCGCGGTCTGCTCGATGTCGCTGCCGCGGACGACGAGCGTGCCACCGTGGGCGAGCGTGCCGAGGATCTCCCACATCGCCATGTCGAACGCGATGTTCAGCAGCTGCGACACCCTGGTTCCCGGTGTGACGCCGAGGCATCCCGGCGCGGTGAGCAGGACGTTGCACAGGTTGGCGTGCGTGACCTGCACGCCGTTCGGCCGCCCGGTGGTACCGGAGGTGAAGATGACGGCCGCGATCTTCGCGTTCCCGGTGGGCGTGCGGCGGAAGTCGCTGGCGTCGGGCACCTCGTCGATCGCGATGACCGTGCCGAGGCTGTCCGGCAACTTGGACCGGTGCTCGCTGGTCGTGAGCACGAAGTTGATCCGCGCTGTCCGGACGATGTGTCGCAAGTGGACTTCCGGGGCGATGCGGACGTCCTGCGGCACGTAGGCCGCACCCGCTTTGAGGATGCCGAGAATGCCGACGACCATGGAGATCGACCGGGTGAGGAACAGCCCGACGCACTCGCCCGGCCGCACCCCAGCGCGGGTCAGGAACTCGGCCAGCAGCTCCGCCCTGCGGTTCAGCTCGGCGTAGGTGATGGACTCGCCGAGGTGCTCCACGGCGGTCAGGTCCGGGTGTCGCGCGGCCTGTTTCTCGACCGCGTGGTGGACGTGGTGGAACGGCGGGACCCGGATCGGTCCGGCGCCGAACGCCTGGAACAACGCGCGGTCCAGCGGCGAGAGGTCGCGCAGAGCGGAATCGTGGAACTCGGCTTTCACTGCAGGATGCCCTTTCTACAGCGTTGCGCGGTCACCCGTTCTGAACGAGACACACCCTCACATCGTTCATGTCGAATCGAACTGGCTGTCGAATCGACGAACCTGTTACACGGCAGCAACTTTTTACTGCGCAGTTAAAGATGAGAATCGCAGCAAGCACTTTCGCGTTCGTTCTCCTGACCGGCCTCACGACGCCCGCGCACGCGGCGGTGTGCTCACGCTGAAGGCGACGCGGATCTCGTGGGACAAGGGCAACAGCGGGGCCTCCCCGCACCTGCCGATCCGCTACCACTCCGGCGCCGTCCACGCCAAGGAGCACGTCGTCGTCAACGACCAGTTCCCCAACTGGGAGGTGAAGGGCGACTTCCAGGCGCCGTCCGCACGCGGCACCTGGCCCGCGTTCTGGCTCACCGGGGCCAACAGCTGGCCGCCCGAGAGCGACATCCTGGAGTTCAAGGGGGACAACCGGAACTGGTCCAACACCTTCCGGACGTCGAGCGACGTGTCCAGCTCGAGCGTCGGCGTGTCCTCACCCGGCTCGTGGCACACCTACCGGGCGTGGATCACCAAGGTCAACAGCACCGACGTCGACATCCACTACTACCTCGACGGCAAGTGGATCGCCAAGCACACCGGGAAGAACTTCGCGGGCAAGCCCCTGTGGGTGATCATCAACCTGCAGATGGAGGGCTCGTCCGGCAGCCCGGGCCCGGCCGCGGAGACGGTCTACCGGGCCCGCAACGTCTACATCGGACGGACACGGGCGTGAGCGGTGGCCCCGGCCGGGACCGGGGCCACCTGGTGCCAGCCCCGGTCAGGCTCCCGCCGGCCGGCCCGACCAGGCCTCCTGCGACGTCAGCGGCCGCAGGGTGATCGTGTACTCGTAGGTGCTGTCCGGGCGCACCTGGCTGCGCTGCCGCACCGGGTTCGGCGTGTCGCCGACACCGGTCACGGCGTGGTCCGCGTGCAGCGTGAAGTAGCCCTTGTTGCGCTGCAACATGAACGGGTACGCGGCCCGCTCGATGTCGTCGTACTGCGTCACGCTGACCTCGCGCGCACCCGACACCAGCAGCCCGGACGTGCGGCCGTCGGTGAGCAGCGCCCACCTGGTGTCGGTGTGGTTGCCGTGGTCCTGCGGACGGTGGTATTCGACGTACTGGTCGGCCACGGACGTGGTGTGCACGCCGATCGGTGTGCCGTCCTTGCGGTCGACGTAGCTCTCCGCCTTCCGGCCGTACCAGGAGAACGTCGAATAGCGGTCCGGCACGGACAGCTGGACCCCGATCCGCGGCAGGTACGGCAACGTCCGCATGCCGCCCTGCGGCGTCACGCGGTGCCCGAGCCGCAGCACACCGGACGTGTCGACCGTGTAGACCATCGTCTGGTCGAACCACGCCCCGCTCACACCGGGCGCGGCGACCCTGCTGTCCACGACGATCCGCGTGGCCTTGACGCCGTCCTTCTCCACCCGGACACCGGTGACGGTGGTCTCCAGCCGGTCGAGGCCCGCCTTGCGCCAGTCCTCGCCCTCCGCGCGACCCCACGTGTAGGTCTCGTTGCTGATTGGCGCCCGCCACGCGTCGAGCTTCGGCCCGCTGGTGAGCAGCTCCCGGCCCCACGACTTGATCGACGTCAGCGTGCCGGTCTTCTTGTCGACCGTGTACGCCGCACCGGCCGCGGTGGCCGTGACCTTGTTCGCGTCCTCCTGGGTGAACACGAGGGCCCAGTCGAGCGGCGCCCTGTCCAGGCCGGGGATCCGGCTGCCGCCCAGCGAGAACTGGTCGTGCGCCAGCACGTGCCCGGACGTCACCGCTTCGACGGTGAGGAACCGCTCGCGGTCGGCGTCGTTGACCGGCACCGGCAGCGAGATCTGCGCGGTCGAGGCGGCGGCCACCCGCAACGGCTGTTCGCCGCTCTTGACCGTCCGCGAGCCCTCGGTGACCCGCCAGCGCAGGGTGAGGTCGTCGGTGCCGGTGAACTGGCGTTCGTTGGTCACCGACAGCACTCCGCCGGAGTAGGCGTACCGGATCGGCTGGTGTGCCCACGCCATCTGCAGGGTCTCGGGCTGGGGCGTGCGGTCGGTGTTGATCAGACCGTCCACACCGGACAGCGTCGACCCGTACGCGAAGTGCGTGCCCTTCTCCTGGACGCGGTCGAAGTCGAGCGCCAGCACGGCTCCACCGACGGGCGCGGAAGCGTTCAGCTCGGCCGCGGACAGCGCCCGGTCGTAGATCCGCACGTCGTCGACGTCACCGGCGGCGAGCCGGGTGACGGTGGACGGGTCGTTCCACGACATCTCGAAGTCGCGGCCGATGTTCACGTCCGCCGCCGAGTAGTCGATCGCGCCGGTGAACGGCAGGTTCCCGACCTCGGCGCCGTCGATGTACAGCCGCAGCGCGGCACCGTCGTACGTACCGCTGACCCGGTGCCACTTGCCGTAGAAGTCGGCCGGCACCTTCGCCTGCACCGCGCGCCAGGTGCCGCTGTGGATGAAGAACTCGAGCGTGGTCTCGTTCTTCATCTTGAGCGTCCACTGGTGGTCGCCCTTGGCGATGATCGGGAACTGCCCGGTCCACCTGCCCGGCTTGACCCACGCGTCGAGCGTCAGCGCGGTGCCGGTGATGTCGAGCTTGCGGTCGCGGTAGACCTCGACGAAGTCGTCGAGCCCCGACAACGACAGCGCCTTGCCGCGGTGACCGTCGACGAGCTTCGGCGCGCCGGACAGCAGCGCGGTGATGTCGTTGCCGGACGTGTCGGGCGTGATCAGGGTCTTCTGCCTGATGTTCTGCTCGGCCCAGTCCCAGATGAACCCGCCCTGCGTCTGCGGGTTGGCCCTGATGATCTCCCAGAACTCGCGGAAGTTGCCGAGGCTGTTGCCCATGGCGTGCGCGTACTCGCCGAAGATCAGCGGCTTGGTCGTGCTCTTCGCCTGCTCCGCGAACCTCTCCGGTGACGGGTAGCGCGGGCCCCAGACGTCGGCGAACGGCGCGTCACCGTCGGGGTTGTTGGACTGGTGGTAGACCGGCCGGGACGGGTCGGCGGCCTTGACCCACTTCGCCATCTCGTAGTGGTGCGCGCCGAGTCCGGCCTCGTTGCCGGTGTCCCACAGGAAGACGCTCGGGTGGTTCTTGTCGCGCTCGACCATGGCGATCATGCGGTCCATGAACGTGTCGCGCCACTCCGGCTGGTTGGCCTGGCACCACCGCGAGCAGTTCTCGTGGTTGTGCGTCTCGATGTCGACCTCGTCGTCGATCCAGAGGCCGTGCCGGTCGGCGAGGTCGTAGAAGTACGGGTCGCTCGGGTAGTGCGAGGTGCGGACGGCGTTGACGTTGAGCTGCTCCATCAGCGCGACGTCGCGTTCCTGCGCCTTCCTCGGCACGTGCCGGCCGTGGTCGGGGTCCGTCTCCGCGCGGTTGACGCCCTTGAACAGCACGCGCTTGCCGTTGACCAGCAACGTGCGGTCGCGGATCTCGATCTTGCGGAAACCGGTGGTGTCACTGGTGATGTGGGTGACCTTGCCGTCGGGCGCGGTCAGCGTGAGCACGACGGTGTAGACGTTCGGCGTCTCGTCGGTCCACTTGGCGGGGTTGCGCACGGGCATCGTCAGCCGTGCGGTGCTGCCGTCGGTTTCCTGGCTCGCCGAAGCGACTTCGGCTCCGCGAGAGTCGCGCAGGCCGGCCGTGACGCGGTGCTTTCCGGTGGTGCCACCGGGCTTGTGGCCCAGTTCGACGTCCGCGGTGAGCGTCGCGTCGGTGTAGGTGGCGTCGAGGTCGGTCCTGAGCGTGACGTCCTGAATGAACGTCGCGGGCGTCGAGTACAGCGTCACCGAGCGGAAGATGCCCGAGTACCGCCACTGGTCGTAGTCCTCGAGGTAGGAACCGGCGCTCCAGCGGTGCACCTGGACGGCGATCTTGTTGCGGCCGGGTCGCAGCGCGGGGGAGATGTCGAACTCGGCCGGGGTGTAGCCGCCCTGGTCGTAGCCGACGTACTTCCCGTTGACCCACACGAAGTAGCCCGAGGTCACGCCCTCGAACCGCAGGAACGTCTCGCGCTTGGTCCAGTCGGCGGGCACGTCGAACTCGCGGACGTACGCGCCGGTCGGGTTGATGTCACGGGGAACTCGGGGCGGGTCGTCCGGCTGGACCTCGGTGGCGATGTTGCGGAAGATCGGGTGGTCGAGGCCGTCGGTCTGCCACGTGTGCGGCACGGTCACTGTGCGCCAGCCGGACGTGTCGTAGTCGTCGGCGTAGAACCGCGCGGGAACGTCGGCGGGCTTGTCCGCCATGGCGATGCGCCACTTGCCGTCGAGCGACTGCGTGAACGGCGTGCGCTCGTCCCCGCGCACGGCGGAGGCGATGTCGGCCTGCGGGAGCAGCAGCGCGTGGTGCGGTTCCTGTCCCTCGGCGATCCTGCGCGGATCTTCGAGATAGGTGTGCACGTCAGGTGGGGGATCCACGGCGGCGGCGATCGGTGTCATCGAACCCGCCGCAACCAACATGACTGTCGCAAGAACAATCGCGCGCCGCACGCTGAACCTCCATGTTCAGACAGAAATGAACACAAGTGAACAGTTCGACGTCGGACGCGACAAGGGGCCGCGAGGTCCACGGCCTTCACAGATCGGCTGCTGTTATCGAACGGTGAGTCTCTTGCGTTCGATTTTGTTCGACATCACGCTGCCGATCAGCAGGCCCGCACCACGATCAACTGGCGGCACGGCAACGTGTCCCGCGCACGCCGGCGACTTCTGGTTCCCCTGCTCTGGCGTCGCCTTCAACGGCCGTCTGGAAGTTCGCTGACTCCCTCGACGAAGAGGATGTGGAAGATGAAACGCAGGACGGCGCCGGTAGTGCTGGCGGCCGCGGTGTTGCTGGCCTCGCTCGCGGCACCCGGATCCGCGGCGCCCGCGGCGGCACCGGTGGTGAGCCTCGTCGGCGACACGCTGCTGGACACTTCGGCGCTGTACTTCGTCTCCTACGACGGGGTGGTGAACAACAACTCGTTCCAGCAGGACGCGATCCTGACCTACCAGGGCCGTCAGTACGCCACCTGGTACACGGCGAGCCGCAACGTCGTGGTCGCGCGGCGCACCATCGGCAGCACGCGGTGGGAGTCCGTCGTGCTGCCGCACCGGCTCAGCGTCGACGACTCGCACAACGTGATCTCGATGGGGATTTCCCCGCAGGACAACACGATCCACGTCGCGATGGACACGCACAATACGCGGTTGTTCTACCTGCGGTCCCAACCGGGCCTCGCGATCGGCGCGCAGCAGTGGAACGCCGCCGCGTTCGGGGAGGTGCAGCGGACGCTCGGCGGCGTCGAGCTCGGGTCGATGACCTACCCGCAGTTCGTGGTGACGCCGGAGGGCAGGCTGCAGTTCAGCTACCGCACCGGCGGGTCCGGCAACGGCGTGAACGAGCTGGCCGAGTACTCCGGCGGCACGTGGCGCAAGCTCGGCGGCTGGTCGTCGGCCACCGGGTCCTACACCGGCCCGAATGGCGTCGTCTCCACCACCCGCAACATGTACCTGCACGGCCTGACGTATGACCGAAGTGGACGGTTGCACGCCGCCTTCACCTGGCGTGAGGGCAATGCCGGGGTGCTGTGCAACTCCGGCGGGCTCACCAACCACGACACCGGCTACGTCTACAGCGACGACCGCGGCCGGACGTGGCGCAACGGTGCCGGAACCGTCGTCGGCACGACGGGTGGCACGCCGGTGAGCGTCACCTCACCCGGTCTGGTGGTCGACCCGCTCGACCCGAACCACGGCCTGATGAACCAGGAGAGCCAGGCGGTGGACGCCGAGGGCCGCCCGCACGTGGTGATCAGCTACGTCCCCGGCCGGTTCACCCAGTGCGTGTCGAACTACGCGCAGCAGCGTGCCCAGTACGGCCGCACGTTCCACGTCTTCCGCGGTGCGGACGGCAAGTGGACGAAGAGGGAGGTGCCGATCCCGCCGAACCACACCCAGCGCACGAAGATCGTGTTCGACCGCGCCGACAACGCCTACCTGGTGATGCCTCGCGGCAGGATCGTGGCGGCGAGCAAGGCCAGCGGGTGGACGGACTGGACGACCGTGTTCGACCGGCCGTCGCTGCAGGCGTTCGGCGAGGTCAACGTCGACACGTCCCGCGTGGTGTCGCAGGGGATGCTGTCGGTGCAGTACCAGCAGGCCTCCACCGGCACGACGCCGTCGCCGATCCGCGTCGCCGACTTCCGGCTGGGGGCCTGACGTGGTCAGAATTCTGCTGGCGTTCGTGCTCGTCGTCGCGGGCCTCTACACCCCGGCGGCAGCCGCGGAACCGTTGCCCTCCAACGGGGTCGTGGTCCGCGTCGACCCGTCCTACCAGCAACCCGAGTTCGAGGGCTGGGGGACGAGCCTCGTGTGGATGGCCAACATCACCGGTGGCTACCCGGAGCCCATCCGCCGCAAGCTCGTCGACCTGCTGTTCGGCGACGACGGTCTGCGGCTGAACATCGCGCGCTACAACATCGGCGGCGGCAACGCGCCGGACGTCCGCAAGGACTACATGAAGGTCGGCGCGACCATGGAGGGCTTCTGGAAGGCCCCGCCCGGCACGACCCGCGCGGACGTGGACTGGTGGCGGCCGGACAACCCCGACCACTGGAACTTCGCCGCGGACGCCAACCAGCGCTGGTGGGTCGACCAGATCAAGCGCAAGGTCACGAAGTGGGAGGCGTTCAGCAACTCACCGCCGTGGTTCCAGACCGTCAGCGGCTACGTCTCTGGCGGCTTCGACGCGAACACCGACCAGATCCGCCGCGACCGCGTCGACGACTTCGGCACCTACCTGGCGCGCGTGACACAGGAGCTGGAACGCGCGCACGGCATCAAGTTCGACACCCTCGCCCCGTTGAACGAGCCGAACACCAACTACTGGGGCACGCAGATCGGCCCGGACGGCCAGCCAACCGGCGGCCGGCAGGAGGGCGCCCACGCGGGACCCGAGCTGCAGCAGGAGGTTCTGCTCGCGACCCGGCGCGCGCTCGACCGGCTGAGGTCGAAGGTGAAGGTGTCCGCAATGGACGAAACCAACCCCGGCACGTTCGTGCGCAACTGGAACGGCTACGGCCCGGCACGCGAGGTGATCGACCAGCTCAACGTGCACACCTACGGCACCGGTCAGCGCACCAGCGCGCGTGACATCGCCAAGGGCGCGAACGAGAAGCTCTGGATGAGCGAGGTCGAGGGCACGTGGGGCAACGGCACCACCGACTACACCGGCATGGAACCGGGCCTGGGCATCGCGACCAGGATGCTCGAGGACATCCGCGAGCTCGAACCGTCGGCCTGGGTGTTCTGGCAGCCGATCGAGGACTCGATCCCGCAGCAGGCGGCGGGCAAGAACTGGGGCAGCGTCCACGTCCCGTTCAACTGCAAGGCGACCGACACCCTGGAGTCCTGCCCGATCAGGACCAACTCCAAGTTCAACACGATCCGCAACTTCACCCACTTCGTCCGGCCGGGCGACCGGTTCGTCAAGACCGACGACCCGTCGACCGTCGCCGCGGTGCAGCGCTTCGGTCAAGGCGCGAACGTCGTGCACGTCAACAACGGCACGGCCGCCCGCACGGTCACGCTCGACCTCACCCGGTTCCGGACCGTCTCGGCGAACGCGCGGGTCGCCCCGGTGGTGACGAGCGCGGACGGTGCCCTGGTTCGCGGTAACCCGGTGCGGGTCTCCGGCGGGGCGGCGACGCTGACCGTGCCGGGGAAGTCGGTCACGACGTTCGTCGTCGACGGGGTGTCCGGGGTGGCCCGCGACGCCGCGCTGGTCCAACCGGACCACGTGTACCGGCTGGGCACGAGTGGGAGGTCGCTGCAGCCGTCGGACGACTGGGCCCGTGCCGTCGCCCGCACGACCGACGCCACCAGCGGGAAGCAGCTGTGGTCGGTGCGCAAGCTCAGTCATGGCAACGGGAACCGCGAGCGTTACGAGATCGTCAACGCGGTGTCCGGCACCCGACTGGCCGCGGTGGGCGATGCCGTGGTGTTGCAGTCGGCGGGGGACACCGCCGCGCAGTGGATCATGTCCACGACCGGTGACGGCAGCTGGACGTTCGTCAACGCCGCCACCGGCGCGTTGATCGACGCGAACGGCGAGACCGTGGCGGCGAAGCCTCCGTCATCGGGCGCGAGCCAGCGGTGGACCGTGACGGACGAAACCGTGCTGCGAACCCAGGACGCGGCCGTGTTCACCGTTCCGAAGCTGCGTCCTGTGCTGCCGTCCACCGTGACGCCGGTGTACCGCGACGGCGCGCGCGGCGCTCTGCCCGTGGTGTGGGACGTGCCGTCCGACTCGCGGTGGAACCAGCCCGGCACCGTCCGGGTGCGCGGCACGGCGACGGATGCGCTGGGGCACAAGCTGTCCGCGCTCGCCGTGGTCACCGTCGACACGATCGCTTCGACGATTCCGGCCCGTGCCAGGACGTACGTCGGTGGGCAGCCGGATCTTCCCGCCACCGTCACGGGCGTCGGCAACCGCGGCGGCAAGGCCGAACTGCCCGTCACGTGGGACGCCGCCGTCTTCGACGAAGTCGGCACGGTGACGGTGACCGGACGCGCCCAGGTCGTCGACGGCAGCACCGTCGCCGCCACCGCGGTCGTGGAGGTCACCGAACCCGTCGAGGTGAACACGGCACCCGACCCGGCCGTGACGGTCGCCGCGACCTACACGGAGTCGGGCTATTCCGCGGAACGGCTGCGCAACGGCGTCACGGACGAGAAGGCGTGGTCGAACTGGAAGTCGGGCACCAAGAACCCGTCCGACACGATCACGTTCACCTTCCCGAAAACGCGCGATCTCACCCGAGTCGCCGTGCACTCCTACCGCGACGGCGAAGGCGGCATCGCCAAGAGCGCCAAGGTGCAGGTGCGCACGGCCGACGGCTCGTGGGTCGACGCGAGCGCTGACGTCGAGGTCACCGGCGTCCGGACGGAGGTCGCGCTGACCCGGTCTGCGACCGCCGTCCGCGTCGTCCTCACCGCGCGCCCGAGCGGGTACCTCACGCTCGGCGAGATCGAGGTGTTCGCGAAAGCCCCGGCCGCGTGAATTCGCATCGAATCGATTCGAAGTCTGCGGATTGTTTGAATGACGAGTGTGTGCGGGGGACGCTTCTCCGAAATCGCTGAGAAAGGGATTCTCAATGCGGAGAGCTCTCGCAGGCGCACTGGCGGCGGTGACGATGGCCGCGCTCGTCGTGGTGGCGCACACGACGGGCGCGGGCCACTCGGCGGCCGCGGCCGAGACGTACTCGTGGGGCAACGCCGAGATCGCGGGCGGCGGTTTCGTGCCCGGGATCGTGTTCAACCAGAGCGAGCCGAACCTGATCTACGCGCGAACCGACATCGGCGGCGCCTACCGGTGGAACCAGCAGACGGGCAGGTGGATTCCGCTGCTCGACCACGTCGGTCTCGACAACTGGGGCCTCAACGGGGTCGCGAGCCTCGCGACCGACGCCGTCGACCCGAACCGCGTGTACGTCGCCGCCGGCATGTACACCAACAGCTGGGATCCCAACAACGGCGCCATTCTGCGTTCGTCCGACCGCGGCGCCACGTGGCAGACCTCGCCGTTGCCGTTCAAGGTCGGCGGCAACATGCCCGGCCGCGGCATGGGGGAGCGGCTCGCGATCGACCCGAACCGCAACAGCGCCCTGTACTTCGGCGCGCCCAGCGGCAAGGGCCTGTGGCGCAGCACGGACTTCGGCGCCACCTGGGGCCAGGTCACGTCGTTCCCGAACCCGGGCAACTACGTCCAGGACCCCAACGACCCCAACGGGTATCTCAACGACAATCAGGGCGTGCTGTGGGTGACGTTCGACCCGCGCACCGGATCGGCCGGGTCGGCGACGCAGACGATCTACGTCGGTGTCGCGGACAAGGAGAACAACGTCTACCGCAGCACGAACGGCGGTACGACGTGGGAACGCGTGGCGGGTCAGCCGACGGGTTTCCTGCCGCACAAGGGAGTTCTCCAGGGCGACACGCTCTACCTCGCCACGAGCGACACCGGCGGCCCGTACGACGGCGCGAAGGGGGACGTCTGGAAGCTGAACACCGCGACCGGAGCGTGGACGCGGATCAGCCCGGTGCCGTCGACCAGCGCCGACAACACCTTCGGCTACAGCGGCCTGACCGTCGATCGCAAGAAGCCCGGCACGCTCATGGTCGCCACGCAGATCGCGTGGTGGCCGGACGTGGTGTTCTTCCGCAGCACCGACTACGGCGCCACGTGGACGCGGATCTGGGACTGGACGAGCTATCCCGACCGCAGCTTCCGCTACAAGATGGACATCAGCGCCTCACCGTGGCTCGACCTCGGCGCGACCCCCGCGCCGCCGGAGACGTCACCGAAGCTCGGCTGGATGACCGAGTCGATGGAGATCGACCCGTTCAACTCCGACCGGATGATGTACGGCACCGGTGCGACGATCTACGGCACCACCGACCTCACGGCGTGGGACCGCGGCACCCAGTTCACGATCAGGCCGATGGCGGCAGGGCTCGAGGAAACCGCGGTGACCGACCTGATCAGCCCGCCGTCCGGTGCGCCGTTGATCAGTGCGCTGGGCGACATCGGCGGGTTCCGGCACGACCGGCTGGACCGGGTGCCTGCCAGGATGTTCACCCAGCCCTACTTCACCACCACGCGCAGCCTCGACTACGCCGAGCTGACCCCGGCGACGATGGTGCGCACCGGTGACTTCGACAAGGCCGGCAGGCCCAACGACAACCGCGTGGCGTTCTCGACGGACGGCGGCGCGAACTGGTTCCAGGGCCAGGAACCGGGCGGCGTCACCGGCGGCGGCACCGTGGCGGCGGCGGCCGACGGCAGCAGGTTCGTCTGGAGTCCCAACGGAACCGGTGTGCACCACGCGACCGGCTTCGGCAACTCGTGGACGGCGTCGACCGGCATCCCGGCGGGTGCCGTCGTCGAGTCCGACCGGGTGAACCCCATGAAGTTCTACGGGTTCTCCGCCGGGAAGTTCTACGTCAGCACCAACGGCGGCGCCGCGTTCACCGCGACGGCCGCGACCGGTCTGCCCGAGTCGGCCCGCTTCAAAGCCGTGCCGGGCAAGGAAGGCGACGTCTGGCTCGCGGGCACGGGCGGGCTGTGGCACTCGACGGACTCCGGCGCGAGCTTCACGAAGGTCTCCGGTGTGGCGGGCTCGCTCAACATCGGCTTCGGCAAGGCCGCCCAGGGTCGGACGTACCCGGCGCTGTACCTGATCGGCGAAACCGGTGGCGTCAAAGGCGTCTTCCGGTCCGACGACACGGGTGCGAGCTGGGTGCGGATCAACGACGACCGCCACCAGTACGGCAACATCGGGGACGCCATCACCGGCGACCCGCGCGTGTACGGCCGCGTCTACCTCGGCACCAACGGCCGTGGCGTCGTGATCGGCGAGATGACCGGAACTCCGCCCACCACAACGACCACGACCACCACCACGACCACCACCACGACCACCACGACGACCACGTCGAGCCAGCCGGGAACGGGCTGCTCGGTGAAGTACACGGTGCCGAACCAGTGGCAGGGCGGGTTCCAGGGCGGCGTCGAAATCACCAACACCGGGTCGGCCGCCATCACCGGCTGGACGCTCAAGTGGACGTTCGCCAACGGCCAGGTGATCACGCAGCTGTGGAACGGAAAGCACACCCAGACCGGTGCCGCGGTGACCGTGACCGACCAGGGCTACAACGCCGAGATCAAGCCGAAGGCGACGGTCGGCTTCGGGTTCACCGCCAGCTGGACCGGCACGAACGCGAAACCCGTGGCGTTCACGCTCAACGATCGGCCGTGCGCGGTGCCGTAGCCGTGCTGCCCCGATCGGTGAGCTGAGGCGCACGAGCAGCGGCACCCCCGGCCGCTGCTCGTGCGCCGCGACCGGCCACCGTTCGAATGCAGGTCGAAGAATTGTGGTCACGGCATTCGATTTGTTCGACGCTAATGTTCGTCCTGTGAAACGTTTCAATTTCTGAAGGGCGGGCTCATGAAACGGACAACGACGTCTGTGCTGTTGGCGGCGATTCTCGTCGCGGGCGGTGTTCCCGCGGTCGCGAGCGAACCGGCGGTCTCGGCGGACCGCGGGCTCGTCAGCATCCGGTCGGTCCACGGCGACGGCAACTTCGTGTCGTGGCGGCTGCTCGGCTCCGACGCCGCTGACGTGGCGTTCAACGTCTACCGCGACGGGGTGAAGGTCAACCGCGCGCCGGTGACGACGGCGACGAGCTACCTCGACGCGGGTGCGCCCGCGACCGCGTCCTACTCGGTGCGACAGGTGAGCGGAGGCGTGGAATCGGCGGCCACGCGGTCCGTCGGCACCCTCGCGACGAGCAGGGACGTTCCCCTGCAGATCCCGGGATCCGGCTACGTGGCGAACGACGCGTCGGTCGGCGACCTGGACGGCGACGGCGAGTGGGAGATCGTCCTCAAGTGGGATCCCGCCGACGCCAAGGACAACTCGCAGGCGGGCCGCACGGGCAACGTGTACCTGGATGCCTACAAGCTCAACGGCACCCGGCTGTGGCGCATCGACCTCGGCCGCAACATCCGCGCGGGCGCGCACTACACCCAGTTCCAGGTCTTCGACTACGACGGTGACGGCAAGGCCGAGATCGCCGTGAAGACCGCGGACGGCACGCGGTCGGGCACCGGGCAGGTGATCGGCAACGCGAACGCCGACCACCGCAACGCCGACGGCTACATCCTCACCGGGCCGGAGTTCCTGTCGGTGTTCCGCGGCACGGACGGCGCGGTGCTCGACACCGAGAACTACGTGCCACCACGCGGAAACGTCTCGTCGTGGGGCGACAGCTACGGCAACCGGGTCGACCGGTTCCTCGCGGGAACGGCCTACCTGGACGGTTCGCGGCCGAGCATCGTGATGGCGCGCGGCTACTACACCCGCAGCGTGATCTCGGCGTGGGACTTCCGCAACGGCCAGCTGACCCAGCGGTGGACGTTCGACTCGGCGGCCCAGTCGAACCGGTCGGCCTGGGAGGGCAAGGGCAACCACAACCTCTCGATCGCCGACGTGGACGGCGACGGCCGCGACGAGATCATCTACGGCTCGATGGCGATCGACGACAACGGCCGGGGGCTGTGGCAGAACAACACCCACCACGGCGACGCCCTGCACGTCGGCGACTTCATCCCGTCCAGGCCGGGACTGGAGGTGTTCAAGCCCTCGGAGTGGACGAACGAGGTCTCGCACTGGATGGGTGACGCGCGCACCGGTCAGATCCTCTGGAGCGCGCCGTCGTGCGGCTGCGACAACGGCAGGGCCGTCGCCGCGGACATCTGGGCCGGCAACCCCGGCGCGGAGGCGTGGTCGGCGTCGGTCGGCGGTCTGCGCAGCGCCACCACGGGCGCCCAGGTCGCCGCACGGAAACCGGGCTCGATCAACTTCGTGATCTGGTGGGACGGCGACGCGCAGCGCGAGCTGCTCAACGGCACCACGATCGACAAGTACGGCCCCAATGGCGACACGCGGCTGCTCACCGGCTCGGGCGTGGCCTCCAACAACGGCACCAAGTCCACCCCGGCGCTGCAGGCCGACATCCTCGGCGACTGGCGCGAGGAGGTCATCTGGCGCACCTCGGACAGCCGGGCGCTGCGCATCTACTCCACCACCGAGCCGACGACGATCCGCCGGCCGTCGCTGATGGAGGACAGGCAGTACCGGGAAGCGGTGGCGTGGCAGAACACGGCCTACAACCAGCCGCCGCACCCGAGCTTCGCCAGCCCCTGATCGTCACGCGGGACAACTGAAAACCGGATCCGCGGACGGGACCGCCCTTCCGCGGTTTCGGTGTGCCCGCGTTTTCGTCGCATTTATATCCGTGAATTGCACGCTTTTCACCGTTGTGAATCTTTTGGTGATTTATTGCGTTTCCGAAAGTGGGTGCGTTAGCTTGCCTGAGAGCGCTCCCGGAAATTGTCTCTCACGCACCCAGGGAGAACTGTCATGAAAGCGACGTCCATTGGGGCGGCATTAGCCGTCGTCCTGGCGCTGCCGTTACCCGCGTCCGCCGCCGACACCGTGCTGTACGTGTCGCCCACCGGCCGTGACGGCGCGACCGGCACGATCTCGGACCCCACCACGCTGACCGCCGCGATCACCCGGATCGCCGCCGGCGGCACGATCCACCTGCGCGGCGGCACGTACAACATCGCCAAGACCGTCACGATCCCGGCGACCAACAACGGCACCGCGAGTACCCGCAAGAAGCTCACGTCCTACCAGTCCGAGAAGCCCGTGCTGAACTTCTCGGCGCAGACCGAGGACCCGGCGAACCGCGGCCTGGCCGTGAACGGCTCGTACTGGCACGTCTACGGCATCACCGTCGAACGGGCCGGCGACAACGGCATCTTCGTGGGCGGCAGCAACAACATCCTCGAACGCACCGTCACCCGCTACAACCGCGACACGGGCCTGCAGCTCTCGCGGATGGCGTCCAGCACGCCGAAGAGCCAGTGGCCGTCGAACAACCTGATCCTCAGCGCCGAGTCGCACGACAACCGCGACTCCGACGGCGAGGACGCGGACGGCTTCGCGGCCAAGCTGACCGTCGGCCCCGGCAACGTCTTCCGCTACGCCGTGTCGCACAACAACATCGACGACGGCTGGGACCTCTACACCAAGTCCGACACCGGCGCGATCGGCCCGGTGACGATCGAGGACTCGCTGGCGTACAAGAACGGCACGCTGAGCAACGGCGGTCAGGCCGGCAACGGCGACCGCAACGGCTTCAAGCTCGGCGGCGAGGACATCGCGGTGAACCACACCATCCGCAGGACGATCGCGTTCGACAACGGCAAGCACGGCTTCACCTACAACCGCAACCCGGGCTCCATGGCGGTGTCGAACAACCTGAGCATCGACAACGACGAGCGCAACTTCTCGTTCGACGCGGGCAGCTCGGTGTTCCGCGGCAACACCTCGTGCCGCAGCAGCAAGGGCACCAACGACAAGACCGTCGGCAACGTGGACAGCTCCAACCAGTTCTGGACCGGTACCAACGGTTCGCGGTGCACGAACTACACCGGTGCCCTTGGCTGGTCGTTCGCCTCGGACGGCCGCCTGGTCGTGACTCTCGGCGGCAAACCGGTGCAACTCTGACCAAGGTTTCGAGGTCGATGAAGGGACCTTTCCCGAGGTCGATGGAGGGTCCCTTCATCACCGGCCTGAGCAGCCCGATCAGGGGGTCAGGTGGTTGCGCAGGTGCCGCAGCTGCGTCTCGACGTGGCTCGTCGGCGTCGTGTGCTTGCCGAACGGCGACACCGTGATCTCCTTGGGCGCACGCACCTCGTGGTACGCGGCGTACACAGTGGACGGTGGACACGTCTCGTCCATCAACCCGACGCTGAACAGGGTGTGCGCGGTGATCCGGCGGGCCAGCAGTGCGCAGTCCACGTACCGCAACGTGTCCATCGCGACCGGCACGAGGGCGTCGTGCTGGGCCAGGAAGTCGCTGATCTCGGTGTACGGCGGGGTGGTGCCGATCCGCACCGCGCGGTGCAGGTCGCACAGGAACGGCACGTCCGAGTGGCACACCTTCACCCGGTCGGCCCGCAACGCCGCGGCGGCCAGGGCGAGCGCTCCGCCCTGGCTGCCACCGGTCACGGCGATGCGGCCGGGGTCGGCGCCGGGCAGTTCGGCAGCGACGTCCACCGCCCGTGCCGCGTCGAGGTAGAGCCGGGTGAAGTAGTAGTCCTCCGGGCTCGCGATGCCCTTGGTCATCACGCCGGGGTGCTCGGGCCCGGTGCCAGGGCCCGCGTCGGCGGTGGCGCCGACCGACCACCGGCCGCCCTGCCCGCGGCTGTCCATCACGAACGTCGCGAAGCCGAGGCTCGGCAGCAGCGTGTGCTGGGCGGGCAGGCCGCGGCCGCCGCCGTAGCCGATGTAGGTCACGACCACCGGCAGCGGGCCGTCGCCGGGCGGGCGCAGGTACCAGCCGCGGACGCGGTGGCCGTGCGCGCCGGAGAACTCCACGTCGTACACCGACAACGGCCGGTAGAGGTCCGGCTCGTGCGGCGTCAGCACGACGGGCGTCGCCGCGGCCGTCGTCTTGGCGAGCCGGGTGGCCCACCACTCGTCGAGGTCGCCGGGCTCCGGTGTGGTGACGCGGTGGCGGAGCAGGTCTTCCTCTGGCATGTCGACGACGGGCACGGGCGCGCTCCTCTAGATCTTCGCGGCGACGATGGGGGCGAGACGCTCGGCGATCTTGCGGTGGCCCTGGTCGTTGGGGTGCACGTTGTCCGTCGTGTCGGTGGCCTCGTTGATCCAGCCCTCGGTGTTGACGAAGTGCACGTTGCGGTCACCCCCGTCGATGAGCGTCTGCACGGCCGCCTGCGTCTCCGGAAGATACCGCTTGCGGAACGTGCCCAGCGCGAAGATCGCGGCGTCCGGGTACTTCTCGCGCGCTCGCCGCAGCAGCGTGACGTAGGAGGCGCGGAACTGGTCCTTGGTGACGCTGTGCCCGACGTCGTTGGTGCCGAGGTTGATCACGACGGCGTTCGCCCGGTAGCGGCCGAAGTTCCACGCGGGGGCGTTCAGCGCGAGACCGGTGCGCAGGAAGCCTTCGCGCATGCTCAGGCACCCGTCGGCCGCCGGGTGCAGGCACGCGCCACCCACCGCGATCTGCGTGTGGCCGGTCCTGAGCTTCTCGCCGGTCAGCCAGCCGTAGGCGGTGAGCGCCTGCTTCGACGACTGCTGGCCCACGGTGATCGAGTCGCCGACGAACTCGATGATCTTCGACGGCACGGCCGGCGCGAACGTCCGCGCACCGGAGTCGAGCTCGATGCCCTGGTACACCGCGTCGCCCTTGTAGGAGCCCGCGATCGGGCGGTAGGACACGCGCAGCGTGTGGTTGCCGGCCGCCAGGGGTGTCGGGGTGAGGTTCACCGTGCCAGATCGGTTCACGTAGGACACGTCGGGTCCGCCGTCGATGCTGACGAAGAAGTCGATCGCGCGGCGCTGCTTGAGCTTCACGGTCCGGCCGGTGAAGCCGACGACGAGGTAGGCGCCCGCCCACTCGGAGACGTAGGCGCTCGACGAACTGGTGTTCCAGCGGCCGAAGTACCTGACGTTCGGGTCGGTGGGAGTGCTCGTGGTGGCGGCGGAGGCGGCCGGCGCCACGACGGCGGTGCTGAGCAGAACCGTTGCTGCGACCAGGAGTTTCACGGTGCGACCTTCCGGTGCGAGGGCAGGGGAATCCGCGACCAGTCGACGTCGGAGGCGAAGTAGAAGCTCGGGTACGACGGCTGGTTGTAGGTGGTCTGCTGGCGGGCGACCTCGACGCGGTACTGGCGGTCGTGCATGAGCGTGTACATCTTGTGGTTCGTCGGTTCCGTGCTGAGGTGGAAGCGCAACGCCGAGCTGTCCTCGGTCCGCATCAGGAGTTCCTCACGCCAATCGCCGAAAACATCGGCCACGAGGGAAGGATTGCCCTTGGTGCCGTTGTTGGCGCGGGTTCCGGTGGCCGTGAGCAGCGTGCCGCGCCGCCAGTCCTCGATCGCCGGCGTCACGTCCTGCGCGCCGGTGACGATCTGGGTGGTCAGGTCGCCCGCCCAGCGGATGCTCATGTTCGTCCCGGGAGAACGGGTGTCGAGCTGACGGCCGTCCGCGCTCCGGATGCCGGCCGAGTCCGAGCCGTTCGGCATCGAGGCCCACGTCTCGAGGCCGGGCACGTCCGGGCGGACGTCGCCGATCATGCCGCGGCCGGTGTCCATTCCCGAGTACGCGCCGTAGATCGTTCCGCCGGTGCGCGCATCGCGCAGCGCGTAACCGTACGGGGCGTACCGCGCGCCCTCGTGGACCATGTAGATCTCGAGGCCGGGGCGGTTCGGGTCGACGTCGGTGACGTGCAGGGCATCACCGTGACCGACCCGGACCACGGCTCCCGGGTCCGCGCTGCCCGGTGGCAGCACGCCGGTGGAGCTGTACAGCAGCGCGCCGTTGTCGTCGAGCGTCGCGCCACCGTAGATGACCTCCTGACGGCCGTCGCCGTCGACGTCGGCAACGCTCAGCGAGTGCGCACCCTGCGTGGTCAGCCTGGCGTGGCTCGGGTTCGTGCCGTCACGGCCGTGCGGGGTGTCGCGGAACGGGTTCGTCATCGGCACCCAGCCGCTGTCGACGAGCCAGCGCTTCGTCAGCCGCCTGCCGTCCCAGTCGTAGGTGGCGACGGTGGACCGCGTGTAGTAGCCGCGGGCGAAGATGGCGGACGGACGCCTGCCGTCCAGGTAGGCGACTCCGGACAGGAACCGGTCGACGCGGTTGCCGGGTTCGATGCGCGGCATCGCGTAGTCGCCCCACAGGAGTCCGTCGTCGGTGCGGCCGGGTTCGTAGCGCACGGTCTGCAGCTCGCGTCCCGAGGCACCGTCGAACACGGTCAGGTACTCCGGGCCGTCGACGATGAACCCGGCGAACTGACGGAGCTTGTTGTTGGCGCTGCGGGACGGCGCGTAGACGTCGATGAAGTGGTCGACCAGCGCGGTGGCGTCCTCTGTGGACAGCGGATAGGTGTAGCGCCGTTCGATGCCGAACGCCTGCTCCAGCGTCGCGGGCCACCGGCCGGCGACCACCTCGGGGTGTCCGTGCCAGCCGCGGAACACGCTGATCAGGTGATCGCGGTAGCCGTCGGCGCTGAGCCGGTAGTCGTCGGTGTTCCGGTAGCCGGCGCGGACGTCCTCGTGCGGCATCGTGACGTACCGCCCGCGGCCGTCCCTGGTGCCCGGCGCGGTCTTCGTCATCAGTTCCGCGCGGCCGTCGCCGTCGAAGTCGTAGACCAGGAACTGGGTGTAGTGCGCGCCCGCCCGGATGTTCACGCCGAGGTCGATGCGGTGCAGCAGCGTGCCGTCGAAGCGGTACGTGTCGAGGTACACCGGGCCGGTGTAGCCGACCTGCGAGACGTCCTTGGAGTTGCTGGGATCCCACTTCACGACGTACTCGTACTGCCCGTCGCCGTCCACGTCGCCGACGCTGACGTCGTTGGCGGAGTAGGTGTAGCGCTCACCGGCCGGTGTCACGCCGTCGGCGGGTTTGTGCAACGGCAGGTCGTAATGGGACGCCGTCCACGCCGTGACCGCCTTGCTCCGGCCCAGCGGGACACCGTGCCGCAGAGGAGCGACCTGGTAACGCGCACCAGGTGTCGTTGCGGTGTCGACGAACGTGGTGCTGTCGGTGACGGTCGCGATGCGCTTCCCGTTGCGGTAGACCGCGAAATCCGGTCCGGCGATGCCGGTCGCCGTGGCACCGGTGGCCTCCTGCCCGAGCAGGCGCCAGCTCAGGTGCACCCCGCCGGGCGTGGTGGCCGCGACGAGTCCGCGGTCGAGTCGTTCTCCCGGCGCGGAGTGCGCTGAGTGCGCGGACGCGGGTGGTTGTCCGGCGAGGACGGCCGTGACCACCAGCGGGAGCAGAACGCTTCGTCGCAGATCCACGGCGGCCACGATGACCCGTACCCGGTGCGTGACGCAAGGCCCAAAGGTGTTGTGGCGCAATGTGGAAAGCGTTTTCCAATCGAATTGTCGAATCGGGTGGGCCGTTCGACGGACCTCGTGTCGAACAAGTCGAACGGCGGCACCGCTCTTGACGGACGCTGTGAGCCGTGCCACGTTCGATGTCCGGTCGAAGCGATTCGATTCAGTCCCGGTGGCTGAACGTCCAGCTTCGGCACCGACTTGTCAATCGTCAAAGTGAACGTTCCCACCTTCGGTGGTGAACGAAGGACACGACCCGACCGTAATGTTGTCGAAACGCTTCAACACTCGGAGGTGCCGACGTGGTCACCATCGCGGATGTGGCGAGGCATGCCGGCGTAGCGCCGAGCACCGTCTCCTACGTGCTCACGGGCAAGCGGTCGATCTCGCCGCAGACCCGCACCAAGGTCAGGGAGAGCATCCGGCTGCTGGGCTATCACCCGCACGCCGGTGCCAGGGCGCTCGCGACGAGCAGGGCCAACGTGGTGGCGCTGGTGCTGCCGCTGCGTCCCGGCGTGCACCTGCCCGTGCTGATGCGCTTCGTGACGGCGGCGGTCACGACAGCGCGCAGGCACGACATGGACGTGCTGCTGGTGACGGCGGACCAGGGCGCCCAGGGCCTGCGCAGGGTCGCGGGCAGCGCCCAGGTCGACGGTTTCCTGGTGATGGACGTGGAACTCGACGACGACCGCGTGCCGTTGCTGCGGCAGATGGGACAACCGTCCGTCCTGATCGGACGCCCGGCGGCGGTCAAGGGACTGACCTGTGTGGACCTCGACTTCGAGGCGGCGGGAGCGCGGTGCGTCGACCACCTGGCCGACCTCGGCCACCGCTACATCGGATTCCTGGGCGCCCCGAGCGTCGTGTACCAGCGCAACACCGGCTACGCGCAGCGCACGATGGCCGGGTTCGGTGCGGCGGCCATGCGGCGCGGCATCGCCTCGACGGCGCTGCCGGCCGAGGACGACTACGAGTCGGTGCTGGCGTCCGTGCGCTCGTTGCTGCGCACCCAACCGGCGATGACTGCGCTCGTCGTGCACAACGAGGCGGCGCTCGGCTGGGTGGCGGGCAGCCTGCGCGCGCTGGGGCGCCGGGTGCCCGACGACATGGCGGTCGTGGCGATCTGCCCGGACGAGCTCGCGGAGCAGATGCAGCTGACGTCGGTGCAGCTGCCCGCGGAGGAACTGGGACGGCAGGCGATGGAGCTGCTCGTCGCCAGGCTGAACGGGCACCCGACGGCGCCGCTGACGCTCCTGCCGCCGAAGCTGTCCGGTCGCGCGAGCACCGCCCCGCGCCTGCGTCACCGCGGCACGGCCTGAGCGAACCCGAAAACGCGGTCGGGGGCGTACTACGGCGGCAACCTCCCGCAGTCGTGGGAGGTTGCCGCCGTAGTACGCCTACCCGGCACGGCTGTGCCCGCCGGCGAGCAGCTGGCACGGGTGATCACGCGCCGCGGGCAACCCGCCGTGCCAGTGCTACTCCAGGGCGAACGTCGCGTCGGCCCGTCCCTGCGCGTCGGTGACCGCCTGCAGGACGATCAGGCCGTTGCTGTGGCGGAGATAGCGGCCGGGGTAGTTGAGCGATTCGAACGACACCGCCGAGCTCGCCGCTAGACCGGCGCGTTGCGAGAAGCTCGCGTCGTTGCGGAACGTGGAGCTGCCGTCGTTGCGATCGACCCAGAACTCGAGGTCGCGGTGACGCAGGTAGTAGCCGGGAAAGTTGGTCGACTCCAGCGACACCGTGCCGGAACCGGCGAGGCCCTGCACCACCTTGAACTGCGAGTCGGCCAGCGGCGAGACGTTCGCCTCCAGCTTCGCGCGGTACTCCCAGTGCCGCACGAACCGGTCGGTGTTGTAGGCCTTCAGCCGGACCGGGGTGGCGCCGTCGGGCACCGGGATGCCGAAGTCCGGCGTCCCGTCGGCCCTGTAGTAGACCTTCTGCACGCGCGTGCGCCGGTTGGGGTCGTTGAGCGGATCACCGTTGATGTCGCGGTAGTTGCGGTCGTGGTAGACCATGACGTCGCTCAGGCCGTCCTCGGACACCGTGAACGAGTTGTGGCCGGGGCCGTACTGGCCGGTCGCGGCATTGGTGGCGAACACGGGGTTGGCGCTCTTGGACCACGACGAGGCGTTGAGCAGATCCGCCGACGCCGACGCGGTCAGCATGCCCAGGCAGTAGTTCGCGTCGGTGGCGCTCGCCGAGTACGTCAGGAAGATCCTTCCGTTGCGCTGCAGCACCGTCGGCCCCTCCGCGACCTTGTACCCGCGGGTCTCCCACGCGAGCGTCGGCACCGTCAGCCGGGTCACCGTGCCGGTGATCGTCCACGGGTTCGCGCCCATGCGGGCGAGGTAGAGGTTGGAGTTCGTGGAGATGCCCGGTTCCTGTTGCGCCCAGATCAGGTAGCGCACGCCGTTGTTCACGAACGTCGACGCGTCCAGCGAGAAGGTGTCCCACGGGGTCGTGATGCGGCCGCGTTCGGTCCACGCGCCGGTCAGCGGGTTCGCATTCGAGGTCTCCAGCACGTACATCCGGATGCGCCAGATGTCGTCACTGCGGCCCGCGGCGAAGTACACGTACCACTTGCCGTTGATGAAGTGGATCTCCGGTGCCCAGATGTGGGCGGCCATCTCGCCGCTCGAGTGCTTGCGCCAGATCACGGTCTCCGGGGCCGACGCGAGGCCCTGGATGGTGGTAGCGCGGCGCAGGACGATCCGGTCGTACTCCGGCACGGTCGCGGTGAAGTAGTAGAACCCGTCGGTGTGCTTGAAGATGTGCGGATCGGCACGGCGTTCCGCGATCGGGTTCGTGTACCGCGTCGCAGGCGTCGCGGAGGCTTGCGGCACGGGCAGGCCGACCACGCAGAGGACGGCGAGCACCAGTGCGGCGACGCGGTGGAGAACTGTCTTCATCGACTGTCCTTTCAGGCCAGTGCGGCCAGCCGCAGGTCAGGCCGTTGACGCCCAGCTGGCGAGGTTTGTCGACTGTCCGAGCGGTGTGCACGTGCCGGGCGCGGACGTCGTGAACTTCGCCGTTCACTGCGCCCGCGCCCGAGCAGCGCGGTCGTCGTCTAGGCCGGCACGAAGATCGCGCCGAGCCGGTCGACCTCGTTGCCCGACCGCCCGGTGAACCCGGCGATGCGCCACCCGGCGGGCGCGGTGACGGTGATCGTCTCACCGGTCGCCTGGCCCGCCGAGAGCGTGCGGCCCCGGTTCGTGGTGAACGCCGCCGAGAACACGCGGGTGTGGCCTTCGTACTTGCCCTGGCTCAGCTTCGCGGACACGAGGTGCTCGCCGGGGTCGAGGGTGAGCGTCGTCGCCGTGCCGCCGTTGCCGCCGTGGGTGAACGTCGTGCCGTTGGTGAGCGTGAACGACACCTGGTCCAGCCGGTTGCCGCCGCGCAGGGTCAGCGACCGCACCGCACCCAGGTCGACCGCCGCGAGGTCGGTGAACGGGGTGCCGTGCGGGCCGCCCAGCTCGGCGCTCAGCCGGATGTTGTCGGCGGCGGTCCAGTCGAACCTCGTGGCGATCGGGTAGTGGTCGGACAGCGGCTTGCCCTGCGCGTCCACGAAAGCCCTGTTGTCATTGCGGTAGTCCCGCGCGGTGAGCGTGATCTGCCGGTTGCCGCGGTACAGGATCTTGTCGACGACCTCGCACGAGTCGGTGAGCGCCGCCGGGTCGCACACCAGCGCAGGGGCACCCGCCGCCGGTGCCTGGCCGCCGCGTTCGAGCTGCACCCACGCGTCGGTCAGGCCGTTGGTGGTGACCAGTTCGCGGATGTTGTCCTCCGCGCGGGTGTAGCGGGTGTTGGTGTCGCCCATGACGATGACGGCGTTGCCCGCCGAGTTCGCCGCGATGAACCGCGACAGCTGGCTGATGTTCGACCGGCGCGCGGCGAGGTCGGCGTTCTCGGTGCCCGCGTTGGGGTGCAGGTTGTACAGGTCGACGTACACCCCCTCGGCCAGCCTGATCCGCTTGTACGTGAACCCCTTGGGCGTGAGGCAGTCCGTGCCGTTGCAGGACGACCACTTCGTGCGTTCGAGGTCGCTGTAGGGCAGGTGGGACAGCGTGTTCAGGCCGCTGCCGAACGGCACACCGCCGCTGGTCGGCGTGCGGTGCGCGTGGTTGTCGCCGGCGTACAGGGCCGCGTGGTAGTTGAAGTCCTCCTGGACGTTGATGATGTCGTAGGGCGCCAGGCGGGGGCTGATCAACGGCGTGTTCACCGCCGGGTTGCCGGACGAGAGCCCCTCCGGCAGACCGGCCACGTTGTAGGTCAGCACCTCGAAGCTGCCGCCGGTGGCGGCGTGGGCGGGCGGGACGAGCGTCGCCAGCACGACGGGGATGGCGAGCAGGGTGAGTCGTCGCATGCTGCTCCTCGCAGGATCGGAGCGTTCGCAACAGGAGAACGCGGCATGATGATCCACGCTTTGTGAGCGTTCACAAAGCCCTTGCTTCACCGGAACCGGTCGAATTCGACGTCGAATCGACGAAGTGGCCGCGCCATGCCGGATTCGTGATCTCCGCGCAAGCTCCCGGTTGCCTTCGCGGTCCGGTCAGGTCGACGCCACGTAGGTCGTGCCGCCGGTGGCGTCGATGGTGATCTCCTTGCCCGTGCCGCGAACCCCGACCTCGCGTCCCGTCCGCGCGTCGAGCACCTCGAAGCGGTTCTCGAACAACGTGCTCGACACCCTCAAGGTCCCGGTGCGCCCGGTCGTGAGCCGGACGTGGACCAGCTTTCCGTTCTGCCACCGGATGTCGACGGTCACGTCGCCGCGTGCCCGCAGGCCGGTGACGGAGCCGGTGTCCCAGCACCGCGGCAGTGCCGGCAGGAGGTCGACGACGCCGCGGTGACTCTGCAGGAGCATCTCCGCCACGCCCGCGGTGGCGCTGAGGTTGCCGTCGATCTGGAACGGCGGATGGGTGTCCCACAGGTTGTCCAGCGTGCTCGTGGCGAGCAGTTCGGCCAGCATCTTGTGGGCGTGGTCGCCGTCGAGCAGCCGGGCCCAGAAGTTGATTTTCCAGGCCTTGCTCCAGCCGGTGCCGCCGTCGCCCCGTGCCGTGAGCGACACCCGTGCCGCGGTGGCCAGCTCCGGGTCTCCTTGTGGCGTGATCCGCCGTCCGGGGTGCAGCGCGAACAGGTGGGACACGTGCCGGTGGGTGTCCTCCTGGTCGTCCCAGTCGCTCTTCCACTCCTGCAGCTGGCCCCAGCAACCGATCCGCAGGCCGGGATCCAGACGGTCCACAGTGGACCGGACCTGCTGGGCGAACCCGAGGTCGCCGAGCGTGGTGGCGGCCTCGACCGTGTTGGTCAGCAGGTCGTGCACGATCTGCTGCGACATCGCCGCGCCCGCGCAGAAGGGGCCGTGCTCGGGGGAGTAGCTCGGGCTCACCACGAGAGTGCCGTCCCGCGGGTCGGTCACCAGTTCGTCCATCCAGAACTCGGCGAGCGACCTCAGCACCGGGTAGGCCCGCGCCCGCAGGAAGTCCTCGTCGCCGGTGAAGAGGTAGTGCTCGTAATAGTGCTGCGCGAGCCACGCGCCCGCTTCCGGGAACCAGAACGCCGTCGGCCAGTCGTGCGCGCCGGTGAACCCGAACGGCGTGGTCTCGTTGTGCACCACCCAGCCGCGGCAGCCGAACATCTCCTTCGCGGTCACCTCGCCGGGTGGCACCAGCGAGTCCACGTAGTCGAACAGCGGTGCCGTGGTCTCCGGCAGGTTCGTCGTCTCGGCCGGCCAGTAGTTCATCTGCAGGTTGATGTTCGTGTGGTAGTCGCCGTTCCACGGTGGTGTCGCGGAGTTGTTCCACACGCCCTGCAGGTTCGCGGGCAGCGACCCGGCCCGTGAGGAGGCCACGAGCAGATAGCGGCCGTACTGGAAGTACAGCGCCTCCAGCGCTTTGCGGTGCGCGGCGGGGGTGCTCGGGTCGCGGTACCGGCGCAGCAGCTCGTCGGTCGGCAGGTCCGGCATCTGCTGGCCCAGGTCGAGCCGCACGCGGTCGAACAGGGTGCGGTGGTCGGAGACGTGGTCGGCGCGCAGCCGTTTGAACCCCTTGGCCACCGCCCGGTCCACCCGTTGCGCGACGGCTTGACGCGGGTGCACGCCGGAGCGGTAGGCGGGAAAGCGAGGGGAGTAGTCGGTGGCAGCGGCCAGCACCAGCAGCGCGGAGTCGGCGTCGCGCACCGACACCGAACCGTCCGGGTTGTCGGTGCGGATGCCGCCGTCGTTGATCACCTGGACCTGCGACTCGAACCGCAACCCGTTGTCGTTCAGGTGGCCGGTCAGCGTGATGCGGCCGTCCCGCGAGGTGATCGTCGCCGTGCGGTTCTCCTGCGTGCGCACGGTTGCGGTGAAACTGATCCGGCCTGTCCGGCCCGCGGTCAGCCGCGCCACGATCACGTCGTCCACCGCGGTGGCGAAGTACTCCCGCGTGTGGTGCACACCGCCGGAGGTGTAGCCGACCCCGGCGACGGCCTCCGCGATGTCGAGGTGGCGCCGGTACGAGGTGACCGCGTCCGCCGCGAACGTCAACAGGAGATCACCGAAGGGCTGGTAGGCACCGAACCCCGACCTCGGCTGGCCGAGTTCGCCTGCCACCCACTCCGGGTCGGCGCTGCCGTCGACGTCGATTCGACGCCGGACCTCTTCGACGGCACCGGGTCGCGGGGACGTCCAGTTGCCGAAGCCGTGGCCCGGTGAGCCCGGACCGCCGGTCCACAGCGTCTTCTCGGCGAACTGCAGCAGTTCGGCCGGGACGCCGCCGAGCACGCTCGCGCCGAGCGCGCCGTTGCCGATGGGAAGGGACTCCGCCTCCCAGCTGGTCGCGGGTTCGTCGTACCAGAGCGTCAGATCGGGATCCGCCATGGTTCGCCATCCTGCCGGTCGTGCACGGAGCGTTGCGAGGTCTGGACCTCTCCCTCATTACGTTTGACGGTACAAACATCCTGGTCGCGGCACGATCACACTTCCGCTGACCGTTGAAAGAACCCCTTCTAAAAAGAATGAAGATCACGTACTGTGCCCGATCGGAGCGCAGTACGAGGAACAGGTTCATGCGACTGAGGCATTCGGGCGATCTCAGGCGGGCACACCGCGTCGAGATCATGCGGAGCTTCTACGGTGGCGAACCCAGGACCCGGCTGGAGCTGGCGAACCAGCTCGGCCTGTCCGTCGCCACGATCGGCACCATCGTCGGTGAGCTGACGAAAGCCGGCTTCCTCAGGGAGACGGCTGGACCGCGCACCGGCGGGCGGCCTGCCACGCGGCTGACGTTGCGCGGCGGCGGTTCGCTGGTGGTGGGGGTGGAGGTCGCCGGGACGTCCGTGACGGTCGAGTTGTTCGACCAGGCCATGGCGCGGCTGGCCCGGAAACGGGTGCCAGTGGTGGAGAGCGCGCCGGACGCTGTCGTCGAGCACGTTCTGGCTGCCGTCGCCGCCGTCCGGCAGCAGGTGTACGAGGCACCGGTCAGCGCGATCGGGGTCAGCCTGCCGGAGCACCCGTTCCGCTCGTTGCTCGAACGCCGTTGTGACGTGCCGGTGGTGCTGGACAAGCCGGTGAAGGCCTTGACGCTGGCCGAGCAGTTGTTCGGCGCGGCGCGCGACCGGGACGACGTGATCGTGGTCGACCTGGGCACCGGTGTCGGTCTGGGAGTGGTGGCCGACGGCCGGGTGGTGCGCGGTGCGACCAACAGCGCGGGGGAGTGGGGGCACACGGTCCTCGAGGCCGGCGGAGAGCCGTGCCGCTGCGGGGGTCGCGGGTGCGTGGAGGCGTACGCCGGGGCGGAGGCGCTGGTGCGTCTGCTCGAAGGCGGCCCGCTGTTCGTGCCCGGTGACGTGGAGGCGTCGGTGGCACGGCTCGCGGAAGCCGTGCGACGAGGCGACTCCGCGGCGCTGGAGACGCTCGAGAAGTTCGCCCGTCCCCTCGGTCACGCGCTCGCAGGCGCGGTCACGCTGCTCGACCCCGCGTTGATCGTGTTCGGCGGGTGGGTCGGCGCCGCACTCGGAGAGCCTCTCGTGTCAGCGGTCACCCCGGTGATCAAGGAGTACGCGCTCGCGACCCCGTTCGAAGCAGCGACCGCCGCGCTGGGCGGGCACCTGGGCAACCCGGTGTCCCTCGGCATGGCCGTGCTCGCCTTCGAAACACACCTGCTCGACTGAACTTCCGAGGGGATCCATCGATGGGGCAACACCGCCCGTTCAGAGCCATGTCCGCAATCGTGGCGTGTCTGGTCGTTTCCGCGTGCACGGCCACCGGCGCACCCGCGTCGGTGCCGGAACCTCAGGTGACGGTCGCCGTGTGGGGCAGCGACCAGGACGCCAAGACCTACCAGCAACGCGCCGATCTCGCGAGTGATCGCGTCAACGGCGTGAACGTCAAGCTGATGCACATCAAGGACGGCGACTACGGCTCGACCATCCAGAAGATGATCTCGGACGGCAACCCGCCCGACATCATCGAGGTCAACGAGTCCGTGCACAGCTACAGCAGCAAGAACCAGTTGCTGCCGTTGAACAACTTCATCGAGACCGAGAAGCTGGACCTGGTCGGGAGGTTCGGCGAGCGGGCCGCGCGCTCCTACGACCGCGACGGCAAGACCTGGGCGCTGCCGGACCGCAGCGGGCCGATGGTCCTGTACTACAACAAGGATCTCTTCGACAAGGACGGCGTCGCCTACCCCACCGCCGACTGGAAGTGGCCGGACTTCCTGGCCGCCGCGCAGAAGCTGACGGTCAGAGACGGTGACAGGACCATGCGGTACGGCTTCGCCGCGGGCGACTGGTGGCCGTGGTGGATGGCGTTCATGCTGCAGAACGGCGGCCGGATCCTCGACGATGCGGGCAAGCCGGTGATCAACTCGCCGGAGAACGCCAAGGCGATGCAGTTCTACGCCGACCTCGTGCACAAGCACCACGTCGCTCCGTCCAAAAAGGACTACGAGGCGCTGAAGGTGTCGAGCCCCGACCAGCTCTTCGCCCAGGGCAACGCGGCCATGATCATGACCGGCTTCTGGAACATCGCCTCGCTCAAGGACAAGCCGCAGGTGCGCTGGGGCATCTCGCCGCTGTTCAGGAACACCAAGCAGGCGACGATCTCGTTCCAGAGCGGCCTCGCGATCACGAAGTCCAGCACGCGTCCGGAGCTCGCGTTCAAGGTGCTCGACTTCCTGACGAGCGCAGAGGGCCAGAAACCCATCGCCACCACCGGACAGGACGCTCCCGCCAACCGCGAGGTGCAGGACAGCGACGACTTCCTGCGTCCCGCGTGGTCGATCGGCGGCGTGAGCATGGACGCGTTCAAGCAGTCCGCCCAGTTCGCGTTCACACCGCCCATGACGCCGGAGTGGGGCAGCATGCAGAAGGTGTTCGGGACGATCATCGGCGAGATCTGCGACGGTGCCGTCACGCCGAAGGACGGCCTGGCGGCAGCCCAGCGGTCACTGGAGAACCTGGGCAAATGACGGCCCGGTGGGCGGGGTCCGCCCCGCCCACCGGGTTCCATTGACGATCGATCGAGTCGCGGCTATGTTGGCGCTCACTTCCGGGACTGTCCGCGTGCTCCCCTTTTCACCCTGCTCCGAGCGTCTTCGCGCGCTCGTCGGGAAAGGCCGGCATGTCCTTCCGTCATCTCACCTTCACCTCGGCCCTCCTCGCCGTCGCCCTCACCTCGGGCGGCCTCGCGATGTCGGTCACGACCAGCTCGGCCGCGACGCTCGACGACGGCCTGGTGGTGCGCTACGACCTCACCCAGACCTCCGGCGCCGCGGTGATCGACACGTCCGGCTTCGGCCGCGACGGCACGGTCAGCGGCGACACCACCTGGCTGGGTGCGGAGGGTCTCCTGCTCGGCGGCACGAACGGTCACGTGCGCCTGCCCGACGACGTGCTGCGCGGGCTCACCGACGTCACCGTCTCGGTCCAGGTCGAGCTCGCGGCCGACCAGTCCGTCCCGTACTTCGTCTGGGGCCTGGGCAACACGCTGGACAACACCGGGAACGGCTACCTGTTCGCGACGGGCACCCGGTTCCGCGCCTCGATTGCGAGCGGCAACTGGTCGACCGAGCAGACCGTCGACAGTGGACGCGACCTCGCGCGCGGCAGCTGGCGCACGATCACCTACACGCTGGGCGGCGGCACGGCGATCCTCTACGAGGACGGCGTCGAGGTCGCCAGGAAGACCGGCGTGACGACCACTCCCGGTGCCATCGGCGGCGGCACCACCACGGCCAACTACCTGGGCCGCTCGGTCTACCCGTCCGACCGCCACCTCAAGGGCAAGCTCCGCGACTTCCGGCTCTACGGCCGTGCGCTGAGCGCGGGAGAGGCGCGCGAGCTGGGGAAGACCACGGCGTCGGGACGGCCAGCCGCCGACGTCGCTGCGCTCGGCCTGGGGGACACCTCGGCCGTGACCGAGGACCTGACGCTGCCGGCCAGAGCGGCGGGTGGTTCGGCGATCTCCTGGGAGTCGAGCAAGCCCTCGGTGGTCTCGCCGACCGGTGTCGTCACCCGTCCCGCACCTCGCACGGGCAACGCGACGGTGACGCTGACCGCGACCGCCACCTACGCCGGGTACACCGCGACGCGCGACTTCACCGTGACCGTGCTGGAGGACATCACCGACCGCCAGAAGGTCGACAACGCGTTGAAGGACCTCGTGATCCACGACCAGGACGCGATCCGCGGCAACATCACGCTGCCCGCCAAGGGTGCCCGTGACGTCACGTTCACCTGGCAGAGCAACGATCCCGGCGTCGTCACCGCCACGGGCGAGGTGACGAGGCCGCCCGCCGGGTCGAAGCCGCGCATCGCCCGTCTCTCGGTGAGGGCGACGAAGGGCTACGCCGGCAACACCCGCTACTTCACGCTCACCGTCCTCCCGCTGCCGAAGAAGGCACCGATGGAGGGGTACGTGTTCGCGTACTTCACCGGCGAGGCCACCCAGGACAGCGAGCAGGTGCACTTCGCGGTGAGCAGGGGCGACGACCCGCTGCACTGGGACGAGCTCAACGGCGGCCGTCCGGTGCTCAGGTCGAAGCACGGCGAGACCGGCGTGCGCGACCCGTTCCTCGTCCGCAGTCAGGAGGGCGACAGGTTCTTCCTCGTCGCGACCGACCTGCAGATCAACGACGGCCGCGGCTGGGACGCCGCGATGAGGCACGGCAGCAGGTACCTGGAGATCTGGGAGTCGACGGACCTCGTGACGTGGTCCGAGCAGCGGCACGTCCTGGTGTCGGACCCGACGGCCGGCATGACGTGGGCTCCCGAAGCGACCTACGACCCGTTGATCGGCGCCTACGTCGTGTACTGGGCGTCCAATGTGTACACCGATCCGGACCACACCGGCTCGACGTACCCGCGGATGATGTACTCGACGACCCGCGACTTCCGCACGTTCACCCGCCCGCAGGTCTGGAACGACCCCGGCCGCGGCGTGATCGACTCCACCGTCATCAAGGACGGCGAGTACTACTACCGGCTCACCACCGACGAGAAGGTCATCGGGTCGTGCCAGCGGGACATCGTGCTGGAGCGCTCGAAGGACCTGCGGGCGGTCGACCTGCCCGGTACCCAGCCGCGCAACTGGGAGCCCGTCGACGACTGCATCCGCACCGGGCTCGGCACCGACTGGGTCGAGGGGCCGACGGCGTTCAGGTCCAACGACGGCAGCAAGTTCTACGTGTTCATGGACGAGACACCGCGCCGCGGCTATCTCCCGTTCGTCACCGACTCCCTGGCGAACCCGAACTGGACGATCCCGGCGGACTACCGGCTGCCCGCGAAACCTCGGCACGGCACGGTGCTGCCGGTGTCGAAGGCCGAGCTCGACCGGCTGCGGCAGGGCCCGCCACCGGTGCGCGCGAACAAGAAGGGTGTCGTGGCCGACTACGACCTGACCGGGGGAACCGGTGCGGCCATCGCCGATCGGTCCGGATTCGGCCGCACCGCGACGATTCGCGGCGACGTCAGCCGCTCACCGGCCGGGCTCGTCTTCGGGGGCACGGACGGTCATCTCGACCTGCCGGACAACCTCACGGCCGGGCTCGACGCGATGACCGTCTCCGCGCAGGTGTGGATCGACAGGGCATCGGCTTCGTTGTGGGACCTCGGAACCCAGCACGCCTTGCCGCGCGGCGATTGGCACACCATCACGTACACGTTGTCGAACGGCACCGTGCGCTTGTTCGACAACGGCGTCGAATTCGCGCGAGTGGACGGTGTGACAACGATGCCGCACGAATTCGGCGGCAGGTACTTCAAGGGCAAGATGCGCAGGCTGACGGTGTGGAACCGGGTGCTGACACCGCAGGAGACCGGTCAGCGCTGAGAAGGCTTGTCCTGCCGGACAATGCGATGTCAGCGGGTTGTCCGGATCGGACAGGTTCACGCCGTGCGCCAGTCGGCGGTACGCCCGCATCTGGGAGCGCTCCCAGAATTCGGGGTGCACTGGCGGACCTTTCCTCAGGAGGTCGTATGACCTGGCGAACACTCCGAGCGGTGGTGGCGGGCGTGCTGCTGGCCGCCACCGTCCTCCTCGCTCCCGCCGCGAACGCCGCGGCGCCCACGCGAATCATGGCCCTCGGCGACTCGATCACCGGCTCGCCGGGCTGCTGGCGGGCACTGCTCTGGAAACACCTGCAGGACACCGGGCACGCCGACGTCGACTTCGTCGGCTCGCTCCCGGCGCCGGGGTGCGGGTTCACCTACGACGGCGACAACGAGGGTCACGGCGGGATCCTCGCGACGAACATCGTGCGGGACAACCAGCTTCCCGGCTGGCTGTCGTCGGCGCGTCCGGACGTCGTGCTGATGCACCTGGGCACCAACGACGTCTGGAACAACATCCCGGCGCAGACGATCCTCAACGCCTACAGCACGATGCTCGGCCAGATGAGGGCGAGCAACCCGGCGATCAAGCTGATCGTCGCGAAGATCATCCCGATGAACCCGGCGAACTGCTCCGCGTGCGGACAGCGGGTCGTCGACCTGAACGCGGCGATTCCCGGCTGGGCGCAGGCGAACAGCACCGCCGCCTCGCCGATCACCGTCGTCGACCAGTGGACCGGGTTCGACACCGCGGCCGACACCACGGACGGCGTCCACCCCAACAGCACCACCGGCATCCAGAAGATGGAAAGCCGCTGGTACCCCGCGGTGGTCGCGGCGCTGGGCGGCGGCAGCACACCGGCGGTGGGCCTGCACGTCGAGGGCACGCGGGTCGTCGAGGCCAACGGCACCCCGTTCGTGATGCGCGGCGTGAACCACGCCTACGTCTGGTACCCGACCCAGAACAGGGCGTTCGCGGACATGAAGTCCTTCGGCACCAACACGGTCCGGGTCGTGCTCGGCAGCGGCCAGCGGTGGGGACCGACCCCGGCTGCCGAGGTCACGAACGTCATCTCGCTGTGCAAGCAGAACAAGATGATCTGTGTGCTTGAGGTCCACGACACCACGGGCTACGGAGAGCAAAGCGGTGCGGCGACCCTCGACCAGGCGGCGACCTACTGGATCAGCGTGGCGAACGCGCTCAAGGGTCAGGAAGACTATGTCGTCATCAACCTGGGCAACGAGCCGTTCGGCAACAACGCGTCGGTGAGTGCGACCTGGAGGACCGCGACGAGCAGCGCGATCAGCCGCCTGCGCGGCGCGGGGTTGCAGCACCTGCTGATGGCCGACGCGCCGATGTGGGGCCAGGACTGGCAGAACATCATGCGTGACAACGCGGCCGCGGTGCTGAACGCGGATCCGCAGCGCAACACGGTGTTCTCCGTCCACATGTACGGCGTCTACAACACCGCGGCGAAGGTCAACGCTTACTTCGACGCGTTCCAGACCGCCGGCCTGCCACTGGTGGTGGGGGAGTTCGGGCACAACCACTCCGACGGAGACCCGGACGAGGCCACGATCATGGCGCAGGCCCAGGCGCGCGGGCTCGGGTACATCGGCTGGTCGTGGAGCGGCAACAGCAGCGATGTCGCCTACCTCGACATGACCAACTCCTTCAACCCGGCGAGCCTCACGCCGTGGGGTGAGCGGTTCCTCAACGGAGCCAACGGTGTCCGGCAGACGTCGAAGGAGGCCACCATCTTCGGCGGCGGAGGTGGTGGCGACACGACGCCACCGTCCACACCGGGCACTCCGAGCGCATCGGCCGTGACGTCCACCGGTCTCACGCTGACCTGGGCGGCGTCGACGGACAACGTCGGTGTCACCGGCTACGACGTGTTCCGCGCGGTGGGCAGCGGGTCGTTCGCGCTCGTGGGCTCGTCGGCGTCGGCGGCCTACACCGACAGCGGCCTGACCCCGTCGACCACCTACCGCTACCAGGTGCGGGCGAGGGACGCCGCCGGAAACGTCTCGGCGAACTCCGCCATCGGGACGGCGACGACCAGCGCGGGCGGCGGCCCCGGCACCTGCAAGGTCGGGTACTCGCCGCAGAACTGGGGCGGTGGCAACGGGTTCACCGCGAGCGTGACCATCACGAACACGGGCACCAGCGCGGTCGACGGCTGGACCCTGGCCTTCAGCTTCGCGAACGGCCAGAAGGTCACGCTGCCCAGCTGGGGTGCCGCGTGGGCCCAGACCGGCGGCAACGTCACCGCGACCAACCTGACGTGGAACCGCACGCTGGCACCGAACGCGTCGGTGAGCATCGGGTTCAACGGCACGTACAGCGGCTCCAACCCGGCGCCGACGTCGTTCACGCTCAACGGAAGCATCTGCACGACCGGCTGAACGAACACGGACCGGTCCTGGCGACAGGGCCGGTCCCGGGTTCGTTTCCGGCTTCGCCGACCCGGCACATGCCCTCCTTCGTCGGGCGTGTGCCGGACCGAATTTCTGTAGCTGGGTTTTCGTAGGTGGTTGCGGGGCGTGGTCGTTTTGCTTTGTTTGTGTTCTTGTTGCGTGTGTGGTTGCTAGTGGTTGCGTGCCGTGTCGAGAGAGATGGTTGCTATACGGTGCCATAGGGGTTGAGCTGCGGTTTCACCCGATAGTGTGGCACTCTTCGTCTCTTTTTGTTTTTGATCTCGAATAGAATTGGGGTATGGACGTCGTCGAGGTTCTCGATGCTCTCGCCTATCACGAGAAACAGGTCGCCTATCATCAGGCGCAGGGTTTGCGGATTCTCGCGGATTACGTGCTCGCGTGTGAGGGTGAGGAGTTCTTCGACGCTGAGATCGCCGCCGCGATGCACTGGACCTCGGCCTGGACGTCTCACCAGATCGCTATGGCGCTGGATTTGGCCTCGAAGCTGCCGCGCACGCTGGACGCCCTGGAGAAGGGTGAGATCGACCTGTACAAGGCGCGGGTGCTGCACGACTCGACGCTGCCGCTGGCGGCGGATCTGGCGGCGCAGGTGGAGGAGCGGGTGCTGGCCAAGGCCGAGGGCAGGACGGGTGCGCAGGTGCGGCGGCTGGCCAGTCGGGTGGTGATGCGCGTCGACCCGGACGGCCACCGGGACCGGGCGGAGGTCCGCAAGGCCCAGCGCTGCACCGGCATCGACCCGCAGGCCGACCAGATGGCGCGGTTGTGGGCCTACCTGCCGCTGGAGCGGGCGGCGGCGTGCTACGACCGCGTCGACACCATCGCCCGCGGCGTCTATACCGCCGAGGATCCCCGGACGCTGGATCAGGTCCGCGCGGATGTGGTGGCGGATTTGTTGCTGGCCACGCCGGACAAGACCAGCGCGGTGAAGGTCGAGCTGTACGTGACCGTCTCGGCGGCCACCCTGATGGGCTTGTCGGAGCAGCCGGGGGAGTTGGCCGGGTACGGTCCGATCACCGCCGACCTGGCGCGGGAGCTGGCCGCGGACGCGACCTGGCGGCGCCTGCTGACCGATCCGGTCACCGGCGAGGCTCTGGAGTTCGGCACCAGCACCTACCGGCCACCGGCGAAGTTGCGGCGGTTTGTGTGGGTGCGGGATCGGACGTGCCGGTTCCCGGGTTGTATGCGGCCCGCGCACAAGTCCGAGCTCGACCACACGGTGCCGTTCCCGCAAGGGCCGACGTCGGAGGCCAATCTCGGCGCGTTCTGCGGCTACCACCACAAGGTCAAGCACCGCACGGCCTGGGAAGTCGGCCAGCCCACGCCCGGCAGGTTCCAGTTCCGCAGCCCGGCCGGGAAGACCTACCGGCGCGAACCCGAGCCGGTCTTCGACGACCCACCACCGTTCTAGCCCACGGCCACCGGCCACGCCGGGTTGCGATCCCAGGGAAACCTCCGGATCGCAGCCCTCTTCGGCGACCCCTCACCCAAACCGGAAGCCGAACAACCCAGATCCCACAAGGGAAAATCCCCGCCCGTGGCGACCACCTCCGCGACCGGCAGCGGAAATCCCAAGGCGCATCTGTGGAACGCAACCCGCGCCTTGGCGACCACCTACGCGACCGGCAGCCAAAACTCCCAAGGCACATCTCCAAAACGCAACCCGCGCCCTGGTGACCACCCACGCAACCGACGCCTGCCGCACACCACCCGGCCACGCCCCGCAACCACTCACGCAACCCAGCCACAGAAATTCGGTCCGGCACACGCCCGACGAAGGAGGGCATGTGCCGGGTCGGCGAAGCCGCCAAATCCAGGTGTGCGGACAGGCCTGGCCCGCACTTTCGCCCGGTACATCGGTTGGTGATCAATGGGGAGAATTCCGTGCCGTTGCTGGAGAACGAAGTCAGTGCGCGGCTAGGGTCCCTCTGCTCGAGCTGACGAACAGGAGTGCGGATGGAGCGGCGGCACTGGCCGATCGGGTTGGAAGCACTGGCGTACGGCGGTGAGTACACCCCCGAGCAGTGGCCGGAGCCGGTGTGGCAGGAGGACGTCCGCCTCATGCGCGAGGCCGGGGTGACGATGATCGGCATCGGGGCCTTCACGTGGGCACTGCTCGAACCCGAGCCGGGCCGGTACGACTTCGGCTGGCTGGATCGGCTGCTGGACCTGCTGCACGGCAACGGGATCCGCGTCAGCCTCGGCACTCCCGCGGTCGTGCCGCCCGCCTGGTTCTTCGCGAAGTTCCCGATGGCGCTGCCGGTGAGCGGTGACGGCACGGTCTGCCACCACGCGCCCGCCTATCAGCAGGCCGCGGTGTCGATCACCAGGAAGCTGGCCCGTCGTTACGGCGAACATCCCGCGCTGGCGATGTGGAACGTGCACACCGAGCGCGGCGCCTGCGACTGCGATCTCGCGGCGGCCGCGTTCCGCCGCTGGCTGGTCGACCGCTACACGACGGTCAAGGAGCTGAACGAGGCCTGGGGCACCAGCGTGCGGGGGCAGACCTACAACTCTTTCGAGCAGGTGCGGCCACCACGGCTCACGCGCAACCCGGCCCAGCAGCTCGACTGGGTCCGGTTCACCGACGGGGCGATGCTCGCGAACTTCAAACGGGAGCGGGACGTCCTGCGCGAGGCGTCGCCCGGGGTTCCCGTCACCACGACCTTCCACGTGGCGCTGTCCGGGTGCGAGTCGGTCGACTACTGGGCCTGGGCGCGCGAGGTCGACGTCGTCACCAACGGCCACCACCCGGCCGCCGGGGCGGAGCGGCCCCACGTGCACCTCGCGATGGCCGCCGATCTCACGCGCTCGCTGGCGGACGGGCGGCCGTGGCTGTCGCTGGAACGCTCCACGAGCGCGGTGAACGGGCAGCGCACCAGCCTCGCGCACGTCGCCCGCGGCTCGGACGGCGCGATGTTCTCCCGGTGGCGTGCTTCCCGGTTCGGTGCCGAGAAGTTCCACCCGGCGATGCTGCCGCACGCCGGCACGGAGAGCCGGGTCTGGCAGGAGGTCGTGCGGCTCGGCCGGGATCTCGGATTACTCGCCGCACTTCGCGGCAGCCACGTCGAGGCGGACGTCGTGCTGCTGTGGGACTGGCAGTCGTGGTGGGCGCAACGGGGCGCCGAGATCGACGCCCGCGAGCGAGCGGAGGCCTGGTTCGCCGCCACCTACGACCTGCACCTCACCGCCGGCTTCGCCCACCCGGAAGCCGATCTGAGCGGTTGTGCGCTCGTCGTGGTGCCCGCGTTGTACTCCATGACGGAGGCCGCGTCGGCGAACCTGCGCCGTTACGTCGAGGAAGGCGGCGTCCTGGTCGTGTCGTGTTTTTCCGGGATCGTCGACGAGCACGACACCGTCCACGACGGGCCGCATCCCGGCGCGTTGCGGGAGGTGCTGGGCCTGACGGTGGAGGAGTTCACGCCACTGCGCGCGGGCGAACGGGTGCGGCTGGACGGCGGAACGACGGGCGGTGTGTGGGCCGAGGTCGTGACCGCGCGGGGTGCGGCGGCGGTGTGGTCCTATGTGGATGGCCCCGCTGCCGGGTCGCCCGCCGTGACCAGGCATCCGTTCGGGAGGGGCAGCGCCTGGTACGTGTCGACCTGCCTCGGGGAGGACGGGCTCGACGCCGTGCTGCTGGCGGCGTGCGCGGAGGCCGGGATCTCCTCGCGCGACCTGCCCCGTGACGTCGAGGTGGTGGAGCGGGGCAGGCACCTGTTCGCGATCAACCACAGCCGCGGGACCGAGCTGGTCCCGGCGACGGGAACCGAGCTGCTCACCGGTGAGAGCGTGGCCGGTCACCTCACGTTGCCTCCCGGTGCGGGCCGGGTGGTGTTCACGGCGCCTCCGGAAAGCGCTTTCTACCCGAACGAGGTGTGATTCCTTAACAGCCTGTGACGCGGAAATCACAGTTGAGCCGAAACCTCGCGGTGCACGTATTCCCGATCATGCACGGCATGAGCGAGGAGGACGAATGACACACCGCGAAGCCGACAGGCGGAAGTTCCGCCTGATCGCCTCGTTGTCGGCGGTGGCCGTGGTGGCCGCCGGCACCGCCACCGTGGCACTGGCTGCCAAGGACGGCGAGCCGGCACCAGTCAGCGCGTTCGTGCGCATTGAGCAGGTCGGCAAGAACGTCGTCGAGCCGAAGGTGCAGCAGAACGGCGCCAGCGGCGTGTTCACCGTGGACTGCGGCACGAACGAGAACGGCAAGTTCAGCGCGGACAACCCCGTCGCACAGCCGGGTCTGCCCCACGGTGCCCAGCACGTCCACGACTTCGTGGGCAACCTGTCGATCAGCGCGGAGTCGACCGACGACAGCCTGGCCGACTCGGACACCACCTGCAAGAACGGTGACAAGTCCTCCTACTTCTGGCCGGTCGTGCGGATCAACCCGAAGGCCAACCAGAACTCGTCCGGCTCCAACCCGGACAAGGTCAAGGAGGCGGGCGCACCCCACATCGCCTGCCCGTCGGTCTCCGACCGGCTGCCCGCCGTGCCGGAGCGGGCGCGCGAGGAGGTGGACCGCAACCTCGAACTGCTGGACAAGCAGGTCAAGGAAGCCAACGACCGGGTGGCGCGCAACGAGAATCCCGGCGACCCGAACTTCGTCAACAACGCGATCCTCGGCCCGCTGCGCGACAAGCGCGTGGCCACTCTGGACCGCATCGCGATCTCGATCGGCCGCAGCGCGCCGAAGCCGAACCTGACCTCGCTCGCCGAGTGCGAGCTGTTCTTCGGCGCAGGCCATGGCAACAACGGCCAGGCACCGCGCAAGTTCAGCGGTCAGCACGGCGGCTCGGACGAACACGCCGGCCACGGCACCAGCGGCGAGGCTCCGCGCAAGTTCGCGGGCCAGCCGGGCGGTTCCGGTGACGACGCCACGCCGACCGTGAAGTGCCCCTCGGTGCGCGGCGCGCTGGGTGCCGTTCCGGACCAGGCGGTCGCCGAGGTGGACCGCAACCTCGCGTTGCTGGACAAGCAGATCGCGGAGGCCAACCAGCGGATCGTGACCACCAAGGGACAGGGCGGCCCGAACTTCATCAACAACGCCATCCTCGGTCCGTTGAAGGACAAGCGGGTCGCCACGATCGACCGGATGGCGATCGCGATCGGCCGCAACGGGCAGAAGCCGCAGGGGCTGGAGCGCCTGGCGCCCTGCAAGCTCAGCAACGACAACGGCGGCAACAACGGCGGCGGTAACAACAACGGCAACAACAACGGTGGCAACAACGGGGGTAACAACAACGGCGGCGGCAACGCGGGCCTGGCCGTTCCCTCCGGACCGAACCTGGAGCTCGTCGGTAACAACGGCAAGATCGTCCGCCCGGCCCAGGTGAAGATCGAGTACCGCGGCAACGCGACCAGCAAGGTCACCGCCATGCCGAAGTTCCTGAAGATGATCGTCGGTGACGCGAAGCCGACCAGCCGCGGCCCCGCCAACGCTCGCGCCACGTGGACCTGCAGCGGGTTCGAGGACCGGCTGTCGGACAAGTACGTGATCTGCCCGAACGGCAGCAAGGTCATGCGCGTGCACAACTTCGCGAGCTGCTGGGACGGCAAGAACACCGACAGCGCGAACCACCGCGACCACGTCCGGTTCGCGGACCAGAAGACCGGCGCGTGCCCGAAGGGCTTCAAGGCGATCCCGCAGCTGCGGATCAGCATCTCCTACGACATCCCGAAGGACGTTCAGGAGAAGGGGCAGTACCAGCTCGACGCGTTCCCCGAGGAGAACCACAACCCGTTCTCCGACCACAACGACTACGCCAACGTCAACTCCGACGAGACGATGGCGAAGATCGTGAAGTGCGTGAACGAGGGGCGCAAGTGCTCCTGATCGCCTGATCATCGCGCTCGCCACCAACGATGAACGGCGCTTTTGTCCACCTGAAGTGGACAAAAGCGCCGTTCATCGTTTGCCCAGCAGGGGTGGGATTGAAGCGTTTCAACCGGCTGTCCGGTTGTGGACAGGCTTGTGCCTGACGTCTTGACGCGCTGTGCTCGGCACAACGACGCTGGCTGTCGCCTCAGGAATTGAAACGTTTCATCCAGCGACGAAGGTGGAGACGACGTGCGGCGACGGGTGTTCCTGAAGACATCGGCGGTCGGGCTGTCCGCGACGGCGCTGCCGGTCGGGGTGGCGCAGGCCGGGCAGGAGAAGGCGGGTGGGCTGCGGGTGGTGCGAACAACCGTCGAGTACGCGGAGACGTTGCTGGGGACCGACGTCACGGCGCCGCGGCTGGGCTGGGTGCTCGCGGCGGCCGGCACCGGTGCCCGGCAGACGGCCTACCAGGTCGAGGTGGGCACGGCGCCGGGACGGGCGGACGTGTGGCAGTCCGGGCGGGTGAACTCGGACCGGACCACGGGCATCGCCTACGGCGGCAAGGCGCTGAAGCCGCGCACGCGGTACCACTGGCGGGTGCGGGTGTGGGACGGCGCGGGCAAACCCTCCGCGTGGAGCCTGAACGGCTGGTGGGAGACGGCGTTGCTCGGCACGCCGTGGCAGGCGCGGTGGATCGGGGCGCCGGACACGTCGATCGGGTTCACCGGTGCCTCGTGGATCTGGTCGGCCACCATGCCACCGGAGAGCCGGTGGTTCCGCACCCAGGTCGAGCTGCCGGCAGAGGTGGTCCGCGCGAGACTCGTGGCGACCGCGGACGACGACTTCACCTTGTACGTCAACGGGTCTGAGGCGTTGCACGTGCCCGAGCAGACCGACGTGTGGAAGGTCGGTCAGCGCGCCGACGTCACGCGGTTGATCAACGGCAGGCGGATCGTGCTGGCCGCGCGCGCCACGAACAGGTCACCAGGGCCGGCCGGGTTTCTGTTGCGGTTGCTGGTGGATCTGCCCGACGGGCAGCACGAGGTCGTCACCGGGCCCGGCTGGAAGGTGGCCGACTCCGAGCAGACCGGGTGGCAGACACCGGAGTTCGACGACTCGGGGTGGGCGGCCGCCACCGTGCTCGACCCGTACGGGCAAGGGCCGTGGGGGTCGAACGTCACGGTCAAGGAACAGCCAGCGCCCTTGCTGCGCAAGGAGTTCAGTCTGGACAAACCGGTCCGCAGCGCGAGGTTGTACGTCAGCGGGCTCGCCTACCACGAGACCGAGATCAACGGACGGCGCGTTGGCGACCGCGTGCTCGATCCCGGCTTCACCGACTACGACAACACGGTCTTGTACGCGACGCACGACGTCACCGGGCTGGTGCGCGCCGGGCGCAACGCGATCGGGGTGACGCTGGGGCGCGGGTTCTACGGCATGAAGACGCCGAACGTGTGGCGCTGGGAGCGTCCGCCGTGGCACGACGAGCCGAAACTGCTGGCACAGCTGGAGATCGAGCACCCGGACGGCACGCGCACGACGATCGCCTCGGACGAGTCGTGGCGGCTGACCGACGGTCCCACGGTGTCGAACTCGCTCTACACCGGCGAAACCTACGACGCCCGCCTGGCGCCGGAGAACTGGACGAAACCCGGTTTCGACGACAGCAGGTGGCTACCGGCACCGGTGAGACCCGCTCCGAAGGGCACGCTGAAAGCCCAGGAGCACGAACCGATCCGGGTGGTCGAGTCGGTCACACCGTCACTGACGACCGTGAAGCCCGGCGTGTTCGTCGCCGACATGGGCCGCACGATGTCCGGCTGGACGCAGATCACGGTGAACGCGCCCGCCGGAACCGTCGTCCGGCTCAAGCACGGCGAGACGCTGAACGCCGACGGCACCGTGCGCATGGAGAACGGGCACGTCACCGGCGGCCGCATCCAGCTCGACGAGTTCGTCTGCTCGGGACGGCAGGAGACCTGGGAACCGAAGTTCTCCTACAAGGGTTTCCGCTACGTCGAGGTCACCGGCCTCAGCGAGGCGCCGCGGCTGGTCGGCCGCGTCGTCCACTCCGATGTGAGGCAGGCGAGCACGTTCCGGTGCTCGGAGCCGTTGTTCGAGCAGTACGACGCCGCGATGCGCCGCACCGTGCTGAACAATCTGCACGGCATCCCCACCGACACCCCGACGTACGAGAAGAACGGCTGGACCGGGGACGCGCAGGTCGGCGCGCCGTCGATGCTCGCCGAGTTCGGGATGGCGAAGTTCTTCACCAAGTGGCTCGGCGACCTGGCGGACAGCCAGGACGCCACAGGGCAGCTGCCGGTGATCGTGCCGAGCGGCGGCTGGGGCTACCGCGAGCTCGCGCCCGCCCCGGAGTGGACGACGGTGTACCCGTTCGTGCTGCGCGAGATGTACCGGATCTACGGCGACGACCGGCTGCCCGCACAGCACTGGCCGGTGCTCACCCGCTACCTCGACTGGGAGATCGGCAGGCTCCAGAACGGGCTCGCCGTCACCGCGCTGGGCGACTTCCTGTCGCCCAACTCGGGCGGCATTCCACCCGAGGACACCCGGCTCACCGCCACCGCCTACCTCTACCGCTCACTGCTGCACACCGCCGAACTCGGTGACGCGATCGGAAAACCGGTACCGCGGTATCGCGAGGTCGCCGCGAACCTGCTGGCGGAGTTCAACAAGACGTTCCTGAACGGCTACTACCGCACGGCCAAGGACCCCGGCTACCGGCAGACCTCCAACGCGATTCCGCTGGCGTTCGGCATGGTGCCCGCCGGATCCGTCCAGTCGGTGGCGGACCGGCTCGCGGCCGAGGTGAAGGCCAACGGCAACCACGTCAACGTCGGCTGCCTGGGCGCGAGCGTGCTGCTGAAGGCGTTGAGCGACAACGGACACGCCGATGTCGCACACGCCATGGCCACCGAGCGGTCCTACCCGAGCTGGGGACACTGGTTCGCGAACGGCGCCGACACCATGTGGGAGATGTGGGACTCCGGCACGCGTTCACGCAACCACTACTTCAAAGGCACTGTGGCGCAGTGGTTGTACGAGCACGTGGCCGGGCTGGTGCCGGGTGACGCGGGCTACCGGACGTTCACCGTGCGGCCCAACGCCACCACCGGGTTGTCGTGGGCGCGGCTCGAGTTCGAGAGCGTGCGCGGACGCATCGAGGTGGCGTGGGCCAAGGTCGACGGGGTGCTGAGGCTGACCGTCGAGGTGCCGGTGGGCTCCACCGCCGAGGTGCACGTGCCCGGATCGGGAATCAGGACGGTGCCGCACGGACGGTGGACGTTCAACGGAAGAGCTTGAGGGGAACCGCTTCGGCGAGCATGCGGTAGCCCGTGGGGTTGAGGTGGAGGTGGTCTCCGACGTCCGCGGCGGCGACGAGCTGCCGCGGGTTCGCCGGGTCGCGGACGGCGGCGTCGAAGTCGACGACGGCGTCGAACTGGCGGCTGGTGCGGATCCAGCGGTTCACGGTCTGCCGGGACTCCTCGCGGAAGCCCTCGTCGTAGAAGCTGCCGCCGAACGGGGTGATCGTCGCGCCGTACACCTTGATGTCGTGCGCGTGGGCTCGCTCCAAGATCTGCTGGTAGGCGGCGATCAGGTCGTCTGCCAGCTGTTTCTGGGCGGTTTGGGTCGTCGCCGCCGTGCCGATGTCGTTGACGCCCTCGAACAGCAGCAGCCACCGGACGCCGCTCTGCGCCAGCAGGTCGCGGTCGAGCCGGGCCAGCACGCTGGGGCCCAGGCCGTCGTTGAGCACGCGGTTGCCGCCGGCGGCCTGGTTGAGCACCGCGACGTCGCCGCGCAGCCGGTCGAAGAACTGGTCGGGCCAGCGGTTGTTGCCGTTGGTGGTGGAACCGCGGCCGTCGGTCAGCGAGTCGCCGATCAGGACGACGGCCGACGCGGACGAGATCACCTCGATGCCGCTGAAGAAGTACCAGTGGTCGACGGGAGTCGCCCCGGTCAGGTCCGCGTCCTCGGTGTGGTTGCCCGCCAGCAGGTACGACGTCGTGCGCGAGCCGGGGTGCGAGGTGATGTCGTTGGAGGCCTGGCCGCGCGCGAGATAGATCGTGACGGTGAGGATCGATCCCGGCGCCAGCGGGAAGTCCAGCGGATCGGACACCGCCAGCGCACCGCGCGGAACGTCCACTGAGGACCGTCCGGTGAACGTCACGCGTCGCACCGTGTTCGGCTGGATCGCGCTGACGCCCGCGCGGCCGTCCTTCGGCAGCGCGACGGTGACGGCGGTGATCGGCAGCACCGCGCCACCGAACACGTTGGAGAAGCGCAGTCGCATCCGCCGTCCGCCGACCGTGACCCGGACGGTCTGGCGCAGCGTCGCGTCGGCCAGCACCAAGCCGTCCTGGGTGAACGGCGGAGGCGGCATGTTGCCCGGTTCGCACAGCTGCGGCATGGACGTCCAGGTGTTCACCCAGCGGGTGCGCGCGGGAGCGTCAGCTCGCGCGACGGCGGGGGCGAGGACACCTGTGGCGGCCAGACCGAAGAACGAGCGCCTGCGCATCTTCCACACCTTCCGGAAAAGGGGACCGAAAGATCAACCTAGAAGTGCGCGCAAATGAGCGTCAATTGACAAAGCGACGCTAATTCATTTTCGAAAGTTTTCGATATCGAACCGGTTCGCGACCTCACGCCCCGCGGCGCGCCCCGGTGCTCGACCGCAAGGTGATCGACGGCGCGAGCATGCTGTGCCGCGGCGCCGCCGACGGGTCGCCGATCTGCTCCAGCAGCAGGTCGACGGCGAGCCGGGCCATGTCGCCGGCGGGCACGTCCGCGGCCGTCAGCGGCGGGTGGAAGTCCTCGGCGAGCCGGTCGGCGATCACGCCGGTGAGCGAGAAGTCCCTCGGCACGGCGAGCCCCGCGCTGTGCAACGCGCGCTGCACGCCGGGCAGCGCCGCCTCGTTGATCGTCACCGCCGCCGTGACCTCCGGCCAGCGGGCCCTGATGTCCTCGAAGCACGCGACGCCGGCGGCGGGCTCGTCGGCGCAGCACACGGTGTGCGCCTGGATGCCGCACTCCCGCGCGGTCTCGGCGAACGCCGTCGCCGCGCGCAGAGCAGGGCCGTAGCCCGCGGCGACCAGCTCGTCGGAGCGGTTGATCAGCACGACGTCGGAGTGGCCGAGATCGGCGAGGTGCCGCACGCAGCGGGTGATCAGCCCGGCGTAGTCGACGTCGACCCACCACGACGCGGCCGGGTCCTCGACGTGGCCGATCGTCACGAACGGCAGCCCGGCGCTGGTCAGCCGTTCGACTCTCCGGTCCTGCAGCAGGATCTCCATCAGGATCACGCCGTCGACGCGGCGGCCGGTGACGATCCGCTCGAACGACCGGTCGTGGTCACCGCCGCTGGGGGACAGCAGCACGTCGTGGTCGTGGACGGCCGCGGCCTCCACGACACTGGCGACGAACGCCAGCTGGACGTCGGTGAGCCGGGTGCTCGCGGGCGGTATCACCAGCCCGAACGTGCGGGTGCGGCCCTCGGCGAGCGCGCGGGCACTGGCGTTGGGGCGGTAACCGAGCTCCGCGATGACGTCGTTGATCCGCTGGGCGGTCGCCGCGGACACCGGCCGTTTGCCGCTCAGCGCGTACGACACGGTGCTGCGGGACACCCCGGCCCGCTTGGCGATCTCTCCGATGTTCATGCGCGCATCCCGTCTCCGGCCCGCTCGGTGAGAACCGGTTCGACTGTGCGCCATCGTAGAACTTCCCCTCTTGCACGACATCACACGTGGGGTTTACGTTGACGCCGCTCCTCGGCATCGAACCGGTTCGACCTCTTGTCGTCAGCGAAGCCGTCAGGAAGGACCCCCATGTTCCCCGCACCTGTACCCGCACGTCTGCTGGCCGCGCTGGGCCTGGTCGTGTCCGTGGCGGCGTGCTCGTCCACGCCGGCCACCACCGCGACACCGGACACCTTCTCGGTCTGGGACCCGTACCCGCAGTTCACCGCCGAGTCCGAGTGGGTGAAGACGATCGAGAAGTGCGGGACGGAGGCAGGCGTCAAGATCCAGCGTCAGGCCTACGACACCACGGACCTCACCAGCAAGGTCCTGCTCGCCGCGCAGCAACGCACCGCGCCGCAGGTGCTGGTGGTCGACAACCCGGTGGTGTCCACGCTCGTCGAGGCGGGTGTGCTGAAGGCGAACTCGGACGTCGGCCTCGACGCCGCGCAGGTCTCGCCGAACCTGGTGGCCGCGGGGACGGTGGAGGGGCAGACCTACGGCGTGCCGATCGGAGCGAACACCCTGGCCCTCTACTACAACAAGGCGGTGCTGGCCGCCGCCGGTGTCGACCCGGCGTCGGTCAAGGACTGGGACTCGCTGAACGCGGCACTGGCCAAGGTGAAGGCCGCCGGCAAGAAGGGCATCACGTTCTCCGCGATCGGCACCGAGGAGGGCACCTTCCAGTTCCTGCCGTGGTTCTGGGGTGCGGGCGGGAAGCTGACCGACCTGCCGTCGGGCAAGGCCGCGCTGGAGCTGTGGAAGTCCTGGCTCGACAACGGCTACGCGCCGAACTCGGTCGTCAACAACACCCAGACCACGAGCTGGCAGGAGTTCGCCACCGGTGAGTACGCGTTCGCCGAGAACGGCACCTGGCAGCTGGGGAACGCGAAGAAGGCCGGGTTCGAGTACGGCGTGATCCCGGTTCCTGGCCGCACGGGTGGCACCGCGCCCGCACCGACCGGTGGTGAGTTCGTCACGGTTCCCGTGCAGGACAACAAGGACACCGAGGCCAAGGCGGGCCGCATCGCGTCGTGTCTCACCGCGCCGGACAAGGTGCTGGCCGCGGACACCGCGCTGACCTACATCTCGGCCGTGCCTTCCGTGCAGCAGCAACAGGTCTCGGCCCAGGCGGACCTGGCCGTGTGGGTCGAGGCGGTGAAGAACGCCAAGGGGCGCACCGGCGACAACCTCGGCACGAAGTACCCGAAGATCTCGCAGCCGCTGTGGGGTGCCGTGCAGGCCGCGCTCACCGGTGCCAAGGCGCCGGAAGCGGCGTTGCGGGACGCCCAGGCCGCGGTGAAGTAGGTGCGGGCGAGGCTGGCGGGGTGGGCCTTCCTCGTCCCGCTCGTGGCGTACCTGGTGGGGTGTTACGCGTATCCGCTGTTCACCAACGTCGACCTGAGCATCCGCGGGTACACCGTCCGGTCGTTCGTCCACGGCGGCGCGCCGCTGGTCGGGTTCGCCAACTACGCGGGCGTGTTCGGCGACCCGACCTTCCGCACCGCGCTGGTCAACACCGTCCTGTTCACCCTGGTGTCGCTGTTCTTCCAGTACACGATCGGACTCGCGGCGGCGTTGTTCTTCGCCCGCGGCTTCCGGTTGTCCGCGACGCTGCGCGCGTTGTTCCTCGTGCCGTGGCTGCTGCCGCTGATCGTGTCGGCGTCGACGTGGGCGTGGTTGCTCAACAGCGAGTCGGGGCTCGTCAACGCGGCGCTGAAGGTCGTGGGACTCGGGCCGGTCAACTGGCTGACCTCACCCGACTGGTCGCTCGTGTCGGTGACGATCGCGAACATCTGGATCGGCATCCCGTTCAACCTCGTCGTGCTCTACAGCGGGCTGCAGAACATCCCGCGCGAGGTGCACGAGGCGTCCGCTTTGGACGGTGCGAGCGGCTGGCAGACGTTCTGGCACGTCACGTTCCCGTTGCTGCGCCCGGTCTCCGCGATCACCCTGCTGCTCGGGCTGGTGTACACGCTGAAGGTGTTCGACGTCATCTGGATCATGACGAAGGGCGGGCCGAGCGGGTCGTCCACGACGCTCGCGACCTGGTCCTACGAGCTCGGGTTCGGCAACATGCTGCCGCGCTTCGGGCCCAGCGCGGCCGTCGGCAACGTCCTGATCCTGATCGCGGTGGTCGCCGGATTGCTCTACATCCGCCTCCAGCGCAGGCAGGAGCTCGCATGAGGACCGCGGTCGGCGTGCTGCTGACGGCACTGATGCTGTTCCCCGTCTACTGGATGATCAACGTGTCGCTCACACCGTTGAGCGACATGCGCAAGGCGCCGAGCCTGATCCCGGTCCACCCCACGACGGAGGGCTACGAGCAGGTGCTGCGCGAGCAGATGCCGTACCTCGGCACGAGCCTGCTCGTTGCGCTCGGCACCGTCGTGCTGACCCTCGCGCTGGCGGCACCGGCCGCCTATTCGCTCGCGAAGCTCCGCCCCGCCGGGCGGCGAGCGCTCGGGTTCGTGCTGCTGGTCGCGCAGATGATCCCCGGGATCATCATGGCGCTGGGCTTCTACGGCGTCTACGTCAAGCTCGGCGTCACGAACACCGTGTGGGGACTGGTTCTCGCGGACTCGACCATCGCGGTGCCGTTCGCGGTGCTGATCCTCACCTCGTTCATGGCGTCCGTGCCCGACGAGGTGCTGCAGGCGGCCACGATCGACGGGGCGGGGCCGTGGCGGTCGTTCGTCTCGGTCGTGCTGCCCGCGAGCCGCAACGGCGTGGTGACCGCCGCGCTGTTCTCGTTCCTGTGGGCGTGGTCGGACTTCCTCTTCGCCGCCACGCTCGACTCGGGCGGCCGGCTGCAGCCGCTCACCCTCGGCATCTACCGCTACATCGGCAACAACAACCAGGAGTGGAACTCGATCATGGCCACCGCCGTGGTCGCGTCCGTGCCCGCGACGGTGCTCATCGTGGTGGCCCAGCGCTACGTCGCGGCGGGTGTCACCTCCGGTGCCGTCAAGGACTGAAAGGAAACCCGTGGCCACCGAGTTCTCCGTGCGCGAGATCCCGTTCAGCCGGTCCGGCGCGTGGTTCGGCCTCTCGCCGGTGGTGGGACTGGCGAGGTACGCCCAGGACGTGCACGTGGTGTCGCACCGCAACGGCATGCACGCCGTGCTGTCCCTGGTGTCCTCGCGGCCCGCCGAGATCGTCGCCGACCCCGCCGTGCTCACCTGGCGCAGCGGCGAGTCGTGGATCCAGGCCGTCTTCTCCGCTCCGGACACGCTCCGGATCTCCGGCAACGGCCTGGGAATGCGCATCGCGGCCGCCGAACGGACGCTCACTCCGTTCACCGGCACGTACTTCTTCGTCGAACCGACGGGTGGTGCGGTGTTCACGTCCTACGAGACCGGGCACCGGTTCCGCGTGACCGTCCTTTCCGGACAATCGCGGGACCTTGGCGTGCAGGAGCTGGCGACCGCGGATCGCGCGGTCGTGCTGGGGGAGGAACCGTGGGAGGTGGTGATCGAGGAGTTCACCACGGCACGGGCGCCGTTCCGCCGCGACACCGGGTTCACCGACGAGGTGACTGCCGTCCGCGAGGAGTTCGGCCGGTTCGTCGACGCCGTGGCACCGTCCCGCGCACCCGCCGCCGAACTGGCCTGCTACGTGATCTGGTCGGCCACCGTCGCCCCGGCGGGGTTCGTGACGCGCCCGGCGGTGCTGATGTCCAAGCACTGGATGGACAAGGTGTGGAGCTGGGACCACTGCTTCAACGCCCTCGCCCTCGCACCCGGCGCACCCGAGCTGGCGTGGCACCAGTTCCAGGTGGTGTTCGACCACCAGGACGCACAGGGCGCGTTGCCGGACTCGATCACCCACTCCGAGGTGCTGCGCAACTTCGTGAAGCCGCCGATCCACGGCTGGACGCTCGGCCGGCTGCGCGAACGGCTCGCCGGCGGGCTGCCCGACCCGGAACTCGCGTACCGGCGGCTGTCGGCGTGGACGTCGTTCTGGCTCGACCGCCGGCGAGCGCCCGGCAGGCCCTTGCCGTACTACGAGCACGGCAACGACAGCGGCTGGGACAACTCCACGGTGTTCGGTGAGGAACGGCTCGTCGAGTCGGCCGACCTCGCGGCGTTCCTGGTGCTGCAGATGAAGGAACTGGCCGTGCTCGGCGCGGAGATCGGCGACGGCACACCCTGGGGCGAGCGGGCAGACGAGATGCTGTCCGCGCTGCTGGAGGAGTTGTGGGACGGCACCAGGTTCGTCAGCCGAGGTGTGACGTCGGGGAAGCTGAGGGCCACCGCGAGCCTGCTCGACCTGATGCCGGTCGTGCTGGGTGAACACCTGCCGCGCGAGATCTTCGACCGGCTGTGCGACGGCATCGCCGAGCATCTGACCGACGTCGGACCTGCCACCGAACTGCCCAGCTCGCCGTTCTACGAGGCGGACGGCTACTGGCGGGGCCCCGTGTGGGCCCCGGCCACCGTGCTGATCGAGGACGGCCTGCGCCGCGGCGGTGCGGTGGACCTGGCCGGCGAGGTGAGCGCGCGGTTCCGGGCGACGTGCGAGAAGTCCGGGTTCGCCGAGAACTTCGACGCGCTCACCGGGCAGGGCCTGCGCGACCGCGCCTACACCTGGACAGCCGCCGCCTACCTCCTGCTCAGCGCGGGAGATATCGCCTCAGCTGCTGGGAGTCCCGCACCAACGTCCTGAGATCGGCGAGCGTGCCGTGCACCGCGCCCACGGCACGCGCCTGCACCAGAACGTTCCCCAGCGCGGTCGCCTCGGCGGGCCCCGCGACCACCGGGAGACCGCACGCGTCGGCGGTGAGCTGGCACAACAACTCGTTGCGCGAGCCGCCGCCGACGATGTGCACGACCTCGACCTCCTTGCCGGACAACCGCTGGGCGTCCGCGACGGCATCCCGGTGCGCCAGCGCCAGACTGTCCAGAACGGACCGGACGATCTCGGGCCTGGTCATGGTCTTCCCGCACTGCTGCTGGATCCGAGCGGGCATGTCGCCGGGTGGCAGGAACACCGGGTCATTGGGGTCGAACACGGTGCCTCGCGCGCCGGCGGCCTCCCGCAGCAACGGCTCCAGCGGGGTCACCCAGTGCCGCAGGCACTCCTGCAGCAGCCACAGGCCCATCACGTTGCGGAGGTACCGGATCGTGCCGTCGACACCGCCCTCGTTGGTGAAGTTGGCGGCACGGCTCTCCTCGGTGAGCACGGGGGAGTCGAGCTCGACGCCGACCAGCGACCACGTGCCGCACGAGATGTAGGCGAACCTGTCGTTCTCGGCGGGCACGGCGACGACGGCGGACGCGGTGTCGTGCGAGCCGACCGCGGTGACCGGAACGCCCTCGTACGTGCCGGCGGGATCGCCGGGGTGGCGCAGGTCCGGCAGCAGACCTTTCGGCAGATCACGGGTCAGCTCGGCCGACCACTGTCCACTTCGGACGTCGATCAGGCCCGTCGTGGTGGCGTTGGTGTATTCAGCGCCGCGTACGCCCGTCAGCCAATACGAGAGCAGGTCCGGGATCAGCAGGAGCTGCGCAGCGTGCTCCAGCAGCGGTTCCGCCATCAGCTGGAACATCGTGTTGAACGGCTGGAACTGCAGCCCGTTGACCTCGTACAGGCCGTCCGGTGGCGTGATGCCCTCGGTGCGGGAGTCGCGGTAGTGCACCGGGTTGCCCAGCAACGCGCCGCGTGCGTCGAGCAGGCCGTAGTCGACCGCCCAGCTGTCGATGCCGATGCTGTCGAGGCCGACGGCGTCCAGTTCGGCGGCGAGCCGGAGACCGGTCAGGACCTCCCGGTACAGCCCCAGGACGTCCCAGTGCAGGGTGCCGAGCAGGCGCACCGGCCCGTTGGGGAACCGGTGCACCTCCTCGGTGTGCAGCTTGCCGTCGCCGACCCGGCCCAGCAGCACGCGGCCGCTGGAGGCGCCGAGGTCGACGGCCGCGACCGTCGCGGTCATCGCAGGAACGCCGCTGCCACACCGGCGTCGACCGGCACGTGCAGGCCCGTGGTGAGCGACAGGTCACCCGCTGTCAGCGCGAACACCGCCGCGGCCACGTGCTCGGGCAGCACCTCGCGCTTGAGCAGGGTGCGCTGGGCGTAGAACTCACCGAGCTTCTCCTCCGGCACGCCGTAGACGGCGGCGCGCTGGGCACCCCAGCCGCCGGCGAAGATGCCGGAGCCGCGGACCACGCCGTCCGGGTTGATGCCGTTGACGCGGATGCCGTCCTCACCGAGTTCCGCCGCCAGCAACCGGACCTGGTGCGCCTGGTCGGCCTTGGCGGCGCCGTAGGCGACGTTGTTCGGACCGGCGAAGACCGCGTTCTTGCTGGAGATGTAGACGATGTCGCCGCCCATCCGCTGAGCGCGCATGACCTTCGTGGCCGCCTGCGACACCAGGAACGAGCCCTTGGCCATCACGTCGTGCTGCAGGTCCCAGTCCGCCTCGGTGGTGTCGGCGAGGGGCTTGGAGATCGACAGACCGGCGTTGTTGACCACCAGGTCCACACCGCCGAACGCGAGCGACGCCGCACGGAACGCCTCGGTGATGCCCGCGCTGTCGGTGACGTCGACCGTGACCGCCACGGCCACGTCCGTCGAACCGATTCCCTCGGCGACCTCACGAGCGCTGTCGCCGTCGCGGTCCGCCACGACGACACACGCGCCCTCGGCGGCCAGCCGTCGCGCGATCGCCCTGCCGATGCCCGATCCGCCGCCGGTGACCAGCGCGACGCGGGTGGCGAGCGGCTTGGGCTTCGGCATCCGCTGCAGCTTGGCCTCTTCGAGCGCCCAGTACTCGATGCGGAACTTCTCGCTCTCCTCGATCGGCGCGTACCGGGAGACCGACTCGGCGCCGCGCATCACGTTGATGGCGTTGACGTAGAACTCGCCGGCGACGCGCGCGGTCTGCTTGTTCCTGCCGAAGCTGAACATGCCGACACCCGGCACGAGGACGATGGCCGGGTCCGCGCCGCGCATCGGCGGGCTGTCCGGCTCGGCGTGCCGCTCGTAGTAGGCCCGGTAGTCCTGGCGGTAGGCCTCGTGCAGGTGCTTCAGCCGCTCGACGACGTCCTCCAACGGCGCGGTCGGCGGGAGGTCGACCACCAGCGGCCGGACCTTGGTGCGCAGGAAGTGGTCGGGACACGACGTGCCGAGCGCGGCCAGCTCCGGATGCCGCTCGCGCGACAGGAAGTCCAGCACCACGTCGCTGTCGGTGAAGTGGCCGACCTGCGGGGAGTCGGTGGACGCGAGGCCGCGGATCACCGGTGCGAGCTCGGCGGCCCGCACCCGGCGTTGGGCCTCGGGGAGGGGCTCGTGGACGACCGGGCCGAACGGTTCGGCGCGGCCGTGCTCGTCGAGGTAGCGCTGCGCGGTGGTGATGATGTCGAGCGAGTTGGCCTCGCACTCCTCGCTCGTCGCACCCCACGCCGTGATGCCGTGCCCGCCCAGGATCACGCCGATGGCCTGCGGGTTGTCCCGCTTGACCGCCGCGATGTCGAGGCCCAGCTGGAAACCGGGCCGCCGCCACGGCACCCACACCACCCGGTCGCCGAAGCACGCCTTCACCAGCGCCTCGCCGTCGGCGGCCGTGGCGAACGCGATGCCCGCGTCCGGGTGCAGGTGGTCGACGTGGGCCGCGTCGACCAGGCCGTGCATGGCCGTGTCGATCGACGGCGCCGCGCCACCCCTGCCGTGCAGGCAGAAGTCGAACGCGGCGACCATCTCGTCTTCCCGTTCGACACCGGGGTAGACCGACGTCAGCGCGCGCAGCCGGTCGAGCCGCAGGACCGCGAGCCCGGCCTCGGTGAGCGTGCCGAGATCACCGCCGGATCCCTTGACCCACATCAGTTCCACGGGCTGCCCGGTGACCGGGTCGAGCTCCTCGCCCTTGGCCGAGGTGTTGCCGCCCGCGTAGTTGGTGTTGCGCGGATCGGCTCCCAGCCGGTTGCTCCGCCCCAGCAGCGCCTGGACCTGACCCATCACGCACCCCACCCGGCGGCCTCGCCACCGACTCGCTCACGAACGATCTGCTCGGCGTAACCCGACCGCCGGTACGCGGCCATCGGGTCGGGATCGAGGCCCATCTCCTCGCGCAGTTCGCGCAGGAGCGGGCGGACATCGGTGTTGTAGGCGTCCATCAACGCGGCGTTCGCGCCGAGCACGTCACCGGCCTGCTGGGCCTGAGTGAGCGCCTCGTGGTCGACCAGCAGCGCCTTGGCAGTGGCCTCCTGGACGTTGAGCACCGACCGGATGATCGCCGGGATCTTCGGCTCCAGGTTGTGGCACTGGTCGAGCATGAACGCGATGCCCGCGGCCGGCGTCAGCGCGTCGGCCAGCACGATCTCGTGCATGATCCGGAACAGCTGGAACGGGTCGGCCGCACCGACCATCAGGTCGTCGTCGGCGTAGAAGCGCGAGTTGAAGTCGAACGCCCCGAGCTTGTTGGCCCGCAACAGGAACGACACGATGAACTCGATGTTCGTGCCCGGAGCGTGGTGCCCGGTGTCGATCACGACCTGCGCCTTCTCGCCCAGCTGCAGGCAGTGCGCGTAGGCGGTGCCCCAGTCCGGCACGTCGGTCACGTAGAACGCGGGCTCGAAGAGCTTGTACTCCAGCAACATCCGCTGGTCGTCGCCGAGCCGCTCGTACGTCTCCCGCAACGCCTCGGCGAGCCGGTCCTGGCGGGCCCGGATGTTGTCCTGACCGGGGTAGTTGAGGCCGTCGGCGAACCACAGCTTCAGGTCGCGCGAACCCGTGGCGTCCATGATGTCCACGCACTCGAGCAGGTGCCCGATCGCCTTGCGCCGCACGGCCGGATCGGGATGGCACACGCTGCCGAGCTTGTAATCGTCGTCCTGGAAGACGTTGGAGTTGATGGCACCGATCGCGACACCGCGGTCCCGCGCGTACTCGGCCAGCTTGCCGTAGTCGTCGACCTTGTCCCACGGGATGTGCAGCGCGACCGTCGGCGCGACGCCGGTGAGCCGGTGCACCACCGCCGCGTCGTCGATCTTCTCGTACGGCGTGCGCGGAACTCCCTGCTGCGCGAACACCTTGAACCGGGTCCCCGAGTTCCCGTAGGCCCACGAGGGGGTTTCGATCCGCTGCTCGCGCAGCGCGTCCTTCACACTCATCGTTGTCCCCAAAGCTCTTCGGTCGAGGTGGAAGACCTCGTCCAGCGGCCGCATCCGTTCGTCGGCGTTGCCGTCGCCGACGAAGAACTCCGCCATCTCGGCTTGCCACCGCGCGTTGACCTCGGTGCGGGCCATCTCGGCTAGCGCCGCGTCGAAGTCGTCGCATTCGAGGTAGCCGATCAGCAGGCCGTCCTCGGCGAGGAAGAGGCTGTAGTTGCGCCAACCCGCCTCGCTGAGGGCGGCCCGCATCTCGGGCCACACCTCGCGGTGCCGAGCCCTGTACTCGTCGATCCGGTCCGGCCGGACCCGGAGGGTGAAGCAGATCCGCACGTCAGAAGTCGAACTTGTCGATGTTGTCCTTGGTGAACACCTGCGGCGGCCCGAGCACGACCTCGCCCTTGGCGCCGATCGTGTACTCGCCGAGGTCACCGGCCTTGAACTTCTCGCCCTGCGCACCGGTGATCTGGCCGGACGCGAGCGCGGCGGCGGCGTAGGTGGCGAGATAGCCGAGCTTGCTCGGGTCCCACAGCGCGAACGACTTCACCGTGCCGTCCTGCACGAACTTGCGCATCTGGTTCGGCGTGCCGAGACCGGTCAGCTGGACCTTGCCCTTGTACTCGGACGAGCTGAGGTAGCGGGCGGCGGCCGCGACACCGACGGTGGTCGGCGAGATGATGCCCTTGAGGTTCGGGTGCGCCTGCAGCAGACCCTGGGTCTTCTGGAACGACGTCTGGTCGTCGTCGTTGCCGTACGCGGTCTCCACGAGCTTCAGGCCGGAGTACTCGGGCTTCGCGAGCTCGGTCTTCATGACCTCGATCCACGCGTTCTGGTTGGTGGCGTTCGGGGTCGCGGACAGGATCGCGATCTCACCGCTGCCGCCGACGGCCTCGGAGATGAGCTTCACCTGGCCGGCCGCGATCTCGTTCGACGTGGCCTGGTTGATGAAGACGTCCCTGGCGTCCGCGGCGGCGTCGGAGTCGAACGTGACGACCTTGACCCCCTGGGACCGCGCGGACTTCAGCGCGGGTGCGACGGCGTTGGCGTCGTTCGCGGAGATCACCAGCGCGTTCTGCTTCTGCTGGGCGGCGGTGTTGATGTAGGTGACCTGCGAGCTCGCGGCGGCGTCGGACGGGCCGGTGGCCTTGACCTCCGCCTTGATCGCGGTACCCGCCTGCTCGGCACCCTTCTGCGCCACGGTGAAGTACGGGTTGTTGACCTGCTTGGGCAGGAACGTGATCTTGAGGCCTTCCTTCAGCGGCGCGTTCGGGTCGGCCTTGGCGGCGTTGGTGGCGCCGCCGGAGTCCTGGCCCGCGCTGTCCTTCGTGGTGCCACCGCAGGCGGTGAGCGCGACGGCCCCGGACACCACCAGGGCGAGCACTAGACGTGGGTTCATGGTGTGGCCTTTCGCAGAGTTCCAACGCGACGGGTGACGGACGGGGCGAGAACGCTCACCAGCAGCAGAAGGCCGGTGACGATGGTGAGCACCTCGGTCGAGGTGTCCTGCAGGATCAGCAGGTTGCGCAGACCGCCCAGCAGCAGCACGCCCGCGAGCACGCCGAAGAGCGATCCCTTGCCGCCGAAGATGGAGACACCGCCGAGCAGGACCGCGGCGACGACGGCCAGCTCGAGCCCGACGCCGTTGTCCGCGCGGGCGCTGGAGAAGCGGAACGTGTAGACGATGCCCGCGATCGCGGCGACCGCCCCGGCGAGCACGAAGAGGATCAGCTTGATCCGCTTGACCCGGATGCCGGAGAAGCGGGCGCCCTCCTCGTTGGCGCCGATCGCGTAGACGGACCGGCCGAACGAGCTGGCGTGCAACGCGATGCCGAACAGGACCGCGAGGATCGCCGCGAGCACGATCGGGTACGGGATGCCGGTGCCGGGCACCGGTGTCGTGCCGAACGACGTGTAGCTCGCCGGGAAGTCGGCGACCGCCGTGTCGCCCAGCACCACGAGCGCGAGGCCGCGGTAGAGGGCGAGCGTGCCGATCGTGACCGCGAGGCTGGGCAGGCCGAGCCGCGTGACGAGCAGACCGTTGAACGCCCCGCAGAGCGCGCCGGCGACGATCACCGTCGGCAGGATCGTCTCCAGCGGCCAGCCCGCGTTCCACAGCCAGCCGATCAACGCGCTGGACAGGCCGAGCACGGAGGCGACGGACAGGTCGATCTCGCCCGCGACGATCACCAGTGTCAGCGGGAGGGCGATCAGCGCGATCTCGCCGATGTCCAGGCCGAGGTAGAAGAGGTTGCCACCGGACAGGAACGAGCCGTCCGTGCCGACCTGGCCGGTGAGTGCCACGACGACCAGCAGGAACACCAGCGCGGTCTCCCACCGCAGGAGGTTACGCATGGCTGGTCCCTTCCGTGGTGCGCAGGGCCTTCGCGAGCCGCAGCGCGAGCAGGCGGTCGACGGTGATGGCGCCCAGCAGCAACGCGCCCGCGATCGCCTGCTGCCAGAACGCGGGGATCTGCAGCACCACCAGGCAGCTGGTGATCGTGCCGAGCAGGAGGGCGCCGAGCGCGGCACCGGCCACGGTCCCGGAGCCGCCGAAGATCGCGACACCACCCACCACCACCGCCGCGACGACCTGGAGTTCCAGGCCGGTGCCCGCGGCCGCGTCGACCGTGCCGTAGCGGGCGACCCACAGCGCTCCGGCGAGCCCCGCGATCAGTCCGGAGAGGACGAACGCGGTGAGCGTGCGCCTGGCGACCGGGATGCCCGCCAGGGTGGCGGCCTCCGGGTTGGAGCCGATCGCGTACAGCTCGCGGCCGCACCGGTAGGAACGCAGGTGGAGCGCGGCGGCCGCGATGACCACGACCGTGACCAGGACGAGGACCGGCACACCGAGGACCCGGCTGCTGCCGAGGTCCAGCAGCGCGTCGGGGAGGTTCGCGGCGTTGACCTGCCTGCCCTGGGCGAGCGCGTAGTCGATGCCGCGGAACACGTAGAGGGTGCCGAGGGTGACGACGAGGCTGGGCACGTTGCCCAGCGCGACGAGCAGGCCGTTGAGCAGCCCGCACGCCAGGCCGACCGCGACGCCGAAGCCGATGCCCGCCAGCAGCGGGGTACCGGGGTGGTCGGCGAACTGTTGCGCGGTCAGGAAAGCCGAGAGGCCGAGGACCGAACCCACTGACAGATCGACGTTGCGGGTGATGACCACGAGGGTTTGGCCCACGGCGAGCAGGGCGACGATCGAGGCGTTGAGGAGGAGGTCGCGGAGGCTCTGCGGCTGGATGAAACGAGGGTTCACGACCGCGGTCGGGATGACCACGAGGGCCAGGGCCACGACGATGCCGAGTTCCCTCATGCGGCCCACGCGGGTGGAAAGGCGGCGAGCGGCGGTGCGCTCGGCGGGTGGGGCGTCGGGCATTTCGGCGTGGTGTGCGGGAGCCGGCGGTGCGACGGAATTGCCTTTGTGCGGCGTCATCGCGTCACCTGCCCGGCGGCGGCGAGCGCCACGCGCTCCTCGGTGGCCTCGGCGCGTGAGAGCTCCTCGACCAACCGGCCTTCGTGCATCACCAGCACGCGGTCGGCCATGCCGAGCACCTCCGGCAGCTCGGACGAGATCATCAGCACGGCCACGCCCTGCCCGGCCAGCTCCGACAACAAGCGGTGCACCTCGGCTTTCGTCCCGACGTCGATGCCGCGCGTCGGCTCGTCGACGATCAGCACGGACGGCTTGCGCGCCAGCCACTTCGCGAGCACGACCTTCTGCTGGTTGCCGCCGGACAGCACTCCCACGGGGTCGCTCAGCCGCGCGAACTTCAGCCGCAGCTTCACCGCCCAGTCCTGCGCCAAAGCGCGTTCGGAGCGTCGCCGGAGCAACCCGAACCTCGACAACTGGCCGAGCGAGGCGAGCGCGGTGTTGCGTTCGATCGACGCGTCCATCACGAGTCCCTGCTGGCGGCGGTCCTCCGGCACGAACCCGATCCCCGCGGCCATGGCGGCGGTGGGGGAGCCGTACTTCAGCTTCCGGCCTCGCACGTGCACCGCGCCGCCGTCGGGCCGGTCGATGCCGAACACCGCCCGTGCGACCTCACTGCGCCCGGCGCCGACCAGCCCGGACAGTGCCACGATCTCGCCAGCGTGGACGTCGAACGACACGTCGGTGAACACACCTTCGCGCGTAAGTCGTTGCACGGACAGCAGAACCTCGCCCGGGGTCGTGTCCTCCTTGGGGAAGAGCTGCGACAACTCGCGGCCGACCATCCGGCGCACCAGGGAGTCCGGGGTCTCGCCGTCGAGGGGGCCCGACCAGACGAACTCGCCATCGCGCAACACCGTCGCCCGCTGGCACAACGCGAACACCTCGTCGAGCCGGTGCGACACGAAGAGCACCGCGGCGTCCTGGTCGCGCAACGCCCGCACCACACCGAAGAGCCGCTGCACCTCGTGGGCGGACAGCGCCGCGGTCGGCTCGTCCATCACGATCACGCGGGCGTCGAACGACAGCGCCTTGGCGATCTCCACCAGCTGCTGGTCCGCAATGGACAGTCCGCGCGCCGGCCGGGCCGGATCGAGCCGGACACCCAGGCGGGAGAACAACTCCGCTGTGCGGGCGTGCATCGCGGCGACGTCGATGCGACGGCCGAGCCCGAGCGGCTGGCGTCCCATGAAGACGTTCTCCGCCACCGACAGGTCACCGAAGAGCGTCGGTTCCTGGTAGATGATCGCGATGCCCGCGGCGAGCGCGTCGGCGGGTCCTGTGAACCTCCGCGGCTCGCCGTCGACCTCCACGTGCCCCTCGTCGGGCCGGTGCACCCCGGCGAGCGTCTTGATCAGCGTCGACTTGCCTGCGCCGTTCTCCCCGAGCAGCGCGTGGGCCTCGCCCGGCAGCAGCCGCAGCGACACCCCGGCCAAGGCGCGGACGGCGCCGAAGGACTTGCTCACCTCGTCCAGCGCTACCACGGGAGGTCGGTCCACGGTGACGTCTCCTCGATGTTGAAACGTTTTAACGCCTGAGTTACGAGAACTCTGAGTGCGTCGCGGCCCCATGTCAAGAGAGGCGGGGTACGATTCGTTGTCACGTTTCAACAAAGGAGCCGCCGGTGAAGCCGTCAGTGGGCATCCGCGACGTCGCGCAGCACGCCGGCGTGTCGAACGCGACCGTCTCGAACGTGCTGAACAGGCCGGACGTCGTCGCTCCCGCCACTCGGCAGCGGGTGCTGGCCGCCATCGCCGAACTGGGCTTCGTGCGCAACGAGTCCGCGCGCCAGCTCCGCGCGGGCCGCAGCCGGGTGATCGCCTACGTCGTGCTCGACGCCGCGAACCCGTTCTTCACCGACGTCGCCCGCGGCGTGGAGGACGCGGCACGGGAGGCGGGCCTCGCGCTGTTCCTGTGCAACAGCGCCTCCGACGACGGCCGCGAACGCGAGTACCTGGAGCTGCTGCACGAGCAGCGCGTCGAAGGCATCCTGATCACCCCGGTCGACGGCGACAGCGCCCGGTTCACCGAACGCGGCACCCCGCTGGTGCTGGTCGACCGCGCGTCGACGGACGGCACGCGCTGCTCGGTCGCCGTGGACGACGTCCTCGGCGGTGAGCTCGCGGTGACCCACCTGATCGAGGCCGGCCACACCCGGATCGCGATGATCGGCGGCCCGTTGTCGATCCAGCAGGTGCGCGACCGCCACTCGGGCGCGTTGCGCGCCCTGGCCAACGCGGGTCTCCCCGCCGACGCGCTGACGTTCCTGGAGACGAAGGGCCTGCAGGTCGCGGAAGGCCGCGGCGCGGGGGAGCGGCTCGTGGGCCTGCCGTCGTCACGCCGCCCGACCGCGGCGTTCTGCGCCAACGACCTGCTCGCACTCGGCCTGCTCCAGTCGATGACGCAGCAGGGCCTGCGCGTGCCGGACGACCTGGCCGTGGTGGGCTACGACGACATCGAGTTCGCCGCGGCCGCCGCCGTGCCGCTGACGTCGGTGCGCCAGCCGCGCGAGCAGCTGGGCCGCACCGCCGCCCAGCTGCTGCTGTCGGAGAACGAGCCGGACCACGAGCACCGGCACGTGAAGTTCCAGCCGGAGCTCGTGGTCCGCGCTTCGAGCGCGGTGAAACGCTGAATTATCGGACTGGCGCGGTGGCGCACAACGTTGCCGGCCACCTCGCGGTCAGGCGGTGCATCGCGGTGCCGCCGTGAGGTGCCCTACTGAGCGTGAAATTGACGCCCAGCGTTGTGGGTCATCGCACCAGCATCATTTCGCGGTCTTCTTCCACGGTGTTCGACTGGTCCGGCGGAAGATAGACGTTCAGCGACGCGGACGTGAATGCGACGCCCTGCCGGAACGCCTTCGTGCGTGACACCACGGTCACGTCGATCCGCTGGTATTGACCGGTGCACGGAACGCTGGGCGTGTATTTGTCGCCGATCGCGAGCTCACCGCGCACGTTCTGGGTGACCTGCACCCACAGCGACCCGGTCGCGCCCTTCTGGCACATCACCCGCACCGGCACGGTGACGGCGGCACCCCGCGCCTCGAGCCTGCCCTGCGGCGCGAGTGCGACGGCGGCATCGACCTGTGCTGCGGCCGGCAATGCCGTGGCCACTATTGCGGCAGCGCTCAGCACCAACGTCGAAATTGCACGCATGATTCTCCACCTCGTTGTTGTTGGCGGTTGTCGCGGCCGCACAGCGACATTAGCCACGGTGTGATCAAGCGAGCGAGGGGCCAAACAAAATCAGGTTTCGCCGAACAGCGCGTTCCGGACGGTGTCGCCGTGTTCGTCCGCCCACTCCCCGAGGGCGAAGATCGGCACCAGCAGATCGCGTCCCGCTTTGGTCAGCTCGTACTCGACGCGCGGCGGGGCCTCGGCGTACCGGCGGCGTTCCACGAGGGCCATGTTCTCCATGCGCCGCAACGTCTGCGTGAGCATCTTCTGGCTGATGTGGCCGATGGTGGCGCGTAGTTCGCCGGGTCGCATCGGGCCGTTCCGCAACGTGTAGACGATCACCGTCAGCCAGGAGTTGCCGAACAGGTCGACCGCGATCCTGGCCGGGCAGTCGGCCTCGAAGTCGCCGTACGGCCCGAGATCCCTCTCTTCGATCGTCACGGCGTTCAGCCTGCCAGGCGCGTTGCGCACCTGGAGGTGCCTTTCGGGTTTCCTAGCGTCTGCGGCATGCGAATCGGAATCATCGGTGCGGGACAGATGGCACGGGCACTGGGCAACGGCTGGGCCGCGGCGGGTCACGAGCTCCGGTACGGCGGACGCGGCGAGGTGCGCGAGGCCGTGGCGTTCGGTGACGTGACGCTGCTGGCGGTGCCCGTGTCGGCGCTGGCGGAAGTGTTGGGAGAAGAGGACTTCGAAGGGCGGACGCTGATCGACTGCACGAACGCCTTCGAGCCGGACGGCGGCTCCATGGTGCTGGGCGAGGACGCCGTCGCCGAGCGGGTGGCGGAGCTCGCGCCGGGAGCGCGGGTGGTGAAGGCGTTCAACCTGTGTGCGGCCGAGGTGTGGGAGGCCGACGAGCGGGTGTTCGAGGGACGCCGGCTGGCGGTTCCGTTGTGCGGTGACGATGCGGAGGCACTTGCGGCCGTTGAGCAACTGGTTCGCGACCTGAAGGCGGAGCCGGTCCGCGCGGGTGGGCTGAACCGGGCCCGGTACCTGGAGGCGATGTCGGCGTTCGTGGTGGGCCTGTGGTTCGCGGGTGTCGACGCCCGTGCCGCGTTGCCGCCGCTGGAGGCCGCGTTCGCGATCCCCGACTGACGGTTGGATCACCCGTTGAGCGGGAACCTTCTGGTATGCCGGACAGACGTCTTCTCGCCGACCGCTACCGGTTGGGCGAGGTGCTGGGCACGGGTGGCGTGGCGGAGGTGCGCCGGGCCAGGGACGTTGTGCTGGCCAGGGACGTCGCGGTGAAACTGTTCCGGCGCAACGGCGACATGGCCGACGTGCGGCGGTTCGACAACGAGATCCGCACGCTCGCCACGTTGTCACATCCGGGCCTCGTGACCGTGTACGACGCGGACACCAGCGGTGACACGCCGTTCATGGTGCTGGAACTGGTCGACGGCCGCACTCTGCGTGACCACCTCGCCAACGGACCGATGGAGGTCGGCGAGGTGCGCAGGCTCGGGGCGGCGCTGGCCGACGCCCTGGCGCATGTGCACGATCGCGGGTTCGTCCACCGGGACGTCAAGCCGTCCAACATCCTGCTCGACGATGACGACACCCCGCGCCTGGCCGACTTCGGTCTCGCGCGGCTGGTGGACGGCGCCAGGTTCACGCGGGCCGATCAGGTCGTCGGCACGGCGGCGTACCTGGCGCCGGAACAGGTGCGCGGCGGGGAGATCACGCCGGCGGTCGACGTGTACGCGCTCGGGCTGGTGCTGCTGGAGTGCCTGACCGGGCACCGGGAGTACGAGGGTGCCGAGATCGAGGCGGCCGTGGCCAGGCTGCACCGGCCGCCGGTGATCCCGGACGACCTGCCGTTCGACCTCGCCCGGTTGTTGTCGTTGATGACGGCCCTGCCCGCTGGTCGCCGCCCGACCGCGCGTGAGTGCGCCGACATCCTGCGCGGTCCGGGCACGCAGACCCTCGTGGCGCCGGTTCCCCGCCGTCACCGCGGCGTGCTCGCCGCCGCCTCGGCCGCGGTGCTGGCCGCCGCCGTCGGCATCGGGCTCGTCGTGCAGAACCAGCAGGTCACCCCTGCGGAGTCGGCACCACCGCAGACCACCCAGCAGCAGCAGCAGACGTCGACCCAGCCGGCACCCGTGGTGGAGCAACCCGTCGTGTCGACCGTCGTACAGCCACCCGTTCAGGCGAACAACGAGGGGAAGGGCAAGCCCGGCAAGGGCAAGGGAAAGGGCAAGCCCTGAACCGTCAGCGGTTGGACGACGGGAACTGGCCGCCCTTGCTGCCCAGCGCGAGCAGATCGGTGTACTGATCCTGCCAGGATCGTTCGGTGGCCAGCAGATCCGCGAGCCGCTGCACCCAGGCGTCGTCGACGGGAGGGGTGGCGCCGGTGGCGAGGTGCTCTTCGGTCTCCGCGCGCGCCTTGCGCCACTCGGACAGCGTGGGGCCTATCGCGGGGCCGCCCTGTTCTTCTGACATGCACCGACAGTACTGCGCGGCGCCCTGGGAGTCTCTGCTGTACAGTCTGGCCGGTCGGGGTTCGCACGTTGTCGGCAGCCCGCCGTCGCCGGCCCCGATCCAGTCCGGCCAGAGGGCTATCCGGCCGGGGACAGGAGCGCCGGCTTGCCGCCGGATCATCAGCTCTACCTCGTTCTTCCCACGAAGTCACGGGCTCGCGAACGTTCTTTTGCGCGGCTGATGCCGTGATGACTTCGACCAGAACGCGCGGCCCGGCGACCGGCTTCGCCGAAGCGAGGATCGCCGCCGAGCAGGCAGAAGCCGTTCAGCAGCGTGCGGCGGCCCGCAGGGTGGCGGAACACTCCCACGACGCGGGCGACTGCCGGGAGCTCCTCCTGATGCTCGGGCTCACGACATCAGACCTCCCGGCCGGAGGAGCACGTGAATGACCCAGGGCACCATCAAGTGCCCTGTAGTACCTCAGCGCACGGGTAGCGTGATCGCGGACGGCCGATCGGGTCCGAAGTGGACGGTCTGATCGGCCGCGAGCAACGCAGTGGCCGTGGCACGTGGTTCACCGGTACCGGGATTGCGGGCGTAGCGCGGGAAAGCGCCGCTGGAGACCTGCACCCGGATGCGGTGGCCACGCCGGAAGCGGTGCGCCGTCGGCCACAACCGGACGACGGCGCACCGCGGTTCGGTGGCGTCGGACAGACTGACCAGGCCGTCGCACACGTTCCACGAGCGGCCGTCGGGATCGACGTCGCAGAGCCGCACGAACACGTCGGCGTGGGGAAGGCTGGAGGAGAACCAGATCTCGGCGCTCACCTCGCCGATCACCTCGACGTCGGAGTCCAGCACGGGTGTCGTGTAGGTGAGGACGTCGGGCCGTGCCTCCAGCGCGGTGTTGTCGACGCGACCGCTGTCCGCCACCAGGCGCACACCGCCCACCGCCGGAGTCGGATCGGCGGGGTCGTAGCGGTAGGTGTCCACTGAGGACTCGGTCGGCACCTCCGCCGTCAGCGCACCCTCGGAACCGAGGTGGAAACGTCGTGGTGAGTAGCCTTCTGGTGGCCACGACGAGAACTCACGCCACGCTTCCTCGCCCATGACGTACAGCCGGACGGGCGCGCGATCCGGCGGTTGCTCACCGCGGGCGTGGGCCAGCCCGAACTCGACGGCCTCGTCGACCGGTGTGGAGGTGAACTCCGCGTGCGTCCACGGGCCGACGGTCAGCCGGGCCGGGTGGCCGTTCGCCTGGAGCGTCTGGAAGTCGCGCAGCTGGCCGGGCAGGAAGATGTCGTACCAGCCGCCGATCGAGCTGACCGGCACGGTGACGGCGGCGACCCGGTGGCGGTGGTCGAGCCCTTCCCACCGCGGGGAATCGGCGTCGTGGACGAGGATGTCCTGGATGTAGGCGGAACGCTCACCGAACGCCGCGATGTCGGCGTCGCGCAGCGGAAGCGTCCGCAGCGCGCGTGCGGTTTTCTTGTCCTGCACCGCTTTGCGCAGGAACGCCAGGGAACGCTCCTGGGTGCCGACCAGCACGCCCCAGCCGAACGGCGTTTCCAGGGACATGCCGTCGGAGCGCAGGAACTCGAGCGTCAGCGCGGACTCCGTCACGACCGGGATCATCGCCTTGACCTGGGGCGGCAGCTGGTCGGCGACCGCCCACTGCACGTGCCCGAGGTAGCTCAGCCCGTAGAGCACGATCGCGTCGCTCCACGGCTGCGCGACCAGCCAGTCCAGCGTCGCGAGCCCGTCCGCGCGTTCCTGCACCATCGGGTCGAACGTGCCGCCGGAGCCGAACCCGCCGCGCGTGCTCTGGATCAGCACCTGGTAGCCGCGCTCGGCCAGTGGTCGCGCGAGGATCTGGCCGAACATCCGCCGGCCGTAGGGGGAGCGGATCAGCGCGGTCGGCAGCCCGTCGCCACCGGAGCGCGGCATCCACCGGTCCGCCAGCAGCTCGACGCCGTCGGGCATCGGCACGCGCAAGTCCTTCTGCACCACGACGTTGCGGGTGAGCGGCGGTGAGAGCCTCAGCTTGCGCTCGATGAGGTGGCTGATCATCGGACCTCCAGCAGAAGTGAGATCACGGCGATCAACCGGTCGGTGAACGCCTCCGGATCATGCGCGCCGTCGACCACCCACGCCGTGATGAACGACCCCGCGCCGCCGGTGATGAAGGCGGCGAGGTCGTCGGCGGCCTGGGCGGTGAGCCGGTCGCCGTGCAGGTGCTCGACGGCCTGCCGGTTGACCGGCAGGAGCAGGCTGATCAGGCCTCGGTCGAGGGCGAACGCGCAGGAGCCGGTCAGCAGGGCGTGGTAGAACACCTGGTGCCGGGCGAAGTGCGTCGCCACGGCGAGGGTCTCCGCACGTGCGTCCACGCCCTCCTGGTGATTCGTGAGCCGTGGCAGCAGCTCGCGCCGCGCAAGGTCGAGACCGGCCTCCAGCAGCACCGTGTCCAGGTCGCCGAAGTGCTGGTACACGACCCGGCGGCTGACGTCCGCGGCCTCCGCGATCTCGGACACCGTGATCGCGGTCGTGCCGCGTTCGGTGACGAGTTCGAACGCGGCCCGCAGCACGGCCGCGCGGGTCCGGCGCACCCGTGGATCGCGGACAGGCTCGGCCTCGTGCAGATTCACGCCTCAGATCATGCACATGTGTTACTAAGTGCGCAAGTGTTACTTATCTGAGCTCCTGTCCGGAGATGAAGGCGACGAGGCCGGGTTCCGGGGCACGTCGCACCTCGACATCGGCTCCGAGAGCGCGCAGGCGTGGCGTGATCAACTCCGGATCGGGGTGTTCGACGTGCAACGACTCCAGGACGAGCCCGGCAGGCGCGGACAGCGCGGGTGAGGGCGTGTCGCCCCAGCTGATCAGGAACGGCACCACGCCACCGGTGAGGGCGTTGCTGGTGAGCCGCCACCGCAGCACCTCGCCCGAGGCGGTCCGCCGCCGGCCGTCGATCACCTCACCGAGACCGGCAACGGCGGCTGCGTGCTCGATGTCGTCGCACGTGATCGCCCACGCGACCAGGCCGGGCCGCGTCACACCGTCCACTCCGAACGGTCGCGGCAGCTCCGGCTCCGGCTGGCGCGGGTCGGGAGCGATGATCTCCAGGTACGTCCGGGGCCCGAGCGCGAGCAACCTGTTGTGCGTGCCCAGGCCGACGTGCTGGCCACCGCCGTCGGCCCGCACCCCGAAGCGTTCCTCGACCTCGGTCACGGCCTCGTCGAGATCCGGCGCGGCGTAGACGAGGTGGTCGATCATCACGCACCCCGTCCCAGGTACTTCTTGATGCAGTGGACGACACCGAGGCGGCTGGCGAAGGCGTTGAAGTCGGCGAGCCGGACCACCGTGAACCCCATGCCGGTCCACAGCTCCTCCATCTCGTCGTCGATCACCGCCAGGTCGGACTGCTCGCCGTGACCGAACGTCGGCAGGTAGACCGTCCTGCCCGCGCTGGAACTGTTCTCCACCAGGCAGTTGTTCCAGGTGATGTGGTGCCACGACCGGACCTGGATCGTGGTCTCCTGCTGCGCGCCCGCCGCGGTGAACTCGGCGACGACCTGGCGCAGCTCGGCGCCGTCCGGGGTGCCCGCGAAGTCGCGCAGCGCCGCGAACGTGAGCTGCTGGGTGATCTGCGGCCGGTGGACGAGCGGGTTGCGCCGCACTGCGAATCCGCGCCGCTCGAACTCGGCCGCGATCTCGTCGTAGGCGGTCTGCAGCGCGAACGGCGACTTCGTGCCGAGTGCGGCGTCGGCGAGCGCCGGGCTGCCCACGAGCACGCGGAACCGGCCGTCGTCGCCGGGACCGGCCAGCGTCACGAACATGTCGATGTGGAAGATCGGCTGCAGGTCGCCGGTGCCGCCATCGGGCAGGTCGAGCAGGTACTGCCCGGCCTCCACCGTCGCGTAGTACTTCTTCAGCCCCAGCGGGCGTTTCGTGCCGACGAGCTGGAGTTCCCGCCCGCTGTCGACGTGCCTGCCGAAGAGTTCGCGGACGAACTCGACCTCCGTGCGACCCTCCGGCACGCTCACCGGCAGCTCACCGCTGCGGATCAGCTCCAGCGTGTCGAGGAAGTAGTCGGTGCCCAGCAACCAGAAGTCGTCGCCGACGAGGCAATTGCCGCCCTGGAACACCAGCGGCGCCTGGCTAGCCCGCACCGGCGTGTACTCCTCGACGGTGTCCGCGATCAGCGAGTCGCCCGAGCGCGGGAACGACCACGGCTCCAGCAGGTACGTCAGGCTCGTCTCGTCGTCGGCGTCGACGAGCGCGAGGTAGCCGTCCTCCGCCCAGTCGGTGAAGTCGACGTAGTCCGGCATCGGCACGTACGACACGTTCGCCGCGGGATGCCCGCTGAACCACTCCTCGACGACCTGACGATCACTCTCGTGGTGCACCACCACGAACCGGGTTCCCACCCGCATCGCGTTGATCACGGACCGGTAGCCCGCCGTGAGCTCTGCGGTGTGCACCCCGTAGGAGGGGAACGACAGCAGCAGGCTCTCGATCGTCCCCGACCACGACGAGACCAGGCTCGGGCGCTGGACGCCCGGCCTCGCCCGGAACACGTTGAGCGTGGCCGCCCGCGTGGAGTCGAAGGCGGGGAACAGGTCCGAGTCGGTGCGCTTGTGGTGCGGCGCATCGGGAACGAGGAAGCGGTAGGCGGCGTCTCCGTACGTGCCGGCACCCAAGGTGCACCTCCGAGATCGGCGGGATCACGTGCGGGCAGCATCCCACGGCCGCTCGGGGGCGTCAGTCCGTTTCGCGCGGCTCCTGGTGTCCGCGCAGCGAACCGGGGTGCGCCTTGGCCGACGGGTCGTTGCGGGTCTTGACGAGGCTGGCGACCGTCACGACGACGAGGATGGCGATGATCACGCCGAGGCTGAGCGGTGTGGGCACCTCGGGGATCGACGCGGAGATGTCGACGTGGCCCCAGTGCAGGATCAGTTTCACGCCGATGAACGCGAGGATGATCGCGAGGGCGGTCGACAGGTACACCAGCCGGTCGAGCAGGCCCTTGACGAGGAAGAACAACGCGCGCAGGCCGAGCAGCGCGAACGCGTTGGCGGTGAACACGATGTAGGGCTCCTCGGTCACGCCGAACACCGCGGGGATCGAGTCGAGCGCGAACAGCAGGTCGACGCCGCCGATCGCGACCAGCACGACGAACAGGGGAGTGGCCATGCGCCTGCCGTCGACGCGGGTGAAGATCTTGCCGCCGACGTAGTCGTCGGTGACGGGCAGGAGCTTGCGGGCGGTCTTGACCACGACGTTGTTCTCGACGTCGGGATCCTCGTCGCGATGCCGGAACAGCTGCACGGCGGTGTAGATGAGCAGCAGGCCGAACAGCAGGAACATGAAGGAGAACAACGACAGCAGCGTCGCGCCGACCGCGATGAAGATCGCGCGCATGATCAGCGCCAGCACGATGCCGAACGTCAGCACCTTGTGCTGGTGCTCCTCCGGCACCAGGAACGTGGTCATGATGATCACGAAGACGAACAGGTTGTCGACCGAAAGGCTCTTCTCGACGATGTAGCCGGCGAAGTACTCCGCGCCGAACTCGCCGCCGTGCGCCATCGCGAACCACACGCCGAAGCCGACGGCGACGAGGATGTAGAACACCGACCACAGACTGGCTTCGCGGAAGCCGATCCGGTGCGGCCGCCATGCCGCGAGCACGAGGTCGACCGCCAGCAGCACCACGATCAACCCGATCGTGACCGCCCACGTCAGTCCGCTGATCTCCAGCACAGCCACTCCTCCGAGAAGTCCTGTCCGTCTTAAAAGGACGTTACCGGATCTGGCACGGGTGATCGTTGACGGAGAAACCGATCGGGTCCGGGTTGTCCGCGCGGTTGCTTCCTGTGTACCCGACCACCTGCTTGGCTCCGGCCGGAATGGTGGCGGAGTACGAGACGTTGGTGGCGCTCACGTCGGCGCCGTTCTGCTTGGCGGTGGCGTTCCACATGTCCGTCACGATCTGGCCGCGGGTGAACGTCCAGCGCAGCGTCCAGCCGGAGATCGGCGCGTTTCCCGTGTTGATGATCGTCACATCGGCGTTGTAGCCGCCGTTCCAGCGGTAGGTGACGCGGTAGGTGATGGCGCACCCGAACACCGGGGCGGTCGTGGTCGTGGTCGGCGCCGGTTTCGGTGTCGAGGCGGCGGGTGGTGGCGGCGCCGGCGTGCTGGTGGGTCCCTTGGGCTGGCCGCGGCAGGGATCGCCCCACAGGCCCAGTCCCGCCTTCGCGGCGGCGTCCTCGGCGTCGCGGAACGCCGCGTCGTGCGGCGAGGCGTGGCGCAGCACCCCCTGGCTGACGGCGAGCAACGCGTACTCGGTGCCGTCCTCGAGCCACAACGGGACCTCGTCGACGATCGCGGGATCGCCCGGATCGACCTTCACCGGCTTGTCGAGCAGGAAGGCCTTGGCGAACGCGGTGGCGGCGCCCGCCCAGCACTCCTCCGGCGCGGCGAGCCCGGCCATGCGGATCCGCGTGCCGTCCGACAGGAGCACGGTGCGGCCGTCCTCCACCCCCTGGACGGTCAGCGTGTTCGCGATGGTCGGCGGCGCGACGAGGTGGTGACTGGACGGCGGTCCGGACGCGATCGGAGTGGGCGTTCCGGTGCATCCGGCGGTCAGGAATATCGCGCCGATCACCAGAACGGACGATCTGGGTCTCATTCTTCCCCCGGTACTGCGGTGGTACGAGTGGAGCTGGGCAATGGCCGGGGAAGTTAGACCAGACGGCAGACCTGGTCAATACGAGACTGACAAGTTCCGTTCGACGATCAGGTCGTCGAATCGCATCGAACTCCCTGGTAGAACTGTCGAAACATGGTTCGACAAGCTGACAGATCGTGATGAGCATGTCACCTGGCACACGAGTCGGCAGCCGTGCGGGCCATTTCGAGGTGTTCGATTCGAATTCTTGTCGAATTTCCGATCGAATTGTCGAACGCATTCATTTCATTGACGCCCGGCGCACGTGTTCGTAATATCCGGTTCACGCTCGTGGACGGCGTTCACAAATATGAACAACCCATTCGAAGGGTGTTGCGCCATGCGATTGTTCGTACGTGCGCTTGTGCTGGCCTGCGCCTGCACGGGGCTGGTGGGCGCACCCGCGCACGCCGGGCACGACCCGGCCAGAGAGGTTCTGCCCAACGGAGACGGGTGGGCCTCGACCGGTTCCGGGACCACCGGTGGCGCGGCCGCGCCCGCCGACCACGTGCACACCGTGCGCACGCGCGCCGAGCTCGTCGCCGCGCTGGCCGCACCCGCCCCGCGGATCATCCGGATCAAGGGTGTCATCGAGGCGAACACCGGCCCCGACGGGAAACCGTTGGAGTGCGAGGACTACGCGACCGGCGGCTACACGCTGCCCGCGTACCTCGCCGCCTACGACCCCGCCGTCTGGGGCCGTGACCGCAAGCCGCAGGGACCGCTCGAGGACGCGCGGGCGGCCTCAGCGCGCAACCAGCTGGCGGTGATCGGGTTCGAGGTCGGTTCGGACACGACGATCATCGGAGCCTCTCCCGGTGCCGGCATCACGGGTGGCAGCCTGCGCATCCACGGCGCCAGCAACGTGATCGTGCGCAACCTGACCTTCCGCGACACCTCCGACTGCTTCCCCGCCTGGGACCCCACCGACTCAAGCCCCGGTGCTCCGCCCGGCAACTGGAACTCGCTCTGGGACTCGGTGTCGCTGCAGAAGTCCGAACACGTCTGGATCGACCACAACACGTTCACCGACGAGCCGAACCCCGACAGCACCCAGCCGCTCCACTTCGAGCGGCCCTACCAGGTGCACGACGGCCAGCTCGACATCACCGCGGCCTCCGACCTGGTCACCGTGTCGCGCAACGTGTTCACCGAGCACGGCAAGACCATGCTGATCGGCGGGTCCAACACCTCGACGACCGACCCCGGCAAGCTGCGGGTCTCGGTGCACCACAACATCTTCCGCAACGTCCAGGAACGCGGCCCGCGGGTGCGGTTCGGCCAGGTGCACGTCTACAACAACCTGTACGAGGGCTCCCAGGTGTACAGCTGGGGCGTCGGCGTGAAGTCCCAGATCTACGCCCAGAACAACTACATCCGCGGTATCGCGCCCGAGAAGGTCGTCTACAACTGGGGCGGCACGGCGATCACCGACACCGGCAACCTCGTCGACGGGAAACCGGTCAGCCTGGTCGGCGCCTTCAACACCGCGTTCCCCGAGAAGAAGCTCGGCACGGACGCCGGCTGGACCCCGACGCTGAACCGCGGCCTCGAACCCGCCCACCGGATCAGGCACCTGAAGGCGGGCGCGCAACCCGCAGGGCGTCACCTCGTGGTGGGCCAGGGCTTCGCGACCGTGCAGTCCGCGATCGACGCCGCACCCGCCGGCGCCGTGATCACCGTGCCGAAGGGCGTGTACCGCGAGGTCGTCAAGATCCCCGTGAGCAAGCGCGGCCTGACCCTGCGCGGCGCCACCGGACGCGCGCAGGACGTCGTGATCGACTACGACAACGCCAACGGCACGAAGAAACCCGACGGCACCACCTACGGCACGTCCGGCAGCGCCACAGCGACCATCGCCGCGGACGACTTCAAGGCACGCGACCTCACCTTCCGCAACTCGTTCGACCGCAGGAAGCACCCGGAGATCACGAACACCCAGGCCGTCGCGGTGAAGGCCACCGGAGACCGGATGTTCTTCGACCGGGTGCACTTCGAGGGCCACCAGGACACGCTGTACGCCGACAGCCCGAACGTGACCACGCGCTCCCGCCAGTACTACCGGGACTGCGCGATCACCGGCGACGTCGACTTCCTCTTCGGCCGTGCCACCGCGGTCTTCGACCGGGCCACGATCACCGCTCTCACCCGCGGCAGCGACCCGAACGGCTACATCACCGCCGCGAGCACCCAGCGCTCCAACCCCCGCGGGTTCCTGATCACGAACTCGCACATCCGCAGCGACGCGCCCGCGGGCACGTACTTCCTCGGCAGGCCCTGGCACCCCGGCGGCGATCCGGAGGCGATCGCGCAGGTCGTCGTCCGCGACACCGTCCTGCCCGCCGCGATCAAGCCCGTGCCGTGGACCGACATGTCCGGCTTCCCGTGGCGTGAGGCCAGGTTCGCGGAGTACCGCAACACCGGACCCGGCGCGGGCACGGGCACCGACCGCCCGCAGCTCACCGACGACGAGGCGAAGCGGTTCACCAAGAGCGCCTACCTGGACGGGTGGAACCCCGCGTGAGGACTCGCACCTGGGCGCCCTATGCGCTCATCGCTCCGACACTGCTGCTGATGGCGGTGTTCCTCGTTTACCCGATCGCGTCGGTCGGATGGTTCAGCCTCCGCCAGCACACGGTCACCCAGCCGTGGAAGAACGGCTTCATCGGGTTCGAGAACTTCCGCAGGATGCTGTTCGACGATCCGCTCTTCTGGCAGAGCCTCGTGTTCAGCGCCAAGTGGGTCGTCGCCGAGGTCGGCCTGCAGCTCGTGCTGGGCCTGATCCTCGCGCTGATCGTCAACGAGACGTTCATCGGCCGCGCGGTGGCACGAGCGCTGGTGTTCTCGCCGTGGGCGGTGTCCGGTGTGCTCACCACCGGCATCTGGATCCTGCTGTACAACCCCTCGACCGGCGTCTTCCAGCAGCTCGCGCAGTGGGGCATCGGCGATCCCGGCACGTCGGTGCTCGGCGACCCGGCGACGGTCTTCCCGGCCACCGTCGTCACCGAGCTGTGGCGCGGCGTGCCGTTCTTCGCGATCTTGCTGCTCGCCGACCTTCAGACGATTCCGGGCGACCTGTACGAGGCCGCGTCGGTCGACGGCGCCGGACGATGGCGCCGGTTCATCAGCGTCACCCTGCCCCACCTGCGTGACGCGATCGTGCTCTCGACGCTGCTGCGTGCGGTGTGGGAGTTCAACAACGTCGACCTGATCTACACGCTCACCGGCGGCGGCCCGGCGAACCAGACCACGACGCTGCCGCTGTACGTGGCGCGCAAAGCCGTGGACTCGCACGACTTCGGCTACGGCTCGGCGCTCACGATGGCCGGCTTCGTGATCCTGCTGTTCTTCTCGATCCTCTACCTGAGGCTGTCCAAGTTCGGGAGCCGAGCGTGACCCAGACCCTCACCCGCGCGGAAACCCCGGTGTCACCACCACCGACGGCGCCACCACGGCGCAAGAAGCACCGCGACCCCAGCCGGTTCGTCCGCCTGCACCTGCCGTTGGTGCTCTACCTGCTGTTCACGCTGATCCCGTTCTACTGGATGCTCGTCTTCGCGTTGCGCCCGGCGGGGGAGACCGCGCTGGTGCCGTGGCCGATCACGTTCGAGCACTTCGACACCGTGTGGAACGGCATCGGCTTCGGGTTGTTCTTCCAGAACAGCCTGATCATCGCGCTCGGCACGCTGGTCACCGTCACGGTGTTCGCGCTGATGGGCGGCTACGCGCTGGCGCGCTTCAAGTTCCGCGGCCAGCGCGTGTTCCTGCTGGCGTTGCTGTGCACGCAGTTCATCCCCGGCGCGATGATGCTGATCCCGCTGTTCGTGATCTTCAAGACCGCCGGGCTGCTGAACAGCCTCACCGGACTGGTCGTCGCGGACACCGCTTTCCAGCTGCCGCTCGCGTTGATCCTGATGAGCGGCTTCGTGCGCAACGTGCCGGTGGAGCTGGAGGAAGCCGCGATGGTCGACGGCTGTTCGCGGCTGCGGGCGTTCTTCGCGGTGACGTTGCCCCAGCTCCGTCCGGCCCTGGTGGCCGTCGGGTCCTTCGCGTTCATCGGTGCCTGGAACAACTTCCTCTTCGCGCTGATGTTCGCGAGCAAACAGGACAAGTTCACTCTGCCGGTCGGGCTCAGCTACGCGCTGGGCGAGTTCAACACCGACTTCGGGGCGCTCGCGGCGGGCGGAGTCGTCGCCGCGGTGCCGGTCGTGCTGGTTTTCGCCGTGGTGCAGCGGTTCCTCGTGCAGGGACTCAGCGCAGGCGCGGTCAAGGGATAGGGGAGACGCATGAGGAGACTGCTGGTCGCGCTGGCGCTCGTGCTGAGCGCGTGTTCCGCCGGGCAGGACGGTCCGACGACGATCACGTTCTGGGACAACAACGGCGGCCCCGGGCGCACGCCCATCTACGAGGAGCTGATCAAGCGGTTCGAGGCGGCGAACCCGGACATCAAGGTCGAGTACGTCGGCGTGCCGAGCTCGTCGGTGCAGCAGAAGTACGACACGGCCATCGCGGGCGGCTCGACCCCGGACGTCGGCGGCGTCACGACCTCCTACCTCGCGCACCTCGTCGGGCAGGACGCGCTCGAACCCGCCGACGACCGGCTGGAGAACGGGCCGCTCAAGGGAAAGCTGCTGCCCGGCCTGCTCGAGACCGTGCGGCAGACCGCCCCCGACGGCAAGCTCTACGCCGTTCCCGCGTCGGGCAACCTCGACGTCATCTGGTACCGCTCCGACCGGTTCGCGGAGCACAAGATCGCCGAACCGTCCACGTGGGACGATCTGGTGAAGGCCGCGACGCAGCTGACGAAGCCCGCGGACAACCAGTACGGCTTCACCATCCGCGGCGGCGCCGGATCGATCTTCCAGTTGCTGTCCGAGACCTACTCCTACTCCGGCATCGACAAGTTCTACGACGGCGGCAGGAGCACGGTCAACGACCCGCGCAACGCCGAGCTCGTGCGCAAGGTGGCCGAGCTGTACAAGAAGGCGACGCCCGAGGCGGACGTCAGCAACAACTACACGCAGATGGTCGCGCAGTTCACCGGCGGCACGGTCGCGATGATGCACCACAACCTCGGCTCGACCGGAGACGTGATGAAGGCGCTCGGCCCGGAACGCGTCAGCGCCATGCCGTTGCCGAAGGGCCCGTCGGGCAAGCGGACCGTCGTGCCGAACCCGACCGACGGTTTCGCGGTGTTCAAGGGCAGCAAGAACCGGGACGCCTCGTGGAAGTTCGTCGAGTTCCTGACCTCGGCGGAGAGCAACGGCTACTGGAACGAGAAGGTCGGCCAGATCCCGGCCAACACCGACGTGCGCGGTGCCGGGTGGATCCAGAAGAACCCGGCCGTGAAGATGGCGCTCGGGGTGCTGGAGGACCCGGCGACCGTCATCGTGCCCGCGCCGGTGTACCTGCCCGAGTACTCGTCGATCACCAAGACCGACACCGAGCCGCTGTACCAGAAGGTGCTGCTCGGTCAGATGCCCGCGCAGGAGTTCCTCGACCAGCTCGCGGCCAAGCTCACGACCGCACAGCAGGAATGGGAGAAGCGCAAGTGATCGAACGCGTTGCCGTGCGCACGTTCACCACGACCGCGTGCACGGCCGTGGATCCCGAAGGGCACCGGCATCCCGCGCCCGAGCACGAGGTGACCGAGGCGCTGCTGGAGATCACCGACACCGACGGCGTGACCGGGTACTGCCAGGTCCAGCCCGATCACCTCCGGCCCGCCGTGCTCGACCAGCACGTGCGGCCGGTGCTGAGCGGGCAGGACCCGTGGGACCGCGAACGGCTCTGGCGGCTCATGGCACGGCGGCAACGGGGATCGGGCGGCGGGTTCACCGACCGTGCGCTCGGGTTTGTCGACACGGCGTTGTGGGATCTCGTCGCGCGCAAGGCCGGGCTGCCCGCGTGGAAGCTCGCCGGTGGTGCCCGTGACCGGATTCCCGCCTACGCCAGCACGATGTGCGGCGACACCGACGGGCTGGCGACGCCGGGCGACTACGCCGACTTCGCCAAGCACCTGGTGTCGACCGGCTACCGGGCGATCAAGCTGCACACCTGGATGCCGCCGGTGCCGGGCGCACCGAGCGTCTCCCGGGACATCGCGGCGTGCCAGGCCGTGCGCGAGGCGGTCGGGCCGGACGTGGAGCTGATGCTCGATGCGAGCCACTGGTACTCGCGCACTGAAGCGTTTCGACTCGGCAAGGCTTTGGAGGAGCTCGGTTTCTACTGGTTCGAGGAACCGATGGAGGAGGCGTCGATCAGCTCCTACCGGTGGCTGTCCGAGCAGCTGGTGATCCCCGTGATCGGGCCGGAGGTGGCGTGGGGCAAGCACCTGACCCGCGCCGAGTGGATCACTTCAGGAGCGTGCGACATCCTGCGGGCCGGTCCGGCCGGTGCCGGCGGCATCACTCCGGTGCTCAAGACCGTGCACCTCGCGGAGTCGTTCAACCTCGACTGCGAGATCCACGGCAACGGCACCGCCAGTCTGACGGTGCTCGGCGCCACGGATGCGGGCCGGTGGTACGAACGCGGACTGCTGCATCCGCACGTCGACTTCGACCGGGTGCCGCCGCACCGGAACTCCATCCCCGACGAATTGGACGAGCACGGCGAGGTGTCGCTTTCGCTGTCGCCGGGAATCGGTGACGACTGGAATTTCGACCACATCGGTTCGCACACCGTCGAAACGTGGTGAAGAAATGGCCCCGGGAACTCGTCCCGGGGCCATTTCCACTAGCGATACGTCACGTCGGACGTTTTGTAGAGGCAGTTCGTGCTGTCCGGGCCGCTGCCGATCTTCGTCGGCTCACCGCTCGTGACGCCGCGGTACTTCTCGCAGACCACGATCTTGCGGCTGCTGTCGCCGACGATCGTGATCTTCGAAAGCCGTGCCGTGTCGCCGTAGTTGGTGTTGATGCCCACCAGCGTCTTGCCTGGCGAGAACGCCGTGATGTTCTCCAGCACCACGTCCCGCTTGTACTGCTTCTTGCAGTTGCCGCAGGACCGGTAGAGCTTGCCGAAGTCGTCCACCTGGAAGTTGCGGATGTACATCGTGCCCGGTCCGTTGTGCTGGAACACCTTGTCGGACGCCTTGCGCGCGCCGCCACCGTTGATCGTCATGGTCTGCGACGACGACGTGCCCTTGAACGTGGCCGCGTCCTCGCCCACGTCCTCCCACCACACGTTGGTCAGCGTGCACGTGCCGAGGCAGTGCACGCCGTCCGCGGCGGGGGCGCCCAGCACCACGTTCTTCAGCGTCGCGCCGTCGGCGAGCTGGAAGATCGGGTCCTGGTTCTCGTTCTGGCCTCCCGACCCGAGGTTCCCGGTGCCGTAGAACCGCTTCATGCCACCGTCGTAAGTGCCTGACGGCACCTTGATGGTCGCGCTGACCGGCTTCTGCCCGGTGGGCGTCGGAAACGTGCTGCCCGCGGCCTGCGCCTGGGGTGCGAGCATTGTGGCCAGCGCAGCGACGAACATCATTGCTGCGAGTTTCCTCATGTGCGCTCCGTTTGCTCCGGATGCGCGGCGGTAATTCCGATGGTAGTGCGCGGTATCTGTTTCCTGTCAATTCACGTCGACAATTCGAATCGAAATTCGTCGAATTTTCGGGACCGTTCCGGCTGTCTGCGGGCACGCGCTGACGGCGGTCCGGGAACGTTCCCAGAAATTCCACTCGAAGGGAGTAGCAAGAGGGCGGTAAGAGGAACGTGCGGACCAACGCCTCCTGCGCCGAAAGGCGCAACTGCAACCTCTGTGTGGTTGAAGAACTACTTTCAGTGCCGCCGGTCGGCGGATGTGGCCCACGTTACAGTGCCGTGAAATCTGGGAGCGCTCCCAGTAGTCGAGAGGCGGCGGCATGACTCGACGAACAGTGGCAATGACGATCGCGGCGGTGACGGTGATCGGCGGAGTGCCCGCGGTGGCGGCACCCGCTGCGGTCGCCTGCACTGTCACCTACCAGGTCACCAACGAGTGGAGCACCGGTTTCGGCGCGACGGCGACGATCCGCAACGACGGTGACGTGCTGAACGGCTGGCGGCTCACGTGGACGTTCCCGGACGGGCAGCGGGTCACGCAGGGGTGGAACGGCACGTTCAGCCAGACCGGCGCGGTGGTGACGGTGACGAACCCGGACTGGGCGCGGACGATTCCGTCCGGTGGTTCGGCGCAGGTCGGGTTCAACGGCAGCAAGGGTGCGCAGAACCGGCCGCCGACCGATTTCGCGGTCAACGGGGTGGCGTGCACCGGTCCGAACCAGTCTCCGTCGGTGGCGCTGACGGCGCCGACGGCGGGGAGCACGTACACCTTGCCCGCGACTGTTCCGTTGGCGGCGACGGCGCAGGACAGCGACGGCACGGTGGCGAAGGTCGACTTCTTCGCGGGTGACCAGTTGATCGCGACCGACACCAGCGCGCCGTTCACCGGCAGTTGGACGACGCCGACGGCGGGTGATCACCCGATCACCGCGAGGGCGACCGACAACCGGGGTGCGGCCACCACTTCGGCGCCGGTGGTGGTGAAGGTGCTGGCCGGGCCCGCGGTGCTGGCATCGCCGAGCACAGTCACGGTCAGGCAAGGGCAGGCGGCCACGTTCGACGTCTCGCTCGCGACAGCACCGTCCCAGCCCGTCACCGTGACCATCGCGCGCACGGGCAGCACCGATCTCACGGTGAGTCCCGCGACGCTGACGTTCACCAGCGCGGCGAAGCAGACCGTCACCGTCACGTCGGCGAACAACGGTGGCGACCTCGCGACCGCGACCTTCACCGCGAGCGCGACCGGCCATTCCCCTGCCTCGGTCGCGGTCCGGGAGATCGATTCGTCCACTTCGGACTTCAGCAAGGCGTTCCTGGACCAGTACAACAAGATCAAGGATCCGGCGAGCGGGTATTTCCGCAGGTTCGGTGATCTGCTGGTGCCGTACCACTCGGTGGAGACGCTGATGGTGGAGGCTCCGGATCACGGTCATCAGACGACGTCGGAGGCGTTCAGCTACTACCTGTGGCTGGAGGCGAGCTATGGCCGGGTGACGGGTGATTGGGCGCCGTTCAAGTCGGCGTGGGCGTCGATGGAGAAGTTCATCATCCCGGCGAAGGCCGACCAGCCGACCAACGACAAGTACAACGCCTCGAAGCCCGCGACCTATGCGCCGGAGCACCCGCGCATGGACCGCTACCCGGCCGTGCTCGACTCGGGCATCTCAGTCGGCTCGGATCCGATCGCCTCCGAACTGAAGTCCGCGTACGGCACGGATGACATCTACGGCATGCACTGGCTGCTGGATGTCGACAACACCTACGGCTTCGGCCGGTGTGGTGACGGCACCACCGCGCCGTCGTACATCAACACGTATCAGCGTGGTTCGTCGGAGTCGGTGTGGGAGACGGTCCCGCAGCCGTCGTGTGACACGTTCAAGCACGGTGGCCCGAACGGGTTCCTGGACCTGTTCACCAAGGATTCCTCGTACGCCAAGCAATGGAAGTACACCAACGCACCCGACGCGGACGCCCGCGTCGTCCAGGTCGCGTTGCTCGCCCAGCAGTGGGCCACCGCTCAGGGCAAGGCCGGGCAGATCTCCGGCGAGATCGGCAAGGCCGCGAAGATGGGCGACTACCTGCGCTACGCCATGTTCGACAAGTACTTCAAGCGCATCGGCAACTGTGTCGGCGCGAGCTCCTGCCCGGCCGGGTCCGGCAAGAGCAGCGCGCACTACCTGATGTCGTGGTACTACGCGTGGGGTGGTGCGACCGACACGAGTGCCGGGTGGGCGTGGCGCATCGGTGACGGCGCCTCGCATCAGGGCTACCAGAACCCGCTCGCGGCGTACGCGCTGTCCACGGTGCCCGCGCTCAAGCCGTTGTCCTCCAGTGGACAACAGGACTGGACCACCAGCCTGAGCCGGCAGATGGAGCTGTTGCAGTGGTTGCAGTCGGCCGACGGTGGTCTCGCGGGTGGTGTGACGAACTCGTGGGAGGGCCAGTACGGCACGCCTCCGGCGGGCACGCCGACGTTCTACGGCATGTTCTACGACCCGCACCCGGTGTGGCGTGACCCGCCGTCGAACCGCTGGTTCGGTTTCCAGGTGTGGGGTCTGGAGCGCACGGCAGCCCTGTACCGGCTGACCGGCGACGCCCGTGCGAAGAAGATCCTGGACAAGTGGGTGCCGTGGGCGCTCGCGAACACCACGACCGGCACGAACTTCCAGATCCCCGCTGACCTGGAGTGGACCGGCGCGCCCGACACGTGGAACGCGTCGAATCCAGGCGCGAACGCGAACCTGCGGGTCCGGGTCGTCAACAAGAACCAGGACGTGGGCGTGGCGGCGTCGTACGCCAAGGTGCTGCTGAACTACGCGGCCAAGTCGGGGCACGCCCAGGCGAAGGCGACGGGTGAAGCGCTGCTGACGTCGTTGTTGTCGCATCAGGACAGCCTCGGTATCGCGACGCCGGAGACGCGCACGGACTACAACCGGTTCGACGACGTGTACAACGCGTCGACGGGTGAGGGTCCGTACGTGCCGCCGGGCTGGACCGGGAAGATGCCCAACGGCGACCAGATCGCCCAGGGCGCGACGTTCCTGTCGATCCGGTCGATGTACCGCAACGACCCGCAGTGGTCCAAGGTGCAGTCCTATCTGGACGGTGGTCCCGCCCCGACCTTCACCTATCACCGGTTCTGGGCACAGGCGGAGATCGCCACCGCCTTCTCCCTGCACACCGAACTCTTCGGCTGAGGAGTACCGAGATGAGGAAACGCCTAGCGCTCTTCACCGTGGCCGCCTGCACGGCCGCAGTCCTCGTGCACACCGAAGGCACGGCCCTCGCGCACGGCTCGATGGTGTGGCCCGGCAGCCGCACCTACCTCTGCTACGAGGACGGTCGCGCCGGCGGCGGTGGCGGCGACCTCCAGCCCACCAACCCGGCGTGCGTCGCGGCCGTGGCCCAGGGCGGCAAGCAGCCGTTGTGGGACTGGTTCGGCAACCTGATCAGCAACGCCGCCGGACGGCACCGGGAGATCATCCCGGACGGGCACCTCTGCGGCCCGACCACGAAGTACGACGCGTACAACCTCGCCCGTGCTGACTGGCCGGTCACGCGGCTGACCGCCAACCAGACGGTCACCTTGCGGTACAACGCGTGGGCGCCACACCCCGGCACCTGGGAGCAGTACGTCACCAAGGACGGCTTCGACGTCACCAAGCCGCTCAAGTGGTCCGACCTCGAACCGGTGCCGTTCGACAAGATCACCAACCCGCCGCAGGCGAACGGTGAGTACAGCTGGCAGGCGAAGCTGCCCAACAAGTCGGGCAGGCACATCATCTACTCGCTCTGGCAGCGCTCCGACAGTCCCGAGGCGTTCTACAGCTGCTCCGACGTCCAGTTCGGCGGCGGCGTGCCCGACACGCAACCGCCGACCGCGCCCGGAACACCGGTCGCGTCCGCGATCACCGGCAGTTCGGTGAAGCTCGACTGGCCCGCGGCCACGGACGACCAGGGCGTCACGAGCTATCGCGTGCAGAACGGCAGCCAGGTGGTGGCGACCTCGGCCACCAACTCCGCCACCGTCACGGGGCTCACCGCGAACACCGACTACACCTTCACCGTGGTCGCGCTGGACGCGGCGGGCAACGTCTCACCGGCTTCGCCGGGCGTCGCGGTGCGCACGGCCGCCACCGGCGCGTGTTCGGTGTCCTACACCAGACCGAGCACGTGGAACGGCGGCTTCACGGCCAACGTGAAGATCACCAACTCCGGCACAGGCGCGGTGCGGGCCTGGCAGCTCGTCTGGGACTTCCCGGCCGGCCAGACGCTCACGCAGGCCTGGTCGTCCACGATCACCGTGGTCAACGGGAAAGCCACCGCGAAGGGCGCGTCGTACAACGCCGACGTGCCGGCGGGCGCCTCGGTGACCTTCGGGTTCAACGCCGGCACGACCGGGGCGGTGACCGACCCGGCGTCCTTCACGCTCAACGGTTCCGCCTGCTCCACGGGATGAGAGCTCGTCGAGATCGAACATCGTTGAAAGACAGGAGATCCGGGACAATGAAGTTCATCGGACGAAGGCGGTGGGCATCGGCGGGCGTGGCCTTCGCGACCGCCGTCGCCACGGTCGGGTTCGCGCTGAGCGCACCCGCGGGCGCGGCGCCCGGTTGCCGTGTCGACTACACCGCGAGCAACTGGGGCGGTGGCGGTTTCGGCGGCAAGGTGAAGATCACGAACCTCGGTGACGCCCTGTCGTCGTGGACGCTGAAGTTCACGTTCCCCGGCTCCCAGAAGGTGACTCAGGGTTGGAGTGCGACCTGGTCGCAGTCCGGCGCGAACGTGACGGCGACGAGCATGTCGTGGAACGGGAATCTGGGCACCGGTGCGTCGACGGAGATCGGTTTCAACGGCAGCTACACCGGTTCCAGCAACGTCGATCCCACGTCGTTCACGTTGAACGGCACGGTCTGCACCGGCCAGCAGCCGCCGACGAGCACGACGACCACGACCACGACGTCCGGCAACCCGAACCCGGGCAATCGTGTCGACAACCCGTATGTGGGCGCGAAGATGTATGTCAATCCGGACTGGTCGGCGAAGGCGGCGGCTGAGCCGGGTGGTAGCAGGGTGGCGAATCAGCCGACGGGGGTGTGGATCGACCGGATCGCGGCGATCACGGGCACGGTGGACTCGCGTGGTATCGAGGGGCATCTGGACGAGGCGGTGCGGCAGGCGGCGGGTGCGCCGCTGGTGATCCAGTTCGTGATCTACAACCTGCCGGGTCGTGACTGTTCGGCGCTGGCGTCCAACGGTGAGCTCAAGCCGGATGAGATCGGCCGGTACAAGACGGAGTACATCGATCCGATCGCGGCGATTTTCGCCAAGCCGGCGTACAAGGATCTGCGGATCGTGACGACGGTGGAGATCGACTCGTTGCCGAACCTGGTGACGAACGTGACGCCGCGGCCGACGGCGGTGCCGGCGTGTGATGTGATGAAGGCCAACGGCAACTACGTCACCGGTGTCGGGTACGCGCTGGCGAAGCTGGGTGCGGTGCCGAACGTGTACAACTACCTCGACATCGGTCACCACGGCTGGATCGGCTGGGACGACAACTTCGGCCCGACCGCGGAGTTGCTGTTCCAGGCGGCGAACGCCTCGGGGAGCACGAAGGCGAACGTGCACGGGTTCATCGCCAACACCGCGAACTACGGTGCGTTGAAGGAGCCGTATTTCACGATCGAGGATTCGGTGAACGGCACCTCGGTGCGTCAGTCGAAGTGGGTGGACTGGAACCGGTATGTCGATGAGCAGTCGTATGCGCAGGCGTTCCGGCAGCGTGCGGTGCAGGCGGGGTTCGATCCGGGGGTGGGCATGCTGATCGACACCAGCCGCAACGGCTGGGGCGGTGCCGCCCGCCCGGCGGGTCCTGGTCCGAAGACGAGCGTGGACGCCTATGTCAACGGTGGCCGGCTGGATCGGCGTATTCACACCGGTAACTGGTGCAACCAGGCCGGTGCCGGCTTGGGTGAGCGGCCGAAGGCGGCGCCGGCGGCGGGGATCGACGCGTATGTGTGGATGAAGCCGCCGGGCGAGTCCGACGGCGCGAGCAAGGAGATCCCGAACAACGAGGGCAAGGGCGCGGACAAGATGTGCGACCCGGCCTACACCGGCAACATCCGCAACGGCAACAACATGTCGGGCGCACTGCCGGACGCCCCGCTGTCCGGCAAGTGGTTCTCCGCACAGTTCCAGGAACTCATGCGCAACGCCTACCCGGCACTGTGAGGAAGAGACCGTCATGAAACTCCTGCACGTGCTGTCGCTCGTGCTGGCGTCGACCGTCGCCGTCGCAGCTCCCACTGCGACGGCGGCCGGCGATGCCTGCAAGGTTGCTTACACCGTGCCGAACGACTGGGGCTCCGGGTTCACCGCGGCGGTGTCCATCACGAACACCTCGAGCACCGCGATCGACGGCTGGACGCTCACCTTCTCCTTCCCCGGCAACCAGAGGATCACCACCGGCTGGGGTGCCACGTGGACCCAGACGTCGGCGACCGCGATGAGCTGGAACCGGACCATCGCGCCCGGTGCGACGCTCACCGGCCTGGGGTTCAACGCCTCCTACAGCGGCGCGAACAGCTCGCCCGCGGAGTTCCGGCTCAACGGGCAGCTGTGCAACGCGCCGTCGCCCGGCACCAAACCGTTGCGGGATCTGGCCGCCGCCAAGGGGAAGTACTTCGGCAGCGCGATGACCGTGACAGAACTGGAGGACACGCAGAACCGTGACCTGACCGCACGCGAGGCCGGTGTCATCACCGTCGGCAACGAGATGAAGTGGGATGCCACCGAACCCTCTCGCGGCCAGTTCACGTTCACCGGCGGCGACCGGATCTGGGCGGGTGCGGTCGCCGCCGGCCAACGCGTGCGCGGGCACACCCTGGTGTGGCACAACCAGACCCCGCAGTGGGTCCAGGACCTGCCCGCGGACCAGCTGCGGCAGGCGATGCTCGACCACATCCGCGAGGTCGCGGGCCACTACCGCGGCAAGGTGTTCGCCTGGGACGTCGTGAACGAGGCGTTCGAGGAGAACGGCACGCGCCGCCAGTCGTTCTGGCAGCAGAAGCTCGGGGACGGCTACCTCGCCGAGGCGTTCCGCGCGGCCCGTGCCGCCGACCCGGACGCCAAGCTGTACTACAACGACTACAACACCGACGGGCTCGGCGCGAAGAGCGACGCCGTGTACGAGCTGGTGAAGTCGTTCAAGCAGCAGGGCGTGCCGATCGACGGCGTCGGGTTCCAGTCGCACCTCCTGCTCGGCGGTGTACCCGCGTCGATGCGGCAGAACCTGCAACGGTTCGCGGATCTCGGCGTGGACGTGGCGATCACCGAGCTCGACGTGCGGATGAGGCTGCCGGCGGACTCGGCGAAGCTCGCGACCCAGGCCGCGGACTACGGCGCGGTGGCCGGGGCCTGTCTCGCGGTGAGCCGGTGCGTCGGGATCACCACGTGGTCGCTGTCCGACAAGCACTCGTGGATCCCGTCGGTGTTCCCGGGCGAGGGGGCGGCGCTGCCGTTCGACGCGGCGTTCGCACCCAAACCTGCCTACCAGGCACTCGTGACGGCCTTCAGCTGATCGTCACCTGTGAACGTGCTCACGCTCCGTGTCGGCATGGTCTACGGCGCGGAGCGAGAGCGCGAACTCGGCTGAGCTGCAGGAAAGTTTCTGTTCTGGAAGTTTCCAGACGACACAATTCGTCTGGACCACGTTTCGCAAACAATGTTAACGCCAACATGACCCTTGAGTTCACCTGAACGTGCTCCCTATCGTGGCGGAACGCAGCAGGTGAAGTGGGTTCGCGAGAGGGGTCGGTGTGGTCACCATCGCGGACGTCGCACGGCACGCTGGTGTCGCCCCGAGCACTGTCTCCTACGTGCTGACGGGCAAGCGGTCGATCTCGGCCGACACCAAGTCGCGGGTGCGCGAGAGCATCAGGGCGCTCGGCTACCAGCCGCACGCGGGCGAGCGCGCGTCGAGCTCCAGCCGGGCCAACGTGATCGGCCTCGTGCTGCCGTTGCGCGCGGGTCTCCACCTCCCGGTGATGATGCGGTTCGTCACGGCGGCCGTGACGGCCGCGCGCAGACACGACATGGACGTGCTGCTGATGACCGCCGAGGACGGTGCACCCGGCCTGCGCAAGGCCGCGGACGGCGCCCAGGCCGACGGGTTCCTGGTGCTGGACGTGGAGATGGACGACGACCGCGTCCCCGTGCTGCGGGAGCTCGCGAAGCCGTCCGTCCTCATCGGACACCCGGCGGCGACGAAGGGCCTCACCTGCGTGGACCTCGACTTCGAGGCCGCGGGCGCCAAGTGCGTGGACCACCTCGCCGACCTCGGCCACCGCTCGATCGGCTTCCTCGGCGCCCCGAGCGCCGTCTACCGCCGCAACACGGGTTTCGCCCACCGGGCGATGGCCGGGTTCAGCGCGGCCGCCATGCGCCGCGGCATCGCCACGACGGCCATGCCCACGGAAGAGGACTACGAGTCGGTGCTCAGGTCCGTCCAGGCGCTGCTCCGCGCACACCCGGCGATGACAGCACTGGTGGTGCACAACGACGCGGCGCTCGGCTGGGTGAGCTCGTGCCTGCGCGCCTGCGGGCGGAAGGTGCCCGGCGACGTGGCCGTGGTCGCGATCTGCCCCGACGAGCTCGCCGAACAGGTCTCGCCCCCGCTCACGTCGGTACGGCTGCCGGTGGACGAACTGGGCCGGCACGCGGTGGAACTCCTGGTGGGCAAGCTCGAGGGCCGCGCCGTCCCCCCGCTGCTGTTGCTGCCGCCACGGCTGTCCCGGCGCGTGAGCACCCCGGAGCTCGCCGCGGCCCGCTACGGCGCGGCCTCCTCCAGCTGACCGTAGAATCGCCGGGGTGGAACTGACGAACGCCTTGGCGCACAGGGTCGTCGTGCTGGACGGCGGGATGTCGACCGCACTGGAACAGGCCGGGCACGACCTGTCCGACGAGCTGTGGTCCGGCAGGTTGCTCCTCGCGGACCCCGACGCGGTGCGCGCCGCCCATCTGGCGTTCTACCGGGCAGGTGCCGAAGTCGCGATCACGGCGAGCTACCAGGTGACCTACGAGGGCTTCTCCCGGCACGGCATCGGCCACGACGAGACCTCGGCTCTGCTGCGCGCCAGCGTGGCGCTGGCCAGGTCGGCCGCCTCCGATGTGGACGGACAGCGCTGGGTCGCGGCCTCGGTCGGCCCGTACGGGGCGATGCTCGCCGACGGGTCGGAGTACCGCGGCAACTACGGCCTCGGCAAGCAGGAACTGGTGCAGTTCCACCGCCCCCGCATCGAGACGCTGGTCTCGGCCGACCCGGATGTGCTCGCCGTCGAGACGATTCCCGACGTGGACGAGGCGTCGGCAGTCGTCGACGTCGTGCGCGGCAGTGGCGTGCCGATGTGGCTGTCCTACAGCATTCGCGGCGACCGGACGTGTGCCGGGCAGCCGTTGGAGGAGGCGTTCGCGGTCGCCGCGGGCGTCGACGAGGTCGTGGCCGTCGGCGTGAACTGCTGTGCCCCGGAGGATGTCGCGCATGCGGTGGACGTGGCTCGGAAGGCCACCGGGCTGCCCGTGGTGGTCTATCCGAACAGCGGGGAGCGGTGGGACGCGGCGGAGCGTGCGTGGACCGGTGACGGTACCGGGTTCGGCGCGCTGGCGGGGGAGTGGACGGAGCGCGGGGCCCGGCTGGTGGGCGGGTGTTGCCGGACCGGGCCGGACGCGATCGGGGTGCTCGCTGCCGCGCTAGCCGAGTGAGCAGGTCACGCCGTTCACCACGAACGTCGTCGGCGCGACGTTCGGTCCGGACGTGACCCCGTTGAACCGCAACGACACTTGCCCGCCCGCGCTGATCGACCCGTTCCCGTCCTGGCTCACCGCGAGCACGTCCGCGCCGTGCTGGTAGGCGGTCATGCCCCAGGTCTCCCTGATCTGCTGACCACTGGGGAACTTCCAGTACAGCTTCCACTGCGAGAACGGCTTGTCCGTGTTGTTGCGGACGATCAGCTCGACGTGGAAGCCGCCCGGCCATTCCCGCGCAACGCGGTACGTGACCGCGCAGCCCTTCTTCTCGACCGGCGGCGGCGGGGGAGTGCTGGTGGTCGGCGCGGGCGGAGGCGGGGGAGCGGCCGTCGGTGTGGTGTCCTGGCCCTTGCACGGCGGGCCCCACAGACCGAGGCCCGCCTTTGCGGCGGACTTCTCCGGCTCGGTGAGGACCGGGTCGTCCTTCTCGGCGCGGGCGGCGCCCTGGCTCACGGCGAGGAAGGCGTAGTCGTGGTCGTTGGCCAGGCGCAGCGTGATGGCCGACTCCGAGGCGCGGCTGTAGCGCACCGGCTTGCTGAGCAGGGTGTCTCTGGCGAACTTCAGTGCGGCCGCCGACCAGCACTCTCCTGGCGCCGCCAGGCCGAGCACGCGGGCCTTCACGCCGTTCGACAGCACGACGGTCCTGCCGTCGACGACCTCCTCGACCGTCTCTGGCGGCGGTGGGAGGACGGTGACGTGCTGGGGCGAGGTCACCGCGGCCGGGGTGTCGGCGGGGGTTTCCGCGGCGCTCGTCGCACACGCGGCCACGACGAGCACGGCGAACGGCGTGTACAGGATGGGCCGGTGGTGGCCGAACGGTCTCAAGAATCCCCCGGTGCTGGTCGTTCCCTGTCCGGGAGTGGACCGTACGTCCCTGTGCCGGAATGCGGGAAGCGCTTTCCCAACCGCGAGAGTCACTTGTAACAATGAAACGAGCTGTTCGACGCCGTTCGAGTCGAACGGCGTCGAACAGCTCGGCGAACTAGTTGTACTGAGCCCGGCAGTGCTGTGGGCGGATCCTTTGTGGAGCCACGCTTTCCAGGGTCGGCGCAACGGGTGCGATGGTGCCGTCGCGGTTGAACCGCATCCTGTCGATCGTGGTCTCGCGGTGCATGCCGTCCCCGCCGGGGATGGCGAAGCGGTGGTACACGAGGTACCAGTCGTCGGTGCCGGGTACCTGCAGCATCGAGCTGTGGCCGGTGCCCAGCACGCCGAGCTTCGGCTCCTTCTGCAGAATCAGGCCGCGGTTGGTGAACGGGCCGAGCGGGCTCGGGGCCGTCGCGTAGCCGACGCGGTAGTTCTCGCTGCGGGTGTCGTCGATCGACCAGCTCAGGTAGTACGTGCCCGTGCGCTCGACCATGAACAGGCCCTCGCGGAAGTCGTCGAGCCCGGTGATCCGCGTCACGCGAGCCGGGTCGTACGACACCATGTCGGCGTTCAGCGGCACGACGTAGGCCTCACCGTTGCCCCAGTACAGGTACGGCTGGCCCGACTTGTCGATGAACACCGCCGGGTCGATCGCCTGGCCACCACCTGGGTTCTTCGCCACCAACGGCTTGCCGGAGTCCACGAACGGGCCCGTCGGCGAGTCCGACACCGCGACACCGATCTTCGCGTCGGCGCAGAAGTAGAAGTAGTACTTGCCGTCGCGCTCGGCGATCGTCGGCGCCCAGGCCCGGCTGTCCGCCCAGCTCACGTCCGGGCCGAGGTCGAGGATGACGCCCTCGTCCTTCCAGTCGACGAGGTTCTTCGACGACCACGCGGAGAACTTCGTGCCGCTCCAGCCGTCGAACCCGTCGGTGGTGGCGTAGATGTAGTAGGTGTCCCCGAACGCGATGATGTTCGGGTCGGCGTTCAGGCCCGGCAGCACGGGGCTGCGCATCTCGTGCGCCTCCACCGTCCACTCACGACGGTCGCCCGCGGAGTTCGTGACCACGAACTTCTTGGGCTTGCGCAGGTCGACGGTCCCGGTCGGAGTGATCTTCGAACCGGGCGCGAGACCGAACTTCGGCGCGAGCCTGCGCAGGTCCGTGCCGGGCTTGACCGGCAGCACCACCGTGTTCGCCGCCGAGTCGATCACCGCGGGCACCTTGAGCGATGCCAGCTCGACCGACGAGATCACCGTGCTGTTCGACGGCAGCGCGGCGACCTCCGCACCCGACAGGGCGCGGTTGTAGAGCCGGACGTCCTTCATCCTGCCGATCAGCGTCTTGTCCGCGGCGTAGACCGAGCGGCCCAGGTAGTTCGCCGCCGTCACGCCACCGCCGAGGTCCGACGGCTTGATCGTCACGTTGCTGTTGCGCGCGACCTCGGCACCATCCAGGTACAGCACCTCGACACCGTTGCCGATGGTCAGCGTGACGTTCTTCCAGACACCACGCGGCAACGCACGACCGGAGTTCGCGACCTGCTCGGTCGTCCAGTTGCCGGATGCGATCGCACCGCGATAGGTGTCACCGGTGCTGAACAGGTAGCCGTTGCCGACCCCGTCCTTGGCGGTGTTGCCGAACCCGTAGAGGAAGTACGGCGTCTGCTGCCCCGGATCCACCAGCACGTCCGCGGACATCGTGATCGCCGAGGCGCCGGTCAGCATGTTGTTCGGCAGCTGGACGTGCCCGCCGTTCAACGACAACGCCCCGCCGGACCAGGAGGTGTTGCCCGCGAGCACGCCGTCGTAGCCGTGGCCCGTGGCGTCCGCCGCGACCTGGCCGGACGTGGCGTTGAGCGGCCAGTGCGCGACGAGGCCCTTCGAGTCCGCCTTGACCGGTGCCGGGGGAGCGGTCAGCCGGTTCAGCTCGGCCTGCGTCACCGGCAGCACCGTGCCGTGGCGCGGGGAGGCGGGCAACCGGGCACCGGTGGACATCGTCCACTTGCCGGACGCGAGGTCGGTCGTCTCGAACGGCACGTAGCCGCGGCCGCCGAACTCGTCGATGAACAGGTACCACTTGTTCTCGGTGTTGGACTTGAAGCCCGTCGGCCCCTCACCCGCGGAGAGCCCGGGGCTGGTCGCGGTCGCCTTGCCGATGCACTCCGCCACGAAGTCGTACCTGGGGTTGAGCAGGTCGGTCGACTTCTCCGCGGTGATGAACTTGCTGCACGGCGTGGACGACGTGTTGTTCCGCTCGTCCTTGGTGTAGCGGTAGTACGTGCCCTTGTCCTCGATGATCGTCGAGTCGATCACGGAGTAACCGGGGTCGATCCACACCTTCGCCGGGCTGAACGTCACGAAGTCACGCGTCGTCGCGTACATCATGCGGTTGTAGCTGTCGCCGGTGTGGTTGGGGTCGTTCTCCGCGTACAGCTTCGACGCCCAGTAGACGACGTACGTGCCGCGCTTGGCGTCCCAGAAGGCTTCCGGCGCCCACGTGTTGCCCGCGGTGGGCGGCGACACCTGGACGCTGCGCTGGCGCGACCAGTTCTTCAGGTCCGTCGACTCCCAGACCATGATCGACCGGCTGCCGGTGCGCTGCGCCGCGTCCCAGCCACGCCCGCCGTTGATCTTCAGGTCGGTGGCGAGCAGGAAGAACTTGTCGCCCTCCGGGGAGCGGAGGATGAACGGGTCGCGCACGCCCAGCTCACCGAGGCTGGACTTGAGGATCGGCTGGCCGTTGTTCAGCTCCGTCCAGTCGAGGGGGTTGTTGCCGTTGCTGGCGGCGGCGTAGATCTGCTCGCCGATCGGGCTGCCCTCACCGGTGAAGTAGAAGAAGCTGTAGCCCGCCAACGGTTCCTTGGCCGGCATCGGCGCGACCGTCGCCGTCAGCTTCTTCGTCGTGCTCTGGAAACCGCGGCTCACCTTGGCCGTCAGCACGACCTTGACCGGCTTGGCGCCGGTCGCGGGCCGGGTGACCTCACCGGTCGGGGTGATCACGGACCGGTTCGACGACGTCCACGTGATCGTGGTGTCGCCGGAACCGGTGGTGGGCAGGGTCAGGTGTCCGCGCACGTCCTCGATGTTCGGCACGGACAACGCCTCGGCGGCGCTCTTCACCACGGATTCGGCGGCGTTGGCGGGAACAGGGACCAACGCGGCCGTCACCGCGAGAACGACGCCGAGGCGGCGCAGGGATAACAACATCGTTGTTGCTGCCTTCCGATTTGCAGGGGGTGTCAGGCCCTTCTCTTGGTCCACACGTCGTAGGCAACCGCCGCGAGCAGGACCAGTCCCTTCACGAGCATCACGCGCTCACTGGGAGCGCCGATCAGCGACATCCCGTTGTTGATCACGCCCATGATCAGGCCGCCGGTGATCGCGCCGACGACCTTGCCGACGCCGCCCTGCACGGCGGCACCGCCGATGAAGGCCGCCGCGATGGCGTCGAGCTCGAACGCCGTGCCCGCGGTCGGGCCGGCCTGGTTGAGCCGTCCGGCGAAGATGACGCCGGCGAGCGCGGCCAGCGCGCCCATGTTCACGAACACCCAGAACGTGACGGCCTTGACCTTCACACCCGACAGGGTGGCGGCCTGCAGGTTGCCGCCGATCGAGTAGATGTGCCGGCCGAACACGGAGTTGTTCGCCATCAACGAGTAACCGAGCGCCAGCGCGGCGAGCAGTACCAGCACCCACGGCAGGTTGCGGAACCGCGCCAGCTGCACCACGACGGCCATCACGACGACGCCGACACCGACGATCTTGAGCACGAACAGCGGCATCGGGTCGACGGACTGGCCGTAGCCCAGGCGGGCGGCCCGCTTGCGCCACTGCGACAACGCGAACCCGGCGACGAACAGCAGGCCGGCCAGCAGGCTCACCAGGTCGGCGCCGCCCAGCGGACCGAGGCCGACGTTGCCGAGGTAGCCGCCGGTGAAACCGTTGGAGAGCGAGCGGATCTCGTCCGGGAACGGCCCGATGCCCTGGTTGCCCAGCGTCGTGAGGGTCAGCGCGCGGAACACCAGCATGCCCGCCAGCGTCACGATGAACGCGGGAATGCCGAAGTACGCGATCCAATATCCCTGCGCGGCACCGATGAGCGCGCCGGCCAGCAGCGTCAGCAGCACGGCCACCGGCCACGGCAGTCCCCAGTGGACGGTCAGCACCGCGCAGATCGCGCCCGTCAGCGCCACCGTCGAGCCCACCGACAGGTCGATGTGCCCGCCGATGATCACCAGGATCATGCCGATCGCGAGGATCAGCACGTAGGAGTTCTGGACGATGATGTTCGAGATGTTCTGCGGCTGCAGCAGGGCACCGTCGGTCAGGAACGCGAAGAGCACCACGATGAGTGCGAACGCGACGTAGATGCCGGACTGCCGCAGGTTGATGGAGAGCCGGCTCTGGGGAGCCGTCGGTGCGGCGGCCGCAGTGGGCGCGGTCTTCGTGGTCATGAGTTCTGTCCTCGGGTCATGTACTGCATCAGGCGTTCCTGCGTCGCCTCGGCCCGGTCCACCTCTCCGGTGATCCGGCCCTCGGACAACGCGTAGATCCGGTCGCACAGGCCGAGCAGCTCCGGCAGCTCTGAGGAGATCACGAGCACGGCCCTGCCCTGCGCGGCGAGATCGTTGATGATCGAGTAGATCTCGTACTTCGCGCCGACGTCGATGCCGCGCGTCGGCTCGTCGAGGATCAGCACGTCCGGGTCGGTGAACATCCACTTCGCCAGCACGACCTTCTGCTGGTTGCCACCGGAGAGCGTGCCGACCTGCGTCGACACCGAGGGCGTGCGGATGCCCATCGAGCGGCGGAACCGTTCCGCGACCGAGAACTCCTCGTTCTCGTTCACCCAGCCGTTCTTCGCCAGCTTGCCCAGCGCGGCGGCGGAGACGTTGCGCTGCACGCCCTCGATGAGGTTGAGGCCGTAGCGCTTGCGGTCCTCGCTGACGTACGCGAGCCCGTTGCGGATGGCGGCCTGCACGGTCCTGGTGTCGATCTCCTGGCCGTCCTTCACGACCCGGCCGGAGATGCCGACCCCGTACGAGCGGCCGAACACGCTCATCGCGAGCTCGGTGCGCCCCGCGCCCATCAGCCCGGCGAGACCGACGATCTCCCCGCGCCGCAACGTGAGCGTGGCGCGGTCGACGAGCACGCGGTCGGGCTGGGCCGGGCTGTGCACCGTCCAGTCCTCGATGCGCAGGACCTCGTCACCGATGTCGGGGGTGCGCGGCGGGAACCGGTGCTCCAAGTCGCGGCCGACCATGCCCGCGATGATCCGCTCCTCGCTGAGTCCCTGTGCCGGAAGCGTTTCGATGGTCTTGCCGTCGCGCAGCACCGTGACGGTGTCGGCGATCCTGGTGACCTCGTTGAGCTTGTGCGAGATGATCACCGAGGTGATGCCCTCGTCGCGCAGCCCGTCCAGCAGGTCGAGCAGGTGCTGCGAGTCGTCGTCGTTCAACGCCGCCGTCGGCTCGTCCAGGATCAGCAGCTTGACCTCTTTGGACAGTGCCTTGGCGATCTCGACCAGCTGCTGCTTGCCGACACCGAGGTCGTTGACCGGCGTGGTGGGGTTCTCGCGGAGACCGACGCGATCGAGCAGCGCCTGCGCCTCGTGGTTGGTGCGGTTCCAGTCGATGAACCCGCGCCGCGCTCTTTCGTTGCCCAGGAACAGGTTCTCCGCCACCGAGAGCTGGCCGCACAGCGCCAGCTCCTGGTGGATGATCACGATGCCGCGCCGCTCGCTGTCGCGCACGCCGTGGAACGCACACGGCTCGCCGTCGAAGACGATCTCGCCTTCGTACGTGCCGTGCGGGTGAACGCCCGACAGCACCTTCATCAGCGTGGACTTGCCCGCGCCGTTCTCTCCGCAGATCGCGTGGATCTCACCGCGCCGCACGCTCAACGTGACGTCGTGCAGCGCGGTGACCCCTGCGAACCTCTTGGTGATGCCGCGCATCACCAGGATTTCGTCAGACACGTTTTCTCACTTGAGCTGGTCGGCGGTGTAGTAACCGGTGTCGATCAGCTCTTTCTTGTAGTTGGCCTTGTCGACCGGGACGGGCTGCAGCAGGTACGACGGGACGACCTTGACGCCGTTGTCGTAGTCCTTGGTGTTGTTCACCTCGGGCTTGCCGCCCTTGAGCACGGCGTCGGCCATCGTCACGGTGACCTCGGCGAGCTTGCGGGTGTCCTTGTGGATCGTGGAGTACTGCTCACCGGCGATGATCGACTTCACCGAGGCGACCTCGGCGTCCTGACCGGTCACGATCGGGTAGGCCTGACCGGCGGCGCCGTAGCCACCGCTCTTGAGCGCGGACAGGATGCCGATCGAGATGCCGTCGTACGGGGAGAGGACGCCGTCGACCTTCGCACCACCGTAGGTCGAGGTGAGGATGTCCTCCATGCGCTTCTGCGCGGTGGCCGGGTCCCAGCGCAGGATCGCGACGGTCTTGAAGTCCTTCTGGCCGGACTTCACGACGAGCTTGCCCTGGTCGATGAGCGGCTGCAGCACCGACATCGCGCCGTTGAAGAAGAACGTGGCGTTGTTGTCGTCCGGCGAGCCCGCGAACAGCTCGATGTTGAACGGACCCTCACCGCGCGTCTTCAGGCCGGCGAGCAGCGAGTTCGCCTGCTCCACACCGACCTTGAAGTTGTCGAACGTCGCGTAGTAGTCGACGTTCGGGCTCTGCCGGATCAGCCGGTCGTAGGCGATCACCGGGATCTTGGCGTCCGCGGCCTGCTGCAGCTGCGACGTGATCGCGGTGCCGTCGATCGAGGCGACGATCAGGAGCTTGGCGCCCTTGGTGATCTGGTTCTCGATCTGGTTCGCCTGGGTGGGGATGTCGTTCTCGGCGTACTGCAGATCGACCTTGTAGCCCTTGCCTTCCAGGGCCTTCTTGATGTTGTCGCCGTCGTGGATCCACCGTTCCGACGACCGGGTCGGCATGGTCACGCCCACGAGCGCGCCCTCGTTCGAGCCGCCTTGCTTGTCGATGGTCTTCTCCGCCGAACCGCAGGCTGTCAGCGTGAGAACCAGCGCGGCGGCGGCGATGTGCGGGAGCCTCATAGGCGGCGAGTGTTATCGCTAACAATCTTTCCGTCAAGGTCTTGTTAACTCCGAGACCAAATTGATGTTAGCGCTCACAGGGCGGAACCGGTTTCACCTGCACGGACCTGGGCCGACCTGCGCGGACGTGGGTGGTGTCGCCGCGACAAGGGCCGCGGCGACACCGAGCGGTCACGCGCCGGCGCCGCTCCTGATGGCGTTGATCATGCCCTGCTGGGTGATCGCGAGACTCCGCCGGTCGATCAGCCCGAACCCGTACTGGCCGGTGTAGCCGTTGTCCCAGTAGACGGGGGCTGCCCCGTACTTCTTGGCGGTGGCCGCGACGGCTCGCACGTAGTCCGCGCGGTACCGCGGGTTCGTGGAGTCGGCGAACGCCTTGTCGATCGCGCCGTACTCACCGACGACCACCGGGTATCCCTGCCTGACGAACTTGTCGTACATCTTCTTCAGCTGCCCGTCGAGAAAGTCCTCCTGGCCCCAGGTCGACTTCCTCGACGCGTCGGTCGAGCCCCGGCCCCACTGCGTGATCCTGGTGCTCTCCTCGCCCGTGAAGTCCCACGGGTCGTAGTAGTGGACCGAGATCATGATGCGCTTCTCGCTGCTGGGGATCGAGGGGGAGCGGTACCGGTCGGTCGGCAGCACGAAGCCGTAGTCGCCTGCCGTGTAGTCGATGTTGGTGTTCCAGCCGGGGACGAGCAGCCACCGGGACGGGTTGTTGCCGCCCGCCCTGCGCACGGTGTCCACGAAGATCTGGTTGTAGCTGTTGATGTTCGAGTAGCACGGCTGGGTCGGCCGGCCCCACTGGCCGTCGAAGTTCTCGTTCATCGACTCGAGGATCAGGCGCTGGTCGTAGTTCGCGAACCTGGTCGCGATCTGCTGCCACACCTTCTGGTACTTGGCCCTGATCTCCGTCTGGTTCTGCGCGTCGCAGATCAGCCAGGCGCCGTAGATGGTCTTGTAGCCGTCGCCGTGCATGTTGATCAGCACGTACAGGCCGCGGTTGTAGGCGTAGTCGACGACTTCCTGGATCCGGTTCAGCCAGCCGGCGTTGATCGTGTAGTTCGGGCCGGAGCCGATGTGGTTCAGGTACGAGACCGGAATCCGGATGGTCTTGAACCCGGCGGCCTTCACCTTGTCGATGAGAGCCTGCGTGACGGTCGGCTGGCCCCACGCCGTCTCGCTCGGGACGCCACCCGAGTTGGCCTCCAGCTGGTTGCCCAGGTTCCAGCCGGCGCCCATGTCGGCGACGATCTGCGCCGCGGTGGCCGCCGATGCCTGGTTCGCCGGGCCGGTCACGGCCGTGGCGACTGTCAGCAGGACGGTCAGCGCAATGCCGCTGAACCTTCGTTTTCCGGGAGTCATGGCGCTCCTCTCTCTTCAGCGGCGGGGTTTGTACCGACGTTTCAGAAAGCGCTTTCCGGGCTTAAGGTAGGGCGGGGTGTCAGAGGTGGTCAAGCTTTCAACGGATTGTGCGCAGTCGAATTCGCGCGCGTTCGACGATCGGGTCCACGGCGACCGGAACCCCTTTTCCCGGCCGGATCGCAGGTCGCGCGAATAGTTGGAGCGGATTCTTCGGCAGGGATTTGTCGAATCGACAGTCGAACGAAACCCGCGCGTTCTCGCGAACGCGCGGGCCGGGGGAGAAACGGTTCAGATTCGCAGACCGCGGCGCAACGCCTCCAGCTCGTCGGCGAACATCCTGCGGGTGATCTCCGCACTCTCGACGAAGGAGGACCCGTGGAACGTGGCGGGGTAGTGGCGCAGCTCGGTCGGCACGCCGGCGTGGGCGAGCCGCCGGGCGTACTCGATGCCCTCGTCGCGCAGCGGGTCGTACTGGCAGGTGGTCACGAACGCCGGTGGCAGACCCGCCAGGTCGGTGGCGCGGGCGGGTGCGGCGTAGGGCGAGACGTCGTCGCCGCCCGGCTCGGTGCCGAGGTAGCTGGTCCAGCTGAAGATGGCGTTGGGCCGGTTCCACAGCGGGGTGTCGACGTAGTCGCGCATCGACTCCGTGTCGAGGCGGTCGTCCAGCTCGGGAATGCCGAGGTACTGGAAGCAGAGCTCGGGACCGCCGCGATCACGGGCCAGCAGCACGGTCCCGGCGGTGAGCCCGCCACCGGCGCTCTCGCCTCCGATGCCGAGGCGCTTCGGGTCGATGCCCAGTTCGTCGGCCTTCGCCGCGACCCACTGCAGCGCGGCGTAGCAGTCCTCGACCGGTGTCGGGAACGGGTGCTCGGGCGCCAGCCGGTAGTCGACCGACACGATGACGATGCCCAGCTCGTCGGCGAGCCGCAGGACGTGCGGGTGGAACATGTCCAGGTCGCCGAGAACGAACCCGCCGCCGTGGAGGTAGACCAGTCCGGGCACGGCTTCGGTCCGGTTCGCCGGGGTGTAGATGCGCACCGGCACGTCGGGCGCGTCGGACGGGCCGGGGACGGCGGTGTCGCGGACGTCGACCGGGTTCGCCGGCTCGTAGGCGGGCACGAGGTCGCTCAGCTGGGAACGCTGGGCGCGCGCGGCCACGAGGGCGTCGTAGTCCTGCAACACCACTGACGGCAGCATGTCGAGCCAGGGCAGCAGTTCGGGGTCGATGGCGTAGCTCATGACCTGATCCTCGGCTCGGGGTGGCGGGGCGGGCAGCCGACACGTGGCGGGCAATCACGGCACCGGACCCGCCACGTGTCTGGGGTTATGGTGGCGGGATGAGAGGCCTGCTGCTGAGGTTGTCCGCGCTGGACGCCGACGCCGAGAACGCGGTGCGGGTGATCGGGTTCTTCGATCGCCTCATCACCGAGCGCGCGGGCCTCGACACGCTGGTGCGCAGCACGGCCGAGCTCGCCGGGTGCCCGGTGGGTCTTTCCGCGCCCGGCCAGGGGCTCGCGCTGCGGGCCGACTCGGGTGCCGCCGTCACGGCGGGGCCGGTGCCGAGGCGGGCCGCGGTGCGGTCGCTCGAGGGTGGTGTGGAGGTCTGGGTCGCGCGCGAGGGCACGCCCGCGCCGCTGGACGACATGTTGCTGGAACGCTTCGCGATCGCCGCCGCCGTGCTGCTCGACCACTCCAGCGTCCCCCTGCCCGAACTCGGCGATCCCGCGCTCGTCGAACTGGTTCTCTCGCACGGCGTCGGCACCGCGGAACGGTCCCGCGCCCTGCACCTGCTCGGCATCGCGGCGACGAGCCCGTTGCGGGTGCTCGCCACCACCGGCGAGATCGAGGGGCGGTCGGCGTTGCTGGGCACCGTGCGGGCGGTGCTGGTCACGGAGGTTCCCGAGGCCGAGGGCAGGCTCGGGATCGGGCCGGTGGTGCCCGCCATCGACGCGGCCAAGTCGTGGCAGGCCGCGCGGACGGCGCTGCGGTACACATCGGACAGTCATCCGGTCGAGTGGTGGGAACGGCTCGGCGGCCTCGCGCTGATCGCCGAGCAGCTGGATCCCTCGGACATCGCGGCGTTGCCCGACGTGCGGGTGCTCGACCGGCTCGCCGCCGAACCGGACATGATCACGGCGCTGGACGCGCTCGCGGCGACCGGGTCGGTGCGCAAGGCTGCGACCGCGGTGCACCGGCACCACAGCACGATGACCGCACGGCTCGCCCGTGCCGAGTCGATGCTCGGGTTCGAGCTCGACTCGGCGTCCGGACGGTTCAGGCTGCACCTGGCGTTGATGCTGCGGCGGTTGCGGGACAACGCGGAGTGATCGCCTGGCGGTGCTGCCGCGCCTGCTTGGGCATGTTCCAGCCCAGCACGCCGACCACCTCGCCGCCGCGGTGATACCGCACCACGAAACGTCGTTCGGCCAGGCTTCCCTCCACAACGGACGCTTCCGGCCCGGCGAACCCGTGGACGTGGATCTTCGCGTCGAACTGGTCGGTCCAGAAGTACGGCACCGGCGTGTAGGGCTGGTCGGCGCCGAGGATGTTGGCCGCGACGGCGACGGCCTGCTCGGTGGCGTTCGTGCGGTTCTCCAGCCGCACCAGCCTGCCGAGCGTCTCGTGGTGCCAGCGGGCGACGTCGCCCACGGCCCAGATGCCGTCGGCGGCACGGCAGCGGGAGTCGCACACGACGCCGTTGCCGAGCACGAGTCCGCTGTTGGACAACCACTCGGTCGCCGGAGCGGAGCCGAACGCCACCACGACGAGGTCGGCGGGCAGCACGTCGCCGGTCTCCAGCAGCACGCCGTCGTCCTCGACGCCGGTGACGGCCGCGCCGAGGCGCAGGTCAACGCCCTGAGAGGTGTGCAGTTCGGCGAGCAGGCCGGCGACCACCGGTCCGAGCTGGAGCTCCATCGGGGCCTGCTGCGGACCGGCCAGGGTGACCGGGACGCCCATCTGCCGCGCGGTCGCGGCGATCTCGGCGCCCAGCACGCCGTCTCCGACGACGACCGCCCGCTTGCACTGCGGCAGGTCCGAGCGCAACGCCAGTGCGTCGTCGAGCGTCCGGAGTGTGCGCTGCCCCGGCAACGTGCGGGGGCGCAGACCCGTTGCCAGCACGACGTTCTCGGCCTCGAGCACGCGACCGGACGCGGTGTGCACGGCCCGTTCGGCGACGTCGAGGTGCACGGCCGGGTCGCCGAGCACGAACTCCGCGTCGAGAGCGGCGAGCGCTTCCGCCGGCCGGAGCTGGGCCTTCGCGGGTTCCCACGCGCCGGACAGGACCTGTTTGGACAGTGGCGGCCGGTCGTACGGCAGGTGCGGTTCGGCGCCGAGGATCGTCAGGCGGCCGGTGTAACCCTTGCGGCGCAACGCCTCGGCGGTCGCGAGACCCGCGGCGGAGGCACCGACGATCAGCGTCACGACGACACCGAGATCGCGGCGGCGGGGCACACGCTCGCCGCCTCCCGCACGAGCGGGTGGAGCTCGGCCGGCGGCTCCGCGTCGAGCAGCACCACGATGCCGTCCTCGTCGCGCTGGTCGAACACGTCCGGTGCGAGCAGCACGCACGTTCCGGCGCCGCAGCACTTGTCCTGGTCAACGGTGATCTTCACGGTGAAGCCTTCTCACGAGTCGGTGGTGATCGGCGCCAGCCACAGGCCGACGAGGGCGTCGACGAGGCCGGTCGCGGCGTCGTGCCAGCTGGCGCGCGGGGTGGGGGTGCCCTCGGCGAGCGCGCGCTCGCGTTCGGCGATCATGTGCACGAGCAGTTGCCGGGACATGTCGAACCGTTCGGCCCGCACGTCGTCCGGGAGGTGGCGCAGGCAGAGGTCCAGGCCCGCCAGGACGCGCACCATCGACGGTGACGACTGCGTCTCCTCGACGATGATCGGCTGCAGCGTCGGATCGGTCATGACCTGCGCGCCGAACCGGGCGAACCAGGTGGGGCTGCCCACCTCCGTCAGGTGGTCCGTGACCGGCCGCACCAGGCAGGACAGCCAGTCGCGCAGCTCCGTGCTGTCGCCGATCTCCGCGAGCATCTGCTGCCGGCGCTCCTCGATCTGCGCCAGGTGCTTGCGGGCGATGGCCCGCACGAGGTCGGCCTTGGTGCCGAAGTGGTAGCCGACGGCCGTGTTGTTGCCCTGCCCGGCGGCCTCGCTGACCTGCCGGTTCGAGACAGCCAGCACCCCGTGCTCGGCGAACAGGCGCTCGGCCGCGGTCAGGATCAGCTCGCGCGTGGCGTGCGCCCGCTCCGCCCGTGACGGGTTGTCGTCGACCTTGTTCATCACGTCACCATCGCACCGGTAGTTCCACGAGCCCGCCCACGACGAGCCCCTCGACTCGACGTAGATCTTCCACGTCCACCGCCAGGTCCAGCGACGGGAGCCTGCGCAGCAGCACCTCGAGCACCACCTGCAGCTCGGTGCGGGCCAGCGGCTGACCGAGGCACGCATGGGCACCGGCGCCGAACGCGAGGTGCGGGTTGGGGCTGCGGCTCAGGTCCATTTCGGACGCTCGTTCGAACGCGTCCTCGTCGCGGTTCGCCGCGGCCATGCCGCACATCGCGGTGGTGCCGGCCGGGAGCACGACCCCGCCGATCTCGATCTCCTCGGTGAGGTAGCGGGCCAGGCCGACGCCCAGGTTGGCGTCGAGCCGCAGCGACTCCTCGACCGCGGTGCGCACCAGCGACGGGTCGGCGAGCAGCTGTTCCCAGCGGCTGCGGTCGGACAGCAGCATCGCGACCATCTTGGTGATCATGTTCGCGGTCGTCTCGTGGCCCGCGATCAGCAACCCGATGCCGGTGGCGATGAGCGTCCGGTCGGACATCGGTTCCGGGTCCGTGATCAGCGCGCTGAGCAGGTCGTCGCCCGGCTGTTCGCGCTTGGCGGCGATGTGCGCGGCCATGTACCGCCAGAACTCCTGCTCGGCGGCCTTCATCTCCGCCGCGCTGTAGCGGGTCATGCTCAGCATCGTGTCCGACCAGTGCGAGAACCTGTCGCGGTCGGTGTCGGGCACGCCGAGCATGTCGCAGATGACCCACACCGGCAGCGGGAAACCGAGGCTCGCCTTGAGGTCCGCGGGCGCGCCCTTGGCGACCATCTCGTCGATGAGCTGCTCGGCCATCACCGCGATGCCCGGCCGCAGCGCGTTCATCCGCTTGGCCGTGAACCACTTGCCGATGCCGCGCCGCCACGTCAGGTGCGCCTCGCCGTGCTGCGGGATGACCTCGGCCATGTCGCTGTTGTAGATGCCGCCTCCCTCGCTGTCCGCGATGCGGGCGGCGTCGTCGCCGGGGGTCGGCCTGGTGAACCGCGGGTCGGACAGGACGTTCCTGACGTCCTCGTGGCGGGTGAGCAGTGCGGCCACGTCGCCGCTGGCCAGTTTCACGTGCGCCACCGGGCATTTCGACCGCAGCTGCGCCCACTCGGCCGGTGGTTCGAGGGCCGCGTCGGCGGGGAACGGGAAGCGCGGCAGTTCGTCTACTTCGGACACTCGGGTTCCTTCGTGGTGGGAGGCGTCTCTTCTCCACCATGTCGGCCCGGATGGATTAAGTCAAGTGATTGACTTAGAGTGGGCGGGTGCTCCTGGAATAGACGCGTCCGGTGACGCGCCGCATGCTGCTGGTGAGCCTCGTCATGCTGATCCTCGGCTCGGTGATCGCCGCGCTCAGCCAGTCGCTGCTGCCGATGATCACCGGGCGCGTCGTGTTCTGGACGTCGGCGGCGGCCGGGGTGATCGTGCTGGCCGCGGTGCAGGTCTTCGTGCCGGAGTTGTCGCCGATCTGCGCGCCACGGTCCGTCGTCAGGTGCTGCTGACCAACATCGCGTCGGCGGTGTTCGCGTTCTCGACGCTCGCGCAGTCGTTGGTGCTGCCGCAGATCCTGCAGCTGCCAGCGTCCACCGGCCACGGGCTCGGGCAGTCGCTGCTCGTCACCGGTCTCGTGCTGGTGCCGTCCGGGCTGGTCATGATGGCGATGGCGCCGGTGTCCGCGCGGATCTCGAACGCGCGCGGCCCTCGTGCCACGTTGATGCTCGGCACCGTCGTGGTCGCGTTCGGTTACGGCACAGGGGTTGTGCTGATGTCCGCGGTGTGGCAGCTCGTCGTGGTGTCGTCGGTGATCGGTGCCGGGATCGGCCTGGCGTACGGCGCGATGCCCGGCCTGATCATGGGTACCGTGCCGGCGGCGGAGACCGCGGCGGCCAACAGCCTGAACACGCTGATGTGCGCGATCGGCACGTCGATCTCCAGCGCCGTGGCCGGTGTGGTGCTCACGCAGGTGACGGTCCCGTCCAGCTTCCGCCTGATCATGGGCCTGGGTGCCGCGACCGCGCTGCTGGCGTGCGCGGTCGCGGCGTTCATCCCGCGGCTCAGCCGAAGAACTCCGTGAGCGCACGGGCGACGGCGTCGGGCTGCTCCTCCGCGAGCCAGTGTCCGGCGCCGTCGACCGCCACGACCCTGGAGTCCGCGGCGACGTTCGGCAGCGCGGCCACCATCTGCTCGTACGACAGGATCGATGCGAGCCCCAGCGCCGGCGGCGTCAGCTTGGCGTACGTCTTGCCGTCGGCGATGTCCTGGTGGAACGCCTTGTACCAGCCGTTGCTCGCGCGGATGGCGTCCGGCGTGTCGTACGCCCGCGCGTAGATCGCCCTGGACCGCTCGTCGAGCGCGTCCGGGTTGAGCGCGGTGTTCGCGAACAGCCAGTCGATCAGGTACCGGAACCGGCCGGCGAGCAGTTGTTCCGGCAGCGTCTGCACCTGGTTGAACGCGAACCACCACAGGTTGAACTGACCGGGCGGCGGCAGCAGCGGGAGGTGGTAGTAGCCCTCGTCCGGGTGCAGGACGTCCAGCAACGCCACCTTGCGCGTGGCGCCGGGGAAGTTGGCCGCGAAGCTGAACGCGACCTGGCTGCCGATGTCGTGTCCGGCGACGTTCACCTTGCCGTACCCGAGCTTCTTGACGAGCTCGTGGATGTCGGTGGCCATCGTCTTCTTGTCGTAGCCGCCCTGCGGCTTTTCCGACCCGCCCATGCCCCGCAGGTCCACCGCGATGACCCGGAACCTCGTGGCCAGCGCGGGCATGATCCGGTGGTACTCCCACCACGTCTGCGGCCAGCCGGGCAGCAGCACGAGCGGCTCACCGCGCCCGCCCGTCACGTAGTGCAGGCGCACGCCGTTGACCTGGGCGTGGTTGTGCCGGAATCCGGGCAGATCAGCCTCGTGGTCACTGTCGGCGGACGCGACACCCGTGGCGCTCAACGCGGCGATGCCCGCGCCTAACGCGAACATGCTGCGTCTGTTCAACTCTGACATCTCGGAACCCCCATGTCCCGCTCGGCGCTCGCCGAGCGCGGGACGAGCCTAGGTGGAGGTGTCCGTGTCGTGGGCGAAGTTGCTCACCCGAGTTCGGCCGAGTCGGTGAGCCGCAGCTTGCGCCGCGCCCGCTGGTAGAACGTCGTCATCCCGAGCCGCACCACCCGCGCCGCGCCAGGCCGTGCCTTCAGCGACACCCGCTCACCAGGCTGCACGTACCCCGCGACCATCCCGTCCACCTCGACCGCGAGGCGTCCGCTGGACGGCAGCAGGTCGAGATCGACGTCGTCGTGCACCGACAGCACCACCCCGCGGCTGTAGGCGGAGTGCGGCGCGGCCGGGGTGACCAGCAGCGCCTCCACGGACGGGCTGGTGATCGGCCCGCCGGCGGAGAAGCTGTACGCCGTGGACCCGGTCGGGGTGGCGACGATGACCGCGTCCGCCGCGTAGCTCACGAACGGCTGGCCCGCCACGCGCACCGCCACCCGTGCGCTGCCCTCGCCGGGGATGCGCACGACGGCGACGTCGTTGAACGCGGTGACCTTGTCGCCGTTGAAGACCGCGTCGACGGCCAGGCGGGGTTCGACGGTGAAGTCGTGGGCGTCGATCGCGGACAGGGCGGCGGGCAGGTCCGGGACGTCGACCTCGGCCAGGAAGCCGAGTTTGCCCAGGTTGACGCCCAGGACCGGAGCCTGCTCGCCGTCGGCCAGGCGCATGGCGCGCAACATCGTGCCGTCGCCGCCGAGGCTCACGACCAGGTCGGCGCGGCGGCCCAGCTCCTCCGGCGAGACCGGGGTGGCCTCGCAGCGCAGGCGCTCGATCTCGTCGGCGATGCCGAGGATCTCGACACCGCGGTTGGTCGCCCAGCCGAGGACGGCCTCGACGGCGGCGGCGGAGTCTCGTTGCGGGTGCAGCACCAGGCCGGCGGCGTGCACGTCAGCACTTCCTCAAACTCGTCACGAGGCCAGTCTGCCGAATTCCCACGGGTCGTGGGCGCTGAAGAGCGTGACCTCGTCGGAGTGGTCGCGCGCGAGGATCCTCAGCCGTGCCTGCGTGTCGATCCTCTTGTCGTGGTCGACCTCGGAGCTGGTCTGCACGATGTCGAGCAACGGGTGTGGTTCGGGGTTTTCGTCCAGTTCGCGGTGGTAGTAGTAGGCGTCTCCGCAGTGCAGGAGCCACTTGTTGCCGTCGTGCACGGCGACACCCGCGTGTCCGGCGGTGTGGCCGCCCAGCGGGACGAGCTTGATCTCCTCCGGGAGGCCGGACGGCCCGATCGCGGTGAAGCCGAACCACGAGTCGCCTGTGGACTCGTACGTGCGCCACTGTGGACCGTGCGCCCAGTGAGCCGGGCGGTAGCGGCGGCTCGGGGCTTCCGCCAGGGCGGCGCGCAGTTCTGCCTCCAGCACGTGGACCGCGGCGTGCGGGAAGTCCGGCAGGCCGCCGCAGTGGTCGACGTCGAGGTGCGTCAGGAGGACGTGCCGGACGTCCGACGGTGTGAATCCCAGGCGTTCCACCTGCCGGATGGCCGTTTCGTGCTCCTGCAGAGCCGGTTGGGCCATCTCCACCCAGTCGGCGCTGAGGCTGCCGCCAGGGTTGCGGACGTCGTCCAGGCCCAGTCCTGTTTCGACCAGGACGAGTCCATTTCGGGCGGTTTCGACCAGCAGGCAGTGGTTCACGGCCGGCGCGCTCGGCAGGCCTTCGTACGTCGGATCGATCTGGCGCACTGAACCGCAGTTCAGGTGGTGGATCTTCATGGGGACGAGAGTGCGACTTGAACCGCGGTTGAGGTCAAGGCCTCGGCCGAACGGCTGATGTCCGGCCCGTCGAACCGGCCGTTCGGCGACCGGGGTTGACCTTGAGGAGGAGTCCGGCGTGGTCGCGCGTTCCTAGGTTGGCCGCATGACCATCCTGCTGTCCGATCCGGTCGTGCGCGCCGTTCGCGTCCTTGAGAACGGCGATCCGCTGGTACCGCTCATCTTCGCGCCTGACGTGCTGGTCAGGCAGGGGCTCGCGCTGCGGCTCGTCGACGCCCGCAACGCGCTGCCGTCCGGTGTGGACCTGAAGGTGATCGAGGGGCATCGCAGCATCGCCGACCAGAACGCGATCATCGAGCGGTACACCGAGGAGCTGCGGGAGCTCCACCCGTCGGCCGATGCCGTCGAGCTCGACCGTCTTTCCAGCCGCTTCGTCGCACCGCTGGCCGTCGCACCGCACGTCGCGGGTGCCGCCGTGGACCTGACGCTGGTCGACTCGCGGGGCAACGAGCTGTGGATGGGCACCGAGGTCGACGCCACGCCCGAGCAGAGCGGCGGCGCGTGCTTCTTCAACGCCGACGTGGACGCCCAGGCGCGGCACAACCGGACGGTGCTGGCCGACGCGTTGAGCGGTGCGGGCCTGGTCAACTATCCGACCGAATGGTGGCACTGGTCCTACGGCGACCGCTACTGGGCCCTTCTGACCGGAGCCGACTTCGCCCTCTACGGACCTGTGGAGGTGCCTGCGTGGGCGCGCTCGTGACCAGCATCCGCCACGCCTCGGCCGAGCCGTCGCTGGAGGTGGACCTGGGGGCGGTGGCGGCCAACACACGGCGGTTCGTGGCGTTGGCGCGCGGCGAGGTCATGGCCGTGGTGAAGGCGGACGGGTTCGGGCACGGGCTCGGTGACGTCGCGCGGACGGCGGTCGCCGCGGGGGCGACGTGGATCGGGGTCACTTCGCTCGCCGAGGCGGTGGCGGTGCGGGAGTCCGGTGTGGACGTTCCGGTGCTCAGCTGGCTGAACCCGGTCGACGTGGACGTCCGCACGGCGGTGCGGTACGGGATCGACCTCAGCGTGCCGAGCCTGCGCCACCTGGCGGTGATCGAACAGGCGGGGCCGGTTCGCGTGCACCTGCAGCTCGACACCGGGATGGCACGGGACGGCGCCGCGCCGCAGGACTGGCTGGCGTTGATGTCCGCGGCCCGGCGCGCGGAACTGGCCGGGAAGATCTCGGTGGTCGGCGTGATGGGGCACCTGCCGTGCGCCGACACACCCGGCGCGAACGCTGGTGGCCGGCGCGCGTTGCTGCGCGGCGTGGAGATGGCCCGTCAGGCGGGGTTGCGGCCGTCGGTGCGGCATCTGGCGGCCACCAGCGCCGCGTTGACGGATCCCGGCAGCCACCTGGACGTGGTGCGGATCGGTGCCGGTCTGGTGGGGATCGACCCGTCCGGGACCACCCGGCTGCGGTCCGCGTTGCGGTTCACGGCGCCGGTGGTGCAGGTGCGGCGGGTGGAGGCCGGTTGTGGCGTCGGGTACGGACATTCGCACGTGACCGAGCGCGCGACCACGCTGGCGTTGCTGCCGGTCGGGTACGCGGACGGGCTGCCGCGGGCGGCTTCCGGGCACGCGGAGGTGTTCCTGGGCGGCCGGCGGAGGCGTGTCGCCGGGGTGATCTCGATGGACCAGGTCGTGGTCGACGTGGGTGACGACGTGGTGGTGCCTGGCGACGAGGCCGTGGTGTTCGGGCCTGGCGACGACGGCGAACCGACCGTGGCGGAGTGGGCGCGGTGGGCGGGAACGATCCCGCACGAAATCGTCACGGGAATCGGCGCTCGGGTGTGGCGGCACGTTCGATGACTGTCTCTATAGCTTCAGTGTTAACCGAAATCAAATCTCGATCCGGGGTGCGGTGTTGAGGGCAATCAGGGTCGCCGTCATCGGCGGCGGACAGAACTGCGAGCACGACGTCTCGGTGGCGTCGGCCGCGTCGGTGCTGAAGGCACTCGACCCGGCGAAGTACGAGGCCGTGTCGCTCACCATCGGCAGGGACGGCAGCTGGTCAGGGCGGAGTCTCGCCGCCGCGCTCGACGTGCTGACGACGTGCGACGTCGTGCTGCCCCTGGTCCACGGGCCGTTGGGCGAGGACGGCACGCTGGCGGGGTTGTGTGAACTGGCCGGTGTGCCGTACGTGGGTTCGCCGCTGCGGTCCGGTGCGCTCGCGATGGACAAGTGGGCCACCAAGCTCGTCGCCGAGGCGGTCGGGATCCGCACGGCGCGGGGCAGGCTGGTCACCGATGCGTCCACTGTGGACTTCACCGGTCCCGTCGTGGTGAAGCCGGTGGCGGCGGGGTCGAGCTTCGGCGTGCGGCTGGTGTCGCGGGAGGAGGACCTCGAACCCGCTGTCCGCCAGGCGTTGGAGCTCGACGACCGGGTGCTCGTCGAGGAGGTCCTGGAAGGGCGGGAGATCGACATCGCCGTCCTCGACGACCCGGACTCCGGGCGCAGGACCGGGCCGCCGCTGGAGATCCAGGTGCCCGGCCTGTTCGACACGACCGTGAAGTACGACGGCAGCGCGACGTTCGTGATCCCGGCCCCGCTGGCCGACACGGAGCTCAAGGCGCTGGAGGACTCGGCGCTGAGGGTCTACGAGGCGCTCGGGTGCCGCGGGCTGGCCAGGGTCGACTTCTTCCTGACCTCCGACGGGCTGGTGCTCAACGAGGTCAACACCATGCCGGGCATGACGGCGGAGTCGCAGGTGCCCAAGATGTTCGCGGCGGCCGGACTGTCCTATCCGGACCTGCTGGACAAGCTCGTCAGGGGAGCGCTGCGGTGAAGCGCGTCGCCGGGCTGGACGTGCTGCGTGGCATCGCCATTCTGCTGGTGATGCTGCGGCACGCGTTTCCCGACGTGTTCCCCGGTGCCGGTGTGGTCGGCGTGGTCGTGTTCTTCACGCTGAGCGGCTACCTGATCACCGGCGTGCTGAGCCGGGAGCTCCGAAGCGAGGGACGCGTCGACTTCAAGCGGTTCTACCTGCGCCGGGCGCGCAGGCTGCTGCCGGCGTTGCTGGCGCTCGTGGTCGTGTTCGTCGTGGTCACGCTCGTGTTCGATCCGCCGGGGGAGCGCGAGAGGCTGCTGAAGACGGTGTTGGTGCTGGTGACGTTCACGGGCAACCTGCCGGTCGGCGGGGTCAGCCCGGCGGCGTTCCACAGCTGGACGTTGGCGACGGAGGAGCAGTTCTACCTGCTGTGGCCCGCTTTGCTGGCGTTCGCCTGGGTGCGCAACCGGACGGGCGCGGTCCTGGCGGTCACCGGGCTGGCGGCTCTCGCGGCCTGCACGGCGACGCTGATCTGGTTGTGGCCGCACGCCGACAACGCCTACGCGCTGCCGACGTCGTGGTTCGTGTGCTTCGTGATCGGCGCGGCGACCCGGCTGAAGGGTTCTTCGGTGCCGCGCTGGGCTGTGCCGGTCGCGCTCACCGGCCTGGCGGTGCTGTCGGTGGTTCCGCTGCGGGGTCACGCTGTGACGTACCTGGTGGCGGGTCCGGCGATCGCGGGCTGCACGGCGGTGCTGCTGCTGGCGTGGTCGGCGTGGGAGCGGGTGGCGACGCCGATCCGGCCGCTGGTGGCGCTGGGAGTCGTGTCCTACGGCGCCTACCTGTGGAACTACCCGCTGACGTTGTGGCTGCGGCCGGAGCTGGGCGCCGCCGCCGGGCCGATCGCGGCGGTGCTCACGATCGTGGCGGCGGCGCTCAGCTGGCGTTACGTCGAGGAGCCTGTCATGCGGCGAGGTAGCCGTTCACCAGCTCCAGCCACGCCTGCTTGACGATCCAGCCGTCCGCGTCGGCCGGGTCTCGGTAGTAAATGCCGTGCGTGTCCGGGTTGGTGCCGTTGAGCCGGAAGGTCCACCAGGCCCAGCCGATCCCGTTGTCGGAGAAGGCCCGCAACACCGTGCGGGCCTTGAGCTTCGCGTCCACGTCACCGCTCTCGACGCCGACCTGGTTGATCCACACCGGGACGTCGTGCGCGGTGCGGAAGTCGGTGATGAGCTTGATGCGGTTCAGCGGCTTGTCGAAGATGAAGTAGTTGCAGGTGTAGATGACCTTCGGGTCGGCCGTGGTGAAGGCGCCTTCCAGGTGGCTGCAGCTGTAGTTGTCGTTGGGCCCCACCACGACCGGCGTGCGGCGGTCGATCCCGCGGATCACACCGATCATCTCGTCGTAGAACGCGCGCACCTGGTCGTCGTTCTGCCCGATCGGCTTGGGCTCGGGCAGGATCTCGAAGGCGCCCAGGTACGGCGTGGCCTTGTAGCGCCGCACGAGGAACTGCCAGACCTCCTTGAACTGCTGCTTCATCTCGGGGTTGGTCCAGAAGTTGTCGGGCCTGCCGCCCGCGCCCTGGCCGTGGTCGGAGTCGACGAACAGCGTGATCCACAGGTGCTTGGCGCTCGCCTGCTCGATCGTCTGGTCGAGCAGCGCCAGGTGGCCCGCCTTGATGTGGCTGGGGTTGGCGGGGTCGGGGTCGCGGCTGTCCACGTCGTCCTTCCACTCACCCCACCAGCGCAACGGGATCCGCACCGAGTTGGCGCCCGCCGCCACGTGGTCGCCCGCGTCCTGCGGCTGAACCGTGCCCCAGTGCCCCCAGTTGTAGCCCCGCAGCACGATCGGGTTGCCCGCCGGGTCGACGACGTCCGCGCCCGACACCGAGAGACGTGGCTGTGGTGCCGCCGACGCCGGGACGCCGCCCAGCAGCAGCACCGCGGCGGTCGTCAGCCCGAATAAGACCCGTCTCAGTTCCATGCTCTGCCCCTCTCGAGGAAACGTTCGGGGCGGTACGTTGCCGGACGCGGAACCGGGGCTGGTTCGGGATTTGTTCGAGGAATGTCAAGATCGCGATTAGCCTCGGACGGGTGTTGGACATCGCCGAAGTGGCCGAGAGGACGGGGCTGGCGCCGTCGGCTCTGCGGTTCTACGAGAAGAAGGGGCTGCTCTCCTCCAGCGGCCGCAACGGACTGCGCCGCACGTACGAACCCGAGGTGCTGCACAGGCTGGAGCTGATCAACTGCGCGCGCCGGGCGGGGTTCTCGATCGCGGAGATCAGCCGGTTCCTGGTGGCGACGCCGGGGGACGACGCGTTGCGCGCGAGGATGGTGGAGAAGGTCGCCGAGCTGGACGAGGACATCGCCCGGTTGCAGCGCATGCGGCACAGCCTGGAGCACGCTTCGACGTGCACTCACGAACCGCTGGTCGAGTGTCCGGAGTTCAAGCAGGCGCTGCGGTCGTGAGTCCTTCTGTGCTGATGAGGACGACCGTGCCGAGCTCGCCCAGGTCGTCGCGGGCGGCGCGGAGCCCGGCCGGCGGTGCGGCGCCGCACGGTCCGGAGTGGACGTGCAGGTCGCGGACGGCGTGCCGCAGTTGAGGCCGGCCATGATCGTGTCGCTCGTGGGGATGGTCGTGAGGGCACCGGCGTGGAGGCACGCGAGGACACACGCGGCCTTGTCCGGTTCGACGCGGTGCACGGCCCACGACGCGCCGAAAGCCTTGAAAGCGGGCAGGCCGAGCCGGGAGGATTCGTCCTTGACGAACAGCGCAGCTCGGGAGGAGGTGCCGATGACCGACGAGGAGCTGATCGTCGAGTTCGCGCTGACCCGCCTCGACCACCCCGGCCTCGACCTGGAGGAGGTCGCGGCGCTGGTGGTCCGGCGGATGGGGCCGCAGCGCATGGTCGAGTTCGCGGGGCAGACCCTCGCGCACCGCGACGAGCTGCGCGGGGCTGTGTTCCCCGCCGCCGTTGAGCACGTGCTGCGGGTGGTCCTGACGTTGCGGGGACCGCGGGACTAGCGGCCTGACCAGCTGTTATGCCTGGTTGACCGGAATTGTCGGTGCCGCCGGGTACGGTCCTTCCCATGAGTGCTGGGGACCGGATTCAACAGCTCGCCGCGCGGATCGTGGAACTGCGCGACGCGTACTACCAGGGCGCGCCGCTGGTGGCCGACGCGGAGTACGACGCGGTGGAGGACGAGCTGCGCGCGTTGATCGCGGCGCACCCGGAGCTGACGCCGGAGGACAACCCGCTCGACCAGGTGGGCGCGCCCTCGGTGCTGCACGCGCCGGTGCGGCACTCGCGGCCGATGCTGTCGCTGGAGAAGGCGAACAAGCCCGAGCAGGTCGAGGCGTTCTTCGCCCGGTTCCCCGGTCAGCCCGTGGTCGTCATGCCGAAGCTCGACGGCCTGTCGCTGGCCCTGGTCTACGAGAACGGGCGGCTCGTCCGAGCGGTCACCCGCGGCGACGGCACGACGGGCGACGACGTCACGTTCCTCACGCGCGCGTTGTGCGACGGGGTGCCGGACAAAGTGGACGCACCGGGCCGCGTCGAGGTGCGCGGCGAGTGCGTGATGCTGCGCTCGACGTTCAACGCGTACAACCAGAAGAACCCCGACAAGCCGTTGATCAACCCCCGCAACGCGGCCGCCGGCACCCTGCGTGCGAAGGACCCGAAGGCCGTCGAGGGCCGTCGCATGCAGTTCTTCGCGTTCGACCTCACCACCGAACCGGAGAGCGCCGACTCCGACCTCGACGCCGGCCTGCGCAAGCTCGGCTTCAGCGTCGCCGAGATGCGGCACTGCTCGACCGCCGCCGAGGCGCAGGAGCTGATCGGCGCGATCGAGCGGCAGCGCAACGAGCTCGACTACGACCTCGACGGCGCCGTCCTGCGCCTGGCCAACCGCGACGCGTACGCCGCCGCCGGCACCCGTTCCAGCTCCCCGCGCGGCGCCATCGCCTACAAGTTCGCCGCCGAGGAGAAGACGACGATCCTGACCGACGTCGTCTGGGACGTGGGGAAGACGGGCAAGATCGCCCCGGTGGCCTGGCTCGAGCCCGTGTTCGTCGGCGGCACCACCGTCACCCGCGCCACGCTGGCCAACCAGGAGGTCATCCGCTCGCGCGGCATCAAGATCGGCGACACGGTCCTGGTCCGCCGCGCGGGCGACGTGATCCCGTTCGTGGCCGGAGTGCTCGACGCCTCCAAGCGCACCGGAGCCGAACGCGAGATCGTCCCGCCGTCGCAGTGCCCGTCCTGCGCCCAGCCGCTGACCGAGCAGGGCAACAGCCGCGAGCTGTTCTGCACCAACGCCGCCTGCCCTGCCCAGACCGTGCGCCGCCTGATCCACTGGGCGTCCAGGGCAGGAGCCGACATCGACGCCATCGGCCAGGTGTGGATCGAACGCCTCGCCGACACCGGCGACCTGGTGAACCCGTCCGACTTCTACACGCTCACCAAGGAAAGGCTCCTGGAATTCGACCGCGTCGGCGAGGTCTCCGCGACCCGCATGATCGAGTCGATCGACCGCAGCCGCTCCGTGGGCCTGCGCCGCGCCCTCATCGGCCTGTCCATCCCGATGGCCTCGGAAGGCACCGCCGCCCGCCTCTGCCGTGCGGGCTTCCGTTCCCTGGAGGAGGTGGCCGACGCGGGTGTGGAGAAGCTGGTGGCCGTGGAGGACATCGGCCAGAAGGTCGCCGAGTCCCTGACCCACCACCTGGCCCGCCTGCGCCCGGAGATCGAACGCCTCCGCGACCGCGGCGTGTCCCTGGACGTCCGCGAGGAGGACCTGCCGCCCGAGGTCGTGGCCGGCGCACCCCTGGAGGGCAAGACCGTAGTCATCACCGGCTCCATCAGCGACCCGCGCTCGGGTGAGAAGGTAACCCGCCCGACGTTCCAGAAGATGTGCGAACGAGCGGGCGCCACCACGGCCTCCTCGGTCTCGGCGACCACCGACATGCTCATCACGGGCGCCGGCGTGGGCGCGAGCAAGCTGACGAAGGCGGAGAAGCTCGGCGTCGAGGTGGTCGACCAGTCCGACATCTGGCCACTGCTGATCGAGGCGGGCGTCGCCTGAACCCGTCCTGTCGTTGTGGCAGGACGCCCTCAGGCCGCCGTCGGGGGGATAGGTGACGGCCTGAGGGCGAGTCGGTGGCCGGGTGCGGCGGTCGCCTCTCGGCGGTGGGCTCGACGCGGTACCGGTGTTCCGGTGTTCCGCGAAGGCGGTTGGGGTGAGGCCCGGGGGACCTGAACCGCACCGACCAGTCTGTTCAACGGTGTTGGGCCGTCTGGTGTTTCCGGGTGGCGTGTGTGGTCGGTCACCGCGAAGTTGTGGTGCTGCAAGGAAAACGCGGCCGTCGCAGGCCGGCGCTCGGGGTGGGAGACGCGGTTGCGGGATGCCCCCAGGCCGTCATCGGGGGAGAACGTGACGGTCTGGGGGCAAGTCCGGTGGGTGGCCCGCAGGCTGCCGCTGGGGGGTGACGGCGGCCTGGGGCGGGTCTGTGACGGTCGGTGCGGCGGTCGCCTCTCGGCGGTGGGCTCGACGCGGTACCAGCCGAACGGTCTTCCGCGAAGGCAGTTTGGGTGAGGCCCGGGGGACACGTTTCGCACCGACCGCTTTCTACAACGGTTGTGGTGTCTGGTGTGTTTCCGGCCAGTCTGTGTGGTCGGTCACCGTGAAGTTGTTGTTTTGCAAGGAAAAGTGCGGGGTGCCCTCAGACCGTCGTCGGGGGAGGACGTGGCGGTCTGAGGGCGGAGGTGGCCCTCAGGCCGCCGCTGGGGGTTCGGCGGCCTGCGGGCGGGTCTGAGATGGTCGGTGCGGCGGTCGCCTCTCGGCGGTGGGCTCGACGCGGTACCAGCCGAACGGTTCTCCGCGAAGGCGATTTGGGTGAGGCCCGGGGGACACGTTCCGCACCGACCGCTTTCTACAACGGTTGTGGTGTCTGGTGTGTTTCCGGCCGGCCTGTGTGGTCGGTCACCCTGAAGTTGTTGTTTTGCAAGGAAAAACGGTCGGTGCGGCGGTCGCCTCTCGGCGGTGGGCTCGACGCGGTACCAGCCGAACGGTCTTCCGCGAAGGCGATTTGGGTGAGGCCCGGGGGACACGGACCGCACCGACCGCTCTCTACAACGGCCCCGGAATCTCGCGTGTTTCCCGGTGATCTGTGTGCTCGCTCACCACACATGACAGCGCGCGAACGGGCGGCGCGGTCCGGAGTCCGCGTCGCCCGTTCCCCGCCTGGCAGCGTCAGTCGCCGAGCAGGTAGTCCATCGACCTGTCCATCACGAGGTGGCGTGCCGCGGCGCTCGTGATGCCCTCGAAGCCGAACCCGAAGTAAAGGGTGTCGGCCGTCCTCACCACGGCGCCCTCCGGGAACCCGGCGGCGGTGGTGCGGGTGAAGTTGTTGCCGTTGGGCGCGCTGCCCGCGGGTGGGCCGGTGACGGTCCAACCGTCCACACCGGACTCGAACGACGTGCTTCCCTCGCCGGTCGTGACGGTGATGTCGTCGACGAACGTGCCGAGGCCCTGGGTCGCCCAGTCGCTGGCGTAGGCGATGGACACCTCGACCTGGCTGCCCGCGTAGGCGGACAGGTCGACGTTCCACTGCTGCCAGCCGGCGGAGCTGCCGGACGCCGCGTTCCACGTGCCCGTCGTGCCGGTGGGTGAGCAGGTGCCGTCGGCGTTGATCGTCTGGTAGTGGTCGAGGTGCGGATGCAGGTCGCGCCAGCCCGCGGGGCAGCTTTCGCCGGTGGCGGTGGAGGTGTGCCCGTTGAGGTCGGGCAACGTCGTCCAGTTGGTGCCGCCGGCCGTGCGGGCCTCGACGAACACGTAGTCCCAGTCGGCCTCGGTGTCGTGCGACGTCCAGAACGACATCTGGGCACCGCCGGCTGGCACGGTGATGGTGCGCGTCAGCCGCTTGTACGACACGTCGCTGATCTGCGAGTACATGTAGTAGTCGCCGGTGTGCGGGGCGAACGGGCCGCCGGGGCGGTCCCAGACGGCCGTGACCGTGCTGGCGAACTGCGGGTACTGGTTCACCGGCAGCAGGCCGCTCGTCGTCAGGAACGACGCGGTGTTGTTCTGGTTCTGCGCGCTGTCGGTTCCGTTGAGGTCCCACGTGAGGCCTGCGTGCGGATCCGCGACGCCCTTGACGGCGAACGGCTCGTGGTTCTCGTCCTGGCCCGCGCCGCCGTTGATGATCGCGGCGCCGAACCAGTACTCGATGACGTCGTTCACGCCGTCGCCGGAGCCGCGCAGCGGGCGGCACCGCGTGTCCTTGTCCGGCAGGGTGCTGCACTGCTTGTTCTCGAACGGGTCGTAGAGCTGGGTGCCGATCCCGCTGGCGCCGGTGTACTGGTGCCCGGCGTTCTTGCCGGTGTAGAGCACCTTTCCGCCCTCGTTGAGGTAGTCGCGGATCTCGAAGAGCTCCGTCTGCGCCAGGCTGGAGGCGTTGCCGACGCCCCAGCCCGCCTCGCGCGTCACGGTGTCGTCGCCGGTGTACCAGACGACAGCCTTGTAGTGGCTCAGCACGCCGAGCGCGTCAGGTGCCCTGCGGCCGTGCGCGTCCACGTCGTACACGTCGTGGCTGATGCCGTTGGCGCTGAGCGCGTCCGTGTAGAACGACAGGTACTTCGGTGCGGTGACGCCCTGCACGGGCGAGGCGCCGGTGTAGTCCTCGGCGGCGAGGACGAGCACCTTGGCGCCGCTCTCGGAGACCGCGTGGTAGGTGAACGAGCCGCTGGTCTGGCCGCCGCCCTCGAACCACACCTTGACGTCGTCACCGGGGTTCGTGCCGGTCACGGTGCCCCGCACGACGTGGTAGTAGTTCGCGTTGCCGGCGTTGTAGCGCTCGCCGCCGGTCCACTCGGTCGTCGGTGCGCTGTGCACCGGTCCGTTGCCGATCTGCCACTTGACGGTCACCGCGCCGAGCGACTTCTTCGCCAGCACGCGAACCTCCTGCGGGTCGCCGTAGGACTCGGCGAACGTGAAGTCCAACATGGACAGCGGGCCGTTCTCCTGGTCGGCGTCGGCCTGGTCGAGGTAGAACGGCTTGACGCCGATGCCGACGGCCGACTTCGGGTTGGCCGGGTCCGGTGCCGACTTCGCGAGCGACAGCGAGAACGGCAGCGCCTTCTGGAACTCGGCCTCGACGAGAGCCTCGTCGTCGGGGAAGACGAAGCCGCAGCCCTCGCAGCCCTCGCCGAGCTCCGGCGTGAACGCCACGGTGCCGCTGTGGCTGTCGGCGTAGTCGGTGGTCTCGCCGTTGGTCACGTACAGCTCGTCGGAGCTGATGCCGGGGTCGAAGCCGGGGATCGCGGGATTGGCGTCGGTGCCGGCGAGCGCGACGTAGATCGGGTTGTCGGCCTCCGGCGTGCCGGTCTGCCAGCCCTGCGGGTAGAGGATGAGCGGACCGTAGGAGTGCATGTTGGACTGGAACTTCGGCTTGATCCGGTCCAGCAGCCCCTGCATCGCCTTCGTCTCGGGCTCGGAGACCGCACTCGGTCCGCGGTAGGTCTCGCTGGCCGCCGCGGTCGACGACCCCTCGTTGTCGTAGTTGAAGTGCTCGTCGAAGTTGCGGTTCGGGTCGACGCCGTCGCCGACGGTGATCTGCCCGTTGCCGTCGTTGTCGCGGAGGTTCTTGCGCCACAGGCGTTCCACGTCGAACGTGTACTGGTAGCCGTCCGGGTTGGCGACGAGCACGAACCACAGCTCGGTTTCCTTGAGGAGCTCCTTGATCTCCTTGTCGCCCGCCTTGAACCGGTCGACGACGTTGCTCAGCAGCCTGCGGTTGACCTCGGTGCTGATCCACTCACGAGCGTGCTGCGTCGACGAGTACAACACCGCGGGCCTGGCTCCGTCGCGCAGGCCCACGGCGCCCTGCGTCACCTTCAGCGCGATGATCTCGCGGCCCTGCCCGGTCTTTCCGAGCACCTCGAGCTTGACGAGGTTCTGGTTGTTGCGGGCCATCGCGTACAGCTGGTCGCGGATCCCGCCCGGCTCGTCGTAGGACCGCCACACGGTGTACCCGGCGGCGGCCTGCTCGGCGGCGAGCTGCCTCGCGCTCTTGCCGTCCTTGTTCTTCTTGACCTTGGCGTCGACACCGCGCTTGGCCAGTTGCGCCTGCTGGCTGCCGGCGAGCACGAGCTCGACCTCGACCTTGTCGCCGGACGCCCGGCTGCCGACGACGTCGAAGCCCTGTCTGGAGAGGTCACCCGCCTGTTGCGGCGTCACCTCGGCGACGTAGACGTCGAGCGGGTCGGCGGTGGGAGCGGCCGCGGCGGGTGACGCCGCCACGCCGCCGAGGACGAGAGCCAATGCGGACAGGAGAGTCGTGGACCGCTTCATCGCGTTCCTCCGTGGCGTGCGTGGTCGACGCAAGACCAGCCGACGCTACGCCGATCGGGCGTTGCTTTGACGAGCCTTTCGGCCCTACTCTTTCGGCCCAACGGTGGCAGCACGTGGTGGAGTGGTCGCGCCCTGTGGCTCGGGCTCCCACTCGTACGGCTTCGCAACGGAATCGCTGCCGCGGGAGAGGCTCTCGAACGCCGTGCGCGCGTCAACCTCGTCCTCCGCCATCTTCGCGGCGATGAGCCCACCGAGGTGGGCGGCGGCGCAGGAAGTGCCCCGCCACGACACGAAGCCTGATTTCAGCCCTTTGAGAGGTGCGCCGCTTTGCAGCGTGACGGCCGTCGACTTGAAGTAGGCACTGACGAACTCACCCCTCGGTCCGGGGTCGACTGTGCAGGTCACCCACGGGAGGTCGGGACTGTAGTCCAGGCGCTCGAACTCCCCGTCCTCGTCGGGGAACGGGGTCGGCAGCCCGACTGCCACGACGTCGCGGAGCGCCGCCGGCCACGTGGGGGAGTTGCGCGTGATCTGCAGATCCCGCGACATGCCGCTCATGGCACCGTGATTGCCCGCCGCGGCCACGACCAGCATGCGGCGGTTGAGCCGCTCGATGGCGCGTTCGAGGATCAACGGCGCCTTGCCGTCGTGGGTGCGGCAGCCGCTGGCCAGCACGAGCACCTGCACCCGGTCCTTCGGCTCGTCCAAGTAGAACTTCTCGAGCTGCTTGACCACGCACCACGCGGAGGCCTTGCCGTCGTCCTTGAGAGCGGCGCGTGCGACGAGCTTGGCGGCGGGCGCCTGGTTGAGGATGAGGCCGGCCATGAAAATGCCGTGCCCGGCTTCGAAGAAGACGCTGTCGGGTGCCTTGTCCAGGGTGAATCCCATCGGCTCGATGGCCTCGCCGGGAATGGCCTCGTGTTCGTAGATCCTCGTGTCGAGCAGGCCGACGCGCACACCTTCGCCTTTGCCGGCGTGTTCCGTGAGCCATCCGGAAGGTCGGTCCACCGGTTTCGGATCCCACAACGTGTGGCTCTTGGTCTGCGGGTACGCGCCGAAGACGCTGTTCATCTGCCGGTTCTTGCCGATCAACGGCACCCAGCCCCCGCAGCGTCCGGCGAACCGCGCCCGCACCTCGTTCAGCACCGGGTCGAGGTCCGCGACCGGCTGGGTGTCGTCGTGGCCGGGGACAGGCCCGTGCTCGAGATCGAGGAGCGTGAGGTCGAACGCGGGTGCGCTCCCCACCTCCGTGGCCTGGATCTTGAGCTCGGCGAGCACCTTCTCCACGGCGTCGCGGTGGATGCTGTCGACGACGAGCTGGCCGGCGCCGTTGAGGTCTTCGCACTCGCTCTCGACTGGGGTGGTCATGTCAGCCTCCGTGGTGAGTTCTCGCTGAACCGATGCCGCCGCGCGCCGCGTTGATACCTTGGTCATCATGCTGCCGGGACCGGTGTTACACGCGGCGCGCGAGGCGATGCGGCTCGCCGACGTCGACCCGGTCAAGGCGATCCCGGTGGCCGCGCGGATCGTGCGGGAGTCCCGAGGGGACACCGCGGCCCGCGCCCTGGCCGAACAGGCGTGGGGCCACGCCCTGGCGCAGACGGGACAGGTGAGCGACGCCGTCACCCATCTGCGCCGCGCGGTCCGGCTCGGCGAGGGCAGGGCGGCCGCGGAAAGCCGGATGAAGCTCGCGTTCGCCCTGGTGCACCAGGGCCGTGCCGCGGCGGCCCTGCGCGAGGTGGACCTGGCGGTGCCGTTGCTGGGTGCGCGCGCACGCGGTCAGCGCGCCGTGATCCTCTACCACCTGGGCAGGCTGGACGAGGCGTTCTCCGACTACCAGGCCGTCGACCGCGCGTTCCGCCGCAGCGGTGACAAGCTCGGTCAGCAGCGGAACCTGGTCAACCGCGGCATCCTGCAGGCCGAGCGGCAGAACTTCGCCGCCGCCGTGAAGGACCTGCTGGAGGCCGAGCGGCTGGCCGGGGAACTGGGCCGCGACCTCGTGGTCGGGATCATCGCCGAGAACCTGGGCTTCGTGGAGGGCCGCCGCGGTGACGTCCCGGCCGCGCTGGCGCACCTGGACAGGGCCGAGGAGATCATCGGCCTGCACGGCGGCCAGCTCGCGCCGGTGCTGCAGGACCGCGCGGAGCTGCTGCTGTCCGTGGGCCTGGTGAACGAGGCCCGCGAGCACGCTTCCCAGGCGGTCGAGGCGTTCCGCGCGGAGGGGCGCCGCCTCAAGGTCCCGGAGGCCCGCCTGCTGCTCGCGGACGCCGCGCTGCTGGCCTCCGACTGGGCCGCCGCCGGCCGGCACGCCCGCGCCGCGCTCGCCCAGTTCACCCGGCAGGGCCGCGACCACCACGCCGCGCTGGCCCGCGCCACGGTGCTGCGGGCGGCGTTGAAGTCGGGAAAGCCGTGCCGGATCAGCGATCCCGACGGCATGATCGCGGCGTTGCGGGGCCGCCCGGCCGCCGTCGTCCAGGCGCACCTCGACCTCGCGTCCGTCGCCGAGCGCCGAAGACAACCGGCTCGCGCGGTCGCGCACCTGACCGTCGCGAGCCGCGCGCGGGTGCGCGGCCCGGCCGCGGTGCGTGCTCGCGGCTGGTACGCGGAAGCCCTGCTGCGCCGGCGTTCCGATCCCCGTTCCGCGCTGGCCGCGGCCAGAACCGGTCTCCGCGTCCTCGACGAGAACCACGCGGCTCTCGGCACCGGCGACCTCCGCGCCCACTCGGCCGCGCACCGCGCCGACCTGGCCTCGCTGGGCCTGCGCATCGCGTTGAGCACCGGCAAGCCCGCCGACGTCTTCGAATGGGCAGAACGCGGCCGGGCCAGCAGGTTCCTCCGCCGTGAGGTCCGTCCGCCGGACGACCCCGAACTAGCCTCGTTGCTGCCCCTGTTGCGCGCCACGGCACACGAGCTGGAGAACAGCCCCACGCCGAAGCTCCGACAACGCCAGTTGGAACTGGAACGCCGGATCAAGAACCGCAGCCGCCTGCTCCGGGCGGACGGCGCCGGTCCAGCGGAACCCGTCCGGCCGTCCGAACTGGACCTCGGCGACCGGGTGCTGGTCCAGTTCATCGAGATCGACGGCGCACTGCTGGCGTCGACTCTCGCGGACGGACGGCTGGACCTGCGCACCGTCGGCTCCGTTCGCGAGGTCGGCGATCTGCTCGAACGGGTGCCGTTCGCCTTGCGGCACCTGGCCAGACGCCCGCGCCAGGAGATCAGGACGCTGCTGGAGACCACCGCGGCGAGGCTCGACGCGCTGCTCCTGCCGCGCGACGACCGGCCCCTGGTGGTCGTGCCCACGGGCGTGCTGCACGACGTCCCGTGGTCGGCTTTGCCGTCGTGCCGCGGAAAACCGGTCGTGGTCTCACCGTCGGCAACGCTGTGGCAGGCCGCCGCGACCCAGCCTCCCCGCCCGCGCACCTTCGCGGTGGCGAGCGGCCCCGGCCTGCCCGGCGCCGAGGAGGAAGCCGCGGCCGTGGCGGAGATCCACCAGATCGCCCAGCCGCACCACGCGACCGTCGACGACGTCCTGAAGGCCCTCGCGACGGCCGGCACCGTGCACCTCGCCGCCCACGGCCGGCTCAACCCGGACAACCCGCTGTTCTCGGCCCTCTCGCTGCACGACGGCCCGCTGGTCGTCCACGACGTCGCGCGCCTCGACCAGGTCCCGGAGACCGTGATCATGGCCGCCTGCGACGTCGGCAGGCCGGTCGTGGTGTCGGGCAACGAACTCCTCGGCCTTGCCGCGACGTTCCTCGAACGCGGCGTGTCCCAGCTGATCGCCTCGGTCGTCCCGGTCCCGGACGCCGGGACCAAGGACCTCATGGTCGCGCTGCACCGCCGGTTGCGGGACGGAGCGGACCCCGCGCTGGCGTTGGCGGAGGCGCAGGAGGAACTCGGCGAGCCGAACGGCTTCGTCTGCGTGGGTGCCTAGTGGTGTGGCTCGGAACGTTGCCGGGGGAATTCGCGGTCAGACGGGTGCATCGCGGCACCGCCCCCACGTCCTCGTACTGGTTGTACGGGGGCGTGGGGGCGGTGCCGCGAGGTGCCCTGCTGAGCGTGGATTACCTCGCCAACGTTCCGAGACGCGCCACTAGGTCGATCTCCTGGCGTCGCGCCGGTTCCTCACTTCCTTGCGGACCTTCACCTCCCACGGCAGCGGGGGATCGCTCGCCGGGTCGTACGGCGGAAGCTGTGGTTGAGCCGCACCCAGATCGTGCAGCAGCAAGGACGCTTCCCTCAGGTCGTAACGACGGACGTGCGGCTCACCATCGGCCCAGGCCCTCCGGTACGCCAGTACTGCGTGCGCGAGAGCCTTCTCGTCCTCACCGAGCGCCCGCCACAGCAGGGCGAGCGGTGCGTGCGCCGGCCGGTCGCCGGAGGAGAGCCGTCCGGCCTCCGCCGCGGCATTCGACGACTGTCCTGAGTGGAGCCTGGCGAGCACGAGTTTCGTGGCTGTGTCGGTGTCGTGGATGTCGGACGTGCGCGCCATCCGCATCGCCTCGCCGAGCTCGTGCGCGGCGGCACCCCAGTCCTCCAGCTGCAGGAACAGGTTCCCTCTCATCCTGTGCACCTTGCGCTGCAGTGCTTTGCTGTTCGTCGCACGCGCGTGCTTCTCGATCGACGTCAGCTCCGAGTCGGACAGCCGGCCGGTGCGCAGCTTGAAGTACGCGTTCACGATCTCCGCCTGTCCGCTGCGGCGTGCGGCGTAGTCCCAGCTGTGCAGGAAGTCGAGCGACGCCCACATCTTCTCGGCCTCCGCCTCCTGTCCCGCGTCGACGAGGCGTTCGAACGTCGCGAGGCGCGCCACGAACAACGCCCTGCCGTTCGGGTACAGCTCGGCCAGCTCCAGCGCGAGGCGCACCACCCGGTCGGTCCGCGCCAGCCGGTTCAACCCGTCGAGCGTGGTGGCCGCGTTCGCCAGGTTCACCACAGCACGCACCGAGTTGCCGCTGTCGATGTTCTTGGTCAGCGCGAGACCGTGCAGCGCGAGGGCGCGTTCCAGCTCGCCCACCCTCGTCAACGCGCACGCCGCATCGGTCGCGAGGGACGCGGCCTGTTCGGTGATGAGGTCGCGATGCGGTGCCGACCAGCCGTGCGTGAAGAACGGTTGCAGGAGCGAGAGAACCTCCGGAAACGCTTCGAGCTTGTGCACCAGCGCACCGCCCAGCTCGGTGTACCGCAGGCCCGCCTCGTGGATGCGGTTCAGCTGGACGAGTGTGCGCACCAGCGTCATCCCGTGGCGCAGGTCCTCCACGCTCTCGGGCTCGGCGCGCCAGGGGTTCTCCCACCGCGCGGTGAAGTGGTCGACCATGCGCTGCCCGATGAGGTGCACGTCCTCCTTGAGCAGTCCACCGGCCGTGACACCGCGCACCACGGGGTGGATGTCGTAGCGCTGGGTTCGCCGGTCGTACTGCAGCAGCCCGCGGTGTTCGAGGTCGTGCACGGTCGCGCTGAGCTTGTGCAGGGCCGCCGCCTGCTCCTCGGGTTCCACCGATCGGTCGAGCGGCAGGTGCGGGTTGAACGCGCAGAGCGTCTCGTAGTCGACGGTCTCCGAGAGCAACGCCAGCGTGTTGAGCAGCCGCCAGCTCGGTTCCGGCAGCGCCGCCAGTGCCGCGCGCAGGATGTGGTTGCGCTTCCCGACGAGGTCGAGCTCGGAGAGTTTGAGATGGCCGCCGTGGTGCGGATCGGCGGCCCAGGCGTCGAAGTCGCCGCGCGCGGGGAGGTAGCCGTTGACCAGGCCGGCCACGACCCCGGTCACCAGCGGGTGGCAGTCGCAATGCCGCTTCAGGTACGCGCGTATGGCCGCGGAATCGCCGGTGACGTTGCAGCTGCGCAGCAGGGCCTCGGCGTCGGCGGGCCGCAGCCCTGGCAGGCGTTCGTGCAGCACGCCGGGAATCGGGTGGTTCGACGTGTTGAGCAGCACGGAGGGCACGAGGCGGGAGGTGATGAGGATCTTTGACGGCTCCGCGCCCGCGAGCTGCCGCAGGAGATCCTCGTCCTCGGGGCGGATCGCGCTGCACGGATCGCGGTCGGTGATGTCGTCCGACTCGGCCGCGCGGTCGTCGAGCAGCTGCGACGCGTCGTAGTGGTGGTAGGCGGCGAGAACCCGTTCGAGTCCATCGAGGACGAAGAGCCACGGGTGACGCTTGAGCTGCCGCACGAGGAGCTCCGCGACCTCGGGCGACCCCTTCGTCGCGAACTCGCTCACCGGACGCATCGTCGTGTAGGCGAGGGCGCGGCGGCAGAAGTCGTCCATCACCGCGCCCTTCTCGTAGAACGAGTACCAGAACCGGCCGGCCCAGTCGCGGCGGACGGCGGGGGCATGACGCGTGATCCACTCCCACGAGAGCATGCTCTTCCCGGCACCCCCGATCGACTCGAAGAGCAGCACGGGGTGCTGGTCGGCGGCGTCCGCCCAGTCGTTCAGCGTCGCGAGCTGAGCCCGCCTGCCGACGAACGTGTGCGACCCGATGTAGCTCGGGTGGGCGTAGAGCGCGGGCGGAGCCGGAATGTCGAGGTCACCGTCCTGCGCGGGAGCCGACGTGAGGTGCCAGCGCAGCTCGGCGACGGACTGCGTGGCGGCCGCCGAGAAGTCGGCCAGGTCGTTGAACACCCGGTACACGCGATGAACCGAGCCGCCCGCGGACGCGCGTTTGGCCTCCTCCCGGAACGCCTCCAGCTTCCGCCGCTTGTCGGGATCGACTTCCACCGCGCCGGCGACCACGGGATGGCCCGGCCCCATGATGAAGATCAGGATCGGCAGGCCCAGTCTGCGTGCTTCCCGGAACTCCAGTTCGGTGAGCGAGAGCCGGTCCGGGTTCTCCTCGCACTCCGGCACCTGGCCGTACCGGTGGCTGATCACCCCGACGTAGGCGGCCGCGTGGCGCACCTTGCTCAGCGACGCCTCGACGACCGTGCCGGCCGGCAACGCCGCGTCCTGCTCCATCGCCACCGGGTGCAGGTGCTGACCCTCGATCGCCCGCATCAGCGCGGCACGATGCTCCTCGAGATCCTCGAACGTGCTCGACACGACGACGCCCGGGTAGCGGCGTGGTTGCGGCCTGTGTGGATCCACTGCGCCACAGTACGATCATTCGGCCGTAAACCGACGCAACCGTTGCGGTGAAGGCACCTTATGCGCTCCGGAGTGGAAATTCCGGTGGCTTGACCGGTGTCGAGGTTCCGAGCAGGACCAGCGCCTGCTCGTGCCGGTGGTCGCGCAGGTGTTCCCCTGCGGCACAACAGTGGTGCAGACAAAGCAGGCCGGTTCCCCGCGAGCCAACGGCACCAGGACCGCGCGACCAGTGCGTGGCGCGTTCGCGGCCGGTGCTGTGTACTGCACCCATGCCGATCGTCTCACCCGGCTTCACCGGCCGGCGCCAGTCGCCGGACGTGCAGCTGCCGCCGGGGCAGTACCTCACCGAGGACTTCCCCGTGCTCACCGCGGGCCCGACACCGCGCGTGCCGACCGACCGGTGGGAGTTCACCGTCAGCACCGAGGCCGGCCAGAAGCACACCTGGTCGTGGCAGCAGCTGATGGAGCTGCCCGCGGAGAAGATCACCACGGACATCCACTGCGTCACCAAGTGGTCCAAGCTGCGGACCCGGTGGAAGGGCGTGTCGCTGGACGTGCTGCTGGAGGAGGTGGAGACGGCGGCGGACTTCGCGCTCGTGCACTCCTACGGCGGCTACACGACCAACCTGCCGCTGGAGGACCTGCTCGACGGCCAGGCGTGGATCGCCTACCGCTACGACGACGAGGATCTCACGCCGGAGCACGGCGGGCCGGCGCGGTTGCTGGTGCCGCACCTGTACTTCTGGAAGTCGGCCAAGTGGGTGCGCGGCATCCAGCTGCTGCTCGAGGACGAACCCGGTTTCTGGGAGACCGCCGGCTATCACGACTACGGAGACCCATGGCGCGAGCAGCGGTATCAGGGCGACTGACCTGGCGGGTGGCCGAACTGGCCGACGCCTCCGATCTCACCAAGAGCGCGCGCAGCCTGGTGTTCGACGTGCCCGGCTGGCCGGGACACCTGCCGGGCCAGCACGTCGACGTGCGGCTCACCGCCGAGGACGGATATTCGGTGCAGCGCAGCTACTCCGTCTCGTCGGCACCGGACGGCGACCGGGTCGAGCTGGCCGTGCAGCGGGTGGCCGACGGCGAGGTGTCGCCGTACCTGTGCGACGTGCTGTCGGTGGGCGACCAGATCGAGCTGCGCGGGCCGGTCGGCGGCTGGTTCGTGTGGCGGGCGGCCGACCCGGCACCGGTGACGCTGGTCGCGGGCGGGTCCGGCATCGCACCGCTGATGGCGATGATCCGCACGCGGGCCGCGGAGGGCAGCCGTGTGCCGTTCCGGCTGGTGTACTCGGTGCGCACGCCTGACGACGTGATGTTCGCGGACGAGTTGCGGCAGCGTGCCCGCGAGGACGCCGGGCTGGACGTGCGGCTCGTGTACACCCGGCAGGCCCCGGAAGGGTCTCCGGAGCCGCCGGGCCGGCTGGGTGTGGCCACCCTGAACACGCACGGCTGGCCCGCCGAGTTCACCCCGAACTGCTTCGTGTGCGGGCCCACCGGTTTCGTCGAGACGGTGTCCGACATCCTCGTGGCGCTGGGCCACGACCCCCGCCGTGTCCGCACCGAACGCTTCGGCTGACAGGAGACCACCGATGAGCGACGACCACGTCGACGGCAACGCGCTCGCGGGCGACCTGCGGGAGATCTTCGCGGTGGACCTGACGGTGGCGACGGGGCAGTGCGCGGGCTGTGGGTACCGGGGCTCGGTGGCGACCTTGCGGGTCTACCAGAACGCGCCCGGCCTCGTCGCACGCTGCCCGCACTGCGAGGAGGTCGTGCTGCGCCTGGTGCGCGCGCCCGGCCGCGCGTGGCTGGACCTGCGCGGCACGGTGAGCCTGGAAATCCCGCTGCCGTCCTGACCGCTCGGCGAGGACGATGAACGGCGCTTTTGTCCACCCCAGGTGAACAAAAGCGCCGTTCATCGAGCCAGAACGCGGGTGTGGGCGCGCTCCCACGCTGCACGGAATTCTGTCCGGTTTGACATGGCCGATACCTCCGATCGGAGGTAGCCCGGCCTCCGAACCCTGTGCGTGGATAGATGGGAGCGCTCTTACAACGTTGTAAAAACGAAGGGGACCTCGCCGATGAGAAAAGCCGCCCCCGTACTCGTCGCGCTGCTGGCGCTGGGCGTCGCGCCCGGCACACCACCCGCGGGTGCCGCCGAGCCCGTGCACGGCCTGAAAGGCGAGTACTTCAGCATGTCGGCGCCCGGCGCGCGGGACTTCGCGACCCTCGCGGGCACCGTGCTGGACGCCGAGGTGAACCACCCGGACCTGACCTCGGTCTTCGGCTTCCTGGCAGGCCGCACCGAACACACGACCGCGCGCTGGACCGGCCGGATCACCGCGCCGCGGACCGGCGACTACACGTTCCACGCCATCGGGGACAACGGGTTCCGGCTGTTCGTCGACGACAAACCGGTGATCGACCACTGGGTGGGCGACTGGGACCGCGAGCAGACCAGCGCGCCGGTGCCGCTGACCGCGGGGCGGCAGTACGAGTTCCGGCTGGAGATGTTCCAGGACACCGGCGGCGCCAACATGTTCCTGCGCTGGTCGAGCGACGGAATGCCGAAGCAGATCGTGCCGGAGTCCGCGTTCACGCCGCCTCCGGACTTCCAGGTCGTGCCGCGCACCGCAGCCGTGTCCGGTGACGGACGGGTGCTGACGGCCGAGTTCGACGGCCGCGTCACGAACGTCGCCGACCTGAAGGCCCATCTGCGGATCGACGTGGACGCGACGCCGATGCCGGTCGACGTGATCACCGCGAGCCGCAACCGGCTCACCGTCCGGCTGAGCGAGAAAGTGCTGAAGAGCCAGCGGGTCCGGCTGTTCTACGACGGCGCCGGCGCCTTGACCGTCGACGGCAGGAAGGTCGGCAAGACCGCGCGAACGGTCGCCAACTCGTCGCAGCAGCGGCTCAGGACGCCCTGGGGCGAGAAGGTCGACCCCCGCAACCCGCTGCCGGAGTACCCGAGGCCGCAGCTGGAACGCGAGAAGTGGCTCAACCTCAACGGCCCGTGGGAGTTCGCGGGCGCCAAAGCCGGGCAGCAGCCGGTGTTCGGGCAGCGGCTGCCCGAGCGGGTGATCGTGCCGTTCCCGATCGAGTCGCAGCTCTCCGGGCTGGAACGGCACGAGGACCACATGTTCTACCGCCGCACGGTGACCGTGCCGCGCGACTGGTCGGGGCAACGCGTGAAGCTCCACTTCGGCGCGGTCGACCACGAGGCCAAGGTCTGGGTGAACGGCAAGCTCGTCGCCGAGCACTCCGGTGGCTACACGGCGTTCAGCGCGGACATCACCGATGCCCTGAAGCGCGGCGAGCAGGAGATCGTCGTCGCGGTCACCGATACCACGGGCCCGCACCAGCCCAAGGGCAAGCAGTCGCGCAATCCCGGAGGCATCTTCTACACGCCGTCGTCGGGCATCTGGCAGACCGTGTGGATGGAACCCGTGCCGGACAAGGCGATCGACGACGTGAAGATGACGCCGGACCTCGCCACGAGCTCACTGGCGCTGGAGGTCAGGTCCGCAGGGAACACCAGCGTCACGGCGGTCGCGAAGGACGCGCGCGGCAAGCAGGTCGGCACGGTCACCGGTGCCGCCAACACGAAGCTGACCCTGCCGGTGCCCGACCCGCACCTGTGGTCGCCGGACGACCCGTACCTCTACCAGCTGGAGATCAGGCTCGGCGGCGACCGGGTGAAGAGCTACTTCGGCATGCGGTCCACCGGGATCGCGGACGTCGGCGGCCAGAAGAAGCTCACGCTCAACGGAAAGCCGATCTTCTCGTTGATGATGCTGGACCAGGGTTTCTTCCCGGACGGCCTGAACACCGCGCCGAGCGACGCCGCGCTCGAGTTCGACCTCAAGGCGCAGAAGGACCTCGGCTTCAACTCGGTCCGCAAGCACATCAAGGGCGAGCCCGCCCGCTGGTACTACCACGCCGACCGGCTGGGACTGCTGGTGTGGCAGGACTTCGTGTCCGTCGAGGACGGGGAGAACCCCGCGGCACGGCAGGCGTTCCTGACCGAGAACCGCGAGATGATGAAGCAGCTGCACAACTCTCCGTCGATCTTCGCGTGGATCGTGTTCAACGAGGGCTGGGGCGAGTGGGACCGCACGGTGACCGGCCAGATCACCGACGACGTCAAGGCCGCCGACCCGAGCCGGATCGTCAGCGCGCACAGCGGCGTGAACTGCTGCGCCTCCAAGGGTGACTCCGGCAGGGGCGACGTCATCGACCACCACGACTACAACAACACCGACCCCGCACGCCCGGACGGCAGGCGGGTCGTGATGGACGGCGAGCACGGCGGCTTCACCCTGCGGACTCCTGGCCACCAGTGGCCGGGCGCGCCGGCGAACATCTACAGCGGCGTGGCGGACAAGGCGGCGCTGACGGCGAAGTACGTCGACAACACTCGCACGTTCTACCTCGGGCAGGCGCGCGCCGAGCTGTCCGCGTCGGTCTACACGCAGGTCACCGACCTGGAGAACGAGCTCAACGGGTTCTACACCTACGACCGCAAGCGCATCAAGGTCGATCCCGGTCCCGTCCGCGAGATCAACCGGCGGGTGATCGAGGCCGGGGCGAACGCGGGCACGCCGTACCCCTATGCGGCGCGCGGCGAGTGGAAGCTCGACGAAGGCAGGGGAACGGTGGCGAAGGACTCCAGCGGCGGCGGCAACCCGCTGACGCTGAGCCCGACCGGTGTCACCTGGAAGTCCGGTGCGCTGGAGTTCACCGGCGGCTCCGCGGACACCTACGGTCCCGTGGTCGACACGACCGGCGACTACACGGTGTCCGCGCGGGTGCGGCTGGACGAGCTGCCCGGCAACTACGCCACCGCCGTGAGCCAGGACGGCAGGGAGCGGGAGAACCCGTTCTACCTGCAGTACGGGCAGGGCGCGTTCGCGTTCAGCACGCCGGGTGGCAACCGGGCCCGCCACGAGATCACCCCGGAGCTCGGCCGCTGGTACGAGCTCACGGGAGTGCGGGCGGGCAACGAGATCCGCCTCTACGTCGACGGTGTGCGGGTCGCGACGGCGCCGGCCGGACCGGCGATCGTGAGCACCGGGGCGTTCACGGTGGGACGCGCGAAGTTCGGTGGCCAGAACGTGGACTTCTGGCTTGGCGCGATCGACGACGTCAGCGTCGTGGGCCGCGCTCTGACGGACGCGGAACTCGCGGGGTGAGCGGCGAGGTGCTGGACCGGCTGGTCCAGCACCTCGCAGGTAATCTCTGTCCAATGGGGAAGATCGTCCGCATCGGCGTGTTCTACGACGGCACGTGGTTCGCGTATCTCAGCGACTTCTACGCGACAGCGCACGCGCGGGCCGCCCGGATCTCGCTGGACGGTCTGCACGACGCCCTGCGCTGGTACGTCCACACCGAGACCGGCCGCCCGCTCGACGAGTGCGTGGTGTCCGAGGCGCACTACGTCCGCGGCCGCATCGAGACCCCGGCCGCGTCGTTCGACGCGGTGCTGAGCGCCGCCGGGGTGACCCGGCACGACCTGCCCCTGCACGGCGGCAAGGAGAAGGGCGTCGACGTCCAGCTGGCGCTCGAGGCCTGGGACCGCGCCACCACCGTGCCGCTGCAGTGGGTCGTCCTGCTCACCGGCGACGCCGACTTCGCCCCGCTCGTGACCAGGCTGACCGAACGCGGCGTGCACGTGGTCGTCCCGGTCGTCGACGTCCGGACCGTCGACAGCGCGCCGGCCTGGACCCCGCGCACCGCCGCACCGCTGCGCGCCGCGACCCCGTTCACGCCCGGTTTCGACGAGCTGTTCGCGCCGGCGGACCTGTCCGAGTACCCGTTGCGGCGCGCGTTCGTGCGGTCGTCGGAGGCCGTCGCCTCGCCGGTGGGCGCGCCGCGCGGTCGCCGGCGGGGGACCGTGACGACGTGGAAGTCCGGGCAGTCGCACGGGTTCATCACCGACACGCGCGGCGGTTCGTGGTTCGTGTCGCGTGACGACCTGCCGGAAGGGCTGACGTTGCTGCTGGCCGGGACACCGGTGTCGTTCACCGGGTCGCCGGTGCCGATGCCGGGCCGCAAGTACCCCAGGGCACTGCTGGTGCGCCTCGACGACAGATGACAGGAAGAAGTACCGGCAGAAGTGTGATGTGGTTCTTGCCGGTGCTTCTTCGTGGCCCGCGGGTTGATCTTGTGATTGCATCGGGGTCATTCCGGTCTGTACTCACCCCGCAGCACTACTCGCCGCAGGGGACGAAGGGCGCGTAGTTGTTGTGACCGCTGTTGGAGCTGTGCTCCGGCGTATCCCGCGGCGAATTCTCTGGCCAGGCGTGTTCGGCGCCGTGATGCTCGCCGTCGGCGGGCTGGGCGCCGGTGCGATCGTCCGCCGTGACCCGCTGCTGAGCGGGACGATGCTGAACGCGATCAGGTACGGCCACGGCCACGACCTGGCGTTCATGGTGCTGTTCGCCGGGCTCGGGCTGATGGTGCTGTCGTGGGTGCGGCTCGGGCGGCTGGTGCTCACCGGTGAGGCCGGTGGCCGGGTCGTGTCGGTGGCCGCGGCGGCGTGGACCGCGCCGCTGATCATCGCGCCGCCGTTGTACAGCCGGGACGTCTACAGCTACCTCGCGCAGGGTGCGGTGGCGTTGCGCGGCTTCGACCCGTACGCCGAGGGCGCGTCCGTGCTGGATCTGCCGCTGCGGGGCAACGTCGCGGGGCTGTGGCAGGACACGCCGTCGCCGTACGGGCCGTTGTTCCTGCTGCTCGGCAAGGTCACGGTCTTCCTGACCGGTGACAACGTCATCCTCGGCGCGATCTTCATGCGCCTCGCCGTGCTCACCGGGCTCGTGCTGCTCGGCTGGGCGATTCCGCGCCTCACCCGGCATCTGGGCGGGCGGAACTCGACGGCGTTGTGGCTCACGGTGGCCAACCCGTTGGTGGTGGCGCTGGGCATCGGCGGTGCGCACAACGACATCCTCATGGTCGGGCTGATGGTGGTCGGCGTGGTGAAGGTGCTCGACCGCAGGCACCTCACGGGGTTCGCGTTCATCGCCCTGGCCACCGCCGTGAAAGCCACCGCGGTGCTGGTCGCGCCGTTCCTCGTGTGGGTGTGGGCGGCGCGGCTGTCCGGTCCGGCACGGCACCGCTTCCTCACCGCGGCCATTACCGCCGGAGCAGTCTTCGTGCTCACCTTCTCCGCGGCCACCGTCCTCGCGGGCGTCGACCTCGGCTGGATCAACGTGTTGCGGTCGCAGGGTCCGTTGCTGACGTGGATGTCGTTGCCGTGCGCGGTGGCGGAGATCCTCTTCTACGGGGTCGGCCAGTACCTGCCCGGCTTCACCCGGCTCGGCTTCCTCAGCGTGTTCCGCGCCGCGGGCGTGGTGCTGCTCGCCGGCGTGCTGGTGCGGCAGTGGTGGCTCGCCAGACAGGGCGGTGTCGAAGCGGTCCGGCGCGCCACCATCGCCCTGCTCGCCGCGACGGTGCTGGCGCCGTCCGTGCTGCCCTGGTACTTCACGTGGTCGCTGGCGCTGGCCGCGGCGTTCCCGTGGAAGAACCGCATGGTCGCCGTGCTGGCCGGTGTGTCGGTCTGGATGGTGCTGGTCACGTTGCCCGACGGCACGATTGTCGCCCGCTGGACCTACGACGACATGAACCCCTGGGTGTGGTGGCCCTACTTCGCCGCGACGGTGCTCGCCGGCGTGTGGGTCGGACGGGCACTGCTGCAACCCGCGCCCGTCGTTGCCGGATCAACGCAACTCGTCGGAGGAAACGGTGGGTGAGCTCGAGAGCCGCGCGTTGCGGTTCGCGCCGCTGGTGCTGGGCGTGTCGCTCGCCCTCCACGCCTGGACGCTGGGCAACCCGGCGGACTGGGGGATGATCGACCTCAAGGTCTACTGGAGCCTCGCCCCGAACGTCCTCACGGACCAGCTCTACGACATCAACATGCCGTTCACGGCCGACTTCCCGCTGCCGTTCACCTACCCGCCCTTCGCGGCGATGGTGTTCCTGCCGGTGTCGGCGCTGCCGTGGCTCGCCGCGCGCATCGTGTGGCAGGTGCTGTCGGTGTTCTGCCTGTGGTGGCTCGTGCGGACGGCGCTGAAGTCGCTGGCGGCCAAGGCGGATCAGCCGTACGACGCCAAGTGGTCGCGCCGGGCCTTGCTGTGGACCGCGCTGGCCCTGTGGTGCGAGCCGGTGCGCAAGACGCTCGACTTCGGACAGATCAACCTCGTCCTCGTCGCCGGGGTGTTCGCCGCGATGATGGCGACCCGGCAGGCGGTGGCCGGACTCGGTGTCGGTGCGGGCGTCGGGATGAAGCTGACGCCCGGGATCTCCGTGCTGTACTTCCTGGCCACCCGCAGGTTCGCCGCGGCGGTGTGGTCGGCGGTGGGTTTCGCGATCACCGTGGCCCTCGGGTTCCTGGTGTCCGCCAAGGATTCCTGGCGTTACTGGTTCGAGCTGCTCGGTGCGGCCGACCGGGTCGGGCCGGTGGGCTCGGCGATCAACCAGTCGCTGCGCGGCGCGTTGTCCCGCACTTTCGGTTACGACGTCGAGATGTCCTGGCCGTGGCTGCTCGCGGTGGCGGTGTCGGCGGCACTGACGTGGTTCGCGGTGCGCGCCGCGGTACGAGCGGGCGACGAACTGGCCGCATTGCTGTCCGTGCAACTGTTCGGGCTGCTGATCTCCCCCATCTCGTGGAGCCATCACTGGTTGTGGATCATCCCGGTGGTGCTCTGGATGGCCTACGGCGCAAGACATGCGGCGCTCGCCGTGGCGTGGGTCGTCGTGACCGGATCGGACGTGATCACGTTCCTGATCAACCAGCAACCGTCCATTTGGGAGATTCCGAGGCCGTGGCCGCTCGCCGCGCTCGGCTGGGCGTACCCGGCCCTCGGACTGCTCACCCTCGCGGCCGTGCCGAAGCTGCTCCGCGTGGGACAACGCGCGGAGGTGGCGCTGTGAGGCAACTGGAACAGCGGCTGCTCCCCGTCGCCCCCTGGCTGCTGGTGATCTCCGCGGTGGTCCGCACGTGGGTCATCGTCACCGGGTTCGGCAACGAGTCGATCGACCTGTACGTGTACTGGTCGCTCGCCCCGCACGTGCTCGACGGCGACCTGTACCAGGTGACGTCGCCGCACTCGCCGCCGGACTTCCCGCTGCCGTTCACCTACCCGCCGTTCGGCGCGCTGGTGTTCCTGCCGATGACGTGGATGTTCTGGGGCCTCGCCCAGTGGAGCTTCCGCCTGCTGTCGGTGCTGTGCCTGTACTGGATCGTGCGCGTGACGCTGCGGCTGGTCGCGGGGGAGGGCTGGACGACCGACGCCCGGTTGTGGCGGCAGCGGGCGATCCTGTGGACCGCGGTGCTGCTGTGGATGATGCCGGTCTTCCACACCTTCGAGTTCGGCCAGATCAACCTGGTGCTGGCGGCGGTCGTGCTGGCCGCGATGGTGGCGCGGGACCAGCGGGTCGCGGGCGCCGGCATCGGCCTGACTGCCGGGGTGAAGCTCGTGCCGGCGATCTCCGGCCTGTACTTCCTCGCCACCCGCCGGTGGGCGGCCGCGCTGTGGTCGATCGTCGCGTTCGCGGCGAGCGTCGGCCTCGGCTTCCTCGTGGACTTCAACCAGGCCAGGCAGTACTGGTTCGTGCTGTTCGGCGACCCCGACCGGGTGGGGCCGATCGCCACCGCGCACAACCAGTCGCTGCGCGGGGCGTTGTCGCGGACGTTCGGCTACGACGTGGGCATGTCGTGGCCCTGGCTGATCGCCGCTGTGATCGCGGTGATCGTGACCGGGTTCGCGCTGCGGGCGGCCGTGCGGGCGGGTGACGCGCTGATCGGCGTGGTGACCGTGCAGTTCCTCGGGCTGCTGCTCTCGCCGATCTCGTGGGACCACCACTGGGTGTGGGTCGCTCCGCTGCTGATCTGGCTGGTGCACCACCGGATCGCGCCCTGGGCTCGCACCACGCTGCTGGTGCTGTGGGTTCCCGTCATGTTCTGGGACGTGATCGCGTTCCAGCTGCACCGGCAGCCGACGATCTGGACGATCAGCCGGCCCGGCTGGCTGTCCGCGGTCGGGTGGGTCTACCCGGCGTTCGCGCTGGTCACGCTGGTCGTGATCGCGGTAGCCCTCACCGGTGCCCTGCGGATCCGCTCGACGGACCTGAAGAACACCGTCAGGCCGATCGCCGTCAGGTAGACGAGGTGTCCGAACCGGCTGGCCAGCCGGTTCCCCGTAGGTTCATCGGTCATGGAGCACGAAGTGCGCGGGGTGGGCCGGACCGACGGCTGGGTGCTGGCGGGCGTCGTGCTCGCCGCGCTCGTGGCGACCGGTGTGCAGGCGAGATCGCTCGGCACGTGGGTGCTCGAAGTCGTGTGGGTGCTGATCGGCCTGCCGCTGGTGGTCGCGCTGCACAAGCGGTTCCCGTTGACCAGACTGCTGACCTGGCTGTTGGTGCTGCACGCGCTGGTGCTCTGCTACGGCGGGCAGTACACCTACGCGGAGACACCGCTGGGGGAGTGGGCGCAGGAGCTGCTCGGCACCCAGCGCAACAACTACGACCGCTTCGCGCACTTCATCCAGGGCTTCGTTCCGGCCGTGGCCGTCCGCGAGGTGCTGCTGCGGCGCACTCCGCTGCGGCCGGGCGGCTGGGTCGGCTTCCTCACCGCCAGCGTGTGTCTCGCGATCAGCGCGTGTTTCGAGTTCGTCGAGTGGTTCAGCGCGCTGATCCTGGGCAGCGGGGCCGACGACTTCCTCGGGACCCAAGGCGATCAGTGGGACACCCAGTGGGACATGTTCCTGTGCCTGTGCGGCGCCATCGTCTCGTTGCTCGTGTGGCGCCGAATTCACGACCGTCAGCTCCAGCGTTCGTTATAGTAAACGTAACGTTCAACGGTTGGAGCAGCCGATGCAGGTCAGGGCGTACCTCGACGACACCTACGCGGACGAGGCCGACACTCGGGTGATCGCGGTGGGACAGCGCGACGGACGGCCGTGGGCCGCCGTCGAGCACTGCCTGTTCCACCCGCAGGGCGGTGGTCAGCCCGCCGACCGGGGCTGGCTGGACGACGTCGAGGTCGTGCCCGTCAAGGACGAGCAGTCGGGACTGGTGGTGACCGAGGGGCCGGAGCTGGCCGTGGGGCAGCGGGTGCGGGCCAGGATCGACCTGCGGCTCCGGCTCGCGCACGCCGCCCTGCACACCGCAGGGCACCTGGTCGAGGCGGCGGGCCGCTCGTTCGGGTGGGAGCTGGCCGGGAGCAACCACTTCCCCGGTCAGGCGCGCGTCGAGTTCACCGATCCGCGCGCCGACCCCCGGCTGGCGGATCCCGGCGGCCGCGAGGAGGTGACGGCCGAGCTGCGCAAGGTGGTCGCGGCGGCCGTCGACGAGGACCTGCCGGTGACCGCGGAGACGAACGAGCAGGGGCGGCGGGTGGTGTGCCTGGGTGCCCTGCACGCGGCGCCGTGCGGTGGAACGCACGTCCGCAGCCTGGGCGACCTCACCGATCTCGTGGTGCCGACGGTGAAGGTCAAGAAGGGACGCGTCCGGGTGTCGTACTCCGCCGCGCACGGGACGCGGTGATGGCCGGGCGGCCGGCGAGCAGCACCGCCGCGTCCGTGGGCGCGCAGATCCGCCGCCGCCGGGAGCAGCGCGGCATGACCGGCTCCGAGCTGGCGCGCCGGGCGGGCCTGAGCAAGGCGACGCTGTCCAAACTGGAGGCCGGGCTGGGGAACCCGACGGTGGAGACGCTCGACGCGCTCGCCATCGCGCTGCGGATCCCGCTGACCGACCTGCTCACCCGCGACACCGATCCCGGCCCGGTGTTCGTGCCCGGCACCGAGCTCGCCGAGGGAGAGGTCGGCCGGGAGCTGCTGCGCCGGATCAGCAGCGGCAACAGCCTGGAGATCTGGCGACTGCGGATGCCGAAGGACACCGAGATGCACGGCATCCCGCACGCGACCGGCACCGTCGAGCACCTGCTGGTCGTCTCCGGCCAGCTGACCGCGGGTCCGTCGGAGAACCCGCGCGAGCTGGCGCCCGGCGACCTGCTCGCGTTCGCCGGAGACGCGCCCCACCTCTACCACACCGGAACCGAACCGGCGGACGTCACCGTCGTCATCGCCTCGCCCATCGTCAGCTGAAGGGTCTTCTCACGTGACCGCCTACGCGCACGCTTTCGCCAGTGACAACTCCGCCGGGACCACTCCGGAGATCCTCGACGCCGTCGCTCGCGCCTCGTCCGGACCTGCCGCGGCGTACGGCAACGACACCATCAGCGCCGAGGTCCGCCGACGACTGTGCGAGATGTTCGAACGCGACGTGGACGTGCTGTTCACGTCGACCGGTTCCGCCGCCAACTCGCTCTGCCTCGCGGCGCTGACCCCGCCGTGGGGCAGCGTGCTGTGCCACCGCGAGAGCCACGTCAACAACGACGAGTGCGGAGCGCCCGAGTTCTTCACCGCCGGTGCGAAGCTGATCCCGCTGCCCGGCGACGACGCCAAGATCGACCCGGACGCGCTGCGAGCCGCCGTGCGGCACAAGAAAGGCGACGTGCACAGCGTCGAGCCGTCGGTCGTGAGCATCAGCCAGGCCACGGAAACCGGCGGAGTGCTCAGCCTCGACGAGATCCGCGTCCTCGGCGAGATCACCGAGGAGGCGGGACTGCGCCTGCACATGGACGGCGCGCGGTTCGCCGGCGCGGTCGCGGCCCTCGGCTGCACTCCCGCCGAGATGAGCTGGCGGGCGGGCGTCGACCTGCTTTCCTTCGGTGCCACCAAGAACGGCACGATGACCGCGGACGCCATCGTCGTGTTCGACCGCTCGCTCACGCCGGAGCTCATGTTCCGCGCCAAGCGCGCCGGCCAGCTCACGTCCAAGATGCGCTTCCAGGCAGCCCAGCTCGACGCCTACCTGACCGACGAGCTGTGGCTGCGCAACGCCAGGCACGCCAACGCGATGGCCGCGCGACTCCAGAACGGGCTCAAGGCGATTCCCGGCGTCGAGCTCGTCGCCGCGGCCGATGCGAACATCATCTTCTGCCGCCTGCCCCACCACGTCACCGACGGCCTGCTGGCTCAGGGCTACGCCTTCTACCACGACCGGTGGGAGCCGGGAGTCGCCCGCCTCGTCACGTCGTTCGCGACCGCACCAGAGGACGTCGACGGTCTGCTCACCGCCATCAGCGCGCTGAGCTGACGCCGCACACCCGTTCGGCCAGGACCTGCCAGCTCGCGATCAGGCCGTCCACCTCCGGGGTTCCCTCGCCCCGCAGGTACAGCAGGATCGGCCCTTCCAGCGCGGCGACCAGCTGCACCGCCAGCGCACCGCTCGCGGCTTCGGCCGGGCACGCCTCGTTGAGCAGCATCTGCACGTGGAACAGCGACGGGCTCTCGCTGACGGGAACCGGCTGGCCGGGATCGAGCGAGGCACGGGCCAGCACCATGTGCTCCACGAGGAACTCCAGGCGTGCCCGGCCGAACGCGATCAGCCGCTCGACCGGCGGCGCACCCGGACCCAGCGGCGGCGGCCCGCTCAGCACCCGTTGCTGGAAGTGCCTCTCCTCCTCGTCGAGCAGCGCGTGGAAGATGCCCGCACGGGTGCCGAAACGGCGGAACACCGTGCCCTTGCCCAGCCCTGCCTGCTCGGCGAGGCCGTCCATGGTGACCTTGTCGGCGCCCAGCTCCGCCACCATCCGGCGAGCGACGTCGATCAGGTGGGCGCGGTTGCGTGCGGCGTCGGCCCGCTCTTCACGTGGTCGGCCCCACGGCAGCGCAACGGGTTCCACGGCCTGAACGCTACCCGCACTACAGTCAGCCGCTGTCCACGACGTGCGAGTCAGCACCGCCTTGGGCCGCGAGAACCAGCTCGTGCTGCCCGATTAGTGCCAACTGTCGTCTCAACTGGTGGTTGACCGTTGACAGTCGAGCCGGGGTGGATTACTCAGTCACCGGAGGTGGGCGGGGCCACCGGACCGCAGTAGTCGGCAACGAGGTGACGAATGACAGAGGAGTTACCGGAGATCCCCGGATTCCGGTACGCCCGGCCGCTCGGCAAGAACGTCCACCTGTACCGCGGTGCGGACGGCGAGGTCGCGGTCAAGCTGCTCGTCGACCCGCCGCGTGCCGCGGAGATGAGGACGGTGCTGGGACTGGGGCACCCCGGCATCGTCTCGGTGCACCGCGCCGGCCGGACTCGCGCCGGCCTGCTGTACCTGGTGATGAAGCACTACTCGAACGGTGACGTCGGCGCGCTGGCGCCGTTGCCGTTCGAGCGCGTGCTCGACATCGGCGTGCAGGTCGCGGACGCGCTGCACGCCGCGCACCGGGTCGGTGTGGTGCACCGCGACGTCAAGCCCGCCAACGTCCTGCTCGACGAGCACGGCAACGCCTGTCTCACCGACTTCGGCGTGCTCGGCCGCGACCGGCTGCCGTGGACGGCGCCCGAGGTGATCACCAGCGGCCTCCACGGCGTGCGGGCGGACGTCTTCTCGCTCGGGGCGACGCTGTGGCACCTGCTCGTCGGGCACTCGCCGTTCGTGCTGCCTCGGGGCAACAACTCGCACGCCGCTGTGGAGCAACGCGTCCTGCACGGCCGTCCGCCGTCGACCGGCCGGGCTCCGCAGTCGCTGGAAGTCCTGCTGCACCAGGCGATGGCGGCCGATCCCGCCGCGCGTCCGGTGTCCGCGGAGGCCTTTGCACTGCGGCTGCGGGAGATCTACCACGAGACCTCGCCGACCGGGTCCACTGTGGACGCCGTGGTGCTCCCGGCTGAGCCGGGTCCGCGCCGGAAGCGACGCTGGCCGGTGTACGCCAGTGCCGCCGCTGTCGCCGCCGGAGTGCTCGGCACCAGCGGGATGTTGTTCCTGAAGGACGACTCCCTGCCGCAGCAGCCCCAGGAGGTGCAGCCGCAGAGCGCGGTGGGCAACGGGCCGTCGGCCGGCGTGACCGTCACCGTCACCCGCGTGAACCGCGAGACCCTCCGCTTCTCGTGGACCTACCCGTCGCCGCTGGCGGGGGACACGTTCGCCTGGCGCACCAACGACGAACTGAAGACGGGCACGGTCGAGACGCCGTCGGTCGAGCTCTACGCCCCCGGCGCGCTGTGCGTGCAGGTCAGGGTGTTGCGCGCCGACGGCAGCAACGCGAGTGATCAGACGTGGTCACCGGAGGGCTGCGGATTCTGAGGCGTGACGGGCAGCCGGACCGTTGCGACGAGACCGCCCGCGAGGCGCGGCGTGAGGTGCAGCGTTCCACCGTGGGCCCGCACGACGCTGTGCACGATGGCGAGCCCCAGCCCGGCACCGGCGTGCCCGTCGGTGCGGACGCGGTCCGCACCGCGGCGAAACGGTTCGACGAGCGTCGGCACCAGCTCCGCCGGAAGTTGAGGACCCGTGTTCTCGACTCGTAGCACGGCCGTGTCGCGCCACGATTCGGTGTGAACGGTGACGGTGCCGGCCGGGAGGTTGTGGACGATGGCGTTCTGGACGAGGTTCGTCACCATCCGCAGCAGCAGAGCCTCGGAACCGGCGGTCTTCGCGGCATCACCGGTGACGTCGAGCGTGATCTCGCGCTGTTCGGCGAGAGGCAGCAGCGTTTCGACGGCCTCCTCCGCGACGAGCGAGAGATCCACGGGCTCGCGCGTGAAGGCCCCGCGGTCGCTGCGGCTGAGCAGCAACAGGGCCTCGGTGAGGTCGATCGCCCGCGTGTTCACGGTGTGGAGGCGCTCGACGAGTTCGGCGTGGTCGTGCGCCGGGTCCTTGCGGGCGACGTCGAGCAGCGACCGCGTGATCGCCAGCGGGGTGCGCAGCTCGTGCGAGGCGTTCGCGGCGAAGCGCTGCTGTTCGGCGAAGTGCGACTCGAGCTGGTCGAGCATGGCGTCGAACGCGTCGGCCAGCTCGCGGAACTCGTCCTGGCGGCCCGGCAGCCGGACCCGGTGGGACAACGACCCGGTGGAGGACTTCCGTGCCGCGTCGGTGATCCGGTGCAGCGGGGCGAGCATCCGGCCGGCCAGGATCCACCCGCCGGCGAGGCCGGACACCAGCAGGACGGCCAGCGCGATCGCCGCGGCGCGTCCGAAGATGCGGGAGAGCAGGTACCGGTTGGGCGAGGTGTAGAGCAGGCCCTGTTCGACGTTCGGGACGTAGCGCAGCAGGTACATCCACACCACCGCCAGCAGGACCGCGCCGGTGACGAGGACGAGCGCGGCGTAGCTCAGCGTGAGCTTCAGGCGTGCGCTGAGCCCCGGTTGCCTGGTCACGTGGCGATCCGGTAGCCGACACCGGGAACCGTGGCGATGAGCCAGGGTTCGCCGAGTCGTTTGCGCAGCGCCGAGACGGTGATGCGGACGGCGTTGGTGAACGGGTCGGCGTTCTCGTCCCAGGCTCGTTCCAGCAGCTCCTCGGCGCTGACCACACCGCCCTCCGCCGCGACGAGGACCTCGAGCACGGCGAACTGCTTGCGGGTGAGCGCGACGTAACGCCCGTCGCGGAACACCTCGCGGCGGAACGGGTCGAGCCGCAGCCCGGCGAGCTCGCGCACCGGCGGCCGGGCGTGCGCGCGCCTGCGGTCCAGGGCCCGCAGCCGCAGCACGAGCTCGCGCAGGTCGAACGGCTTGGTGAGGTAGTCGTCGGCCCCGAGCTCGAACCCCGAGGCCTTGTCGTCGATCCGGTCGGCCGCCGTGAGCATGAGGATCGGCATGCCGCTGCCACCCGCGACGATCCGCCGGGCGATCTCGTCACCGGACGGGCCGGGGATGTCGCGGTCGAGCACCGCGATGTCGTAGGAGTTGACGTGGAGCAGCTCCAGCGCGGTGTCGCCGTCGTTCGCGACGTCGGCGGCGATCGCCTCCAGCCGCAGCCCGTCCCGGACGGCCTCGGCCAGGTAGGGCTCGTCCTCCACGATCAGCACGCGCATACCCGGCACCCTAGACACCGCTGCATATCGCCGCCGTATCCGTCCGCGCCGCGGTGCGCCACCAGGGGTACGACGCGAGCGCGGCCAGTCCCGCCCCGGCCGCGTTGAGCAGCACGTCGTCCACTGAGGACACCCGGTCCAGCCAGAGGTACTGCGTGATCTCCAGCAGGGCCGACCACGTCGCCGTGACCACGAGCATTCGCCGCACCGACGCCAGCGCCTTGAGCCGCATCGGCCCGAAGAACCCGAACGCGGCGAAGACCAGCAGGTTGCCGACGATCTGACCGGTGTCCATCTCCAGCAGGTCGCGCAGCGGTACGAGGTTGAGCGGGCCGAGGACCTGCCCGGGGCGCTCGCCCGGCAACAGGATCAGCCACACCGACGGCACCGTGCCGTAGACCATGCCGACCTCGGCGAGCGACGTTCGCCACGGTTTCGGGGCGCCGATGACTTTCCTGCGCCACCCCAGGACCACTGTGGTGACGCAGGCGACCGGAAGCGAGAGCACGGTGAGGGCCACGACGCCGGTGAACGTGCCGACCCAGTCCTGCCATTCGTTGAGCATGTCGCCACTGAAGACGGGAAGTGGTTGTGGCGGTGTATCCGGTTTTCGATACGCCCGCGATATGCGCTCAGGACCGGGTGACGGAGTCGAGCAGGTTCTTCGCGACGTCGCGCAGCTTGACGTTCTCGTGCTGCGACCGTTCGACGAGCATCGCGAACGCCTCGTCGGCCGTGCACGAGTGGACCGCCATCAGCACGCCTTTCGCCTGGTCGATGACGGCGCGCGAGATCATCGCCTGTTCCAGGTGGGCGATGTGCTCGCGCGAGCGCTGCCAGCGTTGGTCGGACGTGATCGTGGCCGACGCCGCGGTCGTGAAGAGACGCATCAGGCCCTCGTCGAACGGGTCGAAGGCCGCCGCGGTGTGGCTGTAGATGTTGAGTGTGCCGACGTGCTCGTCACCTGCGGCTTTGGGGGAGGGCAGCACCACGGGCACCGACAGGTACGCGCGGATGTCGTGCTGGGCGACCCCCGCCTCGAACTCCGGCCACACGTCGAGGTGCTCGCCGGCGACCGCTCGCACGGGCCGCAGCGTGCGTGCGGACTCGAAGCACGGGCCGCGACCGGCGCTGTACTGCTTCTCGTCGACTTCGGTGAGCCGGGGATCCGTGGTGGCGGCCGTCCGGAGCTGTCCCGAGGTCACGACGGAGACCGTCACCGCGTCGGCGTCCGGGATCGCCCTGGCCGCCGTCTCCGCGAGCCGCTGCAGGGCGGTGTCGAGCGACTCCTCGCCGGTGAAGGCGTCGCGCAGCAGTTCCAGCGCCTCCGCTGCCTCGTCCAGGCGGGCCACCGGGTCGGGGCGGGAGCCGTTGTGCGATCTGGCGGCGGTCTCGAACGTTCCTGTTTCGTCGGTCATGCCGAGGCACCTCTTCATCCGTAGGAGCGGAGTCCACGGCGCCTGCTTCTCGACGTCGTGCACCGCATCGTACGGGTGTTGATCGCGGCGCGCGTGCGGCTGTACGGGCACAATCGGGGCATTAGGCTGTCGGGGTGGGGGACACCGAAGAGCTCAACGCGTCCGATCGCGACTTCAGCCGGTATCTCCACGCGCGCGTGCTGTCGGTCGTGGGCGCGGTGGTGTCGGCGGTGGCGATGCCGGTCCTCGTCTACCGGCTGACCGGGTCGGCGGGGTGGACCTCGGCGGTGACGGCGGCGGAAGCGTTGCCATACCTCGTGTTCGGGTTGCTCGCGGGTGCGCTCGCGGATCGGCTCGACCGCCGGAAGATGATGGTGGCGCTGGACTTCACGGTCGCCGCCGTGCTGCTGAGCGTGCCGCTGGCGTGGCTCGCCGGGGCGTTGACCGCGCCGCACGTCGTGGCGGTGGCGTTCGCGGCGCAGACGGCGTTCGTGTTCTTCGACGCGGCCAACTTCGGCGCGCTGCCGGCGTTGGTGGGCAAGGACCGGCTGACGGCGGCCTACTCGACCCTCTACGGGCGTTCGACCGTGGTGGAGCTCGTGGTGCCCGGTGTGACGGGACTGCTGGTGGCCGTCGTCGCTCCGGCGGCACTGCTCGCGGTGAACGCGCTGACCGGTGTGGGATCGGCGTTGTTGTTGCGCGGCATCACCAGCAGCATGGCGAACCCGCGTCCGGTGCGCGGTGCCGGCGAACTCGTCGCCGACGTGCGGGAAGGGTTGCGGTTCCTGTGGAAGGAGCCGGTCGTGCGGACGCTCACCCTCGTCGGTGCGGCGCACTCGGTCGCCAACGGTGCGTGGTTCGCGGTGCTCGTGCCGTTCGCCGACCGCGTCCTGGGTGTCGCGCCGCGCGGGGACGTGCGGCTGGCGGCGTTGTTCAGCTGCTGGGGCGTGGGCGCGATCATCGCGTCCCGGTTGCTGCCGCGGCTGACCGAACGCTGGGGCGGCGCGCGGCTGGCGTTGGGAGCGTTGCTGCTCTCGTTGCTCGGCGGGCTTTTCGTGCTCGCGAGCGGGCATTGGCTCGTGACGTGCGTGGCGGCGGTGTACTGGGGTGCCACGAGCGCGACCGTGGTGATCAACGGCATCACCTACCGCCAGCAGGTGTGCCCGGAGGAACTGCAGTCACGGGTGAACACCACGGCCAGGATGCTGGCGTGGGGCCTCGGCCAGCCGCTCGGCGCGGCGCTCGGGGGAGCCGTGGCGGTCGTGGCGGGGGATCCGCGCGCCGGGCTCGCGGCGGGGGTCGCGGTGCTCGGGACCGGCGTGGCGCTGGCGTGGGTGACGCCGGTGCTGCGGCGTGCGGCACGGGCCTGATCTCGACAACCATCCGAACGACCGGATGTCGATGGCGTTCGACGGCGTTACGTTCGCGGGACCCTGCGATCCCTGCGAAGGAGTCCTGCCGTGCGAAGAAGATCCCTGTTATCCACCGCGTTGACGACCGTCCTCGTCGCCGCTGCGATGGCCATCCCTGCGGCCGCCGCACCGCTCGCCGGTTGCTCCGGCACCAACGACGGTGACGTCGCGATCGGCGACAACACCACGGTCGAATCGCCGCTCACCATCTCCGGCTGCGCGTCGGCGCCCTCGGCCGCGAGCGCGGTGCCGGTGAAGATCGCCCACACCTACATCGGCGACCTCGCCGTCACCCTGGTTGCCCCCGACGGCTCGACCTATCCGCTGCACAACCACACCGGCGGCTCGGCCGACAACATCGACCAGACCTACACCGTCGACCTGTCGGGCGAGACCGCGAACGGCACGTGGAAGCTCCGGGTCACCGACAACGCGGCCAACGACGTCGGCCGGATCGACACCTGGTCGCTGAACCTCGCCCCCGCCAACGACTTCTCCGTCGCCGTGTCACCGGCTTCCGGCTCCGTCGCGCCGGGGTCCTCGGCGTCCACGACGGTGCAGACGCAGACGACGAGCGGCCAGCCGCAGACGGTCCAGCTGTCGGCCTCCGGTCTGCCTTCCGGCGCGACCGCGTCCTTCAGCCCGGCGTCCGTCACGACCGGCGCGAACTCGGCGCTGACCATCTCCACCAGCGCGTCGACCCCCGCGGGCACCTACCCGGTGACGATCCAGGCCGCAGGCGCCACGACCAAGACCGCGACCTACACGCTGACCGTCACCTCGGGCGGCGGCGTGCAGATCCCCGACATCGACGTCACGGCGGTCAAGCAGCACCTGACCCAGTTCAACGCGATCGCCACGCAGAACGGCGGCAACCGGCGTTCCACCACGGCCGGCTACCGGGCGTCGGTGGCGTACGTGAAGGACAAGCTGACCGCGGCCGGGTTCACCGTGTCCGAGCAGGCCTGCACGTCGGGCTGCACCACTGGCGCCGGTCCGAACGTGATCGCGGAGTGGCCCGGCGGCAACGCCGACAACGTCTACATGTTCGGCGCGCACCTCGACTCCGTGTCCGCGGGGCCCGGCATCAACGACAACGGCTCGGGTTCCGCCGCGTTGCTGGAGACCGCGCTCGTGCTCTCGCGGACGAACCCGACGATGCTGAACAAGGTCCGCTTCGGCTGGTGGACCGACGAGGAGCAGGGCCTCAACGGCTCGCGCTTCTACGTCTCCCGGCTCACGTCGGCGGAGCGGTCGAAGATCAAGACCTACCACAACTTCGACATGATCGCGTCGGTCAACGGCGGCTACTTCATCAACAACATCAACTCCGCGCAGTCCGCGCACATGAAGGCGTACTGGGACTCCCTGAGCCTGTCGCCGGAGGAGAACACCGAGGGCCGCAACCGTTCCGACGACGCGTCGTTCACCAACGCGGGCATCCCGGCGTCCGGGTACGCCATGGGCGCCAGCGCCACCAAGACCTCGGCCCAGGCGGCGAAGTGGGGCGGCACGGCGGGCAGCGCGTTCGACCCGTGCTACCACCGAGCCTGCGACACCACGAACAACATCAGCGACACCCACCTCAACGCCGCGGTCGACGGCATCGCCTACACCCTGTGGAAGTCGGCCGTGAGCGGTTCGCCCTCGGCGGACTTCTCCGTGTCGGTCTCGCCGGCGTCCGGTTCGGTGGCGGCGGGTTCCGCGGTGTCGGCCACCGTGCAGACCCGGACGGTGAGCGGCGAGCCGCAGACCGTGCAGCTGTCGGCGTCCGGTCTCCCTTCCGGCGCAACGGCTTCGTTCAGCCCGGCCTCCGTGACGACGGGCGGCAGCTCGACGCTGACGATCAGCACCACGGCGTCCGTCGCGTCCGGCACCTACCCGATCACGATCACCGCGACCGGCTCCGGCTCCCGCACCGCGACCTTTTCGTTGACGGTCACCGGCGTCGGCTGTTCCGGCACGAACCCGAACGACGTCGCCATCCCGGACGCGGGCGCGGCGGTCGACAGCGACATCGTGATCTCGGGCTGCACCGCGACACCGTCCGCCAGTTCCACCGTCGCGGTGAACATCCGCCACACCTACATCGGCGACCTGACGGTGGCTCTGATCGCACCGGACGGCACGTCGTACTCGTTGCACAACCGCAGCGGCGGCAGCGCGGACAACATCAACCAGACCTACACGGTGAACCTGTCCGGCGAGGCCGCCAACGGCACGTGGAAGCTCCGCGTCCGTGACCTCGAACAGGCCGATGTCGGCACGATCGACACCTGGACCCTCAACCTGACGCCCTGAGCCCGGTTTCGTGCACCCCTGCCCGCAGGGGTGCACGGCCGCGTGCGGAGGCAATAACACCAGGGGTTCTGTGAAATATAGCCAATAAATCGATTGAACCTTTTTGCCTTCTTGACGGTCCACTTGTGAGCGATAACACTGCCTCGACAATCGATCACACCACTCGGGGACAGCCATTGCCGAACCCAGTCGAGTCACCCCGGCAACCAGGAGCCGTGCGCCGCCTCTGGTGGGGCGCCAGCCATCGCACCAGGCTCGCGGTCATGTGCCTGGGCGTCGTCACGGCGCTCGTCACCACCGCCGCAGCCGGCCTCCTGGACAACGCGCAACCGCGGCAACACGGGGACGCCGGACTCGACACCGCCGTGCACAGAGGCGATTCCTTCGAGGTGACCGTCCACACGGTGTCCGATGTGGACCTGTTCGAAGGCGTGGAACCCGCCACGGGCGTCTTCTTCGACGCCCGCGTGGCAGGCCTGCGCCGCATCGCCGACTGCTGGCTCGCGGAATCCCGTGCCACAGCCCAGAACCTGCTGCTGGGCAAGACGGTCCGGCTCACCGTGAAGAAGGACGTCGACGCGGACAGCAACCGAATCGCGGTGGACGTCCGCCTCCCGAACGGCGAGGACTACGCCCGAACCATCGTGCACGACGGCGTGGCACGAGCAGACCTGACGTCACGCGACGAGCTGGCCCCCGTCGAATCCTCCGCACGCCAGGAACGCCGCGGCCTGTGGGCAGCCAGCTGCCTCACGAACGAAATGCCGACGTCGTCCACCACAACTTCGTCCTCCACTCCCACCACGACGACAACCACCTCCACGCCGGAGCCCTCCACACCGCCACCACCGCCACCTCCGGTCACGACCACCACCACCACCACCACGACACCGTTCGACGAGATCGACAACATCTGGCCGGGCAAGATCTGCTTCAAGGAAGGCGCCCGCCGCACGACCTCGAACGGCGAGGAAATGGTCTGCGCCCGCAACGGCCGCAACAACCTGAGGTGGCGCCGTGCAGACTGACACCGGCATCGACCTGTTCCGCAAACCGCCGGAGATCACCGACCCACCCCCGAGCCTCGACCACGGCAAGCCCCCGCGCGGCCTGACGAAGGCGGGCTGGATACGCACGACGGGCTGGCTCCAGGTAGGCGACCACCCCGTGCACTCCGCCCACGTGGCCACCGTGGTCGGCCTGTTGTGGTCGCTGGTGGTCGCCGCCGTGCTGGTGACGGCCTTCCCAGTCGTTGCAGGCGTTCTGGTGCTCACCGTCCCGGTGCTGTGCGGCGGTTTCTGGTGGCTCTTCACCACGTTCCTGAGGCCGTCGTCGCTGGCCCGCAACGTCGGGACAAAGCAGGCGGACTCGCTGTCACCCGGCGACCTCGTCCGCTTGTACGGCTCGATCGGCCCGATCGCCCAGGTGACCGAGGTGGCGCTCGGGTCGGACGTTCGCGTGACCTTTCACGGCGGCAGTCACCGGTCGTGGGCGCGTGATCAGGTGGTGCATCTGGCAGAGCTGCTCAGCTGACGGCGACGATTGCGATCGGAGCTTGACTTCGGGGACCTTGCTAGGCGCACATCGGCCTTCAAGAGCCGGGCAGGTAGAGAAAGGTGTGGCATCAGGTTCGATTCACTCGATGGTGTTCATTTTCGACCGTAATATTCTCGTGATCTTGCGGTAGAGTCGAACACGTGATCGACCTTCCTCTCCTCTCCACCGGCGAGCTGCTGCGCGGCATCGTCGACGAGGTGACGGAAATCCGGGCCCGCGATTATGCGGTGATGCAGAAAATTGCCGAATTGAACCGGCGCGGAGCCGCCGCTGAACTCGGTTACAAGAATTTGCAGGACGTGTTGCGGCATGCGGTCCGGTGGGACAAGAACACCGCGAAACGCTGGGTCGAGCAGGCCGCGCTGCTGAGCAGTGAGATCACCCTGACCGGCAGTGAGGTCGCTGCCCGGCTTCCGATCGCTGCCGCGGCGGCGGCCGAGGGCGCGGTGTCGATCGATCATGTCGCGGTGGTCGCCGAGGCGATGAAGACTCTGCCTGCCGAGCGTGAGGGGCAGATGGTGGACTACGCGCGCCAGTTCGCGCCCGCCGCGGTGCGCGTGCTGGGCAAGAGGCTGATCTACGCGCTGTTCCAGAGCGACCCCGAGCCGCGTGACCCCGAGCCCGAGTCCGCGCGCAACCGGCTCACGCTGCGGCAGAGCAAGACGGGGGACTGGAAGCTCGCGGCGACGATGGACGCCCTCACCGGCGCGAAGTTCGCGACCCTGCTCGACCCGCTGGCCAAGCCGCGCCCGACCACCGCCGAGGGCCCGGACCCGCGTTCGCTCGACGAACGCCAGGGCGACGCGCTGGCCGAACTCGTCGACCTGACGCTGCGGGCGGACCAGCTGCCCGAACACGGCGGCGAACCAGTCACCCTGACCTTGACAATGCGCTACCAGGACCTGGCCGAGCAGATCGGTGCGGCGACGCTGGACAACGGCGAACCGATCCCGGCCGACCAGGTCCGCCAGCTGGCCTGCAGTGCCGGGATCATCCCGATGGTGATGGGCAGCCGGTCGCAGCCGCTCGACGTGGGCCGCCGGTCGCGGCTGTTCACCGCCGGGATCCGCCGGGCCCTGGTCGCGCGTGATCACGGCTGCGCGTTCCCCGGCTGCCACCGTCCGCCGAAGCATTGCGACGCCCACCACGTGCACCACTGGGCCGACGGCGGCGACACTCGCGTCGACAACGGCGTGCTGCTGTGCCGTCACCACCACACCCTGATCCACCGCAGCGGGTGGGAAGTGACGATGGAGCACGGCCTACCGGTCTTCTACGCGCCCGCCTGGCTGGACCCGCTGCGAACACCCAGACGCAACCAGCTTCACACCGCCGCCTGACTCCGACCGGGGAACGCGAGCGGCCCATCACCGCCTCCACCGCCACGGCCGTGCAGCACCACCACGGCCGTGGCACAGCCATGCCCAAACCCGGCCAGGGTCGGAAAGCGGGGACAAGGGCGATCACCCTGACGAAGCGGCAATAGTCCAGACGGGGGCGGGGCACCGGCGCAGGCAAGGGACTGGACGAGACCGTGGCGCTGGCACATGCAAGGCGCTGATGAGGCCTAAACCGCCCACTGTCAATCATTGCGAAAGGCAAAGCCCCCGAAACCGCGATGCGAAGCGAGCCGGACAGCACCCGATGCCACGCCGTTCAAGCGGTAATTTCCGGAACCCGACCGCCTAACGCAACCACGCACGCTCGCGATTGGGGCTTGACTTTGGGTGCGAGGTGCTACCGTGTTCGGATCGGCCGGGCGCTTTACATGCCCGGCTTTTGAAGGCCGATCTGCGCCTCGCAAGGGCCCCGAAGTCAAGCCCCAATCGCAATCGTCGCGAAGCGGCGATGAAATGACCCCGCTCGTCAACACCCAACGCAACCAACTAAGCAAGGCGACGGAACCCGCACTACCGGACCCCTCCGGCAAGCTCACTCAGGCCGAAGATCAGTCACCGACAACCCGTACTCGTCACGCAACCGTCCAGCCACAAGCGACCGATGACAAGCCTCCGCATCCCGCTCCACACAAAACAACGCCGAAAACCCGGGAAGCGCCCTCACCAGCTCACCAAGGTCGAACGGCGCCAAAACCTCCTGGGTGTACCGCGAAGCGAAAGCCGGCGCCAACGCGACCCGAGACCGTTTGCCCACCCCCTGCCGATCATCCTCCTGGTACTGCAGCTGCCTCATCTCCGTGGTGGGCGCAAGCTCCTTCACGTGCCGGTACCCGATGCCGGCAGAGGCCAGCAGCCCTTGCAGCTGCGCCGAGTTGGCCCACGCGTACTCGTGCCCCCGAACGCCACGACGTTGCCGGAGATCGACCAGCATCTCCACGCCGGCGCCGGTGAGCGTCGAGATGAAGGTGGCGGCCGTGAAGCCGTAGACGCCGATCGTCGCGATCCGTTTCGTCGCAGTGCGTTTCACAGCCGCCACCTCCAGGAGCTCTACGGTAGGAGCGGCACCAGCATCGGCTGGTCAACGACCCACAACCATGACCCGTCCGGCTGACGTCGTGCGATCTCGACCGTCATCTCGCCGGTGGCCAGCGTGGTGGCGGTGAGCGCCAGGTCGCCGCAGACCAGGGCGGGGTGCTGCCTGCCGGGCACCAGGTCCGGGGCGGCTGCCACGAAACCCTCGTAGACCTTGCGGATTTCGGCGTGTCCGGTCGCGATGGTGCCCGGCGGGAACGCCAGCACCGCGTCCGGTTCGTACAGCGCCACCAGGCCGTCCACGTCGCCCGCCTTGCCGCGTTCGATGAAGAACCTGCTCAGGTCGTTCGGTTCGGTGGCCACAGGAATGTTCGTCATGCGGAGGAGCCTGCCAACGAATCACGTCACCTTGTGTCGTGTATTTCGTAGAGTTCGGGAATGCGTGCCGATCGGTTGGTGTCGCTCGTGTTGCTGTTGCGCCGGCACGGTCGGCTGTCGGCGACGGCGCTCGCTCGCGAGCTCGAGGTGTCGACCCGCACCGTGTTGCGGGACATCGATGCGTTGTCGGCGGCCGGGGTGCCGGTTTACGCCGAGCGCGGTCGGCACGGCGGGTTCGCGTTGTTGCCCGGTTTTCAGACCGAGCTCACCGGGCTGAACCACGACGAGGCGCTCGCGCTGCTGGTTGCCGGGTCTCGGCGGGGTGCGCAGGCGTTCGGTCTCGGTACGGCGCTCGCCTCGGCCATGCGCAAGGTGGTCGACGCGTTGCCGGAGAGCTACCGGGCCACGGCGGCCGGTGCTGCCGAACGACTGCTCATCGATCCGGACACCGATCTCCTCGCGCGCAGGCGGATTCCGGACGAGGTGCCCGACGCCGTTGTGGCCGAGGTGCGGCGCGCTGTGTTCGCGGGCCACAAGGTGCGGATCCGCTACGCGGCCGCCGGGCAGGCGCCGAAGTGGCGCACGGTCGACCCGATCGGGCTGGTCACGGTGCGCGAACAGGGATACCTGCTGGCCGCCAGGGAGGGGGAGGACCGGACTTACCGGTTGTCGAGGATCGTCGCCGCCGAGGAGCTCGACGAACCCGCGCAGCGGCCGGACCGGGTCGATCTGGACCTGGCCTGGCAGGAACGCAGTGCGCGGTTCCGCAGCGGCGGTGACCAGGTCGCGGTGGTGCTGCGGCTGGATCCGGCGCGGCGCGAGGACCTGGTGACCACCGCGCTGGCGGTCCTGGCCGAGCGGACCGACGCGGACGGCCGGCTGCGGCTGGAGGTGACCTTCCAGGACTCGCGGCACGCCGAATGGGCGGTCTGGCAGCTTGCGGCGAATGCGGAAGTGCTTGCGCCGCAATGGTTGCGCGTGGCCGTCCGAGACCGTGCAGCGGCACTCGCCGCACGCTACGCAAGCGATGTGACCTGAGATCTTCCGGCAGATCGGTCTGGCCTGACGCCGGTGCGGCTCGCGGAGGCGAGCAGCAGGGCGACCATCACCAGTCCGAAGCCGATCAGGCCCAGTACGACCATGATGCCGACGTGGAGGGCGGCGCCCGCGAGCACCGCCCACCGCCGGACGCGGACGACGCAGAACGCCGACACCGCCAGGAACGCCTCGAAGACGAGCGTGCCCCACGTCATCAGCGGGCCCAGGCCGTTGACGAGCCCGGCCAGTGCGGGTCTGGCGCCGAAGTAGGCGTCCTGCATCGCGTAGTGCATCGCCTCGCCGGTGCGCCACTCCGGTTCGCGCAGCTTGAACCACACCGCCTCGCCGTAGACGACGGCGACCTGGATCCGGATCGCCAGGTGGGCGGCGGCCGCCGCGCCGTGCCACCTCGGGGGCATCCGGGTGGCCGGGCTGGTCCAGTGCCACCGGCGGTCGTCGCCCAGCAGCACCGGGATCAGGAGCAGGGCGAGGATCTTGCTGATGTGCTCGCCGCCGTTCGACGCGATCAGCGCGGCGCTGAAGCTGAACGCCACGTACCAGTGCGGCACGCACGTCCATCGAGGCCGATAGCCGACGGCCACGGCGACAAGCACCGCGATCGCGATCCAGCGTGCGACCGAAGGGTTGAAACCCAGGCACCACAAGGAGGTTCCGCGCAGACCGGTGCACTGCGGTCCGTCGGGAGCGCCGTCGAGACCGGGGAACAGGCCGGTGTCGGAGGTGAACGCCAGGGTCAGCAGCTGGGCCGCGGCGACGAGGGTGCGGGCCGCGCCGAGCAGTGGCGAACGCGGGTCGGCCGCCAGGAGCCGGTTCAGCACGTCAGCTCCACGGCGGCGACGCGGGTGACGCGCCTGGTCGTGCGGTCGGCGGACGGACGTTCGACGGCGAAGACGGCGGGGCCGCACACGTGCGGTGCGAACCCGTCGGGGATCGGTGTGCGCGGAGCTTCGGTGATCACGCGCGTGCACGCGGCGATGTCCGCGGCGTCGCAGTCCCGCCACTGGTCCGGCCGGACGGACCGCGCGGTGGACACCAGCCGGGCCATGTCGCCGTAGGACGTTCTGTTCAACCCGTACTGGTAGCGGGCGTCGGCGGCGGGGCGGGTCAGCGGGACGAACGAGTCGCCGGACTGCTGATAGACGACGGTGAACTCGCGTTCAGCGGAATTGACGTAGAAGCGCCACGCCATCGGCCAGATCAATTTAGCGGCGTCCTGGCGAGCGGTGATCGAATCGCCGACGAGACTCTTCGGCAGATACGTGACGGCGATGCCGAGGGTGAGTACCAAAAGCGCCGCGCAGGTGAACGCGAAACCCTGCGCGGCGCCTGTCCGGTCGTCAGGGTCGCCGGGCACCGAACCAGCTCAGCATCCGGTCGAGCACGGCGCGAGGCCGGCCTGCACGGTCTCGGACGAGCCGGGGCCCGATGTGTCCGAACCGGGCAGGAGCAGCGCCGCGGCCAGTGCCAACACCGCCGACAGCGCTCCCAGTAAGGCGTACCACCGCATTTCGAACGCCCCCTCTTCACGTTGGACCGCCACAGCAACTGTGGCGGCGGTTACACATGAGAGCCGGTCCGGCGCTCCCTGTCAACGTTTACTGCACGTGTCTGAATGGGTTCGAAGCGTAGTTGGAATGTTTTCGCGAAAACGATCCTTCAGTTCCGCGCTGATGTGGTATTCAAAAGGCCTTCACATTGATTCGGGGGAGTCCGTGGTCCTTGAATATCGGATACTCGGCCCGCTGGAACTCCACCGAGCGGGCAGTCCTGTCGAGCTCGGCGGAGAACGGCAGCAGAAGCTGCTCGCCGTGCTGTTGCTCAACGCCGGATCGGTCGTGTCGTTCGACCGGCTCGTGGACGAGCTGTGGGACGACCCTCCGCAGACCGCGCGCCGTCAGGTGTCCAACGCCGCGGCGGGCGTGCGCCGCGTGATCGGTGCGGCCGGTGGGCGCCTGGTCACGACGACGCACGGCTACCGCGTGCAGATCGACGGCGAGACCCTCGACTCCGACGTCTTCCGCACCCTCGTGCGCGACGCGGACGCCGCGGCGGAAGCCGGGCGCCTGAAGGAGGCCGCCGCCGCGCTGACCGAAGCGCTGGCGTTGTGGCGCGGCCCGTTGCTGGACGGGCTCGCCTCGTCGTCGATCACGACGGCCCGCGACGCGATGGCCGAGCAGCGGCTGGTGGCGGTGGAACGGCTGGCGCGATTACGCCTCGAGCTCGACGACCCCGCTCTGGTCGCCGAGCTCGTCGGGCACGTGGCCGAGAACCCGCTGCGGGAGTCGTTGCGCGCCACGCTGATGCGGGCGTTGTACCGGGCGGGACGGCAGGGCGACGCGCTGGCGGTGTACGAGGAGGGACGCCGGCTGCTCGCCGAGGAGCTGGGCGCGGATCCCGGTCCGGAACTGCGGGCCCTGCACGAGCGGATGCTGCGCTCCGAGCCGGCCGGTGAGCTGGCGCAACCGCTGACCGCCGAGCCGGTCGGTTCGTTTCTCCCTTACGACACACCGGATTTCACCGGCCGCGCCGCCGAGGTGGCGCAGTTGCTCGCCTTCGCGGCCGACGGCCTGACGATCCTCGTCGTCGAGGGCATGGGCGGCGTCGGGAAGACCGCGCTCGCCGTGCACGTCGCGCATCTGCTGCTCGACCGCTACCCGGACGGCCAGTACTTCGTGGACCTGCGCGGTCACACCGACGACGTGCGGCCGATGACGGCGGACGAGGCGGTGGACGCACTGCTGTGGCAGACCGGTGTTCCCGCGCACCAGATGCCGGCCGACCCGGCGTCGCGGCGGGACCGCTGGCGCGAACGCACGGCCGGCAGGCGGGTGCTGGTCCTGCTCGACAACGCCGCCGACTCCGCGCAGGTCCGGCCGTTGCTGCCGGGTGGACCGGGATCGCTCGTGCTGGTGACCAGCAGACGCCAGCTGCTCGACCTGCCCGGCGCGGTGCCGCTGCCGTTGGACGTGCTCGAACCGGACGGGGCCGTGGAACTGTTCGGGCGGATCGCGTCGGCCGACCGCGTCAACGCCGAACGCCAGGCGACCGAGGCGGTGGTCGCGTTGTGCGGCGGCCTCCCGCTGGCCGTGCGGATCGCCGCGTCCCGCTTCCGCCGCCGTCCGAAGTGGACGATGGCGGACCTCGCCGATCAGCTGCGTGACCGGCGCAGGCGCGACCGCACGTTCACGATGGAGGACCAGAGCGTCTCCGGCGTGATCGCGTTGTCCTACCGGCACCTCAACCCGGTGCGGCAGCGGCTGTTCCGGCTGCTCGGACTCGTGCCGGGCCACGACTTCGACGCGTACGTGGCCGCCGCGCTGACCGGGATGGCGCCCGCCGACGCCGAGGACGTGCTGGAGGCGCTGCTGGAGACGAACCTGGTGATGCAACGCGACTCCGGCCGCTACTGCCTGCACGACCTGGTGCGCGACTGCGCCCGCGGCATGGCCGAGCAGCTGAGCCCCGACGAGGTGCGCGGGGCCCGGCACCGGTTGTTCGACCACTACCTCGGATTCGCCGAGAAGTACTGCGCGACGCTCACGATGGGCTACCCGCGGTTCACCCCGGAGATTGCGCACGACTCACCCGCACCCGCGCCGGGCAGCGCCGAGGAGGCGTTGCGCGGCCTGCGCGCCGAGCACAGGAACTTCGTCGCGGTCGTCGAACACGCCGCGACGCACGGCTGGCTGACGCACGCGTGGCAGCTGCCGTGCGCGCTGGTGCCGTACTTCCAGCGGATCGGGCAGCGGGCCGGCGTGCTGGAGCTGGCCGACCAGGCGGTGCGGGCGGCCCGTGAGCTGGGCGACCAGCGCGGGCTCGCGCTCGCGTGGCAGACGGTGGCGTTCGCGTTGCGGGAGCAGGGCCGCAGCCTCGAGGTGCGCGACGTCCTGGAGCGGTCGGTCGCGATCTGCCGGGAGCTCGACGACCTGCCCGCGCTCGCCGGCGGGCTGCGTGATCTCGGCGTCTCGCTGCTGCAGGCCGGTGACCTCACCGAGTCCGCGCTGCGGTTCGAGGAGGCGCGTCAGGTCGCGCAGACGCTCGGCGACGCGGACAACGGCGTCAACTCCGCGATCAACCTCGGCATCGTCGCCTGCCAGCTCGGCATGTACGACAGGGCGCGGTTGCTGTTCGAGCAGGCTCTCGTGCACCACCAGCGGGTGGGGTCGGTCGAGGGCGAGGCGATCACGCTGATCAACATCGGCTGGCTGGAGCACAACCGGGAACGCGACGAGTTCGCGGTCGACCCGCTCGACCGGGCGGTCCGGCTGAGCCGCTCGATCGGGTTCGTGCGCGGGGAGGTCGTGGCGCTGTCGTGGTTGTCGGTGACCTACCGGGCGCAGGGACGCCTCGACGAGGCGACGTCGGTGGCCGTCGCGTCCCGGGAGGCTGCGCGGTCGTCGGACCTGCACGAACCGGAGTGCGACGCGATCACCGCCGTGGCCGAGGCGGATCTCGCGGCCGGTCGGCTGGCCGAGGCGCAGGCGGGCTTCCACGAGGCGGAGCGGGTGTCGCTGGAGGGCGATCTGCCGCTGGCGCTCGCGCGGGCGAGGGAGGGCCTGGCCCACGTCGCCGCCGCGCTCGGCGAGCACGACAGGGCGCGCAACCTGTGGGAGAAGGCGCTGCCCGTCTACCACGACGACGCGCCGGAGACCGGACAGATCCGCGCCCATCTGGCCGCGCCCGGTGACAGGTCGGTGTTGTGCAGCCGCTGCCGGACCCGCGCGGGCGCCCTGCGTCCCGTGACCCAGGTGCTCGCTCCCCGGAAGGTGCACGCCTAGCGCCGATGTTCCGGCCGATGTCGAGCGAAGGCCGAGCCGATGCTGAGCGTTGCTTGACTCCCCACCCAGCGGTGACGCCGGAGAGGGACCGGGGGGTCGGATGCGTCTGCACGTGCTGGGTCCGTTGGAGGTGCACGGGGCTGAGGGGCGCCTCGCCATCGGCGGGGTGAAACGGCAGGGGGTGCTGGTCGCGCTGTTGTTGCGCGCCGGCGAGATGGTCTCCACCGACAGGCTGGTGGAGACGTTGTGGGGTGAGGCGCCGCCGCGCTCGGCGCCGTCGAACGTGCGCACCTACGTGTCGGATCTGCGGCGGATGCTGGCGGGGACCGCCCAGGTCAGCAGCGTCGGGGTCGGCTACCGGATGGAGGTGGATCCCGCCGAGGTCGATCTGCACGTGTTCCACCGCCTCGCCGACGAGGGCGAGCAGGCCGTCCGTGCGGGGGAGCACGGGCACGCGGTCGGCGTGCTGACGCGGGCGCTGGGGTTGTGGCGAGGGCGGGCGTTCGGCGGGGCCGAGCTGGGGCCGTGGGTGGACGCGGCGGCGACCGCGCTGGACGACCGGCGCTGGGCGGCGTTGTCGGCGCTGGTGGAGGCGCTCACCGCGACGGGGCGCGGGGACGACGCGATCTGCCTGCTGCGCGAGATGGTCGCCGAACGCCCGCTGGCGGAGGGCACCTGGGCCCAGCTGGTCGGGGCGCTGCACCGGGCCGGACGCACGGCGGACGCCCTGGCCGTCTTCGGCAAGGCGCGGGACGTGCTGCGCACCGAGCTCGGCCTGGATCCGGGGCCCGTGCTGCGGGACGCCCAGCGCCGGGTGTTCGCCGCCGTTCCGCGTGGTCTGCCGCCGGGTCCGGCCGATTTCGCCGGTCGCAGGAGGGAGCTCGCCGCGATCACGGCCTCGGCCAGCCGGATGACGGTGGTGTGCGGCCCGCCTGGGATCGGCAAGTCCGCCCTGGTGCTGCGGGCGGCGGAACGGCTCGCACCGTCCTTTCCGGACGGTCAGCTCTACCACGCGGTCACCCGCGGAACGGGTGGCGCTCTCACGGAGTTGTTGTGTGCCCTGGGGGTCCGGCGGGACGACGTGCCGGAAGAGATCGCCGACCGGGCCGCGGCGTACCGGTCGCTGCTCGCGGAACGGCGCGTGCTGATCGTGCTCGACGGCGCGCGGGAGGTCGCGCCGTTCGTGCTCGGCACCGGGCAGAGCCGGGTGCTCGTCTCGACCCGCCGCACGCCCGGCGGGTTCGAGGCCCTGAGACTCGGCCCGCTCGCCGACCGGGACGCCGTTCGCGTGCTCGGCGTGGCGAGGGCGACGGCCGAACCCGCCGCCGCACGGGCCGTGGTGCGGGCGTGCGCCGGCAACCCGCGCGCGTTGCGGATCATCGCGGAACGCCTGGCGTTGCGGCCGGGGATGTCGTTGCGGCGCCTGGCCGATCGCATGGCCGACGACGCCGGAGTGCTGGACGAGCTCGCCGTCGGCACGACCAGTGTGCGGGCGGAGATCGCCGCCAGCCTCGACGCGTTGTCACCCGCGGCGCTGCGGGCGTTGCGCGCGCTCGCCACCACCGGCTCCGCTCGCGAGCCGGGACGCACCGAGTCCGCCGTGGACCTCGCCGTCGAGGAACTGGTGGCGGCCGGTCTCGTCGATCCGGCCGGCCGGGTCGACCCGCTGGTGCGGCTGTGCGCCCGCGAGCTGTCCGCCGAGTCCGTCCCGCTCTGACCGGAGGTTCTCCCGATGTCACTCGACCCGATCGTCGACGAGTTCCTGGTGAGCGGTGAGCCGGACGTGGCCGTGCTCGAACAGGCGCTCACCGCCGAAGCCGCGCGGCGCGTGGAGCTGCGCGCGTACTTCCGCGAACTGGACGGCGCGCCGGTGCGGCTGGTCGCCCGCCGGATCGCCGTGCGGATCAACGACAACACCCCGCTCGACCCCGCGAACCCGCCGCTGTTCCGGATTTCGCTGGAGGACGGCGTGCTCCGTGTGGTGATCCATCCGTTGCTCGACAGCCATCCGCTGCCCGGCGCCGACCTGCCTCCGCGCGCGAACGGCCGGGGCGAGGCCAGCGGGTGGATCGAGCTCGACGGCGTCACCGAAGAGGCCGTGGCGGCACTCGGCGGCCTGCTCGTCGAGGACGACTCACCCTCCACAGTGGACTTCGCCGGGCACGTGCTGACGCGGTCGATCCCGGTCGTCTCCGCCGAGGAACCGGTCGTTCGCGTGCGGGGCGGGCAGGTCCGCGTCGAGCACTCCGACGCGGAACGGTGGCTCGCCCGCCTGCGGTCGCTCGTGACGACCGGTGAACTGCTGCCACCGGAGGAGATCGACCAGCTCCGCGCGTGGTCGGCCGGGCCCGTGGCGCCCGTGTCGCCACCGGTGCACGAACTGGTGGAAGCGGCGGCACGGGAGCACCCCGACGTGATCGCCGTCCGGTTCCACCGGGACGAACTGACGTACCGCGAGCTGGACGAACGGGCCAACCGGCTGGCGAACGCGTTGCGGGCCAGGGGAGTGCGGGCCGAGGACAGGGTGGCGGTCTGCCTGGAGCGGGGCCTGGATCTGCCGGTCGCGTTGCTCGGCGTGCTCAAGGCGGGTGCCGCGTACCTGCCGCTCGACCCAGCCAACCCGCAGGGACGGCTCGCGTTCCTGGTCGTCGACGGCGGCGCCCGTCAGCTCGTCACCTCACCCGAGCTCGCGGGCCGCGTTCCCGTGCTGCCGCGCAAGACCCTGCTGACCACCACCCTCGACCGGTTTCCCGCCACCAGACCGGAGGTGGAGGTTCACCCCGACAACCTGGCCTACGTCCTGCACACTTCGGGCTCGACCGGAGTGCCGAAGGGCGTCGGTGTGACGCACGGCGGGTTCGCGAACTACGTCAGCTGGGCGCGGGAGGCCTACGAGCTCGACCGGGGCGCAGGGTCGCCGCTGCACTCGTCGATCGGCTTCGACCTCACCGTGACCTCGCTGTTCCCCGCGCTGGTGGCAGGACGCGCGGTCACGCTGACCGACGCCGACGTCACCGGGCTGGCACGGGTGCTGGGCGGGCAGAGCCTGGTCAAGCTCACGCCCGCGCACCTGGACCTGCTGGGCGCGCTGTTGTCACCGGACGAGGTCGCGAGTGCGACCAGACGGCTGGTCGTCGGTGGCGAAGCGTTGTCCGGTCAGGCGTTGCGGGCGTGGACCGAGCACGCACCGGACACGCTGGTGGTCAACGAGTACGGGCCGACGGAGACCGTCGTCGGCTGTTGCGTGCACGAGGTGACCGCCGGTGCCGCACCGCCCGGACAGGTCCCCATCGGCAGGCCGATCGCCAACACCCGCCTGCACGTCCTGGACGACGAGCTGCGTCCGGTGCCCGCCGGGGCGGTCGGGGAACTGTTCATCGGCGGCGCCGGAGTGGCCCGCGGGTATCTGGGCCGCCCAGGGCTCACGGCCGAACGGTTCGTGCCGGACCCGGTCACGCCCGGCGAACGTCTCTACCGCACCGGGGATCTCGTCCGCTACCGCGACGACGGTGTGCTGGAGTACCTGGGGCGCAACGACGACCAGGTCAAGGTGCGCGGTCATCGGATCGAGCTCAGCGAGATCGAGATGACCCTCGTGCGCCACCCCGACGTGACCGCCGTGGCCGTGCTGGCCCGCGAGGACGTGCCCGGCGACCGCAGGCTCGTGGCCTACCACGCGCCGGGCGCGGCGCCTCCCGACGACCTGGCCGGGTTCCTGCGACGCACGCTGCCCGAGTACATGGTGCCCGCGCACTACGTCGGGCTGCCCGAACTCCCGTTGACCCGCAACGGGAAGGTGGACAGGGCCGCGTTGCCCGCTCCCGGCGAGAAGAGCGAGCTCGAACGGGACGCGGTGCTCGACGACGACATCTCGCCTGCCCCGATCCTGGCGGATTTCCTGAACCCGCGGCACGTCCTGATCACCGGCGCGACCGGCTACCTCGGCGCGTTCCTGCTCGCCGAACTGCTGCACAAGGACGACGCGATCATCCACTGCCTGGTCAGGGCCGACGACGGCACCGCAGCCTGGCAACGGCTCGAACGCTGCCTGCGCGACTACGAGATCTGGGACGAGGGGTTCCGCGACCGGATCGTCGTGGTGCCGGGAAGCCTGGACCAGCCGGGACTCGGGCTCGGCAAGGAGCGTTACGACCAGCTCGCGAACGAGATCGACGCGATCTACCACTGCGGCGCGCAGGTCAACTTCGTCTTCCCGTACTCGGCGCTGCGTCAGGTGAACGTGCTGGGCACCAAGGAGGTCCTGCGCCTCGCGTGCACGGTGAAGGCGAAAGCCGTGCACCACCTGTCCACATTGGACATACTGATGCACGGCAGCGAGCGCGACGTCCGCGAGGACACGGTGATCCCGCCGTCCGAGGTCGTCGGTGGCTACGACCAGAGCAAATGGGTCGCAGAACAGCTCGTCGCCGCGGCCGGGGCGCGAGGGCTTCCGGTCGTCCGCTACCGGCCGGGCGCCATGCTCGGCCACAGCGCCACCGGCGTGGCGAACCCGGCCGACTACTCGTGCGTGCTGGTGAAGGGCTGTGTGCAGCTCGGGATCGGGCCCGACCACGACCTCACGCTGAACTTCATGCCGGTCGACCACGTCAGCCGGGCGATCGCGCACCTGTCGCGGCAGCAGGCCTCGTTCGGCCGCGTCTTCCACCTGAACAACCCGCGGTCGTTGCCGCTGAAGGACGTCTGGCGGTGGATCACCGACTTCGGCTACCCGTTCGAGGTCGTGGACGACGACCGCTGGCGTGCCGCGCTCGCCGGCGTCGGCCCGGACAACGCCCTGTTCCCGGTCGTCCCGCTGCTGTTGCGGGAGGACTTCGTCGACCCGCGTGCCGGTGGGCAGTACCGGGTCGACCGCACCAACACCGAGACCGCGCTGGCCGGCAACGGCCTCACCTGCCCGCCGATGGACGCGGCGCACGGCTCGCGAGTGCTGGACCACCTGGTGCGCACCGGTTTCCTCCCACCGGTTGTGCGGGGAATGTGCGCCGCCGCACCAGCATTCCGCGACACGGCCCGGCGAACGGATTCGACTGGAGTGATCTCGCTATGAGCGACACCGATGCCCGGCTGCTGCACCGCTTGGTCGAGCAGCAGGCCGATCGCACCCCGCAGGCGTGCGCCGTCACCCACCTCGGTGCGGACCTGAGCTACGCGGAGCTGGACGCGTGGGCCAACCGGCTGGCGGACGCCCTGCGCGAGGCGGGCGTCGGCGTCGAGACGAAGGTCGCGGTCATCGCCGAACGCTGCACAGAGACGGTCGTGGCGCTGCTCGCGGTGCTCAAGGCCGGCGGCGTGTACGTGCCGATCGACCCGGCGAACCCGCCGCGCCGGTTCCACTACCTGATGACCGACTCCGGCGCGTCCGTGCTGGTCACGCCCGAATCGTTGCGCGGAGCCGCACCGGAGGGCGAGTGGACGACGGTCCTGTCCGACGCCGAGCATCTGGCGGACCGGCCGGCGGACCGGCCGGAGTCCGGGGTGCGGCCGGACAACGCGGCGTACGTGATCTACACGTCCGGCTCGACCGGTGAGCCCAAGGGCGTCACGGTGGCGCACCACCAGATCGTGCACACCACGCTGGCGCACAACGACTTCGACCGGCAGCCGCCGGCCTGCTTCCTGATGCCGATCTCGTTCTCGTTCGACGCCAGCGCGGTCGGCCTGTACTGGACCCTCGCGACGGGCGGGCAGGTCGTCCTGCCGTCGCCGGAGGAGCACCGCGACCCGCGCAAGCTGCGCGACCTGATCGCCAAGCACCAGGTCACCCACCTCGACTGCACGCCGTCGCTGTACTCGCTGATCCACGCCGACGACGCCGGACCGCTCGGCAGCCTGCGGTGCGTGATCGTCGGCGGTGAGGCGTGCCCGAAGTTGTTGGTGGATCGGCACTACGCGCTGCTGCCGGACTGCCAGCTGGTCAACAACTACGGCCCGACCGAGCTGACGGTGTGGGCGACCACGGCGCTGCTGGACCCGGCGGCCGACGTGGTCCCGATCGGAACGCCGATCCCCGGCTCCGGCGCACACCTGCTGGACTCGGAAGGAAATCCTGTCGCCGACGGCGAGATCGGCGAGCTGTTCGTCGGTGGCGTGAACGTGGCGCGCGGCTACCACAACCGGCCGGGGCTCACCGGTGAGCGGTTCCTGCCCGACCCGTGGACCTCCGGCGGCCGGATGTACCGCACCGGCGACCGCGCCCGCCGCCTGCCCGACGGCCAGCTGGAGTACTGCGGCCGGGTCGACCACCAGGTCAAGGTGCGCGGGTACCGGATCGAGCTGGCCGAGGTCGAGCACGCGCTCACCTCGCATCCCGGCGTGACCGAGGCCGTCGCGGACGTCCGCCAGATCGGCGAGAGCCGCAACCTCGTGGCGTGGGTCGCGGGCGAGGTGGACGCGGACGACGTGCGTGCCCACCTCGCCGAGATCGTCCCGGCGCACATGGTGCCCAGCTCGCTGGTCGTGCTGGACGTGTTGCCCCGCAACGTGGCCGGCAAGCTCGACCGCGCCCAGCTGCCAGAGCCCGCGCGGCCGACCGGCAACGGCCGCGAGATGACCGCGCTGGAGACCGAGGTCGCCGAGCTGGTAGGGGAGATCCTGGGCGTCGAACGGGCCGGTGTGCTGGAACCGTTCTTCGAGCTCGGCGCCAACTCGCTGCACCTGGCCAGGCTGGCGCTCGCGCTGTGGAGCCGGTTCGGCGTGAGCATCCCGATGCACCAGCTGTTCGAGGTCCCGCACGTGGCGGGCGTGACCAGGATGGTCGAGGCCGCCAAGCGCAGTGCCGCCGCCGAGCAGACCGGCACCCTGGAGGAGATCCTCGCGGAGACCGTGCTGGACGAGTCGATCCGGCCGGCCGCCGACCTGCCCGACGCGTCCTGGACCACCCCGTCGCACGTGCTGCTCACCGGCGCCACCGGCTACCTGGGGGCGTTCCTGGTCAAGGAACTCCTCGACCGCACCGACGCCACCGTGTGGTGCCTGGTGCGCGCGGGGTCGGCCGGCGCCGCCAAGGACCGCGTGCGCGACGTCATGCGCCAGTACCTCATCTGGGAGGACAGGTACGAGGACCGGATCGTGGCGGTCGTCGGCGATCTCGCGGAACCGCTGCTGGGCGTGGGGGAGGAGGGGTTCGCGAAGCTCGGCGAGATGATCGACTCGATCTACCACGTCGGCGCTCTGGTCAACTTCGTGTACCCGTACAGCGCGCTGAAGCCCGCGAACGTCGACTCGGTCGTCGACGTGCTGCGGCTCGCGGTGACCGGGCGGCGCAAGGCCGTGCACTACATCTCCAGCATCGACACGTTCCTCCACACCGGACTGAACCGGCCGTACCTGGAGGACGAGGAGCTGGTGCCCGCGGAGGCGCCGGAGGCGTACTCGCGCAGCAAGTGGGCGGGTGACCACCTGGTGCGGATCGGCCGCGAGCGCGGTATCCCGGTCGCGCTGTACCGGCCGGGCATGATGATCAGCCACACCGAGACGGGTGCCACGCAGACCAGCGACTACCTGTTGCTGCAGATCAAGGGCCTGCTCGAGTTCGGTGTGGTGCCGTCGATGGACTACCTCTTCGACGCCATCCCGATCGACTACGCGGCCGGGGCGATCGCGCACATCTCGTTGCAGGACAAGTCGCTCGGTCGCAACTTCCACCTGTGGAACCAGAACCCGGTGCCGCTCGTCGAGGTCTACGGCTGGGTGCGGTCGTTCGGCTACGACTTCGAGATCGTGCCGCTGGAGACCGCGGTGCAGCACCTCGTCACGCTCGGGCCGGACAACCCGCTGTTCCCGTTGCTGCCGCTGCTGTTCGAGGAGCGGTCGACGTCGGTGCTGCCCGCCTTCACCCGTGAGGTGCTCGCGGTGACGGACCTGCACGCGGAGTGCGCGAACACGCTGGACGCGTTGCGGGACATCGGGGTCGAGTGCCCGTTGATGACGGCGGAGCTGGCGCACAAGTGCTTCTCCTACATGGTCGACATCGGGTTCCTGCCGACGCCGGAGGAGCAGCGCGCCCGGCTGCGGGACAAGGCAGAGGTCGCTCGATGACGCTCATCCTGCTGCACCCCACCAGCCTGCCGCGCCGCGAGGAGCAGCTGAGCCTCGCGGTCGACGCGCCGGCCCCGTTGCGGCTGGCGCGGCGGCTGGCGGCCGGCGTGTCCGGTACCGACCTGCTGGACCGGCTGCGCGCGCTGCCGCCGCGCAGCGGGTCGGTCGCGCTGGCCGAACGCGTGGACTCCGGGGTGCCGTACACCTACGACCACCGACTGCGCGAGTTCGACGAGCACTTCGGCGTGGAGCGGGTGGACGTCGACACCGACGGCGTGTTCGCGAGGTCCCTGCTCGTGGCCTACCGGTCGTTGCTGGAGGAGGGCCTCGCGAGCGGCACCAGGATGAGCTGGGCGCGGTGGTCCGCGCTGGTGTCGATGCTGCAGACGATGATCGTGCGCTGCGCGGGGGAGACGGCCGACCTCCCCGTCGCGGTGCGGCCGCCGTTGCTGCGCTGGCACCTCGACCCGGAACGGCGCTGGCGGGTCGGCCACCACGTGTTCTTCGTGGTGACGCAGTGCCTGATCGTGGCGCTCCAGTCGTTCGTGACGGCGCTGCGCGAGGACGACGACCTCGCGGGCGCCAGGCGAGGGCTGCGGCTCGCGACGAGACTGCTCGACGCCTCCAGCGCCGCGTTCGTGTTCACCGCCGAGTTCGGCGCGAACCAGTACCACCACACGGTTCGCCCGACGATGGAACCGCCGTTCGTCTCGGCCGGGTTCAGCGGCCTGCTCTCGCCGGACCACCACTACCTCGTGCGGCTGTTCGCCGAGGTGCGGCCGACGCTGCGGGCCCTGCCCGCCGACCTGGTCGCCGACCACGCCGCGTTCGTCCGTGCGCTGGGCGCGGTCTACGAGTCGCACAAGTACGTCTGCGCCCGCTTCGGCGGTGACACCGGCGCGAGCCTGCGCACCGGCGCACTGCCCGCCGTGGAGGTCCTGCACGCGCTGAAGCTGGCCCGAACCAAGATCGTGGGGCGTCCATGAACTTCGCACACGTGCTGTGGGAGCGCGCGCAGGCCACACCCGCGCGGAAGGCCCTGACGTTCAACGACGTCGCGCTCGACTACGGCGGGCTGCACCAACGGGCGGCGGTCGTCGCCGCGCGGCTGGCCGAGGTCGCACGGCCAGGTGACCGGGCGGTGCTGCTGCTGCCGCCCGGCCTGGAGTACGTGGCGGCGTTCTTCGGCTGCCTGTACGCCGGGGTGATCGCGGTGCCGACCTACCCGCCGCTCGACGAACGGCAGATCCCGCGCCTGGTGTCCGTGCTGCGCGACGCCCGTCCGGCCGCGGTGCTCACCCTGCCGGCGCTGGCGGACGCGGCACGGGAAAGCCTGGCGCGTCAGGGGTTCGCCGAGCCGGTCGGGTGGCTGTCGGCCGAGGCCGGACCGGGTGAGGACGAGATCTCCGCCCTGGCTGACGGCGAAGTCGCGTTCCTGCAGTACACCTCGGGCTCCACCAGCACGCCCAAGGGCACGGTGGTCACGCACGACAACCTCCTGCACAACTCCCGGGCGATCCAGACCCTGTTCGGCACCACCGAGAACAGCGTCGGCGTGATCTGGCTGCCTCCGTACCACGACATGGGGCTGATCGGTGGAATCCTGCAGCCGATCCACGGCGGGTTCCCGGTCCACCTGATGTCCCCGCTGGACTTCCTGGCCGACCCGCGGAAGTGGCTGGCCGCGATCAGCGAGCACGGCGGTACCGCGAGCGGCGGCCCGAACTTCGCGTTCGACCTGTGCGTGCGCAAGATCGCGCCTTCGCAGCGCGTGGGGCTGGACCTGTCGAGCTGGGAGGTCGCGTTCTGCGGTGCCGAGCCGATCCGGCCGGCGACGCTGGAGCGGTTCGCCGAGGCGTTCGAGCCGTACGGGTTCCGGCGCGAGGCGTTCTATCCCTGCTACGGCCTGGCCGAGAGCACCCTGATCGCCACGGGCGGGCTGCGCCTGACCGGGTACCGGGTGCGGGACGGCGTGGTGTCGTGCGGCACGCCGATCGCCGGTCACTCGCTGGAAATCCGTTCCCCCGAAGGGCAGCTGCTGCCTGACGGCGAGGTCGGCGAGATCTGGCTGCGCGGGCCGAGCGTGGCGCGCGGCTACTGGGGGGACGAGGCGCTGTCCGCCGCGACGTTCACCCCGGACGGCCTGCGCACCGGCGACCTCGGTTGCCTCGTCGACGGTGAGCTGTACGTCTCCGGACGGCTCAAGGACGTCGTGATCGTGCGCGGCCGCAACCTGTTCGCCGAGGACGTCGAGCACGCGCTCACCGGGTGCCACGCCGCGATCCGGCCCGGTGCCGTCGCCGCGTTCGAGGCCGACGGTGAACTCGCTGTCCTCGCCGAGCTGGTCGGGTCCGCCGACGGGGTGGCGGACGCCGTCCAGTCGACGTTGATCGCCACCTTCGGGGTGCGGGCCGAGCACGTCCTGCTCGTGGCGCGCGGCACGATCCCCAAGACGCCGAGCGGCAAGATCCGGCGGGCGGAATGCGCCAGGATGCACCGGGACGGAGAGCTTTCGTTGCTCGTCCCTGTCGTGTCCACTGTGGAGGTTGCGGCCGATCCGCGTGCGGCCCGGATCGCCGAGCTGGCGGCGGCCGTGCTGGAGACGTCGTCGGTGGCCGTCGACGCCTCGTTGACGGCGGCCGGGCTCGACTCGTTGCGCGCGGTCGAGCTGCGGCAGGCGGTCCAGCGCGAACTGGGTGTGGAGCTGCCACTCGCGGACCTGCTCGGCGGGGCGAGCGCGCAGCGGCTGGCGGCGGCCGCCGTGGCCGCCCGGCCGGTCGAGACCGGTTCGTTCGACGGGAGCCTGCTCAGCGACGGCGAACGCGGGCTGTGGCTCGCCACGAGGCTTTCCGGCGACCCCGACCACTACGTGCTCGCCATCGGTCTGGAGGTCGTCGGCGGGATCGACGCGGAGATCGCCACCCGCACGATCGACTTCCTCGCCGAACGGCATCCCGCGCTGCGCACGTACTTCCCGGACGTGGCCGGTGTCCCGCGCCGCGAGCCGTGCCCGAAACCGCTGACATTGCGCGTGGTGGACACCGCGCCGGAGGAGTTCGACGCGGTGGTGGACCGGCACGCGGCCGAGGGCATCGACCCCGCGGGCGGGTCGCTGTGGCGGGCGGCGCTGATCCGTGCGGCCGGGCGCGACGACGTGCTCGTGCTGTGCGCGCACCACATGGCCTGTGACGTGTGGTCTCTCGACGTGCTGGCGCGGGAGTTCGGCGAGGCCTATCGCTCGCTCTCCGCAGGCGCCACTCCACAGTGGACGGAACCAGGCGATCCGGCGCGGTGCGCGGCCAGGCAGGAAGCGCTGCTGAGCGGTGACCGCGGGCGTGAGCTCGCCGAGTTCTGGCGCTCCGAGCTGGCCGAACTGCCGCCGTCCGCCGCGCTGCCGCAGGCCCGTCCGCACCGGCGAGTCGCCGCCCCGACCGGACGGCACCGGATGCGGCTCTCCCCTGAGGTTCTCGCCGCGGTGCGCTCGCTTGCCGCGCGAGCCGATACGACGCCGTATTCCGTGCTGGCCACCAGCTTCGCGTGGACGTTGCACCGCTACACCTCCGAACACCGGTTCGTGCTGGGTGTTCCCGCGCCCGGCAGGCTCGACCCGGAGTCCGTGTCCGCGGTCGGCTACTTCGTCAACCCGCTGCCGCTGGTGTGCGAGATCGACCCCGAGGCGGACTTCACCGCGCACCTGGCGGCGTTCAGCGGCCGCGTCGCGGCGGTGCAGGCCCACCAGGAGTACCCGTACCAGCGGATCGTGGAGAACTTTGTGCCGGCCGAACGCGGGTCGGACCTGATCCGCGTGTTGTTGCTGCAACAGCAGACCCCCGGCGGGCACGCTCTGTCGTTGCTGGCCGACGAAGGCGATCTCGGCGGGCTGACGGCGCGAACCCGGTTCGTCACCCAGCGGACCGCACCGTTCGAGCTGACCGTGGAGATCGTCGCGACGGCGGCCGGGCTGACGTGCTCCCTGACCTACGACAGCGAGGCGCTGCGCGAGTCCGAGGTGGCCGCGTTCGCCGGGCACTGGGCGAACGTCCTCGACGCGGTGGTGACCAACCCTTCGCTGCGGCCGCACGAGGTCGCGATGCTCACCCCCGCCGAACAGCGGGCCGCGCTGGAGCTCAACACCAGCTCACCGGTCAGCGGTGTGTCGATCCCGGAGGCGGTGCTCGCGATGTGCGCGGCACATCCGTCCGCGATCGCCGTCGTGGACGAGGAAGGCTCGCTGACCTACGCCGAACTGGCGGCTCGTTCCGCGGCGCTCGCCGTCGCACTGGGCGAGGTGCCTGCGGAAGCACCGATCGCCGTGCTGCTGCCTCGGGGACGCGACCTGGTCGCGGCGATGCTGGCGGTCCAGCGCATCGGCTCGCCGTACCTGCCGCTCGACGTCGACCACCCGGATCCCCGGCTGGCCGCGATCCTGGCCGATGCCACCCCGCCTGTGCTGGTGACCAACGCGGATCTGGCCCGTGACCGCGCGTCGTTGTTGCGCGGCCGCGTGGTGCTCGTCGAGGACGTTCCCGCAGCTGCCGAGGCACCCGCGGGTCCCACGCACCCGGACCGGTTGGCCCACCTCATTTACACGTCCGGCTCGACCGGCACCCCCAAGGGTGTCGCATGTGGACACAGGGGTGTGCTCAACCTGGTCGCCGACTACCGCGCCCGCGTGCCGCTCGGCCCCGGCGACGCGTGCGGCTGGTGGACCAGCCCCGGCTTCGACGTGTCGGTGCACGAGGTCTTCACCGCGTTGACGGCGGGCGCGACCGTGCACGTCTGCCCGGCCGGCATCCGCAACGACGCCGAGGCCGTGCTGCGCTGGCTGGCCGACCGCCGGATCGTGAGCGCCTACCTGCCGCCGCACCTCCTGCCCGCCGCGGCCGACTGGCTGGCCGCTCATCCCGTCTCGCTGCGGGCGTTGCTGGTCGGGGTCGAGCCGATCCCGCAACCGTTGCTGCGCCGGATCGCCTCGGCCGTGCCGTTGGTGATCAACGGATACGGCCCGACCGAGACCACCGTGTGGGCCACGTTCCACCACCTCGATCCCGAGGGCTCGGAGGAGGGCATCACCCCGCTCGGGTTCTCCGTGACCAACGGCCCGATCCACCTGCTCGACGCGGCGGGCAACCTCGTGCCGCCCGGCGCGGTGGGCGAGATCCACATCGGCGGCCTCGGCGTCGCCCGCGGTTACCACGGCCGCCCCGGCCTGACCGCCGAGCGGTTCGTCCCGTCGCCCTTCGTCGCGGGACAACGGCTCTACCGCACCGGTGACCGCGCCTACCACCGCGCCGACGGGCAGCTGGTGTTCCTCGGCCGGTCCGACTCCCAGGTGAAGGTGCGCGGCATGCGCGTCGAGCCGCGGGAGGTGGAGGCCGCTCTGGCAGCGCACCCGGACGTGCGGACCGCGCTCGTCATCGCCTCGGGCGCGGCGCCGGACACCAGGCTCATCGGCTACGCCCAGGTCGACGACCTGTCGCTCGCCGCGGATCTCCAGCAGCACCTGCGTTCCCGGCTGCCGGGACCGATGGTGCCGGACCAGGTGGTGTTGCTGACCGAGTGGCCGATGACGGTGAACGGCAAGATCGACAGGACTCGTCTGCCCAGTCCGGTGACCGCCGAGTACGAGCCGCCGTCCGGCGAGATCGAGTCGGTCCTCGCGTCGATCTTCGCGGAACTGCTCGACCAGCCGCGGGTGGGCCGCACCGACAACTTCTTCCACCTGGGCGGGCACTCGTTGCTCGCGGCACGGGTCTCGGCCGAGGTGGCGGCCCGCCTGGACCTGGCGGTGGAGCTGCGGCACGTCCTCGAGCACCCGACGGTCGCGTCGCTCGGCGCCGTGCTGGCACAGCAGACCGCCGCCGCACCGACCGGCATCGACCTGAGCGAGGTGCTGCTGAGCCACGTGGCGGCCCTGCCGGTGGAGGCACTGGAGCAGCTGGAGGGTGATCGGCCGTGACCACGACGTTGACCGAGGCCCAGCGCGCGCTGCTGGCCCGCATGAGCGCTCCGCCCGGCGAGCGCGAGGGACTCTTCCCGGTGACGGCGGCCCAGCGCGGCCTGTGGCTGCACGACCAGGTGCACCCCGGCGACAGCGCCTACCACATGCCCGCGTTGCTGAGGCTGCGCGGCGAGCTCGACGTCGCTCTTCTGCAGCGCCGGTTGCAGGACCTGGTGGATCGGCACGAATCGTTGCGCACGACGTTCGTCGCGATCGACGGCCAGCCGCTGCAACGGGTCGTGGCGTCGAGGACGCACTCTCTGTCCGTTGTGGACGCTGCTTCGTTCGACGAGGCGCTCGCTTCGGCCCGATCCCTCGCGATGGAGCCGTTCTCGCTGCGGTCCGGTCCGTTGTTCCGGTCCGTGTTGTGGCGGCTGAGCCCTGTCGACCACCTGCTGCTGCTCGTGGTGCACCACGTCGTGGCGGACGGTGTGGCGGTGTCGGTGCTGTTCGGCGAACTGGCGGGAGCACCGGCTGTGCCGGCGTTGCACCCGGTCGACCTGGCACTGCGCGAGGTCGCGGCCGGTTCCGACGACGGCTACTGGACATCGCTGCTGGAGGACTGGACACCTCCTGCGCTGCCGTTGATCGCAGGCTCACCGGGCTGCCGGACGTCGCACCACCACGCTCCGGACGTGTCCGGGCTCGCTCGGGAAACCACCGAGTACGCGGTGTGGCTGGCGGCCCTGGCCGCCGCGTGGGGACGGCTGACCGGCCGGACCGACGTGGTGATCGGCATGCCGTTCGCCGGCCGCGGCACCCCCGACACCCAGCACACCGTCGGGTTCCTGGTGATGACGCTGCCCGTGCGGCTGCGCTGGGACGGTGCCACGACGTTCCACGACCTGGTGGACCTCGCCGGGGCGGCGATCCGCTCGGCGGTGGGCCACGCCGCGGTGGTGCAGCGGCCGCGCCTGTTCGACGTCCTGCTGACGATCACCCCGGACCTGCCGGTGGACCGCCTCGCCGGCGCCGGCGCCACGCCGGTGCCGGTGGAAGCGGGATCGGCGAAGTTCCCGCTCACCGTGGACGTGAACTCTCAGGGGCTGACCTGCGTCCACGACACCGCCGTGCTCGATTCCGACGTCGTCGCCGGTGTCGTGACGGCGATGCGCGCGGTGATCGCGGACCCGTCACGGCCGGTGGAGGACGTCTCGCTCGCCCGGTTCACTCCTCGTGGGCCTGCGGTTCTCCAGCCCCGGGGTGACCTGACGGGCCGCGCGGACCGGTTGGCGCGCACGATCCGCAGCCACTGCGACGACGTGACGCTGGCGAGCCGCCCGGTCGCGGTGTTCGCCCCGGCGGGAACCGATCTCGCGGTGGCGTGCCTGGCGGTCGTGCGGGCGGGTGGGCATCACCTCGTGCTGAACCCCGACGACCCGGCCGATCGGATCTGGACCGCGGTGGCCGAGCACGACCCGTGCCTGGTGGTCACGGCGGGGGCGGCGTCGATGGCCGGGTTCTCCGGGGTGCCGCGGATCAGCGCGGACAGCACGGCGGACCCCGGTGGGGAGTTGCCGGTGCCGCATCCGGGTCTGCCCGCGGCGGTGCTGCCGCCCGGCGTTGTGGTGAGTCAGGGTGATCTCGCGCGGCTCGCGGGGAGTGCGCCCGCCGGAGGGTCCGCGCCGGTTGGGTCCGCTGACGCGGTGATCGAGCTGTGGCGCGGCCTGGTGGTGGACGAGGAAACGAGGTCCGGTCAGCGGTCGGTGCGGCACGACGGTGACACCGTGGTGACCGGCGAGGGGACCCGGTCGGTGCGGCACGTTGGTGATGCCGTGGTGCTGGGCGATGGGACCCGGCCTGGTCAGCGGTCGGTGCGGCATGACGGTGACGCTGTGGTGGCTGGTGACGAGACCAGGCCGGTGCGGCACGACGGTGACGCTGTGGCGACCGACGAGGAAACCCAGCCCGGCGACCGGTCGTGGTGGCACGACGGCGACACCGTCGTCCTCGACCCCCGGTTCCGCCCACAGCCACCGGGCTGGCCGGGCGAGCTGTGCGTGGCCCTGGACGGCATCGGTTTCGCCGACCTCCCGCGCCTCACCGCCGAACGACTCGTGCCCGGCGACCACACCCGTCTGCTGCGCACCGGCCTGCAAGCCGTCGCCCGCGCCGACGGCATCGAGCTCGTGTCGCTGGAACGCTGGTTGCGCGCCCAGCCCGGCATCGCCGACGCGGCGATCGTCCACCGCGACGACGCCACTGTCGCCTACCTCGTGGGCACCGCTGATCACGACGACCTGCGAGCACGCCTCGGCGGACACGCGCCGACCGCGTTCGTCACCCTCGACACCATCCCGCGCACGCCGGACGGTCAGCCGGACACCGGCCGCCTCACCCCGCCGCCCGACCGCGAGCCGCCCGCCGGTGCGCTGGAGGAGCTGGTGGCCCGGTGCTGGGCGGACGTGCTGGGGGTCGACCAGGGCAGCATTGCCAGGACCGACGACTTCTTCGCGCTCGGCGGCCACTCGCTGCTGGCCACCAGGCTGGCTGCCCGCCTGTCGCGGGAGCTGGACCGCGATGTCGGTGTGGCGGCGGTGTTCGGGCATCCGACGGTCGCGGGCACCGCGCGGGCCATCGAGCAGCAGCAGGACCGCGGGCCGTTGCGGCGCGCGGAAAGCGCGGAGTCGCCGCTGTCGTTCGCCCAGGAGCGCCTGTGGTTCACGCAGCAGTACGACCCCGGCTCGCCGCGCTTCACCATTCCACTGGCGGTGCGGCTGGAAGGTGACCTCGACCTCGCGGCACTGCGCCAGGCGCTCGCGGTCGTGGTCGAGCGGCACGAGCCGTTGCGGTCGCTCGTCGGCGACGGAATCCTGCGCGTGTCGGAGAAGGTCGTTCCGGCACTGTCCGTTGTGGACTCCGATCCCGAAGGTGCGCTGGGACTGTTGGAGGAGGCGGCGCGCACGCCGTTCGACCTCACCACCGAGCATCCGTTGCGCGCGCTCGTCGTGCGGCTGGCGGACGCCGAGCACATCCTGTTGCTCACGGTGCACCACATCGCCTGCGACGGCTGGTCGGTCGGTGTGCTGGCCGGCGAGTTGTCCGCCGCGTACGGCGCGATCAGGGAGAACCGCACGCCCGGCCTGCCCGAGTTGCCCATCGCGTACGGCGACTTCGCCCGGTGGCAACGCGAGCTGCCGCACGACGACCTGCTCCGCCACTGGGGGCACCGGCTCGCCGGAGCGCCGCTCGTCCTCGACCTGCCCACCGACAAGCCGCGTCCCGCCGTGTTCCGCGGGCGGGGCGGCACGGTGCCGATCGGGCTGGAGGCCGGTGGCACCGCCGCCGTGCGCAAGGTCGCGGCCGCGCACGACGTCACGCCGTTCATGGTGCTGCTGGCTGGGCTCGCGATCGTGCTGCGCCGGTGTGCCGGGCAGGACGACCTGGTCATCGGCACGCCGATCGCCGGGCGGGAGCGGCCGGAGGTCGAGCACCTGATCGGCTGCTTCATCGACGTGGCACCGCTGCGGCTGGACCTGACCGGGGATCCGTCGGTCGGCGAGGTGCTGCGCAGGGTGCGGGACACCTGCCTGGACGCCTACGCGCACCAGGGCCTGCCGTTCGAACGGCTCGTCGAGCACCTGAAGCCGGAACGCGACCTGTCCAGAACGCCGGTGTTCCAGGTGATGCTGGCGCTGGAGAGCGGACCGGTGCCGACGCCCGCGTTTCCCGGTGTGGCCGCCACGCCGATCCGGGTCGACAACGGCACCGCGCAGCACGACCTCACGTTCTGGCTGCGTGACCAGCCCCACGAGATCGGCGGTCACGTCGAGTTCAACCTCGACGTGTTCTCCGAGTGCGGGGTCGAACGGCTCGTCGAACGCCTCGGCACCGTGCTCGAGCGGCTCGCCGACACCTCCGACGACACGCCGGTGTCCGAAGTGGACGTCATGTCCGACGGTGAGCGGCGCTGGCTGCGCAGCCTCGGCCAGGGCGTCACCGTGCCCGTTCCGCCCGGCACGACGGCGGGGGCCGTGCACGCGCGGGCGGTCGTGGCGGACGACGACGTCGAGCTGACCGCGAGCCAGGTTCTGCGGCGTGCCACCGAGATCGCCACCTCGCTCGCGCACAAGGGTGTGCGCAGGGGTGACGTCGTCGGGGTGTTGCTGCCCCGGTCCGCGCACGTGGTGGAGGCGTTGCTGGGCGTCTGGCTGGCCGGCGCGGCCTATCTGCCGCTCGATCCCGCGTTCCCCGAACAGCGGTTGCGCGCGATGGTGGCCGACTCCCACGCGAAGCTCGTCATCCACACGACCGACGACCTGACCGGGGAACAACATCCGCTGCCGGAGGTCACCGGCGACGACCGCGCGTACGTGATGTACACGTCCGGCTCGACCGGGCGGCCCAAGGGCGTGCTCGTGCCGCACGGCGCGGTGCTCAACCTGCTCGGCTCCATGACCGAGGCCTGGGGACTCACACCCGAGGACACCGTGGTCGCGGTGACGACGCTGTCGTTCGACATCTCGGTGCTGGAGCTGTTCGGCCCGCTGCTCACCGGCTCCCGGCTGGTGGTGGCGTCGGCGGACCAGGCGACCGACCCGGTGCTGCTGGCGGACCTCATCGCCCGCACGAAGGCCACCGTCGTGCAGGCCACGCCGTCCACCTGGCGGATGCTCATCGACTCCGGCGCACACCTGCCCACCGGTCTCCGGGCGTGGTGCGGTGGCGAGGCGCTTCCTGCCGACGTGGCCGCGGCGCTCCTTCAGGCCGGTCTGGTGGTGGGCAACCAGTACGGGCCCACCGAGACGACGATCTGGTCCACAGTGGACAGCGTCACGGACCCGGACGCGATCGGGCTCGGCCGGCCGATCGCCAACACCGACGTGATGATCCTCGACGACGCGTTGCGGCCGGTTCCGGTGGGCGTGCTCGGCGAGGTGTGCCTGGGCGGTGCCGGTGTCGCGCACGGCTACCACGGTCGTCCCGGCCTGACCGCCGAACGGTTCGTCCCGTCGCCCTGGGCCGCGGGCCGGCGGATGTACCGCACGGGCGACCTCGCCAGGTTCACCCAGGACGGCGTGCTGCGGTTCGAGGGCAGGCGCGACGCCCAGGTGAAGATCCGCGGGCACCGGATCGAGCCCGGCGAGGTCGAGGCACGGCTGGCCGACCACCCCGGCGTGACCGAGGCGGTCGTGGTCGCGCGCGACGAACGGCTCGTCGCCTACGTCGTGGGCCCGGCCCCGGCGGAGGAGCTGCGGGCACACCTGCGGGAGTCCCTGCCCGAGTACATGGTCCCGTCGGTGTTCGTGGAGCTGGCGCACGTCCCGCACACGCCCAACGGCAAGGTCGACCGCGCGGCGCTGCCCGATCCGGCCGCGGCGACGGCCACCACGCACCACGTCGCCCCGCGCACACCCGAGGAACGGACTCTTCAGCGGATCTGGGCGGACGTGCTGGACGTGAGCGAGCAGGACATCTCGGTCCACGACTCGTTCTTCGACCTCGGCGGCCACTCGATGCTGGCCACCCGCATGGTGACCAGGCTGGGCCACCGGATCGCGCTGCGCGAGGTGTTCGAACACCCGACCATCGCCGAGCTGGCGCCACGGCTGGCCGACGAGACGGTCCGGTCACCGATCGAACCGTCGACGAGAGACGAGTTGTCATCGGCGCAGGAGCGGCTCTGGTTCCTGCACCGCCTCGACGGCCCGAACCCCGTCTACAACATGCCTTTCGCGCTGCGGCTGACCGGTGTGCTCGACGTACCGGCGTTGTCCGAAGCTCTGATCGACCTCCAGGCACGGCACGACGTGCTGCGCACGGTGTTCTCCGAACGTGGCGGCGTGCCACGGCCGGTCGTGCGGGAACCCGCGGACGTCCTGACAGTCCACCGCACCACCGAGGCCGAACTGGACGCCCAGGTCGTCACCGCCGCGGCGCACGCGTTCGACCTGACCACCGCCGCACCTCTGCGCGCCTGGCTGTTCGAGCTCGGCGAGCAGGACCACGTGCTGCTGATCGTGCTGCACCACATCGCGGGCGACGAGTCGTCGATGCGGCCGCTGCTCATCGATCTCACCACCGCGTACACGGCCCGCACCGCCGGAAACGCCCCTGGCTGGGCACCGTTGCGCGTGCAGTACGCCGACTACGCGGCCTGGCAACGGCGTCAGCACGACGACTCGCTGCCGTTCTGGCGCGACCGCCTCGCGGACCTGCCCGCACGGCTGAGCCTGCCCGGTGAACGACGCGGGCCGGCCCACCCCACCCACCGCGGTGACACCGTCCACTTCGGACTCGGTGACGACCTGCGCCAGGCACTGCTGGACCTCGCGGCACGGCACAACGCGACGCCGTTCATGGTCTGGCAGGCCGCCGTCGCGGTGCTGCTGCACCGGATGGGCGCGGGCGCGGACATCCCGCTCGGCACCCCGGCGGACACCCGCGGCCACTCCGAGCTGGACGACCTGGTCGGCCTCTTCCTCAACGCGGTGGTGCTGCGCACCGACGTCTCCGGTGATCCGGGCTTCGCCGCACTGCTGGCACGGGTGCGGGACGCGGACCTCGAAGCCTTCGAGCACGCCGACCTGCCGTTCGACCGGCTGGTCGAGGCGCTCAACCCGGCTCGCGCACCCGGCTCACACCCGTTGTTCGGCGTGTACGTCGCCTACCGCGACAAGCCCGTCGCGACACCCGCCCTGCCGGGACTGACCGCCCGCCCGCACCCCGTGCCGGAGCTGTCCGCCAAGGCCGACCTCGCGTTCGCGCTCGATCACACGGGCCAGGCCTCGATCATCTACGCCACCGACAGGTTCGGCAGGACCACCGTCGAGGGCCTCGGCGCACGCCTGCACGAGGTGCTGCGCCAGGTCGCCGCCGATCCGGACCGCCCGATCAGCGGCATCGAGGTGCTGGCGAACGACGAGCGGACCAGGCTGCTGACCGGCTGGAACGACACGGCCTGCGCGATGCCGGACGCCTGCTTCGCCGACCTGTTCGAGGCACGCGCGAAGGTCCGCCCGGACCACCCGGCGGTCGTGTTCGGCGGCACCGCACTGACCTACCGCCGGCTCGACGAGGCCGCGAACCGGTTGGCGCACAAGCTGATCGAGCACGGCGCGGCGCCGGACCGGCTGGTCGGGATCATGCTGCCGCGATCGCTGGAGATGATCGTCGCGATGGTCGCCGTGCTGAAGTCCGGCGCCGGTTACCTGCCGCTGGACCCCGCCTACCCGGCGCACCGCGTGGAGCTCATGAGAGCCGACGCGAAGCCGGTGTTCGTCATCGGACCGGACGACCTCGACACCACCGGCTACCCGGACCACGCGCCCGAACGGAACGCGCTGCCCACCTGTCTGGCGTACGTGATCTACACGTCCGGTTCCACGGGCACGCCGAAGGGTGTTGCGGTCACGCACGCGGGCGTACCAGGGCTGATCGCGACCGCGACCGAACGCTGCGGCGTGACCGAGGACAGCCGTGTGGTGGGGTTCGCCTCGATCAGCTTCGACGTGGCGTTCTGGGAGCTGTGCATGTCGTTGCTGGTCGGCGGCACGCTGGTGGTCGCGCCGAGCGAGGTCCGCCTGCCCGACCGGGCGCTGACGGACTTCCTGGCGCGCAACGAGATCACGCACATGGCGTTGCCGCCCTCGCTGCTCGCGGTGCTGCCGGAGGACTGCGAACTGCCCGCGAACGGCACGGTGCTGACCGGCTCGGAAACGGTGCCGGCCGAGGTCGTCGGCCGGCACGGGCCGGGCCGGACGCTGTTCAACGCCTACGGCCCAACGGAAGCCACGGTCAACTCGACGTTGTGGCGCGCCACCGACGGGCCGATCACGGCGGTGCCGATCGGCGTGCCGGACCCGGACACCACCGTGTACGTGCTCGACGGCCTCGACCTGGTGCCACCCGGCGTGATCGGCGAGCTGTGCATCGCCGGCCGAGGCCTGGCCCGCGGCTACCTGAACAGGCCGGGTGTGACGGCGGCGGCCTTCGTGCCCAACCCGTTCGGCCCGCCCGGCAGCCGGATGTACCGGACCGGTGACCTCGTGCGGTGGACCGACGACGGCGAGCTGGAGTTCTTCGGCCGCAAGGACCACCAGGTGCAGGTGCGCGGGTTCCGGGTGGAACCGGGCGAGGTCGAGGAGGCCCTCAGAAGGCATCCGTCCGTGCGCGAGGCCGTGGTCCTGGCCGACACACCGGGCCCTGGCCAGACCCGGCTGGTGGCCTACGTGGTCACCGACGACGTGGAGCCGTTGCGGGACCACCTGCGTGAGCTGCTGCCTGGGCACATGGTGCCGTCGCTGTTCGTGCCGATGGACCGGATTCCCCGTGCCACCAACGGAAAGCTCGACCGCGTGAACCTGCCTCGGCCCGGCGTGACGGCCGCGGGCGTGCAGGAACCACCGGTCACGGACCAGGAGAGGGCGGTCGCCGCGGTGGTGTGCGAGGTGCTCGGCATCGGGGACATCGGACTGCACGACGACTTCTTCGAACTCGGCGGGCATTCCCTGCAGATACCGCGGATCGCGGTGGGCGTGCGGGAACGCACCGGAACGGACGTCTCGGTGAAGGACGTGTTCCTCGCGCCGACCGTGGCGGGAGTGGTGGCCGCGCTCGGCCGGGGCACGCGGACCGCCCCGATCATCGCGGTCGACCGCGCCGCACGCCGGCGGGTGGCGCCATGACCGAGTACACGTTCCCGCTGTCGTTCCAGCAGCACAGGTTCTGGTACCTGGAGCAGCTCAGCCCCGGCGGCGCCTACCACCTGCCGATCGTGCTGCGGTTGACCGGCGAGCTGCGGGTGGACCTGCTGCACGAGGCGTTGCAACTGGTCGTCGACCGGCACGAGGTGCTGCGCACCCGCTACCAGCCCGACGCCCAGGTGCAGGTCGTCGCCGAGGAGTGGGCGGTACCGCTCACGATCGTCGAAGGTGATCTCGACCGGATCAGGGCCGAGACGCTGGCGGAGCCGTTCGACCTGTGGTCGGCGCCGCCACTGCGGGTGGTGCTGGTCAGGATCGCCCCGGACGAGCACGTCCTGCTGATGGTCGTGCACCACATCGCGTGCGACGGCTGGTCGTTGGGCGTGCTGGGCCGCGAACTGTCGATCGCCTACACGGCGCTGCACGACGGCCGTGAGCCGGAGCTGCCGGAGTTGCCCGTCCAGTACGGGGACTACGCGCTGTGGCAACGGGACCGGATGTCCGGCGACGTGCTGGCCGCCGGCCTCGCGCACTGGGCGAACGTGCTCGTCGGCGCACCCGCCACGCTGGAGCTGCCGACCGTCCGGCCGCGTCCCGCCACGCCGACCCTGGCGGGCGACCGCGTCCAGCTGGCCGTGCCGGAACCGCTGACCCGGCGGGTGGCAGAGCTGGCGCACCGGCACGGCGCCAGCGTGTTCATGGTCGTGCTCGTCGCCTACGCGACCGTCCTGACCCGGTTGTCCGGCCAGGACGAGGTCGTCATCGGCACGGCGATCGCCGGACGGGAACGGCCGGAGGTGGTCGGGCTCGTCGGCTGCTTCATCGACGTGGTCCCGTTGCGGCTGTCCACGGCGAAGACCTCGGCCGAGGAGCTGCTCGCCGCCGCGCGCCGGGTCTGCCTGGACGCCTACGCCCACCAGGACGTGCCGTTCGAGCGGATCGTCGACCACCTCCGACCGCCGCGCGACCCTGCCCGCGCACCGCTGTTCCAGGTGATGTGCAACGGCCAGGACACACCACGGCACGACGTGAGCTGGCCCGGTGTCGAGGTGACCGGTGAGCAGCCGGAGCCGGGGGTGTCGAAGTACGACCTCACCCTCGACGTGCACCAGCGGTCCGGTGGGCTGCTGCTGGACCTGGAGTTCAACCGGGACGTCTTCGACGAGCCGCAGATGACCGGCTTGCTGGACCGGGTCGTCGTGGTGCTCGACTGGCTGACCGACGACACCCGGCCGCTGTTCGGTGACGAACCACCACGGCCCGCACCCCAGGTCGAGCGGATCACCGCACCGAAAACGCACCGGCCGGCGGGAGTCGAGCCGCGCGACGAGCTGGAAGCGCTGGTGCTCGGCCACCTTCGCGCCGCCCTGGGGGACGAGCGGCTCGGCGTGACCGACGACTTCTTCGACCACGGCGGATCGTCGCTCGCCGCGATGACCGCGCTCGTCCGGATCCAGCAGGACACCGGGCACCGCCTCGGTCCCGCCGACCTCTTCGGCGAGGCGACCGCGGCGGCGTTCGCGGCACGGATGCACGAGAGCGACCACGAAAGCGAGCGGAACCGATGAAACGTGTCTCCTTCCGGCGGCTGCTGGACGTGCTGGGCGGCCTGGTGCTCGCGTCGCTCGTGCTCGTGCCGTCGGCCACCGGCCTCGGCGCGCTGCCGGCACTCGGCACCGCGCTCAACCCCGGCACCGGCGTGTGGCGCCTGTCCGCCGACGCGGGCACCGCCCGGTCCGGCGAGATGGCGTTGCCAGGCCTGAAGAACCCGGCGACGGTGTCGTTCGAGGACAACGGCATCGCCCACGTCAGGACCGGCGACGACCAGGACCTGTTCCGCGTGATCGGCTACCTGCACGCCCGCTTCCGGCTGGTGCAGATGGACCTCACGCGCAGGCAGGCCAACGGCACGCTGTCGGAGGTGATCGGCGCGGCGACGCTGGAGGTCGACAGGTTCCAGCGCGACCTCGGCCTGCGCAGGGCCGCCGAACGCGACTGGGCGGCGCTGGGGGACGACAACCCGGCGAAGGCGACCCTGCAGTCCTACAGCGACGGCGTCAACGCGGCGCTGCGCGAGCTGCGGTCGGGCAACCGGATGCCCACCCAGTTCGCGGTGCTCGGCTACGAACCGGCCGACTGGTCACCCGTGGACAGCCTTGCCGTGCAACGACTCGTGGGCCAGAAGATCAGCTTCGACTCGCAGGCGCCGTTGTTCTCCTACGCCGAGAAGGCGATGGGGACGGAGGCCTTCAAGGCGTGGTTCCCGGACGTGCCGGAGAACAAGCAGCACCCGTACGACAAGGGGCCGTTCAAGAAGCTCCCGCTGACGCCGTTGCCGCAACGGTCGTTCCCGGATCCGGGCAACGGCACCACGAAGGCGAGCGCGGCCGGCCAGACCAAGCCGGACGGGCCGCTCGCTCTCGGCGCGGGCTCGGAGCTCGCACCGCTGCTGGAACGGCTGGGCGAACTGCCGAACAGCGGCATGGGCACCATGGGCCACAGCAACAGCTGGGTCGTCTCCGGCAGCCGCACCGAGTCCGGCAAGCCGATCCTCTCGGCCGACCCGCACCTGCCGCACAGCCTGCCGTCGATCTGGTACCAGCTCGAAGGACGCAGCCCCGGCTACCACTTCAGCGGCGTCACCACGCCCGGCCTGCCGGTGCCGCTGCTGGGCAAGACCGACGACTTCAGCTGGGGCCTCACCGCCTCGCAGCGCCCGACCACGCTGTACTACCTGGAGAAGACCGAGCAGGGACGGCCGGACGAGTTCTTCTCGAAGGGATCGTGGCAGCCGATGACGCTGCTGCGCGAGAAGATCGCCGTGCGCGGCCAGTCCGATGTGGACCACACGATCAAACTCACCTCGCACGGCCCGGTGATGGAGGTCGAAGGTCTCACCGCGGCCGTGTGGTGGGCGGGCACGCTGCCCAACGACAACCTGCACAGCATGCTGAAGATGTTGCGCGCCAGGAACATCCAGGAGTTCCGCGACAGCCTCAGCAACTGGGTCACCCCGGCGCTGAACTTCTCCTACGCCGACCGGCACGGCGACATCGCGATGTTCAACGCGGGCGTCGCGCCCCAGGTCGACGGGCATCCGCCGACGCTGCCGCTGCCCGGTGACGGCACGGCGGAGATCACCGGCTCGATCCCGTTCGAGGCGCTGCCGTCGTCGGTCAACCCGCCGGAGGGCTACATCGTCTCGGCGAACCAGCGCGAGGTCACCGGCGACTACCCGTACCAGTACTCGACGTCGTACAACTGGGTGCTGCACGGCTGGCGCGACGGCGAGATCGTCGACCGGATCACCTCCGCGGGCAAGCTGTCGTTCGCCGAGACGGCGGCGATGCAGAGCGACTGGCACGACAACAACGCCCGCCAGCTCGTCCCGCTGCTGCTGGAGGCTTTGAACGGCGAGCAGCTGTCGGGCTCCGAGCAGCAGGTCGTGGACATGTTGCGGGGCTGGGACTTCACCGCGGGACCCGAGTCGCTGGCGCCCGCCTTCTTCGACTCGTTCAAGAACCGGGTCTCGTGGGTGACGTTCGAGCCGTGGTGGAAGCACTACGGCGTCAAGCAGAACCCCGGCGAGTACCTGCTGCCCAAGGGACCGGACGCCGGAGCGTGGGCGCAGGAGACGTTGCGCGGCACCGTGCTCGGCTGGATCCAGCACGACCCGGACAACAAGTACTTCAGCCTGCCCGACGGCACCAAGCGCACGACCACCCAGGTGCTGCGCGAGGCGTTCCACCAGTCGGTCAAGCGGACCGTCGAGAAGTTCGGCGCGGACCTCAACGGCTGGCGGTACGACAGGTACCAGCGGGTGCTCTTCCCGTCGCTGCTGGGCATCTCGGCGCTCGACGTCGGCCCGATGCCGTGGGGCGGCAACCCGCGCACGATCAACACCTCGGTCGGCACGCGGGACGACGACGCGGGCAACCCGCTGTCCAACCTGTCCACCGCCGGTCCGACGTGGCGGCTGAACGTCGACTGGGGCACCGGCGAGGCCAACTCGATCTTCCCGGCGGGACAGAGCGAGAACCCGATGTCCCCCTGGTACGCCAACGGGGTCCCGGTGTGGATGAAGGGGCAGTTCTGGCCCGTGCTGGAAGGTGACGCGGTCAAGGGGACCTCGGAATGGAGGTTGCGGCCATGAGGGTCGTGCTGATCATCGCAGCGGTCGCGGCGCTGGACGCCGCGGCACTGCTGGTGGGCTGGTGGTGGGTGACGATCCTCGTGGCCGCGCTGACCGTGTTCCGCTTCGCGGGCACGAGGGTGCTGCTCGCGGTGCTCGCGGGCACGGTGGTCGCCTGGGGCGCGTCGATGGCGGCGCAGGCGGGTTCGCAGCTGGGCGCGGTCGCGGATCTCGTGGCCGCCATGGCGTTGAACAACCGCGGTCTCGGCTGGGTCGTGATCGTGGTGTCCCTGGTGTACGCGCTGCTGCTGGCGCTCGCCGGGAGCTGGATCGGTGGCGCGGCGAGGAGACTGCGCCGCACGGAACCGGAAGTCGTTGCCGAGCAGGAAGAAACCTTGGAGGCACAGCATGTCTGAGCAGTACACGGTCGTGATCAACGACGAGGAGCAGTACTCGATCTGGCCGGTGGGCCGCGAGGTGCCGCAGGGCTGGCGCGAGGCCGGCGTGAGCGGCGACAAGCAGACCTGCCTCGCCCACATCGACGAGGTGTGGACCGACATGCGGCCGCTGAGCCTGCGCAGGCACATGGCGGAAGCGGGGCTGTGACGTGACGCGGGCGAACCCCGAGGTGTCCGTGCGCGGAGTCTTCCTGCCGCTGCGGCACGCCGAGTTCCGGTGGCTGGTCGGTGGTCAGATGCTGTCCACGTTCGGCGACATGCTGCTCGTCGTGGCACTGCCGTTCGTGGTGCTGCGGCACGGCGACGCGGCCGACCTCACCGCGATGCTCACCGCACTGGGGATCGCCCGCATGGCAGGGTCCCCGCTCGGCGGGTGGCTCGCCGACCGCTGGCAGCCGCGCACGGTCATGCTCTGCACCGACGTGGCCCGCGCCGCGGTGCTCGCCGCGCTCGCGGTGATGGTCGCGGGGGAGCGGTTCGAGCTGCTGCACTTCGGGATCGGCGTGGTGCTGCTCGGTGCGCTGGACGGCGTGTTCCTGCCCGCGTACTGGGCGGTGCTGCCCGCGCTCGTGCAGGAGGACGAGCTCGCGGCCGGCAACGCGATCGGCGAGGGGCTCCTGGTGTTCACCGTCATGGTGGGCACGTTCGTCGGCGGGCTGGCCAGCGCGGTGCTCACGCCTGCGGCCGTCCTCACCATCGACGCGGCCACGTTCGCCCTCTCCGCCTGCGCGCTGCTGTTCCTGCGCTCCCGGCCGGGAGTCCGCACGGACGAGGGCAACGGCGGGTTCTGGACGTTCGTGCGGGGATCGCGGCTCTTCCTGTCGATCACGCTGATCGCGGGTGTGCTGCACCTCGCGTCGGCGGGCACGCTGAACGTCGCCCTGCCGGTGCTCGCGGACGAGCGGTCGGCCGACGGCCAGCGGATGTTCGGTGTGCTGCTCGGCGCCCAGGGTGCCGGGCTGCTCGCCGGGACGCTGATCGCGGGCCTGCTGTGGGGGTTCGGGCGGCGCGGCCTGGCCGCGGTGGCACTGCTGGTCGTCCACGGCGCCGTGCTGATCGTGTTCCCGCAGCTGCCCGGTCCGGTCGCGCCGATGGCCGCGATGTTCGTGCTCGGCGCGGTCGCCGGGGTGCTGAGCATCCTCGCCGTGACGATCCTGCAGCAGATCTCGCCGCCGGACGTGCGGGGCCGCGTGATGGCGGCGTTCTCCGCGGTGACGCTCGGCGCCTACCCGCTGTCGGCCGTGCTCGTCGGCACGGTGGTGGTCGGTGCGGGCGCTCCGGCGGCGTTCCTGGTGAGCGGACTGGGTGTGCTGGTGACGGCGGCGATCGGGTTCGGCCAACGCGCGTTGCGCGAAGCCTGAGGAGTGGTGATGACGTATCCCGAGGTAGATGCACCGCCGTTGCCCGTGCTGCCACCGCCGTGGAGCGTCCGGCCGCTGAGCCAGGACGACGCGGACCTGGTGGCGGGCTGGATGAACACCCCGCACGTGGCCGCCGCGTGGGACCAGGCCTGGCCGCGGCAGAAGTGGGCGGACGAACTGGCGCGGCAGCTCGCGGGCGATCACTCGCTGCCGTGCCTGGCCAGCTACGACGGACGCCCGGTGGCGTACCTGGAGATCTACCGCGTGGTGCGGGACCGGCTCGCCGCGCACTATCCGGCCGGATCGCACGATCTCGGTGTGCACGTGGCGATCGGCGACCCCCAGGACGTCGGACGCGGTCTGGGCAGCGCCCTGCTGCGCGCGGTGGCGGACGGGCTGCTGGCAGCCGACCCCGAGTGCGAGCAGGTCGTGGCGGAACCGAACGTGCTGAACCTGGCTTCGCAGCGGGCTTTCCGCAACGCCGGGTTCCGGCACGCGGGGGAAGTGGTGTTCCCGCACAAGAAGGCGGCACTGCTGATCAGGTCGCGGGCGGAGGAGAGCGCCGACGTCGTGGGCATCGGCTTCGGGCCGGCGAACCTGGCGCTCGCGGTCGCGCTCGCCGAGCACCCCGGGGTGACCGCGCGGTTCCTCGAACGCCAGGACGGGTTCGCCTGGCACCGGGACATGCTGCTGGACGGCGCGACCGTGCAGGTGTCGTTCCTCAAGGACCTCGTGACCATGCGCAACCCGACGAGCGAGTACGGGTTCCTGTCGTACCTCGCGGCCAAGGACAGGCTGGTGGAGTTCATCAACCACAAGACCCTGTTCCCGTCGCGGGTCGAGTTCAACGACTACATGTCGTGGGTGGCGAGCCGGTTCGCCGCGCAGGTCGACTACGGCGCTGAGGTCGTCGGCGTCCGGCCGGTCGTGGGCGCGTCGGGCGTCGACGAGGTGGAGGTCGTCACGAGGCTCGGCCGCCGGGTGCGGTGCCGGGACCTCGTGATCGCGACCGGGCTGCGGCCCGTGCTGCCCGCCGGGATCGAGCCGTCGGACCGGGTGTGGCACAGCGACGAGCTGCTGTCGCGCCTGGAGAAGGTGGACTCCGACCCGCGCAGGGTCGTCGTGCTTGGTGCCGGGCAGAGCGCCGCCGAGGTCGTCGAGTACGTGCACCGGCGCTATCCGCACGCCGAGGTGTGCGCGGTGTTCGGCCGGTACGGGTACTCACCGGCCGACGACAGCCCGTTCGCGAACAGGGTGTTCGACCCGGCCGCGGTCGACACGTTCTACGGCGCGCCGGACGCGGTGAAGGAACGGGTGCTCGCGTACCACCGCAACACCAACTACTCGGTGGTGGACCTGGAGCTGATCCAGGAACTGTACCGGCGTGGCTACCAGGAGCTGGTGACCGGTGAGCGGCGCCTGAAGGTGCTGAACCTGTCCACTGTGGACCACGTGCGGACCGGGCCGGACGGTGTGCTGCTCGACGTCGTGTCGCTGGCGACCGGAGAACGTGCGGAGCTGGAGGCTGACTTCCTCGTGTGCGCCACTGGGTACCGCGAGGCGGACGTGTTCGGGATGCTGGGCGAGCTGGGACAGTACTGCCTGCGGGACGATCACGGACGGCCGCTGGTGGACCGGGACTACCGGGTGCGCACCGTGCCGGACGTGTCGTGCCGCATCTATCTGCAGGGGCCCACCGAGCACTCGCACGGCATCAGTTCCGGATTGTTGTCCACGGTTGCTGTGCGAGCGGGGGAGATCGCCCGGTCCATTGTGGAGTGTGGCAGGGTGGCGGTGCTGTCATGAGCTTCGGCGTGGCCGGGTTCGGGGCCTTTCTGGGCGAACCGGTGTCCGTGGCCGCGGTTGCCGCCGATTACGTCACCGACCAGCGGCAACTGTCCCGGTGGGGGTATCGGACGTTCCACCGGGCCACCTCGGAAGGCATCACCGATCTGGCCGTGGCGGCGGGGCAGCGGGCCCTGGACGCCGCCGGGGTCTGCGCGGACGAGGTGGACGTGGTGGTGCTGGCGATCTCCGACATCGCCGAGCACCTCTACTGGGACCCTGCCGCCGCGTGCCAGCACCGGCTCGGCGCGCGTCGGGCGGAGGCGATCCTGGTCAACCAGGCCTGTGGCGGGTCGGTGACCGCGTTCGACACCGTTGCCGGGCGGTTCGCGACCCATCCCGAGCACCGGGTCGCGTTGATCATCGGCGCGAACCGCGTGTGCGAGACGTACGTGAACCGGATGGCGGTCAACACCTGCGTGAACGGCGACGGTGCCGCCGCTGCCGTGGTGCGCAGGGACTTTCCCGGCCGGCGATGGCTCGTGACCGAGACGCTGACCGACGGCCGGTACGCGGACTACTTCCGGCTGGACGGCGGCACGGCCCGGCCGTTCGGCACCGGTGAGCCGCCGCGGGTGCGCGACCCGTTCACGCGGCTCGCGGAGTTCTTCGACGGTGACGTGGCCGCGATGGTCGAGTTCGGGCGGATGACCGTGGACCGCACCCGCGAGGTCGTCGAGCGTGCCTGCAAACGAGCCGGGGCGCCGGCCGTGTCACGGGTCGTGCACCTCAACGACAACGCGACCGCTCTGAGCGACCTGGCGCTGGCGCTCGGGCTGCCGTTGTCCGCGCTGAACGCCGATGTCGCCGCCGCGCACGGGCATCTCGGCTGCGCGGATCAGATCTTGGGACTGTCGTGGCTGGTGGAGCGCGATCTCGTGGCGCGGGGAGATGTCGTCGCGCTCACCAGCACGGGCAGCGGAATGCACTGGACCTGCACGTTGATCGAGGTGTGAGGATGACCCGAGTGGCAGTGGTGGCCACGTTCACGGCCGACGGGGTGCTGCGGCTGCTGCGGTCGGCGCTGGAGCAGGCGGGGATCGAGCCGGAGCTGCACCTGTGCCCGTTCGGCCAGGTCGAGACCGAGCTGACCGCACCGGACTCCGGGCTCGCCCGGTTCGCTCCCGACGTCACGCTGGTGTTGCTGCACGACGGCGCGTTCCTCCCGGCGGCCTGGGATCCGACGCGGCTCGACGCGGTGGAGGACGCCGTCCGCGCTCGGCTGGAATCGCTGGAGTCGGCGATCGCTGGACGGGGAACCGTCCTGCTGCACACAGTTCCGCTGTCACGGGTCGAGCAGCGCACCGTCGTGTCGTACCGGGGGCGTGCCGCGCTCGGCCGGCTGTGGCGGCGGCTGAACTCGGCGCTGTTGGAACTGCCGGACCGCCATCCGTCGGTGCACGTGCTCGACCTCGAGGCCGTCCTGGTGGACGAGCCGGGGCCGGTGCGGGACGCGCGGCTGTACCGCTACGCCTCGATGGCGTGGAGCGCCCCGGCCGAGCGGGCGTACGCGAGGGAGGCGGCGGCGTTCTGCCGTGCCGTGGCAGGGCTTTCGGCGAAGGTGCTCGTGCTCGACGGCGACAACACGTTGTGGGGCGGGGTTGTGGGCGACGACGGCCTCGCGGGGATCGAGCTGGGGCCGCTCTACCCCGGCAACGCGCACGTGGATCTGCAGCGGAGGGCGCTCGCGTTGCGGCGCCAGGGAGTGCTGCTCGCGCTGGCCAGCAAGAACTCCGCGGGCGTGGTCGACGAGCTGCTGGCTGAGCACCCCGGCATGGTGCTGCGCGCGGCCGACTTCGTGGCGAAGGCGGTGAACTGGCAGCCCAAGGACGGCAACCTCCGCGAGCTGGCGAGCGAGCTGAACGTCGGGCTCGACTCGTTCGTCTTCGCGGACGACAGCAGGTTCGAACGCGAACTGGTGCGGGAGGCCCTGCCGTCGGTGCGGGTGGTGCCGCTGGACGGAGACCCGGCCGGATTCAGCGACCTGGTGCTCGCGGGCGACCACTTCGCGGTGCTCGACACGACCGAGACCGACCGGTCCCGCACCGACCTCTACCGGGCCCGGCGCGAGCGGAACTCCTCGGCGGCGTTCAGCTCGCCGGAGGAGTACCTGCACGGGCTGGAGCTCGTGGTGTCCGTGCGCGAGGCCACTCGGTACGACCTGCCGCGGTTGGTGCAGTTGTCGTTGCGCACCAACCAGTTCGTGATGGTGCGCGGCGCGCATTCCGAAGCCGAGACCCAGGAGTACGCGGTGTCTCCTGACCGGCTGCTGCTCGTGATCTCCGTGTCCGACCGGTTCGGCGACGAGGGCGTGGTCGGCGGCATGTGGGTCAGCCGTGGCGAGCGGGCGTGGACCGTGGACAACTTCGTCCTCAGCTGCCGGGTCTTCTCGCGAGGGGTCGAGCACACCGCGCTGCAAGCCCTGGTGGACAGAGCTTTCGCCGCTGGTGCCGAACGGCTCGACGCCGCTTTCTTCGGGTCAGAACGCAACCAGCCCGCTGCGGCTTTCTACCCGTCCGTCGGGTTCAGCACCCGTGAGCCGTCCGGCTACACGCTGCCGTTGCGTCCACCGCCCGTCGTGCGGCCGGCGTGGGCGACGTTGATCGAGGGGGAGACCGCTGATGTCTGACGTGCTGACCGACCTCGTCGGGCTGGTCGCGGAGGTGTCGCGCACCCGGCCGCACGAGGTCACCGGGGCGTCCCGGTTCGAACAGCTGGCCGAGTGGGGGAGCATGGCCGCGTTGCGGTTGCTCGCGGAGGTCGAGCCGCGCTGGAACGTGCGGCTCGACCTGCGGCGCTACCTGGCCACCGAGACGGTGGCGGAACTGGCCGACGTGATCGCGCAGGAGCGGCTCAGGTCGGCGTGACCTTGGACGCCACGGTCAGCACGATGTCCTTGCGCACCAACGTGGACTCGTCGCACACGAGACCTGCTGTCGTGACGAGGACACGCATCTCCTCCGGCGAGCGGAAAGCGGGCAGGCGGAAGAACACGCGCTGGAACAGCCGCGCCGGCCTGAGCTCGGCGAGGTGACAGCGGCCGCCGTCGGCGAGCACGCGCGCCACCTCCCGCAGGCCCGTGACCTGATCCGCCCAGTGGCCGAAGGACGTCGTGCTGACCACGAGATCGATCGCGCCCGCGTTGATCGGCAGCTCCTCGGCGCAGGCGTGGTGCAGGATCGCGGACGGCACCGCGGTGCTCGCCGCGTCGAGCACGCCGAGGCCGGGGTCGACGCCGATCAGCTTCGCGTCCGGCCACCGGCGAGCGGCCCTGGCCAGCAGAGCTCCTGTGCCGCAGCCGATGTCGAGCACGGTGGCCGGTGCGAGGCCGTCGCACCGGCTGAGCACGGCGTCGTGCAGGTCCACGGAGTCACGCCGCATCGGGGTGCGGCAGATAGCCGGACTCGACCAGATAGGTGAGGATCCGGAAGCCGAGGTCGCGGTCGACCGGTGGGCAGGTGATGCCCGAGCCGGCCAGCCCGGCGTCGGTGTTGGTGGTGTCGATCCGCGGCCGGGTCTCCTCGGGGTAGCGGTCGGGATCGGCGGCGTGCTCACCGGTCAGCAGCGGCACCACGGGGTAGAGCGCGTTGTCCGCGTCGACTCCGGCGATCCGCCGCTGCCAGTCGTGGTAGGTGAAGTCCTCGACCGGATAACCGAACTCGCGCACCCACTGCCAGACGTCGCGCAGCTCGGCGGTGCGGTGGTTGGAGAAGTGGAAGACCTTGCCGAACGACTCGGGCTGACGAGAGAGGTGCGCGATGGCCGAGCTGACGTAGTCGACGGGCATGAAGTTGACCACCATGTCGTGGTCGAGCCCGGCACCGAGCTGGATGCATCCCTTGAGCACCACGCACGTGTAGTCGGTGGTGTGCGAGACACCGGTCTCGGTGTGGCCGAGGACCACCCACGGGCGGTAGATCGCAACGGGGAGGCCTCGGTCGCGCAGGGTGCACATCATCTTCTCCGCGACCCACTTGCTCTGGATGTAGCCACCCGCCGCGACGCTGGCGTCGGGTGCCTCGTTCTCCCTGATGAGCCTGTCCTCGCCGCGCACGAACACGTCGATGGCGGAGATGTGGTGCACCGCCTTCGCCCGGCCGCGGCACGCCAGTTCGAGCACGGTCCGCGTGCCGTCGACGTTGGCGGGCTTGAGCACGTGGTAGGGGTAGACGAAGTTGACCTGCGCGCCGCTGTGGTAGATCACGTCGATCCTGGCGGCGAGCGCGTCGAAGTCGCCGGGGGACAGGCCGAACTCCGGCTTCTCCAGGTCGCCGGGCACGGCGACGATCCGGTGCGCGTCCGTCTCGGACCAGATCCCGAAGCCGCTCAAGGTGGCCCGCACGCGCCGGGCGGCCTCGTCGGCGGTGGACGCGCGGACGAGGCAGTGGAAGGTCGCGCCGGTCCGCTGGAGCAGGGCGTGCAGCAGGAACGCGCCGAGGAACCCGGTCACGCCGGTCAGGAGAACGTGCCGGGGCTGCTCGATGTCCGCGAGCGGCAGGCCTTCCGGCGTGAGTTCGGGTGGAAGCTCGGCCTCGGCGTGCAGGTCGGGGCGGTCGGCCGACGCGATGGCCGCCTCCCTGCCGTCTGCCTGGTACACCTCGATGAGCCGGGCCAGCCCCGCCACGCTCGCCCTGCGGAAGAACAGCTCGATCGGGAGGTCGAGCGAGTACCTCGCGGACAACCGGGCGGACAGCCTGGCCAGCAGCAGGGAGTGCCCGCCGAGGTCGAAGAAGTCGTCACGGCGGCCGATGCCCTGCAGGCCGAGGACCTCGGCGACTTCGGTCATCAGTTCGGCTTCCAGGCCGGTCAACGGTTCGTCGCCGATGTGTGAGCCCGCGGTGGGAGCGGGCAGCCGGTCGCGGTCGACCTTTCCGTTGTGCGTCAACGGGAACTCGTCGAGCAGCACATAGGCGCTCGGTGCCATGTAGGAGGGCAGGAACTCGCGGACGTGCTCGGCGAGGTCCGTCGTCGGTCCCGCCGGCACGACGTACGCGACGAGCCGGACGTCGCCGGGGACGTCCTCCCTGGCGAGCACCGTCGCCGACCGGACGCCGGGGTGCCGCTCCAGGCACGCCTCGACCTCGCCCGGTTCGATCCGGTGGCCGCGGACCTTGACCTGGTGGTCGGTGCGGCCGAGGTACTCCAGGTCGCCGTTCGCGCGGTACCGCACCACATCACCCGTGCGGTACAGGCGCTCGCCGGTGCCGCTGAACGGATCCGGCACGTAGCGTTCGGCGGTGAGCGCGGGCTGCCCGAGGTAGCCCCTCGTCACCCCGGCACCGCCGATGAACAGCTCGCCGGGGACACCGATCGGCACCGGCCGGAGCTGGTCGTCGAGCACGCGCAGCCGGGTGTTGTGGATCGGCCTGCCGATCGGCACCGGGCCGGGTTCCGCGTCGCGTGCCTTCACGGTGTGCGTGCAACATCCCACGACCGTTTCCGTGGGGCCGTACTCGTTGACGATCAGGGTGTCCGGTGCCTTCTCCGCCCACTGGCGCAGGGTGGAGCCGAACAGCGCCTCGCCACCGACGACGAGCCGTGGTGCCGAGGCCGTTGCCTGGGCGGAGAGCAGGTCGAGGTGGGCGGGGGTGAGTTTGACGACGCTGTGCTGTGCGCCGCGCAGTGCCGCGGCCAGCTCACCGACGTCCTCCGGCAGGATCGCCACCGTCGCACCGGCGACGAAGGCGGGGAAGATCGACGTCACGGACAGGTCGAACGTGACGGGGGAGTGCAGGGGAACGCGACCGCCCTCGGTGAAGCCGTACTCGTCGACGGCCCAGCGCACGTAGTTGGAAAGTCCGCGGTGGGGCACCAGCACACCTTTCGGCCGCCCGGTCGAGCCCGAGGTGTAGAGCACGTAGGCCGCGTTGTCCGGATGAGGCCGTCCGGTCGCGGCCTTCCCAGTGCCGACGGTCGCGAGGTCGATGATGTCGCCGTTGTACCCGGCGGGTGCGTTCCCGTCGGTGATCAGCACCTGGGTGTCGCTGTCGGCGAGCATGAACGCCAGCCGTTCCGCCGGATGTGAGGGATCGAGCGGCAGGTAGGCGGCGCCGGACTTCAGCACGCCCAGCAGTGTCGCCGGGACGTCGAGGCCGCGGCGGAGCAGGACACCGACGATCGTCTCGGGACCGGCGCCGCGAGCCTGCAGCGCGGCCGCGATGCCGTTACTGCGCTCGTCGAGTTCGCGGAAGGTCATGGTGCTGGTGCCGAACGACACGGCGATGCCGTGCGGGTCGGACTCGGCCCGCCGGGCGATCAGCTCGTGCACGAGATCGTCGGTCGGGTCTGTTCTCGGGCCGGATGACCACGAGTCGAGTTGCTCGTGTTCGGCGGCGGGAATGCAGTCCGCTGTGGACAGTGGCGCGTCCGGGGAGACCGTCAGCAGTTGCGCGAGCCTGGTGGCCCAGCGGTCCGGTGCGTTGTCGAGGACCGCGGTCCAGCCGTCGCGGGTGCGCATCAGGTGGAGCGTCACGGGCTCGCCGGGATCGGTCGTGCCGGACGGGAGCCGGGTGACGGCCGGTGGTTGTGCGACGGCGTCGACGACCAGCTGGGCGTGGCGCACGTCGCCGCCCATCCGGCGGGTGATCACCTCGGCCGGGATGTGGCTGTCCTCCAACGCGTCCCGCACCGCCTCGCTGACCCGGTCGCTCAGCTCGCGGAACGTGGGGTCGCCGGAGAGGCCGATCCGGACCGGCACGCGGTCGGCCGTCGCGTCGGACAGGCCGATGACGACGTCGGACCTGCCGGTGAGGCGGTGGAGCAGCGCGGCCAGTGCGGTGAGCGCGGGGACGGCCGGGTCGTCGAGCGGATCGAGCCGCAGGGCGGTGGTGGCGGAGGTCGGCTGTTCCTCGGACGTCCGGGGTGGGCAGTCCGCCAGCCGCGCTGCCCACCGCTCGACGGCGGCCCTGCCCGCGGCGCTGTCGAGGAGGTCCTGCTCGGCGGCGACGTCCGGCCCGGCGACCGAGGGCGTGGCGCCGAACAGTTCGCTGACCAGCACGCTCGGGGTCGTGTCGCCGGCGATCGCGCGGTGCATCACGGCCAGCAGAACGTGGTGGTTCTCGGCGACGCGGCACAGCGACAGGCGGCACAGCGGCGCGGTGGTCACGTCGATGCCGGCGGCGGCGTTCTCGGCCAGCCACGTCTCCGGATCCCCTTCGGTCACCGCGATCGGCAGCTCCGCGTCGCGGGACACCAGCCGCACGGGCCGGTCCTCGACGGAACGGAAGAACGTGCGCAGCGCCTCGCTCCGGCCGACCAAGGCCGCCGCTTTCCGGTGCAGATCTTCGACATCCAGTGCCCCCGTGATGTCGAACGCTGCGTGCACAGTGGACTGTTCGAGCCCGGAACCGGTAAGCAGCAGGCTTTGCTGACGCGCGGACAGATTGGTCTTCATCGCCGAGTCCCCCTGAAATCGCCGTCATCAGGCAATCGGCGAGGAACGTAACGGCCGTTGCGGAACGCGGTCAAGGTTGTGGCACAAGGGAAGTGCGCCGCATGTGCGTGGCATGTGCGGGCCTGCGGACAATGGTCATTCGAAAGGCTGATTCTGCCGCCTGCGGAAGGGGATGGGGGTCCCGATGGGCGAGGAGTACGTGTTCCCGCTGTCCTTTCAGCAGACCCGGCTGTGGTTGCTGGAGCAGCTGGAAACCGGGAATCCGGCGTACCACGTCCCGATCGCCCTGCGCATCGGCGGACCGCTGGACGTGGAGGCGTTGCGGCGCGCCCTGACCACGCTCACGCGACGGCACGAGATCCTGCGCACCAGACTCGACCGCAACGCCCCGGTGCAGATCGTCACCGCGCACGCGGATCCCGAGCTGAAGCTGGTGATCTTGAGCGGTACCGACGAGCTGGAGACAACGGTCAGGGACCTGGCGCGGCGCCCGTTCGACCTGTGGGCCACGGCTCCCGTGCGCCACACCGTCCTGCGCATCGACCCGCGGACGCACGTGCTGCTCATCGTGCTGCACCACGCGATCTGCGACGGCTGGTCGACGGCCGTGCTGGCACAGGAGATCATCGCGCTGTACCGCGCCGAGGTCGAGGGCGCGCCACCGGACCTGCCGGTGCTCACCGCCCAGTACGGCGACTTCGCGCTGTGGCAACGGGAACAGCTCTCCGGCGAACGGCTCGAAGCCGAGCTCCGGCACTGGTGCGACGTCCTCGCCGCCGCACCGCCCGCGCTGGAGCTGCCCGCCGACCGGCCTCGTCCCCGCGTGCAGACCTACCGGGGCGCCCGCGTCCAGCGGCAGCTGGACGGCACCACGACGATGGCGCTGCGGGAACGCTGCCGACGGCTCGGCATCAGCCGGTTCATGATGCTGCTGGCCGCGTACTCGGCCGTGCTGGGCAGACTCGCGGACCAGGCCGATCTGGTGATCGGCACGCCGACGGCCGGACGGACAGCGCCCGAGACACATCCGCTGGTGGGCTGCTTCGTCGACGTGCTGCCGCTGCGCGTCGACCTGTCCGGCGACCCCGCGATCACCGAGCTGCTCGGCCGGATGCGCCACGTCTGCCTGGACGCCTACGCGCACCAGGAAGCGCCGTTCGAGCGCGTCGTCGAGCGCCTCGCGCCCGGACGCGACCTGTCCCGCCCGCCGGTGTTCCAGGCCATGCTGGCGTTGCAGGACGTCGAGCAGCCGAAGCTGACCTGTCCCGGCCTGGAGATCACCGAGTGGCGGCTCGACACCGGCGTCGCCAAGTACGACCTGACCCTCGACGCCGAGGAGACGGCCGGCGAGATGCGGCTCGACCTCGAGTACAACGCCGACCTCTTCGACCACTCCACCGCCCGATCCCTGCTGGACCGGGTGGTGCGGGCCCTGCACTGGCTCACCGAGGCACCCGGCACCGCCCCTCTGTCCGAATTGGACATCATGCTGCCCGGCGAGGTGAGCCTGCTGCGCGGCAGGGAGATGCCGATCCCGAACGCCACGGTCGCCGATCTCGTCAGGCAGCAGGTGATCGCCCACCCGGACCGCACCGCGGTGGCCGATCAGTCCCGCGTGCTCACCTATCGGCAGCTGTGGGACAAGGCGTCGGACATCGCGGCACTGCTGGCGTACAAGGGTGTGCGCCGTGGTGACGTGGTCGGAGTGCAGTTGCCCCGCACGGCCGAACTGCCCGCCGCGCTGCTCGGCGTCTGGCTCGCCGGTGCCGCCTACCTCCCGCTCGACCACCGCCTGCCGCCCGACCGCAGGCAGCGGATGATCGACGACGCGGGCGCGCGAGTGGTGCTGACCGGCACCGCCACCAGCACGGCGCGCACGGCTGGAGTTCGTTGCGGTGGCGAGGATCCCGCCTACGTCATGTTCACCTCGGGCTCGACCGGCCACCCCAAGGGCGTCGTCGTGCCGCACCGCGCCGTCGTCAACCTGCTCCTGTCGATCATCGCCGAACCGGGGCTGACGCCGTCCGACCGGCTGGTCGCCGTCACCACCACGTCGTTCGACATCTCGGTGCTGGAACTGTTCGCACCACTGGTGGCCGGCGCGCAGGTGGTGATCGCGTCCGACGACCAGATCAGCGAACCGGAACTGCTCGGTGAGCTGATCGGCACCGCGACGGTCGTCCAGGCCACCCCGTCGACGTGGCGCTGGCTGCTGGACTCCGGCTGGACCGCCACCCGCCCGCTGCGCGTGCTCTGCGGCGGAGAAGCCCTGCCCGCCGCACTGGCCGACCGCCTGACCACGGACCACGAGGTGTGGAACCTCTACGGCCCCACGGAGACGACCATCTGGTCGGCGATCAGCCGGGTCGACGGCGAGGTCACCCTGGGCCACCCGCTCGCCAACACCACCGTGCGAGTCCTGGACCGGAACCTGCGACCGGTTCCTCCCGGCGTCCTGGGCGAGATCCACCTGGGCGGATCCGGCGTGGCCCACGGCTACCTGAACCAACCCGCCCTGACCGCGGACCGCTTCGTCCCGGACCCGGACGGCGGGCGGATGTACCGCACCGGCGACCTCGGCCGCCTGCGTCCCGACGGCACCCTGGTCTTCGCGGGCCGCAACGACCACCAGGTCAAGGTCCTGGGCCACCGCGTGGAACCGGGCGAGGTCGAGGCACACCTGGCCACCCACCCCGCCGTCGCCGCCTGCGCTGTCGTGGCCCGCTCCGACCACCTGGTGGCCTGCGTCGTCCCCGACGGCCCCGCGCCCACGCTGACCGCGCTGAAAGACCACCTCTCCAGGTCACTGCCCGCCTACCTGATCCCCGCCGCCCTCACGGTCCTCGACGAGCTCCCGACCACCGCCAACGGCAAACTCGACCGCGCGGCCCTGTCCAGCCTGGCCGCACGCCCGAACACCGCGGATCACGTCCCTCCCGCCGACGAGCTGGAACGGGCGGTGCTCGACTGCTTCCGCCAGGTGCTGGACGTGCCCGGCCTGGGCATGACCGACGACTTCTTTCAGCACGGCGGCAGTTCGCTGACGGCGGTGCAACTGGTGGCCGCCGTCGAGGAGGCCACCGGCACCCGCCTCGAACTGCGCAGGGTGTTCGAGTCCCCGACCGCCTTCGGGCTCGTCGCGGCGGTGCGATCCACCCCAGAGGTGACGGGCTCTGCCGACCACGACCTGATCCGCGAGGTGGGACGCGCCGCGACTCTTCCCGCCGACATCGTGGTGGGACAACCACATCCCGACGGCTGGCACCCGCGGCACGTCCTGCTGCTCGGTGCCGCCGAACCACTCGGTGCCGCCGTGCTGCACAGCGTGCTCGCCGAGCAGGACGTCGTCGTCAGCTGCCTGCTCGGCGAAGGCGGTGCGGTGCCGCAAGCCTCCGATCGCGTTCGTCTCGTGATCGGACACCTCGACCAGGTCCACTTCGGACTCGACGCGGACAGCTACGCCCGTCTGGTGAGCGAGGTGTCCGCCGTGTTCCACGTGGCCGACGTCTTCGCGCCGCCCGCTGAGTTGCACCGGGCATCGGCGACCACGGTCGAGGCGATCAGGTTCGCGGCCACCGGTAAAGCCAAGCCGCTGCACCACGTCTCGATCGCGGACGTGTCCGTGACCGAAGGCGAGCCCCTGGAAGAACGCCTGTACCCGTTGACCGTGCGACCGGATTCCCTGCCGTCGCTGGTGCCCAGGGTCGGGGAAACGCTGGTGTACGAGGCGGCACTGCGCGGCCTGCCCACCTGCATCCTGCGAACGCACCCGCAGGCGTCACCGGCCCGTGCCGCGGACACGATCGTCGCGCTGGCACACCAGCCCGCCGCCAATGGTCACGTCGTCCACCTCCCACCTGGCTCGATCACCACCGCGATCCGCGCAGAACGGGCGGCGGCCCTGCTCCGCTGTTAGCCGCGGTTGGTGTTCGGCCGGCGGGGAAGGCTCCTGATCCGCACATCAAGCCGGAGGCGCGCAACACGATTCACGCCGGCCTTCGCATTTGCCGCGCCCATTGATTTTGTTCGTCGAATTGGCTGTGTGAGTGATGGTCTGAGCGGACCTTGTGACGGGCCGGTCGGTTAATTACGTTCAGACCAGTGGCAATGAGGTCTGTGCGAATCCAGGTGCTGGGTTCGATGCGGGCGTGGAAAGACGGCGCGGAACTCGAACTCGGTCCACCGGCCCGGCGCGCCGTGCTGGGGTTGCTGGTGCTCGCCGAGGGCGAGACCGTGCCGAGCGGAAGCCTCGTCGACGCGCTCTGGGGTGAACGGCCGCCGCGCAGCGCCGTGAACGTCCTGCAGACCCACGTCAAACACCTGCGCCGGTTGCTGGAACCCGGCCGGTCGTCGCGGTCGAGCAGCGAGGTCCTGCCGTACGTCAACGGCGGCTACGCCGTGAACCAGGCGGCGGTGACCGTCGACCTGACGGCGTTCCGCCTGCTCGTCGCGGAGGCGAACGAGGCCTACCGCAACGACGAGTGGGACCGCGCCGCCGCCGGTCTGGGCGAGGCGCTCGCGTTGTGGCACGGCCGGCCGGTCGCGGACATCCCGCTGCTCGCGACGCATCCCAAGGTCGTGTCGCTGATCGCGAAGCACCGGGAGGTGGTCGCCCGCCACGGTGACGCGATGATCGCGATCGGTGCCGCGGCGGAGGTGCTGCCGGAGATGGCGGAGGCCGCGGCCGAACAGCCGCTGGACGAGTCCGCGCAGGCGCGCCTGATCCGCGCGTACCACGCGGCAGGGCACCGGGCCAAGGCCTTCCAGACCTACCACGAGGTGCGGGACAGGCTCGTCGAGGAACTCGGCATCGACCCGGGGCCGGAGCTCCGCGCCGCCCACGCGACTCTGCTCCACGACGACGGCAGCACGAGCACGGCGCAGCCGCGCGCTGTTCCGGCGGTGCCGCGGCAACTGCCCGCGCAGCCGTCCGGCTTCACCGGCCGCACGGCCCAGTTGTCCACATTGGACGAGCTGGCGGCGGAACGTCCCGGCGGGGCGATGACGATCGCCGCGATCTCCGGCACCGCGGGGGTCGGCAAGACGGCGCTGGCCGTGCACTGGGGACACAGCGTCAGCGACCGGTTCCCCGACGGGCAGCTCTACGCGAACCTGCGCGGGCACACCAGTGCGGGGGCGGCGGCACCGATCGAGGTGCTCGCCGGGTTCCTGTCCGCGCTGGACGTTCCCGCCGAACGGGTGCCGGTGGACGTGGAGACGGCGTCGGCCATGTTCCGGACGCTGACGACCGACCGGAAGATGCTGGTGCTGCTGGACAACGCCGCGGGCCCGGACCAGGTCCGGCCGCTGCTCCCCGCCGGTCGGGGCTGCCTGGTCGTGGTGACCGGCCGCGATCGGATGACCGGTCTCGTCGCGATGCACGGGGCCCGGCAGATCACGCTCGACGTGCTGAGCCCCGACGACGCGCTGGAGTTGCTCCGCTGCGTGCTGGGGCCGCGCAGGGTCCGCGCCGAACCGGCGGCGGCCGCGGAGTTCGCCAAGCTGTGCGCGTACCTGCCGCTGGCGTTGCGGATCGCGGCCGCCAACCTCTCTGACCGCCCCGGCCACGGGATCGAGGACTACGTCGCGGAACTGAGGGAGGGCAACGTGCTGACCGCCCTCGAGGTGCCGGGCGACGAGCAGGCCGCGGTGCGAGCCGCCTTCGACCTCTCCTACGCGGCACTGCCGCACGAGGCGCGGCGGCTGTTCCGCCTGCTGAGCCTCATCCCCGGCCTCGACGCGAGCACGGAGGCGATCGCGGCCCTCACCGGCACGGACCCGGAACGCTCGCTCGACCGGCTCGCCGGTGCCCATCTCGTCGAACTGCAGACGCCCGGCCGCTACAGCTTCCACGACCTGCTTCGCCGGTACGCGGCCGAACAGGCGGAGCCGGACCGCGAGGCCGCTCTCCACCGCCTGTACGACTGGTACCTGAACGCGGTCGACGGCGCCGCCCGGTTGCTCTACCCGCACATGCTGCGGCTGCCGGTTCCCGATCTCGACGCGCGGACGCCTTCCGGCGTCACCGGACCGGCGGAGGCCGCGAGCTGGCTGGACACCGAACGGGGCAACCTCGTCGCGGCGGTCCGATCGGGCCCGCGTCCCGCGGCCTGGCTGATCGCCGACGCCCTGCGCGGCTACTTCTGGATGTCCACGCGCAGGGTCGAATGGCAGGCCACGGCGGAAGCGGGACTGGCCGCGGCCGAGGAGGCGGGCGAACCCCGCGCGCGGGCCACCGCCCGGCTCAGCCTCGCCGACCTGTACTTCCGGCAGAGCCGGTACCGCGAAGCCGTGCGGCACTACACGCACGCACACCTCCTCGCGCGACAGGCCGGCTGGGTCGAGGCGCAGGCGGCCGTGCTCGGCAACCTCGGGAGGGACCACGCGCTGCGCGCCCTCGCCATCCACCGGGAGACCGGCCATCGGACCGCGGAAGCGCTCACACTGGCCGTGCTGGAACGGGCAGGTCGCTGAGCTACTCCTCGATCTCGTCACCGATTCCCTTGCGCGGCACCGAACTGCTGCCGTTCGGACGGACGGTGATGACCGCCCAGGGGTTCACGCTGCCCGGCTTGCCCGCGGCGTCCTTGCAGGAGAACTCGGACATGTTGAACGCGTTCCAGGCTCCGCTGCCGTCCGTTACCGGCGTCATGGCCTCTTCGGCGCTGCCCACCCAGACGCACCACCTGCTGTCCTCCTCGTGCGTGATGTGCGGCGTGATCGTGGTGACCTTCCCGTCCTCCACGCACCAGGAGACGTAGTAGGTGTAACTCCATTTGCCGGGATCGGCCAGCCGCACCGACTCGGACTTCTTCTCCGTCGTCGGGCACGTCGCCTCCGCGGCCTGGGCCGTGCTCACCGGCAGCCCTGCCATGAGCACCACCGCACATCCGATGATCGTCGCTTTCATCCTGTTCCCCCTCGACATCGTGTGTTCCCAATGTGGTGCCTGCACCAGGTCGTTCGCAAGGCACGTCCAACCCGCGTCCAATCGACGTCCAGTCGTGCCGAATAGCTTGTGCCGCAGTGCTTTCCTACAGGGGAGGGAATGATGAAGGCGCGAATCAGGAAGGGCGTCGCCGCGCTGGCCGTGGCGTTGTCGGTGGCGGCGGCCGTCGTCGGCGGTGGCGGGACCAGCGCCGCTGCGCCGTCCGGTCTGCGGGCGTTCGGGATTTCGGCGGACGGCACGCTGATGGCGACGTTCACCACCGACCGGCCGCAGGTGCTGGACTGGGTGCGGACGATCCAGGGCTTCTCCGGCGACACGGCGGCGATCGGCCTGGACTTCCGGGTCCAGGACGGCCTGATGTACCTGGTGGGCAACAAGGGCGGCATCTACACGGTGAGCCTGCCGTACCCGCCGCAGTACCCCGAGCCGGTGATCAAGAAGGTCTCGCAGCTGACCGTCGGGTTGCAGGGCACGAACTTCGGCGTCGACTTCAACCCGGCCGCCGACCGGCTGCGCGTGATCAGCGACACCGGGCAGAACCTGCGCCACGACCTCAACGCGCACAGCACCATCGCGGACACGATGCTGACGACCCCGCCGACGACCGGTGCCACCAAGGGCGTCTCGGCGGCGGCCTACACGAACAACGACCTGAACCCGGACACCGCGACCACGTTGTTCGACATCGGCACGCTGACCGACCAGGTGCTGATCCAGTCACCGGCGAACAACGGGACGCTGGCACCGACCGGCAGCCTCACGGTGAACGCCGGTCCGAACGCGGGCTTCGACATCTACAGCACGCTGAGCAACGGGAAAGCGGTGTCAGCGGCGGGGTTCGCCACCCTCGTCGGACCTGACGGCACGGCGACGTTATACAGCATCAACCTGCTCACCGGCGAAGCGACCGCCATCGGCAAGTTCCCACTGGCCATCACGGACCTCGCGATCTCGCTGACCGGCAGCTGAACCCCGACCCCGGCAGCGAGCCCCGCCCCGGAGCCTTCGGTGCCCCGGGGCGGGGTGCTGCCGTCCAGTCGACGTCCAGACCCCTCGAATAGCTTGTGCCACAAGGACTTCTGGCACAGGGAGTGGGCTGATGAGGGCACGGGTCAAGAAGGGTGCCGCCGCGGTGGCCGTGGCGTTGTCGGTGGCGGCGGCCGTCGCCGGCGGCGGGCAGAGCAGTGTCGCGCAGACGTCCGGCCTGCGGGCGTTCGGGATCACGGCGGACGGCACGCTGATGGCGACGTTCACCACGGACAAGCCGCAGGAGCTGAACTGGGTGAGACTCATCGGCGGGTTCTCCGGCGACACGGCGGCGATCGGCCTGGACTTCCGGGTCCAGGACGGCCTGATGTACCTGGTGGGCAACAAGGGCGGCGTCTACACGGTCAAGACCCCGCCGCAGGTCACTGACGTGACGGTCACGAAGGTCTCGCAGCTGACGGTTCCGCTGTACGGCACGAACTTCGGCGTCGACTTCAACCCGGCGGCCGACCGGCTGCGGATCGTCAGCGACACCGGCCAGAGCCTGCGGCACAACCTCGGCGACCACACCACGACGGAGGACGCCGTCCTGTCCACCCCGCCCGCGCTCGGGCCGACCAGGGGCGTCACCGCGGCGGCCTACACGAACAACGACCTGAACCCGGACACCGCGACCACGTTGTTCGACATCGGCACGGCCACCGACGAGGTGCTGATCCAGTCGCCCGCCAACAACGGCCTGCTCACCGCCACCGGCAAGCTCACCGTCGACGCCGGTGCCAACGCGGGTTTCGACATCTACAGCACGTTGAGCAACGGCAAGGCCGTGTCGTCGACGGGATTCGCGTCTCTCGTCGCAGCGAACGGCACGGCGTCGTTGTACAGCGTCAACCTGCTCAACGGCACGGCCACCAGCCTCGGCCAGTTCCCGCTGGCCGTCACGGACCTCGCGATCTCGCTGACCGGTAGCTGACCGCCGCGAAGTGGCCTTTCGGGATACCTGCGGAATGGGTATCCCGAAAGGCCACTTTCTCGCCGACGATCACCGGTGTGACCGAACAACACACCATCACCGAGCTCGACGACGAGAACACCGCGCTGGCCTACGAGGCGATGCGGGAGCTCCGCCCGCACCTGACGTCCGAGGACGACTTCGTGTCGGCGGTGCGGGTCCAGCGCAAGGAGGGCTACCGGCTCATCGCCTCCCTCGACTCCGCAGGCCGTGTCGCCGCGGTCGCGGGATTCCGGCACATGACGAACCTCTACGCCGGATCGCACCTGTACATCGACGACGTGAGCACGCTCCCGTCCGCGCGAAAGCAGGGTCACGCGGGCGCCCTGCTCAGGTGGGTCGACGAGGAGGCGCGCCGCCTCGACTGCGCGGGAGTTCATCTCGACTCGGGAACCCACCGGCACGACGCTCACCGGCTTTACCTGAGTTCCGGTTACGTCATCCCGGCGTTGCACTTCAGCAAGACGTTCTGAGCAGGGCAGACTGGCCGGTGTGCGGGTAGCTGTCGTCTCAGGGGGCGATCCGGGCCACGTGGTGCCGGCGATGGCGCTGTGCCTGAGGTTCGCCGCGGCAGGGGACACGCCGGTCCTGCTCACCGGAGGCCGGTGGGTCGACGCAGCCTCACGCGAGGGGATCGAGGCGTCCCGCGTCCCCGGTCTGGCGCTGGCCGATCTGCGCGACGCCGCGGACATCGGCCAGGCTCTGCACGACCAGGCCGCGGTGCTCGCGACGGCGCTCACTCCGCAGCTCGCGGCTCTCGCCCCGGATCTGGTGGTGTGCGACGTCCTCGCGCTGGGCGCGAGCATGGCGGCCGAACTGCTCGGCGTGCCGTGGGCGCAGCTGTCACCCCATCCGCTCTATGAGCCGTCGAAAGCGCTGCCGCCCATGGGCAGCGGGCTCGCTGCAGGAACCGGTGTGCGAGGCAGGCTGCGCGATGCCTTGCTGCGGGCGATGACAGCGCGGTCGATCCGCCAGGGCGAACGGCAACGCGCCGTGGTGCGGCAGCGGATCGGCCTGAGCGCGCGAGGACCGGGCCCGGTGGTGCGGCTGATCGCGACGTTGCCCGCTCTGGAGGTGCCGCGCCCGGACTGGCCGGACAACGCCCACGTCGTCGGCCCGCTGCTGTGGGAGGCGAGCCGGGAGCGGATGATCCCGCCGCCGGGCACCGCTCCGCTGGTGATGATCGCCCCGTCGACGGCGTGGACCGGCGCGGCCGACCTGGCGGGGATGACGCTCGAAGCGTTGGACGGCATGGGAGTGCGGGCCGTGGTGTCGACGTTCGCACCGCCACCGGCGCAGCTGCCGGAGTGGGCGCGGTCGGGCCCTGGCAGGCAGGACGAGCTGCTGCGCGAGTCGTCCGTGCTGGTCTGCGGCGGCGGGCACGGGATGCTGGTCAAGGCGTTGCGGGCGGAGGTGCCCGTCGTGGTGGTGCCGGGCGGCGGAGACCAGTGGGAGATGGCGAACCGGGTGGCGCGTCAGGGCAGCGGGCTCGTCGTGCGACCGTCCACAGTGGATGGCCTGCGGGCTGCCGTGGGGCGCGTGCTGCGCGATCCGGGTTTCGCTGCCGCCGCGGCCAGGGCGGCGGCGACCGCGGCCGATGTGCGCGACCCCGTCGAGGTGTGCCATGCGGCCCTGCTGTGGGAAGGGACGGCGAGATGAGCAAGACGTTCGACACCGATGGTCTTCGCGAGGTGTGGAACCGCTACGCGCCGCGTTATGACCGCGACATCGGCTTCTTCGAACGCGTTCAGTTCGCCGGTGGCCGCGAGTGGGTGTGCTCGCAGGCGACCGGCGCGGTGCTCGAGGTCGCGATCGGCACGGGCCGCAACCTCGAGCACTATCCGGCGGACGTCACGCTCACCGGACTCGACCTCAGCCCGGCGATGCTCGCCATCGCCCGTGACCGCGCCGCCTCCCTCGGCCGTGCCGTCGACCTGAGGGAGGGCGACGCCCAGGCGCTGCCGTTCCCCGGCGCCTCGTTCGACACCGTCGTGTGCACGCTCGGCCTGTGCGGTGTGCCGGACGATCGGGCGGCGATCGCGGAGATGCACCGCGTGTTGCGTCCCGGCGGGAAGCTGCTGCTGCTCGACCACGTCGGCAGCCACCACCGCATTGTCCACTTCGGACAGTCGCTGCTGGAGAAGCTGAGCGTGCGGTTGTGCGGCGACTACCAGACCCGCCGGCCGCTGCCGCTGGTGGAGCAGGCCGGGTTCGTGGTCCAGCGGCAGGAACGGCTCAAGCTCGGCACGGTCGAGCGGGTGGCCGCGGTCAAGGCCTGACCCGGACGACGATCAGCGAGACGCACTGATCTGGCGCCGGGTCAGCAACCGCATGCCGTTGAGCGCCACCAGCACCGTGGAGCCCTCGTGGCCCGCGACGCCGAGGGGGAGCGGCAGCGTGCCGACGAGGTCCCAGACCGACAACACGACGATGAACGCGCCCGCGATCGCGAGGTTCGCGATCACCACCCTCCGCGCGCGCCTGGCCAGCGCCACCACCTCGGGCACCACGGTGAGGTCGTCGCCGACCACCACCGCGTCGGCGGTGTCCACAGTGAGATCGGAACCCTTGCGTCCCAACGCGATGCCGGCGTGTGCGGTCGCGAGCGCGGGTGCGTCGTTCACGCCGTCGCCGACGAACAGCACGTTGCCGTTCATCTCCCGCACGGCGCGGACCTTGTCCTGCGGCAGCAGTCCCGAGCGCACGTCGGTGATGCCGACCTCAGCGGCAACCCGTTGCGCCGCAGCGTGGTTGTCACCGGTCAGCAGCACCGGGCTCCGTCCGGTCAGGACGGTGAGCTCTCCCACGGCGGCCGCGCTGGACGACCGCACCCGGTCGGCGAGCTCAATCACGCCGACCCGCACGTCGTCGGCGACGACCTCGACGGCGGTGGTGTCCGCGGAGTCGTGCCGGCGCACCGCGACCACCCGTCCCGACACGCGCGCGGTCACCCCGACGCCGGGAGTGGCGACGAAATCCGCCGCCGGAGGAATCGGCAGCCCTCGTTCGCGTGCGGCGGCGACGATCGCGCGGCCGATCGGGTGTTCGCTGAACTGCTCGGCCGCGGCGGCCAGGGTGAGGGCGTCGTCGTCGCCGGTGACGACGTGGGGTGTGCCCTCGGTGAGCGTGCCGGTCTTGTCGAGGGCGACCGCGTCGACGGTGCCGAGCTGTTCCATCGCGACCGCGGACTTCACCAGCACGCCGCGCTTTCCGGCGTTGGCGATGGCCGCCAGCAGCGGCGGCATCGTCGCGAGCACCAACGCGCACGGCGATGCCACGATCATGAACGTCATCGCGCGCAGCAGCGTGGGTTCGAACGCGGCCCCGAAGAGCAACGGCACCGTGAACAACGCGAGCGTCACGGCGACCATCGCGACGGAGTAGCGCTGCTCGACCTTCTCGATGAACAGCTGCGTCCTCGCCTTCGTGGCCGACGCCTGCTCGACCAGCGCGACGATCCGGGCGATCACGGAGTCCCGCGGCTCGCGGATGACCCGCACGCGCAGCGCCCCGGTGCCGTTGAGCGATCCGGCGAACACCTCGCTGCCGGGGCTCTTCGGCACGGGCAGCGGCTCACCGGTGATCGAGGCCTCGTCCGCCTCGCTGCGCCCGCCGATCACCTCGCCGTCCGCGCCGATCCGCTCACCCGGCCGCACCAGGATCTCGTCGCCGACCGCCAGTGACGCCGCGTCGACGTCCCGCTCGCCGCCGTCCACGAGCAGGCAGGCCCGTTGTGGCGCGAGGTCGAGCAACCCGCGCACGGAGTCGGCGGTCCGTTGCGTCAGCACGGCTTCGAGCGCACCGGACGTCGCGAAGATGACGATCAGCAGCCCGCCGTCGACGACCTGCCCGATCGACGCCGCGCCGATCGCCGCGACGATCATCAGCAGGTCCACGTCCAGCGTGCGTTCGCGCAGCGCGGTGATCCCGGAGAGCGCGGGTTCCCAGCCTCCGGCGGCGTAGCAGGCGAGCAGCAGCGCCCACCACGTCCACGGCGGGGCGCCCGCGAGCTTCGCCCCGAGTCCCAGCAGGAACAGGGCTGTCGCGGCGATCGCCCACCGGACCTCGGTGATCGAGAACGGTGAACGCCGGGCGGCGGGTGCCCGGTGCGGATCGTCGAGCAGCAGGGTGGCAGTCACGCGGCACACCATACAGGAACATCTGAAGAGGTCTTCATGTGTTCACTGAGTAGGATGTTCCCATGGGTCACGGGATCGAGGGCAGAACCACCCCTCCTGCGCAGCTGGACGCCGAGTCGGCGGCGACGGTCGCGGCGACCCTCCAGGCGCTCGCGACACCGAGCCGCCTGCGGATCCTGACCCGGCTCCGGCACGGCGCCTGCTCGGTCGGCGAGCTCGCCGACGCCGTCGAGATGGAGCAGTCAGCCGTGTCGCACCAGCTGCGTTTGCTGCGCGCGCTCGGGCTCGTCACCGGCACCCGGCAAGGCCGAAGCATCGTCTACGCCCTGTACGACAACCACGTCGCGATGCTGCTCGACGAAGCCGTCTACCACATCGAACACCTGGGGCTGGGCGTCACGGACGACGCCGTGGGCTGACGCCGGTGCCGATCAGCGTCGTCGCGTCGAGCTCGGGCTCGCCGTCGTCCAGCAACGACGCCAGGTAGATCTCGCGCACCGCGTCCCGCCGGTCGGCGGGCACCTTCTCCAGCCCGCCGCGGAACCCGGATCCGACGATCACCAGCCACGCCACCTCGGGCGTCATCGTCAGCGCGTGCTCGTGCACGGTCACGTCGACGTCGTCGAGCCCCCGCTCGGTCAGCCACGCCGCGAACGTGCCGGCCTGGTTGACCTGGTCGATGAGGTGCGGCGGACGTGGCGGGGCCGGTGGGGTGTTCGTGGCCTCGGCGATGGCACGGCCGAGGCGCCGCCCCGCCGCCGCCATCGCGTCGCCGCGCCAGATCGTGAACACGACCCGGCCGCCAGGACGCGCGAGGCCGATCAGGTGGTCGGTTCCCGCGGTCATGTCCGGGAAGAAGAAGATCCCCAGCGCCGACTGCACCACGTCGTAATCGCCGGTGGTCCACGCCGTCACGTCCGACCGGTGTGCGTGCAGCTGGGGCAGATCGCCGGACCGCCGGCGCAGCTCGTCGACCATCGGGCCGGACAGGTCCACGGCGTCGACGTGACCGGACGGTCCGACCACCCGCGCGGCCGGGATCGCGGAAGCGCCCGTGCCGCAACAGGCGTCGAGAACGCGGTCACCAGGCTGGAGGCCGGCGATGGCGACCGTGGCCGATCCGATGGGTTCCCAGAGGTGCTCGCCCAGGGCGGTGAAGTCCGCCGCGGCGGCGTCGAAGGCGCCGCGCATCTCGGTCTGCCGGTCCTCGGCCATGCTTCCTCCCGGGGTGGACGGTCCGTGTCGCGCAGAGCGTTCCACGAGCAGTGATCGGTCTCTGTGAGGAAGGCCCGCGCCCGGCCGCCGGTCCGTCAGGCGTGCCCGTGCAGCTCGGCGGTGTCCCACTCCGGCAACGGGTCGGAGAACGTCCGCCACACCTCGGGCCCCGCCGCCAGCTCGGAGTCGGTGAGCAGCGCCGGATCGAGTCGCCGCCGAGGCTCGGTGACGTCGAGATCCACCCCGATGAACACCAGTTCCTGCCTGGCCATCGGCGTGGTGAGCAGCTGACCCGGCTCCAGCGTCAGGTTCGGCCCGGCCTGCGACCACACGGCGAGCACGTCCGGGCGGCTCGCGACGTGGCAGAAACCCTTGCTGCGCAACACACCTTCCCAGTCGGCGAGCGCCGCCACGAGCCGGGCGGGGTGGAACGGCCGGGACGCGCGGTAGGTGACCGACCTGATCCCGTACTCCTCGGTCTCGGGCGTGTGCGTGCCCGCCAGTTCCTGGGCCCAGCCCGGCGCCTGCGCGGCGGTGATCGGGTCGTAGCGGCCGGTGTCGAGCACCTCGGCCAGGTCGACGACGCCGTGCCGCGTGCGCAGCAGCCGGGCAGTCGGGTTGAGTCGGCGCAGCACGGCTTCGAGGGTGGCCAGTTCCTCCTCGCTGACGAGGTCGGTCTTGTTCACCACGAGCAGGTCGGCGAACTCGGCCTGGTCCACGAGCAGGTCCGAGATCGTGCGCTCGTCGGAGTCCGCGGCGGCCAGGTCGCGTTCGTCCAGGCGGTCGCCCGCGGTCAGTTCACGCAGGAACCCGGCCGCGTCGATCAGCGTCACCATCGTGTCGAGGCGGGCGTGGTCGGAGAGGCTCGTGCCGTCGGAGAAAGTCCAGTCGAACGTCGCCACCACCGGCATGGGCTCGGAGATGCCGGTGGACTCGATGAGGATCGTGTCGAACCGGCCCGACCGCGCCAGTTCGCCGACGCTGTCGAGGAGGTCTTCCCGCAACGTGCAGCAGATGCAGCCGTTGGTCAGCTCGACCAGCCGCTCGGTGGTGCGGTCGAGCGTGCCCTGGCCCGCGACCAGGGCGGCGTCGATGTTGACCTCGCTCATGTCGTTGACGATGACCGCGACCCGCCTGCCCTCGCGGTTGGCGAGCACGTGGTTGAGCAGCGTCGTCTTGCCGGAGCCGAGGAATCCGGAGAGGACGGTCACGGGCGTGCGCATCAGATTTCCATCTCCTCGTGCCAGTCGGCGAACGGGTCGGCGAAGTCGAGCTCGCTGATCAGGGCCAGTTCCTCGTCGGTCACCAGCGCCTCGCGCAGTGCCGCGGTGATCTCGTCCGGGGAGGACCGCGTGATCACGACCAGCTCCTGCGAACGGTCGCCGTAGTAGGGGTCCCACTGCAGGGATGCGGCCGCACGGCGCTCCGCGTCGGCCTCGGACCAGTCGTCCGCCGCGGCGAGCCACTCGCCGAGGTTGCCGACGCGCAGCCCGCCGCCCGCGGACTCGAGCCACAGCGCCAGGTCGGGCTGGCTCGCCACCCACACCCGGCCGCGGGTGCGCACGACACCCTCCAGGAGCACGTCGAGTGCGTTGTGCAGCCGCATCGGGTGGAACGGGCGCCGCTCGGTGAAGTGGACGACGGACACCCCGTGCGCCGGCTCCAGCGGAGGCCGTCCGTACAGCAGGGAACCGAAGCCGTCGTCGAAACCGCCGCGCCGGGCGTCGTCGGGGATCGCGGCGAGCAACGCTGTCACGTCCAACGAGTCGAGCCGTTGCCGCGGCGCGAGCGGGACCAGCCTGTCCAGCACGGCGTTCAGCACCGGGTCGTCGCCGGTCAGCACGATCGCGTCGGCGAACTCCGCCTGGCCGACCACGACCTGCGCGACGGTGCGCTCGTCGCCCTCCGCGGCCCGCATGCCCCGGTCGGCGAGCGTGTCGCCGCCGGTCGCGTCGTCCAGCCAGGTCGCGCTGTCGACGACCGTGATCACGGCCTCGACCTCGACCTCGGTCTCCCCGAGCGCGAAGCAGACGGCCTCCGGTTCCAGCACCGGGTCCAGGTGCACGATCACGCGGCCGTCGAGGCTTTCGAGCAGCGGGATGAGATCGAGGCGCAGGGTGCACGACACGCAGCCGTGTGCGAGTTCGAGCACGGTCAGCCGACCGTCGACCCACCGCCGGACCACGCCTTCGGCGAGGCCGCTGAGGTCGTGCCGGACCAGCACCGAGTCCGGTGACGCGCGCCAGAGCTCGTCGGCGACGTCGTGGTGGGTGAACCCGGCTACCAATACGACCTGTGCTGCCATGCCGTGCACCGTACATGACAATGGTTATCGTTACGCACAACGGGTGGCTGAGTATGCTCAACACAAGTCAGGTGTAGGCTCTGAGCCATGCCCATGCAGATGAGCGGGCCGCTGGCCGCGTTGGACAAATGGCAGCCGGACCGGTGTTCGATGGCCATGGCGCTCGACATCATCGGCACCAAGTCGGCGATGCTCATCCTGCGAGAGGCGTTCTACGGCACCACGCGGTTCGACGGCTTCGTGCGCCGCGTCGGCATCACCGAGGCGGTCGCCGCCAAGCGGCTCAAGGAGCTCGTCGAGGCGGGCCTGCTGGAGAAGCGGCCGTACCGGGAGCCGGGGGCGCGGACGCGGTACGAGTACGTCCTCACCGAGATGGGCAACGCGCTGCTGCCGGTGATCGTCGCGCTGATGCAGTGGGGCGACACCTACCTGCGCGACGGCGACGGGCCGCTGCGGGTCGTGTCGGCGGAGACGGGGGAGCCCGTGAGCGTGCGGGTCGCCCCGTCCGGCGCCGAGTCGCTCGGGCCGGAGGGGCTGGCCGTCCGGATCAACCGGAAGGGATGAGCAGGCAGGTCGTCACGGCGTGCGCGATCACGCGTCCCGAGCCGTCGGTGATGCTGGCCTCGGCGGTGGCGGTGCGACGGCCGATGGTGACCACGGTGCCCTCGCAGGTGAGCAGACCACTGTCCACAGTGGCCGCTCGGGTGAACTTGATCGTCAGGTCCAGCGACGTGTAGCCGGTGCCCGCCGGGAGCTTCGTGTGGACGGCGCAGCCGAGCGCGGTGTCGGCGAGGGTGGACAGGATGCCGCCGTGCACCGTGCCGAGCGGGTTGTAGTGCCACTCCGCGGGTTCCAGCTCGAACCGCGCCCACCCGTCACCGATCTCCACCGGCACGATGCCGGTGGTCTGCGCGGCCGGAGGGGGCGGCAGGTCGCCGGTGCCGATCCGTTTGAGGAACTCGATCCCGTCCATCCCGGTGACGGCGTCCGCGAGGATCCGCGGGTCGCTCCACTCGTAACTGCGCTGCCGCACCGTCAGAGCCTCTCGATGATGGTCGCGTTGGCGAGCCCGCCCGCCTCGCACATCACCTGGAGCCCGTAGCGGCCGCCCGTCTGCTCGAGGTTGTTGACCAGCGTGGTCATCAGGCGCGCGCCCGAGCCGCCGAGCGGGTGGCCGATGGCGATGGCGCCGCCGTTGATGTTGACCTTGGCGAGATCCGCGCCTGTTTCGGCCTGCCACGCCAGCACGACGGACGCGAACGCCTCGTTGACCTCGAAGGCGTCGATGTCGTGGATGGTGAGGCCGGCGCGGGCGAGAACTTTCTGCGTGGCCGGGATGATGCCGGTCAGCATGAGCACCGGGTCGTCGCCGGCGACGGCGAACGAGTGGACGCGGGCGCGCGGGCGGAGTCCCAGCCGGGCGGCCGCCTCCTCGCTCGTCACGAGCACCGCGGCGGCACCGTCGTTGACCGGCGAGCTGTTGCCCGCGGTGACACGCCAGTCCAGGCCGGGGAACCGCTGCTCCCAGTGCTCATTGCGGAACGCGGGCCGCAGTCCGGCGAGGACCTCGGCGGTCGTGTCCGGCCGGATCGTCTCGTCGGTCCGCAGCTCGTTCACGAACGTCACCTGCGCGTCGAAGAACCCGTTCTTCCACGCCGTGGCGGCGCGCTGGTGCGACTCGGCGGAGAACTCGTCGAGCCGCGCGCGGGAGAGCTTCCAGCGGTCGGCGATGAGCTCGGCGCTGATGCCCTGCGGAACGAGGTCGTAGCGCTCCAGCACCTTCGTGCCGGCGAAGTTCTGGCCGAGGGCCTGCGAGCCGATCGGGATGCGGCTCATCGACTCGACACCGGAGGCGATCACGACGTCGTAGGCGCCCGCGATCACGCCCTGCGCGGCGAAGTGCAGCGCCTGCTGGCTGGACCCGCACTGGCGGTCGACGGTCACGCCGGGCACCGACTCCGGGAAGCCCGCGGCGAGCGCGGCCCAGCGCGCGGTGTTGCCGGACTGCTCGCCGACCTGGCCGACGGCACCGCTGATGACGTCGTCGACCACGGCCGGGTCGATGCCGGTGCGGTCCACGAGCGCGGCGAGGACCGTGCTGTGCAGGTCGACGGGGTGGATCTCGGAGTACGCGCCGCCGGGCTTGCCCTTGGCGAGCGGCGTGCGGACGGCGTCGACGATGACGGCAGTCTGACTAGTGGTAGCCATAGTCAGCACGCTAGCCCCTGACTATGAAAAAGCAAAGTTAGACGTGCGTCACAAGTCCTTGTGAAAGACGAGGAAGTCGCACGGACAGGCGAGGCGCGGCACCAGCGCCGGGTAGTCCTCGCCGAGGTCGCCCGTGCGCACCACGCGGTAACCGATGCGCGTGTACCAGCCTCGCAGGAACTCCTTGACCGGGTGTTTCCACGTCTGCGGCACGAGCAGTTCCAGCTGCATGTGCGAGAGGCCGCGGTCGCGCCCCCACTGCTCGGCGAACGCCACGAGCTTCCTGCCGACACCGGTGCCGCGCTCCTGCGGGGCGGCGACCAGCATCCCGAACTCGCCCAGGGAGTCGCTGAGCTGCTGGATGCGAACGGCGCCCACGACGCGTTCGTCCGACCGGACCACCGCGATCTGTCCGGCCTCGATGAGGTCCGCCACCTCGGCCTCGCTGGTCCGCGCGGCGCCGTCGAGCCAGAGCCCTTCCTCCGCCTCGGCGTACACGTGGTTCACCAGGGCGGCGATCTCCGCCGCGAGCCCGGTGTCGCCGGTGAAGGTCACCACGGCGACGGCTGGGTGGTCTCGGCGAGCTTGTGCGCGTGCTGGAGCACGCCGAGTTCGCGCAGCATCCGGTCCCGCTGGACCGGGTCGTGCGCGACGTGCGAGGCGTGCAGGGCCTTGCGCAGGCGCCTGGTCCGGAACGGGGTCCACCGGCTGGCCAGCGCGAGCCTCGCCGCCCGCAACGCCGCCCGGTCGCGGGTGCGGGCGAGGGCGTCGCGGTGGTCGTCGCCGAGGCCCAGCAACGACAGCAGGCGTTCCCGCAGCTCGCGGCCCACCCGTGCCCAGGTGGTCGTGCGCTGCCGCGTCGCGCGGATCTCGATGCCGAGCGCGAGGTGCAGCATCACCAGGCCGAGCACCGGTCCGAGCAGGACGCGGGCCGTACCCGCGACCGGGCCGGACAGGCTGAGGGCGGCGAACGCGGCGAACGCCGTCAGCGCCCACGCCACGAGCCGCGCGGGGCCGGGACGGCCGTCACGGCGCACACCCGCGCGCATCGCCCAGCCGCACGCGATCAGCGCCGCCTCCATGACGGAGAACAGGACGACCCGTTCCACCACGTCGGTGATTCCCAGGCGCTGCGCGAAAAACCGCCACGACGTGTCCACGCTGACACCGATGCTCAGCACCGCGACGGCGTAGAAACCCTTGGCACCAGCGGGTTTCACCGGTTCGGCCGGCGTCTCGCCGTCCGCGGAGTCGAGCTGCGCGATCAGTTCCGGGGTCAGCGGCACGTGGCCGCTCGTGTCGGTCACGCCGTTGCGGGCGCGCCACTCGTTCACGATCGGCGCGGTGTACGGCCGGCTGGGCACCGGTTGCCCGTGGTCGCCCAGCCAGCTGCGCACGTCCTCGACGGTGCTCCCGCGCGGCATGTGCTCCACCGCGTACAGGATCTGCTGCTTCTTGGTTTTGAGCCGGCCCAACGCGGCCCTGTGGGTGTTGCTGTGCAGGGTGTTGTGGCCGACCTTGTCCGTGGTCACCCGCGGCACCCTACCGCGTCACGAGGTGTGATCCTCAGCAGGTTTTCGGCGTGCTCCCGAGAACGGCCTTCGGTGTGGCGGTGGCCAGGCCGGACAACGTGATCGGGACCCGGACGCAGTTGTTGCGCTCACCGGACTCGAGGATCTTGTTCGCCGGGTCGACGCGCGTGACCAGCGTGTAGGTGCCGTCGGTCAGCGCGCTGACCTCGATCATCTGGTCGGGCAGCGCCCACCAGTACTCGTCGGCCCACCCACGGGAAATGCCGTTCTTGAACGCGTCGACACCGGGCGGTGACGCCGGTTCCGGGTCGAGGCAGCGCGGCGCCGGGTAGCTCTGCGGCGCGTTGCCCTTGCGCGCCCACCACGGCATTTCGGTGTCCGCCATGCAGAAACCGTTCTTCTTGCCCGTGGCCACCACGGTTCCGGCGGCGTTTTCCAGCGTGGAGACCGAGAAGTCCTCGAAGTGGTAGTGCTGATGGATCGCGTGGTAATGCATGACACCCACGGACGGCACGTCGCGATACGTCCCGTCGGCGCGGTGGATGCGTTGCGAGCCGGGAACTTCCGGCGGGCGCTGACCGGCTGGAGTGGAGTACCGCACATCGACCGGGCCGTCCCCGACGTTCGCCATCGCCTGGCCGAAGCGCAGGCACTTGCGGGCGTTCTGCTCCTCCACCTCGCTGCGGAAGCACGACGATCCCGGCGCCGCCACGTCGTCGAAGAACGGCGGTGGCGTCTCGAACGTCGCGTACCGCTGGGGGAGTGCCTCCAGGTCCGGCAGCAGTTCCGCGGAGGACCGCCGGGGCGAGTTCTCGTTCTCCAGCAGGCCTTCGTACTTCACGACGTCCGATCCCAGCTCGGGCACGAACGGGTTGTAGAAGACGTAGACCGTGTAGCGCGCGGAGGTCTTGGGCAGCCACACCGACCGCGCGGGGCCGATCTGCGCGTCGGCGAGCGCGACGCGCCGGGAGCCCTGGTAGACGGCGAACCCGAGACTGTCGTCCGGGGTGGCGCCGACCGCGCGGATCGCCAGCTCGACGCCACCGGGTTTCGCCCGCAGGCCGGCGGGCAGCCGGACGGAGACGACCGCGCGGTCGCACCCGTTCTTGCGGCATTCGGGCACGTCACGCACACGCGGGTCGGACTTGCGGACCTCGCCCTGCCAGAACGACGGGCGGTGGGAGTTGACGACGGTCGGTGCCGAAGCGACGGCGGACGGGGACGACAGCAGCAACAGCGTCGCCAGTAATGCCAAGCCTCTCATTCCATGCCCCCTCAGTGCAGGTTTGGTCACGCTCAGCAGTTGGCCACGCTACTCCCGGCTGCAACGTTGACACTGTCACGATTGCAGTGTCAGTATCGGGGTGTGTGGACGCTCGACGAGTTGCTGGACCGTGTCTCCGCCGCACTCACCGCGGAGTACTCGGGCGCGCCCAACGGCCGCGTGCGGGACGTGCCCGACCGGCGGGCCGTCCGCTGGTACGCGACGACGGGGCTGGTCGACCGGCCTTCCGCGATGCGCGGCCGCACAGCGTTGTACGAGAAGCGCCACCTGCTCCAGCTCGTGGCCGTGAAGAGACTGCAGTCGGAGGGGAGGACGCTGGCCGAGATCCAGGCCGAGCTCGCGGGTGCCACGGACACGACCCTGGCGGCCATCGCCCGCGTGCCCGACGGGCTGCTCGACTCCGGTGATCCGCCACCGCGATCCGAGGTCCGTCCCCGGTTCTGGGCCGAACCCGTTGCCACACCCGCACCAGCCCCTCAGGCGAAGGCGGCTCCGCTGAACGGCGTCGCGCTCGGGGGAGGTGCCGTTCTCCTGGTGCCGGGCGCGCCCACCGCCGCCGACTGCGCGGACATCGCGGCCGCCGCCCGGCCGTTGCTCGACCTGCTCGCCGCCCGTGGTCTGCTCACGAACGAAAGGGAACCGTCATGACCTTCACCGTCGCCCCGATGAAGTCCGCCGAGGAGGACAGGATCGGCAGGACGACCGAGGACGCGGGTGTCGGCGCGCTGCTCACCGACCGCGGCAACCTGCCGCTGGAAAGCCTCGACGTGCGGGCGACGATCACCGGGCTGATCGGCAGGGTCGTGCTGACGACCGGCTTCGTGAACGCCCACGACACCGCCCTCGAAGCGACGTACGTGTTCCCGCTGCCGGACCGCGCCGCCGTCACCGGCATGAAGATGACCGCGGGCGACCGCACGGTCGAGGCGGAGCTCCAGGAACGCGGTGCCGCGCGTCAGGCCTACGACGACGCGATCGCGGCAGGCCGAAGAGCGTCCATTGTGGAGGAAGAGCGGCCGGACGTGTTCACCATGCGGGTGGGCAACATTCCAGCGGGCGAGCACGTGACGGTCGAGCTGAGCCTGGTCGGGCCGCTGGTGTACGAGGACGGCGCGGCCACGTTCCGGTTCCCGCTCGTGGTGGCGCCGAGGTACGTGCCGGGCACGCCGCTGCCGGGCCCGTCCGTCGGCGACGGGTACGCCGAGGACACCGACGTCGTGCCGGACGCCTCCCGGATCACGCCGCCGGTGCTGCTGCCGGGCTTCCCGAACCCGGTGCGGCTCGGCATCGGCGTCGAGATCGACCCGGCCGGTCTGGAACTCGGCGAGGTGCGGTCGAGCCTGCACACCGTGTCGACCGAGGGCACCACCGTGACGGTCGCGCCGGGAGAGCGCGTCGACCGGGACTTCGTGCTGCGCCTGGCGTACGCGGGGAACAGCACCGCGGCCGTCTGCGTGCCCGACCCGGACGACAGCGACGAGGGCACCTACCAGCTGACGGTCCTGCCACCGGACCTCGCCACCCCGGTCCGGCCGCGGGACGTGGTGCTGCTGCTCGACCGTTCCGGCAGCATGTCGGGCTGGAAGATGGTCGCGGCCAGGCGAGCAGCCGCCCGCATCATCGACACGCTGACGAACGACGACACGTTCGCCGTGCTGACCTTCGACCACCAGGTGGAACGCCCGGCCGAGCTCGGAACGGGACTCGTCGCGGCCACCGACCGCCACCGCTTCCGCGCCGTCGAACACCTCGCGGCGGTGCAGGCGCGCGGCGGGACCGAGCTGTTCGAACCGCTGCGCGAGGGCCTGACCCTCCTCGCTCGCGCGAGCGAGGAGCGCGACCCCGTCCTGGTCCTCGTGACCGACGGCCAGGTGGGCAACGAGGACCAGCTCCTGCGCGACATCGCGCCGGTGATCAACCGGACGAGGGTGCACGCCGTCGGCATCGACACCGCCGTCAACGCGGGCTTCCTCGGCAGGCTGGCGGCGCAGGGCGCGGGGCGGTGCGAGCTGGTCGAGAGCGAGGACCGCCTGGACGAGGCGATGACGCACATCCAGCGCCGCATCGGCGCGCCGGTGATCACGGACCTGGTGGTGACACCGGAGTCTTCGGTGCCGCGGCAGCCGTCGGCCATCTACCCCGGTGTGCCGCTGGTCGCCTTCGGCCGGTACCGCGGGCCGGTGCCGGAGTCGCTGACCGTGCGCGGCCGCACGCGGGACGGTGCGGACTGGCAGGAGAACGTCGTGGTACGACAGCTGAGTGAGCCCGCGGTCCGGGCGCAGTGGGCTCGCGCGGCACTGCGTGATCTGGAGGACCGGTACGCGGTCGGCGAGAAGGCGGTGGAGCCGGAGATCGTGCGGATCTCGTTGCGGTTCGGTGTGTTGTGCCGTTTCACCGCGTTCGTCGCGGTGGACGAGCGAGTCGTGTCCGACGGCACCGTGCACCGGGTGGTGCAGCCGGTGGAGCTGCCGTCGGGATGGGAGATGCCGGCTCCCGGGTTCGCCGCACCGATGGCGGTCGCGGGTGGCGGCTACGGCGGGCCTCCGCCACTTGCTCCGGCCGCTCCCGCGCGGTTCGACGCGGCCGTGCCCCTCTCCGCGCGCTACACGGTCACGCGTGGTTTCCAGCCTGCCGCGCCGAGCCTGAAGGTGAGTGGCACCGCCACGCCCGGCCGTCCGGCGGATCTGCGTGAGATCACCGCGCTGGAGGTTCAGCGGCTGGAGAAGGAAGCGGGACGGCCGACCTGGGAGCGCCGGGACCTGCTCGCCGACCTCGCCAGCAGGCTCGGCGTCCTGGTCGCCTCCAGGCAGGGCCCGGAGTACGAGCCGTTGCGCCGCCTGGTGGCCGACCTCACCGCGGGCGGTGACGTGGACCAGTTGTGGGCACGGGCGCTGCAGGTGCTGCGGGAGTTCGCCGCCGGGAAAGAACGCCGTCGGAGTTTCTGGCGCTGAACGGACCCAAGGGCGCGCTCCCGCGGCCAGCTCGCCGTCGATGAAGGGCTCCTTACTCCACCTCTTGGGTTCTAGGGATCGTTGCAACACCTGAGTTGTGCAGGGGTTGCAGTG
>NZ_BMRE01000004.1 GCF_014648475.1 Lentzea flava | reverse complement strand
GGCAACCAGATTCGCGAAACGAGCCGCCTACCACCGAGCCGAGATCATCCTGGCCTGCACCGTGCTTCACCTCAGGTGAAGATCCGCAGGACAGGCCCTAGGTCGTTTACGCCGCTGCGCATACCTTTGCCGCAACCTCGCCCCGAACAACGTCGACCAGTTCACGAGCCCGGTCCGCTCCGATCTCCAATTCGCGACGAAGGGCATCCGCCGAGATGGGCCGCCGATGCTGGGCCCAGTGCCGGGCGTCGGCTTGAGGCGCCCGGAGGAGATCATCATTCGAGCGACCGGCACCCGACTCACGCGGGTGTCAGTCAGTCGCGACTCGAAGCGGGCGCCTCAGGTGCCTCGGTCCGAGCAAGTGCTTGCAGGACTTGCGGTCCGACCTCAGCCCAGCCGATCAACAACATCGGACCCACGGCATCGAACGCCGCCCTACCGTAGTCACCAGGCAGGACACAGGCTCGGTACGTTCAGGGCCAGTGAGTCCGCGCTGACAAACAGGGTGAATCTGCGCAGCGGCCGGAGATCCACCACCGACGCGCCGTGTAGTGCCAGGTACCGCGTCGCCAAGAGCAGCCCAAGGATCGACAGGTCGACAGCTGGGGCGATCAGCGGGGCCACCCACACCGGCACTCCCAGCCGCAACGCGAGACTCAGAACGTTGCCGAACCCGAAGAGAAACGTCAGTCCCACGACCGCCGCGATGATCACCGTCACCGCCCTCGTCACGCCCCGCAGTACGCCTGTTTGCGAGCCATGGAAGGGCCCGAGAAGCCTGACGTGCGACGACAGGCTGACACCGAGCAGCAGGCGACGCTTCGAGTTCCTGCATCTGAAGTGCGGAAACGGCACTCGCCGACATCAGCCGACACCTCCGTCGGGGCCACCCGAGAACTCTTGATCAGCGGGTCCGGGGTTCGAGTCCCTGGCGGCGTACTCCGAAAAAGCAGGCAGAGATTCGTCTCTGCCTGCTTTTTCGCATTGTGCGAAGCGGTGGCCGGCCACCGAGGTGGCCGGCACGACCCTCGTCACCACTTGCCGGAGGTGACGATCGCCTTCATCTGCTCGAGGGTCAGCGGCGGCTGCGACGCGTAGATCCGGCCGCCCGGCGTGCCGATCGCGGCGCCTCCCGGGTCCTCCTGGTTGCTGACGCTGAGGAGGATCACCTTCCCGTCGGGCCGCACCAGGCACGCCATGTACGACACCGCGCCGGGAGCGTGCCGTCCCGTCCCAGTCACCAGCCGGGAGCCGTCGGGCAGCGTGCTGACATCACAGTCCTTCGTCCTGGAGAGGCGGCACCACTCGCCGGGCTCAGAATCACTGGAGTGGACCGTCAGGCCGAAGCCTCCGGTGACGCCCGCGGAGGTCAGGGTCCCGGAGATCAGCACGGTGTTGTCAGGGTTCCCCGGCTCTGCTGTCAGGACCACCGTCCCCGCTTGCTGGTTCTTCGACGGGTAAGTCCCCGGTTGCTGACCCTTCGACGGGGAGGACTTCGGCACGGCCGTCTTCGAGGTCGCCTCGAACGTCGCGGTGTCGCCGAGCACCGCTTTGAACCGGGCGATCAGCTCATCCGGCGTGGTGGGGAGCTGGCTGCGCGCCGTGGTCGTGGACGGTGCGGTGGCAGGAGGGCCGGCCGGTGTGCCGGAGCCGCCCGGCACCAGCCACACCGCACCCGCGAACAGGCCAGCCACCGCGACGACGGTGGCCGCGACGGGGACCAGGCGCGCTGTCCGCCGCGGCCGGACGATCGGGGCCACATCCGTGGCCGCGGCGTCGACGCGCCGCTCCAGCTCGGCGAAGGCGTCGTAGAGGGTGCGCAGGTCGCTCATGAGGTCTCCTGGAAGCTGGGGGCGGTGGTGGTGAGGTCGATGCGCAGGACGTTGAGTGCCCGATGGATCTGGCTGCGCACGGTCGGCTCCCGGCACCCCAGCTGTGTGGCGATCTCTCTGTCGGACAGGCCCGCGTAATAGCGCAGGACCACGGCCGCGCGCTGTTTTTTCGGCAGGCCCGCGAGGCGGCTGATCATCGCGTCCCGCTCGGCCCTCTCGTCGGCGCCGTCGGAGATCACCGTCGGCTCGACCTCCGCGCGTGGTGACGTGCGGGTCAGCATCCTGCGCCACGACAGGTACTCGTTGACGATCATCCGTCGCACGTAGGCGTTCGGCTCGTCCATTCCCGAGATCCGGTCCCAGCGCTCGAACGCCCGGCCCAGCACGTCGCTCACCAGGTCCTCGGCCAGCCAGGTCCGGCAGGTCAGGACCATGGCGAACCGCATCAGCGCGGGACGCTGCCTTGCCACGTACTCAGCGAACTCCACCGGCCACTCCCGATCGTCGATCTCGATTGCGCACCCCTAATGGAGAAGTGACCCCCAACGTTGCATCCGGTCTTCCAACGGTTGCCGGGACCCCTCCGGGTTTGCTGCCCCGCGCGGCCGTGAACCCCACCAGGTGAGCCGACGAAGGAGTCCCGATGACCAGCCATCGGCGTGACGACGTCGTGGCGTTGTGCGCGCCGCTGACCGATCCCGGTGACTTCGACGTGCTGCTGGACCGCGTCGCCGACGCGCGGGTGGTCATGATCGGCGAGGCCAGCCACGGCACCCACGAGTACTACCGGTGGCGTGCCGCTCTCACCCAGCGGCTCATCACCGGCAAGGGCTTCTCGTTCGTCGCGGTGGAAGGCGACTGGCCGGACTGCGCTCGGGTGGACCGGGCGGTGCGCTGCTTCCCCGCCGCACCCGAGGACCCGCGTGCGGCGCTGCTGGCGTTCGACCGGTGGCCGACCTGGATGTGGGCGAACGAGGAGGTCCTCGGCTTCTGCCGGTGGCTGCGCGCCCACAACGCCGGGCTCGACGACGATGCGCGGGTGGGCTTTCACGGCCTCGACGTGTACTCGCTGTGGGAGTCGTTGCGCGAGATCATGGTCCATCTGCGCGAGCACGACCCCGCCGAGGTGCCCACCGCCCTGGCCGCCTACCGCTGTTTCGAGCCGTACGGGGAAAGCGCGCGGGACTACGCGATGGCGACCCGTTTCGTCCCGGCCGGCTGCGAGAACGAGGTGGTCGACCTCCTGGTGCGCCTGCGTGAACAAGCCACGGCCGAGGGCGGCAGTTTCGGGGCGTGGCAGAACGCCGCGGTCGTGGCGGGAGCCGAGCGCTACTACCGGGCCATGACGACCGGCGGGCCCGAGTCGTGGAACGTCCGCGACCGGCACATGGACGAGACGCTGGACCGGCTGCTGTCCCACTACGGCCCCGGTTCCAAGGCGGTGGTCTGGGCGCACAACACGCACGTCGGCGATGTCCGCGCCACGGCCATGGCGGCCTCCGGCACGGTCACCATCGGCCAGCTCGCCCGTGAGCGTCACGGCGAGGACCAGGTGGTGCTGATCGGTCTGGGCAGCCACCGCGGCACTGTTGTCGCCGGCAGCGCGTGGGGTGCGCCGATGCGCGAGATGCCCGTGCCGGCGGCCCGGCCCGGCTCGCTGGAGGACGTGCTCCACGACGCCGCACCCGAGCAGGCGCTGATGGTCTTCCCCCGCGCCGACCGGCCCGGCCTGCTCACCACCGAACTCGACCACCGCGCCATCGGGGTCGTCTACGCGCCCGAGCACGAACGCACGCGCAACTACCTGCCGACCGTGCTCGGCGACCGCTACGACGCCTTCCTCTGGATCGACCAGACCCGTGCGCTCCACCCGCTGCACACACCGCAGATCGACACGCTCGAGCCGGAGACCTACCCCAGCGGCGTCTGAATCCAGCGGACAGCGGTTCGCCAGGCGTGGGAAGGGAATCCTGCCGGCGTGGTGGAGCGCTGGTATCGCAACGGGGTGATCTACTCGCTGGACGTGTGCCTGTTCCAGGACTCCGACGGCGACGGCGTCGGTGACCTGAGAGGACTCATGAGCCGCCTGGACTACCTGTCCCGGCTGGGGGTCGACACGGTGTGGCTCAACCCGTTCCACCCGTCGCCGCGCCGCGACGGCGGCTACGACGTCACCGACCACTACTCCGTCGACCCGAGGCTGGGCTCTCTCGGTGACTTCGCGGAGTTGCTCGACCACGCCGACGAGCGGGGCGTGCGCGTCATGATGGACCTGGTCGTGAACCACACCAGTGACGAGCACCCGTGGTTCCTGGCCGCACGGGCCGCGCGCGACTCACCGTTGCGGCACTGGTACGTCTGGTCGGACACCGAGCCGGCTGACCGGCGGGAGGGTTCCGTCTTCCCCGGTGTGGAGAACGAGACCTGGACCTACGACGACCAGGCGGAGGCGTGGTACCGGCACCGGTTCTACCGCTTCCAGCCCGACCTCAACACCGACCACCCCGAGGTGCGCGCGGAGATCCGCAGGATCGTCAGCTTCTGGGCCCGGCTCGGGGTGTCCGGGTTCCGGGTGGACGCGGCGCCGTTCCTGGTCTCGTCGCGGTCCGGACAGGACTTCAGCCTGCTGCGCGACATCCGGGAAACGGCGTCGTGGCAACGGCGGGACGCGGTCGTGCTGGCCGAGGCCAACGTCGAGGACCACGAGGTGCTGGAGTACTTCGGCCACAGCGACAACCGGGCGAGCCGGGCACTGATGCTGTTCAGCTTCCGGCTCAACCAGGCCGTGATGCTGGCGCTGGCGCGGTGCGACGCCGGTCCCATCGCGACGGTGCTGCGCGAGCTGCCGGACCTGCCGCGGAACGCGCAGTGGGCCACGTTCCTGCGCAACCACGACGAAGTCGACCTCGGCAGGCTGCACGAGAACGAGCGCGACGACGTGTTCGCCGCGTTCGGTCCCGACCCGGACATGCGGCTCTACGGGCGTGGCATCCGCAGACGGCTGGTGTCGATGCTCGACGGCGACCGCAGCCGGGTGGAGCTCGCGTACAGCCTGCAGCTCACCCTTCCCGGCACCCCGGTGCTGCGCTACGGCGACGAGATCGGCATGGGCGAGGACCTGACGCTGCCGGAACGGGAGGCGATCCGCACCCCGATGCAGTGGTCGGACGCGAAGAACGCCGGGTTCTCCAGAGCGGACTCGCTGATCAGACCGGTGATCAGCGCGGGACGCCACGGCTTCGCCGAGGTGAACGTGGCCCGCCAGCGCAGCGACCCGCACAGCCTGCTCACCTGGTTCGAACGCATCCTGCACACCCGCCGCGAGTGCGAGGAGATCGCCACCGGCGAGCACGAGGTGCTCGACATCGGCCCGCCCCACGTGCTGGTGCACGTGGCACGCGGGCCGCGCGGTGTCATGCTCTTCGCGCACAACCTGAGCCCCGAACCGTGCCAGGTGTCCGTTCCTCCTCTGGCCTCCGAGGAGGAGCCGCCGCAGAACGTCGTCGCGGACGGCGTCTACGACAACGACGTCGACCTGTTGTCGTTGCGGCTCAACGGGTATGGCTTCCGCTGGATCCGCCTGGCCGACATCCCGTGGTCGTGACGCCGGCTAGGGCCGGTGGCGCAGGATCGCTCCAACGCCCTGCAGCACCTCGATGTCGTCGCCGACGACCACGTTCGCGCCCGTCACGGCCGCCGCACGCGCCAACGCGTCGTCCGCGCGGTTGCGCTCCACCTCAGCCGGATCACCGGCACCCTGCCGGACGCTGGCCTCGTCGGCACCGACCTGGTCGGGCTGACCGCTCGTCCACACCAGCTGGTCCGCGAGCACGCCGGTGTTCACGACCAACGTGTCCACGTTGGCCTGCCGCAGCGCGTCCGTCACCCCGGCGAGGCCTTCGACCGCGAGCCCGTCGCGGCCGAGCTCGGCGCGGAACCGCTCGACGGCCTCGGCGTCGTGCTGCTGCTGACGCTGCGCGACCAGCGCTCGCACGGCTTTGTCGAACTCCTCGTCGTCGGTGCCCCCGGCCAGCCCCGCGCCTTCGACCTCCACGACCAGGTCGTCGTCGAGGCCGAGCTCGCCCCGCACCGCACTGCGCGCCTGCACCTCGCCGCCGAGCACGACGAGTTCCGCGTGCACCTCGCCTGCCAGGCGTTCCACCTCGTCGGCGACCTGTTTGACGTTGTGCTTGACGGTGTCCTCCACGCGCTGCTGCAGCCGCTTGTGCGCCCAGCCGCCGCCACCGGTCTTGTGCAGCGGGTGCTGCCTGCCGCGGACGGTCTCCACCAGCTCGACCCGCCCGTCGAACGAGTGCAGATCGGCGCCGGACGAGTCGGCGACCACGACGACGTGCGGCACCGGCGGCGGCAGGTAGGACGCGAGCGGCAGCAGGTCCGGCAGCGACGAGAACCGCGTGACGTCGGCGGGCGGCGGCACCGGCAGCGTCTGGTCCACCAGCACGCGGGACCCCGAGGCGATCAGCACGCGCCCGGCCTTGCCGGCCGGGGGATCGGCCGTGGCCACCGCCTCGTCCAGCGCGGACAGCGTCTCCTCCGGCGCGCCCTGGTCCGCGAGCTGGTCGCGCAGTCCCCGCCAGCGCAGTTCGGCGACCTTGGCCGCGTCCTCCGTGTCGTGCGACGCGTCGAGGTAGACCGACGCGAACGGGCCTGGAGCGGTGGCTATGTCCTGCAACTTCGACATGTCCATGCACCGGGTGTTACCCGCTGTGCCGCCATCTACACGACGCCGCCCAGCCGCAGGCGCTTGAGCGCGAGGGCGTTGACCGCGACGATGACGCTCGACCCGGACATCGACAGAGCGGCGATCTCAGGCCGCAGCATCAGCCCGAACGCGGGCTCGAACACTCCGGCCGCGATGGGCAGCGCGATGGTGTTGTAGCCGATCGCCCAGCCGAGGTTCTGCCGCATCTTGCGCAGCGTGCCGCGGCCGATGCGCAGCGCGATCGGGACGTCGAGCGGGTCGGAGCGCATCAGCACCACGTCGGCGGTCTCGATCGCCACGTCGGTCCCGGCTCCGATGGCGATGCCCAGATCGGCCTGGGCCAGCGCGGGCGCGTCGTTGACACCGTCGCCGACCATCGCGACCCTGCGGCCGCCTGCCTGGAGTTCCGCGACCTTCGCGGCCTTGTCACCGGGCAGCACCTCGGCGATCACGGTGTCGATGCCCAGCTGCCCCGCGATGCGTTCGGCCGTGGCCTGGTTGTCCCCGGTGAGCATCACGACCTCGACGCCGAGGTCGTGCAGCGCCTGCACCGCGGCGACCGACGTTTCCCTCGGCGCGTCGGCGATACCCATCACCCCGGCGGGCACGCCGTCGACGGCGGCGAGCACCGCCGTGCGACCGGTGGCGGCGAGCTCGTCGCGGCGGCTCGCCAACGGGCCGAGCTCCACGCCTTCCCGTTCGAACAGCCGCCGGTTGCCGACGACCACACGCCGGCCACCGACCTCCGCGATCGCGCCGTGTCCAGGGACGTTCTCGAACCGCGCCGCCCGCAGCCCGTCCAGGTCGCCTGCGCGGCGGACGATCGCCTCGGCGAGCGGGTGCTCGGACTCGCGTTCGACGGCGGCGACCAGGCGCAGCAGCTCGTCCTCGCCGAAGCCGTCGGTGATCACGTCGGTGACCTCCGGCTCGCCCTTGGTCAGGGTGCCGGTCTTGTCCATCACCACGACCTCGATGCGGGCGGAGGTCTCGAGTGCCATGGCGTTCTTGAACAACACGCCGCGTTTCGCGCCGAGGCCGGTGCCGACCATGATCGCGGTCGGGGTGGCGAGACCGAGCGCGTCGGGGCAGGTGATCACCACGACGGTGATGGCGAACAGCATCGCCGTCGCGAAGGAGGCGCCGGACAGCAGCCAGGCACCGAGCGTGAGACCTCCGCCGACGAGTGCCACGAGCACCAGCCAGAACGCCGCCCGGTCCGCGAGCCGCTGGCCAGGTGCCTTGGAGTTCTGGGCTTCCTGCACGAGTTTGACGATCTGCGCGAGCGCGGTGTCCGCTCCCACCTTGGTCGCGCGGACCCGCAGCGTGCTGTTCGCGTTGATGGTGGCACCGACGACGGCCGAACCGGGCGCCTTGTGCACGGGCAGACTCTCGCCGGTGACCATCGACTCGTCGACCTCGGAGTCGCCCTCCTCGACGACACCGTCCACCGCGATCTTCGCGCCCGGCCGCACGAGCAGCAGATCACCGACCGCCACCTCGGCGGTCGGCACCTCGACCGGTTCGCCGTGCCGCAGCACCAGAGCCTTGGGCGGTGCCAGGTCCAGCAGCGTGCGGATCGCGTCGTTGGCGCCGCCCCTCGCCCGCATCTCGAACCAGTGTCCCAAGAGGACGAACGCGGCCAGCACGGTCGCGGCCTCGTAGAAGACCTCTCCCCCGCCGGTCAGCGTGATCACGACGGAGTACAGCCAGCCCGCGCCGACCGCGACGGCCACCAGCACCATCATGTCGAGCGTCCTGGCCCGCAACGCCCGCCAGGCGCCGGCGAAGAAGATCCAGCACGAGTAGCCGATCACCGGCAGGCTCAGCAGCAACGACCACACGTCCGCGCGCATGCCGAACGGCGCCGGCAGGTGCAGCCCGAACACCTCGGTGCCGATCGGCGACCACAGCACGATCGGGATGGAGAACAGCAGCGCGACCAGGAACCGGTTGCGCATGTCGGTGGCCATCGACGCGTGGTCGTGACCGTGATGTGCCATCGCCCGGTGCGGTGAATGTCCGGTACGGGGTTCGGCCGCCGGGTCGCAGATGTGGTGCGGCACCGACTGCCCGGCGCAGTGGTAGCCGCAGTCGATCACCCACTGCCGCAGCTGGGCCACGGAGGTCACGTCCGGGTCGAAGTGCACGGTCGCGGTCTGCGCCGTGGGGTTGACCTCGACGTGGTGCACTCCCGGTTGCCTGCCGAGCTTGGCGTCGACAACGTTCTGCTCGGTGGCGTAGTGCAGACCGCTGACGTCCAGCACCACGGAGTTCATCGCTGCTCCTCGTAGCCGAGCACGGTCATCATCCCGGCTTCGGCGTGGTAGGCGTTGTGGCAGTGGACCATCCACTGGCCGGGGTTGTCCGCGTCGAACTCGCACGCCACCGTCTGCCCCGGCAGCACGATCGCGGTGTCCTTGCGCGGACCGTTCAGCTGGAACGTGTGGCCGTGCACGTGCATGGGGTGCCACATCATCGTGGTGTTGACGAACTCCAGGCGCACGCGCTGTCCACTCCGGACTCTCTGCAGGCCGTCCGAGCGGCCGTTGACGCCCCACTCGTAGCTCATCATTCCCCCGGTCAGTTCCAGCCGGTGCACCACGTCCGGCCGCCGCACCGGCAGCGGCGCCGTGGCCCTGAGCTCGTCGTATCCCACGACCTTGCCGCGCAGTTCGCCCGGCCGCACCTCCGGCCCCGGCGACGCGCCCGTGCCGGTGCGCACGACGGCCATGCCCGCGCCGTTCTTGCCCTCCGCGACGGCCACGAGCGGAAAGGCGCCGTCGGCGAGTGTGACCAGCACGTCGTAGCGCTCGCCCATGCCGATGACCAGGGCGTCGGTGTCCACCGGGACGACGGGGAAGCCGTCGGTGTGCGTAACCGTCAGGCGGTGTCCGCCCAACGCCACGCGGTAGGCGGTGTCCGCGCCGGCGTTGACGAGCCGGATCCGGACGCGTTGCCCAGGTTTCGCCGCGAACGTGACGGGTGCGGAGGCGATCCGGCCGTTGATCAGGTGGCGCGGATGGGCGACGTCGCCGCCGAGCGCCGCCGCGCCGTGCATCAGGTGACCGCTGCGCTGCCGCAAGCTCGCGAGCACCTGGTCCGGGTCGGTGCCGGTGCCGTCGAGCCAGTCGTCCAGCACGACCACCCACTCGGCGTCGTACGCACCCGGTTCGGCCGGATCCTCGACGATCAGCGGGGCGTGCAGGCCGCGGTCGAGCTGGGTGCCGGTGTGCGGGTGGAACCAGTACGTGCCCGGAGCCGGGGCGACGAACCGGTAGGTGAAGTCCTCTCCCGGCCTGATCGCGGCCTGGGTCACCGGGGGCACGCCGTCCATGTCGTTGCGCAGCGCCAGGCCGTGCCAGTGCACCGACGTGTCCGCGGGCAGCCGGTTCACCACCCTCGCCTCGACCAGGTCGCCTGCGCCGACGCGAAGCTCCTTGCCGGGGAGCACTCCGTCGTAGGTCCAGGTGCGCACCACCGGGCCACCCAGGTCGACCTGGCCTTCCGTCGCGGTCACCGTGACCGCGCGCGTGCGGCCGGTGCGACCACGGGCCACCTCGGTGCGGTTGACCACCGGATCGGTCGGCAGGATCAACGGGTTCCCGGTGGCGGAACACCCGGCGATCCCGAGAACGGTCGCGCCCAGGAAGGCCCGGCGGCTGAAGGGGCTCATGCGGTCGCCTTCCGGAACAGCGGGCAGGCCAGCACCAGGAGACCGAACAGCATCGTCTGGAAGGGCACTCCGGCGAAGGCGAAGCCGACGACCAGGATCGCCAGGGCGATCGCGTACGGGCCCGGGTTCCGGCGTTTCACGGCGCCCTCCTCGTCCTCGGTCGCCTCCAGCATGGCCCTCCCGGCACCCGGCCATCAGGGCAGCTCGGAGCCAACGCGGAATCCGAAGGTCCCGATCCTGAACGGGACTAGGTCCCTGGCAAAACCTACTATGGATCTTAGGAGGGTTCAGCGCCGCCACAGTGCTCGTCGCGCGCTTGTGCCGGTCAGCGTGACGCGAGGGTCAGAGACTCAGGTGATCGCTGGAGCCGGGTTCGCCCCGGCTCCAGCCACGACATCAGTGGTGGTCGTGGTGACCTTCGTGCGCGTGGGCCTCGTGCCCGCCGTGGTACTGGTGCACCACCGCGTGACCCTTGCCCCGCGAGATCAGCCAGCGATTGACCGGCACGGTCAGGACGAACGCCACGACCAGGGCGAACGCGAGGCTCACCCAGAACAGCCAGTTCGCCAGCCCGGCCTCCATCGCGCCGGGCACGACGAGCATGACCCCGTTGTCGACGATCTCCATCACGGTGATGGACAACGTGTCCGCCGCGAAGGCGACGCCGATCGCGGCCTTCAGGGCCACGCCCGACTTGAGCACCGGGCGGATGGTCAGCGAGTACCCGAAGAAGAACGCGAGCACGACGGACAGCACGACCGTGGCGAGGTTCGACCACCCCAGCGCGGTACCGATGACCATGCCGAGGACCTCGCCGATCGCGCAGCCCGTGAGGCAGTGCAGCGTGGCGGAGATGGCCTGCCTGGTCAGGCTCGCGGGTGCGGCGCCGTGGTTCATGACTTCCTCCTTCAGTTCGCGTCGAACCATACCCATAGGGGGTATGAGTATCAACCCCGGCGTTGAACCGACCGCGGTGCGCCACCCGTACGACACTGTGATGGGATCTACTAGGTACGGTAGTAGCATGGTCGGCGGCACACAGCGCACAGTCACGCGGTGGCTGCTGCTGTGCGTGCTGTTCCTGGGCGTCGTCGGGATGCATCACGTCGCCACCGACGGCGACATGCGTTCCGGCCACCACATGGGTCCCGTCACCGCACACCAGCAGCACTTGCCCGAGGAGCCCGCACCCTCCTCTCCTGGGCACGACGTGCTGCACATGTGTGTCGCGGTGCTCTGCGCGGTCGCGTCCCTGGTCCTGCTGGCGTGGTTGCTGGCGCGCCCCGCTCCCGAGAGCGCAGGCAGGACTCTCAGTTCGTCGGCGTGGCCTCGCGCACCTGATCACCCACCGCCCGTCGGAGGCCGTGCCCTGCTCAGCTCCGCCTGCGTGTTGAGGCTGTGATCCACCCGGTTCGCCGCGATCACAGTCCACAAAGCACAGACAAGGAGCACGCAGCATGAGGAAGTCGTTGATCGGGATCGCCGCCGCCGGGGCCGCGGTTGTCGCACTCGTCGCCGGGTGCGGCGGGAACGACACGGCCGGCATGGACCACAGCTCGTCGTCCACCGCTCCCGCGGCCACGGGCAGCGGTCAGGCCGCCGGCCACAACGCCGACGACGTGACGTTCGCGCAGGGCATGGTGCCGCATCACCAGCAGGCGCTGGACATGGCGAAGCTCGTGCCGTCGCGCAGCACCAACGCGAAGGTGCTCGACCTCGCCAAGCGGATCGAGGGCGCGCAGGACCCCGAGATCCAGAAGATGAACGGGTGGCTCAAGGAGTGGGGCGCTTCCACCTCGATGCCCGGCATGGACCACGGCTCGATGCCGGGCATGGCGGGCATGATGAGCGCCGAGGACATGAAGATGCTCGAGCAGGCCAAGGGCGCCCCGTTCGACAAGATGTGGCTCGAGATGATGATCAAGCACCACGAGGGCGCGGTCGAGATGGCGAAGACCGAGGTGCAGAAGGGCGGCAACGCCGACGCCAAGAAGCTGGCCCAGGACATCGTCGACGCCCAGCAGAAGGAGATCACCGAGATGCGGGAGCTGCTGAAGGCGGTCTGATCCGGTGAGCGCGAGGCGGGCGGTCGCGACCGTCCGCCTCGCGTACCCTTGGCCTGCCGGAAGGGTGTGCGATGCGCGGACTGGGTGAGCTCGAAGCAGCGGTGATGGACGTGCTGTGGCACGCAGGTGAGCCGCTGCGGGTGCGTCAGGTGCTCGAACGCCTGGACACCGGCAAAGCCCTCGCCTACACCACCGTGATGACGGTGATGGACAACCTGCACCGCAAGAACTGGCTCACCCGCGAGCTCGACGGCAAGGCCTACCTGTACGCCGCGACGGTGAGCCGTGCCGAAGCGGCGGCGAACGCGGTGCGCGAGATCCTCAGCGCCTCCGGCGACCCGCAGGCCGCCCTCCTGCACTTCGCCAGGACGGCCTCCGAGGAGGAGTCCGACCTGCTGCGCAAGGGATTGCGCAGGAAGGCTCCGAAGAAATGACCGTGGCGCTCGCGCTGCTCCTGGGGTCCGCCCTGGTCGGCTGGCTGGCCCCGCGCCGGCTCGTCCGGCTCGCGGATCCGGTGGTGGCGCTGGTCGCGTGGCTCGCCTCCGTCGTCGCCGTGGTCGTCACGGTTGCGGCCGCGATGGTCCTGCTGGTTCTGCCCGACCACGGCTTCGGCGTCGTGGCGGCGGCCCACCACTGCTGGGACTCCCTGCGGCACGGCACTGCTCCGGCGGTCGAAGCGGTCAGCGGCGTGATCGGCGCCACCGCGCTGGCCGCCCTGCTCGTCCGCGTCACCGTCGTCGGCCGCCGCACCGCGCGTCGGCGCGCGCTGGAGGGCCGGCGTCACCTGGACGTCCTGCGGATCGCGGCCCGCCGTGAAGCGGGCCCTCACCCGACGCTCTGGCTGGAGCACGACCGCCCGCTGGCGTTCAGCCTCGCGGGCAGGCCCGGCGTCGTCGTGGCCACGGACGGCCTGCACCGCCACCTGACCCCGGCGCAGGTCGAGGCCGTGCTGACGCACGAACGGGCCCACCTCGCGGGGCGCCACCACCTGCTGGTGACCATCGGCGACGTCGTCGCGGCCACCCTGCCGTTCCTGCCGCTGTTCAAGCGGGCGGCGATCGCGGTCAGGGAGTTCGTCGAGCTGGCCGCGGACACCGCCGCCGTGCGCGCTCACGGCGTGGAGAACGTGCGGATCGCGCTGCTGCGAGTGGCCGGGCACGGCGCACCGGGAGCGGCCCTGGCGATGAGCAGGGACGCGGTGGAGACGAGGCTCGCCCGGCTGCGGCAGCGGCGGAGCACCCCGAGCACGGTGCGGCGGCTGCTGTCGTGCGGCCTCGCGGGTGCGGCGGCGCTGGTTCTGCCCGCGATCGCGGGTGCGGGCGCGTTGACGGCCCTGATGCTGCTGGTCTGCCCGGCCGGTTAGAGGCCAGTACAGATACCCTGTATGGGTATTCGCGCACCTGATCACTACGTTCGATAGTAGATCTCACCGATCGTGCATCACGTCACACCCGACCTCTGGTAAACCCCTACCCCCCTGGGGTATGTTGAAGCCAAGCGCCCACCGTTCCCCCGGTCAGCTCCGACCGCCGCGCGGTGGAGAAGATCGACAGGAGCGAGACGTGCACGGCTACACCGACAACAAGGACGCCCACCTGCGCCGTCTGAAGAGGATCGAGGGCCAGGTCCGCGGACTGCAGCGGATGATCGAGAACGACGACTACTGCATCGACGTCCTCACCCAGATCTCCGCCGCCACTCGCGCGTTGCAGGCGGTCTCACTGGGACTGCTCGACGAGCACCTCAAGCACTGTGTCAGCCAGGCCATCACCGACGGCGGCGCGGCAGCCGACGAGAAGATCGCGGAAGCCAGCAACGCCATCGCCCGCCTGGTCCGCTCCTGATTTTTCGCGTCCCCACCACACGAGGAGAACGACCCATGGCCGAGTCCACCTTCACCGTCAAGGGCATGACCTGCGGGCACTGCGTCAGCTCGGTGACCGAGGAGGTCAGCCAGATCAGCGGTGTGCGGCAGGTCGACGTCGACCTCCCCACCGGCAAGGTCACGATCACCAGCGACGAGCCCGTCGCCGAGGACGCGGTGCGCGCCGCCGTCTCCGAGGCCGGCTACGAGCTGGCCGGCTGAGACCGCGCGAGGGGGAAAGATCATGAAGACCGGTCACAAGGTCGCCGCCTACGGCCTCGCGCTGGCGATCGTCTTCGGCGGGGCCTGGGCGGCCGGCGCCGCGATCGGCCCGTCCGGCGGCGCGACCGCGACTCCGGACGCGGCCGTCGCGAACAACCACGGCGGGCACGAGGCCGAACCGGCGAAGGTCCCACCGGGACTGTCCGTTTCGGAGAACGGCTACACGCTGCAGCTGCACGACAACGAGTCGCTGGGCTTCCACATCAGCGGGCCGGACGGCAAGCCCGTCACGAAGTTCGCCGTGGAGCACGAGAAGCGGCTGCACCTGATCGTCGTCCGGCGGGACGGGTCGAACTTCCGCCACGTGCACCCGGAGATGACGCCGGACGGCATGTGGTCGGTGCCGCTCACGCTCACCGAAGCGGGCAGCTACCGGGTGTTCGCCGACTTCAAGCCGGAGGACGGTCCGAAGACGACGCTCGGCGCCGACCTCCAGGTCGCGGGCGACTACCGGCCGCGCACCCACGCCGACAGCCGCACGTTCACCGTCGACGGCTACGAGGTAACCCTCGACGGTGAGCTCACCGTCGGTAGCGCGTCGACCGTCACCGTCGCCATCAGCAAGGACGGCAAGCCGGTGACGGACCTGCAGAACTACCTGGGCGCGAAGGGACATCTGGTCGCGCTGCGCGCGGCCGACCTGGCGTACCTGCACGTGCATCCCGAGGACGGTGACCAGGTGAAGTTCGCCGTCGAGGTGCCGACCGGCGGCCGCTACCGGTTGTTCCTGGACTTCCAGCACGAGGGGAAGGTCCGCACCGCGGAGTTCACCCTCTCCACGGCGGGCACCGCGACCCCGGCCCCGGCCGCACCGCCGACCCACGAGGAAGGAGAAGGTCATGGCCACTGAAACCATCGAGATCTCGATCGGCGGCATGACCTGCGCCTCGTGTGCCGCGCGGATCGAACGCAAGCTCAACAAGCTCGAAGGCGTCGAGGCGTCGGTGAACTACGCGACGGAGAAGGCGCGGGTCACGTTCCCCGGCGACCTGTCGCCCGCCGACCTCGTCAAGGTGGTCGAGGACACCGGCTACACCGCCGAACTGCCCGCACCGCCCGTCGAGCACGCCGTCCAGGTCGAGGAGGATCCGACGCGATCGCTGCGGCAGCGGCTGATCACCTCGGTGGTGCTGTCCGTGCCGGTGATCGCGCTGGCGATGGTTCCCGCGCTGCAGTTCACCTACTGGCAGTGGCTCTCGCTCGCGCTCGCCGGACCGGTCGTGGTGTGGGGCGCGTGGCCGTTCCACAAGGCGGCGTGGACGAACCTGCGGCACGGCGCGGCCACCATGGACACGCTGATCTCCGTCGGTGTCGGCGCGGCGTTCCTGTGGTCGCTGTATGCGCTCTTCCTGGGCACCGCGGGCACACCGGGCATGACGCACGGCTTCTCGCTCACGATCGAGCGGATGTCCGGCGCCGGCAACATCTACCTCGAGGTCGCCGCGGGCGTCACGACGTTCATCCTGGCAGGCCGCTACTTCGAGGCGCGGTCCAAGCGGCGCGCCGGTGCCGCCCTGAAGGCGCTGCTCGAACTCGGCGCGAAGGACGTCGCGGTGCTGCGCGACGGCCGCGAGTTCCGCATTTCGACGAGTGATCTGCGCGTCGGGGACAGGTTCGTGGTGCGGCCCGGCGAGAAGATCGCCACCGACGGCGTGATCGAGGAGGGCAGCTCGGCCGTCGACGCCGGCATGCTCACCGGCGAGTCGGTGCCCGTCGAGGTCGGCGTGGGTGACGCGGTCGTGGGTGCGACGGTCAACGCGGGCGGACGCCTGGTCGTGCGGGCCACGCGAGTCGGCGCCGACACGCAGCTCGCCCAGATGGCCAAGCTGGTCGAGGAGGCGCAGAGCGGCAAGGCCGAGGTGCAGCGCCTGGCCGACCGGGTGTCGGCGGTGTTCGTGCCGATCGTGATCGCGCTGGCCGTCGGCACGCTGGGCTTCTGGCTCGGCACCGGCAACGGCGTGGGCGCGGCCTTCACGGCCGCCGTGGCGGTGCTGATCATCGCCTGCCCCTGCGCGCTGGGCCTGGCCACGCCGACCGCGCTGCTCGTCGGCACCGGTCGCGGCGCGCAGCTGGGCATCCTGATCAAGGGTCCGGAGGTGCTGGAGTCGACCCGTCGCGTCGACACCGTTGTGCTGGACAAGACCGGAACCGTGACCACGGGCCAGATGAGCCTCATCAGCGTCCACACCGCCGAGGGTGAGAACGAGCAGGAGGTGCTGCGCCTGGCCGGTGCGCTGGAACACGCTTCGGAGCACCCCATCGCGAAGGCCATCGCCAAGGCCGCGGGTGACGTCCCTGCCGTCGAGGAGTTCCAGAACCTGGAGGGACTGGGCGTTCAGGGCGTCGTCGGGGAGCACGCGGTGCTCGTCGGCCGCGAACGGTTGCTCGCCGAGTGGAGCGTCCGCCTCGACTCCGGTCTCGCCGAGGCCAAGAAGGCGGCCGAGGACCAGGGGCGCACGGCCGTGATCGTCGCGTGGGACGGCAAGGCCCGCGGTGTCCTGGTCGTCGCGGACACCGTGAAGCCCACGTCGGTCGAGGCGATCCAGGGGTTGCGCGCGCTGGGCCTGCGCCCGGTGCTGCTGACCGGTGACAACGAGGCAGCGGCTCGCACGGTGGCCCGCGAGGTCGGCATCGACGAGGTCATCGCCGAGGTGCTGCCCGCGGACAAGGTCGACGTCGTGAAGCGCCTGCAGGACGAGGGCCGGGTCGTGGCGATGGTCGGCGACGGCGTGAACGACGCCGCGGCACTCGCCCAGGCCGATCTGGGTCTCGCGATGGGCACCGGCACGGACGTCGCGATCGAGGCCAGCGACCTCACGCTGGTGCGCGGCGACCTGCGGGCCGCCGTGGACGCCATCCGGTTGTCGCGCCGCACGCTGGCGACGATCAAGGGCAACCTGTTCTGGGCGTTCGCCTACAACGTCGCCGCGCTGCCCTTGGCCGCGCTCGGCCTGCTCAACCCGATGATCGCGGGCGCCGCGATGGCGTTCTCGTCGGTGTTCGTGGTGAGCAACAGCCTGCGACTGCGCGGGTTCCGCAGCGTCAGCGGCTGACCGCGGCGGTGATGGGCGAAGCGGGTCGAGATTCCTCTCGACCCGCTTCGGCGCGCCTAGGCCTTCAGGCGATAAGCGCGAAGAACCGTCTGGTCGACGGTGTTCCCGTCGGCGTCCCGAGCGGTCACGCGCAACGACACGAAGCCGCCCGCCTTCCCGCCCGCGGGAACGACACCGGAGACCGGCACCCAGGTGGCACCGTCGTCGAACGACGCGTAGGCGCGAAGCTCGCTCACCACGGCCTTGCCCGCTCCCGCCTGCCGTGCCGCGGTGAACTTGGCCGGCATCGGCACGCCCGCCTTCCAGCTGTTGCGCAGGTCGAGCGGCAGCGCGTAGTTCACCTCCAGCAACGGCAGCTTGCCGTCGGCCGGTGACGTGAACTCCCACGTGGTGCGCACGTCGTTCGACAGTGCGACGAAGTCACGCGTCGCGTGCAGGTCCAGCGTGAAGCGGCCGTCCCGCTTCGGTGCGTAGAACCTGCTGTCGTAGAGGAAATCCGTTCCCAGCGAGACGCCGTCGCGCTTGAGCTCCATGGTGAGGCTGCTGTTGCGCACCCTGCCCTCCACCGCCGTGGCGGTGCCGAACGGGGAGACGTTCGCCTGGATGTGCGGGAACTCGCGGGAGACGCCACCGCCGTGCGGCCACGGCGCTTCCGCCCTGCCGAGCCTCGGCGCGGCGACACCGCGCAGGGCCGAGCGCTCGTACCGGCGGCCCGCCTCGAACTTCTCGACGCGCAGGTTCGCCCACGAATGCGTCAGCGGGTCGACCTCGAAGCCGCTGAACCGGCCGACGGCGCCCTCGTTGTACCAGCTGCCGGGCGAGAAGTGCTCGACGCGGGTGACCGGTGATCCGAGCGGCTCCTCGATGAAGAGGTCGGGGTTCACCACGCCGTCGACGACCGGGTAGTTCCGCGTCGTCACGACGCTGTCCGCGCCCGCGGTGTGGTAGCGCGCCTTCACCTCGGCGAGCGCGGAACGCTTGACGGGGTAGGTCTTTCCGGCCGGCACCGCGCCCTTCTCGCCCTGGTGCACGGTGTACGACACGGGTGACGTCGGCTGCGCGCGCAACGTCAGCTTCGCGGGCACCTGCGCCGCGAGGTGTTCGGCCACCATGATCACCGGCAGTTCGGTGGGCTCCCAGAACACCATCGGCTCCGGACCTGCCCACAGCACGCCTGCCGCTCCAGCCTCCTTCAGCTGCCTCGCGACGATGAACGCCTGCTCGTCGGCGGGCCGCACCAGCACCAGCTTGCCGCGCACGTCGGCACTTCCGCGTTCCACGACGTCGTAGGTGTGATCGCCCTGCGGCAGCTCGGGGCTGTCGGCGAAGTAGTTCACCGGAATCCCGCCGACGACCGAGATCCTCGGCTGCGCGGCGACGGCGACGGTGTCGTAGGCGAGCTCAGGCAGCGGCTCGCCGAACGACATGCCGTAGACCGGCACCCGTCCGTCGATCCTGGACCAGACGGAGTCGCGGAAGGCCGGGTTCACCGGCACCTTGATCGTGGTGAGCCGGTACAGCGGAGTCACGCGGTCGTCGTCCACGTCGAACGCGATCTGCTTCGCCTGCCGCAGATCGAGGTGCACCGAGACGTCCGACTTCGTCGACACCTTGCCCGCCACGTCGGTCACCGACTTCGGCGCGTACCACGTGCGGCTCTGCGTGCCCTCCGCGAACCGCGCCAGCACCGCGTAGTCGCCGACCGGCAGCCGCGTGCTCAGCGAGCCGTCCTGGCCGAGCTCGAGCACCGACGAGTTCTTCGTGGCCAGGTCGACCAGCACCACCCAGCCGTTGCCGACGGGCTGACCGTCACGTCCGGTGACGCGCAACGAGAACCCGTGCCGCTCCGGCTCCACCGCGCCGCCGACCGACGTGGTCAGCTCGACACCCGCGGCGCTCGCCCGCAGGCGTCCGGAGAACGTGCCGAGGCCCTTGCCCGGATCCAGCACGACGTCGACGGGGGCCGAGCCGTGGGCGGGCACGACAACCGACGATGCCACGGTGAAGCGATCACCCAGATCGTGCTGCAGCACAAGGGAAACCGACTGGTCGCCGTCGTTGCGGTAGGTGACCGTCTTCGTGACGGGCCCGGTGTGCGGCCACATCACGAGTCCGAACGACAGGCTGCCCGCCTCCGCCCACACCTGCTGGGTCACCGCGCGGCCCACGTTCAGCAGGCCTGTGCCACCCTCGTCGGGCGAGTAGGTGAACGCGAGCGGCTTCACCGTCGACATCAGCCGCGCCTTCAGCTCCGCCGGCGTGATGGAGGGGTTGCGCTGCACCAGGATCGCGGCGGCACCCGCCACGTGCGGAGTCGCCATCGAGGTGCCGGACAGCCGCGCGTGCAGGTCGTCGACGGCCGCGTCCGGGAGCGTGCCGGCCGCTCGTGCCGCCACGATCTCCTCGCCCGGTGCCGCGATGTCCGGCTTCATCGCGAGGTCGCCGAAGCGCGGGCCGCGGGACGAGGACTCGTGGATCTCGCCCTGTTTGGTCGAGTTCGCGACCGCCAGCGCGGCGTCGGCCGCCGCGGGGGTGCTGACCTTCTGGATGCCGCCGTAGTTGCCCGCCGCGATCACGAACAGCGCGCCCGTCTCGGCGGTGAGCTGGTTCACCTTGAGCGACAACGGATCCGTGCCGTCGCTCTGCAGACCGCCGAGGCTCATGTTGACGACCTTGGCGCGGACCTCGCGCGTCGCCCACTCCATGCCCGCGATGATCGCGCTCTCGGTGCAGCCCTCGCTCTCGCACACCCGGCCGACCGCGAGCTTCGCGCCCTTGGCCACGCCTCGGTACTTCTCACCGCGTCCGGCGATCGTGGACGCGACGTGCGTGCCGTGGCCGACGTTGTCCTGGATGCCCTGCCCCGAGAAGTCCTTCGCGACCGCGACGACGTCCTTCAGTTCGGGATGCTGCTGGTCGTAGCCGCTGTCGAGCACCGCGACCGTGACGCCGGTGCCGTCGAACCCGGCCTGCCACGCGGCGGGCGCGCCGACCATCGGCACGCTCTGGTCCAGCGAGACGCGCGCTTTGCCGTCGAGCCACAGCTTTCCGGCGCTGCGCGCGGTGGTGCGGCGCTGGTTCCACTGCTGCGCCGCGTCTTTCTTCTGCACGGCACCCGCCGTGCGGAAACCGCTGTTGAGCAACGGAATCCGGTCGGTCTTGTCGTCGGTGTAGCCGTACGAGTGCAACGCGGTCACGTCGAAGAACCGCTTGTCGATGCGATCCTGTGCCACAGCGCCAACAGCGTCCGCGGGCACCACGTACTGGTGTCCGTTCTGGACGTACTGGGCGAACGTCATTCCCGGCCGGCCCTCGACCCGGAGCAGCTCGCCCTTCTCGTTCACCACGACCTCGTCACCGCTGATCAGCGTGATGACCTTGCTCGGTTCGGCCCCGGCCCCGGCAGTTCCCGGTTCCGCCTGTGCGGTCGCCAGAGGGCTGAGCAGCCCGGCGGCCAGCACGGCGACCGTCACACAGCGTGCTGTGCGCACGTGTCCTCCCAGTGTGATGAGACGGTGTCAACCGCTCACTCCCCCAAACCGGAACGACGCCGGACAGGTTGCATTTGATCAAGGGTCAATGTCCGAAACTGGACAAAGCCCGCCCAAAACGCTCGTCCCGGACACACCGCGCTGGTTTCCTCGAAGCAGACCGAACCGGGGGAACTTCATATGCGCAAACATCTCTTCGGCGTGCTCGCCGCAGGTGTCGCACTGTCACTCGTCGCCGCAGGTCAGTCGGCTGCGGAACCCGTCGCGCAGCAGCTGAGCCAGCCCGAGCCGATGCTGGCTTTCCTGCCAGCGGAGGCCCAGGTCGACTGGGCCGCGGTGCAGCGGAACCGGGAGTCCCGCAAGCGGTCGCGGGCCGCCGCCAGGACCGCGGGCACGCCGTTGGCGTACACCGAGAAGGAAACCGCGCAGGGCGCCAACGACACGCCCGCGAAGGCCGAGCACGTGGCGGGCTTCGGCACCGGCAGGGGCAAGAACCCGAAGCTCACGCTCACCGGTGACCTCGCGGGCGACCCGACCATCCCCGCGGTGGCGCCGTTCGCCGAGACCAACGACGCCATCCCGCTCGGCAGCGACACCGGCGTGCCCGCGCGCGGCAGGGCCCTGCGCACCAACGGCACGATCGGCGACGGCCCGCACGGCAGCGGCGGCGACGGCACCGGCGACCACGACTTCTACCGGCTGTCGGGCGGCGCGAACGGAACGGTCGCGACCGTCGAGACGCACACGCCGACCGGTGACCTGGACACGCTGCTCGCCGCCTACAGCGCGGACGGCCAGCTCATCGCGCAGAACGACAACCTCGCGGGCGTCACCGACAGCAGGTTGCAGATCCCCGTGCCGGCCGGAACCGACGTCTTCGTCATGGTCGCCTCGTCCGGCCCCGGCGGCATCCCGGCCGACCCGATGAAGCCGGGCACCGGCAAGAGGGTTCTCACCGAGGGCCCGTACGACCTCACCATCGCGACCGGCGACGGCCAGGTGGACAGGGACTTCTTCGCCGTCGACCTGAAGGCGGGCGACGTGCTCGGCGCGTCCGCGGCCGGCAGGGCCACCAGGGTCATGATCCACGACCCGGCCGGGCGTGAGGTCTTCGGTTCGTCCCAGGACGCCAGCTTCCTGTACGCCGAGAACTCGCCGATGCCCGCCGGTGGCAACGCCGTCGCCGACTTCGTGGCGCCGAAGGACGGCCGCTACACCGTCGGCGTCGAGAACGGTGAGGGCCGCTACGACGTCACGGTCGAGGCCTACCGTCCCGGTTCGGAGCTCAACCCGCGGCCCGAGGTGCTGACGGTCTTCCTCGACTTCAACGGCGCGCGCGTCAACACCCGGATCTACGGCGCCGAACCGGCCGGCAACCGGGACCTCTCGCCGCTCAGGAAGTTCCTGCCCGGCTGGGGACTCACCGACGCCGACGAGAACGCGGTGATCGACGCCGTGATCGCGTCCGTGCGCGAGAACATCGAGCACGACCTGGCCCACAAGGGCACCAACAGGCGGTTCTCGGTGCGGATCCTCAACAGCCGCGACCACGCCGACCCGTGGGGTCAGCCGAACGTCAGCAGGGTGGTCGTCGGCGGCTCGATCGCCGAGTCCGGCATCCCCACCGTCGGCATCGCGCAGTCGATCGACGCGGGCAACTTCGGCAAGGAGGAGACCGCGCTGGTGCTGCTGGACGTGCTCAGCCTCCCCGCAGGCCAGTCCCGCACCTCGCTGAACACCTACATCACCCCGGCCACCACCAACAAGCAGGCGTTCATCGGCAGGGCGATCGGCAACATCGTCGCCCACGAGGCCGGGCACATGTCGGGCAGCTGGCACCAGGACCAGTTCAACGCGGTCGACAGCCTCATGGACCAGGGCGGCAACCCGAAGGGCATGTTCGGGGTCGGTCCCGACGGTGTCGGCGGCACGGCGGACGACATCGACGTCGACTTCCAGGAGGACGTGCTCAACCCCAACGAGGGCTTCACGGGGATCGAGGACTCCCTCAACCGCACCGCGTGGGCGTACACCCGAGGCAGCAACTGACGGTCCGATTTCCGCCAGAACTCGAAAGCGATCTCCGCCAGGCTCGTCCACATGGGATCACTTGACGGAAGAGCAGCCCTGATCACCGGTGGCAGCCGGGGAATCGGGGCTGCTGTGGCGGACAAGCTCGCCGCACTGGGCGCGCGAGTGGCAGTGACGTACCAGAACACCAAGCCGGACAACGGGTTCGGCATCCAGGCGGACAGCGCCGACCCGGAAGCCGTTGTGGCGGCGGTGGAAGAGGCCGCGGCCGAGTTCGGACGGCTCGACATCCTCGTGAACAACGCGGGTGTGTTCCAGGTCGGACCGTTGGAAGACATGGGCCAGGAAGAGTTCGACCGCACGATGGCGGTGAACGTGCGCGCGCCGTTTCTCGCGTCACGAGCGGCGGCGCGGCACATGCGCGAGGGTGGGCGCATCATCAGCATCGGCAGCAATGTCGCTGTGTACGCACCATTTCCCGGCTTCGCGCTGTACTCCGCCAGCAAGACGGCTCTCATCGGTATGACGAAGGGCCTCGCACGTGAACTGGGGCCACGAGGCATCACGGCGAACATCGTCAACCCCGGTCCCACCAACACGGACATGAATCCGGAGGACGGGCCGATGGCGGAGACGATCAGGGGGCTGACCGCGCTGGGACGCTACGGACAGCCGGCGGAGATCGCCGAACTCGTCGCGGCGTTGGCCGGTGCTGCCGGTGCGTACGTCACCGGTGCCAGCATCAACGCCGACGGTGGATTCACCGTGTAGCTCAAAGCGAATCCGCAGCCGCAGAGGCCGGGTGCCCGCGGTGCACCCGGCCTCGCGTCACGCCCAGCTGACCGGCAGGGCGTGCACGCCGTAGATGTTCATGTCGGTCCTGAGCTTCACGTCACGGGCGGGCACCGCGAGACGCAGGCCGGGGAACCGGCGCAGCAGCCCCTCGAACCCGGCCCGCATCTCGATGCGGGCCAGCTGCTGGCCCAGGCACTGGTGGATGCCGTGCCCGAACGACAGGTGCCCGCGTGCCTTGCGGTGCACGTCCAGCTCGTCGGCGTTCTCGAACTTGGCGGAGTCGTGGTTGCCCGCCAGCAGCGAGATGACGACGGTCGACCCCGCGCGGATCGTCTGCCCGCCGAGTTCGACGTCCTCCGCGGCGTAACGGAGGAAGACGTCGGCGACGGCCAGGTAGCGCAGGAGTTCCTCGACGGCGTCCGGGATCAGTTCCGGGTGCGCCTGCAGCTCGGCCATCTGCGCGGGGTGCTCCAGCAGCGCGAAAGTGCCCAGTGCCAGCATGTTCGCCGTCGTCTCGTGGCCGGCGAGCAGCAGCAGGAACGACATGCCGATGAGTTCCTCGATGCTGAGGTCCTCGTCGCGGGCGAGATCGGACAGCAGGTCGTCGGCGGGTTCGGCGCGCTTGCGGGTGACGAGCTCGGCCAGGAACGTGGTCAGCGCCATGTACGCGGCCATCTTGTCCTCCAGGGTCACCTCCCGCTCCATGAACCTGGCGAAGTTGCTCTCGAACATCTCCCTTTCCTCGTAGGGAACTCCGAGCATCTCGCAGATCACCTGCGACGGCACCGGCAGTGCGAACTCCTGCACCAGGTCGACCGGAGGGGTCAGCTTCGCCATCGCGTCCAGCTGCCGTTCGGTGATCTCGATGACGCCCTCTTCGAGCGACTTCATCCGCTTGACGGTGAACGCGCCGGTGAGCTTGCGCCGCAACCGGGTGTGGTCCGGCGGGTCCATGCTGATGAACAGTCCCGGAGTCTGCGGGGACGGTTCGGTCTGCTCCGGCATGCCGGGCGTCGGGAACGGCACGTGCAGGATGCCGAGGTCCTGGCGGCTGCTGAACCTGGTGTCCGCCAGCACCTGTCGCACCTCGTCGTAGCCGGTGACCAGCCAGCCCTCGTGGCCGTCCGGGAAGAGCATCGGGCTGACCGGGCTGGTCTGGCGTAACAGCGTGATCCGGCTGGGCGGGTCGAACGGGGTGACGTCGCGCTCCATGGGAAGGCCTTGCTGCATCTCAGGTTCTCCTTCAGCGAGTGGATTCACGGTTGAAGAGCTTCTTCGACCACAGGTAGCCGCCTGCCCCGATGGCGACGCACCAGCCCAGCGCGATCCAGCCGCTGTTGCCGATCGGCGTGCCCATCAGCAGGCCGCGCAGCGCGTCGATGAACGGGGTGAACGGCTGGTACTCGGCGAACCAGCGCAGCACGGTGGGCATCGAGTCGGTCGGCACGAAACCGTTGCCGAAGAACGGGAGCAGGATGAGCGGCAGGCCGACGTTGCTCGATCCTTCGACCGTTTTGCTGGCCAGCCCGAGAGCAGCGGACAACCAGATCAGTGCGAAAGCCATGGCGACCAGCAGACCCGCCAGCGCGAGCCAGCCGAGCGCGCTCGCCTGCGGCCGGAAGCCGATGAGCATCGCGACACCGAAGACGAACGTCATCGCGAGCACCGTCTGGACCAGGCTGCCGACGACGTGTCCGGTCAGGACGGACACGCGGGCGATCGCCATGGTGCGGAAGCGGTCCACGATGCCCTCGGTCATGTCCAGCGCGATCGAGATGGTCGTGCCCTGCACCGCGGCGGTGATCGCCATCAGGATGATCGTCGGCGTCACGTAGTTCAGGTACTCCGCGCGTCCGCCGGACGGCCCGCCGAGGCCGGCGCCCAGCGTGCCGCCGAAGACGTAGACGAACAGCAGCAGGAAGACGACCGGCATCAGCAGGAGCTGGAAGGTCATCGACGGGTAGCGGATCATCCGCTTGAGGTTGCGGCGCACCATCGTCGCCGAATCGGTCAGTGCGTAGGTCATGGCTGGGCCACCTTGTCGGGGTTGCCGGTGAGGGCGAGGAAGACGTCGTCGAGGTCGGGGGTGTGCGTGCTGAGCGAGTCGACCAGCACCGCGTGCTCGTCGAGCCGGTCGAGCAGTGCCTTGAGCGAGCAGACACTGCCGTCGTTCGGCACCCGCAACGCGAGCGCCTCGCCGTCGCGGGTGGCGTTGCGCACGACCCGCGTGGCGGCTTCGAGGTGGCGGGGATCGTTGAACTGCAACAGGACGTGCCCGCCGGGGATGCGGCGCTTGAGCTCGTCCGCCGTGCCCTCGGCGACGATCTTCCCGTGGTCCAGCACCGCGATCCGGTCGGCGAGCTCGTCGGCCTCCTCCAGGTACTGGGTGGTGAGGAAGATCGTGACGCCGTCGGCCACCAGCCGCCGCACGATGTCCCACATGGCGCGGCGGCTGCGCGGGTCGAGACCGGTGGTCGGCTCGTCGAGGAAGATCACCTGCGGCGAGCCGACCAGCGTCATGGCGAGGTCGAGCCTGCGCCGCATGCCACCGGAGTAGGACGCCGCGGACTTGTCGGCCGCGTCGACGATGTCGAACTGCTCCAGCAACAGCTCGACCTTGCGCCTGCCCTCCACGCGACCGAGGTGGTGGAGGTCCGCCATCAGCTTCAGGTTCTCCCTGCCCGTCAACAGGTTGTCGACCGCGGAGAACTGGCCGGTGACGCCGATCGCGGCACGGACGGCGTCGGGATCGCTCGCCACGTCGTGGCCCGCGACCGATGCGCTGCCGCCGTCAGCCCTGATCAGCGTGGAGAGGATCTTGACCGTGGTGGTCTTGCCGGCGCCGTTCGCGCCGAGCAACGAGAAGACGGTGCCGCGCTGGACGTTCAGGTCGACGCCCTTCAGCACGACGTGGTCGCCGTAGGAGCGGCGCAGGCCGGTGGCCGTGATGGCGTTCATCGATTTCCCCTCAGGCACGGCGGATGGTGATGTCGCCGAAGGACGTGTGGGCGGTGATCTTGACGGTCTCGGTGGCGTCACCGGGGCCCTCGCTGGCGCCCAGCGAGTTGTGCACGCGGCCGAAGGCGGTCTTGGTGTCGAGCCAGGCCGCGGTGCCCTCGGCGATGCCGACCTCGATGCTGCCCATCGCGGTGCTCAGCGAGGCGGTGTCGCGCACGAGCTCGCCGATGGTGAGAGATCCCATGGCGCTCTTGGCTTCCAGCGCTCCGCCCACCCGCTCGGCGGTGATGTCGCCGTTGGCCGCGCGGGCCTTCAGGTCGCCGTCGACCGCGCCGATCTCGGTGTTGCCGTTGGAGTTGCGCACCGTCAACGACCCGGCGACCGAGCCGACGCGGACGTGGCCGCTGCCGGTCTTGACCTCGGCGTTGCCGGTGACGGCTCCGACGCGGACCTGACCGGCACCGGTGTCGATCTTCAACGGACCGGTGCGGTCGACGTGGACGTGCCCCGCGGACATGTCGATCTCGGTCTCCCCCAGCACGCCGGTGGTGCGGGTGCTGCCCGCCGTCACGTCGGCGTCCACTTTGGACCCCGTGGGCAGCTCGATCACGATGTCGACCGACCTGGTCTTCTTGGAGAAGTCGAACGTCCGCTTCGGCCCGCGGATCGTCAGCACGCCGTCGGCGTAGTCGACGCGCGTCTTCTGCGCGGCCTCGACGTCCGAGGAGTCCGACGGGTCGGACGGACGCACGTCGACCGTGGTGTCCCAGCGGTCGCTCGCGAGGATCTGCACGAAGCCCGCGTAGATGTCGAGCAGTACGGAAATGGGTTCTGGCGTGTCGTAAGAAGGCATGGCTGTCCCCTCAGAAGGTGTCGGAAGAACATCCCCGCAGGTCGGGGCGAAGTGGTGACGAGGTGTGGCTAGCGGACCCAGCCGACGAAACGCTGCGACGCGGGGGCTGGCCCACCGGTGAGCGTTTCGGTACCGGTCTTCGGCGCCAGCTGGGCGGACGCGGCCCGCACGAGCCACGCGTTGACCGAGCGGCCCTCCTTGGCCGCCGCCTCGTCGATCGCCGCCTTGAGCTGTTCGGGCAGACGGACGTTGATGCGCACGGTGGCGCCGTCCTCGAAGCCGGCCGCCACGTCCTCGGCAGGAGGTGCCGCGACGGGCTCCGGCGTGGCGGCGGCCGGCTGCTCCACCGGCCGCCGCGTCACGACGAACTTGGGGTCCCTGCCCCGCAGCAGCACCTGCACCGAGTCCGGTGCCAGGTCCGCGGTGATCTCGTCGGCGGCGGCGGACAGCGCCTCGAGCAGCGCCAGCCGGATCGCCGACTCCATCGACACGGTCAACCGCTCGACCAGTGCGCTCGCCTCTTCACCACCGGCTTCGACCGCGGTGAGGAGCTCGCGGCCGAGGGAGGCCACATACGGGGTCAGATCCATGGCACCACTATGGCACACGGTGGCACCACCAGCAAGCAATTCTGGCTCAGCTTGGCACCATTTTGGCTCACCGCAGGTCAGAACGGGTGCCATCCGATGTCAACCGGGACCCGGAGTTGGTCGTCTACCTCATCGTGCAACGAGAGAAGAGCGCCGACTTCGACCGGTTCGTGCTCGACCGGTCGACCGCGCTGCTGCGCACAGCCGTGCTTCTGGTGGGGGACGTCGGTCATGCCGAGGACATCCTGCAGACGGCGCTGCTGCGGCTGGCGACGCGCTGGAAGTCCGTCCACACCGCACCCGAGGCGTTCGTCCGCACGGTGCTCGTCAACCTGGCGCGCGACCGGTGGCGACGAGCCCGCAGACGCGTGTCCGAGGAGGAGCTGACCAACGCCGGGCACGTCACGGACGGCCGCGACCCTGCCGACACCGTGGTCGACCGCGACGCGCTGCGCCGGGCGTTGGCGACGCTGCCCGCCCGGCAGCGGGAGGTGGTGGTGCTGCGGTTCTTCGCCGACCTGTCGGTCGCGGAGACGGCACAGACGCTGCGCACCTCGGAGGGGACCGTCAAAGCGCACACGAGCCGGGCCGTCGCACGGCTGCGCCAGCTGCTCGGGGAACAGATCACGGAGAACGTTCATGGTGTCTGAAAACGACCTGCTCGACGACGTGCGCACCGTGCTGCGCGCCGAGGTCTCCGGCGTGACCGCGAACCCAGCGGCACTCCTCGCCTCGGTGAAGCGCAAGCGGGCCCGCCGCTTCACGCCGTGGCTCGGTGCGGGCCTGGTCGCCGCGGCGGCAGCGGCCGCCTTCGTCCTGGTGCCGCAACGACAGCCCGCGGCCCCCGTCGAGGTCGCGCACGTGCTGGAACGGACCGATGCCGCACTGGAAGGCCTGCGCGGCATGGTGATCCACGAACAGGGCCCGTCAGCCGAGGGCGAGAAGTACTTCCAGCCGGGAGAGCGGGGCCTGAGCGAACGGTGGCACGCGGCCGACGGCAGCGCGTTCCGCTACCGGGCTTCCGTCGGCGGCAGGACGATCGTGGATCTGAGCCGCTCGGCCGCCGGTGACGTCTTCGTCGACCACCGGGCCCGCACGTTCCGCAAGCAGCAGGGGGAAACCCCGGAGGACGACGTCTGGACCCCGGACAAGATCAAGGCCGCGATCAAGGACGGCCGGATCACCGTCGCCGGGCCCGGCGAGGAGATCAACGGCAAGCAGACCGTCCGGCTGACCATCGCCGCGGGCAAGGGAGAAGTGCCGGCCGAGATGTGGGTCGACGCCACCTCGTACCTCCCGCTGCGCTGGCGTTGGGCGCAGGACGGCGCGACGACGTTCGACGTGACGTGGCTGCCGCCCACCCCGGAGAACCTCGCCCAGCTGAAGACCGCCATCCCGGACGGGTTCACCGAGGTCAGGTGAACAAGGGTGGAGCGCCGGGTGGCGCTCCACCACTCACATCCGCGCGTAGGCCTCCGCGACCGCACCGAACGCCGCCTTGGGTTCCCAGTGCAGGTCGTCGTAGACCTTCACGATCCCGGGACTGGCCATGTCGAGGTCACGGCTCGGCTCGTCCGGCCGGTGCGGATAGCTGGTGAGCGCGAACATGTACACGAACGCGCTGTCCACCCCCTCGGCCTCGAAGATCTCCAGCACCTCGCGCAGGTACGCGGCCTGCTCCTGCTCGTCGCGGACGTAGCCGTCCTTCACCCGCACCGGCAGCCCGGCCTCGTCGTGCTCGACGATCTCCATGCTGCGCGGCGCGACGGCACCCGACCCGCGCCAGGCCGCGGTGCCGAACCCGGTGATCGCCACCGGCTTTCCTTGCGCCACAACGTTTCTGATGCTGGCCGCGTACCGGTCGGCAACCTCCGCCGACCTGATCAGCTCGAACGAGCTGATGTCGAACAGGCTCCAGTCGACCCGCTCGAACGGGATGCAGGCGTAGGTGATCTTCCCGCCGAACTCCGCGCGGATCGCACTCACGGCCTCGGCCAGGAACGCGTTGAGCCGCGAACTGACCTCCTGCAGCTGCCCGGTCTGACCGAACAGGCGGGTCACCCGGTCCATCACGTCGTCGCCTGGCAGGAACCCGTCGTTCATGATGCTCAGCTCGACGCCAGCGACGAACACGACTTCGGCGCCGTCGACGCGGATCCGCTCGGCCCGGCGCGCGCAGTCGGTGAACAGCTCCAGGATCTCGGCCGGGGTCAGCTCCAGCGGGTACGGCGAGAACCAGACCTCCAGTCCCAGCGAGGCCGCGACGCGCGCGGCCTCCTCCAGCCGCTGCGGTGATCCCCCGACGAGATGAACGGCGTTGCAGTGCAGCTCGTCCCTGATGACCCGCAGATCCCGCGCGACCACGTCGAGATCGAACTCCGGCACGGAGATCTCGCCGTGCCGCACGAAACCGGTGTCGTACGCGATGCCCTTGGCACGCATGAGGTGCCCCCTTCCACTCTCGGCGGTCCGAGACTAGAAGAGAAAAGTGCGTGCGCGCAAGTTTTCGTTCACGCAGGTTCAGGTGGGCCAGACCAGCAGCACCGGGCAGCTCGCGTGGTCGACGACGAACCGGGTCGCCGGGCCCAGGCTGCGCGGCCCCGCGTGGCTGACGTCGCCGTCCCGGCACAGCACGAGCAACGACGCGTTCTCCGCAGCCGCAACGACTTCGTGCTCCACCCGGCCGACTCGGGCGGATGTGGTGCACGGCTTGCCCAGACGCTCGGCGGCCGCCTTCAGCAGCCCGGCGGCGTGGTCGGCGGCGAGGTCGTCGACCTGCCTGCCGGGATCGCGCGACGGGTGGCGGCCGAAGAGCCCGGCGAACGCCCCGTGGGCGGCACCGGGCACGTCGTGGTCGCTGACGTGCAGCAGCAGGAACTCGGACCCGTGCGCACGCGCCGCGTCGACGCAGGACTGCCAGGTGTCGTCGGCGATCCACACGACCACCGTCATGGTCAACCTCCGATCACGTGCAGGGACGCCCACAGTGCCACGACCGCGCCGACCAGCGTGGCAGGCACGGCGAGCACGCCCAGCCTGGTGAACTCCGCCAGGTTCACCTCGGTGTCGTGGTCGTGCACGATCCGCCGCCACAGCAACGTTGCGAGCGATCCGGCGTAGGTGAGGTTCGGCCCCAGGTTCACGCCCAGCAGCACCGCCAGCACCGCGCCGGACCCGAGCGGCACGACCAGCGGCAGCAGCACGAGCACGGCGGGCAGGTTGTTGATCACGTTGGCCAGCACGGCCGCCACCGCCGCGCCCCCGAGCAACGCCGGCAGCCCGTTGCCGCTCGGCAGGACGTGCCGCAGCGCGTCGTCGAGCCCGTTGTCGACCACCGCCCGCACCACGACACCCAGCCCGAGCACGAACGCGAGGAACGGCAGCGAAGCCGCCTGCACGATCTTGGCCGGCGACGTGCGGCGCCGGGCCAGCGCACGCACCGCCATCGCCACGGCACCGGCGCACGCGGCCCACGCCGGGTCGATCCCGGTGGCCGACGCCACCACGAACCCCGCCAGCGTCAACCCGACCGTGACGAGCGCGAACACCGGCAGCTCCCGCGCGGGAGCGGCGTCCGACGGGTGCACCGGCGCGTCGAGATCAGTCCGGAAGAACCGCCGGAACACCACGTACTCCACCGCGATCGCCACCACCCACGGCAACGCCATCAACGCCGCGAACCGCGTGAAGCTCAGCCCGCTCGACGCGAACGCCAGCAGGTTCGTCAGGTTCGACACCGGCAGCAGCAACGACGCGCTGTTGGACAGGTGCGTGCACGCGTAGACGTGCGGCTTCGGCCGCACCCCGAGCTGGGCGGCGGTCGCGAACACCACGGGTGTGAGCAGCACGACCGTCGCGTCCAGGCTGAGCACCGCCGTGATCACCGACGCCGTGACGAACACACCGCCCAGCAACGTCCGCGGCCGCCCACCGGACGCCCGCGCCATCCACGTGCCGCAGGCGTGGAAGAGCCCTTCGTCGTCGCACAGCTGCGCGAGCACGAGGATCGCGGCCAGGAACCCGATCACGGGCCCCAGCCGCACCGCCTCGTCCACGACGTGGTCTCCCGGCAGGGCGCCGACCAGCACGACGAGGACGGCCGCGGGCACCGCCACGGCCGCCTCGGGCAGGCCCCACGGTCGAACGACCGCGCAGACCAGCACGGCCACCAGGAGCAGGATGGAAAGCGCCAGCACGGCGCAAACGCTAGGTCATCCAGCGGATCACCGTAACCGCGGTCGCAACGGCGACGACTTGCCGAACATGAGGCGATTAGCAGTACTGCTGGCACTTGTCCTGCTCTCCCCCACCCCGGCGTTCGCGGCCGACAACCCGCAGGCCACCCTCTTCTCCCCGACCGCGGAAGCCTCCGTCGCACTCGGCGAACCGCTGCTCGTCATCGGCGGCGCCTACAACGGCGAGGCAGGCGGCATCACCGAGGTCGAGATCTCCACGGACGACGGCGCGACCTGGGCGTCGACCGACGCCCACACCGAGAGCTGGACGTTCGTGTTCACCCCCGACACCCAGGGCCCGGTGACGATCAAGGCGCGCGCCCACACCGCGTCGACCGCCGGCCCCATCACCGTCTCGCGCACGATCCACGTCGGCGGCACCACCCTGCCGCCGGTGCCGCACGAGACTTTCCTCGCTCTGCAGCACATCCCGAAGCCCGTCGTGAGGGACATCGACGACCAGGCCGTGGAGCTCGGCGTCCGCACCACCGTCGACCGCCCGGGATCGCTGGTCGGCATGCACCTCCGGCGGGGCAACTACACAGGTCCCGTGACGGCACGGGTGTGGTCGTCGAACGGCGTCCTGCTGGCCGTGCAGGAGGCGCCCGGCGCCGAGTACGGGCAACGGATCGACTTCAGCACACCGGTTCCCGTCGCACCGGGCAACGAGTACGTCGTCTCCTACTACACGCCGTCAGGTGGTTACCTCTCAACGGAAAGCTACTTCGTGGGCCGCCTCGCGCAGACCCCGTTCCACACGCCGGTGAACGCCGGCGTGTACCGCTACGGCGGCGGATTCCCCTCCGAGACGTGGAACGCCAGCAACTACTGGATCCAGCCGATCTTCCAGTCCTAATCGCCGGGAACCACCTGACGCTTCAGCACCTTCTCCGTGCCCCCGGTCGCGTCGAGCAGCCGGATCAGCGCCCGCTTCGCCGCGGCGTCACCGGGCACGTCCAGCTCGCGCCGGAGCCGGCGGCTGTCCTCGACCAGCTGCCGGCCGCGAGCGGTGAGCCGTGCCCGGCGCACCCTGCTGTCCACCGGGTCCGGCACCCGTTCGACGTAGCCGAGGCGTTCCAGTTCGAGCAGCTGCTTGGACGCGGCCTGCTGGGTGACGCCGAGCAGCTCCCCCAGCTCCGACACCGTCGGCGCGCCCTCGATCAGGTGCTGGATCACGTAGCCGTGCGAGATGCGGACACCGGCGTGCCCGATCTCGTGCAGCCGCGCCAGGATCGCGTCGTTCGCGGAGCTGCCCGCCAGGTAGGCGAGGGTCGCGAGGTCGAGCCGCATCAGGTCCACAGCAGGCATCCTAAACATTGACAACCACAGTTGTACAACTATGGTTGTGCACATGGACGCCATCCACGCACTGCACCGAGCCCTCGAAGCCGGACGGTCCGGCGACGAGCTGCGCCAGTACTTCACCGCCGACGCTGTGACGGTCGAGCACCCGAACCTGATCAAGCCGATGGGCGAGCGAATGCCGTTGGCCGCGATGCTGACGGCCTCCGCCAAGGGCGCGGAGTTGTTGTCCAGCCAGAAGTACGACGTGCACTCGACCCTGCGGTCCGGCGACACCGCGATCGTCCGCCTGACGTGGACCGGCGTGCTGCGGACAGGTGACCAGCTCGTCGCGCACATCGCGCAGTTCTTCGAGTTGCGCGACGGGCTGATCAGCTCCATCGAGACGTACGACTGCTACGAACCGTTCTGAGTGGAACAGATCGCCTGATTCCGAACTGCCGGCTACCTCGGTGAGAAGGTCCGCGCCTCCGCCGATGTGCGTGCAGCGGATCGAACGCACGGGCCGTGGCCAGTACACGGTCTACTTCGCCGATCTGATCGACCGGTGCGCGGTTCTCGCGAACGTGGGTGAGCCGGGCAGGAGCAACGGCTTCGACTACGAGCCCGCGCTGGTCTGGGTCACGCCGCGAGCGTCTCGGTGCAGATCACCACCGTCACGCTCACCAGGGCGTCCATCGACCGCCCCGTCCACCTCCAGGTGGTGTGCTGACCCGCATACCGCTCACATACCGGCTCTCATATCCCGGAGGTGTTGCCTGTCGGCGTTCCTCGACGAAGGGAGACCGGCGATGGCCGGCGAGAAGCAGTACAGCCGCCGCGCGATGGGCAAGCTCGCGGCGGGTGCCATCGCGGCGGCGGGCGTGGCGTCGCTGCCTGGGCAGGCCTCGGCGGCCCCGCACTACCGGGCGCACGGCCCGTTGCTCACCGACGGCTACCAGACCTGGCTCGACGCCATCACCAACCAGGCGGCCAACCTCGCCAAGGTCGTCACCGGCTGGGGCATGCCCGGCCCGTGGGCCAACTACCCCGACCACGTGTGGACCGCCTGCGGCGCAACGAACTTCCTCATCGTCCGGACGGTCACGGGCGACACCGACAACGTGATCGACCCGAACCGGGCGGTCGCCGAGATCCGCGACTCGCGCTTCTTCGAGTACAAGAAGATCCGCTCCGGCGCGGACAAGTGCATCATCGAGCTGGGCAACGAGCCGAACATCCGCGTCGCCGACCCGTGGGTCTACGGTTACAACCTCAGCGTCACGATCGACCGCATCCGGGAGACCTTCCCCGGAGCCAAGATCTGCGGCACCGCGCTCTCGCCGAACAAGGGCACGAACCCCGACACGTGGTACGCCAACCCGAACTTCGTCGACGCCGTCAAGAAGTGCGACTTCGTCGGCGTGCACTTCTACAGCAACCCCGACGACGGCAGCTTCACCCGCCAGGGCAGCTACAACGAGCTGACCTACGCCGAAACCCTGTCGCGGTGCGCCTCGAAGTGGCCGGGCAAGCCGGTGATCGCCACCGAGTACTCGATCAGGACCACCGCGCTCACCCCGTACCAGAAGGGCTACAAGTACGGGAACCTCATCCACTTCGACGACTCGGTGGCCGGCAGCCTGTGGGGCGCCACGTACTACCACGTGCAGACGAATCCGGGCGGCGTCGACTACCACGAAAACGTCGGCTCCGAGGGTGCCCGCGGCTACCGCAAGCGCCTGAGCGAAGGAGGCCTCTGAGGTAGACTGAAAGCCTTCTACCTGGGGGTTTTCATGCAGCGGCACATCCGTTCGGTCGACGACGTCCTCGTTCTGCTCGACGGTCTCTTCGCACCGGAAGCCGACCGCTGGACCGAGCGCGCGGGCGACTGGTGGGACCGCTTCTACGCGGACCGGGACCGCGAGGTCCCGTTCTTCGTGGCCAAGCCGGACGAGAACCTGGTGAGCTACGTCGACCGCGGCCTGCTCCGTGCGGGCCGGGCGCTCGACGTGGGCTGCGGGCCGGGCCGCAACGCCATCTTCCTGGCGCGCAACGGGTTCGAGGTCGACGCCGTGGACATCTCGGCCACGGCCATCGCGTGGGCGTCCGAACGCGGCGAGGGCCTGGACGTCCGGTTCCGCCACGGCGACGCGTTCGCCACCGAGGGCACGTACGACCTGATCTACGACTCTGGCTGCTTCCACCACCTGCCACCGCACCGCCGGATCAGCTACCTCGCACTGCTGGACCGCGCGCTCGCGCCCGGCGGCCACTTCGCGCTGACCTGCTTCACCGCCGAGGAGGGCACCGCCACGCCGGACGCGGAGCTGTACCGGCAGGCCGGCCTGAACGGCGGCGTCGGCTACCACCCCGAGGACCTGCGGTGGATCTTCCAGGATTTCGTCGAGGTCGAGCTGCGCCGGATGACGGAGGAACCCGCCTCGTCCGCCGCGTTCGGGAAGTCCTTCCTCTGGACGGCGTTGTTCCGAAAGGACTGACGCGCTCCCAGCGGACGCACGTGTCCGGCAGGCGGAAAAGCCGGACGTCGCCACCTGCGAAAGTAGGGTCCGTCCCCTGCTCCAGTAGGTGATCTGGAGCACCTACCCGGCAGTATCGTCACCCGCGTGAAGCGGGCAGGAGACCTCGCAACGGTGCTGCCCGCGGCAGCACCGGAGGTCTGGCACGGCTTCACCCCGCACACGGCGGCAATCGCTTTCCTCGGCCTGGCGATCCTCGTGATCGCCGGACTGGCCGGCCTCTACCTGGCGACCCGGCGCAAGCTCACCCAGGCCCTCACCGACCGCGCCGAACGCGAGCGCGACCTCGTGGCCGAGCAGGCCCGCGCCGACGAGCGCACGAGGCTGGCCGCGGAGATGCACGACGTCGTGACACACCGCCTGAACCGCATGGTGCTGCACGCCGGTGCGTTGCGCGTGGCAGCCAAAGACGACGACACGCGCAACGCCGCGGAAGAACTCCGCACCGCGGGCCGTGAGGCGTTGGCCGAACTCCGCGACCTGGTGGGCGTCCTGCGTTCCGGCCGCACCGCGCGCATCCCGGACGTGCTGCCCGACCGCCTCGCCAACCTGGTGGCCGACTCCGCCGCGACCGGCCTCGAAGTCACCCTCACCGAGCACGGCGACGCCGACATCGTCTCCCCCGCCGTCCGCCGCACGATGTACCGGGTGGTCCAGGAGTCTCTGACCAACGTGCACAAGCACGCTCCCGGCGCGCACACCGAGATCACGATCCACTGTGGACCGAGCACGGTCCGGGCCGTCATCCGCAACACGGCCCCGTCGTCCACACCGGACACCGCGCCACCCCGTCCCGGCTCGGGCCTGCTGGGTTTGCGCGGACGCGTGGAGATGGTCGGCGGCACCCTCACCGCGGGGCCGACGGACGACGGCGGTTTCCAGGTGGACGCGGTCCTGCCGGCGTTCGTGCCGACGTGATCACACCTTGCGGCCGACCCCTGCCCACATCGCGGACTCGCCCGGCACCGCGAACCCGGCGTCCCGCACGGTTTCCTCCGGATGCCACGACGCCGTCCACGTCACCCCCGGCTCGACGAGCTCGAAGTCGCCGAACAGGGCCTCGACCTCCTGCTTCGACCGCCACACCGCGGCCAGCTCGGCGAAGGCGGCGAGCTTGGCCCTGATCGGCACGCCCTCGTCGGTGAGATGCGAGATGGCGAGGTACGAACCAGGACGGCACAGCTCGCGGTACCTGGCCACCGCCCGCGGCCCGACGTCCACGCCACGGGAATCGAGCTGCCGCAGGTGCAGCACCGCGATCAGCAGCACCGCGACGGGCCGGTCGAGGTCCACCACACCGGTGGCGGCCACCTGCTGCCACAGCCGGTCGGGGTCGCGCAGGTCGGCGTGCACGGCCGCGTGGCGCTTCTCGTCACCGTCGCGGTCCAGCAACACCCGCGAGTGCGCGACCGTCACCGGTTCGTGATCGACGTAGACCACCTGACTCTCACCCGGTGCGAAGACGTCGGCCACCTGGTGCGTGTGCCCCATCGTCGGCAGGCCCGCCCCGATGTCCACGAACTGCCGCACACCACGCCGCAGCAGATATCGCACCACCCGGTGCAGGAACAGCCTGTTCGCCCGTGCCACGGCCCTCAGCTTCGGGAAGACCCGCAACGCCTGCTCACCGAACCGCCGGTCGGTCTCGTAGCAGTAGTCGCCGCCGAGCAGGAAATCGTACACCCGCGCCGGGCTGGGATTGAGGAGATCGACACCGTGCGGGGGAAACTCGTCACGCACGGAGTCCGCCACTCCACCCACCTTTCCCCATCAGCCGCGGTTCAGCGTACGCACCCGAACGAGAAGGCGAAATCCTGCGCTAGCGTGACATCCGATCGCGCAACTCACGGACCAGCCGTTCGAGGAACTCCCGGCTGCCGGCCTCGGTCAGCGCGAGCCGGACGACGTCTTTCCAGTACTCCTCGTAGGCGTGCCGGTCCTCGGGTTTGTCGAGATAGAGCGCACCGTTCAGGTGTTCCACGTACACGTAGTCCGTGTCGCCCATCGACATCAACGTGAAGTCCGGCGCCGAATACCGCATGGACACCTCGAACGGAATCACCCGAACGTGCAGCCAGTCGTGTTCGGCCGCGAGACCGAGCAGATGCCGGATCTGGTCGACGGCAACACCGGGCCCGCCCGGTGAACGCCAGAACGAGGATTCGCTGAACACCACGTGATACCGAGGCGGCGACGACGAACTGAACAACACTCGCCTTTCCTCGCGAAGGCGCAGGTGATCCGCGATCTCGTCCGCGCTTTCCGGAGCGAACATCGCGAACGTGTACGGCTCGGCCTCCAACCAGGCCGGAATGCGTTCGCTGTGCCACGCGCGCACCTCATTCGCGTGCGGTTCGTCGCCGGTGTAGCGCTGAAACCACTCGGGCACCCCCGGCGATGACCGCCCAGCCTGCCGACCTCCGCGAGCCTGTACATCTCCCGCGTCTGAGCCGGATCGATCCGCAGCACTTCGACAATGCGACGCAGATCTTCCCGATTGGGGGTGAGGCGCCCGTTCTCGATCTTCGAGATCTTCTCCTGCTGGCACCCGATCAACTCGGCGAGCTTGGTCTGGTTCATTCCCGCGGCGTGGCGGCACAGGCGCACGAGCTTGCCCAGCTGCAGGCGCTGCGACGGGAAGTAGGCGGACAAGGACTCTCCACTGTGCACTGCCGAGAAACGCGAGAGTCCCGATGCTAAGCCACGTCCGCCCAGGTCCGACGGGATTTTGCCAGAACGGTCAGTCCACGTCGTACCGGCCACGCCTGAGCGCGTCGGCGAACGCGGTCCACCCCGCGCTCATGAAGATCAACAATTCCGGCGACGACGACTTCGAGTCGCGGACGCCGACGACTCCGGGAACTCCCAGGTTGACCTCGACGCAGTTGCCGCCGTTCGGTCCGCACGCGGACTTCCACTGCCGTTCGGCGAAGAACTGCGAATGGACAGGCGAAATGGACATCATGATCGAACCCCCTCGGCCGGTTTCCTCCCTACCCGGAACAACGATGTTCCCGTGAGATCGTTCGGGACGCAACCAACCGAAAGGGTTCAGATCCGGACACGCTTGGTGATCAGTTTTCCCGGACGGGGACACCACCACCGGTCGCCGTGCGATGCAGCAACAGGAACAACCCGGTCAGGATCGCGATGCCGGCCGCCCCGAAAGCGGACACCATCACGGCACTGAGTCCCGCGAAAACGACGACCAGCAGCACCGCCGTCCTGGCGGTGAGATTCCAGTCGGCGAGGACATCACCGAGCAGGCACTGCCAGGACTTCGAGGGCTTCCGGTGGCGGCCGCCACCGGAGGAGGCCATAATGGCCATGTTGTCTGTCCTTACTGAGTTGATGTGTGGATAAGACAGCGACCGCGTGGTCCCCTGGTGCAACAGGGGCCACGCTTTTTTGGTGCCCACGTCCGCCGTTAACCGGTCCGGCCGCGTCTTCACCGCAGGTCGTTGTCTGCCGTCATCCTTACACGAGAGAGAGTGCGCGTACTACCCAAACTGTTATCAAGCGATGAACGGCGCCCACGGCAGGACGAACGGAGAACCGTTTCAGCACCGCCGATCAGCGCATTTCGGTAGATGCATTGCACGCCCTGTTACGCCACCTTGGAGCCTTGATCCACCGATCGAGTGAATCTTCCCCAAAGTCTCGACACGGGTTCCCGAAGGAATATTCCGCGCGCTGGACCATCGAGTGTTTCTCCGGCGGCGTCCGGCTGTCACTCGTCGGACGCGCGCACGGCCCGGCACGCCAGGTGGACCGCCAGCCGCTCGTCCGGGTTCAGCAGACTCACGCCGAGCAGCTGCTCGGCCCGGTTGATCCGCTGGGCCACGGTGTTGCGGTGCACCTTGAGCCGCACCGCCGCCGAGGAGGTCACCGACTCCTCGTCCAGGTACACCGCCAGCGTGCGCAGCAGCTGCCCGTCCTCGACGCCGGTCAGGGGCTCCAGCAACCGGGTCGCCTGCTCCACCAGCGCCGGGGTCTCGGCCGCCATCGACAGCAACCGCCGCACGCCGAGCTCGTCGATGTGCACGACCTTCGCGGCCCCTGTCATCGCGGCGGCCTCGCGCGCTTCGGCCAACGTGCGGCCCACGCCGGACGACCCCGGATGCGGACGCCCCACCCCGGCGACGAGGGTGCTGGCGCCCAGCGCCTGGGCGAGCCTCGCGGTCAGCTCGCGGTGCTGCGACTGCGGCGGCTCCGCGTCGTTGGTGAGCCAGAACGACCAGCCCTCCGCGCCCTCGACGAGCTGTCCGTGCAGGCCGCGCCGGGACAGCTCGACGCGCAGCCGTTCGGTGTGGGCGGTGTCGAAGCAGTTCGGCGCCGGAGGGTTCGGCATCACGTAGACGCCCGTGTGCCAGCCGTCGAGGCGCCACCCGGCGAGCACGGCCTGCTGCACCAGGTGCGGCGGCACGTCGTCGCCCGCGGCGAGCAGCTCGGCCAGCAGCGAGCCGCGGGAACGGGCGCGGCGCTCGGTTTCGAGGCGTTCGGCGGCGACCCAGTTGCCGAGTGCCCAGGACGCGACCTGGCTGATCTGCTGGACGGTCTCGGCCCAGCGCTTGTTGCGGCCGCGGGTGTGCGAGACGAGCCACAGGTGCACGTGCCCGGTCCGGTCCGTCTCCACCGGCACGGCCACCGCGACGCCCTCTGGCAGCTCGACCGTCGTGGCGACGGAGCCGACCAGCAGGTCCGGCGGCAGGCCGGGCGGTGACACACCCTCGATCGCCGTGCCGTCGGCGCTCATCACCGCGCACGTCACGTGCAGCTCGCCGGACAGGATCGTGATCACCGAGCGCGGGTCCGGCTTGCTGCGCCCCAGCCGCGCGGTGACGGCGTTGAGCAGCCGGGCCGCGGCGACCTCTGGACGGCGCACCGCCGTGCGCAACGAGTCGGCGACCAGCAGCGGGTCGTCGGCTCTGGTCTGCAGCAGTGGCACGCCCAGCCGGTTGGCGAAGGAGATCGTCGCGGTGGACGGGGGCTGGTAGCTCCCGGCCGACGGCCGCACCAGCACGACGGCCCGCACGTCGGCGCTGTAGGCACGGCGCAGCGCGACCTCGACGAGGTACGGCTGGTGCCCGGTCAGGATCACCAGGTCGCCCGCCGAACACGCCTCGACGGCCGTCATGTCCGCCGCCAGCCGCACGTCCGCGACCTCGGTGTCCACCCCGCGCTCGCCCGCCAGCAGGCACGCGTCGTCGCCCAGCACGCCGATCTCCAGCAGATCGCGCACCGTCAGCGAGTCGGCGTCGTCGATCACGGCACGTCCCGGAACGGCACGTGGTCGAGGTCGTAGCCGAAGGCGCGCGGGTCGACGCGTCCGAGCATCTCCGGACGCAGCCACTGCGCGGGGGATGGGAGCGCTACCACGTCCACCACGGCACCGAACGAGAGCCGCTCGGTCGACACCGGCTTGCCGGACTCGGCGTCGAGGCAGCACAGCAGATCGGGCGTCGTCACGAGCGGTTCGCCGTCCGCGAGCGCGACGAGGTACTCACCCTGCATCTCCAGGCGCACATACGCATCGTCGGTGTCCAGCCGCCGCAGCGCCACCGTTCCGCGGGGAAAGTCGCCGACGGATTCACGCCACACCTCGGCGACTTTTCCCCGCGTCAGGCGGAAACCGCCCGAGGCCTTCGCGCGTTCGTCGACCGAGAGCGTGTACTGGGACCAGATCTCACCGAGTTCCAGCGCCCGCGACAACGAGCCCGGTATGCCCGCTTCGAGCGCATCCGCGAGTTTCAACGGCTTGGCCACCATCATCGCCCAGCCGCCGAAGTCGACCATCACCGTGCGGGCGAGCTTCTCGATGCCCGTCGTGTCCAGAACCGCCCGGTTTCCGCCGGGTTCGGTGATGGCCAGCGGAGTGGTGGGCAGCCCGGCCGCGTCGTAGGTCGTCTGGTCGACCCGTGGGAACGCTCTCCCCATGCCGTCGACGTCGACGTACGGCAGCCCGAGCCGCGCGGCGAGGATCAGCGGCAGCAGTCCGTTGCACCCGCCGGCCTCCCACCCGATCACGGCGGTGACGGACGTGGAATCGTGCGCCTGCAACGCCTTCAGGGCTTCCTCCGCCTCCTGGCCGGACGGCAGCTTCTCGATCATCACGGTCGGTGCGCCGATCAGCCCGACCCGAGCGCCGTAGCCCTCCGGATCGGCTTCCTCCGGCGACAGGACCGTCACCGGCCCGCTCTGTCGCAGTTCGTGGCGGAGCATGGCCGCGAAGGCGTGGGTCTCGTGCTCACCCCCTCCACCGCCGCTGCCGAGCATGACCACGCCCAGGGCGAGCCGGTCAACCTCGTCGGGCTGGAGCAGGTGCATGCGCGAGACAGTAGTGCCGCCGGTGCTCGCGCGAGAAGGATCCGCGTTCTACACGCCGAGCGGCCGGTATTCGTGCGAGTAGCCGAACGCCGCCGGTCCGACCAGCGCAAGACCTTCCGGCGTGCGCCAGCGCGGGTGGCACGGCGCTCCGACGACCGCGACGCGTTGCCCGTACCGCAACCGTTCGGCGGGCACGGGCTCACCCTGCTCGTCCAGCACGCAGATCAGGTCCGGCACCGAGGCGAGCACCTCGCCGTCCCGTGACGCGACGAGGTGCTCGTTCTGGAACTCCAGCCGGCAGCTCGCGTCGTGGGCCTCGATCCGCGCCTCACCCTTGGCGAACCCGGGATCCCGCGCGCGCATGACGTCCACGACCTTGCCGGTGAACAACACCCGGCCGCCGAGGAACGACGCGATGGCCTGGCACGGGTCCACGTGTTCCCGCCGCGCCTGTTCCACCAGCCGCCCGAGCCGCGACGCCAGCGTGAGCGTGCCGGGGATCGTGACGTCGCGGGCCTGCTTGCCGGACATGGGAAAGCCGCTCAGCAACGCGGTGCAGCCCATGCGGATCGTGGCCGAGCGCGCGAGCCGTTCCGCCCAGTTGTTGTCGTGGACGTCGACGACGATCGCGTTGCCCTTCTCGTCGGCGATCGCGAGCGGGCTCGCCGGCACACCGTCCAACGTGCACACGACCATCTGCACCATCGGGAACGCGCGGCCCATGCAGTCCGCGTCGAGCACCGGCAGGCCGAGCGACGCGGCCACGGGGAAGGGCGCGAGCGAGTTCATCCCGCCGACCTCGATCGGCAGCACGTGCGTGATCGAACGGCCGAGTTCCCGTTGCAGCGTCAGGAAAGCCGTGACGGCCTCCTCTCCCGCTGGCAGCTTCTCGATCATCACGGTCGGCGCGCCGATCATCCCGATGCCCGCGACGAGCGCGTCGTCCGGCACCTCGTGCGGCTCGGCCACGAGCACCGGCCCGTACTCGAGCAGCGCCTGTTCCGCGACGAGCCTGCCGATGTACGGGTCGCCACCGCCGCCCGTGCCGAGGATCGCGGCGCCGCGGGCGACGTGCCTCAGCTCGGCGGCCCCGATCTCACGCACGAGCCCTCTCCAGCACCAGGTCGCCGACGGCTCGCGCGCGCACCCGGCTCGCGTTGCCCGGCAGGTACGCCAGCGGGATCTCCTCGACCTCGACGATCCGCACGCTGTCGGCCTTCGCGCCCGCCGCCACGGCCTTGTCCACGGCCTCCTGACGGGCCGAGTCGAGCACCTCGTCGCGCCGGTTCTCGTCGATCGTGAAGACCCGGTCGACCTCGCCGCCGACCTGCGCGATCGCGGCGCCGATGGCGTTGGCGAACGCGTGGTGCTCCGGCCTGATCATCTCGCTGACGCCCTCGATCTCGTCCGGCACCAGCACGCTGCCACCGCCGACCAGCACGACGGGCAACGGCGCAGGGCACGTGCGCAGGCGGTCGACCTGGGTGGCGATCCGGTCGCAGACGTGGTCGAGCACCGAGCGGACCAGCGTGCGGTCGAGGTTCCTGACCAGCGTCGCGTCCCCGATGTCGGCGAGGCCGGCCGCGACCGCGACGTCCGTGGCGGTGAGCGTGTCGCCCCCGAACACCAGTGCCTGCTCGCTCAGGCGGAATCCCACGCTGTCCGGTCCGACCTCGACACCGCTGGGCGTCTCGCGCACGACGCTGCCGCCGCCCAGTCCGACCGACAGCACGTCGGGCATCCGGAAGTTCGTGCGCACCCCGCTGATCAGCACCTCGGACGAGGCCTCGCGCGGGAAACCCTTGTTCAGCATGCCGACGTCGGTCGTCGTGCCACCGACGTCGATCACCGCGCATTCGTCCAAACCGGACAGAAACGCTCCGCCGCGCATGGAGTTCGTCGGCCCGGAGGAGAACGTGGCGACCGGGTAGCAGCGGGCGTACTCGAGGTCCATCAACGTGCCGTCGTTCTGGCTCAGGTACAGCGGGGCGTCGATGCCCTGCGCCGTCAGTGACTCGACCAGCCCGTCGGCGATCTGCTCGGCGAGCTCGCGCAACGCGGCGTTGATGATCGTCGCGTTCTCCCGCTCCAGCAGGCCGAGCCGCCCGATCTCGTGCGAGAAGCTGACGAGCAGGTCCGGCACCTCGGCCGTCAGGATCTCCGCAGCCTGACGCTCGAAGTCGCCGTTGACCAACGAGAACACCGACGAGATGGCGACCGACCGCACACCCTTCTCCGCGATGTCCGCGGCCACCCGGCGCAGCTCGTCCTCGTCGAGCGGCGAGATGACCCGCCCGTCGTACTCGTGGCCGCCGTGGCAGAGGTAGGAGTGCCCGCCGATGACCTGCCGCAGCCGCGGCGGCCAGTCGACGAACGGCGGAAGCGCTCTGGTGGCGGGAAGTCCGAGCCGCACCGCCGCCGTCTGAGCCAGTCCCCTGCCCTCGACCACGGCGTTGACGAAGTGCGTCGTGCCGATCATGACCGCGCTGATGACGGCCGGTTCGAACGCGACAGCGGCCCGCAGCCCGCCGACGGCCTTGATGATCCCGGTCGTCACGTCGGCTGTCGTCGTCGTCTTGCACTCCGCGAGGACCGTTCGCCCCTCGACGAGCACGGCATCGGTGTTCGTGCCGCCGACGTCGATACCGATGTGCATGGTGCCGAACCACTCCTCAGGCGGCGGATGCTTCCCCGACCACCTTACGGTTGGTGGCCCTGCGAGTCCTCATGCGCAGCAGGTCCAGCCGGCCGGCCGAGACGTAGAGGGCGAACGCGACCACGAGCGAGTTCACGCTGGACTGCCCGAACGGCACCAGTTCGCCGATGACGGCGGACACCGGCCAGATGACCACGCTGGCAGGCACCCACGAGGGAGCCGACCGCGGCACGTAGGGCCGCGTGGAGATGATCTCGTTGCGCCACCGCCGCACGACGTAGTACTCGGCGATCATGATGCCGGTGACCGGCGGGAACACCACGCCGAGCAGCACCAGGAAGTGGCTGAACTGGTGCACGATGCCCGCGGCGGCGAGAAAACTGCCCGCGAACCCGACCATGACCGTCACCTGGGCCCTGCTGATCCGCACCGCGAACACGGCGTCGAAGAAGTTCACGAGCCCGAGCGACGCCGAGTAGAGGTTCCAGTCGTTGATCTTCAACACGGCGGTGACGACGACCAGCGCCCCGATCCACCCGCTGGACGAGCCGATGAGGCCCATGATGTCCGTGGTGCTCAGCCCGTGCGCGAGGACCACCCCGGCCAGGCTGATGACCCACTCGCCCAGCGTGATGCCCAGAACGGTCTGCTTGACGACGTCCCACTCGTTGCGGTTGAAGCGGGTCATGTCCGGCGCGATCGCGGCCCCGACGATGAAGCTGCCGGTCACCAGCGTCACCGCGGTCATCATCCCGATGGACGGCCCAGGCGCCGGACTGCTGAGCGTCGCCGCGAAGTCGTTGACGTTCGTCAGCACGAGCCACAGGAGCAGCAGCAGAAACGCCGGCACCGCCAGGTAGGCCGTCCACGCCATCCACCGCACGCCATAGGCCGCGATGACGGTGACGACGATGCCGAAGATGAGCGACCACACAGGCGCCGGCAACACCCCGGCCACGCCCGCGAGCGTCACCCCGGCCAGCCCGGTCTGCACCCCGAACCACCCGGTGCACGACAAAGCGATGATCAGCCCGAGCATCGCACTCCCGGCGTGCCCGAACCCGGTCCACCGCGTGAGGATGGCCGTCGACAGCCCTTCCCGCTGCCCGATGATCCCCACCGCGACAGCCACGGCGTTGAGCAGCAGCGCCCCGATCGTGAGCGCGAGGAACGCGTCCCAGAACGTCATCCCGAAGCCGAGTGTCGCGCCCAGCAACAACTGGCTCAGCGCGGTCGTCTGCCCGAAGCGCTGGGTCGCGACTGACAACCACGGGTGCCGCGCCTGGTCAGGGACACGGATGAGGGCCTGATCGTCATGCCCGAGAAGAGCGGCCACGTCGTCCCTCCGCCCTGTGATCGACAACCCGGACAGTAATGGCCGAGTCACGATCGAGCTACAGACAATGTGCACAGTCGGGCGATTCAACACGTTGCAATCCGCACGGCCCGTCTAATTCATGGCCAGCGCAATCCGCCGCCGCGCCACCAGCCGAGTGTGGTGCACATCGAGGCCGAACCCCAGCCCAGGCCGCCGCTCGAACCGGTCGTAGCTGCGACTGAGCAACCAATGAGCAGCCTCCGCCGTGATCGACTCCAACCGCACCTGCCCCTTGAGCCGCTCCAGCGCCTCCTCCACCCGCCGCGTCAAAAACGCGTGCCGCGTGAGCCCCCCACTGATTTCATCGATCATGAAAACCATCGCGTGCGGCTCATCCCCGTACGCATAACTGCACAACAACGCCAGATATCCGGCATCGATGGATCGATCCCCGATCCAGCACTCCCCAAAGGTGAGCGCCCCCATGTCCCACACCGGCGCCCCCTGCTCCCGGGCCGCCTCCTTGGCCCACCCCCCAGGCCGCCCAGGCAGCAGATGCCCCAACGCCGTCAGCAGAGCCGCACTGCGCCGACTGGGCACCTCTTTCAGGTGATGGACAACGACCTCCCACAACTCCTCGTTGTCCGCAAAGGGCCCGACAAACGCACTGACCAGCAACTCGACCTCAAGGGGGTCGGTGAGCTGCGGCAACGGGCGCCCGGCGTCCACCACCGCCTGCTGCATGGGGGTCAGCCTCGTCCGCACGCGCGGCAGGTTAGCCCGATCGACGCAACGCCACCCGTTCCTTGATCCACGCCACCACGTGGATCACCCCATCGAGGTCACCGCGCGAGTCGGCTGATCAGACACCGACAGCGCGACGGTCGATGCTGATGTCCGCCCGGTCCGCTGCCACCCGGCCCGCCTCCCACCCCGCGCCGTCGGTGACGGTCACCGACTTCTGGGCGAGGTTGCTGAACATCTTCTCGAACGTCTCCTCGACCACCTGCGACCGCTCGGCCAGCACCGGCAACAGCCGCTCGTCCTCCACCGGATCGTGCGCACGAGCCCCGGCCTCCTCGAGCCGTTCCCCGATGCGCGCCGCGTACGAGATCAGGAAGGACTGCCGAAACGACCGCGTACGGGACGTTCCAGCCCTGGTGACCTGACTGCCTTCGGCGACCATCGCACGGGTCGCCTGCACCTGCAGCGAGGTGACCAGCAGCTCGGTGATCTCCAGGTCCATCGACTCCCCTACCAGCGCGACGAACCCGAACCGGGAATAGAACACCGACCGGCACCGGTTCGCCTTGGCGATCTGGTGGACCAGATGCGCCTTGGCATCGACATACGGCGCGTCAAGCCACAACCGGGTGGAGGCCGCCGTCTGCTTCCGGCGCTCGTCGGCGTCGAGGACGGCACGTTCGAAGGCGTGCCGGTTCATCAGTTCCTGTGCCTTGGCCGACAGAGCCTCGGCCTCCTCGGGAAACTGGGTGGACTCCGCCTTGGCCAGCAGACCTCGAACCCGCGTCAGCACCTTCTGATCAACACCGCTCACCGACGCGGCCGAACGCGCGGACCCCGATCCCGGCGCCGGAATGATGACCGGCAGCTCGGGCAACCTCATCAACTCGTCGATCACCACGATCGTGGTCCGCAGCGCGAACTCCAGATCGGCTCCGTGACGGTCCGCCCACTGCAACAGTTGCGGCACACCGGACTCCCACCAGACCTCGGCGCCACGCACCTGCGCTGCCCACCGCTCGTCCACAGTGGACGGAGAGTGTTTCGCCGTGTCCGCGGCGATCACGTCGACCAGCAGGCTGCCGGCTGCCGCGTCGGCGGTCCGGCGGACGTGCTCGCGGACATCGACGGGCGTCCATCCCTTCGCCCAGACCAGGTCGATCACCGCGTCCAACACGATCCCGGCACCGATCGCCACCGTCCGGGGGTTGGCGACGGGCCTGCGACCCGCGAGATCCGCGATGGTTCTGTCCACGAAGTCCGTGTCGGACGCACGGGCGAAAGCCGCCTGTTTCAACCCTTCGGCCACCATCTCCGGCGACACGACCGGAGGCGGCGCCCACGGCTCCTCGTACCCGTCGAAGTCGTACCGGGGTGGAGTCGGGCCGCGGTTCGCCCTGACCTTCTTCTTCGCCGCCCGCTTCTCGCGGTTGCGCTTGCCCACGCCAGTCCTCCTCGGCGGTAGTCCTTCCCGCAGGCTAGCGATCCGGTCCGACACTCCCTCAGCGACGCGCGCACTCGCCGCCGGTGTCGGCCATTACGCGGTGCTCGCGGTGCTCACCGCGGACGAGTTCCCGTTGCAGGGGATCGACGAGAGCGCACTGGCCCGGTCGGTCGTGACGCTGTTGCCCGAGCACGCGACGCCGCGAGCTCGATCCGTCAGCCTCCCGGCCGAGGTGCTCGACCCCAGTTCGGCGCAGCCTGCCGCGAGCGCCGGCACGGCGGACTCGGCCCACGTCGCCGCGGGCCGTACGCCGTCTCGTTCTACGACACCCCGGACGGCCGCTGATAGTTCACCCGCCGCGCCTCGGGCGACGGGCGTGACTGGTCCACTCTGGCCCCAGCCGACCACGGGCGGCTCACCCATGCCGTCACCGAGCTGCTCAGCCGCACCAACTGATCAGTCCTCGTCGTCGGTCTGACCGGCGCGCTGCTGCGCGTGTTCGACCGGCGCCTGTCGACCTGGTTGGCCAGAAGTTCGGCCATGGTCATGTCCTTGAACGGTTTGTCTTCGGGCACAGGCTTTGCTTTCGGGACGTGGCGCGGGACTCACGCATCGAGTAGTGCCCGCGCATGCGGTGCGGCGTCGGGGTCCAAGCGGTACTGGTACTCAACGCGGCCGGGTTTCCCGCCGTCCGAGAGGCGGCGGAGCAGGTAGCCGGCGGCATACAGCTCGACCGTCGGCCTACGGGCGCACTTCCGCACGCCACTGAGCTTGGACGTCAGCTCGTTCACCGTGAACCACGAGTCGGGGTACTCGCCGAGCACGGCAAGCACCTGCTGGTACTGCTTGCTGCCAGGCAGCGGCGACAACCGCGGCCGCGGCTCCTGACGCAACCAATCCACCACGAACTCGCCGACGACCTCTGCCGCGCCATCCGCCAAGCGGTAGCGGGCAACGCGACATTGCGCGGTCTTCGGAACCGAGACAGCCACGCCGATGCGCTCCAGCGCTTTCACGGCGTACCAACCGGACGCGAAGCTGCGATTCGGGCCACCTTCCATGATCTGACTGACGGTCAACGGCTCAGGAGCGCTGTCGAGCAGCCTGCGAAGCAGGTGAATCTTGAACTCCAGGCCTACTGGCGGGAGCTTGTCGAGCGCACGGCGCGGTTGATGCATCATTTTCTCCGATCCAGCGCGTGTCGCCCCACGCCGACGACGCAGCAGTCGCACTCGCAGCCGTGGTCACGTAGCTCCTGATAGAGCAGCCGACAACGCACGAGATAGGTACGCCCGAGCACGATCACGTACAGCGGCGGCACCGCGAGCCACACGACGAACAGCAGGACACCGCCCACGTCCTTGGCGAGTTCAGACCACACACCGCTCCCCCGATCGCATCGGCACGAAGTGCCCGCCCCGAATGTGCTCGACCAGCCGCACCAACAGGTCCCACGGCATCGAGTCGACGTCGAACGCCGTCCAGCACTGACGACAGACCGCGTCGAGCCGGTCCGGCGGCTCGAACGTCCCGAACACCGCCTCGACCGGGTGCTCACACGCCGACACGGGCACGAACAACATGCCTCCATGCTAGTAGTTATGTATAACTAACTCCATGGCGCGATCGAGTGAACCCGCCGAACGGAGCAGGACCAGAGGTTGGGAGACTTCGGATGACCACTCGATCGACAGTCAGGAGTGCGGCGATGTCGGAGCGGAGCGATCCGTCAGCGCTGCGATGGCTCATAGGTCACGAACTCCGTCAGGCGCGTCTGCGGGCCGGAAAGACCCAAGCCGAGGCGGGACAAGCACTTGGCTGCAGCCAGCCGAGGATCAACTACTTGGAGACCGGCCGAAACCAACAGCAGCCCGAGGAAGTAACCACTCTGCTGCGCCTCTACGGCGCCGATGTCGCTCACGTCGACCGCATGGCATCGCTCGCCGGGCGCGCAGACCACGCCACCTGGTGGGCACCGTTCACCGACGTCGTGCCGGACTGGCTCAAGACCTTTGTCGGCCTGGAAGGTCTCGCCAAGAGCGAGTTCTCCTACGAACCGCTGCTGATCTACGGCCTTCTCCAGACGCCCGCCTACGCCGCCGCCTTGCTGGTCAACAACCTTCGCGTGGCCGCAGTCGACATCGAGCGGGTCGTGAGGCTTCGCATGGAGCGACAGAAACGTCTCACCGACGACGACGAACCGTTGATCTTCACGGCGGTGATCGAAGAAGCGGCACTGGACCGCCTCGTGGGCGGCGTCGAGATCATGCGCGATCAGTACGCGCACCTGCTCACGTTGGCCGAGCGTGACAACATCACCCTGCACCTGATGCCGACCTCGGTCGCAGTGCACGACGGACTGGACGGCGAGTTCATCCTGCTCGACTTCCCCGAGGCACGAAGCATCGGCTACGTGGAGTTCCCCGACGGCGCTGTCTACGTGCAGAATCATGATCAGGTCGCGGCGTACACTCTGGCGGCAGAGCGCCTGTGCGCAGCGGCATTGTCGCCAGCCGACACGATCAAGGCGATCAAGTCGCGCCTGGCGAAACTCAGATGATCATGAGGAGTACCCATGACCACCGCGTGGCGGAAGTCGAGCCGTAGCAGCAACGGTACGAGCTGCGTCGAGGTGGCGTTCGCGGGTGACGACGTCGCCACCCGCGACTCGAAGAACCCGACCGGCCCCATGCTGCGCTTCACCGCCCGGTCCTGGACCGGATTCCTCAACGAGGCAAAGACAAACCGCCTTAGCCGCTGACAGCCGACCCATCACAACAGGAAACGCGGTCGGCACGTTCTTCCAGCGGATCCACATCGTCAGTGGAGCGCACCCCTACAAGGCCGCTTCGCACTGTCGTAACCCTCCCATGACTACGACTACGTGCACTTGAGGCGAATCAGCCCACGGCATGGCAGAGCTCGGCTGGCAATCTTCAGCGCTATCGTGGGACCAGCCCAGGCTGGCATCACCCGGCGTGATGAACGCGTACTGGTTGGCACGCGAAGGATGGATACAAGAGTATGGCCAGGTCAGTCGCACCACCTCCAGCGAGCACAGCTCTCGATGCGGGCGAGGAGGTGGCGTGGTAATGGCCCTCAAGAAGTCGGATCTGTACAGCTCGCTCTGGCGGAGCTGCGACGAGCTGCGTGGTGGCATGGATGCCAGCCAGTACAAGGATTACATCCTCACGCTGCTGTTCGTGAAGTACGTAACGGACAAGGCCAAGGCCGACCGCAACTCCTTGATTGACGTCCCAGCCGGCGGCTCGTTCGATGACATGGTCGCGCTCAAGGGCGACAAGGAGATCGGCGACAAAATCAACAAGATCATCAGCAAACTCGCCGAGGCCAACGGGCTGGAGAAGGTCATCGACCTGGCCGACTTCAACGACGAGGAGAGGCTCGGCAAGGGCAAGGAGATGCAGGACCGCCTCTCCAAGCTGGTGACGATCTTCGCTGACCTGGACTTCCGCGGCAGCCGCGCCGAGGGCGACGACCTGCTTGGCGACGCCTACGAGTATCTGATGCGGCACTTCGCCACGGAGTCGGGCAAGTCTAAGGGGCAGTTCTACACCCCAGCTGAGGTCTCGCGCGTCCTCGCCAAGGTCGTCGGCATCGGGCCGGACACCCGGCAGGACCACACGGTCTATGACCCCACATGCGGGTCGGGCTCGTTGCTCCTCAAAGTGGCCGACGAGGCCCCTCGCGGCATCACCATCTACGGCCAGGAGAAGGACAACGCCACGTGGGCGCTGGCCAAGATGAACATGATCCTCCACGGCAGCGAGGACGCCGACATCCGCAAGGGTGACACGATCACCAGCCCGCAGTTGATCACGGGCGTACAGCTGCGGACATTCGACTTCGCCGTGGCCAATCCACCGTTCTCGATCAAGTCGTGGAGCAACGGCCTGGAAAACGAATACGGCCGCTTCGAGTTCGGCCGGCCGCCTGAGAAGAACGGCGACTACGCCTTCCTGCTGCACATCCTCAAGTCACTCAAGAGCAACGGCAAGGCCGCGGTCATCCTGCCGCACGGCGTGCTCTTCCGCGGTAACGCTGAGGCCACCATCCGTAGAGAGCTGCTGCGCCGTGGCTACATCAAGGGCATCATCGGCTTGCCCGCCAACCTCTTCTACGGCACCGGCATCCCGGCCTGCATTGTCGTCCTCGACAAGGAGAACGCCCAAGCGCGGACCGGTGTCTTCATGATCGACGCCTCCAAGGGCTTCATCAAGGACGGCAACAAGAACCGCCTCCGTAGCCAGGATATCCACAAGATCGTCGATGTCTTCAACAAGCAGACTGAGATCGAGCGCTACTCGCGCATGGTGCCGCTTCACGAGATTGCCGATCCGAAGAACGACTACAACCTCAACATCCCCCGTTATATCGACTCCTCCGAACCCGAAGACATCCAGGACCTCCACGCGCACCTGCACGGTGGGATTCCGGACCGCGACCTGGATGCACTCGGCGGGTACTGGGAGGCGTTCCCGAGTCTTCGTGCCACGCTCTTCAAGCCGAACCGCCCCGGCTACAGCGACCTTGCGGTCGGCGTAGCCGATGTGCAACAGACCATCCTGGACTCCGACGAGTTCCAGAAGTTTGCTACCGATGTGCGCGGTCAGGTTGACGACTGGTTCGCCGCCCACCGGCCGATCCTGCAAGCGATCGACGCCAACACCGTACCGAAGGATCTGATCGCTCACATCGGCGACGATCTACTGGCTCGGTTCAAGGACACCCCGCTGCTCGATGAGTATGACGTTTACGAGCAGCTCATGACGTACTGGCACGGCGTCATGCACGATGACGTCTTCCTCATCATGAACGACGGGTGGCTGGACGCGGCAAAGCCTCGCAAGACCATCGAGGATAAGGAGCGCAAGCTCTCCGAGACGCCGGATCTCGTCACCGGATCAGGGCGTAGCGCCACCAAGTACAAGATGGACCTCATTCCACCCGCACTCGTCGTCCTGCACTACTTCGCGAACGAGCAGGCCGAGGTCGATCTACTGAACGCGGCGGCCGAGGAAGCCAGCCGCGCCATCGAGGAGTACACCGAGGAGCACGCGGTCGAAGACGGCCTGCTCGCCGAAGCGATGGACGACGACAAGATCAACAAAGCTCTTGTTTCCGCCCGTCTCAAGGTCGCCCGACACGAAGGAACCGACCCAGAAGAGATCAAGGCTCTCCAACACCTCATCAAGCTGTACAACGACGATGCCGTCGCGAAGAAGGCTGCAAAGGAAAGTCAGGCCGCGCTCAATCTGGTAACCCTCCAAAAGTATGGCGATCTCACACTGCCCGAGATCAAGCAGCTTATTCTCGACAACAAGTGGCATGCGATGATCGCAGATCGCGTCGCTCAAGTGGCTAACTCCATGACGCTGGCCTTGGTTGGCCGGATCCAGCAGCTCGGCGAGCGGTACTCCGAGACAGTCGAGACTCTCAACGTCGAACTAGAGGATCTGGAAGCCAAGGTGGCCGAATATCTTACAGATATGGGGATCGCCTAATGACTGTTCCGGAATACAAGCCGCTTGGACAGTTGCTCCGGCGCTCGCCCCGCTATGGCATAAACGCGGCAGCCGTGCCACTAGCTCCTGGCGTTCCCACGTACATCCGGATCACCGACATCGACAATTCTGGCCGCTTTTCACCCAACCCTAAGGTTGGCGTCGCACATGCCAGTGCGGAGAATTACCGACTGACCGACGGAGAATTGGTCTTTGCACGAACCGGCGCCAGCGTCGGCAAGTCGTATCTGTACGACCCGCGTGACGGCGAACTCGTTTACGCCGGATTCTTGATTAACGTTGCACCGGATAGCAAAGTGCTCAATCCGAAGTATCTGTCGCTCTTTGCGCAAAGTAAGGAATATTGGGATTGGGTAGCTCGTACATCAGTTCGGAGCGGCCAACCTGGTATCAATGGCCGTGAGTACGCTCAACTTCCAGTGCCCCTACCCGACATCGCCACACAGGACGCGATCGCCGAAGCGATGACAGATGTTGACCGCGAAATTGACTCGCTTGAGCGGATCCTCACCAAGAAGCGGGCGATCAAACAGGGCATGATGCACCAGCTCCTGACTGGGAAGACCCGCCTCTCCGGCTTCAACGAACCACTGCGCGAGGCAACGTTTGGCGAAGTAGCGGAAGTCGTAATGGGCCAATCGCCCGTTGGCAGCTCGTACAACCGGGACCGAATCGGAGTGCCGCTCATCAACGGCCCCACGGAGTTCACCGCTCATTCTCCGATTCCGAAACAGTGGACCACCGCGCCTGTACGTTTCTGCGAGCCCGGCGATATTCTGATCTGCGTACGCGGCAGCTCGACGGGCCGCATGAATGTCGCTGACACGAGATATTGCATAGGCCGCGGCGTCGCGTCAGTCCGCGCATCAGGCGATAATGACCAGAAGTTTGTATATTACACACTTGCGGCTATAGTCAACGATTTGCTCAAACTTCAAACAGGATCAACATTTCCGAGTATCGATTCTCGAATTATTAGAAGCCGCACAGTGCTGGCTCCCGAACTTCACGAGCAGCAGGGGATAGGGATAGCCCTAAAATCTGCAGACGACCAGCTGGTCGCGCTAGAACGAATGATCACCAAGAAGCGGGCAATCAAACAAGGAATGTTGCAACAACTGCTGACTGGCCGTACCCGCCTTCTAGCCAAGGAGAACGCGGTATGAGCAACGTCGGGCAGCCCGAGCGCAAGGCTCAAGATCGCGTCGTTAACCTATTCCGCGAGCAGCTCGGCTATATGTACATCGGCAACTGGGAGTACCGCGAAGGTAACTCAAACATCGAGGTGGGGCTGCTTGCACAGAACCTCCGAGCCCGTGGCTACAGCAAGAACCTCATCAACAAAGCGGTCGACAAGCTGAAGAGCGACGCTTCGCTCGGTGGTGGTCGCGACCTGTACGAGGCGAACCGCGACGTCTACGGATTGCTGCGCTATGGCGTGAAGGTCAAGCCTGGTGTGGGCGAGCCGACGGAGACTGTGTGGCTTGTTGACTGGGCGTGCCCAGAGGCCAATCACTTCGCCCTGGCCGAAGAAGTGACGGTGCTGGGCCAGCACACCAAGCGCCCAGACATCGTGCTGTACGTCAACGGCATTGCCCTAGGGACGATCGAGCTGAAGCGCTCGAAGGTCGCCGTCTCCGAGGGCATTCGGCAGAGCTACGGGAACCAGCGGCCCGAGTTCATCCGGCCGTTCTTCACCACAGTGCAGCTTGTGATGGCCGGCAACGACGTGGAAGGGCTGCGCTACAGCGTCATCGACACACCGGAGAAGTACTGGCTGGCGTGGCGCGAGCCGTCTGACGTCGCCGACCTGGGCCCACTCGATCGTTCCTTGACTCAACTCTGTTCGAAAGAGCGTCTGCTTGAGCTGGTTCACGACTTCATGGTCTTCGATGCGGGGCAGAAGAAGACGTGTCGACACAACCAGTACTTCGGCGTCAAGGCAGCCCAAGAGCGCATCGCCAAGCGCGAGGGCGGCATCATTTGGCATACGCAGGGCTCTGGCAAGTCGCTGACGATGGTGTGGTTGGCCAAGTGGATTCGCGAGCACCAGCCTGATGGCCGCGTGCTGCTCATCACCGACCGCACCGAATTGGACGAGCAGATCGAAAAGGTCTTCCGCGGTGTCAACGAGTCGATCTACCGCACCAAGAGCGGCGCCGATCTACTGACCACCCTCAACACGAACGAAGAGTGGCTGGTCTGCTCGCTGGTCCACAAGTTCCGTGGCTCGGAAGACGAGTCGGCTCGCGACCAGACCGAGAGCGAGTTCATCCGCGAGCTGAACGCGACCATCCCCAAGGACTTCCGTGCCAAAGGCAACCTCTTCGTCTTCGTCGATGAGGCTCACCGCACCCAGTCGGGCAAGATGCACGACGCCATGAAGTTGCTCATGCCGGGCGCCATGTTCATCGGCTTCACCGGCACGCCCCTGCTCAAGGCCGACAAGGCCACCACGATCGAAAAGTTCGGCAGCTTCATTCATACCTATAAGTTCGATGAGGGTGTGGCCGACGGCGTCGTCCTGGACCTGCGCTACGAGGCACGCAATATCGACCAGGAGCTGACCTCGCCCGAGAAGGTCGACAAGTGGTTCGAGGCCAAGACGAAAGGCATGACCGACCTGTCTCGCGCTGAGCTCAAGAAGCGCTGGGGCACCATGCAGAAGGTCGTCAGCTCGGAGCCTCGCGCACGGCAGATCGTCAACGACATCCTGCTCGACATGGAGATCAAGCCGCGCTTGGCCGATGGCCGCGGCAATGCGATCTTGGTTAGCTCAAGCATCTACCAGGCGTGCAAGTTCTACGAGCTGTTCACGCAGGCCGGGTTCAAGGGCAAGTGTGCCATCGTCACGTCGTACACGCCGCAAGCGGGCGACATCGCCAAGGAAGACTCCGGCCACGGCGCCACTGAGAGGCTGCGCCAGTACGAGATCTACCGGCAGATGCTCGCCGACCACTTCAACGAACCCGCTGACAAGGCGATGACCAAGGTCGAGCAGTTCGAGAAGGACGTCAAGGATCGTTTCATCAACCACCCCGGTCAGATGCGCTTGCTCATCGTCGTCGACAAGCTCCTGACCGGCTTCGACGCTCCAAGCGCAACTTACCTGTACATCGACAAGAAGATGCAGGACCACGGTCTGTTCCAGGCGATCTGCCGGGTCAACCGCCTCGACGGCGATGACAAGGACTACGGTTACATCGTCGACTACCGGGACCTGTTCAACTCCCTTGAATCCGCCATTACCGACTACACCGGCGGCGCCCTGGAAGGCTACGAGAGGAAGGACATCGAGGGACTCCTGTCAGACCGGATCGAGAAGGCTCGTGAAGATCTCGACGAGGCTCTGGAGAAGATCCGTGCGCTGTGTGAGCCGGTAGAGCCGCCGAAGAACACTCTGCAGTACCAGCAGTACTTCTGTGCGCGCGAGCAGGGCAACGTCGAGCAGATTAAGGCCAACGAGCACAAGCGAGTCGCGTTGTACAAGGCTGTCGCAGCCGTGACACGCGCGTACGCCAACGTTGCCAACGAGATGAACGCCGCCGGCTACAGCGATACCGAAGCCGCAGCGATCAAGAACGAGATCGCCCACTATGCCAACGTGCGCGACGAGGTCAAGCTCGGTGCCGGCGAGAACGTCGACTTTAAGCAGTATGAGGCCGGCATGCGCCACCTGCTTGACACCTACATCAGTGCAAAGCCCTCCGAGGTGGTGTCCGACTTCCAGGAAGCCGGGCTGATCCAACTGATTGTGCAGATGGGTGCAGGTGCGCTAGACAAACTCCCTACGGGAATCCGGAAAGACCCCGAAGCCGTAGCCGAGACGATCACCAATAACATGCGCAAGGTGATCATCGACGAGCGCGCGATGAATCCCAAGTACTACGACAAGATGTCCGAGCTGCTTGATGCCATCCTCGAAGAGCGTCGTCAGGGAGCGCTGGACTACAAGGACTACCTCTCGAAGCTGCTTGAGCACGCGATCAAGCTCGGCAAAGGCGAATCCGACACCGAGTACCCGGAGTGGGCCAGCAACGGAGCTCGCCGCGCCCTGATCGACTTCTTCTGGCCGTCAACCGAGATCGCTGTTGAGATCGACACGACGATCCGCCACACGAAGCCGGATTCGTGGGTGGGCAACCCGATCAAGGAGAAGAAGGTCAAGCGCGCAATCGCTCGGGCGCTGCCTGAGGACTTCGACCGGCTCGATGAACTGTTCGAACTGGTACGGGCTCGCCATGAGTACCGCTAGCGCGTCCCTGACGATCCTCGGCATCGATGTCGATGTCATCTACAAGGACATCAAGAACCTGCACATCGGTGTCTATCCACCACTCGGGCGGGTCCGGGTCGCGGCTCCACGCAAGCTCGACGACGAGCACGTTCGGTTGGCCGTGATCCGACGACTGCCGTGGATCAAGCAGCGGCGCGATCAACTCCGCTCAGCCGCACGCCAGTCTGAGCGAGAGATGGTCACTGGTGAGTCCCACTACGTGTGGGGAGTTCGCCGCCGTATGAAGGTCGTTGAGCGCCCAGGGCGAGCGCACTTCGAGGTGGACGGCGAACGTCTGCTGCTGTACGTCCCCGCCGGCACGACAGCCGAGCGACGACGTGAACTGCTCGATCGGTGGTACCGGGAGCAGCTCCGACAAGCGATCCCGAACCTCATTGCAAAGTGGGAGCCGATCCTGGAGGTGTCGGTGCCGCGATGGACGCTCAGGCGCATGAAGACCAAGTGGGGTTCATGCAATCGCGAAACCGGACACATCTGGTTCAACGTCGAACTCGCGAAGAAGCATCCAGACTGCTTGGAGTACGTCGTGCTCCATGAGATGACGCATCACCTGGAACGCAACCACGGCCCGCGCTTCACCAAGCTCATGGATCGGTTCATGCCCGACTGGCGGAGCCTCCGTGACCAGCTGAATGAAGCACCGCTCGCGGACGAGCAGTGGACATGACAGCGTTGGGCAAGGATTCTCGCCCTCGACCACCACATCCTGCCGGTGGCCAGCACCAGCTTCTCTCGGAATGCTGAACGCGGCAACATCGAGTTCGGCATCGTGATGGGAAACCCAAACCTGGCCTGCCATCGCTGTCCGCGATCTGCGACCGATACCGGTCGCCAGAACGTGGGCGTGGCGCACGGCATACCTACCTCACCCGCACGCCGGACAATCCATAGTGGACCAACCACTTGTGACCTCGGCCCGTCGCCGGTACCTGTGCCAGGCAAGCACCGCAGTACCACCGACGAGGTGCAGTACGACCGGAAGACCGAGTGCGTCGGCGTAGCGCTGTTGGTGCACGAACATCACTCGGCGCTCCGCCGCGCCACCCGGCCGCAAGTCCTTCTACAGCCCGCTCAACTTCGATGAACCAACATAGGGCCGCCAACCTGGCTGAATCATTAGAAAGCCGTATGCCCCTGAACGAGTGAGCAATGGACCCGTTCAGCCCATAATCAGCAATGATCAAAACAGCCAGATTGGTCCACGTGAGTTAATTATGGCGAGAGAACCTGCGCCATTCGAATGACCGGGCAATCTACACCATTTATTGCTTGACTTGCACACCGTCTCGGAACGAATCTCGAAAGGATCGACTTCAGCCGAGGAGACGCGATGGGGCGACCGGAACGACGCAGGCCTCCCCTCGACACCGACGAGTTCGCATCCGCCGTGTCCGCGTACGGATCGGCTCTCCTGCCTCGAATGCGGGGCCACGGCCGCAACGAAGATCGCCTCCGGCTGCCCGTCAGCAAGCTGTTCGAACGCCTCGGTGATGTCGTCGGTCTGCGTGTCCACGTGCACGACGAGGTCACCATCACCGAGCTGCACTCGCGGCCCGACATCGCCGTCGACGTGCCGAGTGGCCGTGCGGGCTATGTCGAGCTCAAAGCGCCGGGCAAGGGAACGCCGGAAACGAGCACATGGCGTCCACACAAACACGACCGTGAGCAGTGGGAGAAGCTGAAGGCGTTACCGAATCTGATCTACACGGACGGTAGTTCGTTCGCTCGCTACGAGAAAGGCGTACTTGTCGGCAGCGTCGCGAGACTGGACGGCGACCTCTCGAGGGCCGGAAGCCGGCTCACCGCACCGGACGCCTTCGAACGCCTGATACGAGACTTCCTCTTCTGGCGGCCGCCGGAACCCAGAAGCCTCCGCGCGATCGTCACCGAGGTCGCTCCGTTGTGCAGGCTGCTCCGCGACCAGGTGCTGGAGACCCTGCAGAAGGAGAAGTCCACGCCTGGCCGTAAGCCGTTCACGGGCTTGGCGAGCGAGTGGAGGGACATTCTCTTCCCCAACCCCGACGGGCGGGACAACGACGCCAACTTCGCCGACTCCTACGCACAGGCCGTCACGTTCGCTCTGCTGCTGGCACGCGTCGACGGGATCAACTTCGAAGGCCGTACGCCGTGGGCGATCGCCGAGCAGCTCGCCAAGAAGCATTCGTTGCTCGGCGCGGCACTCGCCATGCTCGCGAACCCGAAGTGGGTGGGTCACCTCAACATCGTGGATTCGCTGGTGCGGGTCATCGGCAACGTCGACTGGACGCACGTCCAGCTCGGTGACGCCGACACCTACGCGCGGCTCTACGAAACCTTCCTTGAAGACTACGATCCCGCGCTCCGGCGCCAGAGCGGCACTTATTACACCCCTGCGCCGGTCGCGAGGTCGATGGTCGCGTTCGTCGACCAGATCCTGAAGAAGCGACTCAAGAAGAAGCGTGGGTTCGCAGCCGATGACGTGACGGTCCTGGATCCGTCGATGGGTGCAGGCACCTTCCTGGCCGAGGTACTCGAAAGTGCGGCCAACACCCTGCGCCGCATCCGCAACACCGACGCCGTTCCCGCCGCCCACCTCCGCGAGCTCTTCGCCAACCGGCTCGTGGGTTTCGAACTGCAGGCCGCGCCGTTCGCCGTCGCGGAGCTCCGGCTGCATGCCGTGCTCAAGAACCGGTACCAGGTCGAGCTGCCGAAGGACGAACCACGCTTCCTCACCAATGCCCTTGACGACCCCTACGCCCAACCGTTCCCCCTCGGTCAGCTGTATGAGGTGCTGATGGAGTCGAGGGAGAAGGCTAATCACCACAAGCGGAATAAGCCTGTCATGGTCGTGATCGGCAACCCGCCGTGGCGCGAGAACGCCCGCGGCGCCGCGCCGTGGCTGGAGCGACGCCGCGATCCCAAGAAGCTCGTCGACACCTCGAACAGACCTTCGCTCGACGAGTTCCGCGTTCCCGGTGCAGGACGCCACGAGTTCAACCTGAGCAACATGTGGACGTACTTCTGGCGGTGGTCGGCGTGGAAAGCGTTCGAAGCCAACGACCCCGCTGGTGTCGTCGCGTTGATCACGCCCAGCGCCTACCTCACCTCGAAGTCATACGCAGGCATGCGCAGGTATCTGCGGGAGACAGCGGATGAAGGGTGGATCATCGATCTGTCCCCCGAGGAGCACCGCGCCGACACCAACACAAGGATCTTCCCGATCACGCAGCACAAGATCTGCATAGGCGTCTTCGTTCGCGCAGGCGAGCCGCAACCTGAAGTGCCTGCGAAAGTGCATTATCGGGCGCTGGAGGGCACGCAGGCGCAGAAGTTCGAGGCTTTGGCGGAACTGGATCTCGACACTGGGTGGTCGAGGTGCTCTCCCGACTGGCAGGCAGCCTTCCGGCCAAGCGACGACACCTGGGCAACCTATCCGGCACTCGGAGACCTGCTGCCGTGGCAACAACCTGGCGTGAAACCCAACCGGAACTGGGTGTACGCACCCGACGCCGACACACTGATGCAGCGATGGGCACGCCTGGTACAGGCCGACAAGCAGGAAAAGGCAGTGCTGTTCAAAGAAACTCGGGACCGAACCACTGTCGAGCACGTTCGACCGCAGCCCGGCGTCCCTGCTGGTGCAGCTTCCATCGCGACTGAATCGGAGCTCACTCCGCGGCTGGTTCGCCTCACCTTCCGCAGCTTCGATCGCCAGATGGTGATCCACGATCGCCGGGTGATCGACTTTCCCAGACCTGAACTGTGGCAGGTAAGCGGCCCGCAACAGGTCTACGTGACCGAGCAGCATGCCGACGTCTTCAGTGAGGGAACCGCACTGCATTTCACAGTCAACGTTCCTGACATGCACTGCTTCAACAGCCGTGGTGGGCGAGTGTTACCGCTGTACCGGGACGCACGAGGCACCGTCCCGAACATGGCTCCCTCTCTGCTGACAACCTTGCGACACTTCACCGGAATGCAGGTCAGCGCCGAGAACCTGTTGGCTTACATCGCCGCGATCACCGCGCATCCCGGCTACACGAAACGGTTCCGCGAGCAGTTGAAGACGCCAGGCATCCGGGTACCGATCACAATGGACGCCCGGCTGTGGCGACGAGCCGTCGAGATCGGGCGCAGAGTCATTTGGCTGCACACGTTCGGCGAGCGGATGGTGGACCTGGCCGCTGGGCGCCCCGCGGGGATACCGGACGACGCCAAGCCCCAACCTGTCTCGCCGGTACCGTCAGGAGAGGGAGAAATTCCCAGTTCGGCGCGTCTGGACGAGGCGACGGAGACCCTCATCCTTGGCGAGGACACGCTGTTTCACACGGCTGGCTGCTTCCGGCCGGTCAGTCGCGCCGTGTGGAACTACACGACAGGTGGCATGCCGGTCGTCCGCAAGTGGCTCAGCTATCGGCAGAGTGATCCCCGGCACCGCAAGCGCACGTCCGAGCTGGACGACATCAACCCGCAGCGGTGGACCGCCCAGTTCGACGACGAACTACTGGAACTCCTAGCCGTGCTTGACATGTGCGTCCAGCTCGAACCCGAGCAAGACCAACTGCTCGACGAGGTGGTCAGCGGTCCGCTTGTCACCGTGGAGGATCTCGAACGTGAGGGAATCTTGCCGATATCAGCTGCCTACCGAAAGCCGCCCAAACTGGGTGAGCCCCCACTTCTCTGACTGATCGAGTCAGTCGAGAATTACGGCGCGCAGCCCTTCTACGAGCAACTCGCCCGGAATCTCGAACTGGACGCCACCCTGCGCGGTGACCAGCAGCGTGACAGGCCGCTCCAGCGCATCGACGACGACCGCAAGCTCCACCCCGCGAAAGCGATGCCAATACGGCGGCCAGTCCCGTGGCCGGGCCTGTTCCGAAGCGAAGACATCCACGATGTCGCCGCGCATCACCAGGTGCCCGCGCGGCTCGCGAGCCGGATCGGCGGGCAGCACCAGGTCGGCCGCCAGGACCGCGTCCACGAGCGTCTGCTTCTCCTCGTACCCACGCTGTACGAGGTACATCGCCGATTCGAGGTCGTTCTCGAAGGTGATCTCACGCGGCTGATACCGAGGGTTCGGCACGTACTGGTCGGTGATCTCACCCCGAGCGTCGACGAGGTACCGCCCGATCACAGCCTCGGCGGGAACGCCGCCGGTGCTGTCGTGGGCGGGGTCGACAACGTGCAGCCAGTTGTTGGGAGCGCGCCTGGCGCGTTCCCTCATCTCCCTCGTCACGAGCGGCTTGATCATGCACGCATTGTGCCGAACAGTGCGCGGAGAGTACGACTGAATGGGATCATCCGGTCGTGACCGATCCGCACCAGTACCTCGCTGACTTCGAGCAGCGGCTTCAGCAGGCCCAGGAGCAGGCGAACGCCATCCAGACCGCGTTCCGGGAGTCCCGCACCCAGGCTCAGAGCCCGGACGGCTCAGTCATCGTCACGGTGGGCTCCGGCGGCCGCATCGAGTCGCTCCAGCTCACTCCGCGCGCCGACGACCTCGGCCACACCGCGCTGGGCCGCACGATCATGGACACCATCCGCCGTGCCCAGGTCGAAGCCGCGCACAAGATCGAGGACACCATGCGGCCGCTGCTCGGCGACGGCGAGGGCATGGCGTTCCTGCGCGAACAGGTCGAACAGGGCATCGCCGTGATCGACCCGGCCGGCACGGTCGAGGAGCCGAAGCCTGCGCCACGCCGCCCCGCACCGCCGCTTAGTGATGACGACGACTTCGGCGGAAACTCGGTGCTGCGATGAGCGGCGGCTTCCAGACCCAGGCCGAGACCGTCGCCGCTCACGGCAAGATGCTCGTCGGCCAACTGTCCCCGTCGTTGCAGGAGGCCGTGTCCGCCTCACAAGTAAGTTTGGGGCCGAACGTAATGGGCGAACTCTGCCAGGCATGGTCGTGGATCTTCAACGACGAACTCGACAGCGCCAAGAACCTGCTGGCGGCCCTGCCCAAGGCGTTCGAGGCCACCGGTGACGAACTGTGCTCGGCCGCCGAGACCTACCGACAGGCCGAGGAAGGCAACCGGAGCGCCATGCAGGGGATGGACCGATGAGCAACCCGCTGATCGCGCAGAAGGAAGACGACAAGAAGCGGCTCGCCGGCGCCGGCATGTTCGACACCGCCGAGGACCTGGTCAAGCCGTTCGCCGAGGGCAAAACCATCGATCCGGTCGCGCTCGGCATCGACGGCGCCGCGCTGGCACTGGACGTCGCAGGCTTCCTCACGGACCCGCTGGGGACGCTGGCTTCGTCGGTAGTCGGCTGGATCATCGAGAACATCGGCTTCATCCGGGAACCGTTCGACAAGCTCATGGGTGATCCACCGGCCATCGAGGCGATCGGCACCACTTGGGAGAACATCTCCAAGCGACTGAGCGATGAGGCCACCGCGTACGAGTCTCACGCCAAGACGCTCGCTGACTGGACGGGTGACGCCGCCGACAGCTACCGGAACCGTTGCACCACCCTTGCTGCGCAACTCCGCGGGTCATCCGCCGCGGCGTCGTCCGCCGCGAACAAGATCAAGGTGGCCGGAGCGGTGGTCGCCGCAACGAGAGCCCTGATCCGCGACCTGTTGGCCGACCTGGCGGGAACCCTGTTGATGTGGGGTATTCCAGCCGCAGCGTCGGCGATCCCGACCGCAGGTGCCTCGATCGCGGCCTTCATCACCCGAGCGGTCACCAAGGCCGTCGAGATCGGCACCAAGATCGCGCGGTTCGTCGCCAAGCTGTTCAAGGCGTTGGACAAGCTCGGCTCGCTGGCGAAGAGCGCAGGCGCCGCGATGCGCAAGCAGGCTGACGACCTCGCCGCCCTGAGCAGGCAGATGCCGAACAGCCGCTACGGCAACCAGCGCGCGGCCGAACTCGCCGCCGACTCCGCGACGAAGGTGTCGAGGGCCGACTCGCTCGACAACCTCGGTGACGGACTCGGCAACGTGAGCAGGCGCATCCAGGACGGCGTCGACAACGCGATGAACAAGATCGACGACATAGCTCAGCGCACGAGCCAGAAGGTCGACGATTGGGCGGCCCGCGTGAAGGAGAACGGGCCGGCGCGCAAACAGAAGGTCCGGGACTTCTACGAGTCGATGAACCAGCCGCCGTTGTCCACGCGCAAGGAGAACATGGGTGATCCTCAGTCCGGGCTCGGCCGCGCCGCCGACCGGGTGGACGCGCCGATGAGCAAGGGACTGCTCGACGGGCAGAACTGGGTCCGCGCCGTGGCCAGCCGGGACATCAGCCACCTGATGCCGAACTGGGGCGACCTCGTGCATCCGGTGAAGGAACTGTCGAAGGAGCTGAACAAAGCCGAAGGCGGCGGCCACAAGGACCCCAAGGAAGGCCGATGATGAAGACGAAGCGCATCGTCATCGCTGCAGTCCTGTGGATCGTCGCCCTCTACGCCGCCCACGCGGGCACGCTGTTCTTCGACGGCGAGGCAGGCTCAGGCGGGGAGCGGAGAGGCTACGCGGAGAACGTCTCGTGCAAGCGCAACTGGTGGGCCTTCGGCGCCCTCTGGTACTGCGACGCCACCATCGTGGCCGATGACGGCAAGCGCCATCCCTATAGCAGCAAGAACTCCGGTCTCACGCCCGCGGACATCGGCAAGCAGGTCCCGATGACCAACAACCTCGTGCGATCTGGAAGATCGTCGCAGGCAAGCCCGACATGGGCACTCGCCGAACGCAGGGAGCCGAACAAGGTCGCGTACATGCTGTGCCTCATGGGCCTGCCCGGGATCGCGCTGTTGATCACGTTCCACATGTTCCGCGACAAGAACCCGGTGCCGTGAAAGGACATCACCAACGCTGGCTCGCCGTGGTCTGGCTCGCCCTGTGCGCGTACGGCGCGGCGTTCCTCGTGCTCTTCTGGGAAGACCACGGTCCAAGAGGCGAGCCCGTCGCCCACGCCGACAACATCCAGTGTCAGCGCAACTGGCTGCTCCTCGGGACCCGCTGGAGCTGCACCGCGATCGTCACCGACCAAGGCGTGCGGTACCGCTACACCAGCGACTCCTCCCTGCTAACCCCGGCTGACACCTCCGTCCCCATGCAACGCCTCGCCCCGCACCACTTCGCCCCCGCCCGCGCATCCTTTAACCCCGCACCGTGGCCCACCATGGGCGCCGTCACCCTCGTGGCCCTCGGCCTCGTCGGCACCGGTGTGCTGTGGCAGAACAGCCGCGCGAAACGGCCGGCCGCCAAGGCCGAGGCGCGGCGCCTGCGTGCCCAGGCTCGCTGGTATGTCGGCGCGGGCGGGCTCGCCTTCCTCGCTGCCTACTTCGTCCACGGCCTGCTGATCACCGCCCGCGCCGATGTCTGGCCACGGCGGACGGAAGGCACGGGTGTGGCGACGTCGTGTGAGCGGGATTGGCGCTACTTGGGAGCCCAATGGCGTTGCGATGTCGACATCACCGCGGAAACCGGCCAGAAGCTCGCGCAGACGATGAGCCACTCGCAGTTCACTCGTGCGGACATCGGCATTCCGAAGCCGGTGACCGCCATCGGTGTCCGGTGGGAGGCCGTCGACCAGCCGTACGAACACAGGTTCGCCAAGGCGTTGTTCGTCCTTTTGCTGGCCGGCGGTATGGCGTTGCTGATCAAGCCGACGTACGACCTGGCAAGAGTCCGGAATCTGGAGAACCCGGACCTGCCGCCGCGGTTCCTCCCCGTCAGGTGACCGAGTACCTCACCGAGTGCCGGCTGTGGCCAGCCGCACCAGGTGCTCGCCCCTCAGGTCCGCGCCCACCTGCCCACCGGGTTCACCAGCACCAGGAGTCCCGGCAGCGCGGACAGCAGGTCCTTCAACGCCAACCGATCCGGCGTCGGCCGTGAGGTAGCGAGTAGAGCGTGAGCAGGTTGTTGTCCTGTTCGTCCGGAGCGGGCAGGATCGATGTCCGGGTCAACACAGCCAGCCGCCCGGTGTCTTCATCGCCTCAACGCGCATCGCGTCCGAGATCGATGGCAGTCCCGGATGCGTCGCCTCAACCGGGTGCGTACGCGGGTCGAACGCGAGAACGCTTCCCTTACCTGACCAACCCACCGAAGTGATCACCGCAGCCATCACAGCGACACCAGACCCTGGCGGATCAGTTCGGTTGCACGGCCGCATAGATCTTTCGTGCCACGTCGCGTGCACCTTGACGGCAATGCTCGCTGTGTGAATTGCTGCCCTTCTCCTGGTAGGCGATCGACAGAATTGCGTTCTCGTCGAGAACCTCCAGCCTGCAAAGGACGTCTGGCCTGGGGGTGACCCAGCGGGCCTCCGAGCCGATGTTCACACTTACATCCTTTTCCGTCTCCGAATTCGAAGTGTTACCGAAAGCTGTCCTCGCGACTTCCGCGGCAGAGTGGAAGCCGTACCCGTCTTGCTTGGTTTCATAGAGAATCACCCGGAACGTGAAGTACACTCCTTCAACTTTCCTGTTCGTGAATTCACATTCCTGCGTGAACTGGTTCGCCCCCTCGCCGCGCTCGGACTCCACCGGCGCAGGAGGCAGTTCGGGCTCCTTCTGCTGGATTTCCTCGCAGGTTCTGAACGTGGCCGAGGCGTACTTGGCCGGTCCTGGAGCCGAACTGCTCGACGTACTGGCGCTGAACGTGGGCACCGCGACCGGCTCGGCGCTGCAACCGGCGACAATCATCATCGCCACAGATGCCAGGACGACGAACGGTCGCTTCGGGGTGCGGTGGGGTTTCGTGCGCATGTCCTCTTCTTGTGATGAGTACGACATCAGCCACTGACTGCCTGCGGCCAGTTGCCATTCGGAAACTTGGGCTCGGCCGTCAAGCTCATGAGGTCCCGGACCTTGCTGAGCGCCTCCGCAAACCTCTTGGCGATGCCGACCAAGTTGTCCAACGCCTGCGTGACGAGGGTGCCGATCGCACCGGCGAGGTCCTTGACCGCGAACGGGATCCCGATGACCGTCGCCCCCTCGATGGCCGCGGTCACGAGCGCACCGAGGAAGCCGGTCGCCATCTTGGCCAGCTCGGTCATGTACTCGATGTTGTACTTGGCGATGTCCATCAACCACTTGCTGACGCTGTCCGCCTTGGTCGCGAAGACGGCGATCGCCTCGTTCTGCGACGTGATCTTGCGCTGATATTTGGCGCTGGCCTCGCCCGTCCAGTTGTCGACCAGGTCGCTCGCATCGTGAGTAAGGCCGACCACGGGACGCTGGACGTCTTCGATCCACCTGAAAGACTGCACGATGAGCGACACGACGGGAAAGTGGTGTTCCACAGCTGTCCTGATCAGCTTGAACAGCTTCTCCAGACCGTCGCGGACGATGTCAAGAGCTGGGCGGATGGCGAGCATCGCCGGACCGAGCACGAACCGCCAGTCGTTGATGTGATGGACAGCAGCGTTGAACTTGTCTCCACACTCCCGAGCTTTGTCCTCCAACCCCTCGAAGCCTCGGTCGAACAGGCCTTTCATTTCCTCAGAACCAGGCATCGGGGCCATCAACTCCTACACGCTGTAGAACTTCTTGAGATCGACCTCGTTGGCACCTTCGGTGCGGTCGTACTCGTCGGCGATCCTGCGCAGTGCGACATCTATCTGGCCGAACTCGATGACCGCACCTTGGAGAACTTTCTCCATGAACGTGCGGAACTCCTCGTACTGACCGGCCTCGAGCTCGGCGTTGGCGATTCCCGCGGCAAGAGTCGTGAGGTCGCCGACGAAGAACGCGGAAGATGACAGGTAAGCGCCCTGCACCGCCCGCACGATCGGTTCGGTCTTGTCCACCTTCTCCTGCCAAAGCTTGGCTTCTTTGCGCAGTTCTGAGGTGACAACCTTGAAGTCAGCCATTTCCGTCCCTGTTGCCCAGCACCTTGAAACCGTCGAAGTACTCGTCGTCCGCGTCAGACCCGCCGTCATGCGGGCGCTCCGACCGTGGCACTGGACGTGGCCGTTCGCCTGGTTCGACGCCGAAACCCGCGCGGGCGAACAGGTGCAGAATGTCCTCGGCCAGCACGGAGTCGGACGCGTTGTCCAGCGCCTGGGGATTGCCGTGGATCGCAATCGGGCCGCCGTCGCGTATACGCATCGTGAGATACCCGAGTGGACTGCGGATCTCGATCATGTCCGCTCGTGAAGCCTGTTCCTGACGCCGGATCGCGTCGTACTCGGCATCGATGGCCTCGAACCGGGACCTGGCCCTCGCGATGAACTCCTCGACCGACAGTTCGGCGGGGTCCACGGAGGCCTCGCCCGGCGTAGAAAGACTTGAGGGACTCTCCTGGTTCTGGGACAGGCGGGTGGTCTCCAGCGCGAGCGCGCGCTGAACCGCGGTGATGTACGTGTTGTAGAGCGCGGCCGGGAACTCTTCCGGCCGCAGCTGCTCGAACCACCGAGGACGAATTCGGATATTCGTCACCATCTGGAACCTGTTCACGGTGACGGTGATGAGCCCAGCGGGATCGCGAGCCTCGTACGTCTCGGCCAGCTGCAGTTCAACGCCACCAGGACGGGTGAGTTCGGAGATGCGAGCTCTCGTTTGGGGGTCGTCAGGAATGTTCAGGTGGGCCAGCTCAATGTGCTCAAGCGGCACAACGCCTCCCCGGACTCAGATATGGCCTATGCGCACGAGCGACCATAGCGGCCTGCCACGAAAAGCGTGTGATTTGACGTAGTCAGAAGATCACGCTTGGTAACCGCGCGGGCGCGGCGTCAGCCAGAGTCGAACTATTGGCTGAGGCGCCACCACGAGAGGTGAAGGCCAACATCGCACAGTATGACCGTTCACTCGGACAAGCGACGCAGCCAGCTATATCATCACCCGAATGGGTGGTCATCGAGCGGAACCCTACATCCTTCTTGCACCGTGTTACGGCAACCCGAAGACGCGGCGTCGCTACCACAAGACAATCGAGGCGAGCATCGATTTCGAGTCGAACGAGTACCGCGAACTGCTCGAGCACACCGAGCTGGCCGCGTTGCGCGCTCTGCACCCTTCGGGAACCGCTCACTTCTGGGGAGCGATCGCCACTCACAACAACATGATGGACAGGCTCCGCACCGGCGACATCGTTGTGTTCACCGGGGAGAACAAGGTCAAGGTGGCCGGCGAGATCGGTCACCTCTTCCGCAACCAGGCCATGGCAGATCTCATGTGGGATCAGTTCGACAGCGGGCGGAGTTTCGTCAACGTCTACAGCGTGCGCAACATCCAGGTGATCGAACGATCCCGGCGGGAGGTCTGGCGTCGGCTCGGTTTCGACGAGGGCGACAACGTGGCCGGTCAACGACTGGTCATCGGCGACCGGGTACCGAGGATGTTGTCCGAACTTCGTGTCGTGCCAAGCTCGGACGAAGCGCGAATCGGCGCACAGCTGGAAGCCGTGGACCGTGCGCTCGCCACGGGCTCGCAGGTCATTCCAGTCGAGACCTTCCACACCGACGTGGTGTCGCTGCACATAACCGAGCGGACCGCGCAACACGAGCGAGTGGAAAGCCAACTGCTGTCCCGCTACCAGCAGTTCCATCCGGACGTGACATTCACGAGCTTTCGCACGCACAACGGCAAGCGTGCCGACCTCTACCGCGTCGAAGAGGGCGAGGTCGAGATCCTCGAAGCCAAGAGCCTGGCCAACCACGAGAAGGTGCGCGAAGCCGCAGGACAGCTGCTCGACTATTCTGCCGAAAGCCCTCAACCGGTGACACGGCTGAGCGCACTCTTCCCACTGAGGCCAGACCAGTACGGGGTCGACTATCTGCACCGCCTCGGTATCGACTGCGTGTACCGATCCGACAGTGGCACATTTGTGCGGGAGGAGGCTCCTGAAGACCGGCGCAGCTACATGCACGTCGTGTGGCGTGGCGGTAGTTAGGCGCCTGACGACGTACCTCCGCGGCTGACAGCCGTTCGGCTCCGAAACTGTCGGACCCTGCTGGCACACTGGGCGCCATGCCGGACTTTCAGCCGTTCGCGCACCTGACGACGCCGAACGCCGACCTCTATCGCGCCGTGATGGGGGAGTTCGTGCGTGCCAAGAGGCGGTTCGTCGTGCACCTGCGGCCAGAGGACCTGGAGCTGGACGCGGACCTCGCGACGGTCACGGAGGCGCTGGGCAGGCTGAAGGACTGGGGCAACCTGCGGGCCGACCCGGACACCAGCCGCGTCACGACGGTGGAGGACTTCCACCGTGCCCGCTTCCTCTACCAGCTGACGCCCGCGGGTGAGGCAGCTGAGCAGGCGCTCCAGACGTTCGACGAGGCGCTGGGCCGGCGGGGAGCGCTCCAGGCGGTGGCGCTCACCGACATCGTCACCCAGCTCCGGGCGCTGCTGGAGCTGGCGCAGCAGGACGAGCCCGATCCGGCCAAGGTGCACCTGCTGTTGCGGGGGCTGGTCGGCCGGTTCACAGATCTCGCGAACAACGCGCAGGCGTTCATGGGGTCGTTGCAGCGGTCGATCGACCTGCACGACGTGGACGTCGACGCGTTCCGGGCCTACAAGGATCAGCTAATCGACTACCTCGAACGGTTCATCAAGGACCTGGTCACGACGGGAGCGGAGATCGCAGGTCTCGTCACGGAGATCAACGACGCCGAGCGACTGCTGGTGATGGCTGCGGCGCGTGAGGCCGAGGACGCGGCGCCAGGCGAGGACCAGGACCGCAAGAACGAGTTCGAGCGCGGGCTGGCGTTGTGGCGGGAGCGTTGGCTCGGGTTGCGGCAGTGGTTCGTCAGCGAGCCGCAGCATCCGAGTCAGGCCAAGTTGCTGCGGGCACGGGCGAGGGCTGCGATTCCGGCGCTGTTGCAGGTGGTGTCGGCGCTCAACGAACGGCGAGCGGGGCGGTCGGATCGGTCGGCGGACTTTCGCACGCTGGCGCGGTGGTTCGCGCAGGCGCCGGACGAGGCCACGATGCATCGGTTGTGGCGTGCGGCTTTCGGACTGTCGTCGGCGCGGCATCTGACGGTCGACGCGGACACCCTCAACGAGAGGGACGAACAGCCGGTTGCCGCCAGCACGCCGTGGTTCGACGCGCCGCCCTTGTTGATCAGCCCACAGCTGCGCAAGACGGGCAGCTATGAGCGCCGGGGCAAGCCGAACAAGATCGTTGATCGGACCGAACAGCGCCAGATTCTGGCGGAGCGGGCCGCGCGGCAGGCGGAGGAGACCGAGCTGGCGCGCAAACGGCTGGTGACGCATCGGCCAACGAGGCTGAGCGAGGTCGGGAGGCTCGATCCTGCCGAGTTCAGGCTGTTCCTGGGGCTGCTCGGGGACGCTCTCGCGGCGCGCGGGCCACACCAGAGAGAAATCTCCACGACCACGTCCGACGGCACGCTGGAGATCAGGTTGACCGCGCTCGACGAAGGCGTCGCGGAGGTCCACACGCCGGACGGCACGTTTCGCGGGCCGGACCACCTCCTCGAGATCATCGACCTGACCGCCGCGGAACCCGAGGAGTGGTCGGCGTGACACGCTCGCTTTCGGACGCGCTGAGTGCCTCGTCCGCCGACGACCGGCGGAAGGCGGCGCGGGCGTTGCTGCGGCGGCCGTTGCTGCGTGCGGGCGCGCAGGCCGACGAGTATCGGCTGGTCCGCAAGTACGAGGCGGAGCTGCGGGCGTGGTTCGACCTCAACACCGGCTGGCGGCTCATCGTCGACAGCGAGGTGGCCCGCCTGGTGAAGGTCGCCGCGACCACGGACGACGCCACCCATCCGGCCATGGACACGCGGTCGAAGCTGCCGTTCACGCGACGCCGTTACGTGTTGACCTGTCTGGCGCTGGCGACGCTCGACCGTGCCGACGCGCAGATCACGTTGGGCCGGCTCGCCGGGCAGGTGGTCATGGGTGCGGCGGATCCGGAGCTGGGTGTCGACTTCACGCTGACCGGGCGTGAGGAACGCTCGGACCTCGTCGCCGTGGTCCGGTTGCTGCTCGATCTCGGGGTGCTGAGCAAAGTCGCGGGCGAGGAGGACGCCTTCGTGCGCGACACCGGCGACGTGCTGTACGACGTGGAACGCCGGGTGCTGGCGACCATGCTGGCGACCAGCCGCGGTCCCTCCACAATGGATTCCCTGGATTTCGCCGAGCTCACGATGGATGTCGTGCCGGACACCGACGAGCTGCGCAACCGGGCGATCCGCCATCGGCTGACCCGGCAGTTGCTGGACGAGCCGGTGCTGTACTACGACGAGCTGAACGAAGACGAACTCGCTTATCTGAATCGGCAGCGTGCCGCGCTCACCCGCCAGGTCGCCGAGCTCACCGGGCTGGTCGCCGAGGTGCGGGCGGAGGGCATCGCCATGATCGATCCGGCGGACGACCTCACCGACGTGCGCATGCCCGAGAGCGGCACCGAGGGTCACGTCACCCTGCTCGTCGCGGAACATCTTGCCGCGCAAGGAGAGGCACACATCAGTGATCTGCACGACCGGGTGCGCGAACTGGCGCGGGAGCACCGCTCGTACTGGCGGCGCAACGCGTCCGAACCCGGCGCCGAAGCCGAACTCGTCGAGCAGGCTCTCACCCGGTTGACAGCGCTGCATCTCGTCCATCGAGATCACGACCACGTGAGCGCCCGCCCCGCGCTCGCCCGCTACGCCCTCGCCGAGCCGACCATCACCACCACGAGGTGACCGACGTGCTGCCCCTTCCCGCCCGTGCTCGCTGGCAGCCGCTGCGTGCCGGTCTGGTCGACCTCTTCTACTACGACCAGGAGGAGTTCCGGTTCCGCGACGGGCGGCTGTTGCTGCGCGGCAACAACGGCACCGGCAAGTCCAAGGTGCTGGCGTTGATGTTGCCGTTCCTGCTGGACGGCGAGCTGTCGCCGCATCGGGTGGAGCCGGATGCCGACCCGAAGAAGCGCATGGAGTGGAACCTCCTGCTCGGTGGCGCGCACCCGCATCCCGAGCGGCTGGGATACACGTGGCTCGAGTTCGGCAGAGTCAACGACGACGGTATCGCGGAATACCGCACGATCGGTTGTGGACTGAAGGCGGTGGCCGGTCGTGGCATCGCGCGGCACTGGTTCTTCGTGACGTCGCAACGGATCGGACAGGACCTCTCGCTGGTCGACGCCACGACCACCGCGCTCGCGCGTGACCGGCTCGCCGATGCCCTCGGCGAACACGGCACGGTCTACGACCGGGCACGGGAGTACCGGCGTGCGGTGGACGAGGCGTTGTTCGGACTCGGTGAGCAGCGCTACGCCGCGCTCGTCGACCTGTTGATCAACCTCCGTGCGCCGCAGTTGTCCAAGCGTCCCAACGAGAAGGCATTGTCGAACGCACTGACGGAGGCACTGCCGCCGCTGGACCAGGCGATCATCGCCGACGTCGCGGAGGCCTTCCGCAGCTTGGAGGAGGACCGCGACGCCCTCAAGGCCATGACGGAGGCACGGGACGCGGCGGAGTCCTTCCTCGGCCACTACCGGCGATATGCCCGCGTGGCGTCACGTCGGCGGGCAGCACAACCCCGCAACGCGCAGTCCAACTACGAACGCGTCAACCGCGAGCTCACGGCCGCGCAGGAAGCGCACGCGCAGGCACAGCAGGCCCTCGACGAGGCCGAGAACCAGCTCGACCAGCTCGAACAGCACGCGGTGCGCCTGCGAGCCCGCGACGAGGCGTTGCGAACGAGTCCCGAGATGCGCAGCGCACGCGAGTTGGAGCGGGTCGCGCAGGAAGCTCAGCGGCTCCAGCGTGAGGCCGGACGGCTCACCGCCGAAGCCGCCAGGGCCGCGGATACCGTCGCGTATCGCACCAGGCTGGCAAACGAGGCGGCAGAGATCCTCCGTGACGCGGCAGGCGCCCTCGAAGCCTGCCACACCAGCGCTGTCGAGGCCGCTCGTGCCGCGTTGCTGGACGAAGCGGTGCTCGACGACCACGCCGAAGCGGATCGTGCGGCCGACCGTCAGCACCGGGCGGTCCGGCACGTCGACGCGCTGATCACGTCGGTCGACCAGGCGAGGGGGAAGCTGGACCAAGCGAGGCAGCGGGTGGACGAGCTGGCTGCCGAGGCCGACGCGCTCGCCGAGCGCCGCGCCGAGGCCATCGACGTCGTCGGGCAGCAGGGCTTGGCACTGCTGACCGCGGTTCGCCGGCACCTCGCGGCCACCGTCGAACTGCGTGCCGAGGTGCCGGCCGAGCTGGACCTGTGGGTCGAGACCCTGGATGGCCCGAACCCGGTGAAGGCCGCCGTCGATGCCGCCGGACACGCCGCGAGCACGGTCCTGGCCGGCGCCGAGGCGGACGCGAGGGCGCGCGAGTCCGCCGCGCACAGCCGCGGCGCGGATCTCGCCGACCAGATCGCCAAGCTGGAGGCGGGCGAGGACAGCGTGCCACCGGTCCCCCACACCCGTGGCGCCGACCGCGACGGCAGGCCCGGCGCACCGTTGTGGCAGTTGATCGACTTCGCCGAGGAGCTCTCCGGTGACCAGCGGGCGGGACTCGAAGCCGCGTTGGAGGGCTCCGGCCTGCTGGACGCGTGGGTGACCCCGGACGGCGAGCTGGTCTCCCCCGACACCGAGGACGTCTTCCTGCGTGCCGCCGAAGCCGAACCGGTGAACCTGACGTCGGTGCTGAGCGCGGACGACCAGGTCTCCACGATCCTCGCCACCGTCGGCCTGGGAGGCGGCCGGAACTGGGTCGACCTCACCGGCCGGTTCCGCGTCGGGGTGCTGGAAGGCGCGTGGCACAAGCAGTCGGCGGAGTTCATCGGCCGCAGTGCTCGCGAGGCCGCCCGGCTGGCCAGACTGGCCGAGTTGCGGGCCGAACTCCTCGTCGTGCAGGAGGAACTGGCCATCATCGCGGCCGAGCGGCAGAAGTTGCGCGAACGGCGCGCCGCCCTCGCCGCCGAGATCGCGGCGTGCCCGGACGACACCGCGTTGCGCAAGGCTCACGCAGACCTGCACGCGATCGATGGCGAGCAACGCCGCCTCGCCGACCGTCGGCGCATCGCGGAGGAGAGGCGCGTCGAGGCCGCGGCTCTCTTCGGCACGGCACAGAGCCGTCTCGTCGAAGAAGCCGCCGAGGTGGGTCTGCCCGCCACTCGCGGTGAACTCGAAGCGGTGTCGGAGGCCTTGGCCCGGTACCGCGTCGCCATTGCGGCTCTCCGGCCCGCCCAGCGCCGCCACAGCGACGCGATCCGTGACGACGAGCGTGCTCGCTGCGAACTCGCCTCCGCGACTGAGGACCACGCCTCACGACAGGAGCAGGCGACAGAAGCCGCCTTGGCGAGCGAAGCGGCCACCGAGCACCACGAGACCTTGGCGGCCACCGTCGGTTCCGCCGTGGCCGAGTTGCAGCGCCAGCTCGCCGAGGTGGCGAACGCGCTGAGGCAGTGCGGTGACGATCGCAACGCCGCGGACGGCCGCCGCACGGACGCCCTCACGAACCGGGGCAAGGCCGAGGGTCAGCTCGACACGCTCCAGACACAACTGGAGGAAGCGACGGCGAGCCGCGCCGAGGCGGCGGAGTCCTTGCGGCGCTTCGCGACGACCGGACTGCTCGGGGTGGCGCTGCCCGACCTCGCCACACCCGATCCGGCGGCGCAGTGGGCGCCGGACCCGACCGTCCGGCTGGCCAGGCTGATCGACCGTGAGCTCGCCGACCAAGCCGACGACGACCAGGTGTGGGAACGCGTCCAGCGCAAGGTCAACGACGAGCTGAAGACGTTGACGGACACGTTGTCACGGCACGGCAACTCGGCGACGGCGAGGTTGCTGGACGACGGCATCGTGGTCGACGTCCTGTTCCAGGGCCGCACCACGAGCACGCCCGAGCTCACCGACGCGCTGCGGGTCGAGGTGGCGGACCGCGGCCGGATCCTCGACGAACGTGAGCGCGAGATTCTGGAGAACCACCTCGTCAACGAGGTCGCGAGCACGCTGCAGGAGCTGATCTCCGCAGCGGAGGCCCAGGTGGCGCGGATGAACGCCGAACTGGCTGACCGCCCGACCAGCACCGGCATGCGGCTGCGGTTGCAGTGGCAGCCCGCCGACGACGCACCGACCGGCCTGGCCACCGCCAGGGAACGCCTGCTGCGCCAGACCTCCGACGCGTGGTCCGACGAGGATCGCTCGGCCGTCGGCGAGTTCCTGCAGGCGGAGATCGCGAACGTGCGGTCCCGCAACGCCTCCGGCACCTGGCTGGAGCACCTGACCGAGGCGCTGGACTACCGCAAGTGGCACCGGTTCGTCATCCAGCGCCATCAGAACGGTCAGTGGCGCACCGCGATCGGCCCGGCTTCCGGTGGTGAGCGCGTGCTGACGGCGAGCGTGCCGCTGTTCGCCGCGGCCTCTTCGCACTACGCCTCCGCGGGCAATCCGCACGCACCCCGGCTGGTGACGCTGGACGAGGCGTTCGCGGGTGTCGACGACGACTCACGGGCGAAGTGCATGGGCCTGCTGGCCGCATTCGACCTGGATGTCGTGATGACCAGCGAACGCGAGTGGGGCTGCTATCCCGAGGTACCTGGGCTCGCGATCGCCCAGCTGTCCCGGACCGACGACATCCCGGCCGTGCTGGTGACGCCGTGGGAGTGGACCGGCCACCGCCGCGTCAGAGTGGCTGCCGGATGACGAGACTGCACCGCTTGCTCGGCGGCGACGAGCTGGCCTGGCTCGTCGCTCGGGTGCGCAAACGCCTCGAACGTGACGAGCCGCTCGACATCGCCGTGACTCTCTCGAACCCGACGGAAGAGCAACGGCAAGCCGTGCATCGCCTGCTCGGCCGGGCGCCACGCCCTGGCCGGACGTTGAGCGTGTCGTTGCCCGCCGTCGACGACGTGCTGCGCCGATCCGGTGCCCACCCGGACGGGCTCGCGTCGGCGGTGCTCGAACTGACCGGCCCGCTTCCGGAGGCCGGCGACCTGGAGGGGCTGTGGGACAAGGCCTTCGCGGAACTGACGGACACGCGCCTCGCCGAGTGGGCACTGTCGTTGCGCGCCAGTGGCGTCATCAAACGCCTCGCACCGACCCCACAACGTGCGGCCGATCTGCTGGCCATGTTGGACGTCGTCGTGCGACAGCTGCCGTCGCCGGGCGAGCCGATCGGCCGGTTCGCCGCGCGCACGACGGGTGACGCCCACGCGCTGGACGACGACCGGTCACTGGCGACGCTCGCGCTGCGGGCCGCCCGCGTGCTCTCCGGTCTGCCGGACGGCAGCGGCGCGGAATGGCGTCGTGAGGTCTGGGCATCGGTCGGCCTGATGCGCGACGAGCTGTCCACCACGGTCATCACCCTGGGCCTCACCGGGCACCGAGGTCTGGAGGCGTGGCTCGGCCAGCCGGTGCACCTCACGCTGCGCCAACTCGTCCGTGATCCCCCGCGCCTTGCCCCACTGGATGTCTTCGTCTGCGAGAATCCCGTCGTCGTGGCGGCCGCCGCCGACCACCTGGGGCCGTCCTGCCCGCCGTTGGTCTGCACGAGCGGCCAGCCGAGTGCTGCGGTGATGCATTTGCTCCGCTTGATCGTCTCCGCGCGCGGGACCCTGCGTTACCACGGCGACTTCGACTGGGGCGGCATCCGCATCGCGAACGTGTTGCACGACCGCGTGCCCTTCACACCGTGGCGTTTCGACACCGCGTCGTATCTCGCTGCCGGTGACGTCGGCAGGCCGCTCACCGGAACACCGGTCGAAGCCCGTTGGGATCCCGCACTGACGACGGCGATGCACCTCGCCGGACGCCGTGTCGAGGAGGAACTGGTGCTGGACGACCTTCTGAACGATCTCTCGGCCTGATGGCCGCTCACCGCGTCACCCGAAGGAAGTACGGTGAGCCACGTGACCACGTCTCCACGGGTGCCCGCGGACCTGTTCCGCTTCACCACGGCCGAGCGCGCTGAGCTGCACACCGCTGTGCTGCGGGCGTTCGGCCTGGCGAACGAGCGCTTGGAGACGTCGCTGACGCTCGACGACGTGCAGCTGCGGCTCAGGGACGCCGGCTGGGCCGAGCAGGTGACGGACGACGACCTGGCCACGTCGCTCGCTGCTCTGCGTCAGTGGGGCCTGATCGACAGCACCCAGCACCGGTACGGGCTGACGAAACACGGTGAGGCGGCGTACGCCGGCGTTCAGCACGCGCTCGAGACCCTGACCAGCAGCGGCTCGCTGCAGACCGCGGTGCTCGACGCGATCGCGGACCGGCTCGACGAGCTGAGCAAGCCGCAGGACGACCGCCGCACGTTCACGGCGCTGCAGGAGCTGGAAGCCCACGTCAAGGCGCTGCAGACGAACACCACCAGGTTCAACGGCGAGCTGCAGCGGCTCCTCAGGGACGAGCACGACCTCGCCACGTTCCAGGACGTCAAGCGCACGACGATCACCTACCTGCGCGGCTTCATCGCCGACCTGGACGCGCGCAAGCAGCAGATCCGCGAGAAGATCGACGGCATCGATCCCGTCAAACTGCACGAAGACGCGCGAAACGGCGCCGACCTGTACGACGACGAGAACTGGCTCCAAGCCCGGACGGAAGCCTGGGACAGCCTCAAGGCCTGGTTCCACGACACGCCTTCGAAGGCCGACGAGCTGCAGGACGTCGCGCGGAAGGCGATCGTCGGGCTGCTGAGGGTGCTCGACCGGATCAGCGAGCAGCGGAAGCGTCCGACGAACACGGCCGCCGACTTCAGGGCGCTGGCCAGGTGGTTCGCCCGGACGAACACCGAGGACGAGGCGCACGAGCTGTTCAACGCCGCGTTCGGGCTCTTCTCCGCGCGGCACGCCCACCTCGCGCACGCCGACGGGGAGCTGATTCCGAGCGCCGAGCCGTGGCACAACACGCCTCCTGTGCAGTTGTCGCCGCAGCTGCGGGCCACCGGCAAGCAGGAGCACATCGGCAGCACCGGCAAGATCCGCAACGTCGACGAGGTGCGCCGCAACCGCCGCCGGCAAGCGGAAAAGGAACGCGAAGAGCTCGAGCACGCGTGGCGGCAGATCCAGACCGACGGGCCCATCAGGATCTCCACGCTCACCAACCTCGACCACGACACCTTCCACCGGCTCATCGACCTGGTCGGGCGGGCGCTCGGCAGCGATCCGGACAGCACCGGCACGCGCACTGCCGGGACGACGGACGGGCGGATGCAGATCAATCTCCGCAACGCTCGCGGCTGGGCGACCATCACCACCCAGAAGGGCACCTTGAGCGGGCCCGACTACGTGATCGACGTGCAAAGCCGATGAGCAGGACGGGGAATCAGCTCGCCCGGCTGGAGAGCGAGGAGGTGGCGCGCGGTGTGCGGCTGTTGCTCGCACGGCCGTTGCTCGCCGCCGTGCACGATCCGGACGGGTTCGACCTCGTCAGAAGGCGCCGCGAACCGATCGTGAAGTGGTTCGACTACTACTGCGGCTGGCGTGTGCTCGTGGAGCCGCGTGCCGGGTATGCGCGCCTGTTCAAGACCACGCAGCGGCCCGACCGGACGCGTCCTGCCCGAGGCTTCGACCGCAGGCGCTACACGTTGCTGTGCCTCACGTGTGCGGAGTTGCTCAGCACGACGACGATCACCGCCGACGCGCTGGCCGACCGGATCGAACAAACCGTTGCGCTGGAAGACCTGCCGCCGTTCGACCCGGACAGGCGCGCCGACCGGTCCGCGTTCGCCGACGTGCTGGACTTCCTCGAAGAACGCGGCGCCGTCGAGAACGACGGGACGCACCTGCGCAGCGATCCGGTGATCATCACGCGGCTGCTGGCCGCGCCGGTTTCGCCGTCCACTGTGGACAGCATCGAGGACCTCACTCGCGAGACCCGGTACGAGGCCGCGCACCGGAGCTTGTGGCAACGGCACTCCACGATGCGCCGGCTCATGGACGACCCCGTCGTGTACCGGGACGAACTGACCGCGGGCCAGCTCGCCTTCCTGACGTCCCCCACCGGGCGCAAGGTCGTTCAGACGGGCATCGGGCTCGCCGGGTGCACGTTGGAGGAACGCGCCGAGGGGTTTCTCGTGGTCGATGCCGACGCTATCGCCACGGACACGAGGTTTCCCGACGACGACAGCCACGCGAAGGTCGCCGCGTTGTTGTTGCTCGACCGGTTGGCACGTGGTCCTGCGACCACAGAGGACCTCGTCGAGGAAGCACGCGAATTGCTGACGAAGTTCCGCAACTGGGCCAAGGCCTACCAGTCGGACGGCGGGGCGGGCAGGCTGGCGGCGGACGGCCTCGCGCTGCTGGAGGCGTTCGGGCTCGCGCGTGAGGAGAACGGCACCGTTCGACGGCTGCCCGCGGCGGCCAGGTACGCGGTGGAGGAGCAGCATGACTGACCGGTGGCACCCCAGCCGCGCCGGGATCATCAACGTCTGGCGCTACTACGACGAGATCTTCACGTTCCACCAGGGAAGACTGCTGCTCAGAGGGCCCAACGGCACGGGCAAGTCCAAGGCGCTCGAGCTGCTGCTGCCGTACCTCTTCGACGCGAACCTGCGCCCGCACCGCCTGTCGACGTTCGGCAGCGCGGACCGCACCATGCACTGGAACCTCATGGGCGAGGGCAACCAGGGCAGCACCCGCGTCGGCTACGTGTGGCTGGAGTTCCAGCACGGCGAAGAGTGGTTCACGTGCGGTGCGCGGCTGCAGGCGACGACGAACACGTCCAACGTCAACGCCACGTACTTCACCACCAGCCAACGCGTCGGGGACCTCGCGCTGGTCAACGAGGCCGGACGGCCGTTGACCAAGACGGATCTCATTGCGGCGATTGGTGAGCACGGCGTTGTGCACGCCTCTCCGGCCGACTACCGGCACACGGTGCGCACGACGTTGTTCCCCGGCGTGAGCGAGCAGCGGTACGACTCGTTGATCACCGCGCTGCTGCAGCTGCGGACGCCGAAGCTGTCCGAGCGGCTCGACCCGAGCGTGCTGTCGTCGTTGCTGTCCAAGGCGCTTCCGCCGCTGGACCAGTCGGATCTCACCGAGATCGCCGAGGGCTTCGAACGGCTCGACCGGCAGCGCGAGGAGCTGCGCAGGCTCGACGAGGAGATCGCCACCGCCGAGCGTCTCGCCGACGTCCAACGCACCTATGCGCAACGCGTGCTGGGTGCCGCAGCACACGCGTTGTCGTCTTCGTCTGAGCAGCTCGAAGACCTGACGCGCGCCGCACGGATGAGCGAACGGCGGTACCAGCGCCAGGTCGCCCTGGCCGACGAGGCCTTCGAGCAGCTGGCGGTGCTGGGGCGCGAGGCGAGCGCGGTCGACGCGGAGATCGCCGGGATCTCCGACCTGCCCGCCTATCAGGAGGGCAAGCAGCTCGACCTGTTGCGGCAACAGCATTCCGCCGCCGTGCACCGCGCCGGTGAGGCTGCCGCGCACGCCGCGAAACTGCGTGCGCTGGCCGTGACGGACGAGGAACGAGCGGCGCAGGCCAAGGCCGACGCGGCCGCACGCGCGGAAGACGTGCGGCGTTCGAGCGTGGAAGCCCGCGAAGCCGCCGAGCGCGCGGGCATGCTGTCGGTGTTCGAGGAGATCGACGCGGGCACCGACGCGCGTGCGGGCCGTCAGCTGCTCAGCGACGCCGCGGATGCCCGCACCGCCGAAATCAATGCCGTCATGCGCGCCATCGCCGTCCACGAGAGGGCTGTCGACGCACGGGACGCCGCACGCCAACGGCTCGACGAGACGCGTGAAGAACTCGAACTGGCCACGGACGCGGAGGTGGTGGCGCAGCAGGCGTTCGAGCAAGCGTTTGCGAAGTTCGGCGCCGACTTCGAGACGTGGGCACACGGCTGCACTGAGCTGCGCGTTTCCGAGCACGGCGAGGTCATCGAGGCCGCTGCACTGGCTCGCGAGGACTTCAGCGCCATCGAGTCACGTCTGAGCGAGACGCGTGCGGCGTTGAACGGCCAACTCGCGCAGTACAACGCCATCCGCGAGAAGCTCGCCAATCAGGTCGACGTCCCGCCACCCGCGCCGTACACGCGCAACGCCGAATACCGCTCTTCTGCCGTGGGCGCTCCTCTGTGGCGTCTGGTGAACTTCCGTCCCGGCACCCCACCTGACGTGTGCGCCGCTGTCGAAGCCGCCCTGGAGGCCTCGGGGTTGCTGGACGCGTGGCTCACGCCGGGCAACTCGTTCGGCCTCTCCGACCAGGACCGCTTCGCCGAACCACTGCTGGCCGCCCCGGCTCCCGGCACCACGTTGCTCGAAGTGCTGGTCACCGACGACGACCGCGCCCATCGGTTCTTGGAAGGCATCGCCTTCGGTGAAACCGCCACGGGGCACACGGCGGCCATCGGCGCTGACGGAACATGGCGCCTGGCCAACGTTCACGGCAGTTGGAGCAAGCCCTCCCCCACCTACATCGGCGCCGATTCCCGCCAACGCGCGCGTGCGGGCCGGATCGCCGAGCTGACCGGCCTGATCGAGCAGCTCGCCACGGAACTGGCGGACGTGGACGCCGCGCTGTCGCAGATCGCGGTCCGCCGCGCGACCCTGGCCGGCGAGCTCGCCAGGCAACCGTCGACCGACCCGGTGGAGATCGCCGAGGAACACCGCACCAAGGCCCAGTTGCGGTGCGCGGCGAGGAAGGACGCCGTCGCCGCCGCGACGCGCCAGGTGTCCGAAGCCGACGCACTCGTCGCCCAGACACAGCGCATGATCAACGGCGACGTCTCCGTGAACCTGGACGCCGTCGCCGCGTTCCGCACCGCGGGCCACCGCTGGCTGGACGACCGTCACGACGCCCTCGGCGCGGAAGCCCTTGCGGCCGAAGCGATGAACCGTTCGTCGGCGAGCAGCGCCCTGGCCGACGAGGCCGAGGAAGCCGCCGCCGCCCGCCAGCAGGAGGCCGCCGACCTCGCCATCACCCTGGAAACCGTCGAACGCTCCGCGGGCTCCGAGTTCCACGCCCTCGACCAGCAGCTCATCACGTTGCGCACCAAGGCCCTCGAACTGGCCGAGCAGCGCGAAACGTTGCAGGACAAGCAAACCGCTCTGGCGCGCACCCTCGGCACGCTGGAGGAGAAGCGCAAGGTCGACGCCTCACGTGCCGCGGAAGCCGCTGCTGTCCGTGACGCGGCCGAAGCCCGCTACCGCCACCTCACCAGCGGCCACCTGCCCGCCGACGCCGGCGACGTGCCCGAGGGCGCCGTGGACGCACGGCTGATCCGCGACGCCGAGTCACGCCTCAGCCTTGCCGGGCACGACGCCCAACAACAACTGGCGGGCCGCATCGACCTGTCGCTGGACCCCGACGACGACGTCACGGTCCTGACCGCGACTCTCGACGACGCGCGCATGGGCGCGCACGCGCTGCTTCAAGCGTTGCGAGCCGAACGCGACCGCATGCGCACCCACATCACCGACGCCGAACGCGACCGCTTCGACCAGACCCTCACCGGCGACACCCGAAGGCACATCGCCAAACGCATCCAGGGCGCCTCCGAACTCGTCGACACGATGAACCAACGCCTGGAACGCGTCCAAACCGCGTCCGGCATCCGCGTGCAGCTCGTCTGGCAGGTGGACCCGCAACTCCCGCCCGGCACCCGAGAAGCTCGCGACCTGCTGTTGCGCTCGGACCTCGACGCGTCCGAACGCGCCGTGCTGCACCAGTTCTTCCGCGAGCGCGTCGAAGAGGCACGCGCACACGACACCGCCACGGGCTGGGAACAACAACTCGCTCAGGTGCTCGACTACACGACGTGGCACCAGTTCGTCGTGAAGGTGGACCGCGGCGATGGCTGGGTGCCTGTCACCAAACGAGTCCACGGCGCGTTGTCCGGCGGTGAGAAGGCCATCGTGCTGCACCTGCCGTTGTTCGCCGCAGCGGCCGCGCACTACCACGCGACGCCGACTTCACCCCGCCTGATCCTGCTGGACGAGGTGTTCGTCGGCGTCGACGCGACCAACCGCGGCCAGCTGCTGGAACTACTGGTGGCGTTCGACCTCGACCTCGTGCTCACGTCGGACCACGAGTGGTGCGACTACCGGGAGCTGACCGGTATCGCGATCCACCAGCTGACCACGGGCACCGACGGCGACGACGCCGTGACGACGGTCCGCTTCACGTGGGACGGCCACAGCCTCAAGGCTGATGACTGAACAACGCCAGCAGTTCCCGCTGCTCCAGCGTGAGCACGAACTCCGGGTTGTGCCGCGGATACACCTCCGCGGCCTCCCACACGTGCGCGCGCACGCTTGAGGCGACACCGATCTTGCAGCCACGCGCCCTGAGGTCCGCCACCACAGCCGCCGCGTCGAACAGGTACACGGCGTCGATGACCAACGGCCGCACCGCGCCGACCGAACTCTCCGCGGGCGCCTTCGGCCCGGTCAGCACGAGGTAGCTGTCCGGCCCGTCCTCGCGCAGGTCGAGCAGGTTGTCCCGCTTCGCGTACCACCTGATGTTCACCGTCCGGCCGTCCGCGAACCTGCCGTCGACGCCCCTGGCCGTGGTCTGCTGCTCCAGCTCGATCCCGAAGACCTGGGACGCGATCCAGTCGCCGAGGTGCCCTGGGAGGGCGGGGCGTCGGATGCACGCCGACAGCGCGGCGTCGATGCGGTTGCGCTCGCGGAGCAGTCCGGCCACCCGTGCCACGTCGTTCACGCGCGCTCTCCCGTGAGCTCGCCCAGCAGTCCCGCGAACAGGTCCTCCGACACGATCGGAATGCCGTAGCTGCGCGCCTTGTCCGCCTTTCCCGACAGGGAATTCGGATCCGCCGCGATCACCAGCGCGGTCTTCTTGGTGACGCCGCCCTTCACCGCCAGACCGGCGGACAACGCCCTGCTCTCCCACACCTCACGCGGCTCGCGCATCTCACCGGTGAAGACGACGAGATCTCCCAGCGAAAGCCGGACCGTGCGCCGCGGCACCGCCTCGCCCGGATCCACGCCGAGCAACGACGCGACCAGCCGCAGATCGGCCTCCTCGTCGGCCGTCACCACGCCGTCCTCCCGCGCGGCCTCGGCCAGCGCGGCGACGTAGTCGCGGTGCAGCCCCATCACCTCCGGCAACCCCAGGTCGAGCGCGCAGGCCACGTCGAGCAGCTCCTCCTGCTCCTCCGCCGAGAGATGCCGATCGACCAACGCCCGGTCCAGCACGGCGAGGTACTCGTCACCCCGCGGCGTCTCCACGCGGGGCAGCAGCCGGACGAGCTTCGCCAGGAAGTGCTGCTCGGCCGCGTGACCACTACTGCGTTGCACCGCGAACGCACTCGTCCGAGGCAGATCAAGCCGCACGGGCGGAACACCGCCAACGCGGTCAAGGCAACGCACGAGCAGACCGGCGGCCGCGCGCGCATCGTGCAACGCCGAGTGCGCGGTACCCATCGGCACGCCGGCCGCCGTACAACACGCGGCGAGCGAACGTGACGAAGCGCCGAGGTACCGGCCGGACAGCTCCATCGTGCACAGCCCCGAAGCCGAGAACTCGTGCCCCAGCCTGGCGAACTCGGCGTGCAGGAACCGCAGGTCGAACGACAGGTTGTGCGCGACGAGCACCCGGCCGGTGAGCCGCGCGGCGAGCTCACCCGCGATGCCCGCGAAGTCGGGAGCGCGACGGGCCTCCGCGGTGCTGATGCCGTGCACGTGCTGCGCGCCCAGGTCGCGGCGCGGGTTGACCAGCGTGCACCACTCGTCGGTCCGGCGCCCCGACGAGTCGACGTGCACGACGGCGACCTCGATCACCCGGTGGTGGCCGGGTGAGAGCCCGGTGGTTTCCACGTCGACGACGGCGTACCCGTTGCTCATGCCGGGGCTGTCGTTCGGACCCGTGCATTCCGTTATCAGATGTCATCCGATAGGACTAACGCGAGTTCGCCGCGGGTCGTGATGCCGAGCTTCGCGTAGGCGTTCGACAGGTGGTTGTCCACAGTGCGTACGGAGATCACCAACGACGACGCGATCTCCTTGTTCGTGAGGCCACGTGCGGCCAGCACGGCGATTTCCCGTTCACGACGCGTGAGCGGCGTTGCGGTCATGAGAGCCAACGCAGGCGTGCGCGCGCCCTCGCAGTGAGCCATCAACCGTCCGAACAAAGCGCGGTTGCCCGACTCCGCGGCTGCTTCCGCCGCCAGCAGCAGGTAGCCTGCCTCCTCGAACCGCGAGGCGACTTCCATCAGCGCATCGGAATCGTGGCGCACCAACGCATCCGCATGGGCGTAGTACGTCGGCACGAGCAGACCCGTGGTCGACGAAGCCAGCTCCCCCAACCGTTCCAGAGCGGCAGCCGCGTGCCCGAGCCGCACCGCCTCGTGCAACAGCCACGCCTCGGCAGCGAACTCGCCGTGCGCACGAGCGTCTTCGGCGGCCTCGAACGGTGACGTGCCGCCCGCCCAGATCCGCGCGAGCCACAACCCGAACCGGCTCGGACGCTGGCCTTTCGGCACGAGCTTCTCCGCCTCGGCCAGCACGGAGCGCGCGTCGTTGCCCAGCAACGCCTCCACTTGCGCAAGTACGCACAACTTCACGAACGGCTGCACGGGACGCGCCTCTCGCAGCAACCGCCGTGCCTCCAGAAGACGCCCACCAGCCTGTGCCAGCCCGGCCAGCGACACGGCCCAGGTGGCCCGCATGGAGTCCCACTCGGTCTTCTCCCGATGCGCTTGCACGGCAAGACGTTCCGCAGCGGTCAAATCGCCGTGCATGGAGTACGTGAACACCTCGGCGAACACCGTCGTCTCGAACCCCAGCCCGACGGTGGGATCTGGCGGGACGACCGGGAACGGCCCCACGTAGCGGCCCTGCACGGCGTCGACCATCGCGAGGATCGCGGCCTGCTCCGGCACGTCGTAGGACAGGAGCGCGCGCACCTCGTCGTACTTGCCCGCGTCGAACAGCAGTACGGACCGGGAGACGTCGTCCTCGATCATCGCCGCCGCTTCCTCGCTGCGCCCGAGGGCCCAGCCGAGGTTCAGGGCACGCATCATGCGCAGCGCGGGCGGGTCGTCGTCGGTGGCGACCATCGCGAAGATCTCTTCGGCCTCCTCGGGACGATCGGTGAAGATCAGCACCTCGGCCAGCAGCCGGCCGGCCTCCACGCCGCCGCCAACGGCCCATGCGGCGCGTGCGAGTCGTTCTGCCAGAGCAACACCACCCGTCGCGGTGGCCAGGCGTCCTGCCGTCAGCAACTCCGCCGGGTCATCGGCCGTGCCGCTGTCCAGCCGCAACACGGCTACCCGCAACGGATCGTCCAGCACCGAGGCCAGATAACGCTGATGGTTGCGCTTGCGCAGAGGTGGGCATTGCGCGCGCAAAACCTCGCCGTACAGCGGATGCGCGAGCCTCAGGCCGTCGGAGGACACGGTGACGAGCCCGTCCAAGGCCTCGGAGGCGGCCAGGTCCAGCGGCTCACCGAACGCGAGCAGCTCCAGCACCCGGCGTTCCTCGTCGGGCACGGCGGCGAGGTGCGCCTCGATGAGCTCGACCAGCCGCGGCGACAACGGCAACGGCCCGTCCAACGACCAGACACCGCCGTGCGACGTCCACTGCGCGGCGAAGTGCATCTCGCGCAGCAGCAACATGTTGCCCGCCGAGGCGGTCCACAGCCGATCGGCCGTGGTGCTGTCCACCGGGCCACCGAGCACGGTCTCCAGCACCTCGACCACCGCGGCACGCCCGAGCGGTTCGAGCTCGATGCGCGGCAGCAGTTCGTCCTTCCACAGCGCCACCACGGGGTCCGGCGCGCGCTCGCCCGAACGCAACGTCGCCACCACCACGGACTCGCGGTGCTGCACGAGCATGTGCAACAGGCCGGCTGACGCGTCATCGAGCAGATGCACGTCGTCGACCACAACGACGCGACCGGCCAACACGGTCCGTACGGCGGTCAGCATCGCCAACGGCGAGGGATCGATCGACGGCAGGAAAGGCGCCATCACGCCGAGGGGAATCCCCGAGGTCGCGGACGTCGCACGCAGCCGGAAGTCACACGCCACCTCGTCCAGAAGCCGTGTCTTGCCCACACCCGCCGGCCCGGCCACGATCAGCCCGTTGCCCCGCAGCGCACGCCGGACCTCGGCGAGCTCGGCGTCCCTCCCCACGAACGGCCACCCCATGCCGTCAGGCTAGGTGATCCCCGCGAGAAAGATGGGTGATCACGTACTCAGGCCTACGACCAGCGCGAACGCCACAGTGAAGCCATGAGCTTCTTCACGGATCCGACACCGTACTTCGACCAGTGGCGCGAGCAGGGGCCCGCGCTGATCGACACCCCGGACGGCCGGCGGGCGTGGGTGATCAGCCGCTACGACGACGTCGTGCAGGCGCTCGGCCACCCCGGCCTCAGCAGCGCCGTCATCCCCGGCGGCATGCTCAACCACACCGACCCGCCGGAGCACACGCAGCTGCGCAAGCCCGTCGCGCGCGCGTTCTCCACACGGCGCATGGAGGCGTTGCGGCCGCGCATCGAGCGGATCACCAACGACCTGCTCGACGCGTGGGAGACCGAGGACGAGGTCGACGTGATCGACACGTTCGCCTACCCGCTGCCCATCACGGTCATCTGTGAACTGCTGGGCGTGCCCGAAAGGGACAGGAACGAGGTGCGCACGCTCACCTCCGAGCTGATGGCACCGGAGACCATGGTCGAGGCCTACGGCAGGTTCGCGCTGTACGTGCAGAACCTCCTGGAGACCAAGGAGCCCGGTGACGACGTCATCACCGACCTCCGCGACGAACCGAACCTCGTGCAGACCCTCGTGTTGCTCATCACAGCGGGGCACGAGACGACGGTGCAGCTGATCGGCAACGGTCTGCTCGCGCTGCTGCGCGATCCGGCCGTGAAGCAGAGGCTGATCGACGACCCGATCCTGCTCCCGGACGCCGTCGACGAGTTCCTGCGCCTCGACGGTCCGCTGGCGCTGGGGGTGTCTCGGATCGCCACCGCCGACGTGGAGATCGGAGGGGTCACGATTCCGCGATCTTCGCAGGTCACCGTCTCACTTGGCGCGGCGAACCGGGATCCGTCCCGGTACTCCGATCCGGACGTGTTGCAGCTGGGTCGAGACCCGCACGTCGCGTTCGGACACGGGATCCACTACTGCGTGGGAGCGCGGCTGGCTCGCGTCGAAGGCGAGATCGCGTTCGGAACGCTCCTGCGGCGTTTCCCGGAACTCGCGCTCGCCGCTGAGCCCGAGTGGCGGGAGTCATTCATCCGAGGCTTGGCGTCATTTCGCGTGCGGCCGAAGCCCTGATGGCTGCTCTGGCGGCCGACAGGTCGTCGACCGCGTAAATCTCCGGGCAGGAGGCGATGACGAGATCCTTGTCTGACGCAACGGTCAACAAAGAAACTTTCTCGCTCAACGACTTCGCTTGCCGGACAACTCCCTTGGCATCGACGCGGATCAACGTGACCCACGTCTCTGACCAGGGAAAGTCTGCTACGGCGCTGGATTTCCGCAGGCCTTCCACATCGAACTCGGCAAATCTGGGCATGCCACCAAGATAACGAGTGGAGGTTGCGGAAAGTCAAAGATCACCCTTTCACCGCAATGCCGCCAGCAGATGAGACAGGTTGACACCAACGGCGTCGGCCAACCGGCGCACGACTTCTGGAGCGGGTGCCAACGGGTGGGTGTCGCGGGTGGCCGGCAGTCCTTCCCCGCCGGAAAATTTCGATTGCGGAGTAACGGGCGCGAGGATCGGGTAGACGCGCCAGCGCGGCACCTTCGAATCGGCCATCGCGAGCGTGTTCCCGTGCCACAGCATCACGGCGGACTGGCGTTCGTTGCGCGCGAGGACGCAGCCATAGCCCGTGAGGGTGATCGCGCGTGCGGCCGCACGGACGGGATTGCGGAAGTCTCCGTCCACCACCCAGACGCCGTTCATCACCTCCGCGTTGAGCCCTTCGGCCTCCAGCGCGGCCAGCGTCTCGGCGTGCTGGTCGTCCGCGGCGGCCGTGGCCAGTTCCACGACCTCCTGGACCTCGGAGGCCGTCACCACACGCGCACCGGCCTCCGTGGAGTGGTGCAGGAGGCGTTCAACGTAACGGTCCTCCGCGTAGGCCGCCCACTCCTGCGCCTTCTCCCACGCCGCCCGTGCGAGGACATCGGCCTCGGAACCACCGCGCAGCCGTGCGTCCTGCAGCAGCTGTGCGAGCACCACGGCGATGACGGAGCTCAACAGGGCGTCGTCCCGTGACTCGTCGCCTTCGGGCACAAGCGTGGCCACCAGGTCGCGCAAGTCCGCGCGCCAGCTCTCGTCGCCAGCCCACACGCCGATGGCGAGCAGGTTCAGGTAGTGGTCCGCGATGGCCATCCGCACGAGCAACGGCTGAGAGGCCGCCTCACGCGCGTCACGCCGTGCGGCCACCTTCACCTGCTGCCGTTCCGCGGGGTCGACCACGCTCACGCGGATCTTGTCGAGTTCGTCGAGGAAGTCGTCCCACCGGTTCTCCGAAAACCGGGCGAAGACGTCGTCCACCTCATACCTCCAGCTCAAGTCGAGCGACGGACTCGAGTACTCGTCTGGTGCGCGCCACCTCGTGCGCGCGGAACACCGCGGCGCCCGCCACCGCCGCGATCGCCGTCGCGACGAGGGTGCCCTCGACGCGCTCGTGCAGTTCTACGCCGAGGGTCTCCCCGACGAAGTCCTTGTTGGACAACGCCATCAGCACCGGCCACCCGGTCGCCACCAGCTCGTCCGTGTGCCGCACCAGCGCGAGGCTGTGCCAGGTGTTCTTGCCGAAGTCGTGTGTGGGGTCGATCAGGACGCTCTTGCGCGGCACACCGAGCGCGACCACGCTTTCGGCGTGCGCGGTCGTCTCCGCGATGACGTCCGCCACCACGTCCGGATAGCTCACCCTGTGCGGGCGCGTCCGGGGTTTCACGCCGCCCGTGTGCGAGCAGACGTATCCGGCGCCGTACTCCGCGGCGACCTCGGCCAGCCTCGGGTCAGCGCCCGCCCACGTGTCGTTGAGCAGGTCCGCACCGGCCTCGCAGGCCAGCCTGCCGACGTCCGCGCGCCACGTGTCGCTGCTGATGACGAGGTCGGGGTAGGCGTCGCGCACACGGGCGATGAACGGCACGACGCGGCGCACTTCCTCGTCGGAGTCCACGAGGTCGCCGGGGCCCGCCTTCACACCGCCGATGTCGACGATGTCCGCGCCTTCCTCGACGACGCGGTGCACGGCCTCCATGGCGACGTCCTCGGCGTAGGTGGCGCCCTTGTCGTAGAAGGAGTCCGGGGTGCGGTTGATGATCGCCATCACCAGCGCGCGGTCGCGGACGACGGTCCGGCCGCGGAACTGGAGCTCGATCACATCCCGTGTCTACCAGGTGGTCCCCGGCCTTGGCACATGGCGGACGTCTCATACTGCACCGCGTGGAACTGGTTCAGGCGATCGACGAGCTCTGGCAGCGCGGCTGGCTGCCGTACGACGTGCGCGAGGTGGTGTCACGTTCGCTCTACGAGACGCACACCTCTCTCGCGGTGGACGCGATCGCTTTGTCCTGTTCGCCGCATGCCCCGTCGACGGTGCATCCGCGGTGGCAGCGTCAGCTGGACGAGATCGGTGCCTCGGTGTGGTGGGAGGGCCCGCTGCTGGAGGCGTGGGCCAAGCGTCACATCGAGACCGAGGAGTTCGCTTCTCGCATCGCCGCGAGGCTGGTGTGGTTCCTCCGGCGGTTGCCTCAGTTGCCGCGCATCCTGCCGTTGCCCGGTGACGCGTTGATGTCGGCCGTGCGCGCGGGCGTGGACCCGAAGGTGCTCAACCGGGTGCGCGCGCTGCTCGCGAAGGCCGAGTCGACGTCGTTCCCCGAGGAGGCGGAGGCGCTCTCGGCGAAGGCGCAGGAGCTGATGAACCGGCACGCCCTGGAACGGGCGATGCTCGACGCGGACCTGCCGCCGCTCGCGACGTCGCGGCGGATGTGGCTGGACAAGAGCTACTTCAAGGAGAAGTCGCGGCTCGTGCACGTGGTGTCGACGGCGTTCCGGTCGCGTGCCGTGGCGTATGACAGCTTCGGGTTCGTCACGCTGGTGGGTGACGAGGTGGACCTGGAGAGCGTGGAGCTGCTGTCGACGTCGCTGCTGGTGCAGGCGACGCGGGCGATGGTGGCGGTCGGCGGCCAGGCGAGGAAGGGCAGCGAGGCGCGCTCGCGACCGTTCCGGAAGGCGTTCCTGACGGCCTACGCAATGCGGATCGGCGAGCGGCTGCGGGAGGCGCCCGCCGTGTCCGACGAGCGGCTGCTGCCGGTGCTGGCCAGCCGGAAGCAGGCCGTGGACACGTTGTTCAACGAGATGTTCACCCGGACGAGGACCTCGAGCGTGACGGTGCGGTCGGCGGCCGGGTGGGGTGCGGGTCGTGCGGCTGCGGACGTCGCCGACATCGGTATCGGCCGTAGTTCCGTGACTTCCGGCTAAGCTGGCGCCGCCGCCCCGCGACCTAGGGTGGTGCACGTCTTTGTTCGGGAAGTCTCTTGCTGTCGCCGCGGTGCTCGCGGTGGTCTGCGCGTCCTCCGCGTCCGCTTCGTTCTCGCTGCTCAGACCGTTGACACGGGGCAACGGTGATTCCACTACGCCGGTCATCAGCGCCGATGGGCGCTATGTCGCGTTCCCCTCTCTCGCGTCGAACCTCGTGCACGGGGACCGCAACGGCGTGTCCGACATCTTCGTGAAGGATCTGCGCACCGGCGTCGTGCGGTCGGCGTCGCGTGGTAGCGACGGGCCTTCGTTCGATCCGCCCGCGCTGAGTGCGGACGGGCGGTTCGTGTCGTTCGCGTCGTCCGCGTCGAACCTGGTCGCCGGTGACACCAACGGCGTGGACGACGTGTTCGTGACCGACATGCGCACCGGGCGGGTCGAGCGCGTCAGTGGTGGCAACGGTCCTGCGTTCGGCAGCCCGGCCATCAGTGCCGATGGGCGTTATGTGGCGTTCCGATCCGAGGCGTCGACGTTGGTGGAGGGCGACACCAACGGTGTGGCGGACGTGTTCCTGGCCGACCGGGCGTCGGGTGTCGTGAGGCGGATCAGCACGTCGGCTTCGGGTGCGCAGGGCGACAAGCTGGTGCACCACGGGCTCGCGATGAGCGCCGACGGACGCCTCGTCGTTTTTCCTTCCGCCGCGACGAACCTGGTGCCGGACGACACGAACGGCAGCGTGGACATGTTCGTGAAGGACGTCGTTTCCGGTGCCGTGGAACGAGTCAACGTGTCTGCTGATGGTGTGCAGACGTCCTCCTACACGCTGATGCCCGCCATCACGCCCGATGGCTCGCGGGTGTTGTTCGTGGCGTGGGGCGACACGCTGGTGCCCGGTGACACCGAGGACACGCCGGACATCTTCATGAAAGACCTGCGCACCAAGGCGATCACGCGCGTGAACACGCGTCCTGACGGGACGGTGTCGGACGCGCAGCCGTACCAGCCGTCGGTGAGCGCGGACGGCCGGTTCGTGGTGTTCTCGTCGCTGGCGTCGAACCTGGTGCCGCGCGACACGAACAACGTGGACGACGTGTTCCTGAAGGACATGCGCACGGGTGCGGTGACGCGCCTGAGCGAGCGTTTCGGCAGGCAGGGCAACAACTTCTCGCTGGCGCCGACGATCAGCGCCGACGGCCGCTCGGTGGTGTTCTCGTCGAAGGCGACGAACCTGACCCCCACCCCTTCGAGTGAACTCCTCCTTCACCACCGCATCTGAGGGCGCTCCCCGCCAAAAACCGTCAGACCCCCTCCCTAACGTCAACCCCATGACATCCACCTACCGCAACGAGATCAAGCTCGGCGAGGTCCACTACCGGCTGAGCGCGACGACGGACTCCGCGGAGTCCCTGACGCTGGAACTGCAGGGAGCGCTCGACTCGGGAGAGGTGATCGCGGACGGCTGCCTTCGACTCCCCGTCGAAGGCAGCGCCGCGGTCGGCAAGCTCCTGTCACGCGTCCTGGGCGCCCACACGCGCCTGCGCGGCCGCACCTCTCGCTACGCCAACGCCAACCAGCCCTGGACCGACTCCCTCGACACCACCCTGCGCACCACCTGGCTCACCCCGACCGACACCCCGGCCCAGACGCTGATCAGGTCCATCGCCGACGACATGCAACGCTCCCCCACGGCCATCCGAGCCCGCCTGGCCCGCGTGGGCTGCGACCCGGACGTCCCCGGCCGCGAACTCTCCGCCGCGGCGGCCACCCTGCTGGGGTCGATGTCAGGGACCACTCAGGGAAAGACCTGATTCGCCGCACCCCCGGCCCGGCGCACCCTGGAGCCCTGAGCACCAGAGCTTCAGGGGGTAAACAGTGGAAATCAGCGGCTTGTTCACCGCACTGCTCTTCGGAGCCCTCATCGGCGGCCTGGGCCGCCTGGTGGTCCCCGGCAGGCAACACGTCTCGCTGCTGGCCACCATCGCGGTAGGCATCGTCGCCGCCCTGCTGGGCACCGCGGCAGCCACGGTCCTGGGCGTGGCCGACACCCCGGGCATCGACTGGATCGAACTGGCCCTCCAGGTAGGCCTCGCCGGCGCCGGCGTGACCATCCTGGCCAACCGCGCCAAGCCCAAACTCCCCCACTGACACCACCGGGCACGGGCGGCCAAGCCGCCCACCCACCCGTACCCACCAACCCGGCCACCAGACCCGAGCCGCCGTGCCCTCCACCGCCCAGCCGCGCCAGGACCGCACCGCGCCCAACGGGTCCCAGGCCCGCGCCCGGCCGCCAAACCCGAGCCGCGCTGCCCTCCGCCGCGCCATCGCGCGGACCGCAGCGCTCCCAACGGGTCCTGCGGCCCTGCGACATCGGCACGCACTCAACCAGTAGCCAGCCTCGGCTTGCGCGCAACACCGGACCCACGAGCGGCCAGCCGAACCGCGGACAACGACTCACCACTCACCAACGCACAACCCACGTCCCGAAGAGGCCGACAGATCCGAGCCGCCGTGCCCTCCGCCGCCTCGGCGCGCCCGGACCGCACAGCCCCAACGGACCGCAGGCCAACCCAGCTGGCAGACCCGAGCCGCACCGCCCTCCGCCACGTCACCGTGCGGACCGCACCCGCGCCCAACGGGTCCTGCGACCCACCACCGTCGGCCCGTCCGCGCGCCACGGCAACGCCCCCCACAGAGCAGTCTGCTGTCCCTGCCCGCAGGCCGACTCACCACTCGCCGAGGCACAACCGTGTCCTCCACCCCTCGCCCCGTGCGGATCGCGGCGCTCCCCGACGAATCCCAGGCGTCCCGCTCCACCACAACCAGCTGCACTGCGGGCCGACACACCTCTCGCAGCCACATCACCCACGCACCACGCCACCCACGGCTGCGCACCAGCGGCTACCTAACCCACCCACAGATCCGAGGTGCTTTGCGTCCCCACAACCACCATCCGCCATGACTGATCACCGCGCCTCGACGGAGCCGGAATCAGCGAGCTCTAGTCGCCCGGCTTCAGCGCCAGGTACGCCGGACGCAGCAGCTCGACGAGGTCCGACCCGCCCACGGTGATCGGCACACCGTCGAGCTGGTCGAGCACCGCGTCCACGCGCACGACGGCCGTGGGGTCGCCGAGCGAGAGGCTCGTCGCGGTCTGCTTCTGCCAGAACGTGTCGAGGCACTTGGTCAGCGGCGGCGCCTCGTCGCGGACCACCGCGGAACGGGTGGCGCCGCGCAACGTGCGGAGGCGTTCGAGCAGGTCCTCGCGGCTGCGGCCGCGCCAGGCGAAGATCTCGAACGGGTCGTTGTCGAACGACTCGGCCAGCAGGTAGCAGGTGGCGGCGAGGTGTTTGCACGGCACTTCCCAGTCCGGGCAGGTGCAGTCCATCGTCAGCTCGCGGGACGTGGCCGGGAAGAGCTGCAGGCCAAGGGAGGCGAACAGGGTTTCGATGTCCGGCGGCATCTCGCCCGCCAGCAGTTTGGCCGCGTACAGGGCTTGGCCGGCCAGGGCGTGTTCGATGCGCTGCCATTCCGGGGTCGTGAAGGCCTTGATGGCGATGCGCGCCTTGTACGGCGTGGGGCGCGAGCCCTGCACCAACGCGATGACCATGCTCGTCGACAACGACAGGGAGAGGACTTGGCCCTGGCGCGCGTAGTTGCGGCCTCGGGTCAGGCGGCCGCCCATGCCGAACGACTCCAGCACGTCGATGAAGCGGCGTGACCACCAGGTGGCGCCGATGTCGCCGCGCTTGCTGCGGGCCTTGAGGCCGTTGTCGACCTTGATGGTCTTGCCGTAGCGGGGTCCGGACCAGTGTTCACTCACCGACGGCCTCCCCGGAGAGGGTCAGGAGGTCGCGCAGCTGGGCTGTCGACAGCTCGGTGAGCCAGTTCTCGCCGGCGCCGACGACGAGCTGGGCCAGTGCGCGCTTCTCTTCGATCATGGTGTCGATGCGTTCTTCGAGGGTGCCGATGCAGACGAACTTGCGCACCTGCACGTTGCGGCGCTGGCCGATGCGGAACGCGCGGTCGGTCGCCTGGTCCTCGACGGCCGGGTTCCACCAGCGGTCGAGGTGGATCACGTGGTTGGCGGCGGTGAGGTTGAGGCCGGTACCGCCCGCCTTCAGCGACAACAGGAAGAGGGAGGGGCCGTGCTTGTCCTGGAAGCGTTCGACCATGCGGTCGCGTGCAGCCTTGTTCGTGCCGCCGTGCAGGAACATCACCTCGGTGTCGAAGCGCGCGGCCAGGTACGGCACGAGCATGCTGCCGAACTCGGTGAACTGCGTGAAGCACAACGCCTTGTCACCCTCGGCGAGCACTTCCTCGAGCACCTCCTCGAGGCGCGCGAGCTTGCCGGAGCGGCCGGCGACGCGCGAGCCGTCGCCGAGGAAGTGCGCCGGGTGGTTGCAGACCTGTTTGAGCTTCGACATCGTCGCGAGCACCAGGCCCTTGCGCGCGATGCCCTCGGACTCCTCGATCTTCTCCAGCATGTCGTTGACGACGGCCTGGTAGAGCGAGGCCTGTTCGGTGGTGAGGTTGCACAGCTGGCGCATCTCGACCTTGTCCGGCAGGTCGCTGATGATGCGCGGGTCGGTCTTCACGCGGCGGAGCACGAACGGGTTCGTGATCTTGCGCAGGCGGGCGGCGGCGTCCTGGTCGTTGTGGCGTTCGACCGGGACGGCGAAGCGGGCGCGGAACGTGTTGATCGTGCCGAGCACGCCGGGGTTGGCGAAGTCCATGATCGACCACAGCTCGGCGAGCCGGTTCTCCACGGGAGTGCCGGTCAGCGCGACGCGGTGGCGTGCCTTGAGCCTGCGCACCGCCTGGGACTGGCGGGTCGCGCTGTTCTTGATGTTCTGCGCCTCGTCGAGCACCACGCGGTCCCAGGTGAGGTCTTCGAGCGCGTCGGCGTCGCGGGCGGCCAGCGCGTAGGTCGTCAGCACCAGGTCGTGGCTCTCCACGGCCTCGCGCAACGCGTCGCCGTCCAGGCGGTCCGCGCCGTGGTGCACGTGCACCGAGAGTTCCGGGGTGAACCGGGCCGCCTCGCGTTGCCAGTTGCCGACCACCGACATCGGGCAGATCAGCAACGTCGGCGGCCTCTTGCCGTGAGCGCGGTTCAGCGCTTCGAGCGCCAGCAGCTGGACGGTCTTGCCGAGGCCCATGTCGTCCGCGAGGCACGCACCCAGGCCGATCTTGTCGAGGAACGCGAGCCACGCGAGACCGCGTTGCTGGTACGGGCGCAGCTGCGCACCGAAGCCCGGTGGCGGCTCGACGGGTTCGATCTGCTCGTCGGCCTTGCCGGACAACAGGTCCCCGAGCCAGCCGTCGGCCTCGACGGAGGTCAGCGGCAGCGGCAGGCTCTCGTCCTCCTCGGTCAGTCCACTGTGGAGCATGACTTCGGCCGCGGTCATCCGGCCGCCGCCGCGCTTGAGGAAAGCGAGTCCCTCGGCGAGGCGCTTCTGGTCGACCTGCACCCACTGGCCGCGCACCTTCACCAGCGGCACCTTCGCCCTCGCGAGCTCGGCCAGCTCGGCGTCGGTGAGCGTGTCCTCGCCGAGCGCGAGCTCCCACTTGTAGTCCACAATGGACTTCAGGCCGATCTCACTCTCCTTGGCGACGGTTCCGGCCGTGCCGCGGCTCTTCGTCGTGAGCTTGAGGCCCAGCCGCACCCGCTGCTGCCACCACGACGGCAGCAGCACGCCGAACCCCGCCTGCGCCAGCACGGGTGCCGCCGTCAGGAACCGGTACGCGCCCTCTGCGTCGACCTCCATCTCGGCCGGGTGCGAGCCGCGCAACGCCTCGTCGAGGTCGGGGTGCAGCCTGCTCGCCCGCCCGAGATCGGCCAGCAGGTGCTCCTGCGGTGCCGGGATCCAGCGCCGCAGCACGCTGTCGTCCGCGAACCACACCTGGTGCGCGGGCACCAGCACGCTGGGTTCGTCGACGGCCTGCAGCAGGAACTCGACCGCCCACTCGTCCTCGTCGCGCTGTTCGGGCGAGCGCAGCCGGAAGCACGTGCGCACCGGGCTCTCGTTGCCCGCGCTGTCCCGCCAGCGGTCGAGCTGTTCGCGCAGCTCGTAGAGCTCGACCGGGTCCGCGTCGAACACCGGCTCCCCGGTGAGCGCGGCGAGCCAGGCCTCCGCGGTCGTCGCGCGGCCACGACCTTTCGGCGCGAGGACCGTGCCGTTCAGCCGGCTTCTGACCTGCTCGTCGACGGCGGCCGTGAGCGCCGCGCGCACCAGCTCGGCCGGATCGCTGACGATCTCCTCGCACCGGCAGGCGGGCGGCATCGCGGACTGCAGCGCCGCGAACCGCGCCGAGTCCGTGCCCGACAGCACCGGCACCCACCGAGCGACGGCCTGGTCCGGCGCGACCGACGGCAGCACGCGCCCGCGGTCGACGAGATCGGCGGCGAACCCCGCCACGTCGAACACGAACCGTGCCGAGTCGCTCAGCCGCACCTCGGCGCCGGGCTCCGGCCTGGCCGTCAGGCGGACCGTCGGCACGCTCCACTGCCGCAACCCGACCTTGCCGCGCTGCGCCCGCCCCGCCGCCAACGGGTCGCGCACCAGCTCCGGCGACGCCATCGGACCGGAGGAGAACGACGGCAGCAGCAACGCCCGCGTGGTCGTCTTGAGCGCTTCCTGCCCGAGCGCGGCGGCCAGCGACTCGGCCGTCGCCGCGAACGGGTGCGGCGCGTCCCGTCGCGTGCTCTCACTGCGAGCGGGCAGCCCGGAGTCCTCCGCCCACAGCGCGAGTACGCCGTCGGTCGTGCACAGGCCATGCAGTACGAGCACCTTTGAACCCTATGTGCTCACATTGGGCCATGGTCGATGACTCCCCTGTCGTGCTGGACGGTCAGTCCCTCGGTGCCGACGACGTGGTCCGCGTCGCGAGGTACCACGCCCCCGTGGCCCTGCACGCCGACGGACTCGACCGGCTCGAAGCGTCGTGGCGCGCCAGCCAGCGCCTGGTGGTGCGACGGCAGGTCTACGGCCGGACCACCGGCGTCGGCGCGAACCGCGACCAGATCGTCAGCACCGAGGGCTGGGCAGAGCACGGCCTCCGCCTGCTGCGCAGCCACGCGGGTGGCCTCGGCGGAATGCTCCCAGAGGAACAGGTGCGCGCCATGATGGTCGTGCGCCTCAACCAGCTCCTCGCGGGCGGCGCGGGCGTGCGCAGATCCGTGGCCGAGGCCCTGCAGGCCGCTCTGAACAGCAGCTGCTACCCCGGCGTGCACGAGTACGGCGCCATCGGCACCGGCGACCTCACGGCACTGGCCGAGACCGGCCTCACCCTGCTCGGCGAACGCTACTGGCTCGGCTCCACGCAGACCCCCGACCCGATCGAGCTCGACTCGGGCGACGCGCTGGCGTTGATCAGCAGCAACGCCCTGACGATCGGCATGGCTGGCCTCGCCTGGCAGGACGCCCACCAGCTGCTCAAGGCCACTCACGTCGTGGCGGCGCTGTCGTTCCTCGCCGTGGACGGAGCCGTCGAGGCCTACGACGAACGCGTGCACCTCGGCCGCCCCCACCCCGGCCAGGTGGCGGTGGCGGCCGAGATGCGCAGGCTGCTCGGCGAGCCGTCGCGTCCACCCGCCCGCATCCAGGACCCGTTCGGCTACCGCTGCTTCCCGCAGATCCACGGCCCTGCCGTCGACGCCGCCACGGACCTCGCCCGCGTCCTCGACGTCGAGTTCAACGCCGCCGCCGAGAACCCCCTGATCGTCGCCGACCACTTCGGCCCTGAGGACGACGCCGCGTACCACCACGGCGCCTTCCACAGCGCGTACCTCGGTCAGGCGCTCGACCGCCTGCGGTTGTCGATGCTGCACACCGGCCACCTGTCGACCGCCCGCCTCGCCACCCTGGTGGAGCCGAACTTCACGGGCCTGCGCCCGTTCCTCGCCGAGGGCGTGCGCGGCAGCTCGGGCGTGATGATCCTCGAGTACAGCGCCAACTCCGCGCTGGCCGAGGTCCGCACCCTCGCCGAGCCCGCGAGCATCGGCAACGCCGTGGTGTCGCGAGGCCAGGAGGAGAACTCGAGCTTCGCCTTCCAGTCCGCGTCCCAGGCCCTGCGGTCGCTGGGAGCGTTCCGGCTGGTGCTGGCCTGCGAGATCGTCGCCGCCGTGCGCGCGCTGCGGTTGCGCGGGGTCCGGCCGGACACCGCGCCGTTGCAGGCCGCCTTCGAGATGGCGGAGGCGAAGCTCAACCCGGACATGGCCGACCGCCAGCTCAGCCCGGACGTCGAGGTCGCGTCGGGTCTTCTGGACGACTTCGCTTCCTGCTGAGGAAATCTCGGCTTGATCTCCACCTTGGTCGAGCTTTTACGGTGAACACGACCGAAGTGATCGAGACGGGGGAAGTGGTCGTGATGAAGGCTGTCCGCGTGCACGAGTTCGGTGGACCCGAGGTGCTGCGCGTCGACGAGATTCCTGAGCCGGTGGCAGGTCCAGGACAGGTGGTGGTCGGCATGACCGTCGCCGACGTGATCTTCCTCGACACGCTGTTGCGCAGCGGCTGGGGCGGCGAGTTCTTCCCGCGCCATCCTCCGTACGTGCCCGGCGGTGGCGGCGCAGGACACGTGCTGTCGGTCGGCGAGGGCGTGGATCCGGCCTGGCTCGGCCGTCACGTCATCGGCCGCGGACCCGAGGGCTACGCGGAACAGGTCGTCTTCGCGGCCGACGAGATCGTCGCGGTCCCTGACGGCCTGGGCTCGGCCGAGGCAGCGGCCATGCTCCACGACGGAGCCACCGCGGTGAACCTCTCCCGCCGGGTGAAGGTCGAGCAGGGCGACTGGGTCCTGATAGCGGCGGCCGCCGGCGGCGCGGGTTCGCTGCTGGTGCAACTGATGCGCGACGCCGGCGCACGCGTCGTCGCCGCCGCTCGCGGCGAACGCAAACTCGCCCTGGCCCGCGAGCTGGGCGCGGAGGTGACCGTCGACTACTCGCTCGACGGCTGGCAGGACCAGGTCCGGGCCGCGGCCGGCGACATCGGCGTGGCGTTCGACGGCGCGGGAGGAGCTCTCGGCAGGGCGACGTTCGACCTCGTGGCCAGCGGCGGCCGCTTCGTCACCTACGGCAGCTCGGACGGCTTCGCCGACATCGATCCCTCGGTGGCGAGCCGTCGGCAGGTGCACGTTGACAACATGCTCGCCACAGCCCCGGACCCCGCGACCGTGCGAGAACACCTCACGGAGGCACTCGCCCTCACCGCGCAGGGCCGGATCCGTCCGGTGATCAGCGCGACGTACCCGTTGGCGGAGGCCGAAAAGGCGCACACGTCACTCGAGCAACGCACCACGCTCGGCAAGTCGCTGCTGCTCATCTGACGCCAAAACGCCCTCGGGCACCTCCACCCGATGTGATGATCCTCTTCATGGGTCTCGCACACGATGAACTCGGCTCCGGCGCACCCCTGCTGGTCGTACCCGGCGGCCCGCTGCTCGCCCCGTCGTACCTGGGCGACCTCGGCGGGCTCCCCGCGCGCCTGCACCTGCTGCACCTGCGGGGCACCGGCAGGTCCGGCCCCGCAGACCCGGCAGAGCTGCGCTTCGACCTGCACGTCGACGACGTCGAGGCCCACCGCGCCCACGCCGGCCTCGACCCGGTGGACGTGCTCGCGCACTCGGCGGGCGCGGCCATCGCGATCCGGTACGCCCTGCGCTACCCGTCGCACGTGCGGCGGCTGGTGCTCGTGACGCCCAGCCTCCGCTCCCTCGGCCGCGGCCCGGACCTGGCGCAGCTGCGGGCCGTCGCGGAGTCCCGGTCGGACGAGCCCTGGTACCCAGCGATCAAGGAGGCGCTCGAGGCCGTGCTCGCCGGCAGTGTCGAGGGGAGTGACTGGGCCGTGATGACTCCTTTCTTCTACGCGCGGTGGGACGACGCGGCTCAGGAACACGCCCGCGCGTCCGAGGCCACCCGGCTGCCCAACGCGGCGGCCGCCTACTACGCGGCCGGTGCGCCGGTCGCGACGCCGGAGGAACTGGCCGAGCTGGACGTGCCGGTGTTGATGCTGGCCGGTGGGGTCGACTCCTTCCCCTCGCCCGCTGCGGCGCAGGAGGTGGCTCAGCTGTTCCGGCGTTGCAGCGTCGTGGTGCAGACCGGTGCCGGGCACTACCCGTGGCAGGACGACCCGGCGTTCTTCCGGAACGCCATTGGCGGTTTTCTGGCCGACTGACGGCGAACGGTGGAGCAGGCAGCACGCCGGACGGGCTGGGTCAGGACTGGCGGGGCAGGGCCTGGACTGGCAGAGCTGGCCGGGCCGGGCCGGGCCGGGCTGGGCTGGGCTGGAGGGACAGGGCTGAGCTCGGCTGGCGGAGCTGGACTGGCACGGCGGGCCGGGCCGGGCTGGCTGGGCTGGCCGGAGTGGGCTGACGGGGGCAGAGCTGAGCTGGGCTGGCAGGCCGAACTCGGCTGGCAGGGCTGAGCTGGGCCGGCGGTGCGGCGCTGGATTGGCTGGGCTGGCAGTGTCAGGCCGCACAGGCAGGCACGGCCGGGCAGACACGGCCGGGCAGACAGAGCTTGGCTGGCTGGACAGGTCGGGCGTTTGTCGCCGCCCGGTGGAGCGAGCAGCTCGGCGCTCCCCGCACACCACCGCCGGTGCCGCACCCCCTGTTCCAGGCGCGGCCTTCGCGTCCCGTGCGGCTCGGCGTTCCGGGCCGGGTGGCCGGGGTGCGCCGCCATCCCCGGTGCGGCGCATCCCGGCCTGGGCCGGTCCGGGGCGTCAGCCGCCCGCCACCGACGGCAGGATCTGGATCTCGGCGCCCGCCGGGAGCGGGGTGGCCGGGCCCGCCAGGCGGCGGCACTCCTCGCCGTTGACGTAGAAGTTCACGTAGCGGCGTAAGGCGGAGCGTTCGTCGCGCAGGCGGCGGTCCAGGGCCGGGTAGGTGTCGGCCAGGACGTCCAGGGCCGTGCCCAGGGTGGCGGGCTCCGGGACGTCGACGTCCAGGTGTGCGGCGCCGTCCGTCGCGGTGCGGAGGACGCCCGGGATCAGGACCGTCACCTTCACGTCGGGATCACCGCTGCCCGCACCGACATCACGTCCGGCAGGTGGGCCGCCACCTGGTGCCACGTCTCGCCCTCGTCCGGGCTCGCGTAGACCTCGCCTGAGCGGGAGCCGAAGTAGACGCCGGGGACCTCGGCGTTGTCGGTGCACATCGCGTCGCGCATCACGGCGGTCCAGAAGTTGTCGGGCAGGCCGGTGCCCAGCGCCTCCCAGGTCTTGCCCGCGTCGCGGGAGCGGTAGACGCGGCACTTGCCCTCCGGTGGGAAGCGGCGGCCGTCCGCCTCGATCGGGAACGTGAAGATCGTGTCCGGGTCGTTCGGGTGGACGACCATGGCGAAGCCGAAGTCGGTGGGCAGGCCGTCCGCGATGGACTGCCAGGAGTCGCCGCCGTCGTCGCTGCGGTAGACGCCGTGGTGGTTCTGGGCGTAGAAGCGCGACGGCGAGGACGGGTGCTGGGCCACCTTGTGCACGCACTGGCCGAACTCCGGCCACGGGTCGGGGAAGAAGTACGCCTTGATGCCCTTGTTGCAGGCCTCCCAGGACTTGCCGCCGTCTGACGTGCGGTAGACGCCGCCGGTCGACATCGCGACCAGCACCCGGTCCGGGTCGGACGGGTGGGGGACGATCGTGTGGACCGCCTGGCCGCCGGCACCTCCCTCCCACTCCGGGCGGTGCGGGTGGTTCCAGAGACCTTCCACGAACTCGAACGAGCGGCCGCCGTCCGTCGACTTGAACAGGGCGGAGGGCTGCGTGCCCGCCCACACCACGCCCGGCTGCGAAGCCGGGGCCGGTTGGAGCTGCCACACGCGCTCCAGAGCGGCGTCGTCCACCGGGAACGCGATCGGCGGCGAGGAGGACTCCTCCCAGGTGGCCCCGAGATCGTCCGAAATGGACACACCCGGCCCGAAGTGCGGCGACGACACGCCGGTCAGCAGGCGCAGACCGGAGCGGGTGTCGAAGGCGACCGCGTACACCTCCTGCATCGCGTGGTGCGGCCCGTCGACCTCCCAGGTGACCCGATCCTCGCTGCGGGCGAGCCACAGCCCCTTGCGCGTCCCGATCGCCACGACCACCGTCATCTCAACCTGACCTCCCTGTGGAAGATGTGATGCGGAGCACGTTACGCCGGGGGTCTGACAATTTCCGGGCGTGCGGGAAACCCCACGTAGACCCGCAAGTTACTCACTGGTAGCGTCCGAACGGAGACGAAGGAGGCGCCAGTGCTGCTCGACCCGAACCACTACGACCCCGCCCACCTCGACGACGAGACCCGCCGCCTGCTCAGGGCGACGATCGACTGGTTCGAGGCCCGCGGCAAGCGGCAGCTGATCGCGGACGCGCAGGACAGGGTCTGGTACACGGAGTTCCTGGACTTCGCGAAGCGGGAGAAGCTCTTCGCCACCTTCTGCACGCCCGCGAGCGTCGACCCCACCAAGCGCTGGGACGCCGCCCGCAACGCCGCGTTCAGCGAGGTGCTCGGGTTCTACGGCCTGCAGTACTGGTACGCCTGGCAGGTCACGGTGCTCGGCCTCGGACCTATCTGGATGAGCGGCAACTCCGAGGCCAAGCAGAAGGCGGCCGCCCTCCTCGACAGCGGCGCGGTCTTCGCGTTCGGCCTCTCCGAGAAGGAGCACGGCGCCGACGTCTACAACACCGACATGATCGTCACGAAGACCGATGACGGTTACCGCGCCAACGGCAGCAAGTACTACATCGGCAACGGCAACGTCGCCGGCATGGTCAGCGTGTTCGGCAAGATCGACGACGAGTACGTCTTCTTCGCCGTCGACAGCCAGCACGAGAACTTCAAGCTCGTCAAGAACGTCGTCGACAGCCAGATGTTCGTGAGCGAGTTCCGCCTGGAGGACTACCCGCTCACCGAAGCGGACATCCTGCACCGCGGCCCCGACGCCTTCTCCGCCGCGCTGAACACCGTCAACGTCGGCAAGTTCAACCTCTGCACGGCCAGCATCGGCATTTGCGAGCACTCCTTCTACGAGGCGATCACCCACGCCCACAACCGGATCCTCTACGGCAACCCGGTCACGGATTTCCCGCACGTGCGCCAGAACTTCGTCGACGCGTACGCGCGCCTGGCCGCGATGAAGCTCTTCGCCGACCGCAGCGTCGACTACTTCCGCAGCGCCAACGAGAACGACCGCCGCTACCTCCTCTTCAACCCCATCACCAAGATGAAGGTCACGAGCGAGGGCGAGCACGTCATCGACCTGCTCTGGGACGTCATCGCCGCCAAGGGTTTCGAGAAGGACACCTACTTCACCCGCGCCACGGCCGACATCCGCGCGCTGCCCAAGCTCGAGGGCACCGTGCACGTCAACCTGGCCCTGGTGCTGAAGTTCATGCCGAACTACCTCTTCAACCCCAAGGCCTACGACGAGGTCCCCACCCGCCACGACGCGAGCGACGACGACTTCTTCTGGCACCAGGGCCCCGCGCGCGGCCTCGGCAAGATCCAGTTCCACGACTGGGAGCCGATCTACACCGAGCACGCCCACCTGCCGAACGTCGCGCTGTTCCACGAGCAGGCCAGGGCCATCAAGACCCTGCTCACCACCGCCGCCCCGGACGAGAAGCAGCAGCAGGACCTCGACTTCCTGCTGAACCTGGGCCACCTCTTCACGCTGGTCGTCTACGGCCAGCTGGTGCTGGAGCAGGCCAAGATCACCGGCACCGACCAGAACGTCCTCGACCAGATCTTCGACGTCCTGGTCCGCGACTTCGCCGGTTACGCGACCGCACTGCACGGCAAGGCCAGCAGCACCGAGGCCCAGCAGCAGTGGGCCGTGAGCCAGATCCGCAAGCCGCACGTCGACCCTGCCCGCTTCGACGCCGTCTGGCAGCAGGTCGTCGCGCTGTCCGGCCAGTACGAGATGCGCCCGTAGCCAAACGGGGCACAAGGGGGCAAAGCGACAGCTTTGCCCCCTTGACGCATAGGTTCCACAAACGTTTTCATTGATCGCCGCCGCTCTCCTCGGACAAGGAGCGCGTGCACGTGACCCACAGATGGCGCACCGCCGCGGTGGCAACCCTCATCGCCGCCGGATCCCTCATCGCACCCCAAGCCGCGGCCAAGGACGACGGCCTCGCCCTGACGCCCCCGATGGGCTTCAACAACTGGAACACCACGCACTGCCGCAACGACTTCAACGAAGAGATGGTCAAGGCCATCGCCGACATCTTCGTCAGCAAGGGCCTGAAGGACGCGGGCTACCAGTACGTCAACATCGACGACTGCTGGGCGCTGCCCCAACGCGACGGCAACGGCGACCTCGTCCCCCACCGGGTGCGCTTTCCCAACGGCATCAAGCACGTCGCCGACTACGTGCACGCCAAGGGCCTCAAGTTCGGCATCTACACCAGCGCCGGCACCAAGACGTGCAACAAGGACAGCGGCTTTCCCGGCGCCCTCGGCCACGAGGAGCAGGACGCGAAGCTCTTCGCGTCGTGGGGCGTCGACTACCTCAAGTACGACATGTGACGCAGCGGATGGCCTAACAGGCGCGATGAACACTGGCAAGTGCTCTGACCTGCTGGTTTGTTCTCGTTGGGTCCGGTTCCATCCGGCCGCTTTTGAACGTCCCACGGCCTGGCGACAGCCTGGGCCTCCAGCTCGTAGACGCCCCACATGGCGAGCTGTCCGGGCTGGGCCTGGTGGCGGCGGTTCTTCATGGTCAGCGCTCCTGCGGTCGAGGTCCTCGGCTTGAGTGGGGCGGGTGGCTGCTCACCCCCGCTTCCACGACCCTGGCCGCAGTTAGCACGGTGACGGTGGTGTCAAGGGTGGGCCTTGGCCCATCGCGGTAGCGACGCCGTAGGCGCCTTTGATACCGGCGTCACCGTGTTAAAGGATCTGGCCCCCGTGGGAGTAGACAGCGTGTGAGCTGCAGGTTTGCAGGCAATTCCGCAGCGCTAAACAATCTGGCTCCAGGGGAACGGGCCACTTGAACGTCCTTAGCCGCGAACACGTGATGAGTGCCGACCGGCTGCAGCGCCTGACATGCCGCTGCCACCTTGGCTCGCCGGACTGTCCAGTGGTACACCATAGAGATCATCTTTCACGCCGACGAGGGCTCGACGGAATCGGTGGACGGCTAAGAGGATGCCTGGGGCCGGATCGTCGGCTGTGACATCCCTCTGCGACAAGGAAGTTAGTTCACCTCATGCGTGCTCTGTCCACACTGGCCATGCTAGGCGCATCGGTAGCGTCAGCGCTGCTGGCTGCACCCGCTGCGCACGGCTCTCCCATCGACCGTGTCAGCGATACCGGAACTGCCGGCACCGGTGCCGCTTCGTTGACTGGCCCGATCATAGTTCCGATCGAAGCGAACCGTCTTGGCGAAGGCGCAGCCCAGGGCGCGGCTCAGAACGCCGCTCAGCACGTCAACGCCAACGTTTGTGATGTGGCTGCCGACGTCGGCGTGCTGGGCTCGCCGACCGCCCCCATTGGCGGGAAGACTACGGAGTGCGACGCCGCGCGGTTGGGGGCGTCGGTCCTCGGTCTGCGGTAGCAACACCCATCTGGGCATTGTGCGGCGGAAGACTCGTCGCGTGCTCTTCTCTGGCATGACGCCACGGAGCCCTGAGCGATCAGCGGGGCTCCGTGCTGGGGCCGGGTCGTGGTGCCTGTCAGCGGCCAGTCGGGATTCCCCGCGGACGGCCACCCACGGACGGCCAGTTGGATTCCCCGCTGGCGGCCAGTTTCACGATCAGTGGTCGCAGCAGGTTCGTCGACGCCGCGGCCATGCAAGTCATGCCGCGACTTTGATCGCGCCTGGACCGCCAGCACGCGCGGCGCGGTGGCGCAGAGAGCCGTCAATGCCAAGGTCGTGGGATCACCGTGCTGCGAGCGACAAGACCGCTTTGCAAGCTCGGCGGCGTTGTAAGAACGCGTTCTCGATAACGGTGATCGCGGCCAGTCTCCTCTTGACGAGAACGCCCTCTTCTGCCGAATTGAGGTTGTTCGTGACGCGGCGATCATCTGCGATCTGCAGGCCGTGCTGACCGGCCTCGCGGCTGGCGACGTGAGTACGAACCGTGCGGCCGCTGGCTGTGGCCGTATCGATCTGATGTGGTCGCAGACGTTCGTCTTCTGTGACTACACCTGTCGTACGAAGCCTGTCTCAGAAGGCCCTTCGGAAGGCAGCTCGCCGGGCTCCCACGGCAATCCTCTGAGAAGCACACGCGTCACGTCACGGACCGCCGCGCCGACCGGGACTGCCGGCCGTTGGGAGGTGGTTGGATGGTCCCATGCCATTGACACCGCCGGATTTCGACCGGCTACTCGTCCCTGGCACCAGGGTCGACACCGTGTCCGGATCGGGGATCGTCGCCGAACCGCTGCGCACCGAGCTGTCGCTGCCCTCGGGCGAGGTGGTTGCCTCGGAATGGCGCTGGGAGCCGATCGGGTTCACCGAAACCGCACCGCCCGGCCGCTACCCGGTGCTGCTCCACCCGCTGGTGCTCGACGGCGGAGAGACGCAGGCTCCGATTCCGCTGGCGGTGCGGTTGATCATCCGCGACCAGCCGGTGGCGTCCTGGACCATGGCGCTGCTGCCCGGCCAGGACCCCGCCGAGTTGAGCGAGAAGGGCTTCTACGGTTTTCCAGTGGACGGCGGCGAGGGCAGCTTGATCGACGCACAGTACCTCCGCGAGCTGCACGAGACCGGCACGTACCGCGAATTTGTCGACACCGCCAAGATCGACCTCGGCTTCGGTGAGCTGCTGGAGCCGTACGAGGACGAGGACGGTCGCCAGACGGTGGGGTTCACCATCGGCTGCGATGGCGCCTATCCAACCTGGATCGGCCACACCGCGGATGGTGATCTCGCCTGTTACGTGATTGATCTGCTGGAGTTCGGCCAGCGAATCTGAGGATCCTGGCACAGTCGCAACTCAGCACCGCACCGGCTCCGGATCACCCAGAATCGGGTGCGGTTGACCGGTCACCGGCCGATCTCCCGGCGGCCGACCTCGGCACCACACTCATGGGCCACCTCCGTCAGGCGCGCGCACAGCTCAGGTACTGGTCGGCGCCAGAACCGCACTGAGCACCGAATGTCGGCTTCTGCCGCTGAGCGGTCGTTCAGGAACGCCGCGGCGGCCCAACGGACCGCGTAATAACCCGTTCCACTTCCGCGCTGGTGTTGGTTGGTCCCAAGACTGGCGAAATGGTGGTCCCTCGGCCTCAGCAAAGACAGACCGAAGCCACTCCAGCCGATGGGCGGGCAGCTCTCCGCGGGCTAAGGCCACGTCGGCCGAGAGCAACGCTACGTAACCGGGTGCATGGCCAGATAGCTCCCCACTAACTGGCCGCCAGCGGGGAGTTCAAACTGGCCACCAACAGGTGCCGGTGGGTTGCGTCTCGGTGAGCTGCGGCGGGAGTGGTGGGTGTAGTGGGCGCTGGCCCTGGTGCTCGTTGCCGATTCGGGCTCCGAGAGTTGCGCGCCGTCTGCGGTGGCGCTGCCGACCATCGGCGTTGCTGTGCCAGCCCGGCCGCCGGGCCGGAGCGAAGCGGGAGGCCCGGCAGTGCCGGGAACGGCGCGGGCGTTGCTGCCAAGGTGACCGGCACTGCGCACCGCCGCAGGCGGCGTGCCTTGATCCCATAAAGCGCTCACCACGCGGGCCGTCGCCTATCTCCGCGGCGCTCGACCACCCGGACCACCACCCGTGCCACCAGCGGCAACACCGGTCACAGTCGAGCGGATCGTCTCCAGCAGCGGCGGCATCATGGTCGCCCGCCAACGCGTCCAGGTCGGCCGCAACCACGCCCGCAAAGTCCTGGCGGTGACGATCGACGAGACCACCATCCACGTCCACGACGGCCCACGCCTGCTGGTCACAGCACCCCGTACCACCACCCTCGTGGTCACGCACAAGCGGGCACAACATCACTAGATTGGCTAGGTCCGACGTCAAGGATCAGGTGAAGCCGAATCGTCAACCATCACCTGAAGCCCGACAATCGACCCCTTTAACAGGCACCGGCCCCTGACGCGAAGGCGCGGGCAAGGCTCGATTCCATCCTTGGCTCGTGCAGAGCATGCCGTCATCGCCGCGCACCTCATGGCGTACACAGCCATCAAGACTGGTCAGCGGGAGTGCGGCCGAACCACTGCGGACATAAACGGCATTGACGGGGCCAGAACCATCACACCTAGCGCCATCGCCGCATGCTCCTCAAAAATGGCTTCAGGATAATTTCCTGCAAGGTAGCGGAAAATGTCAAATTGGGTTCTTCTTTTGGGTTCCGAAGGTGGCGGGGAATCTGGCTAGTTGGAATCGTCACGACGGCACTGACACCAAGTCCAACGGGAAGTCGCATTTGAGATCCTGCAGATACCGTGGTGGCCCCTTTAGGAATACCCATGACCGTTCCAGTAACCCAAATAGACGCCGGATCGCTTGCAGTGTGGTAAACCTCAAGAGCTACACCCTGCCCGACGTCGAGGTAGTCAAACCCGATCTGGACCGCCCTGATATCCTTGGCCTCCTCCCGGAAGTCAGTTGTCACGCAATTCGTAGGCCGCGACTGGCGAGCAATAGCTAGGTTCAAGATGACACTGCCGTCAGGTATGGTGAGCATGATTGGATCCGACAGAACGACGTCGGTGCCTTTTACAACTCCCCGCCCTCGTCGCCAGATCCAGACTGCACTTTGAGTGACACGCTCGACTGACCGGCCATCGTAAAGCACGGAAATTCGATCGCTGTCTGGAGTAGCAATTATTGTGGTTCCCGAAGCCTGCACGAGCAGGCGTGGCCCCCGTGCGAACCACCAAGCGAATATAAGTCCTAGGATGGTCGATAGCAGACCCAGCGCAAGCCCGACGGGTACCCAGCCGGGAGACGACCAGTCGTTAAGCATCGGGAGATTGTCGCAGCAGCTGGCCGTTCCGCAGTCACCCAAATGAGGGTATCGCAAATTTCATGTCACTTGGCTCGCCTCAACCGCACGCACCAAGGGCGCAGCTGCCCGCCCTAGCAAGCTGTGCGCTGAGTCGACCTCAACTGGCACTTGCCCTCGGGCGTCAACACTGCGGACGGCTGCCGTCCGTCGCCCACCGCCGCTTTCGCGCAGACCTGGAGCGCACACAGGGAGTACTCGCAAATGTCGAACGCATCCAGCCGAGCAAGAGAGCTGTTGCGCCGTTACCTATGAGACGACTCTCCAAGTTCCGCAACTGCGAGTCGTGAAGGCGCCATCTGAAGGGAGGATTGTAACCGTTAGCTCCTTTGCCGCAGTCACAAACTGGTTGTCGATTATCGATCCATCGCGCGCGGTTCGCTCCCAGTAGCAGTCTTTGATGATTCCGGTTGCACGGTAGGTGCCGGGCTTTATTTCATCAGACACGAAGAATGATCCACCCGAGTACCCTCGCTTCACATTCCCGTTTATGGCGTCCTGAAGTAGCGGAAGATGCTGCGGACAGAAGAGCGGAACTCCTGCTTCGAAGATTGGCTTCTCAGCTTTCCATTCAATCTCCATCCTTTCACCGTGAGATAGCCCGGCCACCTTCTCGGGTCCGTCGAATTCTCGACAGATGCGCTTGACATACTCCGCCGGACCGCTGTATTCACTTCCTGATGTCCGAAAATCGCTTGGAGTTGCCCAGCCTTCCTTGATGGCGCGGGCGTCAAACTCCTGCTCTGGGGTGACCGCCCGTGTGGTCGTCGTTGGGGAAGTCGTAGACGTTGTTGTGGCGGCAGCAGTGGTCACTGGTGGAGGAGGAGACGACGACCTCAAGCTCGTGGTGCTGGTTGTCGACGAGCAGGCAGAGAGGAAGACTCCAGCGCTCACCAGGGCACCAAGGGTTCGTCGGCTCATCAGCACTCCTTCAGCTCACAAGCAGATCGCATCCGTGAGGCCGCTTGTTACATGCGGTACGCAGGAGTGTGGTACGCAGCGTTATCTTGACCTTCGAAGAATTTCAGGGTGTGCTGCCGGTTTGTCGCTTTACCCCATCCGCATGACAGATCGAACTAGCGCGAGAAGTTTACTTGAAATCCCTGGAGCGACCGCGATGGTGTGCGTTGAGGTGCTCGTATGCTCAGAGCCGGTGCTATCGATCACCAGCACTCCGGCCTCACGGGCGATGAGAATGCCAGCCGCAAGGTCAAGCGGCTTGTTCGAAAGAATGATTGCTGCATCAACCCGGCCTTCGGCCAGCCAGACAAGATCGTGGGCGGCGGATCCGAACATGCGGACGCGTTCAACTTGTGCAGCCAGTTCAGCAGTGAGTGCAATCCGCTGACGGTTCTTCTCGACCGCGTTCTCGCCGAGGGCATAGTCGCCCATGGCCACAATGGACTTAGCTAGCTCGGTGGTTCCGCTTGCCGTGAGCCTCTTGCCATTCACGAACGAGCCGCGACCTGCAACAGCTGAGTAGTGAAGTTCCAGGTATGGCAGTGAGACCGCACCGACGATCGTGTGAGCACCTCGCACTAGGGCCAATGAGATACCGCAAAGTGGAATGCCATGGACGAAGTTCGCAGTGCCGTCGATCGGGTCGAGCCCCCAGAGGTACGCGCTGTTCGCGGCCCTGTCGCTGCGACCTTCCTCCTCACCAACGAAGCCGATGTCGGGGGTCGCCTCGGCAAGGTACGCGCGGATCTCGCGCTCGATCCTCACGTCCACGTCAGTGAACGTATCGCGGTCCGTCTTTTCCGTGACGGTCTCCGGCCGAGCAGTCTTGATCAGCTCATGACCGATGCGGACGGCTTTGCGGGCTACGTCCGCCAAGTGGTCGAGCTGGTACATCAAGCAACCTCCCGAGCGCGGTCCCACATCGATTCGAAGACCTGAGCGAACGTCGTGTAGAGACCGGGCATGGTCTCGTCCTTCTCGATGACCAGCGTGGGCGACTCGACGCCCCGCGCGTCAGGCAGGTACGGCTGCACCACGCACTTGAACTGGTCGACGATCGTGATGTTGTAGCGGATCGGCTCGTCGTAGACGCGGATACCGAGCGAACCCTTGGCGCTTGGCGACACCTTCGCCCCGAGGCGACTCAGAGCCTCGATGTTCAACCGCGTCAGCGTGCTGAGGTGTCCCGCGGGCAACCCCTCCTCACTCTCACGAGCGGCTGTGTGAGTGCCGTTCGGGTCGAGGAACAACGCCCGGATGACTGTGCCTTCCTCGATCGCGTCCAACAGACTCTTGTCGGAGTACTGCTGGCACAACATGTTCAGCGACAGGCCGGCCATGCTGATCTGCTTCACGCCGTCGAACAACGCGCGCGGCGTGACGTTGTGCAGCAACTCGGTTCGCGTCGCATAGACGGCAGTGACGTCGGCAAGGCGGGCTTGCTGGGGTAGCTGCACAGGACGCGGGGCGGGGGCGTTGCTCGCGGTGCGCTGAGGCGGGGTCACGAGGCTTTCGCCGTCGCCCTCGTGGGGCGCGAGAAGCTGCTGTGCGGTCCAGCCCGGAAACATCTTCTCCAGCACGCGGCAGTGGTCCGCGTACGGCAAGCCCAGCAGGTCTCCGGACATCCAGCGGTAGAACTGCGCCTTGCTCGGCCACTGGCCTACCAGGTCGCCGTCGAGCTGCTTCGCGACGCGGTCGTATTCCTTGCGGAATGTCATGTACCCCTGCATGTGCCGCTGCCGCAGCAGCACTCTCAACAGCGTCGATTCGGTCGGCATGACCTCTCCCCGTGGTGCGAGTTCGACTCAACGTAGCACCCCCATGAGACCAAGACGAGACTATTTGAGTACTCGGCGCGTCAGACGAGACAGGGACGGAACGCGGACGGGACGAATCGGTGCCGAATCTAGGTAGGCAAGTTCGAGAAGTGGCACCGAGCCGCGATTGAGCGGCCCTGCAGAAGGAGAACCACGTGGGTATCCCCGCTGGCCATCGGTTCCCGATCACGTTCGACGAGTTGTTCCCGCAGGGGTTCTTCGTGTTGAGCGTCGAGCGGGCTACGGAGTACTCGGAGGGCAAGCAGCCTCGTCCGGCCGTGGACAAGCTGACGGGTCTTCCGGTGTGGACCCCGTCTGCGAAGGGCAAGAACACGGGGCAGGTCGTCAAGATCGCGTCGGAGTACCAGCCAGTGCCGCCGGGCACGCCGTTCCGCCCGGCGGTGTTCCGTGGACTGAAGGTCGCGCCGTACGTGCGGGACGGCTGGGTGAGCTACACGGTGTGGGCGGACGAGATGCTGGCTCCGCCGACGTCGTCGGGCCGTGCGCCGAAGCAGGGCAACACCACGCCTGACGCGCCCAAGGCAGCGTAAGCCGTGGCCGACCTCAAGACGTTGGGTGAGCAGTGGAAGAAGGCCTATCAACTGTTCACGACCGCCGATGAGGCGAACCGGTACGCGGCTCCTGATGATCCGGACGCTGCTGCTCGGATCGCGCCTACCTATCGGCAGGTGGCGTGGTGTTGGCGTCAACTCGCTGGTCACCCCGAAACGCCGTGGTGGGCCAAGGCGGCTGCATTGCATGCCGCTGAGATGTTCGATCACCAGGCGGAGTCACGGGAGCAGTTGCTGCGTAGGGAGTCCGACGCCTACGACGCGCCCGGAGTGAGAGGGTTGACGTGACCAAGACCAGCAGGCGCCAGACGACGTGGGCGCGGGTGGACCGGATCGTGTCGTTGAGCGAAGCACACAACGTGTTGCCCTGGCTCAAGCCCGCTGACGACGCTGAGGCGGCGGAGTTGCGGGAGTACTACACGAAGAGCGCAGAGGTGTATCGGCGGGTGGCAGAGATGGACCGTGGCCACCATCACGAGGCGCTGTACTGGGCTGAGCGAGAAGCACAGAAGGCGCAAGAGTTGGGCGGGCAGTGAGCAAGAAGGGAGCTGTGTCGTGGCCACAGAGATCCTGACTGAGGAGCTGCTGCGCACTTCGCTGGTGCGCTTGGCGCGCGAGGTTGTGAAAACTCACCCTGAGTTCGGCGAGGTGCTGACGCAGAACAATATGCGCTCGGGCGGCCTCATCCCGGCCCCTGAGCGGGCGAAGTATTACCAGGAACTCGGCGCGCTGCTCATCGATCTTGGGCGTCTGTACCTGGCCAAGTCGGACGCGCTCATGGAGCCGTCCGAGAAACCGGGGTCGGAAGACCTTGTGAGGTAAGGGGTTGCGTCGTCGGCGCGTGACTGCGGGTCGCGTGCTGGTGACGCATGCCCTTGGTGCACAACCGAAAAGTGGGTGTGCGGCCGGTTGGTGGTCGCCAGGGGAACAGCCGAAGTCTTGGCGGGCTGTGGTCTGTTCCCGTGGCAACTCACTGACTGGTCTTTCTTGTCGTCTTCGTTGCTACGCAAAGGAATCCCAGACGTGTCAAGGGTATCTGTGTGTACGGGTGCAGCGTCAAGCCGCACCGTTGGCCCGGTGGTGTGGATGTCCTCACCCTCCCCGATGTGTAGGGGTGGGGCCTGATGGGTAGGTGGGTTGATCCAGCCCCGTTCGAGGGCGTGCGTCCGCGTGTGCCGTGGTGGGCGCTGGTTCCCGGAAAACTGAAGTGGATCGCGGCGCTGGTCGCGCTGGTGTAGCTGGTGGTCGGCGGCGTGCGCCTGGCGCTGATGATCGTGCGGTATCCGGTGGTGATGCTGACTCCGGTGTTGCTGCTGGCGTGCTGGTGGCGGCTGGGCTGGGGTCCGCTGGTCCTGGTGCTGCTGGCGGTCACGGCCGGTCTGGTGATCTGGTGGGGCCTGCCGCAGGGCTCGTTCTCGCGTCAGGTGTGGCTCAGGTTGGTGACGGAGTGGCGGCGTGCCTCGGTGTACGTGCCGCGCTGGAAGACCACCGTGCGCCTGGCTGAGCTGGCCAAGGAGTGGCGGGGTCGTGAGTACCTGCCGAAGCTGCGGCGGGTCCGGTCGGATGGCTGGCGGGATCGGGTCCGGGTGCGGATGGTCCCGGCACAGTCGCACGAGCAGTGGGAGCTTCGTCGCGCTGGCCTGACGCACTCGTTCGGGGCGCGGTCGTGCCGGGTGCGGGTGCTCAAGCCCCGGATGCTGGAGCTCGACTTCGTGCACGCCGACCCGCTGGCTCGTCCGGTGCCGGTGCCGCCGCTGTGCAACGACGCGGACGCGGTGGACCTCAAGCGCGTCGTGATCGGTGTCCTGGAGACCGGGAAGGCGTGGCGGCTGCGGCTGCTCGGCAACCAGGTCCTCGGCGTGGGTGTGCAGGGCGCGGGTAAGGCGTCGGTGCTGTGGTCGATCGTGTGGCACCTCGCCCCGGCCATCCGCGCGGGCGCGGTCCGCCTGGTGGGCATCGACCCGAAGGGCGGCATGGAACTCGGGCAGTGCGAGGAAGCGTTCTCTCGGCTCGTGTTCGACAACGGCGCGGCGGCGGTCGAGCTGCTGGAAGAGATCGCGGCGGAGGTCAAGGAGAGGGCCGCGAAGTACCGGGGTGTGCGCCGGATCTGGGCGCGTCGCAGCGGTGAGCCGTTCACGCTGCTGATCATCGACGAGTTGGCGGATCTCGTTGCCTACCAACCGGATCGCAATCTGAGGGAACGCGCGGTGCGGGCCATTTCCACGATCACGTCACAGGGTCGCGCGCCCGGTTACGCGGTGCTGGGGCTGGTGCAGGACCCGCGTAAGGAGGTCGTCGCGTTCAGGCACCTGTTCGGAACGAAGATCGCGCTCCGGCTCGATGAGGCACCGCAGGTGGACATGGTCCTGGGTGAGGGTGCTCGGGCTCGGGGCGCTGCGGCTCACGAGATCAGCGAGAACACTCCCGGTGTGGCGTGGGTGAAGACCGACGGGCGCGGCATGCCCGAACGTACGCGGGCCTTCTACGTCACCGATGCCGATCTGGTGGAGCTGGCCATGTTCTTCGGAATCACCGAAGCCACGGTGCACCGTTCCCGAACCGCCCGGACGGCGGCAACACGGAAGGTGGTGAGGCGGCGTGACCAACAACCGAGAGGAGATCGCGAGGAGCACTGTGGACAGTGCGGAACCTGGTGCTGCGCCTGGGGTTGTCCCGGCCGTCACCGCTGACGTCGCCGGGATGACCTCGGCGGAGCGTGCCCGGATGCCGCTGACGCTCGACGTGGTGAAGTCGGCGGCGGAGCAGCACGGGGTGTGCGTTCGTCCGGTGCTGCGGGAGGTCGTCGATCTCGACACCGGTGAGGTTCGCATGGTCGGGTTCGGTGCAACTCGACGATCGCGTCCAAGTGCCCGGCGTGTGCGGACCGCAACCGGCGCTCACGGATGGCGCAGTGCCGGGAGGGCTGGCACCTCGACCACGAGCCCGTGGCGGAGCAGGAGGCCCCCACGAGTGATCAGGTCGAGCTGGTGACCTACCGGACCGATCTGACGGCCGAGTACCGCCAGGCGCAGCGTGAGCAGGACGCGGCACAGGTCGAGGACCTGCGGGAAGCAATCCGCGAGGCAGACTCTGACCTGCGGCGGGAGGGAGTCCGCGGGAACCTTCCCGCGCATCACCCCGCGCGCCCACTTCGCCGTACGGGGCTCAATCCCGCACGCGGTGGTGCGTCAGGTGACGGCGGCGACCTACCTCCAGGTGTGGTGGCCCAACCACGACGAGATCCGCTACAGCGGCGACAGGTTGCCGGTGTGGGACATGCGCGCCAAGGGTTTCGTCGACCCTGACACCAACGTTCCGCTGACCCCGTGGGCTGATGCGGTCGCGGAACTGGACACTCTGGCGCACGTGGTCGAGTTCGGTGCTCAGGTGCACTCCAAGGGCATTCTCGGCGGCACCGAGGAAGCCGGGCGGCACATCGGCTACCTGGTCAAGTCGATCTCCGAAGTCGTCGCGGTCGACGAGTCACAGCGAGTCAGTGAGCACGCGGACCGCCTGGCGGCCGAGCTCGCGATCACGCCGTGGTCAGAGCGGTGCGCGGTCTGGCTGCTCTACGGCATCGTGCCGAAGGGCGCGCACTCCCGGATGACTCCGGGCCGGTGCCGGTCCAAGGCGCACCGCCGCGACACGCTCGGGCTGCCGGGGCGGCGGGTGCTGGTGTCGCGGCGCTGGTCGGGGAAGACCCTCGCCGAACACAAGTCCGATCGTGCCGCGTTCGTCCGTGAGGCGTTGGCTGCTGCTGGGATCGCCAAACCCGAGGCAACCGAGCGCACACGGTTGATGTGGGCTCCGGTCCGCGCGGGTGACCCGCACGCACCCAGCCGGGCGGAGCTGCTCATGCAGATGATCGCGCAACGGCTCAAGTGGCGGGCCGAGTACGACCAAGCCCAAGCCGTGCTGACGGCTCTGCCCAGGCCTGCGCCCGATGAGGGGCTGATGACCGAACGCACCGACGCCAAAGGCAACCCCAAGGTTCCGGCCGCCTCGTACCGTGCTCAGATCTTCGACACCGTGTCCTCCATCCTCGACGTGGCCGCATCCCCGTCTGAAGGGCGGATCAAGTTCAACCCGTGCAAAGACAAGTCCATCAAACGCCCGGCTCCCGTTCCGAAGAAAGTCAAGGTCTAGGCGGACAAGAGGCTGCGCTCGGTCGGCCTGGCCCTGCCGCACGCTTCAAGCCGGTCACGGAACTGGGCGCGGGCGTGGGGCTGCGGCAGGGTGAGATCTTCGCGTTCACCCTCGACGACGTCGACCGCGAACGCATGGTGTACCACGTCAACCGCCAGGTGGTGACCGTGCGTGGAAAGCTGAAGTTCAAGCTTCCCAAGGGACACAAGACCCGCGTGGTGCCGATGGGCCGTGGCGTGCTCGCGGACCCGGACGACTACGCGGAGAACTTCCCGCCCGTGGAAGTGACGTTGCCGTGGGCGGAGGACGACTCACGCAAGACCGAAACCGTGAAGCTGCTCATGGTCAACGCACACGGCGGCCTCTACACCCGCCAGGCGTTCAACAACACGATCTGGCGCCCCACCTTCACCAAGGCCGGACTGACCTACACAGAGGGCCAGGACGGTATGCACGCGCTACGCCACCTGTTCGCCTCCCACATGCTCGCCCGAGGCGTCAGCATCAAGGAACTGGCCGCCTTCCTCGGCCACTCCTCCGAGGCCTTCACACTGCGCGTGTACGCCCACCTGATGCCCGACTCCTACGACCGCGCACGCCTGGCCATTGATGACCTGTTCAAGCCCCGGCCCGAGCCAGCCAAGACCGACGACACGGCCCCGGACGGCCCCAGCGAGAGGCAGGCCACGGTTCACGGCCCGTAGACGGCCTGAGACCGGAAAACGAGATCAATATAGCCTGTTTGGCCTGGTAGCGGCCTATCCGCCGTCTCATGTACGACAACTGCAACAACCAGGGCGTCGACGCGAAACTCCGCTACACCAAGATGCGCGACGCTCTCGAAGCCACCGGCCGCAAGATCGTGTTCTCGATCTGCGAGTGGGGCCAGAACAAGCCGTGGGAGTGGGCGAAGGACGTCGGCCACCTGTGGCGCACCACCGGCGACATCAACGACAGCTGGAACTCCATGGTGTCGATCGCCAAGCGCACCATGGAACTCGCCGACCACGCCGGCCCCGGCCACTGGAACGACCCGGACATGCTGGAGGTCGGCAACGGCGGCATGACGAACCTCGAGTACCGCAGCCACTTCAGCCTCTGGTCGATCATGGCCGCACCGCTGCTGATCGGCGCGGACCTGCGCAAGGTCAGCCCGGAGACGTTCGAGATCCTGGAGAACCGCGAGGTCATCGCCGTCAATCAGGACAAGCTCGGCGTGCAGGGCAAGGTGATCCGCAGCGAGGGCGGCAACTTCGTCCTCGTCAAGCCGCTCAGCAACGGCGACAAGGCCGTTCTGCTGTTCAACGAGAACGACAGCGCCACCAACATCTCCGTGACGGCACAGGAACTCGGCCTCACCAAAGCGGTCGGCTACAAGGTCCGCGACCTCTGGGCGAAGACCACCGCACACACCGCGGGCACCATCAGCGCCGCACTGCCCCCGCACGGCTCGGCGATGTTCCGCGTCAGCGCCGCCAAAGACTGGTACGCATACCCGCCCGCCATCACCACGGCCGCCGACGGCGAGATCCTCTACCCCGGCGCCCTGCCGATCGTGCAACCCGGCAAGTCCGTCACCTACACGACGTCCGTGAGCAACACCGGCCGCCTGCCGATCGCCGCCGTCCAGGCCACGCTGAACGTCCCCCAGGGCTGGACCGCGAAGGCGACCTCCAGCAGCTTCAAGCCGCTCCTGCCAGGAGAGAAGTCCTTCAGAACAACCTGGCAGGTGACCGTGCCACCCACCGCCACGCCAGGCCGGTTCCCGATCAACGCGAGCTTCACCTTCCACAGCCCGCACGACACCAACCCGGTCACCAGGCAGTACACCGCGGAGGCGCTCGTTCCCGGACCAGCACCGAAGGGCGACCTCTTCGTCAGCGACCTGAAGTGGTTGCGCAGCACCAACGGCCACGGCCCCGTCGAGATCGACACCACCAACGGCGAGGGCAAACAGGGTGACGGCGGCCCGATCACCATCCGCGGCAAGGTCTTCGCGAAGGGCCTCGGCACGCACGCTCCCGCGCAGATCGAGTACTACACGGGCGGCAACTGCTCGAAGGTGACGGCGACCGTCGGCATCGACGACAGGAAGGTCAACCCGCTGAGCCTCGTGAGCTACGAGGTGTGGGCGGACAACACCAAGGTCTACGACAGCGGACCGGTGAACGGCACCGACGCCGCGAAGTCGTTGGAGGCCACCGTGTCCGGCGCGACCGTCGTGCGGCTGATCGTGCGCGACGGCGGCAACGGCAAGTCGTACGACCACGCCGACTGGGGTGACGTGCGGATCAGCTGCTAGTCCGGTTCCTGGTAGCGCTCCAACGCCGCGATCATGAGTTCGAGGCCGAACTCGAACTCGTGATCGTGGTCGTAGGTGCCCAGCTCGTCGATCACCTCCGCGGACAGCGGGAACGCCGACGCGTCAACACCTTCGTACGGTGAGAGCGCGATCCCGCCGAGCTCCGGCGACGTCGCGACCTCCCTCATCAACGTTCCCAACAGGTAGGACACCATCGCCCGCATCATCCCGACGGCGACCTTGCCCCGGAAGCCCGCCCTGTCGAGGTTCGTCAGCGCGGCCTCGATGGTCCTGAACCCGGCCTCGGTGCTCAGCCGCCGCGTCGCCAGCATGACGAACGCTCGGGGATGCTGCTGCGCCAAGGCCCGCACGGCTTTCGCGTGCGCCCTGATGTGGTCGCGCCAGTCGTCGCTGTCCACGTGGTACGGCTTGGCCTGCGCCATGATCCGCTCGGCGGCGAGGTCCACCAGCACCGCCTTGTTCGGCACGTGGTTGTACAGCGACATCGTGCCTGCGCCCAGTTCGGCGGCGAGGCGGCGCATCGAGACGGCCTCCACGCCCTCACGTTCGATCAACCGCACCGCCGCATCCACGATGCGGGCGCGGGTCAACGGTTCACGTGAGGAGGCCACTGGCGCAGACCATACGACGTGGAGTAGCTTCCGTGCGACGTACGGCGTACGTAGGAGGGTCGGCCGGCATGACCGAATCCAAGGCGCTCAGAGCGCTGCGCGAGGCGATCGTCCTGGAGCACATGGAAAGCCAGAACGACTTCGACTTCGACACCTCCCTGAACACGTTCCCCCACCCCCGGTACGAGATCATGGCGTCCGGCCAGGTGCTCGACGGCGTGGACGAGGTTCGCGCGTACTGGCTGCGCACCCGAGCGGCGTTCCCCGACCAGCGCAACAAGGTCATCGAGATCCACCACGCCGACGACGCGGTGGTCGTCGAGTTCGAACTGCAGGGCACGCACCTCGGCAGCCTCACCGGCGAGGAGGTCACCGGCCGGTCCTTCAAGGTCAGGATGGTCGCTTTCTTCCTGTTCGACAAGGACGTGCTGGTCTGCGAGCGGGTGTACGGCGACAGCGCGACCGTGATGAGCCAGCTCGGCATGCTGGACCTCCCGGAAGCCTTCTAGAAGACCACTCGCACTTCGCCGACGACCTGGCCACCACCGAGCACCGGCACGGACAGGTGCTCCTTGGCCGGCGACACGTCGTATCCCAGTGCCGCCAGCGCCGTGAGCCCGATCGCGGTGGTGGCACGGGGATTCCCGTCCAGCACCTTCACCGCGACCGCGTGCCCGGCGTCCGTCGCCAGCACCAGCACGCCCTCCGCGCCGCCCTTCGCCACCACACCCGGCAGCAGCTGCATCACGACCGTGTTCACGTGGCCGGTCCCGCCGACGTACTCGGGATGCTCGCGCATCGCTCGCGCGACCGGCGTGCGCACCAATCCCTGCATCGCGCGCGCCAAGCCGTGCAACGACAACCCGTACACCGGCGCGCCACATCCGTCGACCGCCGTGTGCGCGACGGTCTCGCCGGAAAGTTGCCCCACCGTCCGCAACACCAGTTGCTGCAACGGATGCGTCGGCTCCAGGTAGGTCTGCGTCGGCCACCGCGCCGCCACGCACGTCGCCAGCATCGCCGCGTGCTTGCCGGAGCAGTTCATCCGCACCCGAGACGGCTCGGTCATCCGTTGCCGCGTCTGTTCGTCCTCCGGCCACGACGGCGGGCAGCGCAGCAACCCCACCGGCAACCCGCCGAGCAGCTCCATCACCAGCTCCGCGTGCCGGTTCTCCCCCGTGTGCGACCCGGCCGCGATCGCCAGCGCGGGTCCCTCCAGCGGCGCTCCCGCGGACAGGCAGGCCAGCGCCTGGAACGGCTTCATGCACGACCGCGGCAGCACCGGATCCTCCACGGCGCCAACGGAAACCCCGATCGCGCCCGACGGCAGCAGCCCGACGACGCTGCCGTGGTGCAGGCTCTCCACGAAGCCTGACCGGGTCACCTCAGCGAGCAATGCGGGCACGACGAGCCTCCAGGCGGTGGGCCACCCGCGAGAGCGCCAGGTTGACCACCAGGTAGACGAACGCGACGACGATGAAGGTCTGGATCAGCAGACCGTTGTAGTTCGCGAGCACCCGGCCGTTGAACAGCAACTCCGTGTACGACACGACATATCCCAGCGAGGTGTCCTTCAACAGGCTGACAGCCTGGGTGACCAGCAACGGCGTCATGTGCCGAACGGCCTGTGGCAGCACCACGAACCGCGTCACGGCGCCGTCCGGCATGCCCAGCGACAGCCCCGCCTCGCGCTGCCCAGGATCCACGGAGCCCACCCCCGCGCGGAAGATCACCGCGCAGGACGCCGCGTGCGACAACGCCAGCGGCACCACGAGCTTCCAGAACAGCGGCAGGTTCACCCCGAACGACGGCAGCACGAACAGCATCACGTACACCAGCAGCAGCACCGGAACCGTGCGCATGACCTCGGCGTATGCCCGCGTGAACCGGTTGGGCCGCAACGCGAGCAGCAAGCCACCCGCCATCGCCAGCACCCCCGTCGCGAACGCCGCCACCACCGTCGACCCCAGGCCTCCGAGCAGATAACGCCACACGGGCCAGGTCAGATACGGCCGCCACCGGACCGGGTCCAGCTGCCCGTTGGCCGCGAACTGCCGCAACGCCAACGCGGCCAGCGCCGCCAGCACGAGCGCCGACGCCACCGAGACCCAGAAGACGCGGCGGCGGAAACGGGGACCAGGAGCGTCGAACATCAGGCCAACCGCCGTTCCAGCACCCGCGCACCGAACCCGATTCCCGCGGCCATCAACAGATAACAGAGCCCCACGCCGGTGAAGACCAGCAACGGCTGGGCCAGCTCCAGGTTGATCCGTTGCGCCGCACGGGTCATGTCCACGACGCCAACGACACCGGCCAATGCCGTCGCCATCGTCAACGCGATCGCGATGTTCGCCAACGGCTGCACGACCCGTCGTCCGGCCTGAGGAAGGATCACGTGCCACAACGACTGCCGGAACGACAGCCCCAGCGCCCGCGCGGCCTCACCCTGCCCGGACGCCACGGAGTTCACGCCCGACCGCAGTGCCTCCGCCACGAAAGCGGCCTCGTACAGCGCGATCGCCGTGAAGGCCGTCCAGAACAACGGCATCCGCACGCCCACCTCGGGCAACCCGAAGACGAACAGCACCAGCCACGCGAGCAACGGGACGTTCCGCCACACCTCGACGTAAACGGCACCGACGCCACGCAGCAGCGGCACCGGCACGATCCTCAGCACCGCCACCACGAGACCCACGACGAGGGCACCCGCGAACGACAGCAGGGTCAGGGCAACGGTGTTCAGAAAGCCTTCGAGGACCAGGCTCATGAGGCGATCGCGGGTGGCGACGGGGCGTCGCCGGTGACCACGGTGCCGATCGTCTGCTTCCAGACGTCCTGCCACAGCCCGGACTTGCCGATCTCGCGCAGCCAGTCGTTGACGAACCTCTGGAACTCCACGTCGCCGTGCTTGAGGCCGATGCCGTACGGGTCCTCGGTGAACGGCTCGCCGACCAGCTGCAGCTCGCTGTCCTTCGACGCGTCGGCCACCAGGAGCGCCTGGTCCTGCACGTAGGCCTCGCCGCGGCCCTGCTTCAACGCCGTCAGGCACTCGGGGTCGGAGCCGAACTCGACGATCCGGGCGGTGGGAGCGACGTCCTGCACCGCCTTCACCCCAGGGGTGTTCGCGCCGACGATGACCGTCTTCCCGGCCAGGTCGGCGGGTTTCGCAATGCCGGAAGTGCCCTTGCGGACCGCGATCGCCTGTCCCGACCGGTAGTACGGCCCGGCGAACGCCACGCGCTCCTGGCGGGCAGGCGTGATCGTGTAGGTCTGGATGATCACGTCGACGGTGCCGTTGGCCAGCAACGGTTCGCGGGTCTCCGAGGTGGCGCTGAGCAGCTCGGTCTGCGGCTTGCCGACGATGTACTGCGCGAGGAGCTTGCCGAGGTAGGCGTCGAAGCCGGTGAGCTCGCCGCTGATCGGGTCGAGCTGGGACAGCAGCGGTGCGTCCTGGGACCCGCCGATCAGCAGCTTCCCGCGCTTCTTGATCCGGTCGACGGTCGAGCCGGGGGTCACCTCACCTGTGTGAACGGGCGCTTTGGCGAGCAGGGCGTCGAGCTTGCCGCCGCCGGGCACCGCGTTCTCACCACCGGAGCATCCGGCTACGAAGAGCAACACCGCTGCTACGAACAGTCTCCCCATGGCCTGCGACGCTACTGATCGCGTTCGATCAGGCACAAGACGCGACAAAGCCGCTTGTCCAATTCAGGACAAGCGGCTTCGTAACAGATCAGATGCTGATCGTCAGGCTCAGATGGCGCGAACGCCCTGGGCCTGCGGGCCCTTCTGGCCCTGACCGATCTCGAACTCGACCCGCTGGTTCTCCTCGAGAGCCTTGTAGCCGTTCATCTGGATCTCGGAGTAGTGGACGAACACGTCGGCGCCACCGTTGTCGGGGGAGATGAAGCCGAAGCCCTTCTCCGCGTTGAACCACTTGACGGTGCCCTGTACTGCCATCTTGCTACTTCTCCTCTAACAGGTGCCGGATCGCGCTCGCGACCACCGGGTCAAGTCGGAACGGCGACTTCTCCGGAACCTGGAGAAACCTCACGCTCGCGACCTCGTTCCGCGAGCGTGGGAAAGCACGAACACGAAAACGTACGACCATGGACAGTCAACCACGGCTCCCCGCTCTCAGTCGAGCCATCGATCGCACTGCCCCCGCACTGCTACCGTGAGACCCCAAATGACCATGCGGAGGTACTCGTGCCCGAGCAACCGACGTTGTCGATCAAGGTCACGGTCGCACCGCAGGTGGCGGGCGGCCTGGAAGCGCTCGTGCGCGACGTCCTGGCCCGCGCCGCCGCCAAGGAGAAGGCGAAGGGCCCCCGCAAGGCCCGCCAGCCCATCACCAACAGGGCGGAGAGCACCGTGCACGGCACGCTGTTCCAGATCGGCAACGTGGAAGGCGATATCCACCACCACGGGTAACCTTGAGGGTCGTTGGACCCAGGGGGCCGTGCTTGACCGGCAGCGAACGACTGCTCTTCTTCTTCATCGGACTGGTGACCACGTTCGTGTTCATCCGCATCAGCGTGCGGATGATCAGGGCGAAGGTGCGCTGGTGGCCGCGCAACATCGTGCACGGCGACACGCACGTGCATCACGTCGTGTTCGGCACCGTGCTGCTGCTCCTGTCCAGCGTCACGAGCCTCGTCATCCCCGACGACCTCCACGGCGCCCGGCTGGCCGCCGCGGCGGGGCTCGGTGTCGGCGCGGCCCTGGTGCTGGACGAGTTCGCGCTGATCCTGCACCTGCGGGACGTGTACTGGACGAAGGCGGGCCGGCTGTCCGTGGACGCCGTGTTCCTCGCCATCGGCCTGACGGGCACGTTCCTGCTCGGCGCGCGCCCTCTCGGCTACGACGAGGTGCTGCAGCTCAACCCGGACACGACACCGACCGACACGTTCACGGCGAGGCTGATCACCATCGGGGTCAACCTGTGCTTCGCGATCGTGGCGCTGCTGAAGGGCAAGATCTGGACGGGGCTGCTAGGCCTGCTCGTGCCGGTGGTGCCCGCCGTCGGTGCCGTGCGGCTGGCACGGCCGGGCTCACCGTGGGCGCGCTGGCGTTACCCGGAGGGCTCGCGCAAGCTCACGCGGGCGTACCGGCGCGAGGCCCGCATCCGGCAGCCGATCATCAAGGCGAAGATCGCCGTGCAGGAGTTCATCTCGGGACGTCACGACCTGCCTGATCAAGACAGGTCGTGACGGGGCTTGGCGCTACCCTCCGAGGATGTCCTGCTGCGCGCAGGCCTGAGCGACGTCTCCCGCGCACAGCTCCTGCGGCTTGACGACGCCTTCGGTCACCAGCGTGCGCACGGTGTCCTTCTTGATCAGCGTCGCGCCGAGCAGCACCGACTTGATGTCGCGCCGCGCGACGGGGTCCCGCAGGTTGCCGGTGGCGAGGTCGTCGGCACCGTCGAGGTCGCCGCGAGCGATCGCGATGGCCAGTCTGGCCGCCGCCTCCGCCTCGTCCCGCACCGGCTTGTAGACGGTGATGCACTGGTCGCCGCGCAGCACGGCCCGCAGACCGTCCACAGTGGCGTCCTGCCCGGTGACGGGGACCTTGCCGGCCAGGTTCCGCTTCTTGAGCACCCCGATGACCGCGCCGGCCAGGCCGTCGTTGGCCGCGACCACGCCGTCGACCTTGCCGCCGTTCTCGTTCAGGATCTGCTCGAACAGCTGGCCGCCGAGCTCGTTGTTCCAGTCGGCGACCGGCTGGGACTTCACGAGCTTCAGCGCGCCGCTGTCGTACTTGGACGACAGCCGCGACTTCTGGCCCTGTGTGAAGAGCGTGGCGTTGTGGTCGGTCGGCGCGCCCTCGATCTCGATGATCTGGGCGCCCGGCTTGTTGCCGAGGCACTCCACCAGACCGTCGGCCTGGAGCTGCCCGACGTTCACGCTGTCGAAGCCGACGTGGTACTCGGCCTGACCGCCGAGCGTCACGCGGTCGTAGTCGATGACCGGGATGCCCGCGGCTTTCGCCTTCTTCTGCACCGCGAGGCCGCCCGCCGCCGACAACGGCGTGATCATCAGGACCTTCACCTTGCGGCGGATCATCTCGTCGGCGATCTGCGCGAACTTCGCCTCGTCACCCTCGGCGTTCTCCATGAACGGTTCGATGTCCGCGTAGTTGAACGCCTGAGTGAGCAACGGACGATCTTGTTCTTCCCAGCGCGTGGAAGTCGTTCGGTCGGGAAGGATTACCCCGACGATTGGTTTGGGTCCACGCGCGGGCAGCGTCGGAGCACCCTGACCTGCGTCACCGCAGGCAGAGAGGAGAAAGAGCAGGCACGCCGACGATGCCATTACGCGTCTTCGCATAAACGCGGAGTTCATCGCTTGAAACTTGTTAAGTCAAGATTTCTCGCACCCCATCACGCTCCGCTTCCGATCGGCTACAGTTCGATTCCGTACGAAAGGCGCTGATGCGTGAGGGAATTTCGTGTCAGTGTGTCGGACTTGGGCGGCAATCGGGGGCCGCACCGTGTTGTTGGATCCAGCCCTGACCGGGTGTGAGGAGACAGCTAGGTGAGAACGCGCAGAACCGTGATGGCGGTGGCGGCATCGGTGTCGCTGATCGCAGCGGGTACTTCGGCGGCGGGGGCAGCGCCGGCCTCGACCGCGGGCCAGCAGGACACCGAGTACACAGTCCTGCTGGAGGATCCGGGGAACCGCGACTTCGCCATCGACGCCGTGCACAAGGCGGGCGGCGAAGTGGTGCGGGACAACAGGGCGATCGGTCTGCTGACCGTGAAGGCGCCCGCGAACGGGTTCGTGGAGAAGGTGTCCGCCTCGAGCGACATCGTCGGTGCCGCACGGACCAAGCCGATCGGCCACGCTCCCGCGGCGAAGGCCGAGAAGACCAAGCGCGACGACGTGGAAAAGGAGAACAAGGCCGCACAGCCGAGCAAGGCCCCTGCCGAGTCGAAGTCGACCGCCGGCATGGACCCGCTGGACGGCGACCTGTGGGGCCTGAACCTCGTCCGCTCCAACATCGCCCGCGCCAAGCAGGCGGGCGACAAGCGCGTGTACGTCGGCATTCTCGACACCGGTGTGGACGGTTCGCACCCGGACATCGCGCCGAACTTCAACAACGACCTGTCCCGCAACTTCACCGTCGACATGCCCACCGACTCCGACGGCGGCGAGTTCGACGGCCCGTGTGAGTTCCGCGGCTGCGTCGACCCGGCGAACTGGGACGACGGCGGCCACGGCACCCACGTCGCCGGCACCATCGGCGCCGCTGCCAACGGCTTCGGCATCTCCGGTGTCGCACCGAACGTGTCGCTCGTGAACATCCGCGGCGGCCAGGACTCCGGCTCGTTCTTCCTGCAGCCGGTCGTCGACGCCCTGACCTACGGCGCCGACATCGGCCTGGACGTCATCAACATGTCGTTCTACGTCGACCCGTGGTACATGAACTGCATCAACGACTCCACGGCCTCGCCCGAGGAGCAGCTGGAGCAGCAGACGATCATCGCGTCCGTGCAGCGCGCACTGAACTACGCGCACCGCAAGGGCGTCACGCTGATCGGCGCCGGTGGCAACAACCACGAGGACCTGGGCAAGCCGCGCACCGACACGATCAGCCCGAACTACCCGCCGGGCCACAACCGCCCGCGCCCGATCGACAACGCCACCTGCCTCAACCTGCCGACCGAGGGCAACCACGTCATCTCGGTGTCGTCCCTGGGCCCGTTGACCGAGAAGGCCGACTACTCGAACTACGGCCTGGAGCAGACCGCGATCTCGGCCCCCGGTGGCTACTTCCGCAGCGGCCTCGGCACGCCGTGGTACCGCACCAACGAGAACATGATCCTGTCGACGTACCCGCGCAACGTCGCTCTCGCCGAGGGCGCGATCGACGAGGCGGGCAACATCACCGACAAGGGTCTCGCCGCGGGCGTGAAGAAGGCCGTGCAGGGTGACAAGGTCGGCTACTACCAGTTCCTGCAGGGCACCTCGATGGCCGCCCCGCACGCCTCTGGCGTGGCCGCGCTGATCGTCAGCCAGTACGGCAAGAAGGACAAGGGCCGCCCCGGCCTCACCCTCGACCCCGACAAGGTCGAGAAGGTCCTGTACAAGACCGCGATCCAGCGCGCGTGCCCGAACCCGCGCACGGTCTCGTACGTGAACGTGGGCCGCTCGCCGGAGTTCGACGCCACCTGTGAAGGTGACGCGAAGTTCAACGGCTTCTACGGACACGGCATCGTGGACGCCTACGGCGCGGTGACCCGCGGCGGACAGTTCCTGTAAATCGCTTGAACCGCAAAGGCTCCCGGCTCCGGCCGGGAGCCTTTGTCGTGCGAGGCCTTGTCGCGCAACCGCTCTCACGCTACGGTGCTCCGCACAAGTCGCCGCCGATCCCTCACCGGAACGGAGCGACATGAAGACGTTTACACGGCTGGCCGCAACGGTTCTGTGCGCGGCTGCCCTCGTCACGCCGGGCACCGCGCAGGCGGCAGATCTGAACGACCCGCAGCTCAAGGACATCGCCATGCAGCTGGTGTCCAGCGCGGAAAACTCCTCTTTGGACTGGCGCGCCCAGTTCAGCTACATCGAGGACATCGGCGACGGCCGCGGCTACACCGCGGGCATCATCGGATTCTGCAGCGGCACCGGCGACATGCTCGACCTGGTCCGGCTCTACCGCGACTGGAAGCCGGGCAACGTCCTGGAGAAGTACCTCCCCGCCCTGGAACGCGTGAACGGCACCCCGTCCCACGACGGCCTGGACCCGACGTTCACAGGAGACTGGGAAACCGCCGCGAACGACAGCACCTTCCAGGACGCCCAGGAGCACGAACGCGACCGCGTCTACTTCAACCCCGCCGTCAGCCGCGCCCAACAGGACGGCGTTCAGGCCTTGGGCCAGTTCATCTACTACGACGCGATCGTCATGCACGGCGACGGCTGGGGTGACCTGGACTTCTCCGGCATCCGCCTGCGCGCTCTCGACACCGGCGCCCGCCCGCCGGCCCAGGGCGGGGACGAAACCACGTGGCTGCACGCCTTCCTCGACGCACGCGTCTGGACGATGAAGCAGGAGCCCGCCCACGAGGACACCAGCCGGGTCGACACGGCGCAGCGCCGGTTCCTCAACGAGGGCAAGCTCAATCTCGAACGCCCACTGCGGTGGCACGTCTACGGCGATTCGTACGAGATCCGATGACCAAACGTCCGGCGAGTACTCATTGTCCGTTTCGCGAATTAGTAAAGACACTTGCCAATAAAGGTATGGACCCCTTACCGTTGGTCTCACGCCGCCCGGGACCCCACAATCCCTGCCCCGGAGGAACTTCGTGAAGATTTCAGGTCGCCTCGCGGCCGCGCTGCTGGCGTGCGCCGCACTCATCACCACCACGGCAACGACCGCCTCTGCGGCCAACCTCGACGAACCGCGCCTCAAGGACATCGCGATGCAGATCGTGTCCAGCGCGGAGAACTCCTCTTTGGACTGGCGCGCCCAGTTCGGCTACATCGAGGACATCAAGGACGGCCGCGGGTACACCGCGGGCATCATCGGTTTCTGCAGTGGCACCGGTGACATGCTCGACCTGGTCGAGCTGTACAAGAGCAGGAAACCCGGCAACGTGCTGGAGAAGTACCTTCCCGCACTGCGCAAGGTGAACGGGACGGCCTCGCACGCGGGCCTCGATCCCAACTTCACCAAGGACTGGAAGACCGCGGCCAAGGACTCCGTGTTCAAGGCCGCCCAGGAGTCCGAACGCGACCGGGTGTACTTCAACCCGGCCGTGAAGCAGGGCAAGGCCGACGGCGTGCGCGCCCTGGGCCAGTTCGCCTACTACGACGCGATCGTCGTGCACGGTGACGGTGGCGACAAGACCAGCTTCAGCAACATCCGCAAGCGCGCGCTCGGCAAGGCGAAGCCGCCGTCGCAGGGCGGCGACGAGCGCACGTGGCTCAACGCCTTCATGGACGCCCGCGTGTGGGCCATGAAGCAGGAAGCGGCCCACGAGGACGTCTCCCGCATCGAGACCGCGCAGCGCGTGTGGCTCAAGGCCGGCAACTTCGACCTGAAGACGCCGCTGAAGTGGAAGGTCTACGGCGACAGCTACACGATCAACTAACCCGCGCTTCAACGATGAACGGCGCTTTTGTCCACTTGAGGTGGACAAAAGCGCCGTTCATCGTTCACCCGGACGGGTTACAGCTGGGTCCAGTCGAGCACGGGGGCCGCGAAGTCGCGGATGGACGCGAGCAGGCCTAGCCGCGCGGCCTTGACCGCGGGGTCCTCCGCCATGACCAGCACCTCGTCGAAGAAGGTGTTGATCGGCGCCGTCAGGCCCTCGGCCGCGGCGACGAACGCCGCCAGGCCCGTGACGTCACGCGAAACGCCTTCGAACGCCTTGTGCAGCGCCACTTCTGCGGGCTCCGACAGCACCGAGGCGTCGTAGGAGGCAGCGACGTCGGCGGGCACGATCCGCCGCACGCGCTGCAGAGCGGCCACGAGCGCGTCGAAGGACTCGTTGCCCGCCAACGACTCCAGCTGCGTCAGCGTCTCGTCGGCCAGCACCGGCGAGTCGGCCAGCGGCAGCACCGCCTGCACGAACCGGTGCTCGTGGCCCGCGTCGAGCAGCGCCTGCTCGTAGCGCCGCACGGCGAACTCCCTGGCCGTCTCCAGCGCCTCCGCGGACACCGACAGCCCCTCTGCCGCAAGGGAAAGCGCCTTCGACAGCGTGATCTCGCGCAGGGCGGGGAACGCCCGCAGCACCGACACCGCGCCCAGGGCCGCGCGCCGCAGCCCGAACGGGTCCGACGAACCGGTCGGCTGGGCACCGATGCCGAACAGACCGGCCAGGAGGTCGAAGCGGTCGGCCAGCGACAGCAGCGCGCCCGGCACCGACGACGGCAGCGCGTCACCGGCCGAGCGCGGGAGTTCCATCTCCCACAACGCCTGAGCGACCTCCGGGGTCTCCCCCGCCCGCGCCGCGTACTCGCGCGCCATCACACCGGCGAGCGACGACAGCTCGATCACCATCTGCGAGCCGAGGTCGAACTTGGCCAGCGCGCCCGCGCGGTCCAGCGTCTCGCGGTCGACGTCGACCACCGTGGCGAACCGGGAAGCCAGCGCGGCGATCCGGGCGGCGCGGTCGGCCATCGAGCCGAGCTTGTCCGCGAACGTCAGCTTCGCGAGGCCCGACTTCATCTCCTCCAGCGGCGTCTTGAGGTCCGCCCGCCAGAAGAACGCCGCGTCCTCGTACCGCGCCCGCAGCACCGCCTCGTTGCCCGCCCGCACCAGGTCCGCGTCGACGGACCCGTTCGCCACCGCCACGAAGTGCGGCAGCAGGGAACCGTCCGCGGAGCGCACCGGCAGGTAGCGCTGGTGCTTGCGCATCACCGTCGTGAGGATCTGGCCCGGCAGCTCCAGGTACCGCTCCTCGAACGAGCCGAGGATCGGCGTCGGCCACTCGACCAGGTTCGTCACCTCGTCCAGCAGCCCCTCGACCTCCACGACGCCGCCGACCGACGCCGCGAGCTCCTGCGCCGACTCCACGATCGAGGCGGCACGGACCGAGGCGTCGGCCTGGATGCCGTGTGAGCGCAGGAACTCCAGGTAACCGTCCGCAGTGGACACTTCCACCACGGGCAGGTCGGCCGTCCGGTGCACACGGGTCACGGTCCCGGAGGCCAATGACGACACCGCGACCGGCACCGGGGTGTTCCCGAGCAGCGCGAGCAGCCAGCGGATCGGCCGGGTGAACGACAGCTTCGGGTCGTTCCACTTCATGTTCTTCTCGGCCCGCAGGTCCGACACGACCTCGGCCAGCAGGCCGCTCAGCACCTCGACGGCGCCGCGACCGGCGTCGGTCTTGGTCAGCGCGACGAACTCGACGCCGTTCTCCTCGACGCGCCCGAGTGCGGACACCTCGACACCCTGGCCCCGCGCGAAGCCCTGCACGGCCTTCGTCGGGTTGCCGTCGGCGTCGAAGGCAGCGGAAACACGCGGGCCGCGGACCGTGCGCTCGGCGTCCGGCTCGCGCGGCGCCACCGCGGGCACCAGCACGACGATCCGGCGCGGCGTGCCGTGCACGGTCACCTCGCCGTGCGTCAACCGGGTCGCGCCGAGCTTCGCCGTCACCGCTTCGCGCACCGCGTCGACGGTCCGCAGCACCTCGTGCGGCGGCAGCTCCTCGGTGCCGATCTCGAACAGCAGCGTCGCCGGAGCGACAACGTCCTCGAAGGACGAAGGCTTCTCCGCCGCGGCAGGAACCTCGGCCACACCGAGGGGATGGCCAAGCTCGGACCGGCGCTCGGCCCACAGCGCGGCGACTTCCCGTGCCAGGCCGCGCATCCGGCCGAACGCACGAGCGCGCTCGGTCGTGGAGATCGCACCCCGCGCGTCCAGCACGTTGAAGATGTGCGAGCACTTCAGCACGAAGCTGTGCGCAGGAACGGGCAGGCGGGCGTCGAGCATCTTGCGCGCCTCGGCCGCGAACTCCTCGAAGAGGCGCTTGTTCGCCTCCACGTCCGCGTCGTCGAGGTAGTACCGCGACATCTCGTACTCGGCCTGGCCGAACGCCTCGCCGTAGGAGATGCCCGGCGCGTACGCGATCTTCTTGAAGTGGTCGACGCCCTGCAGCGCCATCATGATCCGCTCGATGCCGTAGGTGATCTCCACCGACACCGGGTCGAGCGTCATGCCGCCGGCCTGCTGGAAGTAGGTGAACTGGGTGATCTCCAGGCCGTCGAGCCAGACCTCCCAGCCGAGGCCCCAGGCACCCAGCGCGGGCGAGGCCCAGTTGTCCTCGACGAACCGGACGTCGTGCGCGCGCACGTCGATGCCCAGCGCCTCCAGCGAGCCGAGGTAGAGCTCCTGCGGGTCGCCCGGATCCGGCTTGAGGATCACCTGGAACTGGGTGTGCGTCTGCAGCCGGTTCGGGTTCTCGCCGTAACGGGCGTCGTCGGGCCGCACCGAGGGCTCGACGTACGCGACGCGCCACGGCTCGGGACCCAGCACGCGCAGCACGGTGGCGGGGTTCAGCGTTCCCGCCCCGACCTCCGTGTTGAAGGGTTGCACCACGATGCAGCCCCGATCGGTCCAGTACTTGGTCAGCGCGAGCAGCGCGTCCTGCATCGTCAACACGGCGACGAGTCTACGAAACGGACAAAACCGCTGGTCAAGGGGCCTGAATCGGGTGGCGTTCGCCACTGTGTCACGCTTTGCACAACCGAGTGGAGTTCCCACGCGTCTACTTGGGGTACCCGGATGTGCTGAGAGGAGTGGGTGTGGACAACCGGCCGCCGCGGCCAGGAGAACCGAACGGGACTCCCAGGCGACCCTCCGCCACCCCGCGTCCCCCTGCGGGGCAGCCTCGCCGTCCTCAGGTACCTCCGCGCAGCTCAGAGCCCCCGCGCCGGCAGCAGCCGAACCGGGCGGAACCGCCGCGGCCGCAGCCGCCGAAGCGCTCCGAGCCGCCCCGCAAGGAGCCTCCCCGCAGGGAACCTCCGCGCCGCGAGTCGGCCAACCGGGGAGAACCGCCCCGCCGCGACCCCCAGCGCGCCCGTGCCACGTCGTCGGGTCCGCGCCCACGTCCGGCGGTGGCCGACCGCCCGACGGTCCGCACCACACCGGCGAAGGCGAAGGCAGCGGCTCCCGCGCCCCGTCCGCGCCCCAGGCCCGCCACACGCAAGCCGAGCGCGGCCAAGCGCGGCGCGTCCACCGGCGCCAAGATCTTCGTCAGCATGATCTCCGCGACGATCCTGCTGGTCACCGGCATCGCGTGGCAGAACCTGAACTCGCTCACCGACAACCTGACCAAGCAGGACCTGAACCTCGCCGACGCCGGCGAGAAGCCCGCCGACGGCGCGATCGACATCCTGCTCGTCGGCATGGACAGCCGCACCGATTCCAAGGGCAACCCGCTGCCGCAGAACATCCTCAACGAGCTGCAGGCGGGCGGCAGCGACGACGGCGGTTTCAACACCGACACGCTGATCCTGCTGCACATCCCGAACGACAGCGGCAAGGCCTTCGCGGTGTCGTTCCCCCGCGACTCCTACGTGAAGATCGCGGGCGGCTTCGGGCGTCACAAGATCAACTCTGCCTACGGTTACGCCAAGGGTCAAGCGGCCGAAAAGCTGCAGGGCAGCGGCAAGAGCCCGCAGGAGATCGAGATGGAGAGCCGCAAGGCGGGCGCGAACAACCTGATCGAGACCATCCAGAACCTGACCGGCGCCACGATCGACCACTACGCCGAGGTCAACCTCGTCGGCTTCTACGAGATCACCAAGGCCATCGGCGGCGTCGACGTCTGCCTCAACAGCAACGTCCGCGACAGCTTCTCCGGCGCGAACTTCAAGGCGGGCCCGCAGAGCATCGAGGGCAAGAACGCTCTGGCGTTCGTCCGGCAGCGCCACGGCCTGCCGATGGGCGACCTCGACCGCGTTGTGCGCCAGCAGGTCTTCATGGCGGGCCTGGCCAAGAAGATGCTCTCGGCAGGTGTGCTCACCGACAGCAAGAAGCGCAACGACATGATCAAGGCCGTCAGCGGCGCGATCGTGCTCGACGACGGCTGGGACATCACGAAGTTCGCCCTGCAGATGAAGGACATGACGGGCGGCAACATGACGTTCCAGACCATCCCGACGGGCAACCCGGACCTGAAGACCCCCGAGGACGGCTCCGCGGTCGAGGTCGACGAGTCCGAGGTCAGGGCGTTCGTGAAGAACCTCGGCAAGGCCCCCGCGTCCTCGTCGGCGCCGGACCCGAAGTTCAACAACGCCTCCGTCACCGTCGACGTCCGCAACGCCTCCGGCCAGCCGGGGCTCGCGGGCCAGGTGCTGCAGTCGCTAGTCGCGAAGGGCTTCACCGGCGGTCAGCCCGGCAACGCCGAGGCGATGGCGAAGTCGGTCGTCCGCTACGGCAAGGGCGGCGAGGACGGTGCCAACGCGGTCCAGAAGGCCCTCGGCGGCATGAAGATCGAGGAGGACGTGAACGTCCCGGCCGGCCGGGTCCGCGTCTTCCTGGGCTCCGACTACTCGGGTCCCGGCGCCCAGGGCTTCACGGGCTCGGGAGTGCTCAACCTGGATGGTGCGCGGCAGCAGCCCGCCCCGGACCCGAACGCCCCCAAACCCATCACCGCAGACGGCGTGCGCTGCGTAAACTGATACTCAGAGTAGAGATGCATACCCCGTTCGGGGGATTCTCCTAGTAAGTTGCGTAAGCGCCGAAGAACTGGCGCCTTCCATCACCGTGAGACCCGCTCACGGGGTGGAGGGACCAGGTGCAAACCGCGAACGGCCAAATCGACACAGCGGCGTACCAGCGCGTGCTCGGTGATGAGATCCGCAGCCTTCGCAAGCAGCGCGGCTGGACCCGCAAAGAGCTGAACAAGCGCCTGCAGACCGAGATCTCGCTGCAGACGCTGGCCACGTACGAGCTCGGCACGCGCCAGTGCTCGGTCGTGCGCCTGGTGGAGATCTGCCACGCCCTCGACGTTCCTGCCCACGAAGTCCTCGCTCGGGTGCACGAACGCTTCTTCGGCGACGCCCCCGCCGGGCACCTGACCCTGAACCTCACCGCGGTGGCCGCCACGGACAACCCGCGCCTGGTTCCGTTGCGCCGCTGGGCCGCCGGACGCCTGCACGTGCTGCCGCCGGGTGCGTCCACCGAAGTGCATCTCGACCTGCCCGCGCTGGAGAACATGGCTCAGCTGTGCCAACTCCCGACCGTGGAGCTCATCCGGACTCTGCGCGCGCTGAGCCGCTAGTTGTACCGAACCCCGTTCACACCAACGCAGGCGGCCGCCCGGAAAGGTTCAACCACCACCGCCGGTAGCATCGCGAGGGTGAACGATTCCCCCGCCCGCCTCCCTCTGCGCACCGCGGCCGCAGTGAAACTGGGCAACCTGAGCTCCACGCTGTCCCAGAAGATGGGTCTCGGCGCAGGCGGCATGATCGGCGGCCGGGTGGCGCTGAAGCTCGACCCGCAGGCGCTGAACCGCTTGACGCAGGGCCGCAAGGTCGCCGTGGTGACCGGCACGAACGGCAAGACCACCAGCACGATGATGCTGGCCAGGGCCGTCTCCGCACTCGGTGAGGTCGCCACGAACCACAGCGGCGCCAACATGCCCGACGGTCACGTCACGGCGCTGTCGAAGCAGCCGGACGCCCCGTACGCCGTGCTGGAGTGCGACGAGGGCTACTTCCCCGCCGTCGCCGGTGCGAGCAACCCGGCCGTCGCGGTGATCCTGAACCTGTCCCGCGACCAGCTGGACCGGGTCGGCGAGGTGCGCACCATCGAGCGCTCGCTGCGCGACACCATCACCGCGCTGACGGACTGCACGATCGTCGCCAACTGCGACGACGTGATGGTGACGAGCGCGGCCTGGAACGCGCAGAAGGTCATCTGGGTCGCCACCGGCACCGGCTGGCACCACGACTCGGCGAGCTGCCCGCGCTGCGGCAACCCGATCCAGTGGCAGGGCGAGCACTGGCACTGCACGGGCTGCGACCTCGCGCGCCCGCACCCGAACTGGATCACCGCCGACGAGGCGATGATCACGCCGGACCACCAGAAGCTCGAGCTGCGGCTCACGCTGCCGGGCAAGTTCAACCAGGCCAACGCCGTCATGGCGTCGGCAGCCGCCCACGCGCTGGGCGTGCCCACGGACGAGGCGGTCCGCCGGCTGCGCGGCGTCTCCAACGTGAGCGGCCGCTACCGCACGATCCACCGCAACGGCCGCAGCGCGCGCCTTCTGCTGAGCAAGAACCCGGCGGGCTGGAGCGAGACCCTCACGGTCGTCAAGGAGGCCAACCACCCGGCCGTCCTGGTGATCAACGCTCACGAGGCCGACGGCCGCGACCTGAGCTGGCTGTGGGACGTGCCGTTCGAACGGCTGCGGGGCCGCACGGTCATCGCGTCCGGCGAGCGCGCGACCGATCTCGCCGTCCGCCTGACCTACGCCGAGGTCGAGCACACGATCGTGCCCGACCCGCTGAAGGCCATCGACCAGATGCCGCAGGGGGCGGTCGAGGTCATCGCCAACTACACCGCGTTCCGCGACTTGAATGCCAGGGCTGCCGCTGATGAGTGAGTCGACAATCCAGATCGCGCTCGTGCTGCCGGATCTCCTCGGCACCTACGGGGACTTCGGCAACGCCGTGGTGCTCGAGAAGCGCATGACGTGGCGCGGGATCAAAGCCGAGATCGTGCCGATCAACTACGGCCAGCCGGTGCCCGACTCGTGCGACATCTACGTCGTCGGCGGCGGTGAGGACACGGCCCAGACGCTCGCCGTGAAGCACCTGCGCGAGCACCCCGGCCTGCAGCGCGCCGTCACGAAGAACGCCGTGGTGCTGGGCGTCTGCGCCGGCATCCAGATCTTCGGCGAGAGCTTCACCCGTGCCGACAACGTCACCCACCCCGGCATGGGCCTGATCGACTCGACCTCGCACGCCGGCGGCAGCCGCGCGATCGGCGAGGTGCTCGCGGAGCCCGCCAACGGCCTGTTCGAAGGCGTGCTGACGGGGTTCGAGAACCACCAGGGCCGCACCGTGCTGGGCCCGTCCGCCCAGCCGCTCGCGCACGTCAAGGTCGGCACCGGCAACGACGGCAGCGTCGAGGGCGCGGTTCAGGGCCGGATCGTGTGCACCTACCTGCACGGCCCGGTGCTCCCGCGCAACCCGCAGCTCGCCGACCTGCTGATCGAGTGGGCGACGGGCACGAAGGTCGCGCCGCTCGACCTGCCCGCCGTCACCGCTATGCGTGCGGAGCGAGTTCGGGCAGCGTCCTGAGCCGTTCGGCGACGCCAGGCCAGATCACGGCCATCACGTAGTCGGTCGCGAGCGCGGGTCCCACCGAGGGCCTGCGCTCGCACCACACGGCGAGCCGTTCACACGCGCCGACGACGATCTCGGCGAACGCCTCCGCCTCCAGCTGGTCGATCTCCGGCGCGAACGACACCAGCACGGACCCGATCATGTCCGTCTGCTGCTGCCTGATCCCCTCGACCTCCTCCTGCGCCGACGGCACGGCGATCGCCGCCTCCTGCCGCAGCAACGCCCAGGACCGCTGGTGGTCGACGATGAACTCGAAGAACGCCCTGAGCCCCAGCCTGAGGAACTCCTCCGGGGTGCCGGCGCCCGCGATCGCCGCCGCCGTCTTCTCGCGCAGCTCGGTGCGCGCCCGGTGGATGCAGCCGATGAGCAGGCCTTCTTTCGAACCGAAGTACTCGTAGAGCATCGGCTTGGAGACGCCGACGCGTTCGGCGATCTCGTCCATCGACGTGGCCAGATACCCCTGCTCGGCGAAGATCTCCTCGGCGACGGTGAGCATCTGCGCCATGCGCTGGGCCTTGGGCATGCGGCGCCGCGGAGCAGTCACGAACGGAGTCTACCGCTCGTAACTTACTTCGAGTAACCTACTGCGAAGTAGGCAACGCCCAGCGGAGGGACGTCCCATGCATCGAGAGACGAAAGTGCTCGTCATCGGCACCGGCTTCGCCGGCCTCGGCATGGCCGTCGAGCTGAAGCGGCGCGGCGAGCAGAACTTCGTGGTCCTCGAGAAGGCGAGCGACCTCGGTGGCACGTGGCGGGACAACTCCTACCCCGGCTGCGCGTGTGACGTGCCGTCGCACATGTACTCGTTCTCGTTCGAGCTGAACCCGAAGTGGTCGCGGATGTTCGCCGAACAGGGCGAGATCTGGGACTACCTGAAGCGGGTCGCGGACAAGTACCGGCTGCGGCCGCACATCCGCTTCAACACCAAGGTCTCCGGCGCGCAGTGGGACGACGAGGCCAAGCGCTGGCACGTGACGACCGAGCAGGGCGACACGTACACCGCCCAGGCCCTGGTCGCGGGCGTCGGCGCGTTGCACATCCCGAACATCCCGGAGCTGCCGGGCATCGAGAACTTCACCGGCAAGACGTTCCACTCCGCGCAGTGGGACCACGACTACGACCTGACCGGCAAGCGCGTCGCCGTCGTCGGCACGGGCGCGTCCGCGATCCAGTTCGTGCCGAAGATCGCGCCTCAGGTCGGGTCGATGAAGATCTTCCAGCGCACCCCGCCGTGGATCATGCCCAAGGCCGACCGCGAGATCACCGGCCGGGAGCAGAAGCTGTTCCGCGCCTTGCCCTTCACGCAACGGCTCTACCGGAACTTCGTGTACTGGGTCCGCGAGTCGTCGGCGCTGGGGTTCGCGGTCAACCCTCGCATCATGCAGTTCGCTCAGGGCATCGCGTTGCGGCACATGAAGAAGCAGGTGCCGGACGCCTCGTTGCGGCGCAAGCTGAAGCCCGACTACACGATGGGCTGCAAGCGCGTACTGATCTCCAACGACTACTACCCCGCGCTCGGCTACCCGAACGTCGACCTGGTGACGGACAAGATCTCCGAGGTGCGCGAGTCGTCCATCGTGGACAGTGCGGGCGTCGAGCACGAGGTCGACGTCATCATCTACGGCACCGGTTTCCACGTCACCGACTCGTTCGACTACCTGGACGTCCAGGGCAAGGGTGGCGTCGACCTCGCGAAGAAGTGGCGCGAGCAGGGGATCGAGACCTACTACGGCATCACGGTCTCGGGCTTCCCCAACCTGTTCTTCCTGCTGGGCCCCAACACCGGACTCGGCCACAACTCGGTCGTCTTCATGATCGAGTCGCAGATCCGGTACATCTCGCAGTGCCTCCGGCTCCTCGACAAACACCGCGCAGCGGAGCTGGACGTGCGGCTGGAGGCCCAGCAGGAGTTCAACGCCGAGATTCAGCGCAAGCTCACCAAGGGCGTGTGGACCCAGGGTGGCTGCCAGAGCTGGTACCTCGACGCGCAGGGCGTGAACCGCACCGTGTGGCCGGGCTTCACCTGGCGGTACTGGATGCGGACCAAGCGCGTGCGCGCCGAGGACTACGTGCTCACTACGGCTTCACGATGACCTTCAGGGCGGTCCGCTCGTCCATCGCCTGGTAGCCCTGGGCGACGTCGTCGAGCGAGACCGTCTTGTCGAACACGGGACCGGGGTCGATCCGCCCGGCGAGCACGTCGGCCAGCAGCTCCGGCAGGTACGCGCGCACCGGCGCGACACCGCCGCCGATGCTGATGTTGCGGCCGAACAGCTTGCCGAGCGGCAGCCCCGGCATCTCGTGCGGCACACCGACGTACCCGATCCTGCCGCCGTCGCGCACAATGCCCATCGCGGTCTCCCACGACTGCTCGGTGCCGACGCACTCCAGGACCGCGGACGCACCGAGGCCGCCGGTCATCTCCTTGATGCGCTCGACCGCGGCCTCACCGCGCTCGGCGACCTGGTCCGTGGCACCGAAGAGCTTGGCGATCTTCGCGCGGTCCTCGTGCCGTCCCATCGCGATGATCCGCTCGGCACCGAGCCTCTTGGCCGCGAGCACGCCGCACAGGCCGACCGCGCCGTCACCGACGACCGCGACCGTGCTGCCCGGCCCGACGCCCGCGCCAACGGCAGCGTGGTGGCCGGTGCCCATCACGTCGGACAGGCTGAGGAAGGCGGGCAGCAGCTCCGGCGACGCGTCGGCCGGCACGCGCACGAGGGTGCCGTCGGCCAGCGGCACGCGCACGGCCTGGCCCTGGCCTCCGTCGCTGCCCTTGCTGCCCCAGAAGCCACCCGACGGGCACGAGGTCTGCAGCCCGGCCTGGCAGTACGCGCAGGTGCCGTCACTCCACACGAACGGCGCGATCACGCGGTCGCCGACGTTGACGGTGGTGACCTCGCTGCCGACCTCTTCGACGATGCCGAGGAACTCGTGCCCGATCCGCTGCCCGCTCTCGCGCTTGGCGACACCGCGGTACGCCCACAGGTCGCTGCCGCAGATGCACGCGAGCTCGACCCGGACGACGACGTCCCCCGCCTCCTTGACGGCCGCGTCCGGCACCTCCTCAACGCGGATGTCACGGGTGCCGTAGATCGTCGTAGCCCGCACGTGGCGCCTCCTCTGCCTCGTTGCCCAACCGTGACATGGTCCTCCTGCCGGGCCGTTCCCGCCGAATCGAGACGCTGTGGAATTGGTTACGCCTACCATCGGTGAGGTGCTGATCGACACCGGCGCGGGCGCGCTGAAACCAGAGGTCTCCGACGGTCTGGTGCGGGCGCGCGGTGTCCGATATGCGACAGCTTCCCGGTTCGCCGAGCCGGAACCGTACACATGGGACGGTGTGCTCGACGCGACCAGGCGCGGCCCCGCCTGCCCGCAGCCGCCGTCGTCGCTGCTCGCCGTCGTCGGCAACTCGGTAGAGGGCCTGACGTTCGACGAGCACTGCCAGGTTCTCTCGGTCACCGCTCCCGTCGACGCGTCGGGGTTGCCGGTGATGGTCTGGTTCCACGGCGGCGCCTACGTGACGGGCAGCGGCGAGTCGGTGAAGTACGACGCCTCGCTGCTGGCCCTGGAAGGCGTCGTCGTGGTGAGCGTGAGCTACCGGCTCGGCGTCTTCGGCTACCTGAACGGAAATCTGGGCCTGCTGGACCAGCTGGTCGCGTTGCGGTGGGTGCGCGACAACATCGCCGCGTTCGGCGGCAACCCGTCGAACGTGACGGCGTTCGGCCAATCGGCGGGCGCGGACTCGGTCTACGCGCTGATGCTGACCTCGACCGAACCCCTGTTCCACCGCGCGATCCTGCAGAGCGCCCCGCTGGGCGCCCGCGGCCCCGAGCGCGCCGAGATGACCGCCGCGCTGCGTTCGTTCGTCTCGGTCGACGCCTCCACCCCGGTGGACGACATCCTGACCGTCCAGCAGGAGGTGCCGGCCGTCGTGGCGCGGTTCGCCCCGGCCTCCGGCATGCCGTTCGGCCCGGAACTCGGCCCGGTCGACCTCGCCCCGGCGGCGTCACGTGTCGAACTTCTCGTCGGGCACACCGCCGACGACGCCAGCCCGTACGTGGCTGCCAGCCCCGAGGCCTGGGAGATCGCGACCGAGCTGGTGTTCGCCGGTCCTGCTCGCCGGCTGGCCGCGGACTGGATCACGGCGGGCGGTCAGGCGGCCACCTTCAACTTCAGGTGGGCGCCTGCTGGCGCGCCTTTGGGTGCGTGCCACTGCATGGAGCTGCCGTTCCTGTTCGACCCGGCGGGGTGGGCGGGCGCGGGCATGCTGGCCGGGCAGCAGCCGGATCCGGCGCTGGCGCGGACCGTGCGGGGGCTGTGGGCCGGGTTCGCGCGAAACGGGATGGACGCTCTGCCATCGCGCTCGCTCGAACTCGGCGGGTAACGGCGCCGACGCGGTGTGTCGGCACGGACGCGCCACTGCCCGCGTTGCGTCCCGGTCCTGCCTCTGGACCGGATTCGTCCGAAACGGGATGGACGCCCTGCCGCCACGCTGGCTTGAATTGGGCGGGTGACCGACCGCGAGCGTTTGCGCACCACGTTCAGCGAGGACGCGGCCCGCTACCACCGGGCCCGTCCCGGCTACCCGACAGAGCTGTTCGCGCAGCTGGCAGAGCTGTTCGCGCACCCGGCCGACCGGCGCATCCTGGAGATCGGCCCGGGAACCGGCCAGGCCACGCTGCCGCTGACCGCGCTGGGCGAGGTGACCGCGGTGGAGCTGAGCCCGGAGCTGGCCGCCATCGCCCGCGAACACGCACCCCTCGCCCACGTCGAGGTAGCGCCGTTCGAGGAGTGGCCGCTACCCGCGGAACCGTTCGACCTCGTGGTGTCCGCGACGGCGTTCCACTGGCTCGACCCGCGGACCCGCATGGCCAAGTGCGCGGCCGCGTTGAAGCCGGGCGGCGCACTGGCCGTGATCTCCACGCACCACATCGCCGGCGGCACCGAGCAGTTCTTCGTGGACGTGCAGGAGTGCTACGAGCGCTGGGATCCCGCGACTCCGCCGGGCCTCAGGCTGTCGCCGGCGGACCACATCCCGCGCGAGTTCGACGAGAGCCCCGAGTTCGACGAACCGGAGTTCCACAGGTACGAGTGGGAGCAGGCCTACGACACCGAGGCGTACGTCGACCTGCTCCTCACGTATTCGAACCACATCGCGCTACCGGCCCGCGACCAGCTGATCGCGGACATCAGGCGCCTGATCGACACGCGCCACGGCTGCCGGGTCACCAAGCGGTACCTGACCCAGCTCGCCATCGCTCGCGTGCCAAGCGGTACCTGACCCAGCTCGCCGTCGCTCGCATACCAAGCGGTACCTGACCCAGCTCGCCATCGCTCGCATACCAAGCGGTACCTGACCCAGCTCGCCATCGCTCGCATACCAAGCGGTACCTGACCCAGCTCGCCGTCGCTCGCGTCAGGACCGGCGAGACCGGCGCGCCATGACCACGGCCGCGCCGCCCGCGCCCACGAGGGCGAGACCGCCGAGGCCCAGCGGCAGCACGTCGAAGCCGGTGAACGCCAGTTCGTCGGCTGCGGCGGCCGTCTGAGCCGGTGCCTGAGGCGCACCGCCACCAGGCGGCGGAGGCGTCTCGGTGCTGCTCGAAGGCGGCGGGGTCGACGGCGGAGTGGACGGAGGCGTCGAAGGCGGCGTCTCGCCGGGCTTGCAGCCCGTGTGCGCCGGGTTCGTGCGGCCCACACCGTGGTTGGTGTCGCACTCGTAGCCCGCGTTGGCGTCCGAGCCGCCGGGCAGCTGGCCGGGCGGGTTCTTGTTGTCCGCTTTGCCCACGCAGCCCGCGCACGGCTTGCCGACCGCTTCGCCGCCGCCGTTGCCGTTGCCGGACGGGGAGCCGTCGCGCGTCGAGTCGTACGGGCCGTGGTCGTTCGCGCCGTTGCCGGTGAAGTCCGCGTTGGACGGCGGCTGCGGCACCGAAGTGTCCTGGGTGGACTGTCCTGGTGGGACCTGGGGGTTGTGCGTGATCCCGTTCCCCTTGCCGTCACCGGGATCGGCGAGCCCCAGTCCGGGGGCCAGCGCCAGAGCGGCGGCTGCGGCGAGGGCAGGGAGGAGCCGAGTTGCTTTCATAGCTTGAATATATGGCGGTCTGTGAGCCGCGTTACACCGCTACCCACAGACCGCTTCAAGAAACACGCTACGAACAGGTGATCCGCGGAGACGCCCAGTCACCGTGGTCGGAATTGATGCCGTCACCGGCGTCCGTGATGACCAACCGCAAGTTCTCGGCTTCGGTCAGTGACGCGGTCAGCTTCTTCGCCGGATAGGTTCCGGTGAGCCGCCCGGAATCCGCCACCTTTGTTGAATCTGCGAACAACTGGAAGACGACCGAACCCTTGCCCGCGGCCACTTCGTCGTCGACGCCGACGTCCACAGTGATCGAAGAGCACTTGCGACCGAGGTAGAACTCGATGGTCGACGCGGCGTGCGCACCGAAACCGCGAGAGTGCGTGACACCGTTGATCGTCAGGGTCTTGCCGTCACCGGCGGCCTGGTTGCCGACAGACCTGTCGATCTCCACCGGGCCCCAGCCGTTCGTCGACGAGGTCGCCTCGAACGCGGACAGGTCGGACACACCGGCGGGCGGGGTCGGCCGCGGACCGTCCCCCTTGGACACGCGGTACATCACGGTGGCGAGCGACGGCACCGAAGCCGAGATCGTGCCGGTCGTGGTGCGCGTGGACTTCGTCCAGAGGTCCTTCAGCACAGCGGGCCCGGACATGCCGATCTCGGACAGCGAGGTCGAGATCGTCTGCGTGGAGCCGGACTTGTTGAACAGCGCCACGGCCTTGTCGCCGTTCGCCAGCGGCTTCACGATCACGTCGACGCCGGTCTTGCCGGTGGTGCGGATCCGCTTGCCCTGCACGCCGAGCTTGTCCTGGTCGACCGCGATGACGTCCTTGTTCTCCAGGATCGTGAACGTGTCCTGGTTGACCTTGCGCAGATCCGAACCGATCAGCAACGGCGCGGCCATGATCGCCCACAGCGAGAAGTGACTGCGGTACTGAACTGCGGACATCTTGCCGTTGCCGACCTCGAGCATGTCGGGGTCGTTCCAGTGGCCAGGACCGGCGTACTTGTCCAGCACGACGTTCTTCTCGTAGATGTCCATCGTGCGCGGCCACGTGTCGTTGATGTCACCGGTCGTACGCCACAGATGTCCCGTGTCGGAGGCCCACTCCCACGGCTTGTTCTGGCCCCACTCGCACAACGAGAACACGATCGGACGACCGGTCTTCTTCAACGCGTCACGCATCTTGCGGTAGCGCTGCTTCGCGTCGACGCCCTGGTTGTTGCAGTTGTCGTACTTCAGGTAGTCGACGCCCCACGACGCGAACTGCTGGGCATCGGACTCCTCGTGGCCCAACCCACCAGGAAAACCGTTGTCCTTGTTGCAGGTCTTCGTGCCCGCCGAGGTGTAGATGCCGAACTTCAGGCCCTTCGAGTGCACGTAGTCGGCGACTGCCTTGATGCCGTTGGGAAAGCGCGTCTTGTTGGGGACGAGCTTGCCCTGGGCGTCGCGGGTCTTCTCGGCCCAGCAGTCGTCGATGTTGACGTACTCGTAGCCCGCGTCCTTGAGGCCGCGGGAGACGAAGATGTCGGCGATGCCCTTGACCATCGCCTCGTTGAACTCCGCGCGGCAGGCGGTGGTGTTCCAGTTGTTGAAGCCCATCGGTGGGGTCAGGGCGAGGCCGTCCGGTAACGCCTCCGCGGCGGGGGCGACCAGGACGGCGCTGACCACGGCGGTCAGCACGGCCAGGGACAGGGTGCGCATGGGGCTTTCCTTTCCGAACATCACGCGGGTAGACCCCAGGGCTTGCCGGGGGTCGTGATGGCGACCGGCCGCACGGCCAGGTCGGGGCGGCGGCCCCTGGGGTGCACCAGGACTTCCTGCCCGCGGGCCAACGGGATCTCGAAGGTCCCGTCGCCGCGGTCGTGGTACCGGACGGGGCGGCCGGACGGCGTCACCACGGACACCGGGCCGGCGATGCCGTGCCGCAGCACCAACGGCTCGCCCGCGCGGCTGCGGACGAGCACGAACTGGGTCTTGCCACCGGAACGCTTCGCGGTGACCGAGAATCCGCCTTCACAGGAGTGGTCGGCGATGACGACGTCCGGCCACGCGGACGGCACGGCGGGGAACACCCGGACGATGCCGCCCCAGCTCTGGCAGACGAAGTCGTGGATCGTCTGCGCGCCGGACAGCGGGGTCTCCACGACGGGGCCCGCCTCGGTGTACATCGTGTTCTCGAGCACCGGGTAGCGCTTGGTCGTGTCGAACATCTTCAGGAAGTACGCGTAGGCCTCGTCGCCGCGGAACATGCGCGCGGCGATCGAGCCGGAACCGGAGTAGCTGTAGCCGCGGTGCGCGGGTTCGAGCGACATCCAGTGGTGCAGCGACTTCTCGATCAGCTCGCGGTTCTCCTGTTGCTCCCAGTTCACCGTCATCAGCGGGAACGTCGCGAGCAGGTGCGAGAAGTGCCGGTGCGAGTTCACGAACGGCACCCCGGCGCCGATCATGAACCCGTTCTCGTTCACCGGGTACGGGGTGAGGTCGCGCAGCACCTCGGCCCACTTCGGCGCCAGCGGGTCGTCGATCTTGAGCAGCTTCGCGGAGTCGATCAACGTCTGACAGCCCCACCTGATCAGCTGCAGGTCGTAGTTGCAGTCGGGGGCGTCGCCGTACTCGGGCGAGGTCGTGACGTCGAGGTGCAGCTTGCCGTCGTTGCCCTTCTTGAGGAAGTGCAGGTAGTAGTTGATCGACCGGCGCAGCAGCGGGAACACGACGTCGGAGAGGATCCGGACGTCCATGCTGTGCCGGTACGACAGCCAGACGTTGTGCAGCGCCCACGTGAGGTTGCCGAGCTCCTTCACGCCGGTGCCGCCCGTGCCCGGCTCGTGGAGCGTGCCGAGGTTGGACGTCGTCCGGTCGGTGCTGCGGCCCACGCCGGCGGAGTCGTGCCGGTACTGCTCCTTGACGTTGCGGACGAGCTGGTCCTGGTTGTCCTTCAGGGTGGTGGTGATCGAGTCGAGCTCCAGGTGGTTGGAGCCGTGGATCAGCCAGTACTCCAGCTGCACGTTGAGGTTCCACCAGGCGGCGGCCCACGGCGTCTTCTCGAGCCACGGGCCGGTCGTCGCCATCACCGGGCTGCCCGCGCGCGAGCCGGACGCGATCTTGTAGAGCTGGATCCAGTAGAACGACTGCAGCCGCTGGTCGCCGAACGACAGGAAGCTCTTCCGGTAGAAGGCGTTCCACCACTTGCGATGCGACCTGACCAGCGATCCGCCGAGCATCGCCGCCTCACGTACGGCCTTGAGCACGATCCGGTCGGCGGCGGCCTCCGGGTAGGTGTGCGCGACCGAGAGCAACAGCCGTTGCGTGCCACCGGTGGTGGTGAGCCGGAAAGCGGTTGCCGTCTGGCCGCCCGCGTTCAGCGCCTGGGTCACGAGCGTTTCGCGGCCGTCGGCTTTCGTCACGGGGTCGGGGTTGAGCACGTAGCCGTCCGGCAGCGGGTTGAAGTCCGCGCGCGGCGGAATCGCTCTGGACGGCACGAACTCCAACACGGGCTTCTCGGTGCCGGTCGCCGAGACGGTCAGCGCCAGCACCGAGCGTTCGGTGTGGATGTAGACGGCGAACGAGATCACGCCCAGGGACGTGGTCACGGTTCCACGCAGCTCCGCGTTCCACAGGTCCAGGCGCCAGTCGACGGCCGAAACGGTGCCGGCGGCGGTCATCTTCAGGTTTCCGACAGGAAGTCTGCACACCCCGAACTGGCTGCCGCCGGTGGTGCGGTGGTCCTGCACGTCGGCGTGCTGCACGGTGAACCGCACGGTGTTGCCCTCGGCATACACGACGCTGCCGAGCCTGCCGTCACCGAGGAACGGCGCCTGCCCGTACTGGGTCGGAGGCCTCCGCCAAACGAGATCCTGCTGGCCGATGAAGTCCCGCCAGTCGCGTTCCGACATGCCGGCGCACTCGAAGACATCCGAGGGCCCGGTCTCCTTCCCGGTCGCGACCCCCGTCTGGGCGAGCAGCACCGCCGCCGTGGTTCCGCCGATGAAACCCCGCCTGCCAAAGACCATTACCCGCTCCTCGCCCGCGCATGACGACAACTACGTCTCGCTGCGCGGCGGTGCAGCTTGGTCCAGACAAGTGGGAAAGGTAGGAGTTCTGGGTCACATCGCGCAAGAGCCAACTAACCGCAACACGAAGCAACAACCCGGTGCTGGTCACCCTGCGAGATGGGGAAGACGCCTAGGATGTCCCGCCAAAGGGGCGGGGAGACGACGCACGAGCCGTGCCCTGGTACGAGGAGGTGGCATGGCCGTGTCGACAGCGGCGTTCAACGAGGGCAGGGTCCCCCAGCGGGGCCGTCCTCGCGACGCCAGCAGGGACGACGCATTACGTCAGGCAGCGCTCGAGGTGATGGCCGAGGTCGGATACCGGGCTCTCACCATGGACGCCGTGGCAGCACGCGCACGGGCGGGCAAAGCCACGATCTACCGGCGGTGGGAGTCGAAGCTCGATCTCGTGATCGACACGTGCACCCAGCTCGCCACGCAGAACCTCGCGGCACCGGACACCGGATCCCTCGCAGGTGACCTGCGCGAGTTCCTCTCGTCGTTCGCCGCGTTCCTCTCCGGACCGATCGGCAAGGCCGCCCAGGCACTCGTCGGCGAACTGCCGCACGAGCCGGAGCTGGCATCGGCGTTCCGGGAGACGTTCCTGATCTCGCAGCGCGACGTCCTGCGCGGAATTCTCGACCGCGCCGCCGAACGGGGCGAGCTCAAGGCGGACGCCCCGCGCGGCATGGCCGTCGAGATCGCGGGCGCGGCGCTGATCTACCGGCTGATGCTCACCGGTGACCCGCTCGACGAGCCGTTCGTGGAGAAGGTCGTCGAGCAGGTGCTCCTACCGTTGGTGCACGCCTAGCGGAACAGCTTGCGGACCAGCGCGAAGCCGACCACCGCACCGACCGCGATCAGCGTGTACTTGACCTTGGGCTGGCTCAGCACGTCGAGCACGGACGACTTGCCCTGCTCGACGAGCTTCTGCGGGTTCGCCCGCTCGCTGAGCTCGTCCAGGGTGGCGGCCAGCGCGGTGCGAGCCTGTTCGATCTCGCGCTGGATGGTGTCGGGATCGCGAGCCACATGTCCTCCTAGCAGCGGTTCTGGGCCCAACCGTAGTGGACGACCGGCAGCGCGGCTTCGAGCGACCCGAGAGAGCGAGTACATGAGGGGCCGATAGGCTTCCACGTGAGGGTCGTAGCCCAATTGGCAGAGGCACTGGGTTTAGGTCCCAGCCAGTGGGGGTTCGAGTCCCCCCGACCTCACTCGCAATTGGATGAGCTGTGCTCATGGACAGCATTCGCCCAGGTCGCTCGTGGTGTCTTGCGGGGGCGAAGCCCCCACGCCCCACCCGGCGGGCTCCACCCCCGGACCCCCGGGCCGGTCCGCGCGTTCAGCGGCTTGCTGTGGGGCTGACCCGCGGCGACCTGCTCCACTCCGCGATCTGGGCACGTGTCGTCAGGCCGAGCTTCTGCCGGATCCGCTGCAGGTGCGTCTCGACCATCCGTTGCGATATCCGCAGCTCCGCCCCGATGCTCACGTTCGTCCGCCCCGCCGCGACCAGGGCCACGACCTGCTGCTCACGTTCGCTGAGCTCCTGCGGCTCTGCCTGGTCCGCCAACGCGTAGGCCACCGCCTGTTCGCGGGTCATCTCCCGCCCCTCGGCGAGGCAGGTGTCGACGCCGCGCAACGCCACCCGTGACGCCCGCACGACCTCGATTACTTCCGCGTGCCACACCAGGTCGTCGGCGAACGCGCCCTCCCGCAGGCACGACGCCGCGCCCACGAGCCGCAACGCGCGCCGCGGATCGCCGCGCCGGTGCGCGATCAGGGCCAGGCCTTCCAGCACGTCCGCGACCCAGAAGCCGGACCGGCACGACCGCAGCGACTCCAGGAACGACTCCGCGGCCGCGTCGACCTCGTCGCGTTGCAGCGCGCGCACGCCGACCGTGTGCAGGAAGACCGACAACCTGCGCGGTGAAGCGAGACGCCGGTACACGGGCAGAACGTCGGCGATCAACGCGTCGGCGAACTCCACGTCGCCAGCGCGCAGTGCCGCCCATGCCAGGTTGTGCTCGATGATCGCCAGGTCCAGCGGGTTCGCGATGGGAGCGAGCAGGGCGACCGCCTCTTCGTAGTACTTGCGGGCCTCGCCGTTGCGTTCGGCGCGGACGTGCTCGCCGCCCAGCGCGTTGAGCGCCTGGGCGAGCAGCACCGGCTCCCCCAGCTCGCGGCCGAGCGTCACCGCCTCCTCGGCCCAGCGCAGGCCGGCGTTGTCCTCCGTGCCCGCGAGGTACGCGAGGTGGCACAGGGCGAGGCAGCGCACCGCCGGGTCGGCCTCCGCCGCTCGCACCGCCGCGTCGAGCAGCCACCGGCCCTGCGACACCCGGCCCTGGTCGCGCCACGCGGCGGCGAGCATCGTCGCGAGCCGCAGGTGGTGCGGATCCCCGGTGCGGGCGGTCCACTCGACGGCGCACTGCAGGGTGCCGCACTCGGCGATCAGCGGGTCGACGACCTCGGGGGTCGTGAAGACGGTCGCCGTGAAGTCCTGCCAGCGCGCGGCGAACCAGCGCACGATCCCCGCCATCACCGCATCGGACCGACCGGCGAGCTTCTCCCTGCCGTACAACCGGACCGACTCGAGCTGCTCGAACCGGCCGCCGCCGCAGAACGTCAGCAGCGACTTGGCCACGAGCGCGGACAGCAACGCCAGCACGTGGTCCGCCGGCAGGTCGCACGCAGCCACCGCGACGTCGAGACCGAAGCCGCCGGGCAGCGGCGAGAGGCAGCGGAACGCGTGCTGCTCGTCGGCGCTGAGGTGGTCGTAGCTCCACTCGATCGCGGCGCGCAGGCTCTGGTGGCGTTCGGCCGCCGTGCGGTTGCCGCGGTTGAGCAGCTCCAGCCGGTCGTCGAGGCGGGCCAGCAGTTCTTCGACCGGCAGCACGGTGACGAGCCGGGCTGCCAGCTCAATCGCGAGCGGCAGCCGGTCCAGGCGCCTGCACAACGTGGTGAGCGCGTCCCTGTCGTCGAGTTCCAGGCCGATCTGGTTGGCCCGCGCACGGTCGGCGAACAGCTCCACCGCGCACGTGATCGGCAACGGCCCCACCGCGAACAGCACCTCGCCGGGCACCCGCAGCGGTTCGCGGCTCGTCGCGATCACCCGGATCCCGGGGCAGCCGAGCAGCAACGGCTCCAGCAGCGCCGCGCACTCCGCCGCGACGTGCTCGCAGTTGTCCAGCACCAGCACCATCGTCCGGCGAGCCAGCGCGTGCACGAGGGTGCTCAGGACGGGTTCGCGGGTGACCTCGCCGATGCCGAGCGCCGTCGCGCACGCCAGCGCGACCTGGTTCGAGACCGAGGCCAGCTCGACCCATTCCACCCCGGCGCGATTCCGGGTGAACTCCTTGGCCAGCCTGGTCTTCCCGACTCCTGCCGGGCCGACGAGCGTGAGCACGCGGGCGTCGGCGAACGCGGCGAGACGGCCCAGTTCGTCGGCACGGCCGATGAAGCTGTCCAGCGCCGTGACCGGCTCGTTCGCACGTTGCCGGTAAGCCCGCTGACGGCAGGCGTTCGAGCAGTACCGCGCGTGTCTGCGCCGGGAGGTGGCGGTCGCGGCGCCGCAGGTCGCACACGTCCCCACCTGTTCGGCCATCAAACGCATCGTAGTCACCCGGTTACTGGGCGGAAAGGCCTTTCCGGGACGTTGTGGACCAATGACGCTTCAGCGCGTATACATCGGATCTGTCGCCGCCGCGACCGACGTTCTGGGAGGACTGGACATGCGGTTGTCCATCGCGCGATGGCGCGCGGCGGTACCCCTCGTCATCGCACTGGCAGCAGGTGCCACAACCCCTGTTGCATCAGCGCAAATCGACGTGTGGCCGAAGGCTGTCGTGCAGCTGTCGAACGGCGTTCCGACGCTGTCGGTGACCCGTGGCGGCACCACCGTGCTGGAGCCCAGTCCGCTGGGCGTGGTGACGGAAAGAGCGGATCTTTCCAGTGGACTGAAGCTCACTGGCCGCTCCGAACGACGCGTGGCCGAGCACTACACCGCGTCGTCGGGCAAGCAGCGGCAGCGCACGGTGATGCACAAAGAAGAGCGTTACTCGTTTTCCGGAGCGGCTCGCCTGGATCTCGTCGTGCGCACGGCGCGGGACGGCGTGGCGTACCGGTACGAGCTGCCGGCCGGGCTGGGCAACGTGTTGCGCGAGACGTCGGCGTTCGTGGTGCCTTCTGCTTCGACGGCGTGGATCGCGAAGTACCGGCGTGACTACGAAAACCCGTTCGTGCAAACCAATGCGGCCGCCGCGGAGACCGCCGAGTACCTGCACCCGGCCCTGTTCGAGACGAACGGCGTGTACTCGTTGCTCACCGAGTCCTCTGTGGATGGTCGCCACTCGGGTGCCCGGCTGGTGCACACCGCGGGTTCGAGCGCCTTCTCGATCAAGTACTGGGACGAGAAGGTGCTCGTCGACGGGCCGTGGCAGTCGCCGTGGCGCACGGCGATCGTGGGGTCTCTCGCTGACGTGTCGTCGTCGACGCTCGTGGACGACCTGGCGCCGCGCTCTCGGGTGCGCGACACGTCGTGGATCAAGCCCGGCAAGGTGTTCTGGAGCTGGCTCGCCGGTGGCCGTGAGGCTGGCCAGAGCCTCGCGCTGCAGAAGCAGTACGTGGACTACGCGGCGGCGCACGGCTGGCCGTACGCGCTGGTCGACGCGGGCTGGTACTTCGACCCGAACTGGGACTACGACCCGACGTGGGAGCAGACCTCGTGGATCCCATCCCTGGTGTCGTACGCGCGCGCTCGTGGCGTGAAGATCCATCTGTGGATCCACTACGACGAACTCGACACGCCTGCTGAGAGCGCTGCCCGCCTGGCGTTGTTCGAGAAGTGGGGCATCGCGGGCGTGAAGATCGACTTCATGGACTCCGACGGGCAGGACCGCTACCGCTGGTACGACCGGATTCTCGCGGAGACCGCCGCCCACAAGTTGCTGGTCAACTTCCACGGCTCGACGATCCCGCACGGCATTCACCGCACATGGCCGCACGTCATGACGATGGAAGCCGTACACGGCGGTGAGAAGTCTTCGGGTCTCACCGGAACGCACCTGACTTCTCTGCCGTTCACGCGCGGTGTCGTCGGTGGCATGGACTACACGCCGTTGGCTTGGCACCGGCCGTCCCGCACGACGTCCGACGCGCACGAGCTGGCTCTGACCGTGATCTACGAGTCGGGTCTCGCCAATCTGGCCGGACGTCCCGAGGACTACGCGGCGCGTCCCGTCGCGGAGCGGTTCATCGACCAGGTGCCGACGGCCTGGGACGAGACGCGGTTGCTGTCCGGGCGTCCCGCCGACCACTCGGTGTTCGCGCGGCGGTCCGGTGATCGGTGGTTCATCGGCGGTGGCTACTCGGGTGCCGCACGCACGGTGTCGGTGCCGTTCTCGTTGCCTGCCGGACGTTGGCTTGTGGAGATCACCCGGGACGGCCCTGCCGGTCTGGTGCGCGAGTCGCGGACCGTGCGTTCTGGTGATGTCCTGACATTGGACGTGGCGGCCAACGGCGGTTTCGCCGCCATCGCCTGCCGCGCGGGGTCGCGCACATGCGAGCGGCCGGTGTCCGCTGTGCCCGCGACGTCGGTCTCGGCTTCTGCTCGCGGCTTCACCGTGACCGGGCTGTTCACCACGCGTGAGGACGTGCGCGACGTCGTGCTGGCGCCGCGCGTGCCCGCCGGGTGGTCCGTGCAGGGGTCCGCGGTCTCGGCCCGGGTCGTGCGTCCCGGCCAGGCGCTGTCGGGCTCGTGGACGGTGGTGCCGCCCGCGCAGCCGTCGTCCTACGGCTACTTCGACATCCCGGTCGTGGCGTCGTTCAACCGCGGCGTGGAGGCCGAGAAGACCGCACGCGTGCACCTGGTCCGGCCTCTTTCCGATGGCTGGTCTTACCTCTCGGATCGGCCCTGGGCGTCGGCGGTCGGCGGTGACGGCCCGGTCGAGAAGGACATCACCAACGGCGGCACCGCTGCCGGGGACGGCCGCGGCATCGCCATCCGCCGCACGACCTATGGCAAGGGTCTCGGCACCCACGCGTCGTCGGAGATCACTTATGTCCTGGACGCGCGCTGCACCGGCTTCGCCGCTTCGGTAGGCGTGGACGACGAGGCCGGTCTGGACGTCGCCCGGCAACGCGCGGGCGGCACGGTGTCGTTCCAGGTGCTCGGCGACGGCGTGGTCCTGGCCGACACCGGACTGCTCGGAGTGCGCACCCCGGCCCGCGACCTGTCCGCGGACGTGACCGGCGTGAGGACTCTCACGCTGCGCGTTCTCGACGGCGGCGACGGCACGCAGAACGACCACGCTTCCTGGGCGGACGCGAGGATTCGCTGTTCCTGACGGTTTCCCGCAGCAATCGGGGTGCGGTTTCCCCCACCCCGATTCTGCGGTCCACCCCACTGTCCTCCCCTCACTTCCTCCGTAACTTGGACCCCATGAACCTGGTCGACTGGGTCACCGACCTGATGCAGACAGCCGGCGCCCCCGGAGCGGCCTTGGCCATCGCGCTGGAAAACCTGTTCCCGCCTCTACCCAGCGAGGTCTTCCTGCCCCTGGCCGGTTTCACCGCGGCCCAGGGCAAGATGTCGCTGCTCGACGCGATCCTCTGGACCACCTTCGGCTCCGTGGCGGGCGCCCTGCTGCTGTACTGGGTCGGCGCCCTGCTGGGCCGCGACCGCGTCCGCCGCGTGGCCATGCGCATGCCGCTGGTGCGAGTGTCCGACGTGGACAAGACCGAGGCGTGGTTCTTACGCAACGGCTACCGCGCGGTGTTCTTCGGCCGGATGATCCCGGTCTTCCGCAGCCTGATCTCGATCCCGGCAGGCATCGAGCGGATGCGGATGGCCCCGTTCCTCGCCTACACGGCGGCGGGCAGCCTGCTGTGGAACACGGCCCTGATCCTCGCGGGCTACCTGCTGGGCGACAACTGGCACCTGGTCGAGCAGTACGTGGGCCTCGCCTCGAAGGTGGTGCTGGGCCTGGCAGTCGTGGCCGTGGCGACCTTCGTGCTCACCCGGCTGGCGAAGAGGCGCGAGACCTCGCGCCTTTGAGCCGCGCGCCCGCCAAGGCACCGCCAGCCTTGACCGGGCCTACCGACAGCCCCGCGCCCGATGAAGTGGCCACCGCCACGCGCGTGCCACCAACAGTCCGGACGCGACAAGGCGTGCGCCGCCACCTACGTCCCGACCAACCCGGAGGCCAGCGCCCGCAGGCGCAACACCACCAGGCACTCACGGCCGCACCAGACCCACGGCCGCGCCCACCAACAATCCACACCCGACAAGGCGGCCACCGTCACCCACCAACCCGGAGACCACCACCCGCGAGTGCAACGACACCGGGCACTCAAGGCCCGCACCAGCACCACGGCCGCGACTCGCGCCCGCCGAAGTCCTCCCGAGTCCCACCAACCGCGACCGCTGCTCTACCGGGCAGCCGCCAACTCCGCACCGTCGAGATACCGCACCAACTCGCGAACAGCACTGCGCCCAGCCCGGTTGGCCCCGATCGTGCTGGCCGACGGCCCATAGCCGACAAGGTGAATGCGGGGATCGCTCACCACGCGAGTCCCGTCGACCTGGATACCGCCACCCGCCGACCGCAGGTGCAACGGCGCCAGGTGCTCGAGGTCGTGCCGGAACCCGGTCGCCCACAGGATCACGTCGGCGTCGAAGTGCTCCCCCGACGCCCACTCGACCCCGGAAGGAGTGATGCGCTCGAACATCGGCTTGCGGTCCAGCACCCCGGACGCGATCGCGGCCCGCGTCTGGTCGTTCAAGGCCAGGCCGGTCACGCTCACCACGCTGCGCGGGATGAGTCCCTTGCGGACGCGTTCGTCGACCATGCCGACGACCCAGCGGCCGTAGTCCTCGGTGAACGGTCCTTCCCGCCACACCGGCTCGTGCCGCGTGACCCAGCGGGTTTCCGAAGCGAAAGGAGCGAGTTCCATGAGTTGTTGCGTCGCGGACGCTCCACCGCCGACGACCACCACGCGCTTACCCGCGAACTCCTCAGGCCCCTGGTAGTCGGCGGTGTGCAGCTGGCGGCCGCGGAACGTCTCCTGGCCGGGGTAGTACGGCCAGAACGGGCGGCGCCACGTGCCGGTCGCGTTGATCAGGCCGCGGGTGGTCCAGACGCCGTCGGAGGTCTCGACCTTCAGCAGTGAGCCGTCGTTCACCACCTGGGTGACGTTCACCGGGCGGATCACCGGCAGGTCGAAGAGCTGTTCGTAGCGGGCGAAGTACGACGGGATCGCGACGTTCGCCGGCTCGTCCGGTGCGGGTTGTTCGAACGGCATGCCGGGCAGCTCGTGGATGCCGTGCACGGTTCGCATCCGCAGCGAAGGCCAGCGGTGCAGCCAGGCGCCGCCGGGAGCGTCGTTCGCGTCGAGCACCACGTGGTCGACGTTGCGCCGTCGCAGGAAGTAGGAGGCGGACAGGCCCGCCTGTCCCGCGCCGATCACCACCACATCCGTCACATCACAGTCAACCGAAAGCGTGCGCTGGTTCTTCTCAGGTGTGATCCACGGATCATTCGCCGCTAGCGTCCGGGGTCGTGCATCTGCTGCTGGCGATGGCCTTGCTCGCGACGCCCGTTCCGACGACGACGGTCTCGTACGCCGTGTACGACCGGATCACGCACACGCTCACAGGAAAGGACGTGCACAAGCCGATCAGATCAGCCTCGCTGGTGAAGATCCTCATCGCCATCGAGCAGCTGGAGACGCGCGGCGACGATCCGCGCATCGAGCCGATGTTGCGCGCGAGCGACGACTACGCGGCGAGCGAGCTCTGGGTGGAGAACGGCTGGGAGCAGGTCGTCGTCCGCACGGCCGAGCGTCTCGGGCTGAAGGACACGCGGCCGCCGGAGAGGCGCGGCATGTGGGGCTACACCGCGGTGAGCGCCCACGACGTCGTGAAGATCTACCGGTACGTGCTCGAGGACGCGAAGCCGAAGGTGCGCCGCACGATCATGGGGCATCTGCACCGGGCGGAGAAGTGCGCGTCCGACGGCTTCGACCAGTCGTTCGGGCTGCCGTCGGCCACCTGGTGGCCGGCGTTCAAGCAGGGCTGGTCCGGGTTCGGTGATCCGGCGAAGCCGTGCGTCGACAGGCCGCGCCCGCGTGTGCAGTGGGACCTCGACCTGAAGTCGCCCGCCATGCACACGTCGGGGACGTGCCTGTTCAGCATCGTCGCGGTGCTGACCCTGCACCCCGAGGGCACCACGTACGAGCAGGCCGCGAAACGAGTTACCCGCGTCACGGAAGAAGTCACCAAGCATCGGTGTTGATCGATGTATGAGCCGACTGAGTGAGATCCCGCTGTCCGTTCTCGACCTCGCCCCGATCACGTCGGGATCGGACGCGACGACCGCGCTGCGGAACTCCCGTGAGCTCGCTCAGCAGGCCGAACGGCTCGGCTACCACCGCTACTGGTTCGCCGAGCACCACAACATGCCCGGCATCGCGTCCTCCGCGCCCGCCGTGCTGATCGGGCACATCGCCGACGCCACGTCGACGATCCGCGTCGGCTCGGGCGGCGTGATGCTGCCCAACCACGCTCCGCTCGTGGTCGCGGAGCAGTTCGGCATGCTCGAGGCCCTGCACCCCGGCCGCATCGACCTCGGCATCGGCCGCGCGCCCGGCACCGACCAGAAGACGGCACGGGCGTTGCGGCGCACCGAGGCCGGGTTGTCGGCGGAGAACTTCCCGCAGGAGCTGACCGAGCTCATCAAGTACTTCGAGGGCACCGCCGAGCTCAACGCCGTGCCCGCCGCAGGCAACAAGCCGCCGATCTGGCTGCTCGGCTCGTCCGGCTACAGCGCGCAGGCCGCTGGTCTGCTGGGCCTGCCGTTCGCCTTCGCCCACCACTTCAGCGCGCAGAACACGCTGCCGGCGCTGGAGCTGTACCGGCGGCACTTCCGCCCGTCCGAGGTTCTCGCCGAGCCGTACGCGATGGTGTGCGCCTCGGTGATCGTCGCGGACACCGACGAGCACGCGCGCTGGATCGCCGGTCCGGGCGCGCTGTCGTTCGTGCGGCTGCGTCAGGGCCGTCCAGCACCGCTGGCCACGCCGGAGGAGGCAGCGGCCTACCCGTACACCGAGATCGACCGGCTGGTGGTGGAAGATCGCATGTCCACCCAGATCATCGGCTCCCCCGAAACGGTCCGCGCCGGGCTCGACGAGTTGATGGAGTCGACGGCCGCCGACGAACTCATGGTGACGACCATCGTGGACGGGCACGAAGACCGCCTTCGTTCGTTCGAATTGCTCAGCGAGGTGGCCGAACGGACGCCTTCGATGGGCCGTTCAGCCGCACATACGTGAGTCGGTCAGGCGTGAGCTTCACGTTTCGTACGACTGCCGCTGGTCTGAACGGGTGATAAACGGCTCCGCTTGTAGCGCCAGACACACCCTGCGCGATGATCGGTGTGAGCGCGCACGCCCCCCGACGCGCTCCCTAGCTTCACCAGGCGGTCGGCGTGGGGCAGGCGCACTTGTGTGGCGCCGCCCACGCCGCCCATCACGAGACGGCCACGGCCCGGCACCAGGTCCGCTTCAAGGCCCTCTTTCGGTCCCCGCCACCCCTTCGGCACCGTCACAGTTGACGGGAGTCGTTCACACCCACCGCCGGGGTGGGAAAGGGGAGTTCGTGAAGTTCGCCAACTCGGCCGCGGGCCTGTGCCTGTTGCTGGCCGTGGCGGGATGTGCGGGCCCCAGCGTCGCCGTCACCCCGGACGAGAACCTGACGGTCGAACAGCGAGCCGAGACGCCCAGCGCCTCGGGCGCCGCCGCCTTCGGCACCCAGCGTGTGTGGACCTCCGGCCTCTCCGTGGTGGTGTCCGCTCCCCGCTCGCTGACCCCGTCCTCGACGGCCATCCCGCCCGCCAAGCGCACCGCGGTGTTCACGATCACGGTCTACAACGGCTCCAAAGCCTCCTACCGCCCCTCCCAGCTCGCCGTGCGCGCCACGGCCGACGGCAACCCGGCCGCCGAGCTCGTCGACTCCGTGCAGGGCCTCAACGGCCTCGCCGCGGCCGTCGCCGAACTGCCGCCGGGCCGCGACACCCAGATCCAGCTGGCGTTCGCGGTCTCGGAGCTGCCGGTGCAGATGCAGCTGACCATCCAGCCGGGAGGACAGGGCCAGGACGCGGCCACGGTGTTCGAAGGCCGGGCCTAGGCTCGGGGCATGACCAGTCGTCTCGAACCTGGCGACACCGCGCCCGCGTTCACGCTGCCCGACAGCGAGGGCAAGCCGGTGTCCCTGTCCGACTACCTCGGCAAGTCCGTCGTCGTGTACTTCTACCCGGCCGCCGGCACGCCGGGCTGCACGAAGCAGGCGTGCGACTTCCGCGACAGCCTCGCCCAGCTCAACGACCTCGGTTACGAGGTCATCGGCATCTCCCCCGACAAGCAGGAGAAGCTCGCGAAGTTCCGCGACGCCGAGGGCCTGACCTTCCCGCTGCTCGGCGACCCGGACAAGAAGGTCCTGGTCGAATGGGGCGCGTTCGGCGAGAAGCAGAACTACGGCCGCACCGTCCAGGGCGTGATCCGCTCGACGTTCCTCGTCGGCCCCGACGGCAAGATCGTCAAGGCCATGTACAACGTGCGCGCCACCGGCCACGTCGCGAAGCTGCTGCGCGAACTGCCCTCCTGAAATGTGATGCCGTCGCCGCAATACTTGCGGCGACGGCCCCTTCCTGAGGTATGGTCGGGTGGAGGGCGTGCAACAAAGCCGCCCCTGTTCCGGTGAGGGTGATACACCGTGTGTCGCTTGACGGCACCTCGCGGCCCCGACATCCCGTCTGATTTCGTCCTGCGTGTCCACTTCCCCACGCGCGGCGGTTGACCTGGGCTTTTGAGCCCGCGGTCCATCGTTCCTCCAAACACGTACGCCTAGCGCTGCGTGCATTTCGTGCTGGGAAAATTCAATGCTCAAGTGGATACTGCTGACCGTCGCCGTAGGCGCGGAAGTTTTCGCAACCCTTTGTCTCAAGTACTCCGACGGCTTCACAAAGCCGTGGCCGGTGATCGGCTTGGGCGCAGGCTTCCTGACCGCCCTGTACCTCGAATCGGTGGTGATCCGCATGGGCCTGCCCGTCGCCATCACCTACGCGATCTGGGCGGGCGCCGGCATCGCCCTGGTGGCCGTGACGAGCCGGGTGTTGTTCGCCGACCCGCTCAACCTCGCGATGCTGGCGGGCATGGCCCTCATCGCGGCAGGCGTGTGCGTCGTGTCCGTTGCGTCCCACGCGCAGGCGGCCACCGTCTAACCTCGTTTGGGTGCACTTCGAGATCGCCGCCGTCTCCGAGCTGGGCCAGTCGGTGGCGATGCGCGCCGCCACCGAGTGGCTCGCGCGCCACACCGACGAGCGCACCCTGTCGCTGGCCGACCTGGCCGCCCTGGAGCTCGCCAAACCCACCCAGCGAGCCAAGCTGGACACCCTGATCCAGCACATCGGCCACCAGGTGACCGAACAGCTGGAGCCCGTCCTCGAACGCTTCACCGAAGACGAGATCGCCGCCTCCGTGCACGCCGTGGAGGCGGCGCTGTCGTCCGTCGACCTGTCCGACGAGGCCCTGCTCGCCGACGACGCCGACCCCGAGGTCCTGGCCCAGCGCATCCGCCGCTCGCTGCCACGCACCGACCTCGGCCGGTGCTGCGACATCGCGCTCGACCAGTCGTGCCGCTACCTCGTGCAGATCATCAGGCATCTGCCGTCGTTCCAGCCGCGCGCACTGGCCGAGGTGCTGTCCCGCGCCACCGCCCAGGCCGCACTGCTCGAAGACGTCCTGGCCCGGCTCCCCCGCACCTCGCTCTACGCCCCGCAGGGCACCGGCAACGACGACGAGTTCCGCGACGAGTACCTGCGCTACATCGCGGCGCACCTGGACCGCCTGGAACTCCTCGGTCTGTCCATGAAGGACCGACCGCGCCTTGCGCTGAGCGTCGCCTACCTGAGCCTGACCGTTTCGGGCCGGGAACGGCGGCAGCGCGAGTGGTTCGGCGAGCCCGATCACCAGCCGCACTCCGGGATCCGGGTGGAGTCGGCGCTGGTCGAGCGGACCTTCGTGCGCGGCGAAGCGGGATCCGGCAAGACGACGCTGCTCGACTGGCTCGCCGTCACGGCCGCGCGCGGCGGGTTCACCGGCAACCTGCAGTCGTGGAACGGCCTGATCCCGTTCCCGATCCGGTTGCGCGCGTACGCCGACTCGCCGCTGCCCACCAAGCCGGAGGAGTTCGTCACCGGCTGGCTGGCCGGGATCATGCCGACCGGCTGGGTCCACCGCGTTCTGCAAGCGGGCAAAGGACTTCTGCTCGTGGACGGCGTCGACGAGGTGCCGCCGTCCAAGCGCCAGAACGTCCGCGAGTGGCTCCGCGAGCTCGTCCACGTCTTCCCGGCCGCTCAGGTCGTGGTGACGGCCCGCCCGGCCGCCGCGGACGAGAAGTGGCTGGCGGAGCTGGACTTCTCGTCGGTCGAACTGGAACACATGAGTCCGGGCGACGTCAGGGTGTTCCTCCAGCGGTGGCACGAGGCCGCCGATGCGCCGGAGGAAGCACAACGACGGCTCGTCACCCAGCTCGACAGCCGCGAACACCTGCGGTCGCTGGCTTCGTCACCGCTGTTGTGCGCGATGTTGTGCGCGCTGAACCTCAGACGGGTTTCCGAACTGCCGCAGAGCCGCATGGAGTTGTACGCGGCGGCCCTCACGATGCTGCTCGACCTGCGCGACGCCGAACGCGGCATCGCCCGCATCCTGAACACGTCGGACAAGATCGTGTTGCTGCGGGATCTCGCGTGGCGGCTGACACTGGGCGGGCGGACCCAGCTGCCGACCACCAAGGTGCACGAGCACGTGGCGCGCAAGATCCGCTCGATGCCCAACGTCGACGAGGAACCCGGCGGCGTCGTCACGCACCTGCTGGAACGCAGCGGCGTCATCCGCGAGCCCGTGCCGGGCCAGGTCGACTTCGTGCACCGGACGTTCCAGGAGTACCTGGCCGGCGAGGAGGCGATGCAGGACGGGCAGATCGAGACCCTGGTCGCCCACGCCCACCAGGACTCGTGGACCCAGACGATCGTGCTGGCCTGCGGCCACGGCCAGCGCGCCCAGGTGAGCGAACTGCTCACCGAGGTGCTCGACCGCGCCGACCGCGAACCGCGCAGGGCACGACGGCTGCGACTGTTGGCCGCCGCGTGCCTGGAGACCGTCCGGGATGTCGACGCCGAGGTGCACGACCGCATCGACGCGATCATCAGGGACAAGCTGGTTCCGCCTCGCGGCAAGAAGGAGACCGCGTCGCTGGCGACGATCGGACATCGCCTCCTCCGGTATCTGCCGAAGACTCTCGACGGACTGTCCGACGCGGCCGCGGGTGCGACGGTCCGCAGCGCCGCGCTGGTGGGCTCACCGGAAGCCATGACGTTGCTCGCCGGGTACGCCGGCGACCCACGGCTGAACGTGCAGGAGGAACTGCTCGACGCGTGGCTCAGGTTCGATCCCCTGCGCTATGCGGAGGACGTGCTGGCGGACGCGCCCTTGGCCGACGGCTATGCGCGGATCAAGGCCACCCGGCTGATCCCCTACCTTTCACTGCTCCGCCGCCTCGTGGGCACCGACATCTTCCTCTCCTCCAGCAACATACCGTCCGACCTGCGGTTTCTCAGCGAGGTGAAGGAGCTGCGGTACCTCAGCGCCAACCTGAGAGGTGAAGTCGACCTGAGCCCTCTGGCGTCGACCGAACCGCGGTTCGTGGTTCTGGTGAACGCGCGGCGGTTCACGAACACCGACCAGCTCCCGCACGACCTGTACTCGCTCATCCTCACCCAGCGGGAACCCTGGGACGACCTCGGATTCCTCCGCGGACGTTCCTTCCAGAACCTCACGTTGAGCAGGATCGCGCCTGGCCGTGTCGCGGACGCGATAGGTGACGTGACGCGCCTGCACAAGCTGGGTTGCTTCGACTGGGATGACCTGAGCGTCATCCCGGAGATTCCCGGGTTGCGGGAACTCGAGCTGATGAGCAACCGCCCGATCGATGTCCGCCCGCTGCGCGGGACACCTTTGCTGCTGTGGCTGAACCGCCGCAACACCCACATCGGGCTACAAGAGCTCGGCCCCGATGTGAAGGTCGAGTGGTACGGCTAGACCAGCTTGCGCAGGTGCGGAACCAGGAGCTTCAGGGCGCGGCCGCGGTGCGACTCCGCGTCCTTCTGCTCGGCTGTCATCTCGGCAGACGTGATCGAGTACCCCTCGGGCACGAAGATCGGGTCGTAGCCGAACCCGTTGGTACCGCGCCGTTCCCGCAGCAACGTCCCGCGCCACTCGCCGCGCACGACGACTTCCTCGCCACCAGGCACGACCATCGCCACGACCGACACGAACGCCGCGCCGCGCCGCTCGTCCGGCACGTCGCCGAGCTGTCCCAAAAGCAAGTCCAGGTTGGCCTCGTCGTCACCATGACGACCGGACCACCGGGCGGACAGCACGCCCGGCATGCCGTTCAGCTCGTCCACCGCGAGCCCGGAGTCGTCCGCGACGGACACCAGGCCAGTGGCCGCAGCGGCGTCGCGGGCCTTGGCCAGCGCGTTGCCCTCGAAGTCCGGCGCCGTCTCAGGCGCCTCGGGAAACGGCGGCACATCGGACAGCGACAGCACCTCGATGCCGTCCAACCCTTCGGCGACAACGATGCGCTGCAGCTCGCGGAGCTTCTTGGCGTTGCGGGAGGCGAGCAGGAGCTTCATCGCCTGCCCGCCTTCGGCTCGGGCAGCACGCCGGGGTACGGCTCGGCCAGCGCTGCCGCCTGGATGCGGTTCAGCTCGGCACAGCCCAGCAGCGCCACGTCCAGCATGCGGTCCAAAGTGGACCGGGCGAAGGTCGCGCCCTCGCCGGTGCCCTGCACCTCGATCAGCGTGCCCGCGTCGGTGGCGACGACGTTCATGTCGACCTCGGCCCGCGAGTCCTCCTCGTAGGGCAGGTCCAGTCGCACGCGGCCGTCGACCACGCCGACGGACACGGCGGACACCGCGCAGGACAGCGGGTTCGGGTCGGCCAGGCGGCCGGCGGCGCCCAGGTACGTCACGGCGTCGGCCAGGGCCACGTAGGCGCCGGTGATCGCCGCGGTGCGGGTGCCGCCGTCGGCCTGGATGACGTCGCAGTCGATGACGATGGTGTTCTCGCCCAGGGCGGCGAGGTCGATGCAGGCGCGCAGCGACCGGCCGATCAGGCGCGAGATCTCGTGCGTGCGGCCGCCGATGCGGCCCTTCACGGACTCGCGGTCGCTGCGGCTGTGCGTGGCGGAGGGGAGCATCGCGTACTCGGCGGTCACCCAGCCGAGGCCGGAACCCTGGCGCCAGCGGGGGACGCCTTCGGTGACACTCGCGGCGCACAGCACGCGGGTGTTCCCGAACTCGATCAGGACCGAGCCCGCGGGCCAGGTCTGATATCCACGCGTGATCCGGATGTCACGCAACACGTCGTCGTTTCGGCCGTCGCTTCGCACCACGGCGCCTACCCTAATGAACCCTGCGGAGCGCCATGGCGTAGGGAGAGACATGCTGACGATCGACGGTATTCCGCTTCACCCGTTGTTCGTACACGCCGTGGTCGTGCTGCTGCCCCTCGCGGCGGTCAGCTCGGTCGCGATCGCGCTGGTCCCGAGCTGGCGGCGCCGGTACGCGTGGCCGGTTCTCGGGGTCACCCTCGCCGGTGTGGCGGCGGTTCCCTTCGCCAAGCAGGCCGGTGAGGACCTGCAGGCGGCCCTGGAGCGCAACGGCGTGCAGAACCCCGCCATCCAGACGCACGCCGACCTCGGCGACATGCTGCTGCCCATCGCGCTCGGCTTCGGTGTCGCGGTGATCGCGCTGCTCGTCGCCGGGCGGCTCGCCGACCGGGAACGGCAGGCGGAGGCACCCACCACGAAGACGTGGCGGGTGATCTCAGTCGTGGTGTCCGTGCTGGTCGTGCTGCTCGCGATCGGCACCACCGTGCAGACGGTCCGCGCCGGTCACAGCGGGTCGACGGTCGTCTGGAGCGGCATCGGCAGCTGAAGGGGCGCCGTCGCCGACTGCTTGAGCGTCCGGGTGACCGTGCAGAGCTGCTCCACGGCGCGACGGACGACGGTTTCGAGCGCCTCGGGATCGTCCACGGCGGACAGGTCGTACGAGAGCGTCACCGGGACGGACAGCACCTCGTTGCCGCTCTCGGACTGCACCGCGTCCGCCGTCGCCGTCAGCTGGTCGCCGCCGGTGCGGCGCAGGATCAGAGTTTCCGACGTCACCATCGCGCAGCCCGCCGCGGCCGCCACCAGCAGCTCGACCGGGCTGAACGACCCCTCCTGACCCTTGCGGCCGATCCGCACGGACGCACCCCGCCCGTTGGACGCGACGAACTCGTGCTCGCCGACTCTCTCGATCTCGATCATTTGCTCGTCTCCCCCACCTCGTACCGGCCGCCCTGCACGACCAGCTCGCACGGCCCGTCGAACGCGAACCGGGCCTCCTTCAACACCTCGTCACGCGACGTCCACGGCGGCACGTGCGTGATCAGCAACCGCCCGGCCCCCGCCCGCGCGGCCAACTCCCCCGCCTCGCGTCCGGACAGGTGCAGATCGGGCTGCCGATCAGGGGCATGCGTCCAGCTCGCCTCGCTCAGCAGCACGTCGACGCCGTCCGCCAGCTCGTCCAGCGCCGCGCACGGTCCGCTGTCCCCGGTGTACGCCAGCGACACGCCACCGCACGAGATCCGGAACCCATAGGCCTCACACGGATGCGCGACCACGGCTGAGTCCACAATGAACGGTCCGATGTGGACCGTAGAGCCGAGCTCGTGGAAGGTGAACACGTCCGTGAGGTCCAGCGACTCACGTTCAGCGGTATCAGGCGCGTAAGCCGCGGCGAACCGCGACGCAGCTTCAGCAGGCGCGTAGACCGGCAACGGGCCGGAAGGCGGCGTCGGGTGGTACTTCCGCGCCACGTACAGCGAAGACACGTCGATGCAGTGGTCTGGATGCAGGTGCGACAACACCAACGCGTCCATCGAGAACAGCGGGCGCTCCTCCTGGAACCGCGACAACACCCCGTTGCCGAACTCCAGCACCAGCGTGAACCCGTCGGCCTCGAGCAGGTAGCCCGACGCCGCCGCGCCGGGTCCGGGAATGCTGCCGGAGCAGCCGAGCACGGTCAGCAGCACGTCAGCCCCAGTGTTCGAAGGTGGGCAGGAAGCGGGCGGCGAGCTTCGCGAACCGCTCGGGCGGGCCCGTGCACGTCACGCGGTGCACCGCCGGTTCCGAGGCGAAGTCGTCGCGCTCGGTCAGCAGCCGCACGACGTCCTTCACGGTCTCCTCCGCGCTCGACACCAGCGTCACGGCGTCGCCCATGACGATCTGGATCACGCCGGTCAGCAACGGGTAGTGCGTGCAGCCCAGGACCACCGTGTCGACCTCGGCGCGCTGCAACGGTTCCAGGTAGGCCTGCGCCAGCCCGAGCACCTGCCGCCCGGACGTGATGCCGCGCTCGACGAAGTCGACGAACCGGGGACACGCCGCGGCCGTCACGGTGACGTCGCGCGCCGCCTGGAACGCGTCCTGGTAGGCGTGCGAGTTGATCGTGCCGACCGTGGCGATCACGCCGATCCGGTTGTTGCGCGTCGTCATCACCGCGCGCCGCACCGCAGGCAGGATCACCTCGACCACCGGCACGTCGTAGCGCTCACGGGCGTCGCGGAAGCACGCGGCGGACGCGGTGTTGCACGCGATCACGAGCATCTTCGCGCCCTCGTCGACCAGCCGGTCGCAGACCTCCAGCGCGTGCTTGCGCGCCTGCGCGATGGGAAGCGGCCCGTACGGACCGTGGGCCGTGTCGCCGATGTAGTGGATCGACTCGCCGGGCAGCTGGTCCATGATCGCTCGGGCGACCGTCAGGCCGCCGACGCCCGAGTCCATGATCCCGATCGTCACGCCGTGAATGTAGCTGGTGTTGTACTGCGGCGGGTGTCACGAGCGACACCCCACGCGGCCAGAACACCACCGATTGCGCCGAACAGGTGGCCTTCCCACGACACACCGGGCTGGCCGGGCAGCACGCCCCACAACGCGGCGCCGTACAACGCGAACACCCCGACCGCGATCAGCAGTTGCAGCCACGACCGCGCGAAGAGCCCGCGCACCAGCAGGAACGCCAGGAACCCGAACACCAGCCCGGACGCGCCGATGTGGCTGCCGGGGCTGCCGAACACCCACACGCCGAGCGCACTCGTCAACCAGATGACCGCGGTGATCTGGAAGAACTGCTTCAACCCGCCCGAGGTGGCGAGGAATCCGAGCAGCAGCAACGGAACCGCGTTGCCGGTGAGGTGGCTCCAGTCGCCGTGGATCAGCGGCATCCACAGCAGGTTGTCCCACTCGCTGAAGTCGCGCGGCCGCACGCCGTCGCCCTCGAGCGAGCCGCCGGTCGCCACGTCGAACGCCTCGACGACGTAGAGCAGGCCGACGAACCCGGCCACCACGAGCAACGACAGCACGGGGTGCGGCGGGATGACCCGTTTCGCAAGAGCGGTGCGGTCCACGTCTCCAGGGTACGTGCCCATAAGCTGATCAGGTGTCGATCGAAATCGCGGTACGCGCATCGGCCCAGCTCGGCGAGGGGCCGACGTGGGACCACAGCAGTTCCACGTTGCTGTGGGTGGACATCCTGGCCTGCGAGGTCCACCGCTACGCCCCCGCGCGTGACGACGACGCCGTGCTCGTGGTGCCCCAGCACGTCGGCGCCGCGAAACCGCGCGCCCAGGGCGGCATCGTCTGCAACCTGCGCGACGGCATCGCGCTGATCGACCGCGACGGCACCAAGTCCTGGCTCGTCTACTGGGCCCGCGAGGGCGTGCGCGGCAACGACGCGGGCGTCGACCCGTCGGGCCGGCTGTGGGCCGGCACGATGCGCTACGACCAGGCCGCCGACGAGGGCTGGCTCGCCAGGATCTCCGGCGATGGCGCCGCGAAGGTCATGGTGAACAACGTGAACACCAGCAACGGCGTGGGCTGGAGCCCCGACGGCACGCTGATGTACTACATCGACACCCCGACCCGCCGCATCGACGTGTTCGACTTCGACAACGCGGCCGGGACCGTCTCGAACCGCCGTCCGCTCACCCACGTCGGCCACACCGACGGGTCGCCGGACGGGTTGTGCGTCGACGCCGACGGGTGCGTGTGGGTCGCGTTGTGGGGCGGCCACGCGGTGCGCCGCTACACACCTGCCGGTGAGCTGGACCGGGAGATCGAGCTGCCGGTCGACCAGCCGACGGCGTGCTGCTTCGGCGGTGCGGACTTCACGGACCTCTACGTCACGTCGGCGCGCGTCGGGTTGCCCGATCAGGCGTTGATGGATCGGCAGCTCAACGGTTCCGTGCTCGTGCTGCCGGGAGTGGGTGCCGGACTGCCGGGCGTCGCCTTCAACGGCTAGCCCGGCAGCGGTTCACGCCCAGAGGTGGCCGTCGAGCCTGGCGGCGGCCTCGTCCAGCGTCCCGGCGTACGCGCCGGTGGACAGGTACTTCCACCCCGCGTCCGCGACGATGAACACGATGTCCGCGGACTTCCCCGCGACCTCGGCCTTCTGCGCCACGGCGAGCGCGGCGTGCAGGATCGCGCCCGTCGAGATGCCGGCGAAGATGCCCTCGGTCTCGAGCAGCTGCCGGGTGCGGCGCAACGCGTCGTAGGAACCGACCGAGTACCGCCCGGTCAGCACCGACTCGTCGTACAGCTCCGGCACGAAGCCCTCGTCCAGGTTCCGCAGGCCGTACACCAGCTCGCCGTAGCGCGGCTCGGCGGCGATGACCTGCACGTCCGGCTTGGCCTCGCGCAGGTACCGGCCGACGCCGACCAGCGTGCCCGTCGTGCCCAGACCGGCCACGAAGTGCGTGATGGACGGCAGGTCCTTCAGGATCTCCGGACCCGTGCCGCGGTAGTGCGCGTCCGCGTTCGCCGGGTTCCCGTACTGGTAGAGCATGATCCAGTCCGGGTTCTGCTTGGCGAGTTCCTTGGCCGTCGCGACGGCCTGGTTCGAGCCGCCCGCGGCCGGGGAGAACACGATGCGGGCACCGTAGGCCTGCAGCAGCTGGCGACGCTCGGTCGAGGTGTTCTCCGGCATCACGCACACCAGGCCGTAGCCCTTGAGCTTCGCGGCCATCGCCAGAGAGATACCGGTGTTGCCGGACGTCGGCTCCAGGATCGTGGCGCCGGGACGCAGCACGCCGTCCCGCTCCGCCGCCTCGATCATGGCCAGCGCGGGCCGGTCCTTGATCGAGCCGGTCGGGTTGCGGTCCTCGAGCTTCGCCCAGATGCGCACGTTCTCCGACGGCGACAGGCGCGGCAGGCCCACCAACGGTGTCCCGCCGAGCGCGTCCAGGAGCGAGTCGTAGCGGGCCATGGGGAGATCAGCCGCCCGCGACGGCGGGGAGGATGGTGACGTTGTCGCCGTCCTTCACCGCGGCCTCGAGGCCACCGGCGAAGCGCACGTCCTCGTCGTTGACGTAGACGTTGACGAAGCGGTGCAGCGCACCTTCCTTGACCAGGCGGGCCTTGAGGCCGCCGTGGTTGTTCTCCAGGTCGTCGATGACCTCGGCGAGCGTGGCGCCGTTGGCGGACACCGACTTCTCGCCCCCGGTGTGGGTGCGCAGGATGGTCGGGATCGACACGGTGACGGCCATGGTGATGTACCTCCGGGAAACGGGTGTATCTCAGGATTCGATGATCTTGACCGGTTCCTCGGTCACGACACCGTCGACGATGCGGTACGACCGCAGCTCGTGCTCGATCGGGTCACGCGTGGAGACCAGCACGTAGTGGGCGTCCGGCTCGCCCGCGAACGAGATGTCGGTGCGGGACGGGTACGCCTCCGTGGCGGTGTGCGAGTGGTAGATGACCACCGGCACCTCGTCGTTGGCGTCCATCTCGCGCCACACCTTGAGCTGTTCCGCGGCGTCGAACCGGTAGAAAGTGGGCGACCTCTCTGCGTTCTCCATCTCGATGAAGCGTTCAGGGCGATCAGACCCGTACGGACCGGCGATCACCCCGCACGCCTCGTCGGGGTGGTCGCGGCGCGCGTGGGCCACCATCGCGTCCACCAGGTCACGGCGAATCACCAGCACGTCATCAATCCTACGGGCTGGCGAGAGTTGTCTCGGTATGCGAGATAACCGTGACAACCTGCTTGTTTTAGCTCCGCCTAATATTAGTGGCGGCTACTACAGTGGCTGCCGTGCACGCGTTCGACGTCCTCGGAGACCCGGTGCGCCGGCGGATCCTGGAGCTCCTCGCCGCTGGTGAGCGGGCGGCGGGGGACGTCGGCGCGACGGTGCAGGCCGAGTTCGGCATCACCCAGTCCGCGGTCTCGCAGCACCTGAAAGTGCTGCGCTCGAACGGGTTCGTCCAGGTCAGGCCCGAGGGCAACCGCCGGGTCTACGCCGTCGTGCCCGGCCCGCTGCGGGAGATCGACGCGTGGCTCGACCACTTCCGGCAGCTCGGGTGATCAGCGGCACCGCAGCGCTTTGACCAGGCACCACGTGGCGGCGGCGAGGGCGCCGAGCCGGAACACGCCGCCACGCCGTTCCTGCTCGGAGAGCGACGCCCATTCGGCGACTTCCACCACCGTCGCCGCGGTGGTGGCACCGATGGCCACGCGCAGCAACGCGGTGTTGCGCCCGTGCAGCGGGTGACGACGGACGGGCGGCGGCACGAGTTCGGCCACGACACCGGCGGCCTGATCAATCACATCGGTCATACCCGACGGCTACCCGTTCAGAGGTCGCGGAACGCCTGCACGCCGTTGAGACTCGTCGCCTCGCGCGCGCCGGACACCACGGCCTCCGCGAACATCTCGGCGGCGGCCGCGCACAGGGCGTCCAGCGCGAACGGGCGCGGCTCCGGCAGCGGCACGGCACCCGTGGCCAGCGCGAACACCGTGTCGCCGTCGAACATCGAATGGGCCGGCCGCACCGCGCGCGCCAAACCGTCCTGCGCCGCCATCGCGAGCCGCTGACACTCCGCTTTGGACAGTACCGCGTCCACAGCCACCACACCGATCGTGGTGTTGAGGCCCTCGGGTTTGCGTTCGGGCAGCACAACCGATGACGTTCCGAGCGACGGCAGCCACGGCAGACCCGTCGCGCGGTCCACGACTTCACCGGCGGCGTTCACCACGGCCAGGGCGCCGATCCGGTGCGCACCGACGGAAGTCGAAGCGAAGCCGACGCCGCCCTTCAACGAACCGACCCGCGCGCCGGCGCCCGCGCCGACGCAGCCGAGAGCGAAATCCGCGGAAGCCGCCTCGCAGGCCGCGTAGCCGAACGACGAGTCCGGTCTGTTGCCCCACTCCGACATCGGCAGGTCGAAGATCACCGCGCCCGGCACGATCGGCACGACGTGGTGCGGCTGCGGGCCGACGGGGAAGCCGATCGAGCGTTCCGACAGCCAGCGCATCACGCCGTCCGCGGCCGCGAGCCCGTACGCCGAACCACCTGAAAGGCAGATCGCGTGCACCTGCTGGACCAGGTTCGCCGGGTCCAGCAGGTCGGTCTCGCGGGTTCCTGGCGCGCCACCGCGTCCGTCGACGGCACCGACCGCACCGGAGGGAACCAGCACCACGGTGGTGCCGGTGGCCCAGCCCGGTTCGATCCGGTGGTGGTGGCCGACCAGAACGCCGGGAATCACCGCATCATCGCCTCGACCAGGGTGTCCTGCACCCAGGTCAGCCAGTGGTAGACGCCGAGGTGCGGCGATCTGGGGTCCTCCGGCGGCAGCTCGTCCGGCATGTCCTCGGTGACGTCCAGCGCGGTGCCGAGCGCGAGGCGCACGTCGTTCAGCGACGCGAGCCACGCCTCGGCCTCACCGAGGGAGAGCCGGATCTCGCCGCCGTCGGGCGAGCAGGTCTGCAGCACGATCTCGGCCGCACCTGTCTTGTGGTCCAGAAGCTCCGGCTCGTGCAGCGACCGCAACGCCGCCGCCGAGTTGACCTCGTCCGGGTCCGGCGCGTCGTCGTCCAGCCGGTGGAAGTCGGGCAGCAGCCTGCCCAGGATCGGATCGTCGGGCGCTTCCGACGGACCGGTTCTGATGCCGGTGAGCTCCGCGAGCTCGTCCTGCGGCGCCTCCTCGGCGCGGGCCAGCAGCATGTCCTGGATCTGGCTCACCAGACCGCGCACGACCGCGGCCTCCTGGCGGTCGAGCCTGCCGATCACGACGTCACCGTCGCGGATCCACCGCTTCACGAGGCCCGCTGCATGGTCGCCCAGAGCCCTGCCGCGTGGAGCTTGGCCACGTCGGCCTCCACCTTGTCCTTGGTGCCCGATGTCACGATCGCCTTGCCCTTGTGGTGCACGTCGAGCATCAGCTTGGTCGCCTTGTCCCTGCTGAACCCGAACAGCTTCTGGAAGACGTACGTCACGTACGACATGAGGTTGACCGGGTCGTTCCAGACCACGGTCTGCCAAGGCCGGTCCTCCGCGGCGATCTCCTCGCCGATGGCCTCTGGCTGCGTCCGTTCCTGTTCGACGGGCGTGGTCATACCGCCAATGGTGTCATGTTCGCCGCAGTGACGGAGACCGCGTGCGGGTAAACCACCTGCGACCTTAGGGTTGGCGACCATGAACTCGACGGCGTTGCTGACCGACCACTACGAGCTCACCATGCTCGCGGCCGCGCTGCGTGACGGGACCGGTGACCGTCCGTGCGTGTTCGAGGTCTTCGCCCGCAGGCTCCCGGACGGCCGCCGCTACGGCGTGGTCGCCGGGGTGAACCGTCTGCTGGACGCGATCGAGAACTTCCGCTTCGGTGAGGAGGAGATCGACCAGCTGCGCCGCAACGCCGTGGTCGACGACTCGACGCTGGAATGGCTCGCGAACTACCGGTTCTCCGGTGAGATCGACGGCTATCCCGAGGGCGAGCTGTACTTCCCGGGTTCGCCGGTGCTCACGGTCAGGGCGTCGTTCGCCGAGGGCGTCGTGCTGGAGACGCTCGTGCTCTCGATCCTCAACCACGACAGCGCGATCGCGTCCGCCGCTGCCCGCATGGTCACCGCCGCCAACGGCCGCCGCATGATCGAGATGGGGTCGCGCCGCACGCACGAGGAGGCCGCCGTCGCGTGTGCCCGCGCGTCTTATCTGGCGGGCTTCACCGCGACGTCGAACCTCGAAGCGGGCCGCCGCCACGGCATTCCGACGGCGGGCACGTGCGCGCACGCGTTCACATTGCTGCACGACAGCGAGGAAGAGGCGTTCCGCAGCCAGATCGAGGCACTGGGCGCCGGCACGACGTTGCTGGTCGACACCTACGACATCACCGAGGGCATCAAGACGGCCGTCGCGGTCGCGGGTCCCGACCTCGGCGCGATCCGGATCGACTCTGGCGATCTGGGTGTGCTGGCCAGGCAGGCGCGCGACCAGCTCGACGCGCTCGGCGCGCGCAACACCCGCATCGTCGTCTCCGGCGACCTGGACGAGTACTCGATCGCCGCCCTGCGCGCCGAGCCCGTGGACGCCTACGGCGTGGGCACGTCGGTCGTGACCGGTTCCGGCGCTCCGACCGCGGGCATGGTCTACAAGCTCGTCGAGGTCGACGGCAGGCACGTCGAGAAGCGCAGCACGTCCAAGCAGTCGCGGGGCGGCTGGAAGAAGGCGTTGCGGCGGCACAAGGACACCGGCACCGCGCTGGAGGAGGTCGTGTTCCAGGCCTCGGCGCAACCGGAGCTCGGCCCGTGCGACCGGCTCGTGCAGATCCCGCTGATGCGCGCTGGACAGATCGCGCCCGACGTCCCCACGCTGGAGCAGAGCCGCGAACGTCTGCGCGCGGCACTGGTGAGCGTGCCGTGGGAAGGTCTCAAGCTCTCGCGCGGCGAGCCCGCGATCCCGACGGTCTACCTGGAGGAGTCCCGATGACCAAGGCGCTGATCGTCGTCGACGTGCAGAACGACTTCTGCGAGGGCGGTTCGCTGGCCGTCGCCGGTGGTGCGGCCGTCGCGGCGGCCATCTCGCAGCACATCGCCTCGTCGTCGTACGACCACGTCGTGGCGACGCGCGACTACCACGTCGATCCGGGCACGCACTTCTCCGAGACGCCGGACTTCGTCTCGACGTGGCCCGCGCACTGCGTCGCCGGGACGCCCGGTGCGTCGTTCCACCCCGAGCTCGACGTGTCGGCGGTCGAGCAGGTGTTCTCGAAGGGCCGGTTCGCCGCCGCCTACTCGGGTTTCGAGGCGGAGAACGACCTCGCGGGATGGCTCACGGACAAGGGCGTGACCGAGGTGGACGTCGTCGGCATCGCGACCGACCACTGCGTCCGCGCGACGGCCCTGGACGCCCAGCGCAACGGTTTCCGCACCACGGTGCTCGTCGACCTCACCGCAGCCGTCGCTCCGACGACCCGCGACGCGGCGCTCACCGAACTACGCGCCGCCGGCGTGACCGTGGCCTAACACGATGAACGGCGCATTTGTTCACCTGAGGTGGACAAATGCGCCGTTCATCGAGGTATTACGGCGTTGGCGTGCAGGCCGTGGTGCCGACGGTGATGCTTCCGGTGTGGCCGGACGGCGGCTCGAACGTGATCTTCAGCAGCGTCATGCTGAGGCTGCCGTCGTTCGGCACCGGGAACACCGTGTCGGTGAACTTGGCCTTGGCGAGCACGGCTCCGCCTGCCGACTTGATCTCGTACACGTAGCCGGACGGGATCTGCTGCGGCAGCCCGGTCCAGCCGGACATGCCCTTGAGCTCCCAGCCGGCGGACGTGCCCTCCTGCGTGGCCTCGCAGGTGATCTTCCACTCGCCGATCTTGAGTCGCGGTCCCTTGGCGGCGACGAGCGCGGACAGCTCGAACGCCCTGCCGACGGCGACCGACTTCGTCCTGGTGATGAACTCCTCCTGGTTCACGACCTCGGTCGTGCACGTCGAGGACGTCTCACCGATCTTGAGCCCGCTCCTGCTCACGGCGGGGCTGGATCCGGTGACGGTGCCCGCCTGGTCCGGGTTCACGTCGCACACGGCGAGCGGCTCGACCTTGAACGTCTGGTCCGCCTTGGCGAAGTCGGCGGATCCGGCGGACGCGGTACCGGGCGGGTTGCTCGCGAGCGCGGGGGACGCGGGGGACGCGCTCGCCACGGCCACGGCGATCACGGCTCCTGCGATCAAACTCTTGTGCACTGTTCGCCTTCTCCCCTTGGCTTTGTTCTTCCCGCCCGATGATGGTTGTGTTGTGCGATTCTGAAAGCAGCTCGGCACCCCATGTCACCCGTTCGTGAATTCGCAAGTACACGACTGAGTGATAGGCGAACTGTCAGCAACGAGAATTCACCGCACGCCCACCAACGTGGCGAACGGCTCCCGGCGCGGCAGAGCAGTCGGCAGGCCCGCCAACCTCTCCAGCGCGGCGCACACCCGCACGGCGGCACGCCCGTCGCCGAACGGGTTGCGCCCCAGGGGAAGCCGCAGCCGGGAGCCGAGCACCCATCCCGCTTCGGCGAGGATGCGGGTGGTGTCCGTGCCGACGAGCCAGGCGCACCCGGCGTCGACGGCGAGCATGCGTTCGGTGGTCTCGCGCAGCACCAGCACCGGCACGCCGAACGTGGGCGCTTCCTCCTGGATGCCACCGGAATCGGTCAGCACGAGGGCCGCGCGGCGCAGCACCCGCACCAGGTCCGGGTAGTCCAGCGGGTCGGTGATGACGACGCGCTCGTGGCCGCCCAGCAACGACACGACCTGCTCGCGCACACCGGGGTTCGGGTGCGCGGGGATCAGCACGTGCACGTCGGGGTGACGGTCGGCGATGGAGCGCACGGCGTTCAGCACGCGCATCAGCGGGCGGCCCCACGACTCGCGGCGGTGCACGGTGACGAGCATGAGCCGGCCACCCGTGGCGTCCAGGGTGCGCTCCAGGGCGACGAGATCGGGGCTGGACGCGGGGAGGTCCGCAGCCGCGACGCGCTGCACGGCGTCCACGACGGTGTTGCCGGTGACGACGATGTGGCTGTCCGGCAGGGATTCCGCGTTCAGCGCGTTGGCGGCGTCGTCGGTCGGCGCGAGGTGCAGCGAGGTGATGCGGGAGATCATCTGCCGGTTCCCCTCCTCGGGGAACGGGCCGTAGAGGTCGCCGGTGCGCAGACCGGCTTCGAGGTGCGCGACGGGGATTCCGCGCCAGAAGGAGGCGAGCGCCGCGGCCAGCGTCGTCGTCGTGTCGCCCTGCACGAGCGTGACCGCGGGGTCGCGGTCGGCGAGCACGGCGTCGAACTCGGGTAACAACCGGGAGACCAGCTCGGCCTGGGTTCCGTTGACCCTGGGCACGTCCAGCCGCACGTCGGGCACCAGGTCGAACGCGCTGAGCGCCTGCTCGACCATGCCGGAGTGCTGTCCGCTGTGGACGATCGTGGGACGGAGGCCGGGGTGCCCCCTCAACGCGATCGCGACGGGGGCGATCTTGACCGCTTCTGGCCGCGTTCCCGCCACCAGCAGAACTTCTTTGCTCACCGTAGTCCTCTCTCGGGAGACCGGGTGGTCCGCCTGGGAGCGGGGGCAACCCCAGGCGGACCCTTTCAGCCAGCTCGGTTCGGTCTGGCCTTGACGGGGACCGCACGGCGCTTCTTACGAGTGCTGTGCACGAGGAACGCACCAGCGAGCAAGAGCACGAAACCCGCGACGATCCACCACGTCACGTCCGCGCCGGTGACCGCGAGGGCTCCGACGCCCGTGCCGACACCGATGCCGGTACCGGGGACCTTGTACATCCGCCGCTCCCAGGTCAGGCCGCGTTGAGCGACGCGCGGCGGCGCAGCGCCACGAAGGCGACCGGAGCGGCGGCGACACCGAGCAGGCCGAGGCCGATCCACAGGCCCGCACCCGACGCCATCGGGATGGGCAGGCCGGCGGGGCCGCAGGTGGCGGACGAAATGATCACGTCGCCGGTGCCGATGCTGCCGAGCTTGCCCTGCAGCAGCTTGATGTGGATCGCGTTGACCGTCAGGCTGCCGTCGTCGTTCTTGATCTGCTCGTTGAAGATCACTTCGGCGATCTTGATCCCGGCCAGCTGCACGTCGAGAACCGTGTTCGCTGCGGGGTGGGCGTTGACCTGGCCGAGCTTGCCGAGGTTCACGCCCGCGAGCTTGGACTTGCCGGCCAGACCCTTCTGGGTCGCCTGGCACTCCGCCTCGACCAGCTCGGCGGAGATCTTGCCGGTGACCTTGGCGAGCAGGTCGACCCGGACGTCCGCGGTGCTCGCCCGCGAGTACACGCCACCGGACTTGTCGTCCCGCGACGCGGAGGCGTTGATGACACCGGTCTTCAGGATCCCGGTGAGGTCGACGCCGGCGAACGTGTTCTGCGTCGGCCCGTTCGCGTTGGCGGCGGCGAACGGTTCCGCGTTGACCGCGGGGTTGCCGAGCAGCGTCACGTTGAGCTTCGCACCGTAGGCCGAGGCGTCCCCCGGAGCGGCCGAAGCAGGCGCGGCACCGGCCAAGAGCGCTGCGATCGCAACCACTCCGGCCAGTCCCGTCATTCGGACACGCATGAAACTCCTTCCGTTATTCCTCCGGCCCCAGGGCGCGGTCGAACCAATTTGGTTCACGCTTTCCGGGGGCAATTACCGGCATCGGCTTTCTTTCGAGGGAACTGAGGGTTACTCCCCGTATCGGGCGACACGACCACCCAACTCGCCCAACGAGAGCCACTCATCGTGGATTTTTTGATCAATTTCCGGTTACGGCGTCACCCGATCCGGGGGTGAGGGCTGACGTTGCGTCGACCGATGGAACGTCAGGTAGCCCGTCTGGGCGCTCCCTCAATCGGTGGAAAGGATCCAAGGGTGACGCTTGCCGTGCGCCGCACCGCATTCCCGAGCCGGGTGACGGTGGTCGTCCTGTTCGCCGCTGCCGCGGGACTCGTGTTCGCACACCGCCTGTACCGCACGGCGGAGATCTCGCTGTCCGGCGCGATTCTCAGCGTCATCAGCTCCCACGGCGTGGACGTGGTCCCCGACCGTCAGACCGTCTACTTCGGACTGGGCTCGGACACCCCGCTGGGCCTGCGGATGACGCCGGAGTGCACCTCGGCGTTCCTGGTGCTGCCGCTGATCGTCGTGGGCGCCGTGATGATCGCGCTGCGCCCGCGCATCCAGCACCGCGTGCTGGTCGCGCTGGGTGTCGCCGCGCTGGCGGTCGTCATCGTCAACCAGTTCCGCGTGCTCACCCTGGTGGGCCTGGTGAACTGGCTGGGCGTCGACACCGGCTACCACTGGGGCCACACGCTGCTGGGCTCGATGGTGAGCGTCTTCGGTGGCGCGGCGGCGCTGGTCGCGTTCGTCTGGCTGGCCACCCGCAAGTGAGCCTCGACCTCGTCCTCGGGTTCACGCAGGCGCTCGCTCTGACGATGAGCGTCGCCTTCGTGACGTACGTGTTCGTGATCGTGGTGCCGTACCTGCGGCGCAAACCCGCACCCGTCGGCGTGCCGGAGTCGTTGGAGTGGCACTTCTTCGTGCCGTGCCGCGACGAGGAGGCCGTCATCGGCGACACGATCAGGTATCTGCGGGAGACGTTCCCCATCGCGCACGTGTGGGTCATCGACGACGACTCCGACGACCGCACCGCCGGAGTCGTGCGGACGTTGAAGCGCAACGGCGGCATCCGGGACACACACATCCACCTCGTGCAGCGTCAACGCCCGTATGCCCGCACCGGCAAGGGAAACGCGTTGAACGACGCCTACCGCACGTTGAAGCTCTGGATGGGCCGGCGCGCGGACACCGACCGCGCGATCGTCGTCGTGGTCGACGCGGACGGCCGCCCGGCACCGAACTGCCTGGAGGTCTGTGCGGCACAGCATCTTTTCGGCAATCCGCGGATCGGTGCCGTGCAGGTGGACGTGCGGATGATCAACGCGGGTCAACGGCAGCCGGGCGTGTCGTGGTGGCGCAGGACGTTCGGTGCCGGGCTCGTGCGGATGCAGGACCTGGAGTTCCGCACCGCCATCGCGGCGATCCAGATGTCCCGCGGCGCCACCGGCACGATCTCCATGGGCGGCAACGGCCAGTTCACCCGGCTGTCCGCTTTGGACTCGATCGCCGGGCCGACCGGCAGCCCGTGGCGCGGGTCGTTGCTGGAGGACTTCGAGCTCGGCGTGCACCTGCTGACCGCGGGCTGGCACACCGGGTTCTCCCTGGACACGCACGTGAACCAGGAGGCGCTGTACTCGTTGCGGCGCTTCCTCGCGCAACGCACGCGCTGGGGCCAGGGAACCATGCAGTGCATGCGGTACCTGCGCCGCATCTGGGACTCCGAGCACCTCACGACGCTGGGCGCCGCCGAGATGATGTACTACCTCGCGCAACCGTGGATGCAGTTGCTCGGCACCCTGATCTACCCGATCCCGATGGCCCTCATGGCGTACCGGTTCGTGGTGTCGCCCAGCGAAGTCGTGGCGTGGTTCTTCGACGGCGCGTGGGTCCTCTTCACCGTGTACGGCGCGTTCGGACTGTTGCCGTTCGTCTTGTGGGGACCGGTGTACCGCGCGCGATGCGAGCCCGTGGGCTTCTGGAAGTCCATTGCGTACGGGTTCGGCTACGCGCTGTACATCTACACCTTCTACATCACGTCGTGGCGCGCGCTGATCCGGTTGGTGCGCGGACACAACGGCTGGACCAAGACCCGCCGCAACACCGAGCGAGGTCTCGTCGCGGTTGATGTGTGACCTGTCACTTTGTGGACAGCGGACAAAGACGTTCTCGAGTCGCCCTGGTTAACCTCAGTTCACTCGCCGACACACCAGGGAGGGACCGTGACTCTCGCACTCGCGCCCCGTCGCACCGTGCTCGCCGACTTCGTGCCGGGCGCCCTCGTCCGCGACCTGACCCTGGTGCTGGCCGGCGCCGCGTTCACCGGCCTCGCCGCCCAGGTGGCGCTGCCGATTCCCGGCAGCCCGGTGCCGTTGACCGGCCAGACCTTCGCGGCTCTCCTCGTCGGCGCCGCCCTCGGCTGGCAGCGCGGCGCGACCTCGATGCTCCTCTACCTGATCGCGGGCGTCGCGGGCGTGCCGTGGTTCCAGGGCGGTTCGTCGGGTGCCCCGGTGTCGCTCGGCTACGTCGTGGGCTTCGTGTTCGCGGGCGCTCTCGTCGGCGCGCTGGCCAAGCACGGTGGCGACCGCACGCCGTTGCGCACGGTCGGCACCATGGTGCTGGGCAATCTGGTGATCTACAGCGTCGGCGTGCCGTGGCTGATGGCCGCCACCGGCATGGGCCTCGGCAAGGCGGTCAGCGTGGGTGTGCTGCCGTTCCTGGTCGGGGACGCCGTGAAGATCGCCCTGGCGGCGGGCGTGCTGCCCACCGCCTGGGCTCTCGTCAAGCGCGTCAGGTAGGTCACGGCCCGGTGTACTCGAAGATGTACAGGCCGTAGTCGCGGTCGCTGGCCGCGACGTACTCCTTCCCGTTGTGCGAGAACACCTGGACGCCCCAGAAGTTGTTCCCGCCCTCGTCGATGAAGTGGCCGACCTCGACCAGCTTGTTGTTCTTGATCTTGGTGACCCGGAAACCGCCCGCGTAGTACGAGAAGTACGCGAGGTCGTTGCGCGTCGGTGAGGTCGCGACCTCGTGCACCGACAGGTCGCCGTGCCCGGACGCCATCGCCGGGTCGTGGGCCTCCGGGATCGCGTAGGTGTCGAGCTCGGTCATCTTGCCGCTCTCGTTGCGGAACAGGTGCACGTAGCCCCAGCCGTCGAAGGACGAGCTGAACGTCAGCACGTCACCCGTGGCGCCGACGGTGAGACCGGGGATCAGGCTGCCCTGCAGCGTGTCGCCACCGGCGAGGCACTGGGCCTCGTCGTACTCGCCCTCCTTGTCGAAGAAGCTGAAGCCCGTGCGCCGGTCGACGGAGAACGCGGGCAACGTGCCCTGGAGCGTCATGCCGAACGCGCCGCACTCGCCCTCGCGGTTGACCACGACGGCGGCCTCGTAGCCACCGGCGGCGGCGACGTTGGCGAGCTTCTCGGTGAACGTGCACGAACCGCGCGTGACGATCGCGAGCTGGTTCGTCCCGACCGCGGGCGCGGCCGGAACCGCGGTGTCACCGTTGCAGGCGCGGCCGACGTAGACGGCAGTACCGGACAAGGTCTGGCCGGCGGGCAGCTGGGGCGTGAGGTCACCCTGGTTGGCGGCGAAGCTCGTACCGTCGTCGGTCGAGGCCTGCAGCACGTACGGGCCGAAGTCCTCGTCCGCACCGATGACGTACTTGTTGTCGTTGGTGAACTCGGCCTGGTGGCCGTTGCCCTCGGGAGCGGCGGAGATCCCGGTGGACTCCAGCAGTTCGGGGTCCGGGTTCGTGAAGTCCGTGTCACCGAGGTAGACCGGGCTCACCGGGTTCGTGACGTCGAGCTTGACGTACCCGGCGTCCCAGTAGGACAGCAGCATGACCTGCCTGCCGTTGATCTGCTTCACGATCATGTCGTGGAAGAAGACCTCGGTCAGGTTCGCCGGTACCGACTGCAGGATCTGCGGGAACATCGCGGCCAGGTCGTACTCCGCGATCTTCACCGGCGTGCGCGGGTCGGTGATGTCGAAGATGTCGACGTCCGCGTTCTCCTCGTCGTCCACGAGAACCGCGTACGCCTTGTCACCCGCATCCCAGATGAAGATGCTGTGCACCTCGTGCGCAAGCCCTGCGGCGTTGCGGCTCACGGGGTCGAAGTCGCCGAAACCCTGCGCGAGGTACTTGTGCACCTTGGGGTTCGTGACGTCGACGAGGGTGGCGCCACCGACCGTGCTGGTGTTGATGTGGTCACCGCAGATCTCGTTGTTGAACGCGAGGACGTCGCCGGTGAACTTCGGCGTGTCGATGTGGATGACCTGCGAGCCCTCACCGACGTAGCTGTCCTGGCCGGTGCGGATGAAGTTGATCTGCTTGGGCTGCGTGGGGTCCTTGATGTCGAAGACGTACACGCCGCCCTTCTGGCAGGTGGGGTCGCGGAACGCGGCGAGGTAGGCGTAACCGTTGTGGACGCCGACGTCGGCCACGCGGCCCTCGGTGTCCTGGTTGATCGCGGCCTTGCCGACGACCCTGACGTTCGCGTTGCTCGCGGGCAGGTGCCCGTGTTCACCTCCGTGCTGGTCGTGGCCGTGGGTGGCCTCTGCGTGGTCGATTCCACCGTCGGTGGAGGTGGAGCCGCCGGCCTCGTGGGCCACGGCGGCGGGAGTGATGAGGATCAGCGCGGAGAGCGCTGCGAGGAGTACCGGTCTGCGGCGGGGAGAGGACACAGAATTCCTCCTAATGCGTTGTGAGCGGCGTCACTCTCCGTCGCTCGATGTCCGAAAACAAGCTTTTGCGCAACTGTTTCGGTCCAGTACCCGGTGACGTGCGTACGGACGGGTGACGTAACGACGTGAGGTCCGCAGCCGAGAAATCCGCGTGACACCGCATACCCCGGAAGAGCTGGGCTGCCTCGTGGGCGGTCCCGCCCGTGCCGCCGAGGTCGCACTGGCCAGGCTGCTGCAGGCCGGGCTGGTCCGGATCTCCCGCGAGGGCGTGGTGACCGCCGTCCACCGCAACCCCGGCCGGGTCACGCCCTTGGAGGCGCGGATCCTGAACAGCACGCTGGTGGGCAGGTATCTGCACGACGTCCTGCGGGAGGCCGCGGCGTCGGCCGAGGCCGAGGGTCTGCGGTCCCACCTGGCCGGCCGCGGCCTGCTGCGGCACCGGCGTTCCTACCGGCCCCGGCTGCACCCGTGGCTGATCCTGCTGGGAATCGGTCTGATCCTGGTGGGGCTCGCGGACCTCGTCTTCCCGGAGCTCGTCGAGTTCCTGTCCGAGGCCGTGCCGCGGTACGCCGAGGTGCCGCGCTGGGTCATCTTCACGGCGGGAGCGCTGCTGATCGCTTGGGCCTCGGTGCTGAGTGCGCGGGATCCCGGCAGGTTGCGGACCAGGGACGGCTACCGGCTGGTCAAGCAGGCAGGGCGGCGCGTCTCCCCGCAGGACCCGTTGCGCGCGGTCGCGGTCCTCGGGCTGCGCGGCAAGATCGGCGCGGTCGCGGTCGCCGGGCTGATCGGGCTGACGCCCGCGATGGTGGAGTTGCTGCCCGCGCGTGACACGTCGTCGAGCGGCAGCTGCGGAGGCGGTTGCTCGTCGAGCTCCTGTGGTGGTGGTGACGGCGGAGGCTGCGGCGGCGGGTGTGGTGGCGGCGGCGACTGAAGTCCGCGACGCCTGACGGGGACTGTCGGACCTGCCGGGTACGGTCTGTCTCGTGCCTGAAGTTCCCCCCACCCTGAGCCTGCTGGAAACCGCCGTGAGCGCCGTCGGTGGCGCTGAGCGCCCCGGCCAGGTGGAGATGGCCGAGGCCGTCGACCGCGCGATCCGCACGGGCGAGCACCTCGCGGTGCAGGCGGGCACGGGCACGGGCAAGTCGTTGGCGTACCTGGTGCCGTCGATCAGGCACGCCGTGGCCGAGGAGGAGACGGTGGTGGTCTCCACGGCCACGATCGCCCTGCAGCGGCAGCTGGTCGACCGGGATCTGCCGCGCCTCGCGAAGGCGCTCAAGAAGGATCTCGGCCGCGAGCCCACGTTCGCGATCCTCAAGGGCCGCAGGAACTACCTGTGCATGCACCGCGTGCACAACGGCGCTCCGGACGAGCCGGAGGAGGCCGGGCTGTTCGACCCGTTCGCCGTGTCGCGGCTCGGGCGCGAGGTGAAGCGGCTGCACGAGTGGTCGTCGGACACCGAGACCGGTGATCGCGACGAGCTGGTGCCCGGTGTCAGCGAGCAGGCGTGGCGGCAGGTCAGCGTCACCGCGCGCGAGTGCCTCGGTGTGTCGAAGTGCCCGATCGGCTCCGACTGCTTCGCCGAACGGGCGCGGGCCCAGGCGGGCAAGGCGGACGTGGTGGTCACGAACCACGCGATGCTCGCCATCGACGCGTTGGAGGGCTATCAGGTCCTGCCGGACCACGACGTGGTGGTGATCGACGAGGCGCACGACCTGGTCGACCGCGTCACGTCGGTCGCGACGGAGGAGCTGAGCGGCGCGTCCGTGGCGATGGCCGCGCGCCGGTGCGGCCGGCTGATCGACCAGGACATCGCGGACCGGCTGGCCGAGGCGAGCGACGGGCTGGCGATGATCCTCGAGGACATGCCGTCCGGCCGGCTCGACGCGTTGCCGCGCGCGCTGGCCGGTGCGCTGGCGGCCACGCGCGACGCGGCGCACAACTGCGTGTCGGCGATGGGCCCGGAGCGCAAGGAGGACGTGGAGGGCGCGACGGCGCGCAAGCTCGCGTTGTCGTTGCTCGAAGAGGTGCACGACTGCGCGGTGCGGATCCTCGAGGCGTTCGACGAGGAGCACGACGTCGTGTGGGTGTCGGGCGACTTCAACCAGAAGGCGCCCGTGCTGCGGGTCGCGCCGCTCGGCGTGGGCGGGCTGCTGCGCGAGCGGCTCTTCGCCAAGCGCACCACCGTGTTGACGTCCGCGACGCTCACGCTGGGCGGCGCGTTCGACACGATGGCGCGCCAGTGGGGCCTGCCGCCGTCGGAGCAGGTGCGCAAGATCGAGGGCGCGGCGACGGACAAGGACATCGACGGTCCGAAGTGGACCGGTCTCGACGTGGGCTCGCCGTTCCAGCACTCGTCGAGCGGAATCCTCTACGTGGCAAGGCATCTGCCGCAGCCGGGCCGCGACGGCCTGCCGCCGGAGTACCTCGACGAGATCGAGGGCCTGGTCAACGCGGCGGGCGGCAGGGCGCTCGGCCTGTTCTCGTCGACGCGCGCGGCCAAGGCGGCCACGGACGCGTTGCGCGACAAGCTCGATCACCCGATCCTCTGCCAGGGCGACGACGCGACGGGCCTGCTGGTGAAGAAGTTCGCCGAGGACGAGCGCACGTGCCTGTTCGGCACGCTGTCGCTGTGGCAGGGCGTCGACGTGCCCGGCCCGTCGCTGCAACTCGTGATCATGGACAGGATCCCGTTCCCCCGCCCGGACGACCCGCTGGCCTCCGCCCGTCAGAAAGCCGTCAACTCGCGCGGGGGCAACGGCTTCCTGACGGTCGCGGCGACCCACGCGGCCCTGCTGCTCGCCCAGGGCGCCGGCCGGTTGCTGCGGTCGATGTCGGACAAGGGCGTGGTGGCCATCCTGGACCCGAGACTGGCCACGGCCCGCTACGGCGGCTTCCTGCGCGCCTCACTCCCCCCGTTCTGGACGACCTACGACCCGGAGGTGGTGCGCGCCGCGCTCAAGCGCCTGGACGCGGCCCAGACCCGCTGATCCGCTCCACCAGCTCGTCGCGGAACTGCTGGGCTTCCAGGAACTCCGGCTCGTCGCCGGTCGCCTTTCCCAGCGCCCCTTCCAGGATCTTCAACGCCTGGCGCTCGTCACCGCGCGCGTCAGCCTGGCGGGCGGCGTTCTCCACGGCCTTGGCGAGCTTGGACGTCGCTTCGGGTTCCGGGGCGGCCTTGTTGATCCGGATCCAGTTGCCACCGGGGTCGATGACGCTGAACCCGGTGTACCTGTCGTTGCGCAGCCTCGGCCGGGTCATCCGCGGAATGCCGGAGATGAGCACTTTCCCGTGCCTCTCCCGCATGCCGCTCGCGAAGGCCTCGTACAACGGCCCGGTGTCCTGCACGATGACCAGGCACGTGCCGTACGACTGCTCGGGATCGAAGCCGTCCATCCCGAAGAAGTGCAGCCGAATGTCCTCGCGCTGCAACGCGACGTACGGGTTCGGCTTCGTCTGCCGATAGGTGACCTCGAAGCCGAGCATCTCGTAGAACGACGCGATTTCGTCGATGTCGGGACAGGGCAGGAGCGGAATTGTCAGTTCGTTCGCCACCGCCCGAAGCTAAGCCCGGCCCCGCCGAAACGACACCGAGCAATTTGCTCAAGCGAACAGCATCGCCACTCCGCCGAGCAACAACAACGCCGACACGACGGCGATCGCAAGCACCCGCCCACGCGGCGTCTGCGCGTGCTTCAACGCGATGCCCAACGGCCCGATTCCAGCCACAGCAACCCCTTTCGACGGCATGACAACGACAGCGCGCAACGCCCCGAACGCAACCTTCAACGGCGACATGCCGAGTTCGCGCGCCCCAACAACATCCGCTTCCCAGTGCTCGCGATAACGCTCATCGCCCACCACGGCCGCCGCGAACCGCACGACCCACAGCGCGGCCTTCACTGCGCGGTCCTGGGCACCAACCGGGGCGCAGGAGCGGCCCGCGCGACGACCTTCCGAGCCTCAACGGCGCCGTCGGCCGTGAGCCGGTACATCCGCCGCCGCGGCCCACGCCGTTCCACGTCGTCGTCCCACGACGACGTGACCCAGCCGGCCCGCTCCAGCCTGTCCAGCAACGGGTAGACGCTGCCCGACGGCCGCCCTGTCAGCTTGATGATCTCCAGGCCCCAGCGCGGCTCGTCGGTGCCGAGCAGCACCTGGAGCACGTCGACGGTGGCCTTGCCGATGCGTTGCAGTGGCTCCACACCACAATACTACCTATGTAGATTAAGCGGCGAAACCGGCTCTTCGCAGATGAGGGTGTAGCTGGGGTGGGCGTGCCGGTCCCGGGATGAGGGTCGAGCTCTTCCGAGGATGGGAGCTCTCACACCGCCCACCCGGAAGCCCCTCGCAGCCGCACCGGCGACACCAGCGGTCCGACGCCTCCTCAGGGTCGTCCGGGTCGCGGCTCGCGCACGAGCCGTTCGGCTGGCGGCCCACGGCGCTGCTGGTCACGATCCGCCGCTACCGCTGCGCCGGCTGCGGGCACGTCTGGCGTCAGGACACCTCCCACGCCACGCAGCTTCAAGACCCCGGACCACGGAAGGCGGTCCAGGCCCGTGGTTTCGTGGGGCCGGATCGGTTGTGTTGACGGGAGCGGGTCAGGTCAGTTGACGGAACGTGCCGTGGTGGAGTTCGCCGATCCGGCCGGTGTCGGTTTCGTAGGTCCAGAAGGCGTGGATGATGCCCTCGTTGAAGTTCATCGCGTGCGTGACCGTCATGCCCGAAGCCTCGGTCCAACCCACCAGGTAGACGCCCGGTGCGACCTCGGCAGCCTGGAGCCGGACATCCTCCGCGGCGCCCTTGGTCGGCCCGGCGACGGCCTGGTAGTGCAGGCCTTTGCCGTCGGCGGTGTAGGTGTTGTGGAAGACCACACCGTTGTCGACGGTGAATTCGATGGTCTTGCCCGCGAAAGCGAACTCGCTCATGCCGGCTCCTCAGAAGAGGCCGTTGCCGTGCGGCAGTTCGGCCGGGATCGGGGCCACGACGTCCCAGTGCTCGACGATCTTGCCGCCCGAGACGCGGAACAGGTCCCAGTAGGCGACCGGCTGGCCGAACTCGCCCTCGGACTGGACCAGGGCGTAGTCGCCCTCGGCGATCACCCGGTGGATGGTCTTGTAGACCAGGTTCTTGCCCTGCTCGGCCCAGGTCGCTGCGGCTGCGCCGAAGCCGTCGAGGCCGTCGGCTGCCTCGGGGTTGTGCTGGTCGTACTGCTCGATCGAGATGTAGTCGGTCAGCACCGAGTAGTCGGCGCCCTGGAGCACCTTCTCGGCGAACCGGGTCACCAGCGCGCGGGTCGCCTCGGTCCGGGACGGGTCGCCGATCTCGGTCGGACCGTCGGTCTGGGAGCGGCCTGAGGCGGTGTCCTCGACGACCGGGGTGAGCGCGTCCCAGTGCTCGGCGAGCTTGCCGTTCTCGACGCGGAACAGGTCGAACGCGACCAGCGGGTCGGGGCCGAAGCCGTAGTAGGTGCCGTGGAGTGCGACCAGGTCGCCGTCGGCGATGACTCGCGCGCCCTCGTATCGGAAACCCTCAGGCAGGTTCGCGACCAGGCCGCGCAGGCCCTCGGGTCCGTCGGGCGCGAGCGAGGAGTGCTGCTTGTAGTCCGATGCCACCCAGCGGTCCACCGCAGCCGGGTCCTTGTCGGCGAACAGTTCCTTCGCGGCTGCCAGAACCGTGTCCTTCGCGCTTGTCATGACGTCCTCTCTTGTCGTTACCCGCCACACGTTTGGCGGCGCTGGTGCCCTGACACCTCGAAGCTAGGCCAGGACCTCGTACTTTGCCCGGTACGCTCAGGTCTCGTGATGGTGAAAAACCGACAATCCGCGGCGGCGATCCTGGAGGTCGAGTTCCAGGCTCCCATCGGCTCCCCATCCGGGGTGCAGGTGCTGACCTTGGGCGAGTTGCGGAGCCGGAACCTGGCGATGCTCGCGCGCTTGCAGCGGCTCCACTTCCACCAGCTCATCACTCCCGCGAAGGGACGATTGGGGTTCATGGTCGACTTCGTGGACTACACGGCCGAACCGGGCTCATGGCTGTGGGTCCGTCCCGGGGAGGTCGGGCGCTGGGGTGACCTGACCGACGTCGAAGGATCATTGATCCTCTTCGAGGACGACTTCCTCGACCCCGACACGGCCGAGACCGCCCGTATCAACGAACCGGGAGCCCCGACCCTGTACACGCCGGAGAACGGCGGGGAGTCCCTGAGGATGGCCCGCACCCACCTCGAGCACGAGTTCCGGGCACTGGGCACGCTGCCGTTGCCGGTCCATCTGTCGGCGATGCGGCACCTGCTCGCAGTCCTGGCCATCCGCTTGTCCCACACCGGGACCACCCGGTCACCGGCAGGGGAGGCGAACGAGACGTTCCGGCGGTTCCGGCACGCGGTCGAGCGCGATTTCGCCCGTACCCGCCGCGTCGAGGACTACGCCGCCCAGCTCGGCTACTCCCCGCGCACCCTCGCCAGGGCGGCGTTCGCCGCGACCGGTATGGGGGCCAAGGAGTTCATCGACCGCCGCATCATCCTCGAAGCCAAACGCCTGCTCGCCCACTCCGACCACACCGCCGCGAAGATCGCCAACGACCTCGGCTTCAACGACGCCACCAACTTCTCCAAGTACTTCCACCAGCGGACTCGGCAGACACCGATCGCATTCCGCACCAAAGTTCGACAGCGGTGACCGCGGTCAGGTCCCGGCGATCTGGGTACGGGGCGGCGTCCGGATCTGCGCCGGGCCGCCAGGGCCAAGCTCGGTCGCGCCGAGGCCCTTGAGCCGCCCCACCTCGTCGTGACGACTGCCGTTACCTCGACCCTCATCCCGAGACCGACCTGCCCACCCCGACTACACCCTCGTCTGCGAAGAGCCGCGAAACCCTCTGTTCAGCGCAAGCCGTGCAGGCCGAGCCGTTCCAGCAGTTCGTCGCGGAACTCCAACGCCGACGCCCGCTCCTCCTCCGAAGCGTGCACCTCCCGTGCCAACGCCCCTTCGAGGATCTTCAACGCCTGCCGCTCCGCCCCGTGCGACCCGGCCAGCGTGACCGCGTTCCGCAACGCCCGCGTCAGCCCGTTGCGCGCCGGCTCCCGCTCCCGCACCGCGGGCACGACCCGGATCCAGTTGCCGCCGGGATCGACCACCAGGAAGCCGTCCCGCCGCGGCCGTGTCATCCGCGGGATGCCCGCCACCAGCACCTTCCCGTAGACCGTCCGCATGCCGGACGCGAACACCTCGTACAGCTCACGAGGGTCGTCGACCTGGATCAGGCACGAGCTGTACGAGCGTTCGGGTTCGTAGCCGGGGATGCCGAAGAAGTGGAGGTTGATGTCCTCGCGCCGCACCGACACGTACGCGTTCGGGCGGTACTGCCGGTACGTGACGGTGAACCCGAGCATCACGTAGAACTCGGCGACCTCGTCGATGGAGGCGCACGGCAGCAGGGGATCGTCACCTCGTTGGCCACGTCGCCAAACTAGACCTGGAGATCAGCCGTCGACCAGCAATCCGCGTAACGGTCCTTGCAGCCTTCCCGCCCGCCGCGACACCCCGGGCAGCTCCATCACCCGCGATGGCCCCTTCAGCGCGGGCCGCCAGATCTTGTCCACGACGTCGTCGATCGGACCCGTCACGTCCGCGTCCAGGTGCTCGGCCCACAGCCGCAGGCGGGTCGACCGCGCCACCTCCGGGTCGTCGGTCACGACGTTGACCTCGGTGTCGTTGAACAACGAGTGCTCGTTGAGGTTCGCCGAGCCGACCGAGAGCCATCGGTCGTCCACAATGGACAGCTTGGCGTGGATGTAGACCGGTGCGTCGCCGTGGGCGACCAGGGTCGCGGCGACCAGGCGTCCGCCGGAGTCGGCGTCGATCAACCGGCCGAGCTGCCCGCGCGTGGTGTCGGCGCCGTTGCTGGGTTTCTGCGGCAGCAGCAGCACCATCCGGAACTCACGTGTCGGCGGGTTGCGCAGCTTGTCGATCAGCACCTCGGTGATCTCGGGCGACCACAGGAACTGGTTTTCCAGGTAGATCAGCGACCTGGCCGCCCGCAACGCCCGCAGGTACGAGTCGAGCAGGCTGAAGTCGCCGTGCGGCGCGAAGCCGTAGGTGCGCTCCGGGATCGTCCGCACCAGCTGCACGGACGACGACCCGGCTTCCGGCGGCACCTCGGGCGCGGGCAGGGTCTCCCCCGCGATCTCCAGCCACCGCGCGGCGAAGTGGGCGGCCACCTCGGCCACCGCCGGGCCCTCGATCCGGGCGATGTGGTCGTGCCAGCCGAGGTCGCGCGGCGGGTGCTCCGGCGAGTCGTGGCGGTCGCCCTCGACCGCCGTCATGTCGAGGCCGCCGACGAACGCCACGTCGTCGACGATCACGATCTTCTCGTGGTGGCAGTGCAGGGTTCGTTCGCGGGCGTCGAGCTCGCAGCGGACGGCGCCGCACTCCAGGAACGCCTTCTTGGCCGCCGCTGCCCGTTTGCGTGTCGGCTCGAAGAACGGGATGGGCGGGCCCGCCCAGAGCAGCACGCGCACCGGAACCCGTTCCGCGGCAGCCGAAAGCAGCTCGCGCAGCTGCGGCGCTCCCGGTTCGCGGGTCAGCTGGAAGTCCGGCGAGGCGTGCCAGTTCGCGATGTGGACGTACTTCTGCGCGTTCTCGATCGCCTCTGCCACAACGGGAAACGCCGTGGCGCCGTCGACCAGAACCTCGAACTTGTTGCCGTGCTGCACAGTTCGGCGCGGGGTGAACCACCCCGCGCCGTCACCGTCCAGCACCTCGCCCCAGCCCAGCCGCCGGAGTCTCCTGGCGTGGTGGGAGCACAGCACGTTCTCCAGCCCGTCACCGAGCCGCGCGTCGAGCACGTCGAGTAAGCCCACGAGAGGCGGATTTACCCGATTGGACCGATCTCAAACAGCGAGCACGGTCGTCGTGCCCGGCTCGACCTCCGTGAAGCCCGCGTCCCGCACCGCGACGACATCACCGCTGTGCACCAACGAGTCCCACTCCGCCACGGACGGTGTCCGCACGGCACACCGGTAGTCGAGCGTCGCCCACGCCTTCAGCTCGGCCTCGGACAGCCGCGGCGCCAGCAACATCGACGCGTGCCCCACCTGAGCCGCGAGCTTGCCCGCGGACATCTCGACGCGCGGGTTCACGTACAGCAGCCGCGCACCCTCCGGCACCGGCCCCGGCTCGTCCACGGGCAGGTCGGAGCCGGAGATCTGCAGCTTCGCGACCTCACGCGGCGTCTCGGACACCAGCACGGGCAGCAACGAGCGGACCGAGGCGCCGTCCACGGTGATCGTCACGCCCGGCAGCTCCTGCACGGCGTCCCACTGCGCGCCACGGGCCCGCCGCGACACCTTGCGGATCCGCCCGGCCACCCACGCGCGCACGGCCTCGTGCCACTCGCCGCCGACGTCGGCACGCGGGTCGAGGCACACCGCGACCGCCGACGCGGCCGCGGCTTCGAGCAACGCCGTCCGGGAAGGCGGATCGACCCGTTCGATGCGCAGCACCATCGGCATCGCGCGGACTTCCGACTCCTCGGCGTAGTTCCGGGAGGCGATCAGGTCGAGGATCATCACGGCCGGGTCAGCTCCAGGCCGTCGGCCGCGTCCGCGGCCTCCACCTCGGCCCTCGTCACGCCGAGGATGAACAGCACCGCGTCGAGGAACGGGTGCGACAACGCGGCGTCGGCCACCTCGCGCAACGCCGGCTTGGCGTTGAACGCGATGCCGAGGCCCGCCGCGCTGAGCATGTCGATGTCGTTCGCGCCGTCACCGACCGCCACGCACTGCGCCAGCGACACACCGACCTCGTCGGCGAAGCGGCGCAGTGCCACCGCCTTGCCCGGCCGGTCGACGATCTCGCCGACCACGCGCCCGGTCAGCTTGCCGTCCACGACCTCCAGCGTGTTCGCCGCGCAGAAGTCGAGCTGGAGCTCGTCGGCGAGGCCCGTGATCACCGACGTGAAGCCGCCGGACACGACACCGCAGTAGAAGCCGAGGCGCTTGAGCGTCCGGATCGTCGTGCGGGCGCCCGGCGTGAGCTCCAGCGACGCCGCGACCTCGTCCAGCACCTTCTCGTCCAGGCCCTCCAGCAACGCGACCCGGCGCCGCAGCGACTCGGCGAAGTCGAGCTCGCCGCGCATCGCCGCGTCGGTGATCTCGCGCACCTGCTCCTCGCAACCGACGTGCGCGGCCAGCATCTCGATCACCTCGCCCTGGATGAGCGTGGAGTCGACGTCGAACACGACCAGGCGCTTCGCCCGCCGCGTCAGGCCCGCCCGCTCGACCGCGATGTCCAGGCCGACCCGCACCGACACGTCCGCGAGCGCCGACCGCAGCTCCGCGTCGTTCTCCAGCGTGTCGTCGGCGACGGAAACGCGCAGCTCAAGGCCCGTGACGGGGTAGTCGGCGACGCCGCGGATCGCGTCGATGTTGACGCCGAGCGACGCCAGCCGCCGCGCGACCTCGGTGAACGCCTTCGCGGTCACCGGGCGGCCCAGCACGATCAGCACGTGGGACGACTCCAGGCGCGCGGTGCGCTTCGAGTCGGCGCCGATCTCGATCTCCACGTGCATCGAGACCGTGGCCATTGCCTGCTCGACGGACTCCTGCAGGCCCTCCGGGTCGTGGTCGGTCGAGACCAGGGCGCCGAGCACCAACCGGCCCCTGATGACGACCTGCTCCACGTCGAGCACCTCGACGCCGTGCCTGGTCAGCACGGCGAAGAGCACGGAGGAGACGCCGGGCTTGTCGGGGCCGGTCACGGTGATCAGCACGGGCGTTTTCACGTCGTCGTCTCCTCGTAAGACGCGAAGAGCCCCGACCGCGTGGAAGCAGCCGGGGCTCGTCGTTGAACCTTGAAGTGCAGGTTACTTGTGGTCCGACTCCGACTTCTCGGAGGCCGTACCGGACTGGATCGCGGCTCCCGCCATCTCGGACAGCGCGGGCGGCGCGTCCTTGTGCGCGATCGCCTTGCCGGTGAAGGTCACGTGACCCTCGTTGCGGATGCGCTCGACCATGTGCGGGTAGTGCAGCTCGAACGCCGGGCGCTCCGAACGGATCCGGGGCAGCTCGGTGAAGTTGTGCCGCGGCGGCGGGGACGAGGTGGCCCACTCGAGCGAGTTGCCGTAGCCCCACGGGTCGTCCGCCGTGACGACCTCACCGAAGCGGTAGCTGCGGAAGATGTTCCAGATGAACGGCAGCGTCGACGCGCCCAGGATGTAGGCACCGATCGTCGAGATCATGTTCAGCGTCGTGAAGCCGTCGGACGCGAGGTAGTCGGCGTACCGGCGCGGCATGCCCTCGTTGCCCAGCCAGTGCTGGACGAGGAAGGTCGCGTGGAAGCCGATGAACGTCGTCCAGAAGTGCAGCTTGCCGAGCGGCTCGTCGAGGAACCGGCCGGTGATCTTCGGGAACCAGAAGTAGATGCCGGCGAAGGTCGCGAACACGATCGTGCCGTAGAGCACGTAGTGGAAGTGCGCGACGACGAAGTACGTGTCCGACACGTGGAAGTCGATCGCGGGCGCGGCCAGCAGGATGCCGGAGAGGCCACCGAAGAGGAACGTGACGATGAAGCCGATCGAGAACAGCATCGGCGTCTCGAACGTCAGCTGGCCCTTCCACATCGTGCCGATCCAGTTGAAGAACTTCACACCGGTCGGGACCGCGATGAGGAACGTCATGAAGGCGAAGAACGGCAGCAGCACGGCGCCGGTCGCGTACATGTGGTGCGCCCACACGGCGACGGACAGGGCCGCGATGCCGAGCGTCGCGTAGACCAGGCCGTTGTAGCCGAAGATCGGCTTGCGGCTGAACACCGGGAAGATCTCCGACACGATGCCGAAGAACGGCAGCGCGACGATGTAGACCTCGGGGTGGCCGAAGAACCAGAAGAGGTGCTGCCACAGGATCACACCGCCGTTGGCGGGGTCGAACACGTGGGCACCGAGATGGCGGTCGGCGAGCAGGCCGAGCAGCGCCGCGGTGAGGATCGGGAACGCGAGCAGCACCAGCACCGACGTCACCAGGATGTTCCAGGTGAAGATCGGCATCCGGAACATCGTCATGCCGGGCGCGCGCAGGCAGACCACGGTGGTGATCATGTTCACCGCGCCGAGGATGGTGCCGAGACCACCGACCACCAGGCCGGAGATCCACAGGTCGGCGCCGACACCCGGCGAGTGGATGGCGTTGCTCAGCGGCGTGTAGGCGAACCAGCCGAAGTCGGCCGCACCACCGGGGGTGATGAAGCCCGCCATCACGATCAGGCCGCCGAAGAGGTACAGCCAGTACGAGAACGCGTTGAGCCGCGGGAACGCCACGTCGGGCGAGCCGATCTGCAGCGGGAGCACGAAGTTCGCGAACCCGAAGACGATCGGGGTCGCGTACAGCAGCAGCATCACGGTGCCGTGCATCGTGAACAGCTGGTTGAACTGCTCCTGGCTCAGGAACTGCATGCCGGGACGGGCCAGCTCGGTCCGCATCAGCATGGCCATCGCGCCGCCGACCATGAAGAAGGCGAACGAGGTGACCAGGTACATGATGCCGATTTGCTTGTGGTCCGTGGTGCGGAACATCCGCAGCAGGAAGGACCCCTTGACCGCAGTGCGCGTCGGATAAGGACGCGTTGCGATCGGCTGCGGGGCTACGGCCGTCACGGTGCCTCCAGGCCTTGGTGGGACCAGTCGTTCGGGAAACTCACCGGATATTAGACGGAGCCGATCAGCTCCATTCGGGTGGGCCATGGCCGGTGGCCAGCGGCGTAGCGCAGGTCACACGTATCCTGCCGCCGTGCTCCGAATGCTCGCTGTCGCTTCTGTCCTGTTGCTGTCCGCCTGTGGTTCCCCTGCCACGCACAACTCCGCGGACGTCGCGTTCGCGCAGGGCATGGTCCCGCACCACGAGCAGGCGCTGGAGATGACCGAACTGGTCGCGTCCCGCACCGAGAACGCGCACGTGATCGACCTGGCGGCGCGCATCTCGAAGGCCCAGAAGCCGGAGATCGACCGCATGAACGGCTGGTTGAAGGACTGGGGCGCTCCCGTCAAGGCGGAGAGCCATTCGTCACACGGCCACTCCGACACGCACGGCATGGTCGATCTGGGCAACCTCGCCGAGCTCGACGGCACCGAGTTCGACCGGCAGTGGCTCTCGCTGATGATCCAGCACCACCGCGGTGCCGTGGAGATGGCGCGCAAGCACCTGGCCGCGGGCACCGACCCGGAGACGCGAAAGCTGGCCCAGGACGTGATCACCCTTCAGGAGAAGGAGATCTCGGAAATGGAGTCGCTCCTGCCGCAGGGCTGATGCCAGCCTGGAGCGCATGAGCACCTCAGCAGCTGTGCGGGCCGCCGTGTCGCTGGCGGCCACCCACGGCGTGGTCGCCACCGACCCCGTCGTGCTGAAGGACGGCAGCAACGTCCTCGTGCACCTGCGCCCGGCCCCGGTCGTCGCCCGCATCGCCAAGCGCACGGCCCTTGTCCGCCCGTCGGTGGCCGGCCACCTGGCCCGCGACCTGTCCGTGTCGGCGTTCCTGGCCTCGCGGGGCGTCCCCGTCGTGGCGCCTTCGGCCGAACTGCCGGCGGGCCCTCACGTGCGTGACGGCTTCGTGTTCACGTTCAGCACGTACGTCCCGCACGACCCGAACGTGGAACTGAGCCGCCCGGACGTGCTCAAGCTGCTGCCCGACCTGCACGCAGAACTGCGGCGGTACGAGGGCCCGCTGCCCGAGCGGGGCCCGCTGGACGACGTCGAGAACACCCTCGCGTACCTGGAGGGCCGCGGCTTGCCCGGCCTGGAACCGTTCCGCGAGCGCCACACAGAGCTGCTGACCCGCTGGAACGCGCACTACCGCGACGTCCAGCCGCTGCACGGCGACTCGCACTTCGGCAACGTCCTGATGACCCCGTCCGGCCCGGTGTGGAACGACTTCGAGGACACCTGGCGCGGCCCCGTGGCGTGGGACCTGGCCTGCCTGGCCGGCGCCAAAGGCGCAGAAGCCGCCCAGCGCGCCGTGGAGATCTACGGCGGCGGGGCGGCTCCTGAGGACGTGGAGTTCCACGTCGAAACCCGCGTCAACTTCAGCACGCTCTGGGGCGTGCTGATGGAACGGAGTTAGGCGCGGCGCCTGCGCAGCACCAGCAGCACGGCGGCACCGGCGGCCAGCAGGGCGGCACCGAGACCGACCAGCCAGGCGGACCCGAAACCGGTCGAGGCGAGGTCCTCGCTCACCGCCGCGGCCGCGGCCGTGGTGGTCGTCGTCGCCGCGACCTGCGAGGACGACGTGGTCGTCGTCTCGGCGGCGCTGGTCGTCGTCGTCCCGGCCGTCGTGGTGGTCGTCGTCGTGGTGGTGGTCGTGGTGGTGGTCGTTTCCTTCTTGATGCCGCAGCCGTACCAGTGGCTGATCTTCGGGAGCTGGTCACCACCGTTGAACGGCGAGCGCAGCTCGTTCCACGGCAGGTCGCCGAGGTCCTTGGCGAGGTAGACGTTGAAGTTCGGGCCACCCTTGACGACCACGCCGGTGACCGTCTTGTCGGAGGGCACCCCGGTGATGTTGAGGTACTGCTGATTGTCCCCGCCGGTGTAGGTGAACTCGCTCGGGTGGATCCGCTCCCCGGTCAGTCCGCCGACCTTGCAGGCGTCGGGGTGGTTGTAGTCGATGTTCTTGGTGAACGGAGTCGCACGCTCGTCGTTCGTCGTCGGCTCGTCCTGTGCGGCGGCGGTGCTCACCAGGGCGAGCGACGCGACAGCGGCAACCGCGGCGGAAGCGAGCAGGCCGGCTCTTCTCAGGGGCGTGAGGCGCATCGTGATACTCCGTTGGGGGTTCGGCGGGATGCCGAGATCTAAGACCATCGACGTCCCCCCTAACGGGTGATCCGAGCCCTCCAGGTACGCCCTGTGGCCTAGTTGTTATACGGCTGTGAAGTCGCGTACCCGAACGACCGAACGCCGAAGGGGCCGGCGAACCGGCCCCTTCAGACGACACATGCGAACGCGACTCAGTCGTTCTGCTCGACCTCGGCAGGTCGCAGGAACACGGTGCCACCGTTCGGCATGCGCCGGAACCAGTCGACAGAGGTGACCGGCTGGCCGATCACCGGACCCACACCGGTGGGGAGGTGCGGAACAACAACGCCGGCGTCGAACGGGGACTGCGGCCGGCGAATGGGCTGGTTCGGGGTGGTCATGGTTCCTTCTCGACGTGGGGAGCTCGAGGGAACGCACGGGCGACCGGAGCATTCTCGGTCTCGACTCCCCACAACACGGCGCCGACGACCTGCCATTCCCGGATGCCTGAAGGTGCGTGCTCGAACGATAGTGATCATTAATCGTGGCGCACTGCACCAGTGCATGGCCTGAGTGTGCGTCAAGCGCAAGATATCGAGCCCGACGAACTGCCGTGCAACTGATGAGTCAACACGCATCCCGGCGATCCGGGATGCGGCAGTCTACATCGGACCGCAAGGGGGCTTCACCTGCAGGTATATCGCTCCGTGACCATATGTGGACAGAACGGACCCACCGGTCCGACGACGGCAGGGAAACCGCCCAGGACCAGCACGGATGCGTCGTGCGGCGGACAGGCGTTCCCGTGGCCATCCTATGTGCAGTACGCATGTCCTGGAAATACTCCCGCGTATCGCGCTTATGGATCGGAAATATCGGCTCAAGAGGTGACAAGGGCGAAAACTTCTGCGCAATTTCACGAGTCAGGACCGAGTGGCCCACGACCATCAGTCGAGCCGCCGGTAAGCGGTACCACCGTTCGGCATCCGCCGAAACCACTCCACCGGAACGACCGCCCTACGCCCCTGCCTCCGCACCGGCCCTCCCGCACTCGCGGGAAGAGGCGGCGGCACCGGTAGGAGCCGAGGCTGACGGGCAAGCTGCTCCGGGCTGATCATCAGTCGCCTCTTCGCTGTGTTCCGATGCTCACGGCGTCCACTCGACCAGAGACGCGCGCACGAGCGAGCCGAGCGCGCTCTTCAGCCGACGGGCCACCACCGCGGAATCGGCCTGCCATTCCTCGGTCGCCCTCGCCAGGAGGTCGCGGAACTCCGCTGTCCCGCTCGGCCCGCACTGGGCCATCACCCAGCCCGCGTCCTCGTCGAGCCAGAAGAGCTGGGGCGGCTGGGTCGCCCTGCCCACCACCACACGCCCTGTGTCAGCTCGCTTGTACCGGACGTCCGGCAGCACGTGGAAGTGGCCGTCTTCGCGAACGTCCGCATCCGCCTGGTCCGCTGGAGACGCCGTCTCACCCAGAGGGTCACCCGTGAAGGCGTGCAACAACCACCGGGCGTCGGGCCGCAGCTCGACCTCGTGGGCGATCAGCCAGGCGCCGATCTCGTCGGCCCGTTCCCGCGCCTTGGGCAGCAGGGAGTCGCGGCCGAGATCCTCCTCGCCGCACGACTCGGCGAACTGGGCCAGGCAGCTGTAGGCGTGCCAGGCCGCGAAGGTCTGCTCCAGCGGCCATCGAGCGTGCGACCAGGAGTTCTCGAACTCCTCGACGTCCTCGGCCCGCACGTCGAGGAACTCGCGCGTGATCGCCAGGTCGAAGAACTTCTCGTGGGCGCCTTCATGAACGAGCGCCTCCGCCACCTCGATCGGGGCGGACGGCTCGTCGATCAGCACGATGCCGGGGACGTACCGCGAGGACGCCGACACGACGCCGCCGGACGTCTCCGCCTTGAGCACGGCCAGCATCGAGACGTGGGCCAGCAGGTCGTCGGCCATCGCGGGCGCCAGTCGCCTGAGCAGGCGGACGCCGTCGGCCACGATGGCGAAGGCGGCCTCGAACCGCTCCCCGTCGGCCTCCGTGAGCGGCCGGGGCGCGGCGCCGGGCGGGGCCACGATCCGCAACGGTGCCTCGAGCACCTCGGCGGCGCGTGGATCGGCAGCTACCGCGATGCCGGCGTCGCGCACTCGCAGCGCGGCGACCTCGTGCAACCGGGAGGGATCCAGACCACCGTGTCCTGCCAGCGCCCTGCCGACCTCGTAACGGACGATCGGGTGGTCGGCGAGGTTGTCGGACAACCCGGTGCCGGGGGCGAACAGGTCGACCGCGAGCCGGTAGAGCGTGCGCCGCTCGTCGACCAACGCCTGCGCCGGTGCGAGACGTGCGTGCAAAGCGTGCGTACTTGAAGCCAACATCGAAAGACCCCGTGTTCACGTAACCCGACGCGGTGGAGTCGCGGAACCATAGCGCTCCACGTCACACCGGGCTGAGGGAACACCCCCAGAAAGACCGGTGCCCGGCCTGCGTCGGACGGGACGCGGGCCGGGCACCGGGTTGGTGGGTCTGCTCATCAGCCGAACACGATGCTGGTGACGTTCACGAAGCCGACAACGGCCAGCGCGACGACCGAGACGGCGATCATCGTGAGCACTGTGCGCCAGCCGATCGCGGTGACAGCGACTGCTACGGCGGCGGCGATTCCGAGTGCGCTCCCTGCGGACATCTCGTTCCCTCCCGACTAGGCGAGTACGGGCTCCTGGGTGTGGGCGGTCCCAGGCGTCTCGCCATGAGAAAAGAATCCCGCGTTGTAGGTTGTCTGTCAACGGTCGCCAGGTTGCCAGACAAGTTGCAACTGACCGGCAACACGCCTAAACTGAACCAATGCCCGCCGACGACGCACATCTCGGCGAGAGCTGGTCGCTCTCGCCCGATTCGCGACGCCCACTGCCGGAGCTGATCGAGCAGAAGCTCCGTGAGCAGATCATCGGCGGCACCCTCAAAGCCGGTGATCGCCTCCCCACCGAGCCGGAACTGGCCCGCAAACTGGATGTCGCGAGGTCGTCGTTGCGTACAGCTCTGCAGCGACTGCAGCTGCAGGGCATCGTCGAGGTCCGCCGTGGTCTCGGCTGGTACGTGCGCCGCACCGACCTGGCCGCCGTCGAGGAGCACCTCGAGGGCAGGCTCGCCGCGCGCCAGTTCTCCCAGACCGACCTGCTGGAAGTGCGGATCGCGCTGGAGACCACGGCCGCGAGCCTGGCCGCGGTCCGCGCGGGCGACGGAGAGCTGGACGAACTGGCGAAGCTGAACCGTCGCTACCAGCGCGCGCCGGTCGAGGACACGCAGGAAGTGATCGAGTCGGACGAGGAGTTCCACTCGGCGCTGGTTCGCGCGTCGCACAACGAGCTGCTGGAGAACATGTACCAGGCGCTCGTCCCCGGTCTGCAGGACTGCAAGCGGCACGCGCACCCGTCCCGCGAGGTGCACAACCGTTCCGCGAACGAGCACGAGCAGGTCATCTGGTTCCTGCGCAGGCACGACGAGGTCGGCGCGAAAAGCGCCATGACCACGCATCTTCTGGGTCTGTACAACGACCTCGCCACCGACGAGTCCAAGGAGAGAGCCACCCTCAGCACCTACGTGGGGGTGTCAGACAACCCGATCTGGAACAAGACCCGCTGATACGGCATGCACCGAAAGGGTCTGGCGCTGATCCGACATCACTCCCACCATGTATGGACAGTCGGTGGAGTGAGGGGGCGGCGACCAGGTGGCGGGGGCGCGCAGGCACAAACAGGCGCTGGCCGTCGCGATCGTTCTTCTGGTCGTCGCGGCCGCTGATCTGACCGCAGTGCTGCTGTGGCAACCCACGTCGCGAAGCGTGTTGCACGACGCCCTGGTGGTGCTGTGGCCGTTGCCGGCGTTGGCGGGTTTCCTGCTCGGCGCCTACGAGTTGTTCCTGCACAAGCGCCTCGTCGCGGAGATAGGCCGGATCTCAGGGCCCGGCATCGTCGAACACCTGCTGCCGTCCGAGGTGCTGCGCACTTTCCTGTCGTCGGTCTACGGCCCGAACGCCGCGAACGACGACGTGGTGGCAGGTGTTCTCGGCGGCGACGGCATGCGCCCGCGCGGCGACGACCTGACGATCAGCACCAGCACCACGGTGAAGCTCGAACTGCAGGGCATCGACACGAAGACCTACCACTTCATGACGACGCAGCGGTACCAGTTCCGCAACATCGTCCCCGTCGACCGCTTCGTCATCTTCGCCACCTCGAACGCCCTGCTGCGCGACACCATCCCGGCCGCGTGCCGCTACCCGCTCTTCGAGTCCTACTTCATCCCGGACCCGTCGCTGTTCCTCGACTCGGTCGACGACCTGCGCCACTCCACCCAGATCGCCATCGACTACATCGACCACGAGGGCCAGCGCCGCTCAGCCGAACCGAGCCAGATCCCGCCGGTCGAGGTGCGGTTCGACCAGTGGGCCAACTACCTGACGTTCTTCCGCGAGTCCATGGGCCCCATGCGCAAGCTCAGCCCGCTCGACCACATGAGCGACCTGCGGATCTTCGAGTGCGACCTCAGCGGCATCGCCGACGACCACGTGGTCCGCGCGATCTGCGGCCTCACCGTCTGGTCGCGCACCCTGCAGCGCACCAACGACGGCTTCTGCTACTGGCAGTCGCCCTATCCGTCCTTTGTGGACAAGATCACCTTCGACGCCACCGGGCTGGCGGTCGACCACTCCCCCAGGCACGAGTTCCGGGTCATGCCCTTCACGTTCCGGTCGGCGACGACCTCCGCGCAGTGGCTGGAGGCCGGGGAGCTCGGCGACCTGGACGTGCGGTCGTGGCTGCTGCCGGGGCACGGGGTGGCGTTGCTGTGGCGGGAAGCCCTCGGCTAGCGCTGTGACCGCACACGTTCACCGGGTCGGTGATCCTTGAGGGATCCTCGGCCCCATCGCCGGTTCGAGCAGCGACAACGTCCGCTGCTGCGCATCGAGACCGACGCGGATGCCGACCGGCATCGGCAGATTCGGGCCGGCATGCCCGAACTCGACGTTGCCCAGGACCGGGATGTCACGGTCGCCGAGGACGTCGAGGACCATCTCGGACAGCGTCGGGGAGGCGCCGGGCTCGAGTCCGCTGATCTCGCGCGGAACGCCGACGACCATGCCGGAGATCCGATCGAGGATGCCGCTGTGCCGCATCACCTGCAGATAGCTCCACACGTGCGATGCCAGGCCGCCCATCTCCTCCCAGAACAGCACCGCACCGTCGAAGCACTCGAGCGGCAGCGCGAAACGCGTCGCCTGCGCCAGCACGATCCGATTGATCACCCCGCCGATCAGCCGACCTTCGGCACGACCAGGACGCCAGCACTCCCACGACGGGCTCACCGGCAGCGCACCGATCGCCGCGGTACCGGTCAGCAACCTGGAGTAGAGCTTCTCGAGTTCCGCTCGGCGCGCCGCGGGCGCAGACTGCCAGTGCCCTCCGAAGCCGGGGACCGCCATGTCGGCATGGAACCCGACCAGACCCGCGCGCGCATAGAGCACCAGATGCAGCAGCGAGATGTCGCTGTAGCCCAGGATCGGTTTGGGGTCGGCCCTGATCGCCTCGACGTCGATCAGGTCGAGGTAGCCGAGCGCTGTCTGACCACCGTCACTCGCGATGATCGCGCGCACCTCAGGATCACGCAGAAGACCGTTGAGCTCATTGGCGATCTCCGCCGGCGTGGCCGCGCTCCACCAATGGCGCCGCCCCACTTCGAGCAGCGGAGCCCTGCGCACGCGGAATCCCATCCGCTCGAGCACAACCACCGCCCGCTCGACGTTGGGCTCGCAAGCGGCAGGCAGCGGACCGGACAGCGCTGCGATGACCACGAGATCTCCGGGCCTCAGGGCACGCGGTCGAAGCAGTTGAGGCCGTGCAGCACCGGTCATGGCGTCAGTGTCGCCAGTCGCCTTGGCAGGGTCATTCGATTTTCGCCGACCTGGGTCTTCCTCGCCCAGCAACTGACACCCGCCGAACCGTTCCGGTCAGAGCACCGGCGAACGCTCAGCCGGCGGAACGCGCGTAGACCGTGCCTCCGGTCGGCATGCGCACGAACCAGTCGATCGGCAGAACCGGCTGCGAGGGCTGCAGCGGGACAGGAACGGGTTCGGCGGCCATCATGTCTCCCATCACCTGCGGGGTGACATTGGAGCGTATCCATCGCGCAGTGCGGTGGGCGCCTGCCGAGAGGGTGAGCCTCGGACTGCAAGCGAGCGCAAGAATTTGCGTACACTTGCGCCATGACGCAACGGAGGCTGGCCGAGGTCGCGGCCAAGGTCGGGGTCAGTGAGGCCACCGTCAGCCGGGTGCTGAACGGCAAGCCGGGCGTCTCGGACGCCACGCGCAGTGCCGTGCTCACCGCGCTTGACGTGCTGGGTTACGAAAGGCCGACGCAGCTGCGCGGTGAGCGGGCCAGGCTTGTCGGGCTGGTGTTGCCCGAGCTGCAGAACCCGATCTTCCCCGCGTTCGCGGATGTCGTGGGCAACGCGCTTGCGCAAAGGGGGTTCACGCCCGTCTTGTGCACGCGGACCGCCGGCGGGGTGACCGAGGCCGAGTACCTGGAGCTGCTGCTCGAGCAGCACGTGTCGGGCATCGTGTTCGCGGGTGGGCTGTACGCGCAGAAGGACGCCAGCCACGGGCACTACCAGCAGATGATGGCGCGGAAGCTGCCTGCGGTGCTGGTCAACGCGGCCATCGACGACCTGGCGTTTCCGCGGGTTTCGTGTGACGACGCGGTGGCGGTGGAGCAGGCGTACGGGCACCTCACCTCGTTGGGGCACCGCAGGATCGGGGCAGTGCTCGGGCCGCCGGACCACGTGCCGAGTCACCGGAAGCTGCAGGCCATCGAGAAGTGCGGTGGGGCCGAGGTCGAGCACGCCATGTTCAGCCTTGAAGGCGGGCAGGCGGCGGCCACCAAGCTCGTGCAGCGCGGGGTCACGGCGATCATCTGTGCCAGCGACCCGCTGGCGCTGGGGGCGATCAGGGCCGTCCGGCGCGCGGGACTGGATGTGCCCAAGGACGTGTCGATCGTCGGGTACGACGATTCGGCGTTCATGACCTGCACCGATCCGCCGCTCACGACGGTGCGGCAGCCCATCGAGGCGATGGGGCGGGCGGCGGTGGAGCTGCTGGCCAACCAGATCTCCGGCAACGCGGTGGCGCCGGACGAACTGCTCTTCGAGCCCGAACTGGTGGTGAGGGCCTCCAGCGCGCCAGTCAGGTAGCAGTCGGCTTCTTGCGAGTTTTCGTCTAGATATTGCGTTCAGATGTAACGACGACTTATGGTCGCCGTCACATCGACGCGCTCGCGAGAAGGGCGGCCCCACCATGAAGAAGTCCGCTGCCGTGCTGCTGGGCTGTGTCCTGGTCGCAGGCTGTGGGAGCGGTTCCACGAACGAGGCGGGCGGCAAGGTCGTCGTCAACATCAACGGCCAGCCGCCGCAGACCCAGGCGTTCGACCGCAAGGTCTTCGACGAGGACGTGGCGGAGTTCGAGAAGCAGAACCCGGACATCGACCTCGTGCCGCACGAGGGGTTCATGGACCCGAAGACGTTCTCCGCCAAGCTCGCCGGCGGGCAGCTGGAGGACGTCTTCTACGTCTACTTCACGGATCCGGCGGCGCTCATCGCCAGGAAACAGGCCGCCGATCTCACCGGTTACGTCAAGGACGTGCCGCACTACGGCGACCTCAAGCAGGAGCTCAAGGACGTCTTCACGGCCGACGGCAAGGTCTACGGGCTGCCCACCGCCAACTACACGATGGGCCTGCTCTACAGCCGCACCAACTTCACCAAGGCCGGGCTGAACCCCGACCAGCCGCCGAAGACGTGGGACGAGGTCCGGGCCGCCGCCAAGAAGCTCAAGGACGCGGGCGTCACCGGGTTCGCCGAGTACAGCAAGAGCAACCAGGGCGGCTGGCACTTCACCACGTGGATGAAGTCCGTCGGCGGCGACGTCGCGCGCAAGGACGGCGACACCTACAAGGCCGACTTCAACAACGACAAGGGCAGGGAAGTCCTGCGCCGCCTCAAGGAGATGCGCTGGGACGACGGCTCCATGGGCGAGAAGCAGCTCCTGGAGATCGGCGACGTGCAGAACATGATGGGCGCCGGGCAGCTCGGCATGTACCTCGCCGCGCCCGACAACGTCGCCACGATCGTCAACCAGTTCAAGGGCAGGTACGAGGATTACGGGCTGGCGGCGATTCCCGGGCAGAAGGGCACGTTGCTCGGCGGCGAGGGGTACATGATCAACCCCAAGGCCACGCCCGAGAAGATCAAGGCCGGGCTGAAGTGGATCCAGTGGAAGTACCTGAACCCCGAGCGGTTCGAGGAGAACCTGCAGAAGTACAAGGACCGCGGTCAGCCCGTCGGCCTGCCCATCCCACCGATCGCCGACATCTGGACCGGTGAGCCGCGCAAGAAGCTGGAAGAGCTCAAGGCCAAGTACGCCACCATGCCGGTGCAGAACTTCCAGGCCTATGTGGACGGTTCGGAGCAGACCAAGGGCACGCTCGAACCGCCGCAGGCACAACAGGTCTACGCCATTCTCGACGCCGTCGTGCAGGCGACGCTGACCAACCCCAACGCCGACCACGCGGCACTGCTCAGCGACGCCGAGACCAAGGTCAACGCCGTCCTGGCGCAGGTGAAGTGAGTGCGGCGGCACGTCACCGCGTACGGCTTCCTGAGTGCCGCGCTGGTCGTCTTCGCGGTGTTCTCCTGGTGGCCGATCCTGCGCGGGGTGCTGCTGAGCTTCCAGCAGGTCAACTTCGTCACGAGCCCCGACTGGGTCGGCTGGGAGAACTTCGAGCGGCTCTTCGCGGACCCGTTGTTCGTGGTGGCGTGGCGCAACACGGCGTACTTCACGATCCTCGCACTGGTCATCGGCTTCGGCGTTCCGTTCGTCACCGCCGTGGTGCTCAACGAACTCCGGCACGCCAAGGGCTACTTCCGGCTGCTCGTCTACCTGCCGGTGATGCTGCCGCCGGTCGTGACGGCGTTGCTGTGGAAGTGGTTCTACGACCCGGGCCCCGGCCTGTTCAACTCCGTCCTCAGAGGACTGGGTCTCCCCACGTCCCAGTGGCTCGACTCCAGCAGCACCAGCATGATCAGCCTCGTCCTGGTCATCACGTGGGCGAACATGGGCTCGGCCACGCTGATCTACCTGGCCGCGTTGCAGACGATCCCCGGTGAGCTGTACGAGGCCGCGGACCTCGACGGCGCCGGCATTCTCAAGAAGATCTGGCACGTCACGATCCCGCAGACCAAGTTCGTGATCCTGATGCTGTTGCTGCTGCAGGTCGTCGCGACCATGCAGATCTTCACCGAGCCGTTCGTCATGACCGGCGGCGGACCGGAGGAGTCCACGGTCACCGTGCTGCTCCTGCTCTACCGGTATGCCTTCTACTACAACGACTTCGGCACCGCGAGCGCGATGAGCCTGATCCTCTTCGCGGTGCTGAGCGTCTTCTCCTTCCTCTACCTCAAGATCACCAGGAAGGCCGGCGCATGAGAACGCTGACCAAGGGCACCGGCAAGGCCTACTGGGTCGTCCTCACGCTCACGCTGGTCGTGTTCACGGCCGCGTTCCTGCTGCCGCTGGTCTGGGTGCTGCTCGGCGCGTTCAAACCGCCGGCGGAACTGGCGCAGCAGCCACCGACGATCCTGCCGGAGACGTGGGAACCCGGCGCGTACGTCAACGCCTGGAACTTCATGGACCTCGGCCAGTTCTTCCTCAACACGTTCGTCGTCGCGATCGGCGCGTGGGCCGTGCAGATGGCTGTGATCGTCCCCGCCGCCTATGCGCTGAGCAAGCTGAAGCCGTGGGGTGGCAACGTGATCCTCGGCCTGATGCTCGCCACGCTGATGCTGCCCGCGACGGCGCTGCTGGTCCCCGTCTACCTCACGCTCACCGACCTCGACCTGCTCAACAACCCGGCGGGCATCTGGCTGCCGTTCGCGGCGAACGCGCTGAACGTCTACCTGCTCAAGCGGTTCTTCGACCAGATCCCGGAGGAACTCCTGGAGGCGGCCAGGATCGACGGCGCGAGCACGTGGACGACCCTGGTCAGAGTCGTGCTGCCGATCTCGCGGCCCATCCTCGCCGTCGTCTCGATCTTCGCGGTCGTCGCGGCCTGGAAGGACTTCATCTGGCCGTTGCTCGTGTTCCCCGAACCGGCGAAGCAGACGCTCAGCGTGGCGTTGCAGCGCTTCGCCCCCGACACCCCGATCAACCTCCTGCTCGCGGGCCTCGTGCTCGCGAGCCTGCCGATGGTCGCGCTGTTCCTCGCGTTCCAGCGGCACATCCTCGCGGGGCTCACCGCGGGCGGCGTAAAAGGCTGAAAGGACACCAGATGAGTTGGTGGCGCAACGCATCCATCTACCAGGTCTACCTGCGCAGCTTCGCGGACGGCAACGGCGACGGCATCGGCGACCTGGCCGGCCTGCGCGCCAGGCTTTCCCACATCGCGAACCTCGGCTTCGACGCGATCTGGCTGAACCCGTGGTACCCGAGCCCGCTCGCCGACGGCGGCTACGACGTGGCGGACTACCGCGACATCGAGCCGGTGTTCGGGTCACTCGCCGACGCGGAGAAGCTCATCGCCGACGCGCACGGGCTCGGCCTACGGGTGATCATCGACATCGTCCCCAACCACTGCAGCGACCAGCACCCGTGGTTCAAGGAGGGCCTGTGGGATCGCTTCCACATCCGTGACACCGAGGACCTGCCCAACGACTGGAAGTCGCGCTTCGGCGGCCCGGCGTGGAGCAAGCTGCCGGACGGTCGCTGGTACCTGCACCTCTACGCCGCCGAACAGCCCGACTTCAACTGGGAGAACCCCGCTGTCGAGAAGGAGTTCGAGGACATCCTGCGGTTCTGGCTGGACCGCGGTGTCGACGGATTCCGCATCGACGTCGCCGACGGCCTGGTCAAGGACTTCAGCAGGCCGGACGCCGACCAGCCGTACTCCGACCAGGACGGCGTGCACGAGATCTACCGGAGCTGGCGCAAGATCGTCGACTCCTACGACGGCGACCGCATCCTCGTCGGCGAGATGTGGCTGCCCGACCCCGTCCGGTTCGCCAGGTACCTGCGGCCGGACGAGATGCACAGCGCGTTCAACTTCGACTTCCTCTGCTGCCCCTGGAACGCCCAGGAGCTGCGCAAGGTCGTCGACGACACGCTGGCCGCGCACGAACCCGTCGGCGCACCACCGACCTGGGTCCTGTCCAACCACGACGTCACCAGGCACGTGACCCGCTACGGCCGCGAGAAGACCGGGTTCTCCTTCGCGGACCGGCAGCACGGCGCCCCGACCGACTTCGAGCTCGGCACCCGCAGGGCCCGCGCGGCGATCATGCTCACGGCGGCGCTGCCCGGCGGTGTGTACGTCTACCAGGGCGAGGAGCTGGGCCTCTGGGAGGTCGAGGACCTGCCGGACGAGCTGCGGGAGGACCCGGTGTGGCACCGCTCCGGCTTCACCGACAGGGGCCGCGACGGCTGCCGCGTGCCACTCCCCTGGTCCGCTGAGGACGGTCCGAGCTGGCTCCCCCAACCGGCCAACTGGCAGCAGTTCTCGGTAGCGGCCCAGACCGGCGACCCCGGCTCGATGCTCGAGTTGTACCGCCAGGTGTTCGCGCAACGCCGCGCGATCACCGGCGACCTGGAATGGCTGGACCTGGGCGAGAACGTGCTGGCGTTCCGCCGGGGCGACCACACCTGCGTGGTCAATCTGTCCGGCGCACCGATCGATCTGCCCGGCACGCCAACGTTGTCAAGCATTCCGCTGACCAACGGCCAACTCCCCCACGACGCCGCGGCCTGGCTGAGCTGATCACATGATGAACGGCGCATTCGTCCACCTCACGTGGACAAATGCGCCGTTCATCGACCTCAGCGGGTCGCGTACGGCGAGTCGTCGACCTTGGCGGACTCGGTGGGGAGGTTCTTGACCACGCCGGTGGCAGTGGTGTTCACGGCACCGGTGGCGATGTTCTCGAACATCTCGGTGAACGGGCCGGACGCCTTGGGCATGACGCCCTTCAGCACGTCCTTGACCTTGTCCAGGGTCTTGAAGATCGTGTCGATGACCTTGGACAGGCCGCGGATCGTCTTGATGATCTTGTCGAGCCAGTCCGAGACCTTCTTGGCCCACTTCATGACCAGCCGGATGCCGTCCGCGATGATGCCCGGCGTCGCGAGACCCACCGTCAGCAGAGCCGCGGCTGCCCACCTGATCAACGCCTGCACCAGCTCGGACATCGCCATCGAGATCAGGTCGCGCACGATCGTGCGCACGGTCGCGACGGCCACGCCCGCACCGACGAGAGCGGCACCAACGCCTTCCGCGGCGATACCGGCGGCCTTGACGCCCTGGGCCTCCAGCTTCGCCACCGGCGTGTAGGCCGAGATCGCGGCGCCCTGCCACTGCGCGGTGTCGGCATCGACGATCCTGGCCATCTCCTCTCCGGCCTTCTTCAGGTGGTCGGCGACGTTGCCCCAGGTGGCGGCGTTCTGGTTGATCACGCCGGGGTTGCCCGCGAGCGAGTTGAGCATCGACGTCAGCGGCTCGACGTGCTCGATGAACCACGAGAAGGCCGACGACAGCAGCGTGCCGAACGGGTCGGTGACGAAGCCCAGCGCGTCGATGCCCGCGCCGAGGACGTTGATGCCCGCTTCGGCCCAGTCGCCGCGCTTGACCGCGGAGACCGCGTCCGCGGCGGGTTCGATCAGGTTGACGCCGGCCCACGTACCAGCGGGGTCGGGAGCCTTGGCCACCAACGGGTTCGGTGCGGTCATGAGGTCAGCTCCCCCAGCTTCTCGATGATCTTCTTGAGGTTGCCCTCGATGGCCTTGTCAGCGGCGTCGTAGACGTCGGCCATGCCGTTGACACCGTCCACAGTGGCGTCGACGACGGCGTGCGATGCGCCGATCGCGGTCACACCCGCGGTCTCAACCGTGCCCATGATCGGCTCCAGCAACGGGCTGCAGAGGATGCCGTACGCGTTGGCACCGTTGATCCGCGCCTGCCCGATGGCCTGCTGCGCCGTCTCGATCTGCTTCACGATGCCGTCCAGGCGCTTGGCGTGGTCGCGCATCGCCTGCGTGTGGACGTTGAACCCACCAGCGGTCATCGAGATCACCAGCCCTTGTCGTCACGGGCGAAGTTGTGCCCGCCGAAGTCGTCGTCATCGGAGGGACCGGACGGACGCCGCTCAACCGGCTGCTCGGGCTCCGGCTCGGGGAAGCGCTCCTGGTAGCCGCCCATCAGCGCGTCCATGGTCGCGGAGTCGCCGCCGATGATCGGCGCCATGACCTCCTGCATCCGGGACGCGATCTGCGCCTGAGCGGTGCGCATCGCACCGAGGATGTCCGCTGACAGCTGCGCCGGTTGCTTGCGCAACGCCGCGTCGGTCAGGTCCAGTGCCGAGACGATGCCATTCTGGTCGACTGTCACGGACACCGAGCCGTCAGACGACCGTTGCGTCACCTTGACGGCGTTCGCGACCTGCTTCATCTCGTCGGCCTGCTTGAGCTTGGCCTGGATCTGCTCGTTCCACTGACGCATCATCGCGTCTGGATCAGCTGCTGCCGGATTCATCTACTCCCTCTCCTGTGCCTTCTTCCGACGGGAAGCCACCGTGCCGAGAACCGCCAGCGCCCCGATCGCGCCAATCCCCATTCCCCCGAGCAGCGAGCCGAGGCCGAGCACCACGCTGGGTTCGAAGTCCGCCCGGTACACCGGCGGGTTGCCGGAGCCGTTGCGAACCTTCGACTCACCTCGTTGCACCACGGGCACGTCCGCGCCCTTGTCGTCCGGGGTGAGCTGACCGGCCTCGGCCGTCACCCGCGTCCGCCGCCCGCTCTCCCACTCGACGTCGGCCTGGCAGTTCCACCAGGTGCCGAAGCCGTTGATGCTCACCGGCCCACTGCGCGTGCAGCCGGCCACGCGGGCGACACCCCGGTCCACGACGGGCCTGCTGTTCGTCCCCGCGGTGGGATCGAACTTCGTGAAACCGGTCAACCCCAGCAGGCAGCCGCACGCCAAGATCGCCAGCGCGAACAGACCCGCGACCCACTTCATCCGTCTCGTTCCCCTGTTCGACTTCGTCCCGGCCCGCCCGGTTCCACCGAATTCAGCAGCCCGCTGACGGCCATCCGGGCACACGCGCAGGGCGGTTCGGGCGTGCCCAGTCTGGTCGACCTGCGTGAACGACGCGTCACGCAGGGCGAACCGGGCAAGAATCGGGCAGGATTTCACTCAGTTGTGGTGGCGACCACAGTGTTTCGAGGGTGTTTCATCTAGGCACGGCCCGAACGGGCATCCCGAGAGCCGAATGGGCAGGTGAAATGCGAGCCGAGGAACGCAAGCGGCGCATCCTGGCCAGGGCCCGCGCCGACGGCCGCGTCGACGTGGTGGAGATGGCGCAGGAACTGGGCGTCGCGCCCGAAACGGTCAGGCGCGATCTCCGCGTGCTCGACGAGCACGGCCTGGTGCGCCGCACGCACGGTGGCGGTATTCCGGTCGAGAGCGCCGGGTTCGAGACCGGGCTGCGGTTCCGGGCCGGGTCGCACGTGCCGGAGAAGCGGCGCATCGCGAAGGCCGCCGCCGAACGGCTGGACGACGCCGAGACCGTGTTCATCGACGAGGGCTACACGCCGCAGCTCGTCGCGGAGGCGTTGCCCACCACCAACCCGCTCACGATCATCACCGCGTCGCTGCCGACCGCCGCGGCGATGTCCGAACACCCGTCCTGCACGGTTCTGTTGCTGGGCGGTAGGGTTCGCGGCCACACACTGGCCACAGTGGACCACTGGACGACCAGGATGCTGGGCGAGATGGTGATCGACCTCGCCTACATCGGTGCGAACGGGATCTCCCGCGAGCACGGCCTGACCACGCCCGATCCGGCGGTCGGCGCGGTGAAGGCCAAAGCGCTCAGCTCGGCCCGGCGGAAGATCTTCGTCGGGGTGCACACGAAGTTCGGCGTCTCCAGCTTCCACCGGTTCGCCGAGGTCGCCGACCTCGAAGCGATCGTCACCGACAGCGGCCTCTCCGCCCACGAGGCCCACCGGTACGCCCTGCTCGGGCCCAAAGTGCTCAGAGCCTGAGCACTTTCCAGCCGGCCCCGAAACACCGCCCCCGAAATTTTCCCGGGCCTGTCCTCAGCGTGCCCGGAAACCATCCCCCGGAGGAAAGACGATGTTGTCGATCCGCACACCCCTTCGCACATTCGGGGCCGCCACCGGCCTGGCCAGCGCTGTGCTGCTCCTGGCTTCCGCCTGCGCGGGCGCCGGAGGTGGCGGGGGCGGCGGCTCCGACTCGGTGAACGTGCTGATGGTGAACAACCCGCAGATGCTCGACCTGCAGAAGCTGACCGCGGACAACTTCACCAAGGACACCGGCATCAAGGTCAACTTCACGGTGCTGCCAGAGAACGACGTCCGCGACAAGATCAGCCAGGACTTCTCCAGCCAGGCCGGGCAGTACGACGTGGCGACGATCTCCAACTACGAGACGCCGATGTACGCCAAGAACGGCTGGCTCGCGCCGATGGACGACTTCGTGGCCAAGGACAGCGCGTTCGACCAGGCCGACATCCTCCCGCCGATCAAGCAGTCCCTCACCGCGGCGGACGGCAAGGTGTACGCGCAGCCGTTCTACGGCGAGTCGTCGTTCCTCATGTACCGCAAGGACATCTTCGAGGCCAAGGGCGTCACGCTGCCCGACAGGCCGACCTGGCAGCAGGTCGCCGAGGCCGCCGCGAAGGTCTCCACGCCCGAGGTCCGCGGCATCTGCCTGCGCGGCCAACCCGGCTGGGGTCAGGTAATGGCACCGCTGACGACCGTCGTGAACACGTTCGGCGGCACGTGGTTCACCAAGGACTGGCAGGCGCAGGTCAACGCGCCGGAGTTCAAGGAGGCCACCAAGTTCTACGTCGACCTCGTCCGCAACCACGGTGAGGCGGGCGCTCCGCAGGCCGGGTTCGCCGAGTGCCTGAACAACATGACGCAGGGCAAGGTCGCGATGTGGTACGACGCCACGGTCGCCGCAGGCCTCTTGGAGGCCAACGACTCCCCCGTCAAGGGCAAGCTGGGCTTCACCCAGGCACCGGTCGTGAAGACCGACAGCTCCGGCTGGCTCTACACCTGGGCGTTCGGTATCCAGAAGGCGTCGAAGAAGCAGGACGCGGCCTGGAAGTTCATCTCGTGGGCGTCCGGCAAGGGCTACGAGGAGCTGGTCGGCAAGAACCTCGGCTGGTCGAAGGTCCCGGACGGCAAGCGGTCCTCGACCTACCAGCGCGCCGAGTACAAGCAGTCCTCCGGCACGTTCTCCGCTCAGGCGGAGGCCGCGATCAAGGGTGCGAAGCCGCTCGACCCCGGTGTGCAGCCGCGGCCGGCGCCCGGCATCCAGTTCGTCGGCATCCCCGAGTTCACCGACCTGGGAACGCAGGTGTCGCAGCAGATCAGCTCGGCGATCGCGGGCGCGGTGTCGGTGGACGACGCGCTGAACAACGCCCAGGGGCTCGCCGAGAAGGTCGCCGCCAAGTACAGGGGCCAGTGAGATGGCTGTCCTCGACTCCGTTTCGACGGGTGAGCGGTCGGTCGCCGACCGGCCGCCTCCCGTTCCCCGCAGGAGCTATCCGAAGTGGGCGCGGCGGGCGCCGTTGCTGCCCGCGCTCATCTTCCTGATCGTCGTGACGCAGCTGCCGTTCGTGGCGACGCTGGTCATCTCGTTCATGAAGTGGAACTCGCTGGATCCCACGAACCGCGGGTTCGCCGGGTTCGACAACTACGTCAACGTGTTCACCGACCCAGATCTGCGGTCGTCCGTGGTGAACACGATCGTGCTGACGGCGTCGGTGGTGCTGATCAGCCTCGTCCTCGGGCTCGGGCTGGCGCTGTTGCTGGACAAGAAGTTCAAAGGCCGCGGACTCGTGCGCACCATGCTCATCGCGCCGTTCCTCGTGGTCCCGGTCGCGGCCGCGTTGATCTGGAAGCACGTGCTCTACAACCCGGAGTACGGGTTGTTCAACGGAATCCTGAACTGGCTCGGGTTCGACGCCCAGCCGGACTGGATCAGCTCCATGCCGATGTCCGCCGTCGTGCTGTCGCTGGTGTGGCAGTGGACGCCGTTCATGATGCTGATCCTGCTGGCGGGCCTGCAGTCGAAGCCGGTGGAACCCGTCGAGGCGGCCAGGATCGACGGCGCGTCGCCGTTCCAGATCTTCCGGTACCTCACGTTCCCGCACCTGCGGCAGTACCTGGAGCTCGGCGCGCTGCTCGGCTCGATCTACATCGTGCAGAACTTCGACGCGGTCTTCACGATCACGTCCGGTGGTCTGGGCACGGCGAACCTGCCGTACATGATCTACCAGACCTTCTACCAGGCCCACGAGTACGGCGAGGCGTCCGCGGCCGGCGTGATCGTGGTCGCCGGGTCGATCGTCATCGCGACGTTCGCGCTGCGCGTGGTGTCCTCGCTGTTCAAGGAGGAGGCGCGATGACCAGGATCTTCGGTGTGCTCGCCTGGTTCGCGGGCCTCGTGTTCTTCGCGCCGGTGGCGTGGATGTTCCTGACGTCGCTGCACAGCGAGACGGACGCCGCCACGAACCCGCCGTCGATCGCGGCGCCGCTGACGCTGGACGGCTATGCGGAGTTCTTCAACGGCGGCGCGTGGCCTCCGTTGCTCAACTCGTTCTCCGCCTCGATCGGTTCGACGATCATCGTGCTGCTGCTGGCGATTCCGGCCGCGTACGCGTTGTCGATCAAGCCGGTGGAGAAGTGGACCGACGTCCTGTTCTTCTTCCTGTCCACCAAGATGATGCCGGTCGTCGCGGCGCTGCTGCCGATCTACCTGATCGCGCAATTCGCCGGGATGCTCGACAACATCTCGTTCCTGACGTTGCTGTACTGCTCGATGAACCTGCCGATCGCGGTGTGGCTGATGCGGTCGTTCCTGTCCGAGGTGCCGCGCGAGATCCTCGAGGCGGCGTCGATCGACGGGGCCGGGCTGATCACGATCCTGCGCCGGGTGGTGGCGCCGATCGCGATGCCGGGTATCGCGGCGACGGCGTTGATCTGCTTCATCTTCAGCTGGAACGAGTTGCTGTTCGCGCGGGTGCTGACCGGTGTCGTCGCCGGTACCGCGCCCGTGTACCTGACCGGGTTCGTCACGTCCCAGGGCTTGTTCCTGGCCAAGGTGTGCGCGGCCGCGGTCGTGGTTTCTCTGCCGGTGCTCATTGCCGGGTTCGCCGCCCAGGACAAGCTGGTCCAGGGCCTGTCGTTGGGAGCAGTCAAGTGAAAGCAGCAGTGATCACCGGCGTCGGGTCCGTCGAAGTGACCACTGTGGACGATCCGGTCTGCGGGCCGCGGCAGGTGGTCGTGGACGTGGCGGCCTGCGGGTTGTGCGGGACGGACCTGCACATCCTGCAGGGCGAGTTCGCGCCCACCCTGCCGGTGGTGCCCGGCCACGAGTTCGCCGGCACGATCGTCGAGATCGGCTCCCAGGTGAACGAGCTGAAGGTCGGCGACCGCGTGGCCGTCGACCCGTCGCTCTACTGCCACGAGTGCCGGATGTGCCGGGCGGGCAGGAACAACCTGTGCGAGCGGTGGGCGGCGATCGGTGTCACGACCTCCGGTGGCGCCGCCGAGTTCGCGGTGGCGCCGGTGGCGAACTGCGTGAAGCTGCCCGACCACGTGCGGACCGAGGACGCGGCGTTGATCGAACCGCTGTCGTGCGCGGTGCGCGGGTACGACGTGCTGCGCTCGCAGATGGCGTCCCGCGTGCTGATCTACGGCTCCGGCACGATGGGGCTGATGATGCTGCAGCTCGGGAAGCTGACCGGGGCGTCGTCGATCGAGGTCGTGGACCTGAACGCGGAACGCCTGGAGACGGCGGTCAAGCTCGGCGTGACCGCCGTGGCGGGGTCGGCCGACGAGCTGGACCGGCCGGAGGGCTGGGACGTCGTCATCGACGCGACCGGCAACGAGAAGGCGATCCAGGACGGCCTCGGCCGGGTCGCGAAGGGCGGCACGTTCCTCCAGTTCGGAGTCTCCGACTACGCCGCACGGGTGACCATCGAGCCGTACAAGATCTACAACCAGGAGATCACCATCACCGGCTCGATGGCGGTGCTGCACTCCTTCGAACGGGCGGCGGACCTCTTCGCGACCGGAGTACTGGACCCGGAGATCTTCATCAGTGACCGGGTGCCACTTGACGACTACGCGGGGGCGTTGGACCAGTTCAGGGCCGGTAAGGGACGCAAAATCCAGGTCCTGCCGTGAAGTGAGCGCAAATGTTTGTGAGCACTCGTGTATCCAGCCGAGTGCCCACGACTCCTTCCAGACATGTCGAAGTCCGGGCAGAAAGTAGTACCGCCGTACTTTTCGCACATGTCCGACGAAGAGCTCCTGTCCTGGTACGCGGAGCTTCAGGCGCGGGCGATGAACCCGCAGTCTGGGGACGTCGATTTCGACCACGTCCACAAGGCCGCCAAGCCGATGTCCGTCGAAGAGCTGCGTCACAAGATCATGACCTTCCAGGGCTGGCCTGGTGCCAGTGGTGACGTCAGCACCCTCGACGACGGTTCGCCGTTCCACAACCTGTGGCACTGGCTCAACGACTGACCCGGGCCGAGGTAGTCCTCGCCTGGGTCATTGGCGCGCTGGTGGCCGCGTGTGTGCTCTTCGCCGTCGTGCACACAGCGGTCACCGGCGCGATTTCGCATCCGCGGAACTGGCTGATCGCGATCGCCTTCACCCTGCTCGGGGTGCGGGTGATCGGTCATGTCCGCAAGTCGGCTGTCGGGTGGTTGCTGCTGGTCATGGGCCTGTTCGGCGGCATCGCGATCGCGGTCGCCGGCCAGGCGCCCGACCATCCGGCCCGCTGGGTCGAGGCGTGGGTCTGGTGGCCCACCTACGCGCTGTTGCCCGCCGTCGCGCTGGTCTTCCCGAACGGGAAGCCGTTGAGCAACCGGTGGTGGATCGCCATCGGGGCGTCGCTGCTGAGCGCTGTCCTCGGCACGGCCGGGCTCGCTTGGGGATCGTGGGGTGATCCAACCGGGTTCCACCACGGCGGTGGGCCCGCCGCCGCCAAGACGATCACCGCGATCGCCGTGATCGCGGCCGGGATCGCCGTTGTCGCCGGGGTTGTGTCGCTGGTGCTGAGGTGGCGCAAGGCCGAGGGCGACGAGCGGCGGCTGCTGGTGTGGGCGGTCGCGTTGCTGGCGCTGGCCGTCGCGGCGACCGTGGTGGAGACGACGGACGGGCACGTCGCCTGGATCGTCGGTGTGCTGGCGTTTCCGGCCGCCGCGGTGATCGCGATCGTGCGGTACGGCTTGTACGACATCAGCCTGCTGATCCACCGGTCGGTGCTCTACGGCTCGTTGACCGTGGTGCTGTTGCTGGTCTACATGGGCGTGATGCTCGCGGGCGGGCAGTTGTTCACCGGCGAAGCCGAGGTGATCGGTGTCGTGGCGGCCGGTCTGGTGTTCGCGCCGATCCGGAGCTGGCTGCAGGGCAAGCTCGACCGGTGGCTGTTCGGGGCGCGGACAGATCCCTATGCCGCTTTGTCGACATTGAGCGAGAAGCTGGAACGGTCGCAGGACGTGCTCCCGACCGTGGCCGCCACGGTCGCCGAGTCGTTGAAGCTGCCGTACGTGGCGATCCGCGGTGGGTCGGTGCTGGCCGAGCACGGACGCAGTCGCGGCTGGCCCCAGTTGCGCTTCCCCATGACCTATCGCGGTTCTTCCGTGGGCGACCTGGTCGTCGAACCGCGTGCGCCCGACGAACGGTTGAGCGACCGCGAACTGAGCCTGCTCGTGGACCTCGCCCGGTCCACCGCTCCGGCCGCGCAGTCGATCAAGCTGACCGCCGATCTGCAGCTCGCCCGCGAACGGCTCGTGCGTGCGCGCGAGGAAGAACGGCTGCGGCTCAGGCGCGATCTGCACAACGGCGTCGGGCCGGCGTTGGTCGGGATCCGGTTGCAGCTCAAGGCGTTGCGCCGGTCCGTGGGCGACGTCCTGGACCCGGTGCTCGCCGACGTCGACACGACCGCGGGCGAGGTGCGCAGGCTCGTGGACGGGCTGCGGCCGCCGATCCTCGACCAGGGGCTGGCGCTGGCCGTGCGCGACGAGGCCGCGCGGTTCAACGGCGAGCTGACCGTTCGCGTGGACGCCGAGGAGATCGACGGGCTGTCCGCGGCCGTCGAGGTCGCGGCCTACCGGATCGTGGCGGAGGCGCTGACCAACACCGCGCGCCACTCCGGCGCGTCGACGTGCACCATCACCGTTCGGCAGGACGGCGACCTCGTCGTGGAAATCGTCGACGACGGGCGCGGGGTCGCGGCCGACGCACGGCCGGGAGTCGGGCTCGACTCGATGCGTGAACGCTGCGCGGAGCTGGGTGGATCGTGCACAGTGGGACCCGCGCAACCGCACGGCACTCGGGTGGTGGCCCGGATTCCCCTGGAGGCCCAGTAGATGGACGCCCTGACGCGGGTTGTGATCGCGGACGACCACCCGGTGTTCCGGCGCGGGCTCAAGGCGTTGCTGGACAGTGAGGCCGGGCTCTCCGTGGTCGGTGAGGCCTCGGACGGGCAGGAAGCGGTGAAGGTCGTCCTCGACCTCGAACCGGACGTCGTCGTGATGGACCTGCACATGCCCGTGCTGGGCGGTGTGGAGGCGGCCAAGCAGATCCTGGAGGTGCTGCCGTCGCTGGGCGTCCTCGTGCTGACCATGCACGAGGACGACGAGCTGGTGTTCGCGGCGATGAAGGCCGGGGCGCGGGGCTACCTGGTCAAGACGACCGACGACGACGAGATCGTGCGCGCGGTGCAGGCCATCGGAGCCGGTGAGGCGATCTTCAGCGCCACCATCGCGCAACGGATGATGGGCTACTTCACCGCGATCTCGTCGTCCAAGGCCGTGGTGTTCCCACAGCTCACCGACCGCGAGCGGGACGTTCTGGAGCTGATGGCGTCCGGCCTCGACAACGCCTCGATCGCCCACCGGCTGTCGTTGTCGCAGAAGACCGTGCGCAACCGGGTGTCCGCGATCTTCACCAAGCTGCAGGTCGCTGACCGCGCGCAGGCCATCGTGCGGGCGCGGGAGGCGGGACTCGGAAGTCCCTCCTAGTTCGGGACACCGGTCACCTGACGGCGGGACACCTCCCTCGCTTCGATCGGCGTCATCCGCCGAGCTTCAGGGGGCTTGACCGCATGGACATCACCTGGGACGTCGCCCACGCGCGGCTCAGTCACGAACGAATGCTGCACATCACTCGGGCGCTCGTCTCGATGCGACCGGAGACCGTCACGCTGGGCGGAGGGGAGCCCCTCGGCGTGCCGGGCCTGTTCGAGATCATCGAGATGTTCCGCACCGCCGGAATCGACGTCGTGCTGCGCACTTCCGGCAAGTCGCTGCACCCGTCGATGGTCCGCACGCTGCTCGTCTCGTGCACGCGCATCGAGGTGTGCGCGATGGCGTTCACGCACGCCCTGCACGCGTTGCACCTGCTCGACATCGGCGCCGCCAAGCTGGACCGGCACGCCGTCTTCGGCCTCGACGCCACGGGCATCCGGCGCGGCTTCGACCGCCTGGAGGACTTCTGCGCGACCACTGCGTTCGAGCTGCCGCACCTCGCGTTCATCGCGTTCAGCGACACGATCGGGCCGGACCACGCGCAGTACCTGCAGTCGCTCGCCCCTCAGTCGGTCCGGGTGACCGTGGAGACCGCGAACACCTCGGTCGTCAGAGCCAGTTGATCAGGGCGCGCCACGCGGTCGTGGAGAACGCGAGTACGTCACCGCTCGCGTTCTTCGTGTCCCGCACGAGCGCGTCCTGGGCCAGCGACACCTCCACGCAGCTTTCAGGAGTACCGCCGTTGCTGTAGGTGCTCTTACGCCAGGTCCGTTCCCAGGTCATGACAGTCCTCTCGAAGGCCGCTGACGTACTCCGCCAGCTTGCGCTTCGATTGTTCCGCATCCAGGGCGACGGCATCCAGCCGCTGAAAGAGCCTCCTGGTCCGCGCCACAGCGACGCTGTCCTGCGCGTACACCTGAGCTGTGTCGGTCTCGGTGTAGACGACCGGAGCCGCCTTGCCGAACTCGTACAGCGTGGCTGCGGACCGGAAGGCGCTGACGTGCGCGGGTACGACCCGGACGATGTGGGTGTTGAAGAGAAGTCGCAGGTACTGATCTTCGCGAACCTGCGCATCGCCCAGCTGCATCCGCAAAGCCAGCTCGTGCACGTAGAACGAGCATTCCGGCCGATTGTGCCGCCTCATGATCGTTTGCCGGTCGATGCGCGCCTGGACGAGGGTCTCGATCTCTTCGGGTGCTTCAACGTACGAGTCGACGAACAGTTGCCGCGCATACCCCTCTGTCTGCATGAGGCCGTGGATGGTCAGGATGTCGTAGGACGTGATCTTCGTGGCCTTCGCCTCGGTCATCGCGAGCGTGCGCACGTTGTCCGGCACCTGCGCGAAGTACAGGTCGAAGGCGTTGTGGTAGCGGATGCGGAACTCGTCGATGAAGTCGATGTCCTTGCCGCACGTGGCCAGGTACTGCACGAGGTCGACGGCGCTCGCCCGCACCTTGCCGAGCTCGATGTCGGAGACCTTGCTCGGGTCCCAGCCGAGTTGCACGGCCATCGAGCGGCCGTTGAACTCGGTGCACGACTCCCGCAGGCGGCGCAGCTCGTCACCGAGTTCTCGGCTGTACGGGGTGGAAATGATCGCGGTCATGCCCTTCGAAGCTAGGGCTTGGACCAAATCCACGCCACGCGCTCATTCGGGTGAAAAGGACCTGGCCACACCCCCGCGAGCTGCGACGACGTTCGTGCCCACCGCCGTGAGAGCGACCGCGGCGATCGGGCTCAAGGCCGACAGCAGGACCAGTCCCTGCAGGCCGGTCCCGCCCTCCACGGCGAGGCGGGCGACACCGCTGGCCACCATGATGCTGAGGTTGTAGGCGGCCACGTTGACGCTCGTCGCCAGGGTCGGAGCCAGGTCCGCGGTGCCCACCACGATGCGGGCGTTGAGCGCCGGCACGATCAGGAAGAACGCGGCGCCGAGGACGAACAGCAGGATCGCCGTGAACACCTTGCTGTGCAGCGAAAGACCGAACAGCAGGGTGGTCGCCGCCAGCACGGCCAGCCCGATTCGCAGGCCCCGGTCGAGGTGGTAGTCGGCGAGCCGACCGCCCAGCACGCTGCCCGCCAGGCTGCCGAGGCCGAAGAGCAGCAACAGCAGCCACAGGTGGTCGTGGGCGAAGCCGGTCTCGTCGGTGAGGATCGGCGCGATGAACGTGTAGGTGGCGTAGCCGCCGATGGTCGCGAGGAACGTCGTCGCGATCGCGACGAGCACCCGTGGCCGCAGCAGTGCCCTGATCTCCGCTCGGGCGGTGGTGGCGGGCTCGTCGCGCGGGCAGCGCACGACGTGGGCCACCGCGACACCCGCGGCGAGAGCGAGCAGGACGAAGGCCATCCGCCACGAGGTGAGCGTGTTGATCGCGAGCGCCAACGGCACGCCCACCGCGGTGGCCAGGTTCAGCGCCACCGAGATCCTGGCCATCGCTCTGCCCTGCCGGGTGGCGTCGTCGTGGCGGGATGCGATCACCAGTGCCATCGCGACGATCGGGCAGTGCGTCGCGGCCGCGACGATCCGGCTGACCATCATCTCGGTCATGCCGGTCGACACGGCCGCGAGCAGGTTCGCCGCGCCGAACGCCGCGAGCAGCCCGATCAGCAGCGAGCGGCGTTCGACCCTGCTGACCGCGAGGGTCAGCAGGGGGCCTGCGACGGCGACGACCGCGGCGTAGACCGTGATCAGGCCACTGGCCTGCGCAACGGTGGTGCGCAGGCCGGTGGCGATGCTGGGCGCCAGCCCGGCGATGAGGTACTCCGATGCTCCGACGCAGAAGACCCCGATGGCGGCGCCCGACAACGGTGACCTGGTCACGACGACACCAGTTCGGGGATCCGCGGTGGCAGCGCGGACGACACGGCCGACGGCATCGCGCGCACCGTGAGCACGGTCGCCTCACCCGACAGCACCGCGTCCGTGCGGTCCAGTAGCAGGAGCACCTGACCGGCGCGCAGCGAATGCGTCTCGTCGCCGACCTGTGCCGTCGCGGTGCCGTCCAGGACGATCACCGCTTCCTCGACGGCGTGCGCCGCGCTGACGCGCAGTTCGTCCTTTTCGGACAGTCGCCACCAGTCGACGCTCTCGCACTCGGCGAACAGCATTCCCCTGCGGGCGAGGCAGGTCCAGTCGTCCGCGTTGACGGTCGTGACGATCATGCGTCACCGCCGGGGACGGCGAGGTCCACGGCATAGGCCACGACCGGGGAGGACGCGGTGAGCACGACCGACGAACCGGCGGGCAGCGTCACGCACGTGTTGGCGGACAACGACTCCAGCCCGGTCACCGTGGCCTCGCCCTGCTGCACGAACAACGCTACCTCCGCCGACGGCCGCCCCACCGAGCGGCTCTCGCCCGGTTCGAGCGAGATCCGCTCGACGCGGCGCAACGGTCCGGTGAAGGTGCCGGCCGTCTCGACGACCGGTGTGGTGGTGAGGTCGAAGATCTGCGCGGCTGCCATGGGACGTTCCTTCATCGGTTCGGTGGTGGCGATGGCCTGCTGGGTCGCGGCGGCGAGCGTCTCGATGACCCACCAGTCGAGGTTCGTCGTGCCGGTGTTGAGCAGGCCGTGGGTGTGTCCGACGGGGGTGAGGGCGAGCGTGCCCGGCCGGACGGGGATCTTCTCCCCGTCGAGGATGAACTCGCCCTCCCCGTTGAGGATCAGGTAGATCTCCTCGGTGCGGCTGTGCAGGTGCTCCCCGCTCAGCCCGGACGGCGGGATGCTCGCCCACTCGACGGCCTCGGTCGGTGACGCGAGGTGCTGCCTGCTCGCGAGGCACGTCCAGTACGTCAGGCCGGCGGCGCCGTGCACGCCGTAGACCGACGCCGGGGCGTCCGTGGTGCGGACCAGGGGCAGGTTCATGCGTGCACCGCCGGTGCCTGGGCGAGGGCGACGTCCTCCAGCGCGGCGGCCGCCTGCGCGAGCTCCTCCGGGCGGACGTCGTTGACGAAGCACGCGGAACCGATGCCCACCGGCAGCGGCAGGCGCTGCTGGCCGTCGCGGTGGCGCACGGTGTCGGCGAGCGCCTTCTCCAGCAGCTCGGCCGTGAGCAGCGGGTGCCAGGTCGGCAGCTCCAGCCGGGTCATCAGCTCCAGGATCCGCCTGCGTTCCTCCTCGCTGACGAGGCCGCGCTGCTCGGCGAGGCACGTGGTGAGCGCCATGTCGATGCAGACGGCCTCGCCGTGCAGCAACGCGGGCAGCGCGGCCATCTCCAGCGACGGGCTGAAGGTGTGGCCGTAGTCGACGACCCGCTCCAGCGTCTTCTCCCACAGGTTCGGCTGCAGCTCGGCGAGCATGCCGTGGATCGCGCGCTCGATGATCTCCAGCGCCGGGTCCACCGAGCCGGGGCCCGGCTGCATCTTCGCCTCGAGCACGTGCTCGCCGGTGACCTCCATGAGGTCGAACAGCTCGCGGTCCTTGATCAGCGCGATCTTCAGGATCTCCGCGAGGCCGTTGCTGACGTGCCTGCGCGGCAACGTGGTCAGGAACTTGCGGTCGAGCAGGGTGCGCTCGGCCGCGAAGTAGGTGCCGATGCGGTTCTTGTGCCCGTTGGCGTTCACACCCGTCTTCACGCCGACGCCGGCGTCCACGAGTCCGATCAGCGTGGTGGGCACCCGGACGAACGGTGTGGCCCGCCGGTAGACGCTGCACGCGTACCCGACGATGTCGAGCAGCACGCCGCCACCGATCGCGATGACCGGTTCTCTCCTGCGGTCCACCCCGAACTCGTCCATGGCTGTTGTGACCCGCATGCTGGCCTCGACCGTCTTGTTGGTCTCGCCCGGTTCCAGCACCAGCACGCGGTGCTCGACGTCGTTGCCGTCGAAGTAGGCGCGGATCGCCTGACCGAACAGGGCGTCCACGTTGGCGTCGACGACGACGAGCCTGCGCACACGGCCCTGACCGGGGATCGGGCCGAGGATGCTGGGGTTGGCGGGGTCGAGGACGTTCTCGCAGAGCACCACGTCGTACTCGACGGGCTGAACGTTGCGCACGGTCCAGGACTTGGTGTTGCTGTTGTTGACGTACAGGCCGATCTCAGACATGGCTGGGCTCCGTGATCTTGACAGGAGTGGTGTCGGTGGGCACCGCGGTGGTCCGGTTGCGACGGCTCCACCAGCGGGTGAGCGGACGCTCGACGACGGCGTAGAGCGCCCAGGCGGCGGCACAGCTCGCGATCAGCACACCGATGCCGAGCGCGATTCCGGCACCGGCGGGCAGCGTGCGACCGGCGAGCGCGGTGCCGACTCCGGTCAGGAAGATGTCGTGGACCATGTAGAACGCGAAGGAGATCTCGCCGAGGAAGATCATCCTCGGGTGACCGAGCAGTCCCCGTCCGCCACCACGCGACTCGTGCGCGGCGATCGCCGGGATGAGCAGCGCGATCGGGATGATGAACGCCGCGTTGAGCTGGTACGGCAGCGGCAGCGCGAGGCTCACCGCGTAGGCCACCGCGACCAGGGCGAAGGCGTACGCCGGGTGCAGGCGCGGCCAGCGGCCGTTGCGCACGATCGTCGCCATCAGCATGCCCAGCGCGAAGTCCAGCAGCCTCGTCAGCGGGAACGCGTAGACGAACCACACCTGGGTCATCGAGTGCTGGTACAGCGGCGAGTTCTTGTGGTTGGCGCCGAAGACCTCGCCGGCGGGCAGCAGTGCCGCGATCGTGGGCAGCGCCAGGATCGTCAGCATCACCAGCACCGCCACCGGCCACAGCAGACGGGCCGGAATCCGCCGCACTCCCATCCACAGCAGCGGGAACATCGCGTAGAAGAACAGCTCCGCCGACAGCGACCAGCTCGGGTGGTTGATGCTGAAGAAGCTGGTGTCGCGCGGGATCCAGGCGTGCAGCAGGGTGAGGTTGCCCAGCGCCTCGAACGCGGTCGCGCCGGCGAGCCCGAACAACGCGAACGCGATCGCGAACGTGACGAGGTGGTTGGGGAAGATCTTGACCAGCCGGCGTGCCACGAAGTCCTTCGCGCTGTCGTCCGGGCGCACCGACCAGGTCAGCACGAACCCGCTGAGCACGAAGAAGAACGAGACGCCGAACCAGCCGCCGTTGCGCAGGATCGCGGCGAACGGCGAGGACACGTCCGTGTCGGCGGTGAACAGTCGGTTCAGCGACAGGTGGAACCCGAACACGACGAGCGCGGCGAAGAAGCGCATCCCGGTCAGGCTCGACAGTCGCTGACTGTCGCGTGTGGACGCAACAGCCGTCATTGGCAGACTCCGATCAGGAAAGGGGAATGGACTGCGAATGGCGGAACACGTTCAGCGGATCCCACCGGCGCTTCGTCGCGCGCAGAGCGGGAAACGCGTCCTTGTAGTACAGGCGGCCCCAATGCACGCCTGAGCTGTTCCACGCGGGGTCGGACAGGTCGACGTCCGCGTAGTTGACGAAGCATCCGTCGGTGACCTCGTTGGAGACCGGGACACCGCCGGTGCCTGCGTAGAGGTCGCGGTAGAACTCGCGCACCCACGCCATGTTCGCGGCGTCGTCGGCGGCGTCGTTCCACAGCGACACGACCTGGTGCTTGATGATCGAGTCGCGCTGCTGGGACGCGGTCGCCGTGGACGACACCGCGTTCACCTGGCCGCCGTACGAGGCGATCATCATCAGCGCACCGGCGTTGGCGAAGTCGGTGCGCGTCAGGTGCCGGTGCATCACCTTGATCTGGGCCTCCGGGTAGGAGCGCCGCAGGTAGGTCGACTTGCCCTTGAACCTGGTCGTCGAGTCCGGTCCGGTGAACCCGCCCCAGGTGGTGGCCTGCAGCCACGGCACGGTCCGGTGCTGCATCACCTTGGGCGCGGGCAGCCCGGCTCCGACAGCCCGGATGTACGCGGCCAGCATGCCTTCCGCGTTCGGCTGGCCCGCGTCGACGGACGTGTCGAGCACGATGCTGCCGTTGCTGCGGTGGAACGGCTTGAGCTGGCTGAAGAGGTGGCGCTCCGGCGAGTTCGGCGCGCTGTGGCGCTCGTGCCAGGTGCCGTGGTTGCGCATCAGCGTGGCGAACGCGGCCTCGTCGATCTGCTCCCACGGCCACACGACCTCGCTGATGATCAGCGAGCTGGGCGGGGACGGCAGCGCCTTGGCGGGGTCGCGGCCGTCCGAGCCCGGTGAACGGAACCAGTAGCGCGTGACGACGCCGAAGTTCCCGCCGCCGCCACCGGTGTGCGCGAACCACAGGTCGCGGTTGGGGTCGTTCGCCTCGCGGGTCGCGACCACGACCCGCACCTCGCCGGACGCGGTCACGTGCACGACCTCGACCGCGTACAGGTGGTCGATGCTCAACCCGTTGCGGCGGGACAGGCTTCCGTAGCCACCGCCCGCGAAGTGACCGCCGGCCGCGACGGTCGGGCAGTTGCCCGCGGGCACGACCACGCCCCACCGCCGGAACAGCTGGCGGTAGACGTGCCCGAGCTGCGCGCCGGGTCCGATCGCGAACGCCCCGCGTTGCGCGTCGAACTCGACTTCGTCCATTGAGGACACGTCGATGACCGTGCGCACGGCGGCGTTGGTGACGAAGTCCTCGTAACAGTGGCCGCCACTGCGCACGGCGATCTGCTGGCCGTTGCGCAGCGCGTGGGCGACGGCGGCGACGACCTGCTGGGTCGACGTCGCGATCACCACTCGGTCGGGACTGCCGTTCAGCCGCTGGTTGGTGCCCTTCGCGAGGCTCGCGAACTGCGGGTCGACGGGCGTGACGACGGTGGCCGCGGTGTCCTGCCGGGACACCGGGTCCGCCAGCGCGGTCGCCGCGGGTGTCAGTGCGAGTGCGGGCACAGCCGCCAGCCCCGCACCGAGCACGCTGCGCCGGGACAGCGTTGCAGGGGCGTGCTTGTATGCCATTGTGTGAAAGCTCCCCAGGAACGGGCGCGTTCGAGCGCCATCACAGGAAGTGTGGAAGGAAGAAGTGGTGGCAGTGCTGGGAAAGCTGTCTCAGCTCAGCACGGCTGCCACCGGCGCGCGGACGTTGCGCGCTCGTAGGGCAGGTTGCCGTCGGGCATGCATATCAGCTCCATCTGCATGCCGAACGGACTGGTGAAGTAGACCCAGCGGTCGCCCGCGATGGGCCCCGTGGTCACCGTCTCCGGTGTGCCCATGACGTGCACGCCGTCCTGGTGTGCCAGGAACTCCGCGGCGCGGTCCACATCGGTGACGGCGAACGCGAGGTGGTGCCCACCGACGTCGTGGTTGCCCGGCGGCACTCCCGGCAGCGTCGCCGGAGTCAGCTCGACGAGCGGGCCGTTGCCGAGGCGGTGGACAGTGCCGTGAGCGGCCCCCATGCCGATCACGGACGTCAGAAACCTCTGTGCCGCAGGCAGGTCTGCGACGGTGTACCTCATGCCGACGACGTCGACCGGCAACCGCGGGTCGACCGCGGTGTCCTCGACGACCTCGAACGTCAGCCCGAACTCGGTGCGGCAACGGAGGAGCCGGCGTTCGTCGTCCTCGACGTCCAGCCCGGCCAGGCGCATCCGCGCGGCGAAGACCGGCAGGTTCGCGACGGCGAGCAGCAGGCACGACGCCCCCGGCGCGCCCGGTTGCGGAGCGGTGCGGCTCGCGCCGCGACAGGTGTACTCGAACACCTCGAAGTTGAGGCGTTTCCCCAGACGGATCATGGCGATCCGGGCACTCGCCTCGGCGGGAACGCCGAGCTTGCGAGTCATCCAATCGCCGGTGGCATCGGCGATCGGGCCCTCGCGGTAGCACTCCTGACCGCCCAGCTCGGCGGTCAGGAATGCGACTGCGGCCTCCAGATCGGAAACCGTGCTCGCGAGGTGATCAACGGCGACCGCGCCAGGCAGGGTCGCCTGCGGTAAAGCGCTTTCCGCAGTGTCCATCCCACGCACAGCAATCCCCCCGGATCAGACTCAGGTTGTCACAGCGCGCTGCCGCCGGTGGCGTCGATGACCTGGCCGGTGACCCAGCCGGACGCATCGCTCGCCAGGAAGCCGACCACCTCGGCGACATCCGACGGCTGACCGACCCGGCCCAGCGCGGACAACTCCGCCGCGGACTGCTGCGCGGCGTCGTTGCCCCTCAGCCACGCCGCGTTCAGGTCGGTGTCGATGATACCCGGAGCCACCGCGTTGACGGTGATCTTCCGCGGACCGAGATGCTTCGCCAGCGTCAGCGTGAACGCGTCGATCGCACCCTTGGTCGCGCTGTAGCCGATGATGTCGGTCAGCGCGATGCGCGTGGCACCGGACGAGATGTTGATGATGCGGCCACCGTCGTTCTGCCGCTCCAGCCCCAGCTTGGTGACGAAGAACGGCGAGCGCACGTTGATCACGAGCTGGCGGTCGAACTCGGCCGGGTCGGTCTCCTCGATCACGCCGCGCACGGTGACGCCCGCGTTGTTGACCAGGATGTCGAACTTGCCGTCCATCCCGCGCTCACGGGACTTCTCGTCGAACGCCGCCCACAGCGCCGCCGGCCCTTCGGTGTCGGCCAGGTCGGCCTGGATCGCGAACGCGTTGCCCCCGGCGTGCTCGATCTTCTTGACGATCTCCTCCGCAGCCGCCGCGTCGCGCCCGTAGTGCACGGCGACAGTCGCACCGTCGGCAGCGAGCTTCAGCGCGATCGCCGCGCCGATCCCCCGGCTGCCGCCGGTGACGACAGCGACTTTCCCCTCGGACACCGTGTATCCTCCAATCTGTAGCGATCGCTACAGATAGTCGTGCGAGGTGAGACCCCGTGTCAAGCCGGTCCGGTGAGATCGGGCTCACAAAAGTTGAGGAGGGTTGACTCATGGCCAGGTCTGGCCCGAGGACGTTCGACCGCGACGCGGCACTGGAGGCGGCCACACTCGTCTTCTGGGAGCACGGCTACTCGGGCACGTCGATCTCCCAGCTGACAGCGGCCATGAAGATCAACCCACCGAGCCTGTACGCGGCGTTCGGCGACAAGCGCGCCCTGTTCACCGAGGTGGTCAACCGCTACAACGCGACCTACGGCCGGTTCATGGCGGACGCGTTCGCCGAGGAGACCACCGCGACGGGCCTGGTGCACCGGCTGATCATGGGCGCGGCCGAGCACTACGCCGAGGGCAGTCACCCGCCGGGTTGCCTGGTCATCGCCGCGGCCGCCAACAACTCCCCCGGCAACGCCGAGGTGAGCATCGAGCTCGCCGACCGGCGCAACGCGAACCGCGACCTGCTGCAGTCGCGCATCGCCGACGCGATCCGCTCCGGCGAGCTGCCCGCGGACACCGACGCGCGGGGACTCGCGACCTACGTGGTCGCGGTCATCCAGGGCATGTCGCAGCAGGCGCGGGACGGGGTGAACACCGAGACGCTGATGGCGGTCGGCGAGATGGCACTGCGGACGTGGCCGGTGCAACCCATGTCGGCTGCCGGTCGCCGCGGCTAGAAAACGCTGCCGCGAGCTGCGAAAACGTCCTCGACGGGGTGCGACGCGCCGAGGGCGAGCCGCAGCAGCACACGCGCCTTGCGGGGACACAGCCAGCCCGCCATGACGGCACCGCGCTTGATCAGGTCCGACTCGGACCCGGTGAAGCCGTACGTGGTGCGCAGCGTGGTGCCCGCGCCGGTCCGCGTCGCGACGACGACCGGGAACCGGGCCCGCGAGATCGCCTCGGCCATGCCCTCGGAGACGTGCCCGGCGCCCGTCGCCGCGACGACGACTCCGCCGACGTTGAGCCAGTCGAGGAGCGAGCCGTCGTCGTCCAGTGTCGCCTCGACGAGCTGGACGGCGGGCACGTCCTGCGGGCGCGGCAACGCGGGCAGGCGGTGCGAGGGGTGGAAGTAGTGCGGGTGGCCTTCGACGACGAGGCCGAGCGGGCCGGGGAACGACTCGAACGCGCTCGGCAGGCTGCTGTGCGCCTTGCGGAGCCAGCGGGCGGCGTGGATCTCGTCGTTGATCACCAGCAGGGCGCCGCGGCCGCGCGAGTTGGCGGCGCCCGCCACCACGACGGCCGCGGCCAGGTTCGCCGGGCCGTCGGCGCCGGGCAGGCCGGGGTGTCGCATGGCGCCGGTGACGACGACGGGTTCGTCGTGCGGCCACAGGCAGTCGAAGAAGTACGCGGTCTCTTCGAGGGTGTCGGTGCCCTGGATGATCACGACGCCGCCGGCGCCGCCGGAGACCTGCTTGTCGGCCCAGTCGAACGCTTCCAGCAACGTGGTGAAGGTGAGCGAGGCGCCGGGGATCGTCGCCAGGGTGGCGATCTCGCCCACGTCGAGGCCCTGGACCAGGTCTTTCGCGCCGAGTGTCGGTGACACCGCGCCGGAGCCCGTCATCGTGATCGTGCCGCCGAGCGATGCCACCGCCACCTGTGAGCTCATGAGCCCACTCTAGGGTCACTGGCGCCAGTAGGTGATGTTGCGGAAACGGGCCTCCGCGCGGCCGCTGCCGTGGTGGTAGACGCCGTTCTTGAAGTGGCGGGTGGCCTTGCCGCGGTCGGACACGGTCGCTTTCAGAGCGCCGTTCGCGTAGACCTTGATCTTGCCGGTGCCGCCGGCGACGGCGGAGTGCTCGACGCGGATGCGGATCCAGGTGTTGTAGATGTTCTGAGCGATCACCGTGCTCGTGTAGTACCGGAGCGTGCCGCCGTTGGCGTTGCTGACGTTGAGCATGAAGTCGGTGGCCGGGGTGCCGGGATCGCCGCCGCGCACGCGCAGGATCTGCATGACGGTGGGGCCGTTGACGCCGCTCGGCACGTAGATCTCGCCTTGCCAGGCGTGCTGGCCGCTGGAGTACTCCTGCTCCCACCGCATCTCGGTGCGCGGGTCGGTCTTGCTGCCCTCGCTCATCGGCTCGTCCGTGTCGTACACCCACATCGAGTGGACGCCGCCTTCGTACTTGTAGCGCGCGCTCTGCGGCAGGTTCCACGGCTTCTGGATCTTGTAGGTGAACGGTGTCTCCGTCCACGCCGGTGCCGCCTGCGCGGGCGTCGCGAGCAGGGCGACGGCGGGCAGGGCGAAGAGGGAACGACGGGGCAGGGTCACGGAAGCCTCCGGCCTCGGTTAGTGGTCTGGACCAGGATCTCCACACCGGGGCCGGGCTCCGCAATCACCGAAATTCCGGTCAGCCGAACCGGGCGGCGAAACGCTCGCGCAGATCGGCGTAGTCCCAGGCGGGGAACAGCTCCGGGAAGTGGTCGAGCATCGCACCGAGGAACTCGCCGCCCGGCTCCGGCAGACCGGAGCCGGGCGCGGTCCGCCACAGGCAGGCCAGCTCGGTGATCCGCGGGCTGTTCACGCACAACTCCGCCTGAACGTCTGCCCCAGCTCACCGATCGCGGACCGGTCCACTCCCAGCTGGGACTGGAGCAGCCGTTGCTCGATCGGAGTGGGAGGTCGCACGGGCCGACCACATCCGGGTCACTGGCTCCAGTAGGTGATGTTGCGGAAACGGGCCTCCGCGCGGCCACTGCCGTGGTGGTAGACGCCGTTCTTGAAGTAGCGCGTCGCCGGGCCCTCGTCGGGGTGCGTCAGTTTCAGGGCGCCGTTGTAGTAGGTCTTGACGGTGCCCCGGCCGCCCGCGACCGCGGTGTGCTCGACGCGGATCCTGAACCACTTGTTGTAGATGCCGGTCGCGATGACCTGGTTGCTGTCCTTGCGCAGGGTGCCGCCGTTGATGTTGGCGACGTTGAGCATCACGTCGGTGGCGCGGGTGCCGTCGGGCCTGTTGCCGCGCAGGATCTGCACGACGGTCGGGCCGCTCACGCCGGCCGGGACGTAGATCTCGCCCTCCCAGGCGCGCTGGCCGCTGGAGTACTCCTGGTTGAAGCGCATCTCGGTGCGCGGATCCGTTGGGCTGCCTTGGGTGTGGGGCTGGTCGTAGTCGTAGACCCACATCGTGTGCACGCCGCCTTCGTACTTGTAGCGCGCGCTCAACGGCAAGTTGTACGGCTTCTGCATCGTGTACGTGTACGGCGTCGAAACCCATTGGGCGGACGGCGGCTGAGCAAGAGCCTGACCCGCCGGGGCCACGATCAGGGGTGTGGCGAGGGCGAGGGCGAGCACGGAACGACGTGGGTGGAGAGCAGGGGTTTCCACGGTGAATCCCTCCGACCTTCGATAAGTGGTCTGTACCACTGTGGCGGCACGAAGGCGGAGGGATCAACAGCTGGGCGAAGTTCCGGAACGAGATTCAGATGCCTGAACGGAGCTCGTCGAACGTCGGGAACTTCGTGGCGATGTCGCTGCCGGTGAAGTTGCCGATCCAGCCGTCGTCGTCGTGGAAGAAGCGGATCGACACGTAGTCCGGCGTCGTGCCCATGTCGAACCAGTGCGTCGTGTTCGCCGGGACGCTCAGCAGGTCGCCCGCCTCGCAGAACACCGCGTACACCTTGTCGCCGATGTGCAGGTAGAAAACGCCTGCGCCACGGGCGAAGTAGCGGTCCTCGTCGTCGTCGTGCGTGTGCTCGGCGAGGAACTTGTTGCGGAACTCGACGGCCTTCGCGCGGTACTCGTCGGTGTCGGCCGGCGTCATCTCCATCGCGTCGACGTAGGTGTAGCCCTCCGTCTCGCTGACGCGGGCGATGTCCTTCTCATACACCTGCAAGGCGTTCTCGGCGGTCACACCGTCCACAACGGACCACCGGTGGAAGCGCACGCCGTGCTCCTTGAGCGCGGTGGCGATCTCCTCGGGGTCGGTGGTGCGGACGAGGGTCTCCTCCGGGCCGGAGTCCGGCCACACCGTCAGCAGCGTCATGAGTGCCTCCCCGTAAAGATGTCTCGCGTCTCCACCTTGAAGCGCAGCAACCACTCCAGGCATTCCAGGCGGTGCCGGGCCTGCATCAGGTCGTCACCCCAGACGTACACCCCGTGCCGTGCGACGAGCAACGCCGGAACGCCAGGATCGAAGCCCTTCTCGAACGCGTCGCCGAGCTCGACCATGTCCTGCGAGTTCGGCACGACCGGGATGACGATTTCCTCGTGGGCCTGCCGTCCGAAACCCTTGAGCATTTCGAGGTCTTTGAGCACCACGCCGTCCGGCCAGTGCTCCGCAGCCACGACCGGTGCCAGCGCGTGGACGTGCACGACCGCGCCCGCCCCGGCGACCCTGGCGATCCTGGCGTGCAGACCGGCCTCCGCGGACGGGATCTTGTCGGAGTCGACGGCGAGGCCTTCGGAGTCGATCACCACGCTGTCCTCCGCGGTGATCTCGCCCTTGTCGACGCCGCTGACCGTGACCGCGAGGCGCAGCGGATCCCGTTGCAGCACCACGGAAAGGTTGCCCGAGGTGCCGCGCATCCAGCCCATCCGGGCGTACCGGACGCACTCGCGGGCGAGCTCTGCCGTCACGAGAGTTCCCACACGGTCGGGTGCGGCGTGAAGTCGGCGTTGCCGTACGGCTCACCGGCGCGCGCGACACCGACCGTCTTCCAGCCCGCCTCCTGCGCGGCGTGCAGCTCGGCCGGGACGTCGCTGTAGAACGTGATGTCGTCGCTCTGCAGCACCGCGGCGATCTTGCGGTACGACTCGGCTTCGCGCTTCGGGCCGGCGTTGACCGTGTCGAAGTGGTGCTCCAGCAACGGGGTCAGGTCGCCGTCGGTGGTGTGCTTGAAGAACGCGATCTGGCCCGCGACCGAGCCGGACGAGAAGATCGCGAGCTTCACGCCGTCGTCGTGCCACTTGCGCAGCGCGGGGACGACGTCGGGGAAGAACTCCGCGACGAGGTCGCCCTGCGCGTAGCCCTGCTGCCAGATGAGGCCCTGCAACGTCTTGAGGGGCGTGACCTTCTGGTCGGCGTCCATCCAGTCGTGCAGCGCCTTGACGACGTCGTCGTGGCCGGCGAGTTCCTTGATCTGCTTGACGGCGTCGGCGACCACGGGGTCGTCACCGTGCTCCTCGATCCAGGGCCCGAGCCTCGGCCGGGCGTAGTCGTACAGGACGACCAGCACCTGGTCCGTCGCGCTCAGCGTGCCCTCGATGTCGAGCACGACCCACTTGCTCACCGCTGTTCTCCCTCGTAGTACTTGTCCAGCTCCCCGGCGCCGAACACCCCTCTGTCCGTCACCACGTCCGTGACGAACCGCGGCGGCGTGACGTCGAACGCCGGGTACAGCCCCTTCACCCGCGGCGTGGCACTCGGTCTGCCGAGCACCTGCAGCACCTCCGCGCCGTCGCGGTGTTCGATCGGCACGTCCGCCGCGGTCGGCGCCTGCCGGTCCGGTGCCTGCACCAGGGCGTGAAACGGTACGCCGAACGCGTGGGCGGCCACGGCCAGCCCCAGTGTGCCGACCTTGTTGACGACGTGCCCGTCCATGGTGACCCGATCGGCCGCCGTGACCAATGCGTCGACCTCACCGGATTGCAGCACGGCCGCGCCCATGCCGTCCGTGATGAGCGTCGTGTCCACGCCCATCTCGATCAACGTCTCGGCGGTGAGCCGGGCTCCCTGCAGGTAGGGCCTGGTCTCGGTGCAGAAGAACCGGAGCTTCTTGCCCTGCTGCTGGGCGGCTCTGACCGTTTCGGTCAGGTAGAGATCGGCCCAGCAGTGGGTGAGCACGGTGGCTTCGTCCGGCAGCAGGTTCGCGGTGTGCTCGCCGAGCGCCTGGCTCTTCGCCCGGTACACCGCGTCGCCGTTGTGCGCGCCCTGCAAGGCGCTCCGGACGTCCTGGGCCTCGTCGACGGCGTCGAGGACGATCTTGGTGGCCTTGCGCAGGGCGTTGTTGGTGCGCCGGGTGTTCTCAAGCAGCTGTGCGGTCCTGGCGAGCTCCGCGCGGGCCTGGGCGAAGGGCTTGTCCTCCAGGGTCCTCGCCTTGAGCACCATGCCGTAGAGGACCGCGAAGTACGGGCCGGAGGACTGGGTGACCATGTCCTCGATGGCCCGCGCGACGTCCTCGACGGTCCGGCAGAGCACCCAGGTGCGTTCGAACGGGAACTCGCGGCGGTCGAGGATCAGCACGCCGTCGTCGGTGAGCTTGACCGAGTCGGCGAGCACCGGCTGCATCAGCTGTACCCGGTGTGGGCGGGACGGGCACCGGTGAGGAAGTGCTCGCCGACCTCGCGGGCCTTGTAGACCACCGGGTCGTGCAGCGTGAGCGTGCGGGCGTTGCGCCAGAACCGGTCCACGCCGTACTTCGCGGCCGTTCCACGCGCGCCGACCTGCTCGAAGATCCGGCTGGTGACCTCGTTGACGAGCTTGGTGCTGACGACCTTGGCCGCGGAGATGGTGACGGCGACCTCCGCTCGTTTCGCGGGCGTCAGGTGGCGGCCGAGCTCGGAGGCCTCGTGGAGCTGCCTGGCGGCTTCGTCGGCGAGCAGGCCCGCCGCCCTCGTCTGGGACACCATCTCGCCGTACGCGGCGACGATGTACGGGTCGTCGGTGGCCTGGTCGACCCCGCTGACGAACCACGGGCGGGTCTTCGTGCGGGTGTAGTCGGCGGCCTCGGCCAGCGCGCCCTCGGCGATGGCGACGTAGAGCTGGACGAGGACGAGCTGGAAGCCGATCGCGGCGAGGCTGATCCGCGGGTCCTCGTTCGCCGGCTGCACACCGAGGATCTCGGACACCTCGACGTTCTCGAAGCTCACACCACCGGACGCGGTGAGCCGCTGGCCGATGTTGTCCCAGTCGTCCAGGTAGGTGATTCCTTCCGCCTTGCCGTCGAGCAGGAAGGTGAGCTTCTCGCCGTTGTCCGTGCGGGTGGCGCTGACGACGATCCGGTCGGCCACGGACGCACCGGTGGCGAACGTCTTGCGGCCGTTGAGGAGGAAGCCGGTGCCTTTGGGCGTCAGTTCGAGGGCCGCGTCGAGGGGGTTGCTGACGCCGGCCCAGAACTGGTCCTTGGCCCGGCTGAAGGGGACGTCGAAGAGCCCGCTGCGCCAGATCTGCAGGTAGTGGTACCCGAGGAGGTGCCCGACGTTGGCGTCGGCGGCGCCGATGATCCGGTTGATCTTCTGCTGCTGAGCCCACTCCTCGACGTTCAGCAGCCCGCTCTGCCGGAGCAGCTCGACCTCTTTGGCGGGTGGCTGGTTGGCCCGGTCCCTGTCCGCCGCGTCGGACCTGAGCGTCGCCGCCACGTCGTGCGCGACGTCCAGCCAGTTCGTCATCCCTGCTCCTCTCGGTGACACCCGGTTCAACTTACTTCGTCACACCACCGGGCTAACCACGATGTGAGAGAGACAATCCGCTGGCAGACTGCCCGCGCACCCCGCTGGGCGGGGGACCAACTCTAGGGAGCAATTGGTATGGCGCAGGGCACCGTTAAGTGGTTCAACGGCGAGAAGGGCTTCGGATTCATCGCGCAGGACGGCGGTGGTCCGGACGTCTTCGTGCACTACTCGCAGATCGAGGGCACCGGCTTCAAGTCGCTGGAGGAGAAGCAGCGCGTGGAGTTCGAGATCGGCCAGGGTCAGAAGGGACCACAGGCGCAGGCCGTCCGCGCCATCTGAATCAGCTCTTCCCCGGCCCGCTCGGTGTGCTGCCGGGCGGGCTTTTCTGTGCCCGGACGGATCTGGTGGCGATCGCGGTGATGAGGAGGGTCGCTGTCGGCAGGAGTGCGCCGGCTCCGGCCAGTTCGACGATCCGGTGTCGATCGTGACGACCCGGTGATCTGCAGCAGCCTCTCCCCCTGTTTGGTGGCGGGGTCGACCGTGCTGCGTCGCCGGGCGGCCGCGCCTCCGGGAAACGTGCCCTGAGCTGGGCTTCAGGAATTGTCAGACCTGTCTGTCATCGTGGAGTCACCGAGAGTTCCATTGGAGGCCGATGATGATCCAGGACAAGCAGTCGCTGCGCAGCTCGCTCAACAAGGCGGCCTTCGTGCTCGCCAGGGAGTCCAGCCGCCATCCGGGCTCGGTCAACCGGGAGTTGAACGACCTGATGGGCGTCGACCGCCGCGCCGACGCGTCCACCGACCAGCTGCGCGAGGCCCTGGAGTACGCGGGCGACCGGCTGCGCGCCCTGGCCAGACGTCGCGGCGACCCGCCCCCGACGCGTGCGGACCACGAGGAGGCCGACTTCGCCTCCGGCGGCGATCCGCCCTTCTGACCACCGCTTGCGAGAGCGTGCGCCAACCGGAGGCGGGACGGCTTCAGGTCCCAGCCAGTGGGGGTTCGTGCCCCCGTGCACGAATCCGAACTGCCTCGGCACGAGAAAGGCGTCGCGGCCCGTCGGCCACGACGCCTGTACCTCTCGCCGCGGGTCGACGAGCGAACGGTGGCAACCGAGGGAGTCGAACCCTGCGCGGCTTGTGAAGGCGGCGCTCAGAACCGGCCCTAACCCTTCGGCTGGGCGACGGCTGCCGTGGAGTTGTACTACTGGTGAAGAGGAGCTGACGTTGCGTGGGATACCCACAGTGTTAAACGTCCAAACGCCTGAGGACGTTTCACGTCTCACTCGTGTGGGTGACTCTGGTCACCGTGCGATACCTCCCTGCCGTCGCAGCTCTGCTGCTGCTTCCCCTGGTGCCGACCACCGCGCACGCGGCTCCGTCGGGCACGTACTACATCACCGGTGTCCGGACCGGCCTCAACGTCGCCCAGAGCGGCACCGGACTGGCCCTGCACCGCCCGAAGGGCAACGAGGACCACCAGCAATGGCGACTGAGTGACGGGAGGTTCGAGAACACCGACTCACCGGGTCAGTGCATCACCCGTCAGCTCACCGTGGGTTCGTGTGCACAGGGGGATGCGGTTCACGAGCTGAAGCAGTTCGGTGATCAATGGGAGTTCTTCAGCCTGAACGGCGAGTCGCGCTGGTACCTGACGCCGGTCACCAGCCGGACCGAGCCGATGCCACCAGACCCGCGGCTCGACCAGATGACGTTCCTGACCGCCCACAACGCGTACGCGAACGGGGTGGACGGCGGGTTCGCGCCGCCGTTCGTCAACCTCGCCAAGAACCAGACGCGCGGCATCGTGCAGCAGCTCGACGACGGCGTGCGGGGCTTCATGCTGGACATCCACCAGACGCCCGACGGGGCGATCCTGTGTCACAACAGCTGCACGCTCGTGAGCAGGCCGGTGGCGCTCAACGTCGACCTTCAGCGAATTGTGGATTTTCTCCGGAACAATCGGAGCGAGATCGTCACGGTGTTCCTGGAGGACTACGTGTCGGCCGACGTGCTGCGCGGCGAACTGCGGCGGGTGCAGGGGCTGAACGACGTCCTCTTCCGCGCGGAAGGAGTGCGCGAGAACGGGTGGCCGACGCGCAGCCAGCTGCAGAACGCCAACAAGCGCCTGATCATCTTCACCGACCACGGCAAGGACGGCCGGGAGGACTCGGGCGTGCTGTACCAGAAGGACTGGACGGTCGAGAACTACTGGTCGATGGGGCCGGGCCTGGGCACCTCCGACTGGTCCTGCTACAGCCGATGGGATGAAAAACCGCTCACGGCCACGGGCTCGTTCCAGCCGTTGTTCGTCATGAACCACTTCCGCAACGTTCCGTTCAGCGGCACGGCGACGACGGACAACAGCAAGCTCGCGAACCGGGCCCAGCAGTTCTGCCAGCCCGCGGCCCGCAAGAAGCCGAACTACCTTTCGGTTGACCTTTATCACCTCGGCAACGCGGCCCAGGCGGTGCAGCAGCTCAACGCATACGTATATAGGCCGTAGCCCAAATCGTGGGAGTTGTACGCTCCGCGCATGGCCTCGATTCTGTTCACGCGCGGAGCACCCTCTCTCGACATCATCGACCAGGAGGGCCTGCGCGAAGCAGCGCAGAAAGCCTTCACCGACGACCCTGGCGGCACGTTCGCGTACGGCACGAGCGTCGGTTACGTGCCGCTGCGGCAGTGGCTCGCGGAGCAGCACGGCGTGGAGCCGGAGCAGGTGCTCGTCACCAACGGCTCGATGCAGGCCGACGCGTTCCTCTTCGAGCTGCTCGTGCAGCCGGGCGACGACGTGGTGGTCGAGGCGCCGACCTACGACCGCACGCTGCTGAACCTGCGCCAGCGCGGTGCCAAGATCCACGCCATCGAGCTGGAGACCGACGGCATCAACGTCGACGCGCTGGAGCAGCTGCTGGAGAGCGGTGTGCGGCCGTCGCTCGCGCACATCATCCCGAACTTCCACAACCCGGCCGGCTACACGCTGTCCGAGGCCAAGCGCGCGCGGCTGCTCGACCTCGCGGCCAAGTACGACTTCGTGCTGTTCGAGGACGACCCGTACATCAAGGTCCGGTTCGAGGGCGAGCCCCTGCCGACCATGCTGTCGCAGGACAAGAACGAGAAGGTCGTCTACGCGTCGTCGTTCTCGAAGACCATGGCGCCCGGCATCCGCTGCGGCTACCTGGTCGGCCCGAAGGCCGTCATCAAGAAGATCCAGGACATCGCGACCACCACGTACATCTCGCCGAACATGGTGGCGCAGTCGATCGTGAACTCGTACTGCCGCTCCGGCCGCATCGAGGAGTCGATCGTCAACGTCCGCACCGCACTGCGCGCCCGCCGCGACGCCCTCGTCACGGCCCTGAAGCGCGAGCTGCCGGAGGCGATCTTCACCGCGCCGCAGGGCGGCTACTTCATGTGGGTCGAACTGCCGGGCGTGTCGATCGAGAAGCTCTTCGGAGTTGCCAAGGAGCACGGCGTCGAGTTCGTGAAGGGTTCGGACTTCCTGCTGGAGGGCGGCGACAACGCCATGCGCCTCGCGTTCTCCGGCGTCACGCCGGAGCAGATCGACGAGGGCATCACGCGTCTCGCCGCGGCGGTCCGCTCGCTTTCCTGATCTGCCGCTCCAGGTGCTTCGGCAGCGCGTGTCGCTGCCGGAGCGCCTGGCGCAGCCGGGGCACCGCCGCCTTGAACGCCCGCGGGTCCTTCAACGACGCCGCCACCGCGCGGTGCACCGGCCGCCTCATCCACGAGGCCAGCACGGCGTTGCGCCGCTCGACGAGATCACCGCCGGGCTCCCGGTCCACCGCCGGATGGTGGTGCGCCACCACGTCCTCGACGTAGCAGAGCGCCCACCCCGCCGCCGCGAGGTCCCACGAGAGCAGGGTTTCCTCACCCCGGAAGAACAGCACCGGGCTGAACCCGCCCACCTCCAGGAACGCCTGCCGCCGCACGATCGCCGAGCAGGCCATGAACCCGAGCACCGCCGGCCCCGCGACACCGTCACCCAGCGGGCTGTGGCGCAGCAGCGGCGTGATCGGATCCGGCTTCTCGGCAGGCCCGACGAGGGTGCGTGCGGCGATCACGGCCAGGTCCGGGTGCGCGTCGAAGATCGGCTCGGCTCGTTCGAACGCGTCGGGCGCCCACCACGAGTCGTCGTCCGCGAACGCCACGAACGGTGTCCGCGCCGCCCGCACCCCGAAGTTGCGTCCGACCGCACCGAGGTTCACCGCTGACTCCAGCACCTCGACGTGCGGAAACCGTTGTCGCACCTGGGCGACGCTGTCGTCGGTGGACGCGTTGTCCACGAGTATCACCGGCACCGCGAGCTCGCTGAGGTGCGCGAGCGTGCGCAGGAGGCTGGCGGAGCGGTTCCGCGAGGCGATGACGACGGTCGTGCGAGCCATGCCACTCATCTACCCCGTAGCCCGCCGTCGACACGCCTGCCCGACACGCCCGCGCGTGCGACACGGCGTCATGAGGCTCACACCGATGGTGTGAAGCCGATGAGTTACTGTGTACACAAATGATTAGTACACCAAGTATCCCGGAGAACCCGCTCGAACTCGAGCGGCAGGTCTGCTTCGCCCTCGCCGTGGCGTCCCGCACGGTGATCGCGGTGTACCGCCCGATCCTGGAGCCGCTGAACCTCACCCACCCCCAGTACCTCGTGATGCTGGCCCTCTGGGAGCGGTCGCCGCGCTCGGTGAAGGACCTGAGCAACGTCCTGCAGCTCGACCCCGGCACCCTCAGCCCGCTCCTCAAGCGGCTGGAGTCGATCGGTTACATCGAGCGCCAGAGGGACAAGAACGACGAGCGCGCGCTGGCCCTGACGCTGACCGAGCAGGGCCGCGAACTGCGCAAGGAAGCCCTGAAGATCCCGTTCAAGGTCGTGGAGCAGCTGGACATGACGTTCGAGGAGCTCGCGCAGCTCAACGAGGTGCTGCACAAAGTGATCGCCAAGGCGACGAGGTGAACCCCGCGCTGAAGGTCTGGTACTACGCGGGCGGGCGGGTGCCGCTCAAACACCGCGAGTTCGTCTACAAGGACGTGACCGGTCCGAAGTGGTTGGTGCGCTTCACGATCCGCAGCCTGGTGCAGGTCGCGCCGTTGACGACGGCCATCACGCTGGCGCTGGTGTTCGGGCTCGGATCGCCCTGGCCGCTGGCAATCGCGTGCGGAGCGCTCGGTTTCGTTGTAGGACTGTACTTCGCGTTGTCCTACGCGCCGGAAAGCGTGGATTACCGGCTCACCAAGTACGGGTACCCGCGAGGGTCGGCGACCTCGGGGCGCCGGGAGCGAAACGCCGCGCGGGACCGCGAACGACAAGCACAGTACGACGCGGTCTGGCGGCGATCCGAAGGGTAGGACGGACCATGGCCTTGCTGAGCGACGAACTGCAGTTCACGAGGCCGCAGATCCTCACCCTGTCAGCGGGGTTGCTGCAGCTCGCGTTCGGATGGTTCGACGTGTTCGGCCTGGACCCCGACTACCACGTGATCCAGATCGGGGTCGGCGCGCTCGGCGTCGCGATGGCGTGGCGGCACGACCTCGCGCGCATGTACGGGCTGCTCCTGCTGATCTCGTTCGGAATGCTGGCGTTCTCGCTCGACGACGTGACCACCGAGAGCTTCCTCGAGGTGCGGACCGCGTTGATCGGGCTGGTGATCACGCTGGCCAGGCCGGGGAAGGCCGCTGGGAAGTGACGTCCTCGGCGACCGAGGTGAGCGGCGTCAGCGTCGCGTAGCCGGACGCGAGCAGGGCCGCGTCGGTGCCCGGCACGAGCGATTCCTCGGAGTACACGGTGACGAGCTCGATCTCGTTCTCGTCCACCTCGTCCACGCGACTCTGCACCGAGCCGAACCGCGCCAGCCGCGCCCAGCGGATCCCTTGCACGTCAACGATGTTGGGCACGTTCAACGACAGCACCGTGGCGGCGGGCATGTCCAGCAGCATCGGCAGCACGGCGCGCACGGCCTCGCCTGCCTTGTCCCACAACGGTTCGGGCCCTTCCAATCCCACGTCGAGCGAGACCGCGAGGGACGAGACGTCGTTCAGGTGGCCGGTCAGCGCCGCGCCGACCGTGCCGGAATGCAGGATCGCGCGACCCACGTTGGCGCCGAGGTTCACGCCGGACAGCACCACGTCCGGTTTGCCGCCGAAGCCGCCGCGGCACGCGATCAGCGAGATCAGGGCCGGGTGCGCGGCGACCGCGTAGGCCTCCGCGTCGAGGTCGGGCAGCGTGCGGCGTTCGCTGACCACGCGACCGGTCTCGCTGACCGACGCGACCGACGCACTCGTGCCGCTGGACTGGGTCGCGGGAGCCGCGACGACGACGTCGAGGCCGCACGCGACGGCGGCTTCGGCCAAGGTCACCAGGCCGGGAGAGTCGATTCCGTCGTCGTTGGTGATCAGCGCACGCATCCGCTCATTCCTCGATCGGGTCCAGTTCCACGCGGTCGCTCAGCTCGCGCACCGCTTCTCCCCCGCCGCTGCCGAGGCCGTGCCGGGTCACGTTCACCGCGCCCGCCGCAGCGCCGAGCTTCACCGCGTCCTCCAACGGCATACCCAGCGCGAGCCCCGCCGAAATCCCCGCGGTCATGGAGTCGCCGGCGCCACGGGTGTCCACGGGCTCCAGCCGAGGCATCCGCACCAGGTAGAACTGGTCTTCGAGCAGCGCCAACGCCGGTTCGTCGGAGCGGGACACCACCACGCCGTGCACGCCGGAAGAGGCGATTTTCCGGCACGCCCGCGCCAGTTCGGGCAGCTCCTCCGCGCCCAGCTCCTCGTGGCTCACCTTCACGACGTGCGGACCGCCCCGCACCGCTTCGGCCAGCCGCTCGCCGGCCAGGTCGACGATCACGCGGCAGTCGTTCCTGGTCAGGTCGGAGGTGAGGCGGAAGTACGTCTCGTGGGGCAGCACGCGGTCGTCGGACGGGCCGCTCAGCACGGCCGTACCAGCGCGGATGCCTTCCACCAACATCGACTCGTAGAGGTCGTCCAGCTCATGCCGCGGCAACGGGTCCGGTGGCATCTCGACCATCTCGGATCGGTGGCCGTCGCGGCGATCGTGCACATAGGAGCCGTTGCGGGCGGTGACCTCGTGCCAGCGCAGCTCGACGTTCTCGTCTTCCAGCAACGCGCGCAGCACACGGCCGGTTTCGCCGCCGAAGGCCGCGCACACCACGGCCTCGACGCCCAGCGCGGCGATCATCCTCGACTGCCAGAAGCCCTGGCCACCGGCGTGCAGGTGCACGTCGGGCTCACCGTCGAGGTCCTCGATGGTCACGGTCAGCTGAGGGGACGGAGCAAAAACGGCAACTCGGGCATCCACGACAGCCGGTTACCCGGTGCGGACGAACGGTACTCGCCCGCACCAGGTCACGCGCCGGAACCGCCGGTCGGGTCGTCCCCGTCCTGCGGTGCGGGCGCGCCGCCCGGCCCCATCTTCTCGTCGGCACGCCACTCACCGGGTTCCGTCATGTCGCGGTACTCGTCGACCTCCTGGGGCGTGGGGTCGACGCCGACCTCTTCCGCGAACTCCTCGGCTTCCTCTGGATCCGTCATGTCCGACGGAGTACCCAGAAGAAGTCAGCAGACGCGGCCGTCATGCCGCACGCCCCACTCGCCGGTGGTGTCGGGCTCCTCGCCACCCCCACTCGTCGCCAATGGTCTGAGCCAATGTGCTTTACGGGACGCCCGGCGCAGCGTCCTCAGCAGCACGGGACCGGTGACCACCACGAGCAGCGCGGTGGTGACGGCCCGTCCGAGGTCCCAGCCGAGCGACGTGGCGAGCGTGAAAGCCAGCAGCCGCAGCAGGTTCGTGCCCGCGGACGCGTCCGGGTCGAAGCTCACCGAGGTGCCCTCGCCGACCGCGAACGGCCAGAACGACAGGTTGAGCAGGAACCCGTAGACCAGCGAGCTGACCACTCCGTACAGCGCCAGCAGCGCGATCTCCGCCTTGCCGCGCCACTGCGGGAGAAGACCGGCACCGAGAGCGACCCAGGCCGCGCCGAGCATCTGGTACGGCAGCCACGGCCCGACGCCGCCGGTGAGCAGCGCTGAGGCGAACAACGTCGTGTTGCCCAGCACGAACCCGAAGCCCGGCCCGAACACCCTGCCGCTCAGCACCATCAGGAAGAAGATCGTCTCGACGCCCGCCGTGCCCGCGCCCAACGGGCGGATCGCCGCACCGAGCGCGGACAGCACGCCGAGCATCGCGATCGCCTTGGAGTCCATGCCCTTGTCGCTCAGCTCCGCCAGCACGACGGCGAGCACCAACGGCAGCAACAGCGCGAACGTCCACGGCGCGTCGCCGGCGTGGGCGATGTCGCTGGACGGTGCGACGAACAGCGGCCAGGTGAACGCGGCGAGCCCGATCACCCCGGACACCGCCAGGGCGACCGCTGATCGTTTCCCGATGGCGATCACAGCGCTGCCTCGACGTCCGCGACCGTCAGCCACGGTCCGAGGATCTTGCTGACCTGCGGAGCGAAGACCGGCGACGACGTCACGACCTCGCGGGCAGGACCGTCCGCGACGACCTCTCCCTCGGCCATCACGATCACTCTCGTCGCGTACTCCGCGACGAACTCGACGTCGTGCGTTGCCAGGACGACGGCGCTGTCGAGGCTCTTGAGGAGGCCGGCCAGCTTTTCCTTCGCCGGGTAGTCGAGGCCGCGCGTGGGTTCGTCGAGCAGCAGCACGCCGGGGGCGCCGGTCAGCATCACGGCGAGCACGAGCGCCAGCCGTTGTCCTTCCGACAGATCGCGCGGGTGGGCGTCCTGCGGCACGGAAGCCAGGCCTTCCAGCAACGTCCGGCACGTCCCCGCCGGTTGGCCTGTCTCGGCGTCGGCCTGCGCGCACTCCTCGGCGACCGTCTCCAGGTACAGCAGGTCCGACGGCTGTTGCGGCACCAGGGCCACGGTCCGGCGGCGATCGGCGGGCTTCAGCACCTTGGGGTCGGTGCCGCCGACGGACACCGTGCCGGACGTGCGCTTGCCACTCCCCTGCACCGCCCACAGCAACGACGACTTGCCGGAACCGTTGCGGCCCATCAGCGCGATGCGTTCACCTGCGCCGATGTCGAGCGAAACCCCTTGCACGGCACGGACATCGCCGTACTTCACCTGGATGTCTCGTGCTTCGAGCACCGGCTCGGCTCGGGCAGCTTTTCTGGTCGTGGGTTCGGGCAGCCTCTCGCGCAGGGACGTCGCGTGCCGGCGCGCGTCCCGCACCGACACCGGCACCGGCGACCACCCGGCGACCTGCGCAAGCCGGACCACGGGCGGCGCGACCGGTGCGGCGGCCAGGATCTCGCCGACCTCGCCGATCCTGCCCTCGGGCAGCAGCAGTGCGCGGTCCGCGTACTGAGCGACCCGTTCGAGGCGGTGCTCGGCGATCACCACGGTCATGCCGAGGTCGTGCACGAGCCGTTGCACCGCGGCCAGAACGTCCTCGGCGGCACCCGGATCGAGCGCCGACGTCGGCTCGTCGAGGACCAGGACGCGAGGATGCGCGGTGAGGGCCGCACCGATCGCGACGCGTTGCTGCTGGCCACCGCTCAAAGTCGCAAGTGGACGGTCGCGCACCGGCGCGAGCCCGAGCAGGTCGAGAGTTTCCTCGACGCGCTTGCGCATCACGTCACCCGGCAGGCCCAGCGACTCCATGGAGTACGCGAGCTCGTCCTCGACGTTGTCCGCGACGAACCCCGCCACCGGATCCTGCCCGACGAACCCGACCACGTCCGCGAGCTCGCGCGGCGGGAACTCCGCGGTGTCCCGCCCGTCCACCAGCACCCGCCCGGCCAGCGTGCCGCCGCTGAAGTGCGGGACCAGGCCGTTGATCGCACGCAGGAACGTCGACTTGCCGGAGCCGGTGCGGCCGACGACCAGGCACAGCTCGCCCTCGGAGATCTCCACCGAGATGTTCGCGAGCACGGGCTGCTCGGCGTAGGTGATCGTGACGTCCTCGAACCTGATCATGCTTCCCTCACGATCGCCACCGGCAGCAGAGCCACCAGAACCGCCAGCGCGGGCAGGACCGGCAGTTCCGGTGCCTGCAGGGGAACCGTCGACGGCGACAACGCTGGATCTGTTGAGAACACCAGCACCACAGCGCCCGCGATCCCGCTCAACGCCACCCCGGCGGCCTTCGCGGTCCACCGGTCCGGCCGATACCGCGTGCGCGGCACCCGGCGCGCGCCGACCCGCAGGCCCGCGATCGCCAGCACACCACCGACCGCGAGCAGCGGCCAGCCGGAGAAGGCGTCGGCGAGCAGCCCGTACGTGCCGATGCAGAACCCGAACAGCCCGGCCAGCACGAGCGTCCCGGTGAGCACGCGGTCCTTCTTCGAAATACCTGCCGTGCGGCCGTAGCCGCGGGAGTCCATCGAGGCGGCCAGCACCAGCGACCGTTCCAGGGCGTCTTCCAGGACCGGCACCAGCATCGTGCGGATCGCGCGGGCTCCTCGTGCCGTGTCACCTCTGAGCTGGCGGGCCTTTCTGACCGAGCGCGCGGACGCGACCAGTTGCGGCGCGACGGTCAGCGCCACCACGACCGCCACGCTCACCTCGTACAGCGCGGCGGGAAGCGAGCGGAGGAGGCGCTTCGGGTTCGCGAGGGCGTTGGCCGCGCCGACGCAGCTGAGGATCGTGGCGAGCAGAAGGCCTTGGTACAGCGCGAAAACCAGGCCTTCGGCGGTGACGGGGCCGCCGATGCGGATGCCCTGGGCCCAGTCCGGCAGCGGGACCTGCGGGAGGGTGAAGAGCGTGGTCGGGCCCGCGACGCCGCCGAGGAGGGCGTGCAGGAGCACGCGGAGGGCGATGACGAGCAGGCCGAACTTGAGGAACACGCCGTAGGTTCCGGCCCACGGGGTGTTCGCCCGGCAGGTCGCGACGACCACGCCTGCCACGGCCAGGATCAGGCCCAGCAGCAGCGGGTTGGTGGTGCGGCTGGCGGCGGTGGCCAGGCCAAGGGCCCACAGCCACCACGCACCGGAGTGGAGTCTCACGCTCCGAGCCTCACTCGTGCTCCGCGCCGCGACGACGCCGAGCCACCAACAGCCCGGCCACGACCAACGCCACGATCACCATGGCACCGATGGCCGTCCACACCCACCCGGCACCAGACTTCTCTTGAACCTGCTGCGACTTCTCGTCAACGACGACCGACGAGGTCTGCTCAGCCGACGAAGAGGTCGACGCCGGAGCCGACTCCGAGGACGACGTGGGCGTGGCAGACGACGTCGCTGGCACAGTGATCGTCGTGGTCACCGCAGGCGGTTGCGGAGCCGGCGGCTGACCGACAGGTGGCTTGGGAGCAGGAGGTTGCGGAGCAGGTGGTTGCGGAGCCGGTGGCACCGGAGCTGGAGCAGGCGGCGCGATCCCCGGTTGCTCCCCCGCGCCGAACGCCCAGCCCTCCACGGTTCCGCGAGCGGGAACGTACGTCGCCGCGCCCTGGTTGCTGTAGGACCATGATCCGCCGGAACCGTGCCAGTACGACCAGTACGCCGAAGCAGGCGAGGTGGTGACGCACTTGTCGGTGTCCGCGCCCGGCTTTCCGTTGATGCGGCAGACGAAGCCGGGCTGCCGTGACGCGTAGGTGTAGCCGAACCCGGCCGCTGCCAGCGCCGCCACCCCCGACGCCGGACTGCCGGGTGCGCAGCCCTGCTGCACGCCTCCGCCGAGGCCGCGGAAGTCGACGACGACGGTCACGCCGTCGCAGCCCGCGGCGTGCGCCGGCACCGGGATCGTGCACGCGATCACCAGTGCCAGCGCGAAGAAGAGCCTCGTCACGGGGTGACGCCCGGAGCGGTGCCCGCGCCGAACGACCAGCCCTCGACGGTGCCGGGGGCCGGGTCGTGGCTGCCCGCGCCCGAGGTGCTGTAGGTCCAGGTGCCGCCGGGCGTGGCGTGCCAGTAGGACCAGTAGGCGGTGGTCGTGGGCTTGGTGCACGGGTTCGGCAGCAGCTTGATCTGGCACACCAGGCCCGGCATGCGCGGCACGAACGTGTACGGGAAACCGGCGTCCTTCAGTGCTACCAGGCCGGTGGCCGGATCGCCTGGGGCACAACCGGTTTCGACACCGCCGCCCAGAGCGGTGAAGTCCACGACGACCTTCACGCCCGCGCAGTCGTCGGCGGAGGCCGGTGCCACCACGAACGAGCTCGCGACCAGAGCGAGAACAGCGAGAACGCGGCGCATCACGCACCCACCTTCCGACGACGGGAGACGAAGACCAGCACGGCACCAGCGAGCACCGCGAAGGAACCGAACAGGGTCAGCGGCACGGCCTGGTCGGGACCGGTCGCGGCGAGCGGCGGGTCGGCAGGGGCGGCCGGGGCGGCTGGGGCGGGACCTGCCGGAGCAGGCGCGGAAGAAGACGGTGGAGTGGAGGCGGGTGGAGCGCAGTCGATGGCCGGAACGCCCGCAGTGGAAGAAGAAGCCGACACGTCGGCGAGACCCACGCGGGCCAGGCCGAGCATCGCCTGCGTGGTGGCGCGGATCGCCGGGTACGGCTCGAAACCCTTGCTGTCGTAGGCGATCGCGCCGCGCTGTGCCTCCGGACCGGCACACCCCACTTGCAACGTCCGAAGGTAGGCCACGGCCTTGTCCGCGGCCTCCGCACGCCCACCGGCGACGAGCGCGCCGACGGCAAGCCCGGTGGTGTTGGCGTTCGATCCCGCCGAAGCCGCCGGGAAACCGCCGTCCGGCTGTTGTTGAGCCACGAGCCAGTCGAGAGCCTTGGCGGACACCGTCTTCTCACCTGCCGCCAGCAGCGCCTGCAGCACCATCGCCGTGGCGTCCACATCGGACTGACAGGTCGCCTCGCCGAACACGATCGGGAAGCCCGCGCCCTGGCACTGCGTGGAAGCAGCGAACTTGACCGGTGCGTCCACGGGCTGACCGGCGCGCTTGAGCGTGATGATCGCCAACGACTGGGTGAACGCGTTGGTCATGTCGAACGACGGATCGGTCTTGTCCCGGAAACGGCCGTCCTCGCCCTGCAACGCCGACAACCGTCCGAGCAGGTCGACGCCGCCGAACCTGTGCGGGTCCTGGCCGAGCGTCTGCGCGACGAGCGCGAGCTTCGCAAGGCCGCCGACGTAGGACTCGGCCTCGCCGTCGCCGATGAACGTCTCGAGTTGCGGTGACGCGGCGAGCCACGCCGCCGCCTTCTGCGCGGTCGACTTGCCGACCCCCGCGGCGGCGAGTGCGTACACGCCGTCGGCGGTGAGCCCCTCGTCGACCAGGTCCGGGCCCTTGAGCAGGTGGTCGCCGTTCACGAACTGACCGGCGAGCCACGTCCCCGCGGACGGCGCGGCCTCGACGGCCTGCGCCTGCGGTGCCACCACGAGCGCGGCCGCGACGAACGCGACCAGCGCGGATTTCCCCATCACTGCGCCTCCCTGCCCCGCTGTCCTCGACGGGGTTGCTGGAGCTACCGCGCGCCACGGGTAGTCGGACTTTCACCGTTGCGGGTCAGTGCCGGAGTTGCACCGGCTTCCCCCGCGGCGTGCGGATGCTGTTGTCTCCCCAGGATCGTCCGCGAGGGATCATGTTGAGTCAAATGGCTGTGAGCTGAGCCATTGCCGGGCACAATCGTGCCGTGGGGGAATTCGAGGGACTGATCACCGCTGCCGTGCCGTCGATCGAGGCGCTCATCCCGCCGGATCCGGCCGCGGAACTCGGCAGGTACGAACCACAGCGGTGGAACGGTCGTCACGAGCACGGCACGCCCGCACGACGTGCGCTCGACCGCTTTCCGGAACTGACGGCGGAACGGCTGTTCGGGGCGCTGGAACTGGGGGTGGCCGAGCTGACGCTGACCGCTCCGGCCGACGTCGTGGCAGGGCTGCGGCCGATACCGGCCGGCAGCTCCTTCTCGATCGTGTCGGCCAATGGCCAGAGTGCGCTCAAGAAGCCGGTCGACCTGGTGGCGGCGGTGCATCCCGGTGCGATCGAACTGATCACCGAGCAGGTGCGGTCGACGGCGGCGCTGCTCGACCTCAGCGAGGCAGACGGGGACGAAGCCGCGGTCGCCGCCCGGCACGGCGCGGCACATCTCGCGCTGGCGGTGGCGACGGCGACGGCCGTCCTGCGGGCGATCGGCACGCCCATCGCGACCGACCCAGCCGCGATCGTCGGCATCGCGATCGGGGTGACCGCGCTGCTGCTGCCGGAGATCCCGAAGCCTCCGGCGTACGGCCGGGCGCTGCTGGAAAAACGGCGCGGCGAGTACACGGGCTCGTACTGGTCGGCCAACGCCCCGGTGTTCGACCACGAGTTCCTGTTCGTCGAGGAACCGAGCCACTCCTGGGCGGACTTCGCGGCCACGGGTCTCGTCGCGGCGGTGAACACCGGATTCGCCGTGCGCACCGGGACAGCGGAGGGCACGGTGCCGGTGTCGGTGCGCGTGACGCTCGACGTCCCCGGCGGCCCGGAGATCTCCCACTGGGACGAGGTCGCCGAGGTCAGCTTCACGGCGGAGAAGGGTGACGCGAAACTCGGCCGCGGTGGAATGCCGCCGTGGCCCGGCGAGTTCCGCGTCCGGGCGCATGCGCGCGGACGGGACGGGGACGACGACGAGCGCTACGAGTTGCTGATCTGGCCGGCGCCCCACTCGGAACCGGTGGTGCACCGCAAGACCGACCGCGTCGGCCACCTGCTGCGCGGCGAGCCCGCACCCGAGGTGCGGGTCGCGCCAGAAGCCGGGTTCCGGTGGCTGGCGAAACTGCTCGAGGTGGCGGCGACGATCACGGTCGCCACGGGCCTCGACGTCGACGACGTGGTCGACGAGTTCGAGGAGGACGCCATCGCCGTCGAGATCGACGGCGGGGTCATCGTGATCGAGAACAACAACTACCGCGGCTCCCAGCGGGACGTCCTGGAGCGCTTGTCCCGCAACGGGAAGGCCGCGAGCCACTACTGGAACGTCAATCGGCTCACGCGTCTGTCGTTCGCCCGCGACGGCGAAGTCGTCTCGGCGCAGGAGGTGCTGAACCAGACGGAGTTCGGCGACGACCAGGAGGTCCTCGCGGCGCTGGACGGTCTGGACTTCACCGACTTCCGCCACCTCGACGCCAAGGGGATCACGGCGGTGGTGCGCTTCACCGGTGCCGTGATCCCCGAGGACGACGTTCGCGCCGCGATCGACGAGTTGTTCAGTACGTTGTGAGCTGGAAGCTGTTCACCACGTCGGCGAAGTCCTCCGGCCGATCCCAGCCGCCCTCCCGGTTCTTCAGCGCCATGTCCTGGTTGGCCGTCACGTACGGCCGCAGGATCTCCTCGTAGCGCTGGAAAGCCGTCGCCGGGTTGTCCCGCAGCTCACCGGCGAGCACGTACGCACCCACCAGCGCCATGCTGGTGCCCTGACCGGACATCGGCGAACCGCAGTAGCCGGCGTCGCCGAGCAGCACGACGTTGTCCTTCGACCACGTGTCCATCCGGATCTGGCTCATCGAGTCGAAGTGGAAGTCCGGCGCCTCCCACATGTGCTTGAGCGCCGTCTGCCATTCCCAGCGCGCGTCGGCGAACTTCTCGGCGATCAGCCGCCGCTGCGCCTCGACGTCGCGGTGGTCGAACTCGACCTCACCGTTGAAGCCCATGTAGACACGGCATTCCGCGTTCGCGCGGGCGCTCATGATGCCGCCACCGACGACCTCGCCCTGCTGGAAGATCTGCCAGCGGTCGAGGTTCAGGAAGTTCGGCGCGGTGAAGACCGCGAGGTACATGTCCAGGTGGCTGATGAACTGCTCCTCGGGCCCGAAGACGAGCCGGCGGACGTTCGAGTGCAGGCCGTCCGCACCGACGATGACGTCGAAGTCGCGAGGCGCGGCCTTCTCGAACGTGACGCGGGTGCCGTCGATCGACGTGATGGTGTCGTCGAACAGGTACTCCACGCCCTCGATGGCGTTGAACAGCATGTTCGCGAGGTCGTCGCGCAGCAGTTCGACGTCGGGGCTGGAGAGGTCACCGCCGCTGATGGTGTGCGTGGTGGAGCTGAACAGCTCGTTGCCGTCCGCGTCGAGCATGGTCATGCCGCGCATGTCGGTGCCGGCCGATCGCAACTGGTCGCCGAGCCCCATGAGCTCCATGACCTGCAACGCGGGACCGCGCACGTCGATGGCCTGGCCGCCGGGCCGCAGGCCACGCGCCCGCTCGACGACGGTGACGTCGAAGCCGTACGCGCGCAGCCAGTACGCGAGTGCGGGACCGCCGATGCTGGCGCCGGAGATCAGGACGTTCGTCATGGTGTTTCCCCCTGTGGGTCGGTGTTGCCCACAAGGTGCCGACCCGCGCTGACCGTCGGCTGACCACGAGCTGTCAGCGGCCGTCAGGCTTTGACAGCCACCCCCGCGAACGGCACTTCGTTGATCTCCTCGTTCGCCGCGAAGTCGCCCTCGCCGTCCGGCCGCCACGACGGGCAGCCGACGAGACCGGGCTCCACCAGGTCGAACCCGTCGAAGAACGCGAGCACCTGCTCGTGCGTGCGCGGGAACGCCTGATTCTGGGAGCTCTTGACGTTGTAGGTCTGGACCGCCTCGTCCATCCCCGCTGGCTTCGCCTCCGCCGACGCGTGCGACAAGGCGAGGTAGCTGCCGGGAGCCAGCCGGTCGCGGTACCGGCCGACGATCGCCGCCGGATCCCACTCGTCCGGCACGAAGTGCAGCACCAGCAACATGAACAGGCCGACCGGCTGACCGGGGTCGATGAGCTTCTGGACCGGGTCGGAGGCGAAGATCTCGTCGATGTCGCGCAGATCCGCCTGCACCACGGCGGTGTTGGCGTTGCCCGCCAGCATCAGCTCGCTGTGCGCGACCGCGACCGGATCCCTGTCCACGTAGACGACGCGGGCGTCCGGTGCCTCCGCCTGCACGATCTCGTGGAGATTGCCGACGGTCGGGATGCCGGAGCCGATGTCGAGGAACTGCCGGACGCCCCGCTCGACCATGTGCAGCGCGGCCCTGCGCAGGAACGACCTGTTCAGCCTGGCCGCGTCCCGGACGCCCGGCATGATCTGCAGGATCTTCTCGGCCAGCGCCCGGTCCGAGGCGAAGTTGTGGCCACCGCCGAGCCAGTAGTCGTACACCCGAGCCGGTGACGGAATCGTCGTGTCGACACCTGGTGGAACCCAACCGAGGTCGCTGCTCACAGGGTGAGCGTACTGGTGTGCGCCAGATCGGCTGAACGGATGAGCATCCGATCGTGTGTATCTGCTCGCCTGCACTGGCGCGGCGGTTCTAGGTTGTTCGGGGTCGCGCGAGAGGGTGGTGTGATGCCGAGCGTCACGACGGTGCCGGGCCGATGGCCCCTCATCGGGCACACCGTCACCCTGCTCAGGTCGCCGGTCGAGTTCCTGTCCTCGTTATCCGCCAAGGGTGACGTGGTCAGGGTTTTCCTCGGTCCCCTGCCGGTGCACCTGGTCACGACGCCCGAGCTCGCGATGCAGCTGCTCACGTCGGACAAGTTCGACAAGGGCATCGTGTTCGACAAGATGCGCCCGCTGTTCGGCAACGGGCTCGCCACCTCGAACGGCGCGTTCAACCAGCGGCAGCGCCGGATGATGCTGCCGGCGTTCACCCGCAACCGGGTCGCGACCTACGCGGAAACCGTGATCACCACGCTGGCGACCGAACTGCGCGACTCGTGGCGCGACGGTCAGCGGCTCGAGTTCGACCTGGTCATGCAGGACTTCGTGCTCACCGTCGCAGGCCGCACGCTGTTCTCCGCGGAGCTCGGCGAGGACGTGCTGGCCGAGATCAAGCGCTCCATCCCGATCATGCTCAGGCACGTGCTGGTGCGCGCGTTCTCGCCCGGCTTCGTGGAAAAGCTGCCCATCAGGGCGAACCGCGAGTTCGACGAGGCGGCCGCGAGGCTGCGCAGGATCATCCCCGAGGTCGTCGTCGGCGCTCGGCGAGAAGGCGTCGACCACGGCGACCTGCTCTCGGCGCTGCTCGCCGCTCGTGACGCGGACACCGGCGAGGCGATGACCGACGAGCAGATCCACGACGAGGTCGTCACGATCCTCACCACCGGCGCGGAGACGACGGCCGTGGCGCTGGCGTGGTTCTTCCACGAGGTCGGCACCCGGCCGGACGTGCGCGAGCGCTTCCACGCCGAGGTCGACGCCGTGCTCGGCGGCCGGCCCGCGACGTTCTCCGACGTCGCGAAGCTCGAGTACACCGGCCGGATCATCAACGAGGTGCTGCGGCGCACCCCGCCGATCATCCTGATGCGCCGGGCCCGCGAGGACGTCGAGATCGGCGGCGTGCTCGTGAAGAAGGGCGCGGAGATCGCTGTCTCCCAGCACACCCTGCACCGCGACCCGCGGTGGTTCCCCGACCCCGACGGCTTCGACCCCGATCGGTGGGAGCCCTCCAGAGCCGCCGCGGTGCCGAAGGGCGCGTTCATCCCGTTCGGCGCCGGTTCCCGGTTCTGCCCAGGCCATTTCCTCGCCCACACGGAGATCGCGATCGCCGCCGCGACGATCGCCACCCGGTGGGACCTCGTCCCCGTTGCGGGACAACGCGTCTACGCCCAGGTGAAGGCGACCATGCAGCCGAACCAGTTGCCGATGGTCGCCACGACGAGAAAGCGACCAGAGTGAAACTGCTCCCCGTTCTCGCCGCGGTGCTGGCGATGACGTCGCTGACGCCTGCCGCCTCCGCGACCGGTGTGTCCTGTTCGATCACCACGCTCCCGGTGACCGGCCCGTCCGGCACCGCCACGATGTCCGGCCAGCTCTGCGAACCGTCGGGCGGGCCCCGGGACTCGATCCAGCTGCTGGTGCACGGCGGCACGTACAACCGCGCGTACTGGGACCTGCCCGGTGTGCCGGAGTCCTATTCGTACCAACGGGACATGGCCCGCCACGGCCGCGCGACGTTCGCGGTGGACCGGCTCGGCACGGGCGCGTCGACGCATCCGCCGAGCCTGCCGCTGCTGATCTCCCTCGAAGCGTTTAACCTGCACGAGGTCGTGCAGCACCTGCGCGCGGGCCACGTCGGCGGCACCGCCTACCGCAAGGTCGTGATCGTCGGACACTCCGTCGGCTCCGGCATCGTGGCGATGGAAGCCGCTACCTACAAGGACGTCGACGGCGTGGTCCTGTCCGGCATGACGCACATGCCGAACGTTCTCGCGCTCACGCTGGGCGCGGCACTGGGGCTGCAGCCGGTGTTCCTCGACAACGTCCTCGCCACGCTCGGCAGCGACCCGCTGTACTTCACCACGAAGCCGGGCGCGCGATCGGGGTTGTTCTACGACATGGACGACGCCGAGCAGCTCGTCGTGGACGCCGACGAGGCGACCAAGGACCAGATCTCCGTGCCGGGCATGGGAACCGTGGCCGTGTTCGGCATCGTGCTGCCCACGACGTCCGGCATCGAGGTGCCGGTGTTCAACGCCGTCGGCTCCCACGACGTCCTGTTCTGCGGCGCGCTGGCGTTGCGCGACTGCTCGAACGCCGACGCGTTGCGTGCCCAGGAAGCGTTGTACTACCGGCCGCAGGCGCAGCTGCAGACCTACGTGCTGCCCGGTGCAGGGCATTCCCTTGCCCTGCACCGGAACGCGGGCGACTACCGCGACGCGACCCGCGCGTGGCTCAGCGCGAGGTTCGGGATGTGAGGCGGGCGGCCGCCGTGCCGATGCCCGACGGACCCCGGTGGAACACACCCGCGTTCACCGGGGTCCGGATCTCCTCTTCGTGGTAGCGCGAGGTTTCCACGTGCCAGTGGGTGACGCCGACGATCCAGTCCTTGAGTTCGTCGGCGTACCGGGTGAGTGCCGCCCGCGTCGCGGAGTCCAGTGACAGGTCGTCGAAGAGCTTCGGCATGTCCACGTCGACGGCCTTGACGAACTGCCCGAGCCGGGCGTCCATGAGCTTGAACGTGATCTCGAAGGCACGGGACTGCGACACCCCGAGGAAGTTCTCGATCACCCGCACCATGTTGTGCACTTCGCCCTCGTACTGGATTTCCTTGAGGTACGAGATGGTGTCGTTGACCATGAACGTGTAGTCCATCGCCGACCGTTCCATCGTCTGGACGACCCGCGTTCGCCAGATCTCCGGCGGAACCGTCGTCGAATGCGAAAAACGCGACAGCGAGGTCGTCAGCTCGGAACCGAACGTGGACCGCCGCATCTCCAGGTAGTCGACGGGGTCCGGAATGCGGTTCTGCTGGATGTTGATCACTTCCCACGCCCAGGCGTCCAGCATCGCGTCGACGGCTTCGCGGAACGTGGACCGGAACTGCGGCGACATCGGCGCGGCGGTTTTGCGCCACAGGTCGGCGAGAGACCGTTCGAGGGCGTTGACCGGCACGACCGTCAGCACCAGGTCCAGCGGCATGCACAGCTTCAGGCGCGCGGTCTGGTGCTTGAGCCCGGCGAGGTCCTTCAGCCGCCCGAACACCCACGGGTAGTAGTCGTCGCCGTAGGTGCCCCAGGTCAGCCAGGCGGCCGAGAGGAACAGCTCGGACGGCGTGCCGTCGGGGTCCATGCACACCGATGCCAGCGCGAGGTCGAAGCGCCGGTTCTTGGCCTCGTCCCAGATCCCCTCGCTGTGGATGCCGACCTCCTCGCTCCACGCGATGACCTCCTCCCGGCACTGGTCCAGGTGTGGCGCCATGCCGAGCGGGAACGGGACGTCGTAGGTCGGCCGCGGGTAGGGCTCGACGATCTTCGGCGCGGCCGAGAACTGCCTGAGCCGCTGCGGCATCGTCTTCGCGTACGAGCCGAGGACGCCCAGCTGAGACCGTGATCCCTGGTTCATGTACCGGGACGACCGCAGGTGCCACTCGTGGCCGCCCGTCTGCCAGTCCTGCAGGCCCTTCACGTAGCCCAGGACGGCCGCGCGCCCGATGGGGTCGATGGCGTGCTCGTCGAGCAGCATCGGGACCTCCGTGAGGGCCGTGTGCTCGAACTGGTGCAGGCGGGACGTGAGGAGGTCGTTGACGGCCTCCGCGGCGTCCTGGGTGGGCAGGTCGAGGAACTTCTCGAACACCAGCACGCTGTTGGACAGCTCGCCTTCGTCGAGCACCTCGCGTTCGTAGGAGAACAGGTCGTTGCGGAGGTGGACGGCGTCGCTGAACGTGTCGCGCAGAACCCCGATCGGGCGGCTCGGAGCGATCCTGGCCGGCACTTCGAGGCCGACCGCGTGCTCGACCAGGTTGGCGCTCCACGGCGCGCCACCGACCTTGCGGCGCATCTCGATGTACTCGATCGGGTTGGCGAGCCTGCCCGTGCTGATGTTGTGCAGCTCCCACATCGACTCGTCGAGCAGGTGCTTGGTGTTGGCCGCGAACCGCTCGCGCCAGTCGAGGGAGTGCGACGGCACGGTCCGGCGCCACAGGTCCGCGAGGCCTTTCTCGACCGGGTTCGCCGGCTTCTCGGTGATCACGCCGTTGACGGGCATGAACAGCGGCAGCCGGTCGAGGTGGGCCTGGGCGCCCCTGATGTCCGGGTTGCGCTTGTAGAGCTCGACGAAGTGGTCGTCGAAGTAGAAGACCCACACGTACCAGTCGGTGACGAGGTCGAGCGTCTCACCGTCGCAGTCGGGGTGGGTGTACGCGCAGAGCAGCGCGTAGTCGTGCGACTCGAGGTCGTCGCCGGTCCAGACGACCGTCCCGTGCTGCGGCACGTCGATCATGTCCATCTCGCGTGCCCAGGCCCGCGTGTGGACGCGGGCGCGTTCGAGGTTCGGGTTCAGCCGAGCCGGGTGGGGCGTGTAGAACTCCGGCAGCTGGAACGGCTGCATGTGCGTTGGACCTCCGCGCGGTGGACGTGTCGCGATGCACGCAACCAGCCCGGCGCACGGGCACGCCAGATGGTGAAACCTTGATCCACACGTTCGTTGGGCGGTGTCGCCCGTTCAGCCCAGCCCGTCTTGATCGGCAGCCACTCAGCGCACCAGTGACTGGGCGCTCAGCTTCACCGCGAACGGGAATTGCAGTTCGATGATTTCCTCGCCGTCCGACCGCGCCTGTTCCACGTACACCCCGTTTTCGAGGTGCAGGCACCGCAGCCACGGCGAGTCGTAGTCGATCATCCAGTAGTTCTCGCAGCCGACTTCCTGGAACTTCGCCCGCTTGAGTTCCAGGTCCACGTGTCGCGTCCGGGGCGAAAGGACCTCGACCGCCAGCACGGGCGGCCCCATGAGCGCCTGCTTGGTGAACTGTTCGCGACGTCCCACGACCAGGTCCGGGATGAAGACCGTGTCGTCGGCGAGCACCACGTCGACCGGAGCCGGGAGGACTTCCAGCTCCGGTGGGCAGACAGCCGTCAGCGCCACCAGCAGGCGGGCGACGACCCGCTGGTGCACTGGACGGGGTGAGGGGCTCATCACCAACACCCCGTCGACGAGTTCGAAACGGTGCCCGTCATCAGGCATCGCCTCCAGGTCCGCCCACGTCAGCGGCCTGCCGTGGGGAAACGTCGGTACACCACCCATGGTGCGTTCCACCCCCTGGTCGAGGCCACTGTCCGCCGGACGGATCCCGGCGATGCCATTAGACAAGACTGGTCCGATTCTCACGACTCGCAAGCCCCTTTTGGCCGACCTCGCACCACTGCACGCACACGTCTCCGTGACCGCCGCCCCGGAGGGTGAAGACCTGCTGCTCCGGAAGTGGAAGGCGACACCCCGGTGGAGCAGCGTTTTGGTTGCAATCGAACAAGTGGCTAATTTTTGATCAATTTTCGGGCGATTTTCGGTAACGCCACCACCCGTGCCAATTGCTCGCGAATGCGACCCTAACGGAATCTTACGAGCCCGCCAAGCACTCTGTTGGAGCAATACCTCACATCAGCCTCACACCTGGAAGATCAAATCGCCCGGTGAGGTCTTCAACCCGAATTCCGAGCAAACCGCGCGGGCGGCCGCTTCCATCTCGGTGGCGAGTTCGGTTTCACCACATGCGCGATGGACGCGGGACAGTTCCAGACGGGCCCGTGCGGCACCCACGACGTCGAAGGACGCGTCGCAGATGGCCGCCGAGCCGTGCAGGTACGTCCGTGCGGCGTCGAGCCGGCCACGTACGAACTCGTTGCGCCCCAACGCATACAGCGCGATGCTCTCACCACGGCGATCCCTCGCCGTCCGCGCCTGGTCCGCGGCGACGGTCAGCACGTCGAACGCGTCGTCGTGCCGTCCCTCTGCCACCAGCAGCTTTCCCCGCCGGTAGTTGATCTGCGCGAGAATCCGCACCGGCCCCGCCTCGCACACGTCCAGGGCCGCGTTCAGCCGTGCCAGGGCCGAGACGGGGTCGGAGTCGCAGAGGTCGATCTGGGCCAGGTTCTGCAACACCGACGCCTGCCCGACAGGATCGGCGAGCCGCTCGTACACGGCCAGCGCGCGCTCGTACCACCGCCGTGCCGCCACGAGGTCACTCGACGGCCGCGAGACGATGCCGAGGTTGCGGTAGGCCAGTCCGAGCCCCGCGAGATCACCGAGCTCCTCGAAGGCGTCCTTGGCGAGCAACGTCATCTCGCGCGCGAGGTCGTAGCGGCTCTGGCTGATGTGCAGCGACGCGAGCGAGCACCGCAGCACGGCCGCACCGCGCACGTTGCCCGCCGCCTCGCACGCCGCCAGCGCCACGTCGTGCGTGTGCTGCCAGCCGTCGTGGTCGGAGCGGGTCTCGAACAGCACCACCAGCCGGTGCGCGAGCTCCCAGCTCAGCTCGTCGAGCCCCGCCTCGGCGGCGAGTTCCACCGCCTCGCACAGATCGGCACGGCAGGACTCCAGCCACGCCAGCGGATCGGACCGCAGCACCGGGTCGAGCCGCACCACCTCGCGCACCGACGATCCGCGCACGACCGAGAAGTCGCCGCCGTACAACGCGGACCGCGCGTGGTCCAGCAGGTGGAGCCATCCGCCGAGCACCCGCCGCACCGCTTCCGCCCCGTCCGCCTGTCCCGTCGCGAACTCGCGGACCAGCGGCGGCACGACATAACCGGAACCGACGGCCGACACGAGATGCGCCGACACCAGTTCGTCCACAGCGGACTGTCCGCGGGCGTCACCGAACGCCACCACCGGTGCCCACGACGGCAATCGCCGGGATCCCGCGGCGGCGAGCAGCCCCAGCAGCCGTCGTGCGGGCGAGCTGAGGTCGCCGGCCGTCTCCTCCAGCCGCTCGCGGACCGACAGACCGCCGTGCGACAGGGCGTTCAGGCCTTCCCGCGAGAGCTGGTCGGCCAGCAGCGAGATCCGCCAGTGCGGACGGGCCGCGAGCCGGGCACCGGCGATCCGCAGCGTCAGCGGCGAACCGTCCGAAAAGGTCACGAGAACGCCGGCCGACAACGCCTCCGCCGCCACTCGTTCGGAGCCGATCTGCTTGCCCAGCAACGCCAACGCCTCCGCGTGCTGCAGTGGACCGACGTCGACGGCGTTCGGCAGCCGCAGCCTGTGCCGCGACGTGACCAGGACGACGCAGCCAGGCGAGTGCGGCAGCAGCGGCGTCACCTGCTCGACGCTCGTCGCGTCGTCCAGGACCAGCAGAAGTGACTGCCGCGCAACAGCGTCTCGGTAGGAGCTCAGCCGGGCGCTGAAATCTCCGGGAACGGACCGGCCGAGCGACGCGAGGAACCGGCCGAGCACCTCGTGCGGTGTCGTCCCGCGCAGCCGGACGAACAGCTGACCGTCGGGGAAGTGGCCGTTCGCGACACGGTGGGCGGCGTGCACGGCGAGCGTCGTCTTGCCCGCTCCCACCGGCCCCGTCAGCAGCACCACCTGCGGAGACGAGGTGATCAGGTCCACAACGGACCGGAGGAGCTCCTCCCGTCCGACGAAGTCCGCGACGGCCGCCGGCAGCTGGTGCGGGCGCGGGAACAGATCGATCTGCACACCGCCTCCTCCAGCCGGAAACCGTCAGCCGAAGTCAGTTTCACACAGAACGCCGGCGGGATCACCGCCCCGGGGTCCCGTCATCCGTGCGACGATCGCTCGCATTTCCCGCAGGTAGGCCGGATCGCGCTCGGCCCGTGCCAGCACGAGCAAGGCCTCCGCCTCGCCCAGCGCGAACCCGGTCTCCCGCTGCACCTCGACCGCCTCCCGAGCACACCCGCTCGCTCGTTCCTCGTCGCCCGCCTCGACGAGGGACAACCACGCCAGCGTCGCCAGCGCTCGTCCACGCTGCCTGCGGAAGCCGAACGCGGTGGCCTGATCGAGGGCCCGTTCCGCGAGCTCGGCCGACCGCAGCACGCGGGCCAGTTCGATCTGGCACTCGGTCTCGTTCTCCACGCGCCCCAGCGAACCCGCCAGCCGCAACCCGCGCCGCAACGCCTCGATCGCCTCCTGCGGCCGCCCCAGCCGGTGGTGGGCGCTGCCCGCGATCACCAGGCCGTGCAGGACGTACAGCTCGGCCATGTCTTCCTCGGCCTCATCGATCAGAGCGAGCGCACGGGCCAGTGCCCGCTGAGTGCGTCCGGTGTCGCGATCGACCTTCGCCGCGACCGTCTGCGACACGTATCGCCACGCCTGCGAGCCGGACTCCTCGGCCAGCCGGGCGCCGCGCTCGACGTGCTCGCGCGCCCGCTCCGGATCCCCGAGCAACGCGTGCAACTCCCCCAGCGCGAGCTCCACCAACGCGTCCGAACCGCCGCTCCGCGGCCGTTCGTGGTGCTCCACAGCCTCGCTCAGCCGGCCGCTCTGCGCGCTCGCCACGCCGAGGTTGTGGTGCACCGCGGCGGAGAGACAAGGGTTGTCGTCGGCCAGCGGCAACGCCTCGCGCAACAGCTCGACCGCTTCCTGCGTGCGGCCGACCGCGAGGTGGAGCACCGCGAGGTTGTTGAGGCAGTGGAACTTCCCGTCCCTGTCGCCCAGCTCCCCGTAGAACGCAAGTGCCGTCTCCAGGTGCCCGATCCCCTGCCTGCCGTCCAGCTCGCAGTGCACCGTGCCGAGCGACAGGTGCATCGCCGCCCGGCCCCGCAGGTCGTCGCACCGCTCGGCGGCGGCGAGTCCGGCGGACGACGTCTCGTGCCAGACGTCGAACCGCTGGCGCAGGTACCACAGGCGGCGCGACGAGTCGGCGAGCTGCCAGCGGTAGCGCACCGGCTCGGCCCGCAGGGCACAGGCAGCCACCGACTCCCACTCACCGTCCAACCAGGACAGTGCGGCTTCCCTGCTGTCGAACGCGAACCCCGGCGAGCCGTCGCGGCCGAGCCGGTACATGTGCGGCGCCAGCACGTCCAGCGCCGCGTCCGTCGTGTGCAGGTAGTGGTCGAGCAACCGCAGACCGGTCTTCCCGGCGTCCTCGTCGGAGGCGGCCAGTTCCCGCGCGTACAGGTGCAGCAGGTCGTGCACCCTGAACCGGCCGCGCGTGTGCGGCTCGATCAGGCTCGCGCTCTCCAGCGCCGCCACCAGCGGACGCACGTCGTCCCCGCCCATCAGCACGGACGCGGTGTGTGCCGTGAAGTCGTTGCGGGGCAGCAACCCCAGCCGCCGGAACAACAGCGCGGCCTCGGCCGGCAACGACTTCAGCGACAGCTCGAACGCCCCCGTCACCGCAGCCCGCCGGTCCCCGCTGATCGCGAGCTGCGCGAGCCGGTCGCCCCGCGCGAGATCCGCGACGGCGTCGGCGATCTTGTCGTGCGGCCGGCACGCGAGGTTCGCCGCGGCGATGCGGATCGCCAGCGGCAGGTGTCCGCACAGGGCCGCGAGATCCGCGACGGCCTCCGGCTCGGCACCACCGCGGGCGGCCCCCAGCACGCGGTGGATCAGCGTCTGCGCCTCGTCCGGTGTCAGCAGGTCCAGCTCGACCCGGCGGGCGTCGTCCAGCGCGGTCAGCCCGCGCAGGTCGTTGCGGCTGGTGATGATCACCGCGCAGCCGGGCGCGCCGGGCAGCAGCGGCCGCACCTGGTCCTCGTTCGCCGCGTTGTCCAGCAGGATCAGCACCCGGCGGTTCGCGAGAACCGAGCGGAGCACGCTCGCCTGCTCGTCGGCCTCGCCAGGGATCCGGTCCGGCTCCACGCCGAGCCCGCGCAGCAGCTGCGTCAGCGCCTCGGCCGGTGTCGTGGCGGGCGCGTCGTCGAAGCCGCGCAGGTTCAGGTACAGCTGGCCGTCAGGGAACCTGTCCCGCACGCGGTGCGCCCAGTGCACGGCCAGGGCGGTCTTGCCGACACCGGCGGTGCCCGAGATCACCGTGATCATGACGGTGGACTGCGCGAGCCCGGCGTCGAGTTCGTCCAAAGAGGACTTGCGACCGGTGAACCGCGCGAGGTCGGCCGGTAGTTGCGCAGGCGCCTTCTGCGTCACGTGCACCGTCTCGCTGTCCTGGTTCAGGATCGCCTGGTGCGCGGCGCGCAGGCTGCGGCCGGGGTCGACGCCCAGCTCGTCGGCCAGCAACCGGCGCGTCCTGTCGTACAGCTCCAGCGCGTCCGCCTGCCGGTTCGACCGGTACAGCGCGATCATCAGCTGCTCGACCAGCTGCTCGCGGAACGGGTTCGCGGCCACCAGCGCCGACAGCTCGGTGATCACCTGCTCGTGCTGGCCCAGCTCCAGCTGCAACGCGAAGCACTGCTGCGCCACGGCGATCCGGCGCTCGTCGAGCCGCTCGGCCTCCACCCGCAGCACCTGACCGTTCAGGCCGGCCAGCGCCGGACCACGCCACAACGCGAGAGCCGTGCGCAACAACCGCACCGCCTCAGCGGGTTCCACGGTCTGCGCGGTCGCCACGTGCCGTTCGAAGGTGATCACGTCGAGCGTCGCCGAACCGAGCACGATCCGGTAGCCGGGACCGTCCGTGACGATCATGCCCGGCACCCCGAGCGCGGCCCTCAGGTCGCCGACCGACTTCTGGATCTGGTGCTTGCCGGTCGAGGGCGGTTCACCGTCCCACACCACGTCGACCAGATGCGTCAGCGGTACCACCCGGTTCGGCGCGAGCAGCAGCGCGGCGAGCACCTTCTGACCGCGCACACCGCCGAGCTCGAGCCGCACACCGGAGTCACGAGCCTGGATCGGCCCCAGAATCCCGAAGTCCACGGCGTCACCGTAGGGCCAAGTTCGCCTCGTGACGCAAAGGGAATGAGACGGTGGTGAGACGGGAACCGGTACACGTCAAGCCATCCGTCCCAACGCTTCCGCACCTGCTTGATCACGCAGTCCCACGCACGAGTAAACGATTCCAAGGCGGTGTTCCGCCGCTTCCGGCACACCGGCGACGCTGGTCCGTTCGGAGCAGTCCCGGCGTCGAGCGACTTCGCGCGGCCAGGCCGATCTCCGGAATTTCGGCGGTGTGATCGCGGTGGGATCGATGTGTGGACGCGCTCCAAGACCCTCGGTGGCATCACCACCGAGGGGAGCAAGGGGATGCGCAGGACCAGAGACAGAGTCGCCCAGATCGCGGCCTTCGCACTCGTGGCGGGCGTTGCTACGACGCTGGTGCTGCTGGCGCTGTGGCTGTAGCGAGGAACCGCTCGGCCACCGCCCGCGCTCTCGGCTGACGCAGGCGCTCGGCGGCCGCGACCGCCTCCTCGGCGTAGCGGACGGCGGCCTCCCGGTTGCCGAGCGCCAGGTGCAGAGTGGAGAGCTGGCCGAGCACCTTGTACTCGCTCCACCAGCGGCTCGTCGACCTGATGGCGACCAGGCACCGCTGCGTGTGACCGAGCGCCTCCACCAGCCGCCCGTCCACCTCGGCGGTGAGCGACAGAGCCACGAGCAACGCCACCTGACCGACGTGGTCGCGAATCTCCTCCATCGCCGCCAGCACCGCGTCGTCGTCCGGCAGGTTCATGTACGCGCGGCACAGCCGAGGCACCTCGCGCGCCATCTCCCGGACTGCCGGGAAATCGCCCATCTGGTAGCGCCAGTAGGCGAACTCGGCCCTGGCGATCGACTCCGCACGCCGGTCACCCGACTCGCGGTAGGCCGCCAGCGACCGCTCCGCCCAGGACACGCACTCTTCGTCGTTGAACAAGCCGAAGTGCACGTAGGCGATGTCGTGCATGACTCCCGCGTAGGACCGCACGTCACCGTGGTCTTTCAACAGCGTGAGGGATCGCTCCAGGTGCGCCAGCGCCTCGTCGGCCTGCCCGCGCTCGGCGTGGACGATGCCTATGTGCTGCAACGCGTTCGCCTCCCCCGTGGGAGCTCCCGCCTGCCGCATCAGCACAAGGCCTCGTTGGAAGTGCTCCATCGCCTTGTCGAACTCCTGGCGTTCCCTGGCGATCATGCCGAGCAGCCCCAGCGTCGACGCCTCGCCGCGCAGGTTGCCGGTCTGCCGCATCAGGCCGAGCGCCTCCTGCAGGTGCTTCTCCGCCTCCGCGTGGTTCTCCTGCCCGAGGTACGCCGAACCCAAGCCGCGCAACGCTTCCGCGCGTGCCTCGAGATCACCGAGGTGACGTGCGGCCGCGAGCGCGACGCTCTGCACCTCGATCCGTTCCCTGCCCAAGCCGCGCAACAAGAGAAAATGCGCGAAGTGGTGCGGCAGCTGCCACGCGTACCGGTAGTGCCCCTCGTAGGCGGCCAGGTAGACGGCGGCCTTGAGGTTGCGCCGTTCCGCCTCCTGCCACGCCAGCGCCTCGACCGGCGTGGCGAACACCGGTGGGTCGACGGGTTCGTACGTGACGTCCTCGTGGATCTGCGGGCGTCCGGGAGCGATCCGCAGAGCGGAGGCGGCCGCGCCGTGCAGGTAGTGGTCGAGGATGCGGACGATCGTCTCGTCCTTCTCCTCCGGCTCCACACTGGCCTTGGCGTGGTCGGCCAGCAGGTCGTGGAACCGGTAGCGGCCGTTCTCCTGCTGCTGCACCAGATGCACGTCGAGCAGCTCGTCCAGCAACCGTTCGGCCTCCGCCCGCGTCGAGCCGATCACCGCCGCGGCCAGGTGGGCGTCCCAGTCGTCGCCCGTGTGCAGCCCCAGGCGCCGGAACAGGCGTTGCTGCTCGGGCGTGAGTTGCTGGTAGGACAACGCGAACGCGCCCGCGACGCTGCGTTCGCCCGCGGCCAGCTCGGTCAGCCGGTGCTCGGCGAGGCGGCGCGTCACGTCCTGCGCGCTCCACGCGGGCCTGGTGCGCCAGCGGGCACCGACGATCCGCACCGCGAGCGGCAGGTAGCCGCAGAGCCGGACGATCTCCCGGGATGCTGCGGAATCGGCCTTCTTGCCTGCGATGCTCACCAGCAGCTTCAGCGAGTCCTCTTCGGACAGGACGTCGAGCGAGATCGTGTGCGCCGCGTCCAGATCGACGAGCCGGCGCCTGCTGGTCACCAGCACCAGGCCGCTGCCGGGCAGCAGCGGGCGGACCTGGGCGGCGCTGCCCGCGTTGTCGAGCACCACGAGTGCCTTGCGGTGGGCCATTTCCGCGCGCCACCGGGCGGCACGGGCGTCCAGGCCGTCCGGGATGTCCTGCGCGGGCACGCCGAGCGCGGTCAGCAACGCGAGCAGCGCGTCCGACGGGGTGCGCGGTTCGACGCCCTCGGTGTAGGAGTGCAGGTCCACGAACAGTTGCGCGTCGGGAAACCTCGGAGCCAGCCGGTGCGCCGCGCGGACCGCGAGCGTGGTCTTGCCAATGCCCGCCATGCCGTCGATCGCGGTGATCGCGACGCAGCCGGACGGGACGGCGGCGAGGATCGCGTCGAGGTCGCCGGCGCGGCCCGCGAAGTCCGGGATGTCGCCGGGCAGGTCGTTGCGGGCCCTGGGCCGGTTGTCGGCCGTGAGCACCTGCTGGTGGGCCTTCTGCAGGTCCCTGCCGGGGTCGAGGCCGAGTTCCTCGGCGAGCCTGGTGCGGATGTCGTCGTAGGCCTGCAGGGCCTCGGTCTGCCGGTCGCAGCGGTGCAGCGCGACGATCAGCTGGGCCCACATCCGTTCCCTGGTCGGGTTCCGCCGGGTGAGCGAGCGCAGTTCGGGCACGAGCTGCTCGTGCAGGCCGCCGCGCAGATCCTGCTCGATCCGGGCTTCGAGCGTGGCGAGGTACTTCTCGGTCAACGCGGGCACGTGGTCGCGTTCCAGAGCATCGCTGCCGATGTCCGCGAACGGGCGGCCGCGCCAGAGCTGCAGCGCTTCCCGCGGTTCCAGCTGCCCGAACCGGTGGACGTCGACCTCGTCGGGCCGCACGTCCAGCAGATACCCACCGGGCCGGGTCAGCACCAGCTCCGGTACGCCCAGGTCCTCGCGCAACCGGCCGACCGTGGTCTGCAGGGCGCCCCGCGACCCGCCGACCAGCTCGATCAGCTCGTCGACGCCGACCACCTGGCCGGGACGCAACAACAACGCGGCCAGGACGACGCGACGCTTGCCGGGCGGGACGTGGACGTGGCGCCCGTCGAGCACCACGTCCAACGATCCCAGCAGGCCGAACGACCTCACTACCACTGATCCCAGTGCACGACCTCTTCGGCCGGGAGCCGCTTGCGCGTCCGCGGTGACGCCCCTTCCGAGATGCCCTCCTCGGCCGGGTGCCCGATCGCGATCAGGCCGATCGGCACGTGCGTCTCCGGGATGCCGAACTCCGCCCGCAGCTGCGGCCAGTCGTCCTCGGCCATCCCGAAGAGCACCGCCCCGAGGCCCTCGTCGACGGCCGTCTGCAGGATCAGCAGCGCGGCCATGCCCGTGTCGATGTACCAGTACGGCACCGGCCAGTTGGCCTCGCTGCGGTCGGTCCACCCCTTGTCCGGCTGCGCGTACCGGTCGAGGTACACGTCCTTGACCGAGAACGGGATCACGACGACCTGTGCGGTCTTCGCGTCCTCCCCGGCCCAGAACTGGAAGTTCTTCTTGAGCCGCTCGAGCGACTCGCCCCTCAGCACGAGGAACGCCTGCCCCTGCGAGAACCCGGCCGACGGACCGCGCACGGCGTTGCGCATGATCCGCTGGATGCTCTCCTCGCTGACGGGCTGGTCGCTGAACTTGCGAACCATGCGCCGTCGCCTGACCACTTCCTGGAACTCCACGTCCACCTCCCCAGATGCGATCTCGACGGTAGCAGCAGCGTCCGGATCCCCCGCGATTCCACGGCCGAGTCGAATTTTTCCTTTCGTGCGACAAATCGGTCCGCCGGGTCGTTGGAGGGGGCACCTGACAGGTCGGCGGCGAAGATCCTTCCTGGGAGGACGGGATCGTCATGAGCGGTCGCAGCACTGAGCCGGAAACCCCGAAGAAGCGCGTCGACTCGACGATCGGCACGGCACTGCTGATCGTCGCCTTCATCAACGGTGGCCTGAACGCCGCGATTTCCAAAGCGGTGTCGCAGCGCGGCGTGTCCAATCCCGGCGTGCAGGGGCGGCTCGAGTTCGCCGGGCTGTTCGCCAGCACCTTCGCGTTGTCGGTCACCATGACGCTGGCCGTCGTGGTGCTCATCGTGCCCAAGGTCTACGGCCGGGAATGGCCGTGGCAACTGCCGATCCTCGTCATCGGGCTCGGCGCGCCACTCGCGGGCCTACCGGTGACCCACCCGAACGGTGCCGGCGCCCTGAACCACACGATTGACTCGCTGCGCGCTTTCATGCTCCATTACGGGGATTCTTTCTACAGCGGCGTGGTCGTCGGGGTCGCCTCCGGTGTCATCATCGCCGTCGTCGCACGACACGAACGCCGAGCCGCGGCACTCGCACAGGCGGATCAGAAAGAGCTGGAACGGACCAGAAAAGCGGCGCGCAAACAGTCGGACGACCCGAGCGCGGTCGCACAGATGGAGCAGTTCACGCTGTTCCGCGGCCGGCCGCCGAAGCCGTGGGGCTTCGACCTCGTCGTTCTGGTCGTAGTGATCCTGGCCCTCACCATCGCGGCGGAACGCGGCCTGGCGACGTCGGCCTCACCGGGCCCTTCGACCACGGCACCGCAGCCCACCCGCGACTACGCCGCCGAGGCCAGAGCGGCCTACCTGCGCGACGCCGAGGCGGCCTGCGGGCGGTGGGTGGCGCAGGCACCGCGCGGACCGTCGCCGAACGAGGCGAGGGCCTGGATGCAGTGGGCGGGGAACGAGATCCAGCTGCGCAAGGGAATGCACGCCGACTGGCAGCAGGTCCCTGCGCCGGAGGCGATCCGCCACGAGGTGCACTCGATCATGACCGACCTCGTCGGCGCACACAACGAGTTCATCGCCGCGGTCAACGACTTCGGCGCTCGGCGCGATCACTGGCCGGCCGTCGAACGGTACAAGCGCGCCAACACCGCGGCGGTGGCGCGGGCGCGCCAGTTCGGGTTCACCGCCGGCGGTTGTGGCTACGAGTGGGTGGTGTACTGACGAGCCACCGGTGCTAGAGACGACGAAGCCCGGCCAGCACGCGTTCCAGCAGCGCTCCGTCCGGACGGTCGCCGCCGTACGACGACGCGGTGCGGTGCACGTCGATCAGACCGTGCGAGGCCATGTCGCCGAGCAGCACCTTGGTGACGCCCAGCGGCAGCCCGCGCAACGCGGCGATCTCCGCCACCGACCGCGGCGAGTGGCACAACGCCAGCACGTCCTGGTGCTCCGGGCGGATCGCCGTCGCGGAGAACTCGTTCACCGAGACCAGGGTCTCGATCTCGAGGTGCACGTCGGACGTGGTGCGGCCGCCGGTCCAGGCGTAGGCGCGCACGATCGACGCCGACGACTCGATGGACGGCAGCGGCGGCACGTCGAACGGCATCGTCGCGTACGGGTCCGGTTCCGGCATGGGCTCCGCGCGCGTGGCCTTCTTCTTGCCGCGCTTGCGGATCCTCGCGCTGTCGAAGCTGAAACCGCTGACCAGGTCGCCGAAGCTGACCTGCTCCTCCGACTCTCTGCTCATGCCAGCTCGGCCCGCAGTTCCGGCGTGAGCAGCTGACCAACCTGCCGCACGACCACGGTCATCTCGTAGGCGACCTGCGCGACGTCGGACGAGGACGACGCCAGGACCGCGAGGACGGAGCCGTCGCTGATCGACGACAGCAGCATCACGCCCCTGTCCATCTGCACCACCGTGCGCACGACCGCTTCACCGGCGAAGCACTGGGACGCCGACTCCGCGAGCGACACCACGCCGGCGACGATCGCCGCGAACTGGGGCGCCACCTGGGGAGGCAACTTCGACGACGAGACCAACACCAGTCCGTCGGCCGAGATCACCACGGCGTGCTCGATGCCGGGGGTGCGCTCGGCGAAGTTGGTGACCAGCCATCCGAACTGGTCCACCTGCGTGCTCATCGACTCTCCTGCCGGTCGGGAAGGCCTCGCTGCACACCGCGCTGGAAGGCGTCGAGGAAGCCCCGTGCCGACTCAGGCGACTGGCGTGCTGGTGCGGGGGGAGGCGGCGCGGCGGCGACCGGTGACTCGAACCACGACGCCGAACCCGACGCCGGATTCGGCGTCTGGCCGGGCATCGCCGGTCGAACCGGCAGCTGCTCGATCGCTTCCCCCCGGAAAGACTCCCAGGACTCCTCCCGTCGTGGGGCCAGTTCTGCCGGAACCAACACGATCGCGCGAGTCCCCTTGCCCTGTTGGGCATCGAGACGTACCACGATCTGGTGGCGTGCGGCCAGCCTGCCCACGACGAAAAGTCCCATTTCGCGGAACACCTGGACGTCCGCGCCCTCGCCGGCGGCCTCGAGGCGGTGGTTCACGACCGCCAGCGCCTCCTGGTCGATGCCGATGCCGTGGTCGACCACGTCGATCTGCACGATGTCACCGGCCTCGATCGACGCGCTGATCGAGACCTGGGTGTGCGGCGGCGAGAAAGCCGTCGCGTTGTCAAGAAGTTCGGCCAGCAGGCGGACGAGGTCGCTCGCCACGTACCCGACCACTTCGGCGTTCGGCGCCGTGTGCACCATCACCCGCTGGTACTGCTCGATCTCCGCGGCCGCCGCGCGCAGCACGTCGGTCAGCGGGATCGGCCGGGTGTACCGCCGTGCCACGTCGCCGCCGGAGAGCACCATCAGGTTCTCGTTGTTGCGGCGCATGCGGGTGGCGAGGTGGTCGAGCTTGAAGAGGTTCGCGAGCTGGTCCGGGTCCTCCTCGTACTTCTCCAGCTCCTCCATGAGCCTGAGCTGGCGTTCGACGAGGCTCTGACTGCGCCGCGAGAGGTTCACGAAGATGTTGCGCATGTTCGCGCGCATGGCGGCCTGTTCGATGACCGACTTCACGGCCTGCTGGTGCACCGCGTCGAACGCGCGCGCCACCTGGCCGAACTCCTCGGTCGTGTCCACCGGCACCGGCTCGATCTCGGTGCTGCCGCGTCCGGTCGCCACCATCTCGGGAAGCTTGTGCCACGCCACTTCGAGCGCGGAGCGGCGCAACGCGTTGAGCGAACGCAGCAGGTAACGGCCGACGACGAACCCGATGGTGCCGGCCAGGATGAGGCTGGCGAACAGGACTGCGGACGCGGTGCCCGCCGCGTCGCTGGTCTCGTCGCGCAGGCGGTTCGCGGTGTCGCGCAGGTCGTTCTGCAGGCCCGTGACCACGCCGTCCAGCGACGTCGAGACCGCGCCGGAGGCCTTGCGCCAGTCCGAGGCGGCGATCGGCAACGGCTTGGGCTTGCTGCTGGTGCCGTTGCCGGTGGCCGGCGCGTCCGAGGTCGGGTGCAGCACCGCGGTGGCCAGCATCTTGCGGTGCGCCTCGATGTCCGGACCGTTGAACTTGGTGGTCCAGTACGTGTTCAGCTGCTCCGGCGTCGCGAGCGCGGCGAACTGGCCTGCGATGTAGCCCAGCTTGACGTTCGACTCGACCAGCGTGCGCACCTCGGCGGTGGTGAGCTGGCCGCGGGTGAGCCCGGACAGCACGACCGCCTGCTGGTACAGGACCTCCTCCTGCACGTGCAGCGCGTGGTGCAGCCCCATCGCCGTGCGGGAGAGCGCGGCGTCGCCGAACTCGCCGGCGATCACCTCGTCCATGTCGAGCATCGACTCGGCGAGGGCGGTGTACTCCTTGATCACGCCCGGCACGTCGGTGGTCCGCTCGCGCAACGCGGGCAGACCACCGATCTTGGCGTGGACGTCGTCCATGCGCGCCGTCACGACCTCGCTCAGCGAGGTCTTGCCGATCTGGCCGCGCAACGCGGTGCGTGCCTCGTCGGTGCGCTTCACCTGCTCGGAGAGCACCTGCGGGCCGGAACCCTCCGCGATGATCCGCCGTTCCGCCTGCACACCCTCGATCACGGGGATCAGCGCGGCGCGGACCTTCACCAGCCGCTGGAGCGCCGCGTACGTCTCGGCGCGCTGCATGTGGGAGTGGATCTGCAGCACGCCGGCGCCCACCGCGATGAAGACCGGAACGATCAACACCGCGGCGAGCTTCACCGGCAGGCGCCAGTTGCGCCAGTTGACGAGCGCGTTGAACATCAGACGAAGAGCTTGGCCGCGTTCAGGAAGAGCCGGTACAGGCCGTAGGCGAGCGGGATGCCCACCCACAACCACGCACCGATCAGCAACAAGCGCTGCGAGTTCACTTCTGCACCACGCCTTCCGCCTCGTCGGCGTTCTCGTCGGCCGTCTCTGCGACGTCGGCCGCCTCGGCCTCGTTCCACTTCGCGACCGTGGCTTCGGCGGTGTTCTCCTCCGCGGCCGCGATCTCGGCGGCCTCGGCGGCGGCCTCGGACTCGGCAGCCTCGGCGGCGATCTCCTCGGCGACCTCGACCTCGGCGACCACCGCGGTGACCTTCTCCGCGTTGTCGTCCTCGGCCTTGTCCGCGACCTTCTCCGTGACCGTCTCCTCGGCCTCGGCCTCGGGCTCGGCGACCACGACGGCCTCGTCCGCGACCTTCGGTTCGTGGAACTTCGGGTTGACCGGGCGGACCAACTCGTTCGCGACGAAACCGACGACCAGCAGCGAGATCATGATGTAGAACGACGTCGCGTACAAGTCAGGACCGACATGTCCGGCCTTCTTGCCGGCGTCCGCGATGGCGTTGACGATCAGCGGCCCGAGCACGCCCGCCACCGACCACGCGGTCAGCAGGCGACCGTGGATCGCGCCGACCTGGTAGGTGCCGAACAGGTCGCGCAGGTAGGCCGGGATCGTGGCGAAACCGCCGCCGTAGAACGACAGGATCACCATCGCCGCGACCACGAACAGCGGGGTGCTGGTCGGGCCGAGCGTCAGCAGCACCAGGTAGAGCAGCGCGCCGACGCCGAGGTAGAGGCGGTAGATGTTCTTGCGTCCCACGATGTCCGAAGTGGACGACCAGACGAACCGGCCTGCCATGTTCGCGGCGCTGAGCAGTGCGACGAAACCGGTGGCTGCGGTCGCGGCGACCGGCGTCGAGGACTCCTTGAAGAAGTCGACCAGCATCGGCGCGGCCTTCTCCAGGATGCCGATGCCCGCGGTGACGTTGAAGCACAGCACGACCCAGAGCAGCCAGAACTGCGGCGTCTTGATCGCGTTGTTCGCGGAGACGTTGAAGGCGACGGAAGCCTTGGGCCTGTCCTTGAGGAGCTCCGCCTTCTCCTTGGTGAACTCCTCGGAGGGCAGGCGGACCAGCAGCACTCCGACGCTCATGAAGATCGCGTAGACGATGCCGTGGATGAGGAACGCCTTGCCGATGCCCGATGTCGAGGTGTTCCCGAACGCCGTGAGCATCGAGGTCGACCACGGTGACGCGATCAACGCTCCGCCGCCGAAGCCCATGATCGCGATACCGGTCGCCATGCCGGGCCGGTCGGGGAACCACTTGATGAGCGTCGAGACCGGCGAGATGTAGCCGATACCGAGGCCGATGCCGCCGACCAGGCCGTAGCCGAGCACGACGACCCAGTACATGCCGGCCCACACGCCGACCGCCGAGATCAGCAGACCGGAGCAGAAGCAGACCAGCGAGGTGAACATCGCCCACCTCGGCCCCTTGCGCTCCACGGTCGTGCCGAGCACCGCGGCCGAGAGCCCGAGCATCACGATGCCGAGCTGGAAGGGCAGAGCCGACTGCGTTCCCGTGATGCCCAGAGATTTCTCCAGAGGCGTCTTGAAGACGCTCCAGGCGTAGGCCTGACCAATGGAGAGATGAATCGCCAGTGCTGCGGGCGGAACGAGCCAGCGGTTCCATCCGGGAGGCGCGACTGTGCGTTCGCGCGCTAAGAACCCCACTTTATCCCCAACCGTCACCAAAAACGCGGACCGGATGATCCTAGGCCAGGCGTACACGTGCGACAACGGTCTGGACCCGTCAACCGGTGTTGCATCCGACGCAACTTCGGCGCAACACAACCGAGCTACCCTCGGGTCCGACCATTTGAGACGAATGCAGTGTCCGGTTTTGCCCGTTTCCCGGTACGGGACCACGTTGACTGCACACGTGAGAGCGCTACAGTGTGGCGCGCACGCAGAGGGGCGGGAGTACATGACCAAGGCGATGTGGTCGCCTGGAGAAACGCAGCACGAGCACCAGGAATTGCGGGGCTTCGCATCGTTCGAGGACCCCGCTGCTTTGTCGTACGTCGATTCGAACGGCAAACCGAACTTCGTGCTGATTCAGCAGACCGACGAATTCCGCACCCTCCGCCGGCGGCTCACGACGTTCATCTTCCCGATGACCGTGTTGTTCCTCTCGTCCTACTTGACCTTCGTGCTGCTGTCCGCGTATGCGAAAGACTTGGTCAGCACCAAGGTGATCGGTGTCATCAACCTCGGGATCCTGTTGGGTCTCGGGCAGTTCGTCGTGTCGATCCTGATCACGCTCGGCTACTCCCGTTACGCGAAGCGACGGCTGGACCCGCAGCGCCAATTGCTCGCCGAGAAGACAGGCGTCGAGGAGTAAGGCATGCCCACCACCGGCAACCCGGTGCTGAACCTCAGCGTCTTCGCCGTCTTCGTCCTGATCACCCTCTACATCGTCTACCGCGCCAGCAGCCGCAACGTCACGGCGTCGGACTACTACGCCGCGGGCAGCTCGTTCACCGGCGCCCAGAACGGCGTGGCGCTCTCGGGCGACTTCCTGTCCGCCGCGTCGTTCCTCGGCATCTCCGGCGGCATCGCGGCGCACGGCTACGACGGCTTCCTCTACTCCGTCGGCTGGGTCGTCGCGTGGCTCGTCGGCCTGCTGCTGATCGCGGAGGGCCTGCGCAACACCGGCCGCTTCACCGTCGGCGACGTGCTGGCGTTCCGGATGAGGCAGCGCCCGGTCCGCGCGGCCGCGGCGAACGCGACCCTGGTGATCTCGTTCTTCTACATGATCGCCCAGATGGCCGGCGCCGGCGGCCTGATCGCGTTGCTGCTCAACGTGTCCTCGAAGTGGGGCCAGGCGCTGCTGATCGCGGTCGTCGGCATGGTCATGGTGCTCTACGTGCTCGTCGGCGGCATGAAGGGCACCACGTGGGTGCAGATCATCAAGGCCGTCCTGCTGCTGCTCTGCGTGACGCTGATGAGCGTCTTCCTGCTCGGCAAGTTCGGCTTCAGCCTGTCGGCGATCATGCAGCAGGCCACCGAGAACAACAAGCTCGGTGAGGCCGTCCTCGACCCCGGGGCGAAGTACGGGTTCAGCGCGATGTCCAAACTGGACTTCGTCTCGCTGGCGCTGTCGCTGGTGCTGGGCATCGCGTCGCTGCCGCACGTGCTGATGCGCTTCTACACCGTGCCGAACGCGTCCGAGGCCCGTCGTTCGGTCGTGTGGGCGACGTGGACGATGGTCATCTTCTACCTGTGCACGCTGGTGATCGGCTTCGGCGCGATGGCGCTGGTGGGCACGGAGACGATCGCCGCCGCACCGGGTGGCGAGAACTCGGCCGCGCCGCTGCTGGCGTTCCGCATCGGTGGCGCGGTGCTGCTCGGTGTCGTGTCCGCGGTCGCGTTCGCCACGATCCTCGCGGTCGTCGCGGGTCTGACCCTGGCGGCGTCGGCCTCGTTCGCGCACGACGTGTACGCGAACGTGATCAAGCGCGGAAACGCCGAGCCCCGCAAGGAGATCCGCGTCGCCCGCCTGACCGCCGTGGTCGTCGGCATCCTGTCGATCATCGGCGGTATCGCGGCGAACGGCCAGAACGTGGCGTTCCTCGTGTCGCTCGCCCTCGCGCTGGCCGCGTCCGCGAACCTGTCGACGATCCTCTACACGATCTTCTGGCGGCGCTTCAACACGACCGGCACGCTGTGGAGCATCTACGGCGGCCTCGGGTCGTGCCTGACGCTGATCATCTTCTCGCCGGTGATGTCCGGCGCGAAGACGTCGATCTTCCCGGACATCGACTTCGCGTGGTTCCCGCTGGGCAACCCCGGCCTCGTGTCGATCCCGTTCTCGTTCCTGTGCGGGTTCCTCGGGACCGTCTTCTCGAAGCAGGAGCCGGAGAACGCGGCCAAGGCGGCGGAGATGGAAGTGCGGGCGATCGCCGGGCTCGGCACGAAGTCCTGATCCGCGGGCCTGATCCGCGGGGCCTGATCAGCCGGGGATGATCCCCGACTCGTGCGCGATGATCGCGGCCTGCACGCGGTTTCTGACGCCGAGCTGCCGGAGGATGGTGCTCACGTACACCTTCACGGTGCCCTCGACGACGTGGATCCGGCCGGCGATCTCGGCGTTGGACAGGCCGGCGCCGACCAGGCCGAGCACCTCGCGTTCCCGCGCCGTGAGCACCTTGATCCGTTCCGTCGCGCTCGGAAGCGGCCGGGCTTTCGCGAGCTGGTCGACGACCCGCTTCGCCACCAGGGGAGACAGGTAGGCGGCGCCGGTCGCGACGGCGCGGACGCCGGAGATGATCTCCTGCGGGTCGCCGGTCTTGAGCACGAACCCGGCAGCGCCCTCCCCCAGCGCCCTGCTGATGTAGGTGTCGTCCGCGAACGTGGTCAGCACCAGCGTCCGCGTGTCCGGGTGCCGCTCGCGGATCAGCGCGGCCGCGTCCAGCCCGTCGACGCCGGGCATGCGGATGTCGAGCACGGCGACGTCGGGCCGGTGCCGCGCGACCAGGTCGAGCGCCTCGCTCCCGTTCTCGGCCTCGGCGACGACCTCGATGTCCCCACCGGTCGCGAGCACCGCCTTCACGCCGAACCTGACCACCGGCTCGTCGTCCGCGAGCACCACCCTGATCAACCGCTTCTCCTGACGAGCCACTCCTTGGACACGAGCCGATCATCCCGGAAGCACAGCTGGTGCAGATCGTGCCGGTGGCTGTCGAACGGGTTGGCGTGCGTGCTGTAGTAGCGGCACTCGGTGCCGGGCGGCGCGGTGACCCCGAGCGGGTTGTCGACGCGGGTGCGCAGCGGAAGGTCCAGATCGTCGTCGTCGGCCCCGAGCTTCGCCTGCGCGAACTGCTGCGGTGTGAGCACCGACGTCACCGCGTCGAACACCATGTAGCCCGGCACGCCGATCGCGATCACCGCGCACACCACGGACGTGATCAGCACCGTGTTCCTGGCGCTGCGGCGGATCTCCTCCTCGGTGCTCTGCCGGCGCACGTGTGTGGGTGTGGTCCTCGGGAGTGGCCTTTCCGGCAGCTTTGCCCTCACCTCGAATCCGCCGTCGTCGGTCGGCCCGGCTTCGAACCAGCCGCCGACGAGCGCGACGCGTTCGGCCAGACCGACCAGGCCCTTGCCGCTTCCCACCGCGGTGGTCTTCGGCGCAGGCCCGTTGGTGATCCGCAGTTCGAGGTTCGCGGTGAGGGTGACGGTGACCTTCGCGCCGGGAGCGTGCTTGATCACGTTGGTCAGCGCCTCGGCGGCCACCCGGTGCACGGTCCGCGCGATGATCCCGTCGATCGCCGTCCTGCGCCCGTTGGTGAGCTCGGCGTCGAGTCCGCTCCTGGCAACGACTTCCTCGATCGTCGCCACCGGTTCGTCCGTGTCGGCCCTGAGCACCTGCATGACGTCGGCGAGCCGTTCCGCCGCCGCGGTGACGCTGGCACGGGCGGTCTTGGCCGCCTCGCGCTGTTGCGCGGTGAGGGCCGGCTCCAGTTCCAGCGCGCCCACGAGCAGCGCGGCCCTGGCGAGCTCGTGGCCCACGAGGTCGTGCATCTCACCGGCGAGCCTGGCCCGTTCGGAGTTGCGGGCGTTGTCGGCGTCCCGCTCCAGCAGCGCCGCGTGCTCCCAGCCGACCTCCTGCAGTTCCGCGTACCGGCGCCGGAACCGCCCGAAGGCCCACGGCACGACGCCGAGCACACCGACGCCGGACGTGACGGCGAGCGCCGTGTCCGACCGCCCCGCTCGGTCAGCGCGGCCACGACACCGGCGAGCTCCGCCACGGCGAGCGCGATCGCCGTGGCCCTCGGGTCCTTCGCGTGCCGTCCGGAGAGGAAGCTCACCAGCGCCAGGGCGGGTGCGAGCGCGACCACCCGCGCGTCGAACTCGACGGTGACGAGGTAGCAGACGAGCCACGCGCCCAACGCGATTCCGAGAGCGACCGCGGGACGCTTGCGGACGAGGGCGAACGCCACGACGAACAGGGCGAGGTAGAACACGGCCTCCCACACGGAGTCCATCATCCCAGCCGTTGCAGGACCACCGTCGGCGCGTCGTCACGACTTGCCCGCTTCTTCTTCAGCAGCACCGCGATGCCCCAGGACACCAGCGCGCCCAGCAACAATCCGGCCAGCACGTCGTGTACATAGTGGACACCGACGATCACCCGTGACGACGCCGCCGCGACCGCGCAGATCGCGGCGACCCAGCCGAGCGTCCTGTGCATCGCCCAGATCGCCATCGCGGACGCCCCGGCGATCACCGAGTGGTTGCTGGGGAACGACCAGTCCCCGTGCGGCGGGCACTCGGCGAGCGAAGGCGTTGTGCGGCAGGGCCTTTCTTCCTGCACCACGAGCTTGATCACCTCGCTCACCGCGTACGCCACCACCACTCCGGCGCCTGCGAGGAATGCACGCAGCCGGAGCTTCAGCGCCAGCCACGCGAACATCAGCACGAACACACCCAGCACCGCGTCGGTGCCGATCACCAGCCAAGTCACCCAGTCGAAGCTACGAAGAACGCGGCTCGCGCACCTCTGCCGATCGGAACCGAGCAACCCTTACTTTCGACAAGGTATGTCGCTGCGACAATGCACAGAACAATGCGGTGACCGACGTATTCAAGTGGTGTCCCATTCTTTGGCGACGAATTGACACATCCGCCACGAATGGAGATCCTTCGCGGTATGCGCAACGGTGTCGTCCTCGTCGGACGCCTGCACGTTGACCTGCGCCAGCAGGCCAGCGCACTCTGTCGCTCCCTCTGAGCACCATTCCCTTTTGAACTGTCCCGGCCGGTTGCCGCGCGCACCCGATCGGGTGAATTCGACGTGCCCGAAAAAGGAGAGAACTGCAATGCGATGGCGAAAAACTCTGGCCGGAGCCGCGGTGGCGGTGCTCGCGGCCGGCGTGGTGACGGCGAGCGGGGACAACTCCCCCGCCTATGCCGACGTGCAGACGATCGTCGACAGCAAAACGGCCTCGGACGGAAAGCAGTACTGGGTGAAGAACCACCTCACCCGGGAAGCGCAAACGCTGAGCGCCGGCCGCAAGAAGTGGCTTCTCGTCTGGGCTGGAGACGAGAACATCGCGGACACGCTCGTCAAGGACCTGAAGAACCTGCCGGGCTCGCTGACCGGCGGGCTCGGGAAGGTCACCAACGCGTTGCCGGGGCCCGACTTCCTGGCGGTGATCGACGCGACCGAGGGCTCGCCCAGCTACGGCAAGGTCGTGAACACCGCGACCGTGGGCCCGCTGGTCGAGAACGAGCCGCACCACATGCAGTACGTGTGGCACAAGGGAGACACGGTCTACGCGGGCGCGCTGTTCGCGGCGGCCACCTACGCGTTCGACGTGAGCGCGCTGCCCTCGTTGAAGCTCAAGGGAATCAGCCTGCCGACGAACACGCTCGGCGGCTCGGTGCCGGACGCCTACTGGACGTTGAAGGACGGCACGGCCTACGGCACCTACATGGGCGGCCCCGTGGTGCCCGGCCCGTACACCTACGCCAACGGGCAAACCGTGGTGGGCAACGGTTTCGCGGGCTCGCCCGGCGCGTTGCTGCGGTTCGACCGCGACGGCAGGGTGCTGTCGCAGACGTCCGCGGCGACACCGCAGGGTGACGACGAGAAGCTGTGCCTGAACCTGCCGCGGCTGGGCGCGCCGTCGTGCGCGAACCCGCACGGCATCCAGGCCCGCGAGGACCTGAACATCCTGGTGACCTCGGACTACGCCGAGCCGCGCAACATCATCCTCGACCCGGTCAAGGCGCCCTCGCCCTACCTGCGCCGCCCGACGGTCCGCACGTGGGACATCTCCGACCGGAACAACCCCCGCCTGAAGGCCGTGAGCTACCTGCAGAACGGTCCACGGTCCGATCCCGCCGACCCGCTGCACCAGGAGAGCCGCGCGGTCATGGAGACGACCGTGACGAACCTGCCCGGTCACAAGGGCGCGTTCGCCCAGACCATGCAGGGCGGTGCGGTGCACTACACGCCGGACATCACCGCCGCGGAACCGCACTGGTACGAGGTGTTCGACGACGGCGCGGCCGGCAAGGCGATCTTCGCGGGCAACGATTCGAACGGTGGCGGTTCGAATGGTGGCTGGATCCAGACGTCGCCGGACGACAAGTACCTCTACCGCGCGATCTCCGGACGGGGCAAGGGCGCGCTCGGCCCCAACGACCCCGGCACCACCGGTGGCGTGTACGTGCTGAACATCGAGAAGCTGCTCGCGGCGGGCACGTCGTTCCAGTGCCGCATCGACACCCTGGCCGAGGCGCAGAACGGCGGCGCCGAGTCCGACTGCCCGACGCTCGCGGGTGCCGTGCCGATCAACCCCGGCACGCCCGCCGCGGGTCCGCACTGGGGCGCGTACGACAACTTCTCGCTGGGCGATGACGGCTTCTACCACGAGGTATCGTCGCCTCGCCGGCTCGCCGTGTCGAACTACTTCGTCGCGCGCACCGGTCTCGACGGCGACCACAAGGTCAACATCGTGAACGTCGGTCCTGACGGCCGGCTGAGCGTGGACACGTCGTTCAAGGACGAGTTCTCCGGTCAGGTGGGCATCAACTTCAACCGCAAGGACTGGCCGCACGGCCCGTTCGGCAACGCGAAGCCGCACTCGGAGCTGTTCGTGATCTCGGACGCGGACGTGAAGTGATGGAGCACCCCCACGGAGGTTTCGACGCCGGCGGCGACGTCTCGATCTGGGTCGTCGTGGTGCGGCTGGCACTGCTGCTCGTCTCGGCCCTGGTCGCGGGCTCCGGCCTCGTGGTCGTGGTGCCGCACCGGGTGAGGGCCGCGAACTTCGCACTCGCGGCGCTCGCCGTCGGGCTCGTATCCGTGTCGGTGCTGGTCTTCGACGCGCACGTGCTGGGCGGTCTGGCACACGGAGTGCTCGTCGTCCTCGTGCCGGTGCTGCTGGGCAGGCCCGTGGTGCGGTGGGTGGCGGCGGCGTTGACGTTGCTGCTGGTGATCGAGACCTCCGTGGGGGACTCCGGACTGCTGCTGGTGGCCAACACCGTCTACGTCGCCGGTGCGGTCGCGTGGGTGGCGTTGTCGTCGAGCGAACGCTTCCGGCAGCACGCGCTGTCGTTGGGCGTGGTGCTGGCGCTGGCAGGGCTCGTGCGGCTGGTGTCGTCCGGCATCGCGTTCGACCGCAGGGTGTTCACGACGCTGCTCGGTGCCGGGCTCGTGGTCGTGGTGCTGCTTCCGTTGGCAGCGCTGGGGATTCGCCGGGCCGGAACTCTCGCGGTCGCGGCCGGGCTGCTCGCCTGGAGCGGGCTGGCCGCGCTTCCCCCGCCGCAGGAGCTGCCCGTTCCCGGCGTTCCCGTGCTCGCCTCCGCCGGGAAGGTGCCGGTGCTGATCAGTCCTCACCGGCCGGGGCGCAACCTCGTGCACTTCCCCGCCTCGGCAGGGGCGTTGACGGTCGGAGTCGGCTCGTCCGAGGTGCCGGCGGTGCCCGTCGCGGGTGCGGACGGCACGTGGGCCGAGGTCGACCTCCCCGCCGGACGTGGTTCGCTCACCGTCCGGTCGGGTTCGGGCAGCTCGACGGTGCGGTTCGACACCGGCACCGCGCCCGGCCCGGCACCGGACGTCGAATGCGCTTCGGCAGCGCTCGGCGGGTTGCTGGGCGGGAAGCGGGAGGCGCTCACGTCGTGCCCGGCGGATGCGCTGTCCACTGAGGACGCCGATTCGCTGGCGAAACTGGTGGCGTTCCTGAAGAACAAGGGCGTCGCGAGCGTCCGGCTGGTGTCCGACTCCTCGCCTCGCGGTGTCCAGGCGGCCGCTCTGGTGCGTTCGGGCCTGCCGGTCTCGGACTCCGGTGACGCGCTGGTCGTGCTTTCCGGCTGGTCCAGCGCTTTCAGCGCGTTGTCCAGGGCGGGCGCCGAACAGGCCGAACGCCCGGTCTACCCGCACGGGCTGTACGTGGCGCCGTGGCTGCTGACGACCCCGATCGCGACGTCGGTGACCACTTTGGCCGTGCCGCTGCGGTTCGACCCGCGCGAGCAACTGCCGATCGGGTACGCCGTCGAGGTCGGCAACCGGTTCGGCGGCGCCAACCCGACGCCCGCCGGCTTCCGGTCGTGGCTCGGCGATCGGCCCGCGGGTTCGCAGGTCCAGATCTACGCGGTCGCGCAGGTGACCGCGATGCCGATGGGGCCCGGCGAGGCGCACGGCCCCGGCATGCCCATGCAGGAAGAGCTTGCGGGGCAATGGGTCCCGAAAGCCACCGTCGTACCGGTCAGCCCGGTGCTGTCGTGAAGGAGAGACATGGTCACCCAGTTCCTCACCGAGAACACCCCGATCTGGGTCCTGCCCGGCGTCGATCTCGGCCCGATCCTCGACCCGACCGTCGGCGTGCCCGCCGCACTGGCGCCGATCTTCGAACTGCTCAAGTTCGTCGGCGGCTGATTTCTGTTGCAACGAAAGGAAGTTCGCATGAAAAAGATCATCGCAGCGGCCCTGCTGAGCGGCGCCGTGCTGGCCGGTGCCGCCTCGCCCGCACTCGCCGACCCTGCCGTGGTGGACAAGCCGGACACCGGCGACCTCACCGACAAGTGGACGACCGCACCGCTCGGCATCCCGGTCTTCGGCTTGATCGAGTCGGTCGTCAAGGCCCCGAACTACATCATCCCCAACTAGACGAGTAAGTCCTAGCTGATCAGTGGTCGTAGGCGATCAGTGATCGAGTGATGGG
>NZ_BMRE01000003.1 GCF_014648475.1 Lentzea flava | reverse complement strand
ACCAGGGTGTGTCACTTGCTCCGCGACACGAACTGTGTCAACTCAGCTGAGACTGAAGATCCAGTCGTCGGACTGGCTGATGCCCCACGCGAAGTAGATCATCTCGCCGATCAGGGCGAGGCCCGCCAGCAACGACAGCAGGTTGCCCAGCGAGCGGCCCTCACGGCGGACCATGACCAGGCCGTTCGCGAGCAAGGCGAGCGGCAGCAGCGCGAGGCCCACCACGGCGAGCACGAACGCGAGCAGCAGCGGCAGGCTGATCACCGGGTTGTCCCGGCCGGCCTCCGCGAGCAGGAGCAGCAGCATCACCAGCGTGATGCCGAGCCAGACCGCGTTGCTCAGCCTGCGGCGGTCGCGCACCATCCCGTAGACGAAGAACGCGGCGGGAATGAGGAACAGCAGGCCGGCGAGCACCGGCCAAGCGTAGTACCGATGATCACTCGGTGCTGCCGGAATCGGGTTGCGGGGCAGGGGGCTTCGGGCGCGGCCTCAGCCGCACGGCTCCCGTCGTGAGGTCGAGCGGGCCGGTCTCCTCGTAGTCCTCACCGGTGCCGGAGTCCGTCGCCTCGCTGCGGAGTTTGCGTCCCGGGAACAACTCACCCAACTGCCCCATGCCCTCGACCCTACCCTCAGAACAGGGCGATGAGCAGCACGATCACCGCGATCGCGACGAGAACGGGGATCAGCACCCCACCGGGCGGCCTGCGGTAGTGGCTGCGGACCGTGGTGGTGCGGAACCAGCTGTACGGGGTGCTGCGACGGTGCCGTCGAACCCAGGGCATCTGCTCCTCCTCACGGTAGCTCTCCGCCTGGGAATACCCCGATCCGCAGCCGGTCACGCACACCCGCGAGCCCCTCGGCCGCCACCGCCGGGTCGCCGATGTCGTTGCCGTACAGCACTTCGTCCCACGGTCCGAGCTGGTACCAGATCAACGCCCGCGCCCGCAGGTCCGCGGTGACGCCGTAGGTCTCGGCGAGCGCGTCCGCGAACTCGGGCGGCGTGGCGTGCAGCGCCCAGGCCAGGTCGACCGCCGCGTCGCCGATGTGCAGGTCGCCGAAGTCGATCACGCCGGTCAGCACGCCGTCGCGGCCCAGCACGTGTTCCGGCCCGAGGTCGCCGTGCACGAGCGTGTCCGCCGGCAACCCGGCGAGCTTGGCGAGGAACTCCTCGCCACCAGGAACGTCCACCTCGGCGCGGAACCGCTCGACCGGCAACGTCACCCGGCCGACACCGCGTTGTTCCGCCTCCGCCACCGGTGTCGCGTGCAGGGCGAGCAGGAACTCGCCCAGCTGGCGGCCCTGGGTCGCGTTGAGCGACGTCAGTTCCTCGCCCGGCACCAGCTCGTGCCGCACGACCAGGGGTTCGTTCGAGACCACGACCGGCACCGGGACGGGCAACGGCAGCCGCGGCGCGAGCCACGGCATCACCACGGACTCGCGCAGCAGCTGCGGCCCGATCCCCGCACGGCGCGGCCGCCGGTCGACCCACCGCCCGTCGACGAGCTCGGCCCTGCTGTCCCAGCCCTCACCCAGGTACGTCACGCGCCCAGTGTTACCAGCAGTTCCCGCGCGTCCGAAGCGAGTTTCGCCTGCGCACGCACACCAGCGGACTCCGGTGCAGAATTCGCGGATGGCCGCCACCGTCTCCTCCAAGCTGCTCTCGCTGCTCGGCACGTTCGACACCAGCCACCGCCGGCAGACGCTGAGCGGCATCGCACGCCGCAGCGGCCTCCCGATCAGCACCGCCCACCGGCTCCTGGCCGAGCTGGTCGCCTGGGGTGCGGTGCGCAGGCTGGAGTCCGGCGAGTACGTCATCGGCCGCAGGATCTGGCGCCTGGGACTGCTGGCGGCGGGCGAGGTCGACCTCAGCCGGGTGGCCGAACCGTTCCTGCACGACCTGCACGCCGCCACCCGCGCGGTGGTGCACCTGGCCGTGCGCGAGGGAACCGAGGTCCTGTACCTGGACCGGGTGTCGGGCCACGCGTCGGTGCCGATCGTCAGCTCGACGGGCAGCAGGTTGCCGCTGCACTCCACCGGCGTCGGCAAGGTGTTGCTCGCGCACGCCCCGGCGGACGTTCAGGAGGAGGTCCTGCAACACCACCTGACGCGGCTCACGGCCTACACGGTGACCGAGCCCGGCCGGATGCGGGCGCAGCTGCACCGGATCAGGCGGGACGGGTACGCGCAGACGTTCGAGGAGATGACGCTCGGCGCGTGCAGCGTGGCGGTGCCGGTGGAGGTGGACGGGCAGGTCGTGGCGGCGCTCGGCATCGTGGTGCCCGACCTGCGCAACGTGCGGGCGCGGCTGGTGGCGGCCCTGCAGGTGGCCGCGCGGGGCATCGGGCGGACGTTGGAGCCCGGTTTCCACCCACCGGAAGCCGGTCTTGGTTGATCACACGGTCTACCGCTTGAATCCCCCACTGTGGCAAGCGAAAAGCGTGAGCTCTTCATAGGCGGCGAAAGCGTTCCCGCGCTGGACGGCCGCACCACTGATGACCTCAACCCGTACACGGGTGAGGTGTACGCCGTCGTCGCCGCGGGCGGGTCCGCGGACGTCGAGCGTGCCGTCGACGCGGCGCAGGAAGCGTTCGCGGAGTGGTCCGCCACGTCGCCGTCGGTGCGGCGGCGGATTCTGCTGCGGGCCGCGGACGACCTGGAGAGCCGCACGCCGGAGGCCATCGCCCTGATGGGCCAGGAGGTCGGTGGCGTCGCCGGCTGGGCCGGGTTCAACGTCATGCTGGCCGCCAACATCCTGCGGGAGGCCGCCGCGGCGGTCACCCAGCCCGTCGGTGAGGTGCTGACGACCGAGACGCCGGGGCAGCTGTCGCTCGCGGTGCGGGAGCCGCTCGGCGTGGTGGCGGCGTTCGCGCCGTGGAACGCGCCGATCATCCTGAGCACGCGGGCCGTCGCGGCGCCGCTCGCCGCCGGCAACACCGTGGTGCTCAAGCCCAGCGAGGAAGCACCAATCGCGGCCGGGCTGTTCATCGCCGACGTGCTGCACGAGGCCGGGCTCCCGGCGGGTGTGCTCAACGTCGTGACGAACGCGCCGGCCGACGCCGCCGCAGTTGCGGAGGCGTTGATCACCGACCCGCGGGTGCGGGCGGTGAACTTCACCGGGTCGACCGAGGTCGGCCGGATCGTCGGAACCATTGCGGCGCAACACCTCAAGCCCGCCGTGCTGGAGCTCGGCGGCAAGAACTCGTTGCTGGTGCTCGACGACGCGGACCTCGACCACGCGGTCGAGGCCGCGACGTTCAGCTCGTTCTTCAACGCCGGTCAGATCTGCATGTCGGCCGACCGGATCCTGGTGCACCAGTCGGTGGCGGAGGAGTTCACGGCCAAGTTCGCCGCCAAGGTCGCCTCGCTGCCCCACGGCGATCCCACCGACCCCGGCACCGTGATCGGTCCGGTGATCACGCCGCGCGCCGCCGAACGCGTGGCCGCGCTGGTCGCCGAGGCGGTCAGCGAGGGTGCCCGCGTCCGGGCGGGCGGCGACGGGAGCGCGACCGTGCTGGACGGCGTGACCCCGGCGATGCGCATCTTCAACGAGGAGATCTTCGGCCCCGCCGTGGTGGTGACCACCGTCGCGGACGACGACGAGGCCGTCGCCATCGCCAACAGCACCGAGCACGGCCTGACCGCAGGCATCCTCACCGAGGACTCGCGGCGCGGCTTCGCCCTGGCACGCCGGATCCGCACCGGCATCGTGCACGTCGGCAACCAGACCGTGGACGACGAGCCGCAGGCGCCGTTCGGTGGCGTGAAGGCCAGCGGCTACGGCAGGTTCGGCGGCCGGTGGGGCATCGAGGCCTTCTCCTCGACCCGCTGGGTCACCGTCTCCCACGAGCACGGCCACTTCCCCATCTAGGGGGTGAGCCCGGCCTCGTGCGCCACGATCGCCGCCTGCACCCGGTTCTGGGCCCCGAGCCGGGTCAGGATGGCGCTCACGTGCCCCTTCACGGTGCCCTCGACGAGGTCCAGCCGCCGCGCGATCTGCGCGTTCGACAGGCCTTCGCCGAGCAACGCCAGCACGTCCCGTTCCCGCGCGGTCAGCGACTCCACGCGGGAACGGGCCTCGCCGACCCGTCCGCCGCGGAACCGCGTGATCATCCGCGCCGCCACTTTCGGTGCGAGGTAGGCACCTCCGGACGCCAGCGCGTGCACGCCCGCGATCAGCTCACGCGGATCGCCCGACTTCAGCAGGAATCCGCGCGCGCCGCCGTCCAGGGCCCGTTCGAGGTAGCCGTCGTCGTTGAACGTCGTCAGCATCGCCACGCCGAACCCGAGGCGCACCAGCTCACCGAGAGCCTCCAGGCCGTCGAGCCGGGGCATCCGGATGTCCATCAGCACGACGTCGGGGCGGTGCTTCAGCGCCAGGTCGATCGCCTCGCGACCGTCCGGTGCCTCCGCCACCACCTCGATGCCGTCGTCCGAACCGAGAATGGCGCGCACACCCGCGCGCACCATCGCCTCGTCGTCGGCGAGCAGAACCCGAATCACGACTCCCCCGTGTGCGGCACCACCGCGACCAGCTCGAACTTGCCGTCATCGCGGCTGATCCGCAGCGTACCTCCCGCGAGCCGCAGCCGTTCCCGCAACGCGATCAAACCCAGCCGGCTGCCCGTCCCGCGCCGCAACCCCGTCTCGTTGCTCGCCTCCACCACGGTGGTGGCGTCCGCCGTCGTCACCTTCAGGACCACCACGGACTTCGGCGCGTGCTTGGCGGCGTTCGTCAACGCCTCCTGAACCACCCGGTGCACCGTTCGCTCCACAGAGGACGGAGCCGGACCGTCCACTGTGAACTCGACCCGCAACCCGGCTGCCACGGCGCGGTCCACGAGGTCCTGCAACCCCACCACGGACGGCGGATCACCGTCGCGCAGCAGGAACACCAGGTCCGCCAGCCGTTCCGTGGCACCGGCGGCCGTCACCCGGAGCTGGGCAGCGGCCGCCTGGTGCTCGGCGGGCAGGGTCATCTCCAACGCACCCGCCTGCAGGGCCAGCAGGCTGAGCTCGTGCCCCAGCGTGTCGTGGACCTCGTGCGCTATCCTCGTGCGTTCCCGCAGGTGAGCGGCCTCGACCTCGGCCGCAGCCAACGCGGCCTGCTGGTGCGCGACCCTGCCGAGCACCCACGGCAGCGCCACCGCCAGTCCCACCACGACGAACGTCACGAGGTCCAGCAGTCCCCCGGCGGCGAACAGGATCACCGGCCAGCCGGGTCCCATCCGGCGGCCGAGCAGGAAAGCCGCCACGAACAGCACGACGCACACCACGACCGTCCACGGTGGCACGTTCTCGCGCATGAAGAACGACACCGTGACAGCAGCGGCCACACACGCCGCGAGCGCCACGATCCTCATCGCCGCCACCTCACCACCGCCACACTGATGTTCATCACGCTGGACACCCCCAACCACACCACAAGCGGCAGCGAGTAGACGGCCAGTTGATAGAACGTGATGTCGCGCCCACCGCTGTAGATCAGCCCGGCCAGCGCGGGCAACGCCACCAGCACGCCCAGCGGCACGAACCTGAGCACCTGCCACGCCTTGGGCAGCCTCCGCGGCCGCCGCAACGCCCGGATCCCGAGCGCCAGCGACAGCAGCGTCAGCCCCGCGAGCACGAGGTCGATGATCAGCCGGGGCGACGAGGGCTCGGCGGGTGTCCTGCCCTCCAGAACGTCGGCGATGCCGTTCTCCAGCGCGTACGTGCCCTCGTTGCCGAGCCCGATCCCGCTGTTGGCCATCACCGCGATGCCGTACCCGGACTGCGTCAGCAGCTGCCCGGCCGTGCTGGTGAACCAGATCCCGCTGTGCCGCAACCGTCCCTGCGAGTCGGTCTCCCAGCCCATGCCGTCCCGAGGTGCCAGCTTCTGCTGTGCCGCCAGCCACTTCGCCATGTCCGCGGCGGTCGTGATCACACCGTCGGAACCCGCGACGAACCGATCCGGCTCGTTCAGGGGCACGGAGAACCCGTAGGCGTACCCGTGGCCGCGCCGGTAGTCCGCAGGGAGATCGCGCGGTGTCACGTCGATCGCGACCGTGTCCCGCATGCCCAGCGGCTCGAAGATGTGCGACCGCAGGTAGTCGTTGAACTTCTCGCCGGACGCCAGCTCCACCAGCCGCGCGGCCAGGTGGTAGTTCGTGTTGGTGTACCGGGGTTCGCCGCCGGGCTCGGCGGTGCGCAGGACGTCCCGTGCCCGCTCCACCGCCTCCTCCGGGGTGTTCGGCTGCGGCAGGCTCTTCTCCGGCAACGTGCGGTCGCTGATGCCCGACGTGTGGCTCAGCAGGTGCCGCGGCGTGATCCGGGACCCGAACACGGGACCGTCCAGGTCGATCTTCCCGGCGTCGGCGAGCTGCCGCACCGCGAGCGCCGTGAACGACTTGCTGACCGAGGCGATCGCCATCTTCGAGTTCTCGGTGATCGGCGCGCCCGCCGAGTCGTGCCCGTAGCCCTGGACCGCGACCACCTGGTCGCCCTTGGTGATCGCCACCGCGACCCCCGGATACGAGGCCTCCGCGGTGAAGGAGGAAACGAACAGCGCCAGCGCCGCCCCCACGATGATGTTCATGAACGAGAACGTAGGAAGCGCCGACCGGGAAAACCCGACCCGGAAGACAGGGCGGACCCCCGACGAAAGTCAGGGGTCCGCTCCGGGTCAACCTGCGATCAGTGACCCGCGGCCATCTCCGCCGCCAGTCGGTCGTCACCGCTCTGCTCCTTGAGCGGCTTCTCCTTGATGAACAGCACCGCGAGCAGCGCCAGCACCGCGAACGGCGCGCCCACCAGGAAGATCTCCGCGGTGGCGGTCGCGTAGATGTCCGCGATCACCGCCTTGATCTCGGGCGGCAGCACCGAGATGTCCGGCACCTCGTTGCCACCCGTGCCGCCCATGGGGCCGAACTTCTCGGCCGCGAGCGACGAGACCTTGTTCGCCAGCACCGCACCCAGCGCCGACACACCGATCGCACCGCCCAGCGAGCGGAAGAACGTCAGCGTCGAAGTGGTGGCGCCGAGGTCGCGAGCCGGCACGTCGTTCTGCGCCGCCAGCACCAGGTTCTGCATCATCAGACCCACGCCGACACCGAGCACGAACATGTGCACGGACACCATGAACACGGTGGTCTGCGCGGTGATCGTGGACAGCAGCAGCATGCCGGCGACCATGACCACGCCACCGGCGACCAGGAACGCCTTCCACCTGCCGTACTTCGTGATCAGCTGCCCCGCGACGGTCGACGAGATCAGCAGGCCGAGGATCAGCGGCAGACCCAGCAGACCGGCCTGGGTCGGCGTCTTGCCGAGCGACAGCTGGAAGTACTGCGAGAGGAACACCGTGCCGCCGAACATCGCGACACCGACGAGGGCGCTCGCGACGGTCGTCAGCGACACCGTGCGGTTGCGGAAGATCGACAGCGGCACGATCGGGTCGTGCGCGGTGGCCTCGACGCGGACGGCCGCGACCAGCAGCAGGACGCCCAGCGTCACCAGGCCCGCGGTCCAGCCCGACCACCAGTCGAACTTCTGACCGGCGCTCGACGACCAGATCAGCAGCGTCGATACACCGGACACGATCAGGAACGCGCCCAGGTAGTCGATCTTCGTGTCCTCCTTGCGCACGACCGGCAGGTGCAGGGTGCGCTGCAGCAGCCAGATCGCGGCGAGGGCGAACGGCACGCCGATGAAGAAGCACCAGCGCCAGCCCAGCCACGACGTGTCGACCAGCAGGCCACCGATCAGCGGACCGGCGACGGTGCCGACGCCGAACACGGCACCGAACAGGCCGGAGTACCGCCCGAGCTCGCGCGGCGGGATCATCGCGGCCATCACGATGGTCGCGAGTGCCGTGACACCACCGGCGCCCAGGCCCTGCACCACGCGGCTGACGATCAGCATCTCGATGTTCTGCGAGAAGCCCGCGATCAGCGAGCCCGCGACGTACAGGCCCAGCGACGCCTGGATGAGCAGCTTGCGGCTGTACAGGTCGGCGAGCTTGCCCCACAGCGGCACGGTCGCGGTCATCGCGAGCAGCTCGGCGGTGACGATCCACGCGAAGATCGACTGGGAGCCCTTGAGCTCGGCGACGATGCGCGGCAGCGCGTTCGACACGACGGTGCCGGCCAGGATCGAGACGAACATCCCCAGCATCAGGCCGGACATGGCCTGGATGACGTCGCGTCTGCTGTGGATCGGTGGCGGAGCTTCGGTTCCTGTGCTCATGAGGTTCCCCCTTCGTGGTGTTGCGGCACGTGAGCCAGCCCGGTGCCGAACAGGTCGAGCGCGTCACCGACCACGTCACCCAACGCGACGCTGTCGTCGAGCGCCCAGCGCGTTACCGCACAACGGAACGCGGCACTGCCGGCCGCGACCAGCAGGCGCGGGTACAGGTGGGACTCGGGCAGCCCCGCCCGCTGCGCCACCGCGCTCGCGAGCAGCTGCTCGTGCTCCGCGCTGGTGGCGAACGCGCGGACCAGCAGGTCCGGCCGCTGCATCAGGACGTCCTTGCGCAGCAGCCACAGGTCACGCGCGTTGTTCAGCTCGTCGGTGATCTCCGCGAGCACGGAGTCGCGGTACGCCTGGAACGGCGTGACGCCGGCCGGTGCGGCCAGGACGCGTGCGGCCATGCGCGGGCCCGCCTCCGGATCCGCGCCGATCAGCGCCTCGTCCTTGCTCGCGAAGTAGTTGAAGAACGTGCGCACCGAGACGTCGGCCTCGGCGGCGATCTCCTCGACGGTGACGTGGTCGTAGCCCCGCTCGGCGGCGAGACGCACGGTCGCCCGCTCCAGCGCCGCACGCGTGCGGCGCTTCTTGCGGTCGCGAAGGCTCTCCCCCGGTTGGCTCACGGGGCAAGAGTACAGGATGGTTTTGCAGTGACTGCAACTTTGCAGACTGTGAAGTACGCCTCCTACGACCAGGGCGTTTTCGGCTTGGGTTGCAACTCGCCGTCGATGAAGAGATCAACGCGCTCGCTGTAGAAGCACGCGAGCCCCGCGACCTTCTGGCTCTCCGGCAGCGGCGTCCGGTAGATCCACACCAGGTCCTCGTGGACCTTCCCGCCGACCTCCACCGACCAGTACGACGCCGTCCCCTTGTACGGGCAGTGCGTCTGCGTGTCCGACGGCCTGAGCAGGTCGAACCGGACGTCGCTCAGCGGCAGGTAGTAGCGCGGCGGGAGCCCGGTCTCGAACAGGATCCGCGGCTGCGACGACGCCGCCAGCGTCACCCCGTCCAGCGCCACCCGGACGTGCCGCGAGCTGCCCAGTACGTCGACGCGGGTGTACGGGTCGCGCGGGTGGACGTAGATCGGCTCGTCCTCCTCGAGCCACTCGTCCATCGCCGCGAACTCGAACCGGACGAGGTCCCGCAGCTCCTCGATCGGCGAGTCCGGGTACGTCAACGCCGCGCCCTCTGCCGTTCCTCCGCTGGTCACGACGTCGTGGACGACGCCGTCACCCCTGCTCGGCGAGTGCTTGGTCTCCCCCGTCGGCTTCAGCTCGACGCGCACGGAGGACAGCGGCAGGTAGTAGGCCGGGTAGTACGGGATCTCCCAGACCAGGCGCGGCGAGGCCGAGTCCACGACCAGATCGCCACCGAAGTACGCACGGACCCGCTTCGCCGAGTGCTCGACCCGCACCCGTCCTCGCTGTTCGTTGCCCATGTCCCATACCAACACGGGACGGGCGGACAGGCTTCCTGAAGTTCACGCGTTCCCGTCGAACAGGCTCGTCACCGAGCCGTCCTCGAAGACCTCCTGGATCGCGCGGGCCAGCAGCGGGGCGATGCTCAGCACGGTCAGGCCGGGGAACCGCTTCTCGTGCGGGATCGGCAGGGTGTCCGTGAGGATCACCTCGCGCGCCTTGCTGGCGACGAGCCGTTCGTGGGCGTCGCCGGACAGCACACCGTGCGTGGCCACGAGGACGACGTCCTTCGCGCCCTGCTCCAGCAGCTGCCTGGCCGCGCCCGTGCTCGTCATCGCCGTGTCGATCATGTCGTCGACCACGACGCACGTGCGTCCCTCGACGTCACCGACAACACGGTTGGCCATGACCTCGTTGGGGCGCAACGGATCCCGCGTCTTGTGGATGAACGCGATCGGGCAGCCGCCGAGCAGGTCCGCCCACTTCTCGGCGAGCCTGGTGCGACCGGCGTCCGGCGAGACGATCGCCAGGTCCTCGCCCTGGTACTTCGCGCGGACGTGGTCGGTCAGCAGCCACATGGCGTGCAGGTGGTCGACGGGCCCGTCGAAGAAACCCTGCGCCTGCGCGGTGTGCAGGTCGACGGTGACGATCCGCTCCGCACCGGCGGTTCTGAACATGTCCGCGACCAGCCGGGCCGAAACCGGCTCACGTCCGGCGTACTTGCGGTCCTGACGCGCGTAGGGGTACGACGGCACGACGGCCGTGATCCGCTTGGCCGACGCGCGCTTGAGGGCGTCGACCATGAGCAGCTGCTCCATCAGCCAGTCGTTGATGGGCGCGCAGTGGCTCTGCATGACGAACGCGTCGGCGCCGCGCACCGACTCCTCGAACCGGACGAAGATCTCCCCGTTCGCGAAGTCGTAGGCTGCCTGCGGGGTGATCGCGACGCCGAGGTGCCCGGCCACGGCCTCCGCGAGCTCGGGATGCGCCCGCCCGCTGAGCAGGATGAGCTGCCGCTTGGCGATGCCGGGCTTGCCGCTGACCATCGTCACGCTCCACGTCCGTCCGGCGATGACCCGATGGTTCAGCATTGCGGCGAGATCACGCAAACGGCAGGTCCGCCGGGTGAGATTCCACGTTGCGGGGCAATTCCGCGTCCCTCGATCGGGCACACCCACAGGTGGCCCTGTAGCAGGTGCCGAGCCCCACACTCCGTATGGATCGGACGACCCCGATTCACCTCTTGGGGTACGCCGAGTGTGATTTCTTGATCAGCGTGCTTGATGGGTCAAGGACGATGCCTACCCTCGTCGCATGCCTGAAGACCAGGACGCTCCCGGACCGACACCGTCGGCACCACCACCGAACCCGATCGTGATGAGCACCCCCATCCACGACCAGATCGCCGACCGGTTGGGAGTGCGCCAGAAGCACCGCCGGCCTGATTGACCGGGTTTTCCCGAAACCGCGTATCAGTTGGGCGATCACGACTTTCGGCGGTCGACGGGTCTGGTGACGAACAGGTAGGAATGGCCCCTCTGCGGACAAGAGGGGAGCTTGCCGATGCGTTTCACCGTGCTCGCCGCGGCCGCCGCGCTCGTGCTCACCGGCGCGCCGGTCGCGCTGGCCGACGCCGGGGTGCCGCGGATCGCCTGGGAGGCCTGCGGACCGGAACACCCCGGCTTCGAGTGCGCCTCGGTGAAGGTGCCACTGGACTACGACAACCCGCGCGGCGCGACCACGTCCGTCGCGCTGGCGCGCAAACCCGCGACGGACAAGGCACACCGGATCGGGTCGCTGTTCCTCAACCCAGGTGGACCGGGCGGCTCCGGCGTCGACTTCGCGCTGCGGGCGGGCGACCGGCTCTCGGCCAACCTGCAGGGCCGGTTCGACATCGTCGGCTTCGACCCGCGCGGCATCGGCAGGTCGGATCCGCTGCACTGCTTCGCGAGCGAGGAGGACCTCGCCAAGTTCTTCGACGGAGTGCCGGGCTTCCCGTACCAGCAGGCGCAGGAGCGGCCGTACTTCGACAGGTATCGCTCGCTCGGCCCGGAGTGCCGCGACGACCAGACGATCGCCCGGCACATGAGCACCGCGGACGTCGCGCGGGACATGGACCTGCTGCGCCGCGCCGTCGGTGACCGCAAGATCTCGTACCTGGGCTTCTCCTACGGCTCGTTCCTCGGCGCGACCTACGCGAACCTGTTCCCGAACAACATCCGCGCGCTCGTGGTCGACGGCGTGCTGAACCCGGAACTCTGGTCGAGCGGCCGCCAGGTCGAGTCGGACCGGATCGCGACGAAGGAGGAGTTCCGCGAGTTCCTCCGCACCTGCGACGAGGCGAAGTGCGTCTTCGGCCCGAACTCCGAGAAGCGCTGGAACGCGCTGCTGACCTCGGTGCGCGCCAAGCCGATCCAGCTGGGCGACGAGGTGTACACCTACGACGCGGTGATCGGCGCCGCGATCGGCGCGATGTACAACCCGCGCGACTGGCCGGCGGCCGCGGACCTGTTCGACAAGCTGTCCGACGCGTCGACGTCGCTTTCCGTTGCGGCGGAACCGGATTACGACAACGGCTTCGACGCCTACAACGGCAACGTGTGCGCGGACATCGAGCTCCCGCACGCGTTCGAGGCCTACCGCGCAACGGCCCGGTACGCCGCAGCGGGTTCGGAGTTCGGCCCGGCCTGGTGGTGGGGCAACGCGGCGTGCGCGAACTGGCCCGTGAACCACGACCGCTTCACCGGCCCGTGGCGCACCCGCACCAACGCGCCGGTTCTGGTGGTGGGCAACCACTTCGACGGCGTCACGGACTTCCGCGGCGCCCAGGCCGTGAACCGCCAGCTCGCCGGCAGCCGCCTGCTGGCCTACGCCGGCTGGGGCCACACGGCCTACGGGCTCAGCAAGTGCGCGACCGACCACACCAACGCGTACCTGCTCAACGGCACGCTGCCGCCGGTCGGCACCGTGTGCCCGGCCAACCCGAACCCGTTCCTGCCCGCGGCGGGGGCGTTGTCGGAGCCGCTGTTCCAGCCGGTGCGGCGGTGAGAGGGGCTCGGGCGGGGTGTGGCGTTTGCGCTTCAGCCCCGCCCGAGCGGGTTCTTCCCACACCGGACTCACCCCGGCCTGGCGCCGAACCCACGCCCCAACTCATGCCCACACAGCACGTAACGCACCCCAGGCGCGGCGGTAGTGCAGGTCAGCGGCGCAGTTCCTGAGCCAGCTCCACGGCCGCCCGCGCCGGATCGTGCCCGAACCGGCTCCCGAACGCGTCGTGCACCCGCCACCCCGCGTGCGTGAGTGCCCGCCAGCGCGCGAGATGCGCCCGTGCCCCTTCCGGGTGCGGGCGCGTCTCCACCGCCACCGCGTCGTCCTTCTCCCCCACCACGAGATCCACCCGCCACTGCCCCACCGGGTACCCCGTCCGCACGGTCAGGCCGGCCGTCGTCAGCTCGCGGGCGAGCGCGGCCGTCCACTCGTCGGACGGCGCGACGCCGGCGGTCTCCGTCGGCGGCACGTCCGCGTGTCTCAGGTACTCCCCGATCAACCCCGGCGGCGAGGCGGCCGAGGTGATCACGTGGACCAGCCGGCGGGCGCGGGTGGTCAGCACCGCGAGCAGGTTGCGGTCGTTCACGAACCGCCAGCCTGCCGGTTTCTCGTCGGCCGCGAGGCTGATCACCACCTCGTCGAACTCGCTGCCCTGGACGCCGTGCACCGTGCCGACGCGGACGCCGCCGGTGGTGATCTCGTCCAGCGTCAGCTCGCGCAGCAGGGCCTCCTCCAGCGCGTCGGCCTGGGCGCGGAACGGTGTCACCACGCCGATCGAACGGACGCCCGCGGCGACGCGTTTGCGGACGTGGGCGAGTGCGGCGTCGATCTCGGCCTGGTTGACGCCCTTCGCGGTGCGTTCGCCCGCGACGAGTTCGGTGTCGATGCAGTCGACGTCCGCGATCGCCGGGTGCGTGGTGAGCAGCGCGATCTTGCCGTCGTAGAACTTCGACGCGGCGAAGCCGATCAGGTGCGGGGCGCAGCGGTGGTGTTCGTCGAGCCAGTGCACGCCCGCGGTCGCGGCCGCCGCGTCGAACAGGCTCACCTTCGGCACGTCGAGCCGGTCGCGCAGGGCCTGGGTGCCCTCCGCGTCGACGGCGGCCTGCACGGCCTGGTCGCTCACGAACGACACGTGCCGCAGCTGGCGGGGATCGCCGCCGATCACCGCGGATCGGCCGCGCAGCAACGCCGGCGCGGCCAGCGGCTGGTCGACGTGACTCGCCTCGTCGATGATCACCAGGTCGAACATGCCCGGCACCGGCGGCAGGATGTCCTCCACATCGGACAACGTGCCCACCCACAACGGCAGCGCCTCCACCAGGTCCGCGCTGTCGATCTCGGCGAGGCCCCTGCGCCGCGCCGCCCTGCCGGAGCGCAGCGCCTTCGCGAGCGCCGCCACGGCTCTGCGCTCCGGTGAACCGCGCCTGCTGACCGCGAACTCCTTGAGCCAGGCTGCGGTGGCCGCGCGGCTCGTCGCGTCCTCGGCCATCAGCAACGGCCGCAGCTCGCGGAACGTCGACCCGCCGCTCGCACCGATCCGCACCGCGGCCGCGGTCTGCTCGGCCGCGGCGATCGCGGCGGCGAGATCCTCTACGGACACCTCACCCGCGCCGGTCAGCCTGCGCGCCCTGCGCACCGCCCAGCTCGTCCGCAGTCCACTGAGGAATCCGGTACGTGGACGCAGAAGTCCTTGCAACACAGCGAAATCGACGCCGGCCCGGAACGCGTCAGGGGCGACGGACCGGTGCGCGGGCATCAACGCCTGGTGCAGCCGGGCCTCGGCCGCCAGCCGCTCGTCGTCGAGGGCGGACGCGACCGCGCGCTCGATCCGGCCGACCGCCGCGGCCGCGGTGCGCCGGGCCCGGTCGAGCTCCGCCAAATGCTCCGGGTAGCTCCTGGCGGACAGGCCGTCGCTCAGCTCGCGCGCCATCTCCTGCCGCAGCTCGGAGTCGCCGAACAACGCCGGCACCGGCCCGCCCGCCCGGCGCAGCGCCGCACCGAGCACGTCCGCCGCGTTGCGCGTGCGGCTGGCGAGCAGCACGGACCTGCCCGCCGCCACGGCGTCCAGCGCCAGCGCGGCGAGGGTGTGCGTCTTGCCGGCGCCCGGCGGCCCGCCGACCACGGTGATCCGCGCGCGGCGGGCGTGCTCGACCGCCCGCTCCTGGCTGTGGCTGAGCGGCAGCACCGATCCGATCGGGGCGTCGCGGCCGTCCACGCGCTCACCCCACCCGTAGAGCGCGGCCAGCGCGGTGTCCTCGAGTCCGGTCGCGGTCGACCAGGAGAACAGCGCCGAACCCTGCTCGGTGGTCACGACGGGCTCACCGGCGTGCAGCCCGGAACCCATCGCGACGACCAGCTCACGGCCGTGGATCAGCGAGTTGGGGTCGGCGCGCACGATCGGCACGTTCTCGAACCCCGCCAGCCGCAGCGTCTCGGTGATCCACCGCTCGGTCGGCGCGAGCATCGCCTCCCGTTCCGCGGTCCGCGCCCAGTCGTCGATCAACGGGAACACCGCGACGTCACCGGCCACGTGGAACGCGTAGGTGGAGCCCAGGCCGTGGTGCAGCCGCATCGGCCGGGAGACCAGCGGCAGGCACACCCGGCGGCGCTGGCCGCCGATCTCCGCGGGACCGGTCAGGAACGCCCAGCCCAGCCGCAGCAGCCGGTCCTCCTGGTGCAGTGCGTCGAACGCGGCGAGGTGCTGCACCTGCCGGCGGGCCTGCTTCGGCACGGTCCAGGTGATCGGCGTCCACTCCTGCCCGTTCTGCGTCGCCGTGATCGCCCGCCACGCCGGCTCGTGATCACCCAGCCACAGCAGCCCCGCCGCCTTGCTGAGGTCGAGCTGGACCTTCTGCGGTTGCTCCGCGGCGCTGAGCCGGGCCAGGGTGCGCAGGACGGCGGGCACGTTCACAACGCTCATGGTGCCATTCGAGCTCGCCTACCCCGCCGAGCACTGCGTCCCGTTGAGCGTGAACGCGGTCGGCGCCGAGTGCGGACCGTAGGCACCGCCGTTGTACCCGATCTCCACCGACGCACCAGGCTCGATCTTCGGGTTGTAGTCGGCGTTCACCGCGTTGACGGTCGCACCGGACTGCCGCGCGGTGGCGTTCCACATCTCCCTGACCGACTCGCCCCGCGTGAAGTTCCAGCGCAACGTCCAGCCGTTGACCGGTGCGGTTCCGGTGTTGCGCACGGTCACGTAGGCCTGGAACCCACCCTGCCACTGGCCGGTGATCTTGTAGGAGACCGCGCAGGCCGCACGGGCGGCCGGCGAAGTCGTGGTCGTCGGCGCCGGTGGTGGCGGCGGCGGAGACTGCGGCGTTGTCGTGGTGGGGGCGGGAGCGGGAGCGGCGGTGGACGTGGCGGACCCGTTGCAGGGCGGGCCCCACAGTCCCCGTTTCGCCGCGGACGCCTCGGCCTCGGCGTTGATCAGCGGCCCGCCGTCGACGCCCTCCGGACGCATCGCGCCCTGCGTCACGGCGAGCACCGCGTAGTCGGTGCCGTCCTCCAGTTCCATGGTCACCTCGCCGGGGGCGAGGCCGGTGAAGCGGACGGACCTGGCCAGCAGCGTCGTGCGCGCGAACATCAGGGACGCCTCCGCCCAGCAGGGCGCGGGCGGCGCCAGCTGCGAGACGCGGACGCGGGAACCGTCGGCCAGTTCGACGGTGCGGCCGTCGATCACGTCCCGCACGACGGTGAGGACGTTCTGCGGCGGCACCACCTCGTTGATGAGCGTGGGAGGTTTCATCGGGGAGGTCGTGGACGGTGGCGGCGCGGCCGGCTCAGCCGTGCACGCTCCGGTGAGCAGTACCAACGTCACCAGCAACTGCCTGCGCGCCACCGTCGTCACTCCCGAGCTATCTGACCGAAGAAGCTGTCCACCGCTGGTTCGCACCAGAAGTCGCGTGGTACAAACCGATTCTGGCTCCGTCCTCACGCGACTCGCCGACGACGTCGAGCAGCGATCCGGTCGCGACGTTGACGAACGTCCAGCTGTCGTCGCCGGTGGACGACAACACCCACCTGGCAGCAGGACTGTCGGTGGAGATCAGCGTGGCGTTACCGTCCACAGCGGCGATCCGCTGGCCGGTGGCGGCGTTGACCACGGAGAACTGGACGTCGTTGCCGTAACCGCCCGTGCGGCGCTCCAGCTTCCACACCTGGTCGCGCGCGGCCGCGTCGGTCGTGCGCTGGACCAGCGAGGTGCCCGACGGCGCAAGGGACTTGCCGCTCTGCACACCGGTCAGCCGGTAGGTGCCGGACAGCGCGCCGGCGCGGTTCAGGCCGCTGACACCGGAGATGTCGAACGTGACCACCGACCGCGCGGGAACGGTGAGCGTCGCCTTCTTGTCCTTGACGCGCACCGCGGCGCCCTTGACCAGCGCGCCGAACATGTCCGTCACGATCGGCCGCACGGAGGCGTTCGGCCGCACCGAGCCGAAGCCCGACAGGTCGAGCGTCACCGACTGCGGCTGCTCGGACTGGTTGAGGTGCACCACCGTCTTCAGCTCGGTGTTGCGCACCGCCGCGACGTCGGTCTTGGTGTTCACCTTGACGAGCCGGTCGCCGGGCTTCACGTAGTGGGTGAAGTTGCGCAGGGTGTGGAACTTCGTGTTGACGCGGGCGGGGCACGTCGCGAGCGTGTCCTGCGGGCCGCAGTTGAACGGGATCTGGACGACGCCCCAGTTCATGCCGTTCGGCGACTCACCGCCCGGCTTCATGTTGTCGTAGTCCTCGATCGCCTGCCACAGCAGCCACGCGCGCGGCTCCAGCTCGCGCAGGTCGTCGATCACGCGTGCGGCGATGCCCAGACCGGAGTCCATGGCGGTGAAGTTCTGGCTGTTGCCCCACGAACCGTCGACCTCGCTCATCCACAACGGCTTGTCCGCCGCCTTGGCGATGTCACGGGCTGACGTGCGGCGGTCCTGGCCGTAGGTGTGAACGTTCAGCTGGCCCAGCTGCTGACGCACGGACGCCGGATAGCCCGCCCAGTCGTCGGCGAAGATGCCGGGGTTGGTCTCGTCCGGCGCGGACACGACGGCCTTCAACCGCTTGGCGCGCAGCGCCTCCACCACGGCGGGCACGACCTTCGCCTGCAGCGCCGGGCTCATGTGCGCGCCCTCCTGGCGGCCACCCGTCGGGTTGCCGTCGGGGCCGAGCTTGGTGCTCCAGTACGGGGTGTTGGGCTCGTTGAACGGATCCAGGGTGTCGAACTTGATGCCGTGCGCGCGTTCCAGCTCGGCGGTCGCCTGCGTCAGGTACGCGGCGAAGTCGGAGATGCGGTCCTCGCGCAGCTGGTCCGCGGAGGCGTCGAAGCCGCCGGACACGTACCCGCTGACGGTCTGGAACCACGGGGGCGAGTTGCTGAACGCCTCCCACTTGGTGACCTTCGACTTGATCCGGTCGACCCACCAGCGCTGACGCGGGTCGGCCGACGCGTCGAAGAACCTCGGATCGCCGGGCTTCCACCAGTCGGTGTCGGTGCGCTTGGTACCCTCCGGCGCCTTCCACCAGCCGGGCACCGCCGCACCCGCGCGGAGGTACTGCGGCACGTCAGGAGCGTTGCCGCCACCGATGTTGTAGCGGGCGATGTTGAGGTTGAGCCCCTCCTCTCCGAACAACAGCTCAGCGAGCTGGTTGCGGATCTCGTCCGGGTAGCCCCCGGTGGCGTTGGCGAACCACACCAGGCTCGTGCCCCAGCCCTGGAACGGTTCGTGCTGATACGTCGGATCCGGCCGCACGGTCACGGATTCCACGGCGGCCACAGCGGGCACGCCGCTGGACACCACTGTGGACAGTGCGAGTGCCGAAGCGGCGAGAACGGCAGGGATTCTTGTCATCGGTTCTCCGTCGAACTGGCGATGTGCGCGCTAACATCTACCAGTAGGACCTCATGCTGCGTCAAGGGTCCATCACCCTGCGTTGAGGTCCTGTCGAACGGTGGCGCGTCCGTTCGACAGGACCCTGGGAACGCTCACCCCCGAGGAGAGGCGGGCCCTGGACGCTCACACCCCGAGGAGGGTCACTTGAGCGAACAGGTGGCGAATCGTTCCAGCCCTTCCGGCTTCGCGGCGACCCGGCCGATGGCCGTTTCGATCCGGTTCAGCGTCGCGACGCGCTTGTCCTTCAACGGTCCGAGGATGGCGTTCTGCACGAAGTTCGGCCCGCCCTGACCGGCCGAGGTGCGCAGCCGCTCGTTCGCCTCCGCCTGCTGCTGGCCGAGGAGCTGCAGGTTGCGGTCCACTTCGGCCTTGGCCTGAGCGGGCACGTTCTGCACCACCGGCACCGGGCACTCGATCGTCTTCCCCGACGCCGACGAACCGTTGCCGGCGTTGTTGCCCGCGTTGTTCCCGGCGTTGCCACCGTTGTTCCCGGCGTTGTTGCCGCCGTTGCCGGCCGGCGCAGGAGCCACCGCGGGCGCCTGGCCGAGTCCGCAGGGAGCGAACCGCTCCAGCCCTTCCGGCTTCTCCGCGACGCGGCCGATGGCGGTCTCGATCCGGTTCAGCGCCGCGACCCGCTTGTCCTTCAGCGGTCCGAGAATCGCGTTCTGCACGAAATTCGGCCCGCCTTCGCCCGCGGAGGTGCGCAACCGGTTGTTCGCCTCCGCGATCTGCTTGTCCAGATTGGCCAGTTCGCGTTGCACCTCCGCCTGCGCCTGGGCGGGTACCGCCGGAACGACCGGCTTCGGGCAGGCGATCGACTGACCAGCACTGTTACCACCCTCCCCCGCGGCGAACGCGGCGATCGCGGTACCGGCGGTCAGCGAGGCGGCAACGGCGATTCCGGCAATGAGCACGCGCTTGCGTCGCTCTGGTTTTGCATGTGCTCTCGACATTTCGAACCCTCACGAATCAGTGGACGAGATCTGCCGGCACAGCGGGATACGGACCGGGACGATTAACGGTTCAACTACTTGTGAGCGCTCACAGCAAGTGCAATGCTGGCGACCTCTTCCGCAGACCGCACCTGCGCAGAATCCGGGGACGCCATGCCAGCTGGGCACAGAGCCGTGCATGACCAACTACGCCTGAGAGTCCAGGGCGTGAACCTCAAGATCGCCGCGGTGCGCCGCGGCGGCCACGACGAGCCGATCGTGTTCCTGCACGGGTTCGGCACGAGCAAGGAGGACTACACCGACATCACGCAGCGGCACGACTTCTCCGGCCGTGCCTTCCTCGCCTACGACGCACCGGGCTGCGGCGCCACGCGGTGCGACGACCTCGCGGCTGTCGACGTGCCGTTCCTCGTGGACACGGCGCAGGCGGTGCTCGACCGGGCGGGCATCGGGCGGTATCACCTGGTGGGGCACGCGATGGGCGGTCTCACGGCACTTCTGCTGGCACACCGCCAGCCGGGCCGCGTGCTCAGCTTCGTCAACATCAAAGGCACGCTCGGCCCCGAGGACTGCCTGCTGAGCAGACAGGTGCTGAGTCAGGACCCCGGCGACTTCCTCGCCCAGTTCGCCGAGCACGCCCGCCGCTCACCGCAGTACGCGAGTGGTCTGTACGCGGCAAGCCTCACGCACAAAGTCCACCGCGGCATCGTGCACGGCGTCTTCCGCTCGATGGTCGAACTGGCCGACCACGGCAACCTCATCCCGAAGTTCCTGTCGCTGCCGTGCCCGAAGATGTACCTGTACGGCGAGGAATGCGCTTCCCTGTCGTACCTGCCCAGCCTCGACGCGAACGGGGTGGAGCTCGCCGAGATCCCGCACAGCGGGCACTTCCCGATGTACTCCAACCCCGTCGCGATGTGGAAGCGGATCGCCGCGTTCTACGCGCGCGACCTGTGTCAGCGCATTCCCGCGGCCAGGCGGTGGTAGGCCGCGTTCCAGCGCAGCCGGTCACCGAACTGGGCGGGCGTGGTCGACGAGTCGATCAGCACCAGTTCGGTGGCCGCCATCGTGGCGAAGTCGTGCAGCGTCTCCGCTCCGACGGCCTGGGTCAGCACGGTGTGGTGCGGACCGCCCGCGGTGAGCCAGCACTCGGCGGACGTGGACAACGACGGCGCCGGCTTCCACACAGCCCGCGCGACGGGCAGGTTCGGCAGCGGCTCGTCCGGGCCGACGACCTCGATCTCGTTGGCCACCAACCGGAAGCGGTCGCCGAGGTCGGCCAGACCGATCACGACGCCCTGGCCGGGTGCCGCGTCGAACACCAGCCGCACCGGGTCCTCCCGGTCGCCGATGCCGAGGGCGTGGATCTCGCAGGACGGCACCTCGTCCGCGATCGTCGGGCACACCTCCAGCATGTGCGCGCCCAGCACCTTCGGCTCACCCGGTCCGAAGTGGTAGGTGTAGTCCTCCATGAACGAGGTGCCGCGGCCGGTTCCCGCACCCATGGCCTTCACCGCGGCGAGCAACGCCGACGTCTTCCAGTCGCCCTCACCGCCGAAGCCGTAGCCGTCGGCCATGAGCCGCTGCACCGCGAGGCCCGGCAGCTGCCGCAGCCCGCCCAGGTCCTGGAAGTTCGTGGTGAACGCGCCGAAGCCGCCGTCGTCCAAAAAGGACCGCAGGCCGATCTCGATGCGGGCGGCGTAGCGCAGCGACGCGTGCCGGTCTCCCCCGCGCGCCAGCTCGGGAGCCAGCCGGTACGCCTCGGCGTAGTCGGCCACGAGCAGGTCGATGTCCGCGTCGGACACCGCGTCCACCACCTCGACGAGGTCGTTGACGCCGTAGGTGTTCACCGAGACGCCGAACCGCAGCTCCGCCTCGACCTTGTCGCCCTCGGTCACCGCGACGTCGCGCATGTTGTCGCCGAACCGCGCCAGCCGCAACGACCTCAGGTGCGCGAACCCGGCCGCGGCACGCGCCCAGCCGTCGATGCGCTCGGCGAGCTTCGGGTCGCTGGCGTGCCCGGCGACGGTCTTGCGCGCCACGCCGATGCGCGTCTGGACGTACGCGAACTCCCGGTCGCCGTGGGCGGCCTGGTTGAGGTTCATGAAGTCCATGTCGATGGTGGACCACGGCAACGCCTCGTTGAGCTGCGTGTGCAGGTGCAGCAACGGCTTGCGCAGCAGGTCGAGGCCCGTGATCCACATCTTGGCCGGCGAGAACGTGTGCATCCACGCGATCACGCCGACGCACGACGGGTCGTTGTTCGCCGTCTGCATGATCGCGCGGATCGCGGCCGCGTCGGTGAGCACCGGCTTCCACACGATCTCGGCGCTGATCCGGCCGGACTCGGCGAGCATCTGCTGGATCTGCTGCGACTGCGCGGCCACCTGGTCGAGCGTCTCAGGACCGTAGAGGTGCTGGCTGCCGGTGAGGAACCAGACCTGCGGCTTGCCCGCGAACGACATGTGCTCTCCTCGTGGGCTCACTGCCCGTAGACGTTCTGGTAGCGCTCGTAAAGCCGGTCGACGTCCTGCTGGTCGATGGCGGAGGCCTTGCCGAGCTGGAGTGCGAAGTGGACGGTGCGCGCGACGTCCTCCAGCATCACGGCGGACTTCACCGCGGCCCGTGCGGTGGGGCCGATCGTGAACGGGCCGTGGTTGCGCATCAGCACGGCGCTGGACCTGCTGTTGCGCAGGGTTTCCACGATGCCGCGGCCGATCGAGTCGTCGCCGATCAGGGCGAACGGGCCGACAGGGATCTCACCGCCGAACTCGTCCGCGATCATCGTCAGCACGCACGGGATGGGCTCACCGCGCGCCGCCCACGCTGTGGCGTAAGGGGAATGAGTGTGCACGACACCGTTCACATCGGGCATGTGCCGGTACACGTACGCGTGCGCCGCGGTGTCCGACGAGGGGGCGAACTCGCCCTCCACGAGATTGCCGTGCAGGTCGGTCACGACCATCGCCTCGGGCCCGAGCTCGTCATAGGACACACCGGACGGCTTGATGACCATCAGGTCGTGGCCCGGGACTCGCGCGGAGACGTTGCCCGCGGTCCAGATCACCAGCTCGTACTTGGTCAGCTCGCGGTGCAGGTCGGCGACCGTGCGCCGCAGCTCTGCCGTGGCGGACATCAGTTCTTCCCCTCCAGGGCGTCACGGCGGTACTTGCGAAGGCGGCGCATGACGTCGTTGCCGCCCCGGCCGAAGTGGTCGTGCAGTTCCTGGTAGTCGACGAACAACCGTTCGTAGGCCTCGACGTTCTCCGGGATCGGCGTGAAGACGTCGCGGCGCACCGCCCCCATGGCCGCCGCGGCCGCGCGGATGTCCTCGTACGCGCCGGCGGCGACGGCGGCGTGCATCGCCGAGCCGAGCGCCGGCCCCTGCGCGGAACCGATCACCGACAGCGGCAGGTCGAGCACGTCGGCGTAGATCTGCATCAGCAGCTCGTTCTTGATCAGCCCGCCCGCGATCACGAGCTCCGTCACCGGCACGCCGGCGTCGGTGAACGTGTCCACGATGACCCTGGTGCCGAACGCGGTGGCTTCCAGCAGCGCGCGGTAGACGTCCTCCGCGCGGGTGGCCAGCGTCTGCCCGATGACCACACCGGACAGTTCGTGATCGACCAGCACCGACCTGTTGCCGCTGTGCCAGTCCAGGGCGATCAGCCCGTGCTCGCCGACGGCCTGCCGGGACGCGAGCTCGGTGAGCAGCTCGTGCACGGTGATACCGCGTTCCCGCGCCTGCTCGTGGTAGGCGGGCGGCACCTGGTTCTTCACGAACCAGCCGAAGATGTCGCCGACACCGCTCTGCCCCGCCTCGTAACCCCAGAGGCCCGGCACGATGCCGCCGTCCACCACGCCGCACATGCCGGGAACCTCGCGCAGCACGTCGCCGCTCATCACGTGGCACGTGGAGGTGCCCATGATCGCGACCATCTGGCCGGGCTCGACCGCCTGCGCGGCAGGCGCGGTGACGTGGGCGTCGACGTTGCCGACCGAGACGGCGATGCCTTCCGGCAGCCCGGTCCACGCGGCGGCCTGTGCGGTCAGCGACCCGGCGCGGTCGCCGAGCGCGGACAGCGGGTGGTCGAGCTTGTCGGCCACGAACGTCGCGAACGCCGGGTTGAGCTCGGCGAGGAACTCCTCGCTCGGGTACGCGCCGTCCTGGTGGATTCCCTTGTAGCCCGCGGTGCAGGCGTTGCGGGTGTACTGGCCGGTGAGCTGCCAGACGATCCAGTCGGCGGCCTCGACCCAGTGCTCCATCGCCGCGTAGACCTCGGGCGCCTCCTCGAGCACCTGCAGACCCTTGGCGAACTCCCACTCCGAGGAGATGAGGCCGCCGTAGCGCGGGAGCCACGCCTCCTTGCGGTCGCGGGCCAGCTCGTTGATGCGGTCGGCCTGCGGCTGAGCGGCGTGGTGCCGCCACAGCTTGACGTAGGCGTGCGGGTTCTCGGCGAACTCCGGCAGCTCGCACAACGGCGTCCCGTCGGCCGTCACCGGAACCATCGTGCAGGCGGTGAAGTCCGTGCCGATGCCGATGACCAGCTCCGGCGCCACACCGGCGTTCGCGACGGCCTGCGGGACAGCGGTCCGCAGGACGTCGACGTAGTCGGACGGCACCTGCAGCGCCCACTCCGGCGGCAGGGCCCGGCCCGTCACCGGCAGAACGCTGTCCACCACGCCGTGGCGGTAGTCGTGCACGGCGGTGCCGAGCTCGACACCGTCGCGGACGCGCACGACCACCGCGCGACCGGACAGGGTGCCGAAGTCGACGCCGACCACACAGGCGTCGGGATGGATCGTCTTGTCAGTCACGAGCTGAGTGTTATCGCTAACATTCGGCGCGTCAAGATGCGATCGGGGAGACGTGAAAGCCTTGATAGAACCGGTATGTGCAAGAGAGTGAACGCACGACAAAGGCCCCCGACCGGTGAGGCCGGCAACGCTCGCGATGAAGGGCTCCTTCATCCACCTGGAGTGGATGAAGGAGCCCTTCATCGCGAGCCGGGGGTGCGCAGGGGACTTGCGGCGGAACGCCTAGGCCGGCGGTGCCACGCTCTCGCGCTGCACGAGCACCGGCGCGATGGTCCGCCGCGACTGCGCCGACTCGCCCTCGCTCACCTGCTCGAGCAGCAGGCCGAGCGTCTCCCGCGCCACCGCCGCGAAGTCGGGCCGGACCGTCGTGAGCGGAGGGATGAAGTACGCCGCCTCCGGCACGTCGTCGAACCCGACGACGCTCACGTCGTGCGGCACCCGCCTGCCGCGCTCGTGCATCGCCCGCAGCACGCCGAGCGCGAGGTGGTCGTTCGACGCGAACACCGCGGTGACCTCGGGCATCCGCGCCAGCATCTGCCCGGCCTTGTAGCCGGAGGCGGCACTCCAGTCCGCCGCCATGACGGGCGGCACCTCCGCGTTGTGCATCTCCAGCGCCCGGCGCCAGCCCTGCACGCGACCGGCCGCGTCGAACCAGTCGGTCGGGCCGGAGACGTGCCACACCGTCTCGTGCCCCGCCTGCAGGAGGTGCGTGGTGGCGTCGTACGCGCCGACGCCCTGGTCCACTGTGACCAGTGGCGTCGGACGGTCCGGGTCGCCGTCCACCGTGACCAGCGGCAGGTCGGCGGGCACGTCCGCGAGCGCGTCGGCCGCGGACGAGTTCGGCGCGATGACCACGATGCCCGCCACCCGCTGGTCGCGGTGGCGTTCGACGGCGGCCGCTATCGACTCACGGTCGAGCACCTTGACCCTGCCGACGCTGACCGCGAACCCGGCCTCGCCCGCCGCCTCCTCGAAGGCGGACAGCAGCGAGGCCGGGCCGTACAGCGTCGAGTTCTGCGCCACCACGCCGATCAGCTGCGTCTTGCCCGTGACCAGCGCACGAGCCGCCCGGTTGGGCCGGTAGCCCAGCTCCTTGATGGCGGCGCGCACCCGCAGACGGGTCTGCTCGCGGACGTTCGGGTGATCGTTGAGGACGCGCGAGACCGTCTGGTGCGACACCCCGGCGAGGCGGGCGACGTCGGTCATCGCGGGGTCACGCGTGGTCTTCTGGTCCACGAACAATCTCCGATCCTTGGTCTAGACCGATGATGTTAGCGATAACACCCGTCAGCCTTGGTTCTGCACGCCCATTGTGACCCTTATTCGAGCCGGAACGTCGCACGTCGGCGCGCGTCGCGGTCGGTACCGGGTCTGCCGGCCACCAGTCTGCCCCGATCGTGAATGAGATAAGAATCTGCTCCAACATTCAACGAAATCGCCTTGCCGTCGGCGAGGCCGGGAACGCGCCGGAAACTCGCCGCCCGGCCGTAGGCGTCGGAGTCCTCGAACGGGTCGATGCGGACGACGTCACCGTCCACCCGCACGTACCGGTCGGGGAAGTTGACCGACTGCAGGGCGACCGTGCCGGTGCCGAGGAAGCCCGGCACGAACCGGAACTGCGAGTCGGCCAGCTCGCGGACGTTGCCGTCGACCCGCAGCCGGTACTCGTAGTGCCGCACGTGCAGCCCGTCCAGAGTGGTCAGGCGCGAGATCGGGCCACCCTCGCCGACGGGGACGCCGAAGCTCGGCGTGCCGTCGTCGTTCCAGTGCAGCCGCTGCACGCGGGTGTGCCGGTTCGGGTCGAACAGGGGGTCACCGTTGATGTCGCGGTAGTCGCGGGCGTGGTAGACCAGCACGTCCATGTCGCCGACCGTGGTGAACGAGTTGTGCCCCGGCCCGTACTGCGACGTCGGCGCGTGGGTGGCGAAGATCGGCTGCGGCGACTTCGTCCACGACCGCGCGTCGAGCAGGTTCGCGTTCTCGTCGGCGGTCAACAGGCCCATGCAGTAGCGGGCGTCGGTGGCGCTCGCGGAGAACGTGACGAACACGCGGCCGTTGCGGATCAGCACCGCGGGGCCCTCGTTCACCCGGAACCCCTGCACCTCCCACGACAGCGTCGGCGTCGCGATCCGCACGGGCGCGGTCTTCAGCGCCAGCGGCGAGGCCATCTCGGCGATGTAGAGGTTGGTGCCGGAGCCGACGGCCGGGTCGTTCTGCGCCCACAGGAAGTAGCGCTTGCCGCGGTGCGCGAACGTCGTGGCGTCCAGTGTGAACGTGTCCAGATGGGTGATCATCTGGCCGCGCAGCACCCAGCCGCTCTCGCGCGGGTCGGGGTTCGGGGACTCCAGGACGTACGTGCGGATGCGGAACGGTTCGTCCTTGTCCCCCGCGGCGAAGTAGATGTACCACTTGCCGTCGATGCGGTGCAGTTCCGGAGCCCAGATGTAACCGCCCATCTTGCCGGACGCGGGGCGACGCCAGATGGTCCGCTCCCGCGCCGAGCTCAGACCGTCCAACGTGGACGCGCCGCGCACGACGATCCGGTCGTACTCCGGCACGGATCCGGTCAGGTAGTACATGCCGTCGGTGGGCGGCGTGATGAACGGGTCGGCGCGCTGCTCGACCAGCGGGTTGCGGGTGGGCAGCTCGGCGGCGGGTTCCGGCGCGGCCGCACCGGCCGCCGAGCCCGCGAGGGACAGCGTCCCGGTGGCGGCGAGGACACCGCCGGTGCCCAGCAGCAGGGATCTGCGGTCGATCACTTGCGGCTCCTGTCCTTGACCCGGAAGACCGTGACGGAGTTCGGCGGGAACGTGTGGGTGAACGAGCTGCGCACGCTGATCTGCTGGGTGCGCGGCCTGATGGGCTGGACGAACTCGGTGTTCACGTCGTCGGGACGTCCCTGCAGGACGGTGACCTTCGCGGTCGACGCCACCGGCACGCCGAGGTCGATCTTGGTGCGGGCGGCGGCGTCCTGGGCGTTGACGACCTTGACGATCAGCTCGCCCGTCGCGAGGTCGCGGGTGACGACCTGGCGGAACGGTTCCGCGACCTTGTCGTCGGTGAACTCGCCCCACTTGATGCCGTCGAGGAACAGCTCGACGTGCCGTCCGCGCACCTCGACCCGCACGTCGTAGGTGCGGCCGGTCTCGATGCGGGTGCCGTTGCTCAGCAGCGTGCTCTTGCCACCGCCGACGGCCTTCTCCACCGCGGACTGGGTGTTGTTCCAGCCGCCGAGGTTCCACCAGTAGAAGTTGCCGGTGTCCCGCACGCCGAACGCGACGAGGAAGCCCTCGCGGCCGGCCTGCTTGGTGGCCTTGAGGTTCAGCGTGTAGTCGTGCCAGTTCCTGTCGCCCGCGGTGACGAGCGTGTCCTCGGCGGCCGCGTCGGACTGCACGTAGGCACCGTTGACGACGTTCCAGTTGCCCTTGCCGGTCTTCGTCCACTTGGCGTCGGTGCCGGAGAAGTCGTCGCTGAACAGCTGCTGGCCGGATGCGCTGGTGACGCGCACGTCGTCGTAGGTGGCGGCCGTCGCCCAGGTGGAGAGGCCGATCGCGCCCGTGATCGGTGCCTGGGTGGAGGGCGTGGCCGACGCGGTGCTGGGCACGACCTCGTCACCGACGTTGTTCATGAACAGCTTCTGCGTCTCGTAGCTCGCCGAGCCCCACGACGCGTGGTTGTTGAACCAGATCATGTCCGGCTTCCACTGCACGTAGTCCTCGTTGGACAGCAGCGGCGCGTACGAGGCCAGCTTCACGACGTCGGCGTTGCGTTCGAGCCCGGTCATGTACGCGGCTTCGGCCAGCGCGTTGAAGTACTTGTTGTCCAGGGACGCGTACTCACCGAGGAACACCTTGGGGCCGTTGCGGTCGTAGGAGTCGTAACGGTTGTTGTTCTCCAGGAACCACGACGGGCTGTTGTAGTAGTGCTCGTCGACCATCTTCACGCCGGCCTGCTTGTTGAGCTGCCACAGACGGTCGAACGTGCCGCCCGTGTCGTCGGGGCCGGAGTTGCTGATGACGGTGATGTCCGGGTACTTCGCGTTGATCGCCTTGCGGAACTCGGTGAAGCGCGCGAAGAACTCGTCCGGCAGGTTCTCCTCGTTGCCGACCGAGAGGTGGGTGAGCTTGAACGGCTTGGGATGCCCCATCTCGGCGCGCTTGCGGCCCCAGGTGGAGTCGGCGGGACCGTTGGCGAACTCGATCAGGTCGAGCGTGTCCTGGACGTGCCGCTGCAGCAACGCGGGGTCGTCCGTGGCGCGGTTCTGGCCGCAGCCGGTGACCAGCGCGGGCACGACCGGCAGCGGCATCGCGCCGATGTCCTCGCTGAACTGGAAGTACTCGTAGTAGCCGAGGCCGTAGGACTGGTTGTAGCCCCAGAAGTTCCAGTTCGTGGCGCGCTGTTCGACTGGACCGATCGTGTCCTTCCACTGGTACGAACGGCGGCGCTCGTAGTTCGGCGCGTCGTAGCCGTAGTGGCTGCCGGTGTTGACCAGGCAGCCGCCGGGGAAGCGGACGAAGCCGGGCTTGAGCGCGGCGATCTTCTCGGCGAGGTCGCGGCGCAGGCCGTGGCCCTTGAAGGTGTCCTGCGGCATCAGCGAGACCATGTCGAGGCGCAGGGTGCCGGTGCCGCCGCCGGTGACGAGCAGCCTGCCGGTCGTCGTCGACTTCTTCGCGCGGACCGTGCCGGTGTAGCGGGTCCAGCCGTCGCCCTTGACCTGGATCTTCACCGGGTCACCCAGAGGGTTGCCGGCCGGATCGGTGATGGTCGCGGTCACCGGCGTGGCGGCCTGGTCGGTGCGGGCCCAGACGGAGAAGTCGTAGCGCTGGCCCTCCTGGACCGCGATACCGCTGTTGTAACCCGAATTGATGACACCGGCGGGCAGGCCGAGCTTGAGGTAGCGCCGGTTGCGCTCGTTCATCCGGCCGTCGTCGTCGGCCACGTCTACGGTGCCGCTGTGTGGTGCCCACGAGGTCAGGCCGTTGTACGACGCGTTGTCGGCCTGGTCGTACTCGAACGAGCGGTTCTGCACCAGCTCGGCGTACAGGCCGCCGTCAGCCGCCCGGTTGATGTCCTCGAAGAAGACGCCGTACATGGTGTCGTCGATCGACGCGCCCTTTTTCGAGGTGTCGACCTTGAGCGTGTAGTCCGTTTCAGCCGCGGTTCCCGAACCGGGGACGACTGCCAGCAGGGAGGCCGCCAGAGCGGCGGACAGCAGAACGTGCCTGGGGGACATGGGGTTTGAGCTCCCGACGTTGGAAGTTCAGTACAAAAGTGAGCGCTAACATACGGCTGGGCCTCGCGCCGGTCAACGGTGACAAGTCGTTATGGTCAAACGCTTGACGAGACGGATGTGAGCGTTCACTGTTGTCCACCTGACAGCCGCGGACACGCGGCCGGGCTCCGCGACACCGTAGTCACCTCGGAGGAATCCCTGTGCTGAAGAAGATCACGACAGCCGCCAGCGTGATCGCGCTGTGCGCGCTGGCAGCGTGCGGCTCTGGTTCTGGCGGTGCCGGCTCCGGCACCGGCAACGGCTCGTCCGGCGACACCATCACGATGGGCTTCGCCCAGGTGGGCGCCGAGAGCGGCTGGCGCACCGCGAACACCAAGTCGATCCAGGACGAGGCCAAGGCCGCCGGGATCGACCTGAAGTTCTCCGACGCTCAGCAGAAGCAGGAGAACCAGATCAAGGCCATCAGGTCCTACATCCAGCAGAAGGTCGACGTGATCGCGTTCAGCCCGGTCGTCGAGACCGGCTGGGACACCGTCCTGCTGGAGGCCAAGCGCGCCAACATCCCGGTGATCCTCACCGACCGCGCGATCGACTCGGACGACACGTCGCTGTACAAGACGTTCCTCGGCTCGGACTTCGTCGAGGAGGGCCGCAAGGCCGGCGACTGGCTGGTCCAGAACGTCAACGGCCCGACGAACGTCGTCGAGCTGCAGGGCACCACCGGTGCCGCGCCCGCGATCGACCGCAAGAAGGGCTTCGAGGAGAAGATCGCCGCCAAGCCCGACATCAAGGTCGTGGCCTCGCAGACCGGTGACTTCACCCGCTCCGGCGGCAAGCAGGTCATGGAGGCCTTCCTCAAGTCCCAGCCGAAGATCGACGTCGTCTACGCGCACAACGACGACATGGGCCTGGGCGCGATCGAGGCGATCAAGGCGGCCGGCAAGGTGCCCGGCAAGGACATCAAGATCATCACCGTGGACGCGGTGAAGGACGGCATGACCGCACTGGCCAACGGCGAGATCAACTTCATCGTCGAGTGCAACCCGTTGCTGGGCAAGCAGTTGATGGAGCTGGCGAAGAAGGTCGTCAAGGGCGAGGAGGTGCCGGCGAGGGTCGTGACCGTCGAGGGCACGTTCACGCAGGAGCAGGCGAAGGCCGCGCTCCCCCAGCGCCAGTACTGATCTCACCCACTGACTGCGGGGCCCGCCGTTCTCTCGCGCATCCGGCGGCGGGTCCCGCACCCCAGCGACGAAGGCTCCCGCTATGACAGAGTCACCGCCGCCGGTTGTCGAAATGCGGGGCATCAGCCTCGCGTTTCCTGGCGTGAAGGCGTTGCAGGACGTCGACTTCCGGCTGTTCCCCGGCGAAGTGCACGCTCTGATGGGCGAGAACGGCGCCGGCAAGTCCACCCTGATCAAGACGCTGACGGGCGTGCACACCCCGGACAGCGGCTCAGTGCTGCTGGCGGGTGAGTCCGTCGCGTTCTCCTCCCCCGGCCAGGCGCAACAGGCCGGGATCAGCACGGTCTACCAGGAGGTCAACCTCTGCGCGAACCTCACGGTCGCGGAGAACATCCTGCTGGGCCGTGAACCTCGCAGGTTCGGCGGCATCGACTTCCCGGCGATGCGCAAGCGGGCCGCGGAGGTGCTGGCGCGCATCGGCGTGCACATCGACCCCGCGTCCGTGCTGGAGACGCATCCCATCGCCGTGCAGCAGCTCGTCGCGATCGCCCGCGCCATCGCGGTCGACTGCCGGGTGCTCGTGCTCGACGAGCCGACGTCCAGCCTGGACGCCGGTGAGGTCGCCGAGCTGTTCCGGATCATGCGCGTGCTGCGCGACGAGGGCGTGGCGATCCTGTTCGTGTCGCACTTCCTCGACCAGGTCTACGAGATCTCCGACCGGATGACGGTGCTGCGCAACGGAACCCTGGTCGGCGAGCACCTCACGTCCGAACTGGACCGCCGCGACCTGATCTCGAAGATGATCGGCCGCGAGCTCGGCGCACTGGAGGCCATCGAGGACGCGAGTGAACGCCACTCCGTGTCCGGTCCCGTGCTCGTGCGCGCGGAGGGCCTCGGCCGCCGCGGCGCGATCGCCCCGTTCGACCTCGACATCCGCGCGGGCGAGGTGGTCGGCCTGGCGGGTCTGCTGGGTTCCGGCCGCACCGAACTCGCTCGGCTGCTGTTCGGCGCCGACCGCGCCGACTCCGGCAGGCTGATCGTCGACGGCACGCCGCTGCACCTGCGCGGACCGCGGTCGGCGATCGCCGCCGGGATCGCGTTCTGCTCGGAGGACCGCAAGGGCGAAGGCCTCGTCGCGGACCTCTCGATCCGCGACAACCTGGTGCTCGCGATGCAGGCGGCGCGCGGGTGGAGCCGTCCGGTGTCGCGCAAGGTCAAGGACTCCCTCGTCGAGAAGTACCTGACCGCGCTGGACATCCGGCCGGCCAACCCGGACGCGCTGGTGCGCACGTTGTCCGGCGGCAACCAGCAGAAGGTGCTGCTGGCCCGCTGGCTCGTCACCGAACCGCGGCTGCTGATCCTCGACGAGCCGACGCGCGGCATCGACATCGGCGCGAAGGCGCAGATCCAGCAGCTCGTCACCACTCTCGCCGCCGAGGGCACGGCGGTGCTGTTCATCTCGGCGGAGTTGGAGGAGGTCGTGCGCATCGCCGACCGGATCGTGGTGCTGAGGGATCGGCACAAGATCGCAGAACTGGACGGCGGCTCGACCATCGACGAGGTCGTCGAGCTGATCGCGGGCGACCCGGTTCCCGAGGAGGTGGCGTCGTGAAGAACCGCCTGCTCTGGCCGATCCTCGCGCTGGTCGCCCTGCTGCTGCTCAACCTGGTCGTCACGCCGTCGTTCTTCGCGTTGCGCATCCAGGACGGCCACCTCTACGGCGGCCTTGTCGACGTGCTCAAGAACGGCGCGCCGACGCTGCTCATCGCGATCGGCATGACGCTCGTGATCGCCACCCGCGGCATCGACCTGTCCGTCGGCGCGGTCGCGGCCATCGCCGCCGCCGTCACGTGTGTCCACATCGGAACGTCGCCGGACGCCGGCACGGCACTCGCGGGCATGGCGATCGCGCTCGTGCTCTGCGCGGCGCTGGGCCTGTGGAACGGTTTCCTGGTGGCCGGCCTCGGCATCCAGCCGATCATCGCCACGCTGGTGCTGATGACGGCGGGCCGCGGCATCGCCATGCTGGTGACCGAGGGCCAGATCATCACCGTGAACAACGACGCCTACCGGCAGGTGGGCGCCGGGTTCGTGGTCCTGCCGGTCTCCATCCTGATCAGCCTCGCCGTGCTCGGCCTGGTGGCACTCACCACGCGCAAGACCGCGCTGGGCATGCTGATCGAGGCGGTCGGCGTGAACCCCGAGGCCTCGCGCCTGGCCGGCGTCCGGTCCAGGACGATCATCTGGACGGTCTACGTGTTCGCGGCGGTGTGCGCGGGCATCGCGGGCCTGATGATCAGCTCGAACGTGAGCGCCGCCGACGCCAACAGCAACGGCCTGTGGATCGAGATGGACGCGATCCTCGCGGTGGTCATCGGCGGCACGTCGCTCGCGGGCGGCCGCTACTCGCTCACCGGCACGCTGCTCGGCTCCCTGATCATCCAGACCCTCACCACGACCGTCTACACGATCGGCGTGGCGGCGGAGGTCACGCTGGTGTTCAAGGCGGTCGTCGTCATCACCGTGTGCCTGATCCAGTCGCCGAAGGCCCGCGCAGCCCTGAGCTTCCGGAAGGTGGCCGTGTCATGACCGCTCTCACCACCAGGCTGCCGGCGCGGTTCCTCCCGGTCCTCGCGACCGTGGTGCTCTTCGTGATCACGTTCGGCGCCGGCTCCCTCCGCTACGACGGCTTCGCGTCCGGGCAGGTGATCGCGAACCTGTTCATCGACAACGCGTTCCTCATCGTGCTCGCGGCCGGGATGACGTTCGTGATCCTCAGCGGCGGCATCGACCTGTCCGTGGGCTCGGTCGTCGCACTGTCCACAATGGTCACCGCAGCGGGGCTGCGCGCGGGCTGGCCGGTCCCGCTGGTCATCATCGCCGTGCTGCTCATCGGGTCGACGCTCGGCCTGCTGATGGGCGTGGTGATCCACAAGTTCGACATCCAGCCGTTCATCGTGACGCTCGCCGGCATGTTCCTGGCGCGCGGCCTGTGCTTCCTGATCAGCGTGGAGTCGGTGTCCATCAAGGACGCCACGTTCCGCGAGGTCGCGACGGCCGTCATCGAGCTGCCCGGCGGCGTCACCATCACCTACAACGTGGTGATCGCGCTGCTGGTCGTGCTCGCCGCCCTGTACGTGCTGCACCGCACCCGGTTCGGCCGGACGGTCTACGCGGTGGGCGGCAACGAGCAGTCCGCGTTGCTGATGGGCCTGCCGACCGCGCGCACGAAGGTCGGCGTGTACGTGATCAGCGGTTTCTGCTCGGCGCTGGCCGGTCTGCTGTTCAGCCTCTACATGCTGTCCGGCTACGGCCTGCACGCCGTCGGCATGGAGCTCGACGCGATCGCGGCGGTCGTCATCGGCGGCACCCTGCTCGCGGGTGGTCTCGGGTACGTGCTCGGCTCGCTGGCCGGGGTGCTGGTGCTCGGCACGATCCAGACGCTGATCTCGTTCCAGGGCACGCTCAGCTCGTGGTGGACCAAGATCGTGATCGGCGCGCTGCTGCTGGTCTTCATCGCGGTCCAGCGCGGCATGATCCGCGGCAGGCGACGACAGGCAGCGGTCGCATCCTGAGCCACCACGGCGAGCTGCTGGAACACGCACATCCAGCAGCTCGCCCGGGCGGTTCACGACGACGGCCTAGACTCGGCTCATGCCGCTGGTGGAGATCGCGCTGCTCGGCGAGGTGAGCGCGCGAGTTGACGGTCACCACGTCGAGCTGGGCCCCGCGCGGCAGCGGTGTGTGCTCGCGGCGCTGGCGATCGACGTCAACAGGCCCGTCCAGGTCACGCAGCTGATCGACCGCGTCTGGGGTGATCAGCCCCCGCCGCGGGCACGGGCGACGCTGCACAGCTACCTCTCCAGGCTGCGGCAGGCGTTCGCGGGCACCGGCGTCGAGCTCCAGGCCAAGCAGGACGGGTACGTGCTCGTCACCGCCGAGTCCTCTGTGGACCTGATGCGGTTCAGGGAACTCCGCGACCAGGGCCGGTTCGCCGAGGCGATCGCGGTGTGGCGCGGCGAACCGTTGACGGGGATCAGCGGCTCGTGGGCCGACCTGACCCGCGACCACCTCGCGCGGGAACGCGACGCCGCCGAGCTCGACCTGGTCGACGAACGGCTGCGGCTCGGCCAGGGCCCCGACGTCCTCGCGGCGATCTCCGCGCTCGCCCTGCGGCACCCGCTCGACGAACGCGTTGCGGCGCAACACCTGCAGGCACTCGCCCAGGCAGGCCGGATTTCCGAGGCGCTGGAACAGTTCCTGGTCGTCCGCACCCGGCTGATCGACGAGCTCGGCACCGAGCCGGGCGTGGACCTGAAGCGGCTGCACGAACAGCTGCTCACCTGCGATGGGCCCGGCACCGTCCCGCGCCAGCTGCCGTCGGCACCGGCGCAGTTCGTGGGCAGGCAGGAAGACCTGGCCGAGCTGGACGAGGCCGTGCGCACGGGTGTGGCGGCGATCGCGGGCGCGGGCGGCATGGGCAAGACGTGGCTCGCCCTGCACTGGGCACACCGCAACCTGCACCGCTTCCCGGACGGCCAGCTGTTCGTCGACCTGCGCGGCTTCAGCCCCGACGAGACGCCGATGGAACCGGACGTGGCGATCCGCGGGTTCCTGCACGCGCTGGGTCTCGACGCCGGCGCCATCCCGGCCGACCCGCCGGCCAGGGCGGCGTTGTTCCGGAGCCTCGCCACCCGGCGGCGCCTGCTCGTGGTCATCGACAACGCGGCCGACGCCTCCCAGGTCGTCGGGTTCCTGCCCGGCGGCGACACCTGCCGGGTGCTCGTGACCAGCCGCAACCGGCTGCCGGGCCTGGTGACGAAACCGATCGGTCTCGACGTGCTCGCCGACGCGGACGCCGGCACGTTGCTCGCCACCAGGATCGGCGCGACCAGGCTGAACGCCGAACCTCTCGCCGTGGCGAGGCTGATCGAGCTGTGCGGCGGGCTGCCGCTCGCGTTGAGCATCGTCGGTGCCCGCGTGCTCACCGAACCGGACCTGTCGCTCGCCGCCATCGCCCGGCAGCTCGAGGAACTGGGCCTCGGCGCACTCGACGCGGACCCGAGCGTCAGCCTCCCGGTCGTGCTCTCCTGGTCGTACCGCGCGCTGACCGACGAGCAACGGGAGATGTTCGCCCTGCTCGGCATCGCGCCGGGCGAGGACATCGGACTCGAAGCCGCCGCGAGTCTCGCCGGGGTGTCCACAAAGGACGCGGAAGTCACGCTGCGCGCGCTGGAGCAGGCCTCGCTGATCTCGATCGGCACCGGCTTCCGCGCGCGGATGCACGACCTCGTCCGCGCCTACGCTGCCGGGCGGGCCACCGGCAGCGACGAGGCCCTGCGCAGGCTCGTCGACCACCACGTGCACACCGGGCACGCCAACGACCGGCTGATCGACCCGCACCGCCCGGTGATCGACCTCGGCGAACCGGCCGCGGGCACCGTGATCAGTCCCGCCGGCGACAAGGCCTGCGCCCTGGCGTGGTTCGACGCCGAACGCACAACGCGCAGGGCCGTGCAGCAGGTGGCGGCCCAGCACGGCTGGAACGACCGGGTCGTGCTGCTGGCCAGGGTGTCGCACGCCTACCACCAGCTGCGCGGCCACCTCGACGACGAGCTGGCCATGTGGCGAACCGCCATCGAAGCCGCCGACGACCTGCAGGAGAAGGTCGTCGCGCACCGGATCATGGGCAGCAGCCTCGGCCAGGTCCAGCGCTACGACGAGGCCCAGCACCACCTCGACGCCTCCCTCGCGCTGGCGGAGCAGGCCGGCGAGCCGCTGCCTCTCGCGTCCGCCCACGGCGCGCTGACCTGGCTGTGGACCAGCAGGTCCGAGCACCACCGGGCGTACGAACACGCCAAGGCCGCGCTGCCGCACTACCAGCGCACCGGCAACCAGATGCTGATCGCGCTGGCGCACAACAACATCGGCTACTGCGCCGCGGAGGTCGGCGACACCGAGGAAGGCAGGGAGCACGCCACCAGGGCGTTGGAGATGCTCCACGAACTCGGCGACCGGCAGGGCGAGGCGACCGCCGTCGACACGCTCGCCCGCATCGCGCACCAGGTCGGCGACCACGCCGAGTCGATCGAGCTCTACGAGCGCGCCGTCGAGCTGTACCAGGCCGAGAACGACGACTACACCACCGCCACCGTGCTCGTGGGCCTCGGCGACCCGCACCTCGCGCTCGAACAGCTCGACCAGGCGGCGGAGGTGTGGCAGCGGGCTCTGGAGCTGCTCGAGCAGCAGGGTCGCGAGGAGGAGGCGGACCGGGTGCGCAAGCAGCTCGCCGCGATCCACGTGACCCCAGTGGACTGATCACCAGGCAGCGCGCCGGAGAGGGGCCGGTGGGGTGAAGGGCTCCTTCATCCACGGCGAGCTGCGGCGCGCGGTTAGGTAAGGGTGCCCTGGGTTGACGAGGCGGGCGGGATATAACGTAGCTCGTCGTGAGCATGGTGGTGGAGCAACGCGGGCTGGAGCCCGGGCCGAACGAGGCGAGTCCGCACCGGCGGCGACGCGCCGGCCTGGTGGCGCTGGTGGTGTTGCTCGCCGCGGCGGCGGTGCTGTCGCTGGTCGTCGGTGCGCGGTCGCTGACCCCCGCCGAGGTGTGGCAGGGGTTGTTCGGCGATCCCGGCACGGACCAGCGGCTCACCGAGATCGCGCTCATCGTGCAGACGCTGCGCGTTCCGCGGACGGTGCTCGCGATCGTGGCGGGGCTGGCGCTCGGTGTCGCCGGGGCGTTGATCCAGGGGCACACCCGCAACCCCATCGCCGACACCGGCCTGCTCGGCGTCAACTCCGGGGCGTCGTTCGCCGTGGTCCTCGCGGTCTCCCTGCTGGGGCTGCAGGACCCGATCCTGTACATGTGGTTCGCGTTCGTCGGTGCCGCGGGGGCCGGAGTCGTCGTGTTCGGGCTGTCGAGTCTCGGGCGCGGGGCCGGCAACCCGCTGACGCTCGCGCTGGCCGGGCAGGGCGTCACGGTGTTCCTCGCCGCGATGACCACCGCGGTGGCCTTGTCCGACAAGCAGACCCTCGACGTCCTGCGCTACTGGAACGCGGGCTCGGTGCAGGGGGTCGGGTGGGACGTGATCGTGGTGACGGCGATCTTCGCAGCCGTCGGGCTGGTGCTGGCGTTGCTGAACCTGCCGACGATCAACCTGCTCAACCTCGGTGACGACGTCGCGCGGGGGCTCGGTGTGAACATCGCGGCCGGGCGGACCATCGGCGTCGTGGCCGTCACGCTGCTCGCGGGGGCGGCCACGGCGGCGTGCGGACCCATCGCGTTTCTGGGGCTGATGGTCGCGCACATCGCACGGTGGCTCACGGGGCCGGACTACCGGTGGCTGGTGCCGTACGCCGGATTGCTCGGCGCGGGAGTGCTGCTCGTCGGCGACATCGCGGGCCGGCTCGTCGTGCGGCCGGCCGAACTGCAGGCGGGCATCGTCATCGCGATCATCGGCGCACCGTTCTTCGCGGCGCTGGTCTGGCTCGGGAAGTTCAGGCAGGCATGAGCACCCAGATGCACCCCGGAGTCCGGGTCGGGAACTGGTCCTGGGTCTGGCGCCCGTGGATCGTGCTCGTCACGGCGGTCCTCGCCGCGCTCACGTTCCTCGTCTTCTGCGTGTCGATCTCGGTCGGCGACTTCATCATCGACCTGCCCGCGGTGATCAGGACGATCTTCGGGCAGGGCGAGCGGGTCGACGAGTTCGTGATCATGGACCTGCGGATGCCGCGCGCGCTCGTCGGCCTGATCGTGGGTGCCGCGCTCGGGATCTCGGGCGCGCTCACGCAGTCGATCGCGCGCAACCCGCTGGCCAGTCCCGACGTCCTCGGGATCACCGGCGGCGCCAGCGCGACCGCGGTCTTCCTGGTCACCGTCACCAGCGGCGCGGTGGTCACCAGCACGGTCGGGCTGCCGGCCGCCGCGCTCACCGGAGGGTTGCTGACCGGGCTGCTCGTCTACTTCCTGGCGTGGCGCCGGGGAATCGACGGCTTCCGGCTGATCCTCATCGGCATCGCGGTCAACGCGGTCATGCAGGCGCTCACGACATGGCTGCTGGCGCTGGCGGACATCCGCGACGTCGCCCGCGCTCAGGCCTGGCTCGTCGGATCGCTCGACTCGCGGTCGTGGACCGAGGTCTGGACGACGCTCTGGGTCACCCTCGCGTTGATCGTGATCGTCCTGGTCACGGCCTTCCAGCTGCAGCCGATGCACTTCGGTGACGACGTGGCCGCCGGACTCGGTGTCCGCTACTCGGCCGTGCGCGCCGTGCTGCTGCTGTGCGCGGTCCTGCTCGCCGGTGTCGCCGTCTCGGCGGCCGGCCCGGTGCCGTTCGTCGCCCTGGTCGCGCCGCAGATCACCATGCGACTGCTGCGCACGCCGGTTCCGCCGCTGATCGCGTCCGGCCTGTTCGGGGCGCTGTTGTTGATCGGCTCTGACCTCATCGCGCGGTCGGTGCTGCCCAACGACCTGCCCGTCGGCGTCGTCACGGCGATCATCGGCGGTCCGTTCCTGGTCTACCTGCTGGTGCGGGCGAACGTGAAACGGGCGGCCTGAGGTAATCCTCAGTTAAGTAAGGTTGCCCTATGACCGCGCTGCGCAACGATGCCACCCGACTGGGTGCCGAGGGCGTCACGGTCGGGTACGCCGACCGGGTCGTGCTCGACAACCTCGACGTCACCATCCCGACCGGGGTCATCACCACGGTCATCGGCCCCAACGGCTGCGGCAAGTCGACGCTGCTGCGCACGCTGTCCCGCCTGCTCAAACCGCGCCAGGGCACGGTGCTGCTGGACGGCCACGACATCGCCAGGCTCAAGACCAAGGACGTCGCGAAGCGGATGGGCCTGCTCCCGCAGACCCCGATCGCGCCGGAGGGCCTCACGGTCGCCGACCTGGTCGCGCGCGGCAGGCACCCGCACCAGAGCTGGGTGCGCCAGTGGTCGAGCGACGACGCGGACGTCGTCGCGAAAGCCCTGCGGATGACCGGTGTGTCCGATCTCGCGCACCGCCCGGTCGACTCGCTCTCCGGTGGTCAGCGGCAGCGCGTGTGGATCTCCATGACGCTCGCCCAGGGCACCGACCTGCTGCTGCTCGACGAGCCGACGACCTACCTCGACCTCGCCCACGCGATCGACGTGATCGACCTGGTGGACGACCTGCACGAGGGCGGCTGCACGATCGTGATGGTGCTGCACGACCTGAACCTGGCCGTGCGCTACAGCGACAACCTGATCGTGATGAAGTCGGGATCCATTGTCGCGCAGGGACATCCGAGCGACGTGATCACCAGCGAGTTGTTGCTGGACACGTTCGGTCTGCAGGCGAAGGTCATCGACGACCCGGTCAGCGAACGCCCGTTGATCGTGCCCATCGGCCGCACTCACGTGGTACCGAAGAGTGACCAAGGACTAGGTTAGCCTGCCCTAACCGGGTGATAAGGTTCGCCTGTCCTAATCTCCCCCGCCGCGTGGGCAGCGAAGAACGAGGTGCCGAATGGGCCAGCGAACGACCATGACCTGGAAGCGATTGACCGCTGTGGCAGCAGCCGTGGTGGTCGGTGCCAGCGTCCTCGCCGGGTGCGGGTCCTCCACCCCCGCGTCCACGCCTGGCGCGAACAACGCCTCCGGTGGCACGTTCCCGACCAAGGTCGAGCACTTCTTCGGCACGACGGAGATCAAGGAAGCGCCCAAGCGCGTCGTCTCCCTCGGCTACACCGACGACCAGACGATGCTCGCGCTCGGCACCGTGCCGGTCGGCATGGTCGACCAGTACCCGAACCCCGAGGGCAAGACCCCGGACATCAACACCCAGTGGGCCTGGGTGAAGGACAAGTGGGGCTCGGCCAAGCCCGAGGTCGTCATGAAGAACGGCGACACCGAGCCGAACTACGAGAAGATCGCGCAGCTGCGTCCCGACCTGATCATCGCGGTCTACTCCGAGGCCGATCAGGCCTGGTACGACAAGCTGAGCAAGATCGCTCCGACGGTCGGCCGCACCAAGGAGGAGAAGGAGCCGTTCAGCGCGAAGTGGCAGGACAACGCGCTGCAGGTCGCCAAGGCGCTCGGCAAGGCCGACGAGGGCGCCAAGATGATCAAGGCGATCGACGACAAGATGGCCGAGGCCAAGAAGGCGAACCCCGGCTGGGCGAACGAGACCGCCGTCGTCACCTCCTGGTACAAGGACGCCGTCGCGCCGTTCACCACCACTGACGTCCGCGGCCAGCTCGTGAGCGGCATCGGCTTCAAGGGCAACACGAAGATCGACGAGATCGCCGCGGGCAAGTTCTACGTGACGCTGTCGCCCGAGCGCATGGACCTGATGAACGTCGACCGCATCTTCGTGATCGCGGACGAGGCGGACCAGAAGTCGCTGAAGAACTTCCAGCTCTTCGCGAACCTGCCCGCGGTCAAGGCGGGCAAGGTCCACTGGATCCTCGACAGCGAGGGCCCCGCCGTCGGCGCCGCGATGTCGCAGGCCACCCTCGCGTCCCTGCCGTACGCGATCGACGAGCTGGTGAAGTCGGCCAAGTCGGCCGGCTGATCCACCCTCTCACCCCTGCGAAAGGTCTCCCCTCGTGACCACGAGTGTCTCTGGCGCGCCCGCGAACATCCTGCGCACGGCGACCGGACGGGAGGCCCTTCGCTGGGCGCTCGACCACTGCCGCACCGCTCCCGGCCTGCCGATCGCCACCGTGCTGGCGACGGTGGCCGGGGCGGTGCTGCAGATCGTCCCGGTGTTCCTGCTGGGCACCGTGGTGGACGGGATCGTCGGCGGACGGGACGCGTCGATCCTCTGGTCCATCGGGATCGCGACGGTCGTAGCCGCGCTGTCCGGTGCGGTGATGACGGCGGTCTCCACGTACCTCGTCGGCCGGTTCGGCGCGGAAATGCTGGCGCGGCTGAGGGAAGGCGCCGTCCGCGCGGTGCTCGGGATGCCGAGCGCGCGGATCGAGCAGGTGGGCCGCGGCGACGTGCTGTCCCGCGTCGGCGACGACGTCGCGATCATCTCCAAGGGTTTCCGCACGGCGATTCCGACGATCTTCTCGGCGGTCGTGCTGGTCGTCATCGCCACCGCGGGCATGTTCGGCCTCGACTGGCGGCTCGGTGTCGCCGGTGCGTGCGCGCTTCCTGCGTACGCCTTCGCGTTGCACTGGTACCTGCCTCGCTCGCAGCCTCTCTACCGCGCCCGGTCCGAGGCGCAGGCCGACCGCGCGCAGGCGTTGATCAGCGGCCTCGACGGCATCGCCACCGTCCGGGCCTACCGGCTCGAGAACGCGTTCCGGGACAGGGTGACCGCCGAGTCGTGGCGGGTGCGCAACATCGGCATCGAAGTCTTCCGGTTCTTCGGCCGGTTCATCGGCAGGGAGAACCGCGCCGAGTTCATCGGTCTCGGGCTGATCATCGTCGTCGGCTACTTCCTCGTGACGAACGGGCAGTCCTCGCTCGGCCAGGTCTCCGTCGCGGCCCTGTTGTTCCACAAGCTGTTCGTGCCGCTCGGGTTGATCATGGCGTTCTTCGACGAGGCGCAGAAGTCCGGTGCCGGACTCACGCGACTCGTCGGTGTGCTCTCCGAGTCCGACGGCGACGAGCTCGTCCGCAGCGCGGTCGCGGTCGATCCGGACGCCGCACCGCTCGCGGTGTCGGTGCGCGGGCTTTCCTTCCGCTATCCCGAATCCGAGCACGACGTGCTGCGCGACATCGACCTGGAGATCCCCGCGGGCACCTCGCTGGCACTGGTCGGCGCGACCGGTGCGGGCAAGACGACGCTGGCCGCGCTGGTCGCGGGGACCGGCACTCCGCTGACCGGGTCCGTGCACATCGGACAGACGAACCTCGCCGACGTCGACGAGGCCGGTGCCCGCGCGCTGGTCAGCATCCTGACCCAGGAAGCCCACGTCTTCGCCGGTCCGCTCGCCGAGGATCTCAGGCTTGCCGCACCGGATGCCACGGACGACGAGCTGATGGACGCGCTGCGCACGGTCGGCGCCGACGCGTGGGTGCAAGCGCTTCCCCAGGGCCTGCAGACCGACGTGGGCGAGGGTGGCGAACGCCTCGACGTGACCAAGATCGCCCAGATCGCGCTGGCCAGGCTCGTGCTCGGCCGCTCCCCCGTCGTCGTGCTGGACGAGTCGACGGCGGAGGCGGGCAGCCAGGGTGCCGCCGCGCTCGAACGGGCGGCGCTGGCCGCCTGCCGGGGCCGCACCACGCTTCTGGTCGCACACCGGCTGACCCAGGCGATCGCGGCCGACCGCATCGCCGTGCTCGACGCCGGACGGGTGATCGAGCAGGGCACGCACGAGGAGCTCGTCGCGCGTGACGGGCGTTACGCGGCACTTTGGGCCGCTTGGCGATTCGGATCCGCAGCTAGTTAGGTTAGGCTCACCTGCATGGAACTGGTGCTGCTTTCGTCCGATCGGATCGCCTCTGTTCGGCGCCGTGCCGGTGAGTACCCCCAGCGGACCATCGCCGTCGCGAGTGCCGTGGCGCTGACGCACTGGGCGAACCCCGGTTTCGAGGTCGACGGTCTCGAGCTCACGCCTGCAACGCTTTTCGGCGACCTGCTCGTCTGGGCGGACAAGGGCCAGCAGGTCGACGTCACCGAAACTCCGGACGGCTGGGCCATTCCGCTGCCAGACGGCGTCGACGCGGCCGCGGCCCAGCGGGCGCTGGACGACCTCGCCGAGTTCCCGAACCGCGCCATCGGGACGATCACCGCGCAGACCCTCGACGAGCGGCTGGCGGAGCTGGCCCGCTGGAACGACAACGAGTTCCCGCGCGACCGGCCCAGCATCGTCGAGCTGTTCCGCGAGCAGGCCGCGCTGCGCCCGGACGCCGTCGCGATCAACGACGGTGACCGCGCCCTCACCTACGGCGAGGTGCTCGCCCGTTCCAACCAGCTGGCCCGCCACCTGGTCGAGCGAGGCCTGCGGACCGAGCAGGTCGTCGGCATCTCGCTGCCCCGCTCGGCCGAGATGGTGATCAGCCTGCTCGCCGTGCTGCAGACCGGTGGCGCGTTCGTACCGCTGGACCCGCAGTGGCCGGCGTCCCGCCGGGAGTCCGTGATCACCGACGCCCAAGTCGTCCTGCTCCTCGGCTCCGGTCTGGACGGTGAGCCGGAGGCCGTGCCCGTCGACCTCGCCTCCTGGGGCTTCGAGGCGTACTCAGCCGACCCCGTGGACGTCACGATCGTCGGCGGGCAGCTCGCGTACGTGATGTTCACGTCCGGGTCGACCGGCCGCCCCAAGGGCGCGATGATCCGGCACGAGGCGATCAGCGAACGCCTGCTGTGGCAGGTGCACCAGATCCTCCACTTCGGACAGTCCGACGCGTCGCTGTTCAAGGCGCCGCTGTCGTTCGACATCTCCATCAACGAGATCTTCCTGCCGCTGGTGTGCGGCGGGCGGACCGTCGTCGTGCGGTCCGGCGGCGAGCGCGACCCGCATCACCTGCTGCACACGATCGCCCGCCACCGCGTGACGTTCGTGTACCTGGTGTCGTCGATGCTCGACGTGCTGCTGACCATCGCGGGCGACGGCGAGCTGGACAGCCTGCGGCACGTGTGGTGCGGCGGCGAGGTGCTCACGCCCGAGCTGTACGACCGGTTCCGCACGCAGCTCGACATCCCGATGTACCACGGTTACGGCCCGGCCGAGACCACGATCGGCGTCTCGCACGTGATCTACCGCGGCGAGGCGGAGCGGTTGTCGACGTCGATCGGCAAGGCCAACCCGAACACCGACCTGTACGTGCTCGACGACCGGCTGCGGCCGTGCCCGCCCGGTGTCGGCGGCGAGCTGTACATCGGTGGTTTCCTGCTGGGCCGCGGTTATGTGAACGCTCCCGGCCTGACGGCGTCGCGGTTCGTCGCCAACCCGTTCGCGTCCGACGGGTCGCGCCTCTACCGCACCGGCGACCTGGCCCGCTTCGCGCCGGACGGGTCGCTCGACTTCCTCGGCCGCGTCGACAACCAGGTCAAGATCCGCGGCATGCGGCTGGAGCTGGAGGACGTCGAGGTCGCGCTCGCCGAGCACCCGCGGATCCGCCACACCTGTGTGCTGGTCAAGAAGAACTCCGCGGGCGGCAACTACCTCGTCGGGTACGTCGTGCCCGCCGACGAGGGCCTGACCGCGGACGCCGTGAAGCAGTGGGCCTCCGAACACCTCGTCGAGTACATGGTGCCCGCGCACATCGTGGTGATGCCGGAGTTCCCGTTGACCCCCAACGGGAAGCTGGACCGCCGCGCGCTGCCGGAGCCCGTCGTCGAGACCGGGCCGGTCACCACGGCCGCCAACGACGTCGAGGCCGCGATCTGCACCGCCGCCGCGTCGGTGCTGCGGGTCGAGCAGGTCGGCGCCGACCAGGACTTCTTCGAGCTGGGCGGGGACAGCATCCTCGCGATCTCGCTGCTGTCGGCGTTGCGGGCGGAGGGCATCTTCGTCACGGCCACCCAGATCTTCGTCAACCGGACTCCGCGTGCGCTGGCCGCCGTCGCGTCGCTCGACGGTGCCTCGGCTGTCGACCACGACGACGTCCCGATCGGGCCGGTGGCGGGTCTGCCGATCGTGCAGTGGCTCGGTGAGACGACGGACGCGATCGACGGGTTCGTGCAGTCGGTCGTGGTCAACACCCCGGCCGCGCTGACCGGCGAGGCGCTCACGGCGATCCTCGACGCCGTGGTCGAGCGGCACGACATGCTGCGGGCCAGGCTGGTTCGTGGTGAGCGCTGGTCGTTCGACATCCCCGCGAACGGCGCCGCGTTGTGGGGGGAGAGCAACGCACCGGTCGAGGAGTGCGTCGCCGCGGCGACCGAGGGCCTGAACCCGGACGAGGGCGTCATGCTGCGGGCGGTGTGGCGGTCCGCAGCGCGGCAGCTCGTCATCGTGATCCACCACGTGGTGATCGACGGTGTGTCGTGGCGGATCCTGTTCGACGATCTCGCTCAGGCGTGGCAGCAGATCTCCTCAGGTGAGCCCGTCGAGCTCCGGGGAGTCGGGACGTCGTTCCGCCGCTGGACCCAGCTGCTGGAGAAGGCCGACTTCTCGGCGGACCTCGGTTACTACCAGCGCGCGCTGCCGGGAGTGGACCAGCTGCTCGGCCGGCGTGAGCTCACCGACGAGGACGTCGTTGCGGCAGAACGGACGCGCACGTTCACCGTCGGCGCGAGGGCCACGGCCGCGCTGCTCGGTGACGTGCCCGCGCTGTTCCACGCCAAGGTCAACGACGTGCTGCTGACCGGTCTCGCGGTCGCGCTCGCGAAGTGGCGCCGCGACAACGGCCAGGACCAGACGTTCGCGCACATCGAGCTGGAGGGGCACGGCCGCGAGGGCCGGTTCGTACCGCTCGACCCGGACCTGTCCCGCACGGTCGGCTGGTTCACGACGTTGTTCCCGGTCACCGTCGATCCGGGTGCTGACGACGACCTGGCCGTCGCGTTGAAGCGGGTCAAGGAAGACCTCGCGCGGGTGCCGAGCAACGGTGTCTCGTACGGTGCGCTGAAGTACCTGGGGGGCTGGGAGTTCGACTCGCCGCGTCCGCAGGTGTTGTTCAACTACCTGGGCCGGTTCAGCGGTGGCACCACCGGCGACTGGCAGCTCGCGGAGAACGCGGGCCAGCTCGGCGAGAAGCGCGACCCGGCGATGCGGCTGCCGCGCGCGTTGGAGTTCAACGCCTCCGCCGAACCCGGTGCCGACGGCGAACTGGAGCTCGTCACGGTCATCTCGTGGCCGTCCGGCGTCTTCAGCGAGACCGACATCGCGAAGATCGGCTCCTACTTCGTCGAGGCGCTGGAGGGCCTGGCCGCGTTGACCCGCGGCGGGCACTCCCCCAGCGACTTCGACCTGGTGCCGCTCACCCAGGCCGACGTCGATGCGCTCGACAGCCTGGCGTTGCGGGACGTGCTGCCGCTGACGCCGTTGCAGGAGGGCATGTACTTCCACTCGGTGTTCGACGACGAGTCTGCGCACCGGTACGTCGAGCAGCAGCTGCTGACGCTCACCGGATCCGTGGACGCCCGCAGGCTCGAAGCGGCCGCCACGCGTCTGCTGGAACTCTTCCCGAACCTCGCCGCTCGCTTCGTCAGCCTGCCCGACGGCCGGGTCGTCTCCGTGCTGGAGTCCGGCGTCCGGCCGGAGTTCTCCACTGTGGACGGTCAGGGCATGACCGACGAGGAGGTGCTGGAGTTCGCCGAGCGGGACCGCGCCGCCGGGTTCGACCTCGCGCGCGGGCCGTTGATGCGCTTCACGCTGATCCGCACCGCGCCGGGCCGCTACGTGCTGGTGCAGACCGTGCACCACATCATCGCGGACGGCTGGTCGGTGCCGCCGATGCTGCGCGCGCTGCTCGCCGAGTACGACGCGCCGGGTTCGGTGCACGCTCGCGGCAGCTACGCCGACTACGTGCGCTGGCTGGTTCGCAGCGACCCGGCGGAAAGCGACCGCGTCTGGGCCGCGGAACTCGAAGGACTGCCCGGTCCGTCGCTGGTCGTGGAGGGTCATCAGCCGTCGGAACGGTTCGCGGACACGGCGGTCGACGCACCTGCCGGTTTCGACGACATGCTCCGGGCGGCCGGCGTGTCCTTGAGCGTTGCCGTGCACAGCGCGTGGGGCGTGACGCTCGGCGCGATCCTCGAACGCCAGGACGTCGTGTTCGGCTCGACGGTGTCCGGCCGCGACGCCGACGTGCCCGGCATCGACTCCATGGTCGGGCTGTTCATCAACACGATTCCGGTGCGCGCCAAGTGGTCCGACACCACCACGTCCGGCGAGTTGCTGGCTTCGGTACAGCGGCACCAGACCGCCGTGCTGCCGCACCAGCACGTGTCGCTGACGCGGATCGGGCGGCAGGCGGCGTTCGACACCCTGGTCGTGTTCGACATCGCGCTGGACGTGTCCCAGTTCTCCTCGGCCGGTTTCGAGATCGCCGACGTCGTGAACGAGGGCGCGCCGCACTACCCGTTGACGGTCGAGGTCCAGCGCCGCCACGACGGCACGCTGCGGTTCAACCTGATCTACGACACCCTCGTGGTGCGGGAGACCGGCGCGCGACGGATCGTGCGCGCGTTCGCCGACACGCTGACGGCTCTGCTGACCGGTTCCCGGATCCCGGCGCCCGCGCTGACGGACACCCGTGCCGGGGCGGACATCGAGCCGGTGACGCTCGCGCAGCTCTTCGACCGCGCGGCACTGCGCGACCCGGCCGCGACCGCCGTGACGTTCTGCCGCCTCGACGGCACGTCCGAGTCGATGACCTACGCCGAGCTGGCGGAGGCCAAGACCAGGATGGCGGCGACGTTGCAGGCTTGCGGTGTCGGTCCGCACACGCGGGTCGCCGTCGCGCTGCCGCGGTCGCTGGAGCAGGTCACCGCGCTGATCGCGGTCGTGTCGGCGGGTGCCGCGTACGTGCCGCTGGACCTCGCCTACCCGGACGACCGGCTGGAGTTCGTCCTGGCGGACGCCGCGCCTCAGGTCGCGTTGGTCGAACCGGGCCAGCAGGAACGCTTCTCGGCGATGCTCGCGCGCGCCGGGGTGCCGGCTCAGGTGCTGTGCACGGACGACGTGGTGCCCGGCTCGTTCGTCGAGCCGGCGAGCGACTGGCGGCACCCGGCGTACATGATCTACACGTCCGGTTCGACCGGCCGCCCCAAGGGCGTCGTGGTGTCGCACGAGAACGTGGTCTCGCTGCTGGTCAACACCGCGCCGGAGATGGAGTTCGGACCCTCCGACGTGTGGACCCAGTTCCACACCTACTCGTTCGACGTGGCGGTGTGGGAGCTGTGGGGCGCGCTCACCCACGGCGGTCAGCTGATCGTGCCCGAGCACAGCCTGACGCGGTCGCCGGTGGACTTCCGCAAGCTGGTGCTCGACCGGAACGTCACGGTCCTGTGCCAGACGCCGTCGGCGTTCTACCAGTTCATCGACGCCGACCTGAACGCTCCTGTGCCGCTGACCGCGCTGCGCCGGGTGATCTTCGCCGGTGAGGCGCTCGACCTGGGCCGTCTGCGCGGGTGGGTCGCGCGGTACGGCACCGGCCGGCCAGAGCTGGTCAACATGTACGGCATCACCGAGACCACCGTCCACACCACCTACCGGCTGCTGGAAGACCGCGACTTCGGTCTGGACGTCAGCCCGATCGGCGGGCCGATCGCGGGTCTGTGGTGCTATCTGCTCGACGACCGGCTCCGCCCGGTGCCGCCGGGCCAGGTCGGCACGATCTACGTAGCGGGCCCGCAGGTGACGCTCGGCTACAACGGCCGTCCCGGTCTGACGGCGTCGCGGTTCGTCGCGGACCCGTTCGCGGGCAACGGTTCGCGCATGTACCACTCGGGCGACCTGGCTCGGCGCAACCTCGACGGCGAGCTGGAGTTCCTCGGCCGCGCCGACCTCCAGGTGCAGCTGAAGGGTTTCCGCATCGAGCTCGGCGAGGTGGAGTCGGCGATCCTGGAGATCCCTGGCGTCGTCGACGTGGCGGTGACGGTGGCGGACAGCGCCGACCACCTCGTGGCCCACGTCGTGGGCACGCCGTCGGTCGACATCCCGGCCGCTCTGGGCGCCAAGCTGCCGGTGCACATGGTGCCGCAGCGGGTGATTCCGCTGGACGCGTTGCCGCTGACCGTGAACGGCAAGCTCGACCGCAGGGCACTGGCCGAGCGCGCTCGTGCGCAGGACGACGCGCCGCTGCCGGTCGGGTCCGAGGCTCCGGCGCTGGCGGCGCTGGTGGAGGTGTTCGCGGCCGCGCTGCCGGGGTCCTCTGTGGACGCTGACACGGACTTCTTCGCGGCCGGCGGGGACAGCATCATCGCGATCGGCGTGGTGAACCGGGCGCGGGCGCTCGGGGTGCGGTTCGCGCCCAGGGACCTGTTCCTGTGCAAGACGCCGCGGGCTTTGGCGGCGAAGTTCGGTGTTGCCCCGGCTCCTGTCGTGGTGGCTCCGGTGGAGCGGCAGGACGGGCCGGTCGTGCCGACGCCGATCGTGTTGCGGCAGCGGGAGATCGGCGGGGATCTTCGGCGGTTCGCTCAGGCGCGGCAGCTGCCGTGCGCGAGCCTGGCCGAGGCGGAGCGGGCCGCGAACGCCGTGGTGAAGGCTCATGCGGCCCTGCGGATGCGGCTGACGGTCACGCACGGCGTGTGGACGCTCGGAATCGATCCCGATTCGCAGGCCCCCCAGGTCTGCAGCGGAGTTGACGACGCCGAGCTCGCGGCGAACGAGGCCGCCTCCCGGCTCGACCCCGAGGCCGGTGTCATGGCGGCGTTCACCTGGCTGGAGTCCACGAAGACGCTGGTCGCGGTGGTCCATCACCTCGCCGTCGACGCCGTCTCGTGGCTGATCCTCCTCGACGACATGGCGGCGGCCATGCGCGGCGAAGAGCCCGCCCCGACGACCACCCCGTTCCCGGCCTACGCCGCCGCCCTCGCGCTGGACGCCCAGTCCGGCGGCGACCTGCGGCGCTGGGTCGAGGTGCTGGACGCACCGGTGCTCACGCCAGAGCTCGGCGACCTGCGCGAGGTCACCGTCACCCTGTCGGCCGCGATCACCGACCGCGTCGTGCACACCGCCCCGGCCGCGCTCGGCCTGGGGCTCACCGAGCTGCTGTGCGGCGCGTTGCGCACGGCGTTGACCGAAACCCAGGGCACGCCGTCGGATCTGGTGATCGACCTCGAACGCCACGGCCGCGTCCCGGTGCGGGAGCACCACGACTACACCCGCACGGTCGGCTGGTTCACGTCGATCGCGCCGGTGCGGCTCAGCCCGCACACCGACCCGGTCGAGGCCGCCCGCGAGCTCACCGAACGCCAGCCGGACGAGGAAGCGCACGTCGGCTACGGCCAGCTGCGGTACCTCAACCCGCAGACCGCGCCGGTGCTGGCGGCGCTGCCGCGGCCGCAGGTGCTGTTCAACTACCTGGGCCGGGGCAGCGAGTCGCAGGCGCTGCACGTCGACTGCCCGCTGCCCAGCCCGTACGCCGTCGAGGTCAACGCGTGGCTCGACCCGAGCGGCTGCCTGCGTGCGACGTTCGCGCTGACCGAGGAGGTGAGCGACGAGATCGCGGCGCGCTGGTTGCTCGCGCTGGAACGGATCGCGGACGCCTCGGCGACCGCGCGCAGGACCGCGCCGGTCACGCCGTTGCAGCGCGGTCTGTACTTCCAGGCCGAGCTCGCGGGCGACGCCGGGCACTACGTGGCGCAGAGCTGCTTCACGTTCGACCGCAGGCTCGAGGTCAGCGCGCTGGAACAGGCGATGGCGCACGTCATCGCGAAGCACCCGGTGGTCGGTGCCGGCTTCGAGTCCGACGAGAACGGGTCGCCGGTCCAGGTGCTCACGCCCGGCGGCAGGGTCGAGGTCAGCGTGATCGACGTGCTGAACTCCGAAGCCGTCGACGCGATCAAGAACGAGGACCGCGCGACGGGCTTCGACCTCAAGGCGCCGCCGCTGGTGCGGATGGCCGTGCTGCGGCTGCCGGACGGCCGGGACGCGTTGCTGTTCAGCCACCACCTGCTGCTGTGGGACGGCTGGTCGCGCGAGATCGTGCTGCGCGACCTCTTCGACGCCTACCGGGCGATCCTGGCCGGTGACCCGGTCGACTCCGCCCCGGCGACGCCGAGCTTCGAGGACTACGCCCGCGCGCTCGCCGCGAAGGACGCGGGCGCCGCCGAACGGTTCTGGGCGCGCTACCTCGCGGACCTCCCCGGACCGACGCTGCTGGCCGGACCGTCCGCTTCGGACGCATTGCCGGTCAAGATCCTGCGGACGCTGTCGGTCGAGCAGTCCGACCGCGTGCGCGAGGCGGCGCGGGCGCACGGCGTCACGCTCAACTCCGTGGTGACCGGCGCGCTCGGGCTGCTGCTGGGCAGTGAGACCGGGCGTGGCGACGCGGTGTTCGGCGTGACGGTCTCCGGCCGGGAGGAGGAAGCCACCGAGGGAATCGTCGGTGTTCTGCTGAACACCGTGCCGATGCGGGTGACCGCGCGGCCGGGCGACAGCGTCGGGCAGTTCCTCGCCGGGGTGCAGGCGGCGCGGGTCGACGCGATGGAGCACGAGCACATCGGGCTCGGCGAGATCCAGCGCGCGAGCGGCCAGGACCAGCTGTTCGACAGCCTGTTCGTGCTGCAGAACTTCCTGGACGACGACACGTTCACCGAGTTCAACGCCATCAACCACATCACGGCGCACGACTTCGAGGACTCCACGCACTACCCGTTCACGTGGGTGGTGACGCCGGGCAAGCAGCTGACGGTCAAGCTCGAGTACCGGCCCGCGATCACCGCACCCGCCACCGCGGAGCGGTTGTTCGACGAGTACCTGCGGATCCTGGGCGAACTCGCCGAGAGCGACGGCCCGGTGGGAGCGATCCGCGCCACCGGCCCGGAGCCGCAGCTCAACGCGCCCAACGACTTCGGCACCAAGACCGTCGTCGACCTGTTCGACGAGGCGGCCGACCGCAACCCGGACCGGGTCGCCCTGGTCGCGCACGGCAGCACGATGACGTTCGCGGAGCTCAGGGACCGCAGCCGCCACCTCGCGGGGGTGTTGTCCGGCAAGGGCATCGGCGTGGAGACGTCGGTCGCCATCGCGGTGCCGCGCTCGTTGGACTGGGTCGTGGCGCTGTTCGGCATCCTGCGCTGTGGTGCGGCCTACGTGCCGCTGGAGCTCGACCACCCGGACGAGCGGATCGCCGCGATCGTCGAGGACGCGCGACCGTCGTTGATCATCACGACCACCGCGGTAGCGCCCCGCATCCACGGCGAGCTGTTCGTGCTCGACGAGCCGTGGCCAGACGCCGAGCCTGTGACCACGTTCGAGCCGGACAACCCGAACAGGCTCAAGCACGCGGCCTACACCATCTACACCTCGGGTTCGACAGGCAAGCCCAAGGGTGTCGTGACGGAGTACGCGGGCCTGACCAACATGCTGGTCAACCACCAGCGGCGGATCTTCGAGCCGGTGCTGGCCGAGCACGGGCACCGGACGTTCCGGATCGCGCACACCGTGTCGTTCGCGTTCGACATGTCGTGGGAGGAGCTGCTCTGGCTCGCCGACGGCCACGAGGTGCACATCTGCGACGAGGAGCTGCGGCGCGACGCGACCGGGCTGGTCGAGTACTGCCTTGAGCACAAGATCGACGTCATCAACGTGACGCCGACCTACGCGCAGCAGCTGGTGGCCGAGGGCCTGCTGAGCGGGAACCACAAGCCCGCGCTGGTGCTGCTGGGCGGTGAGGCCGTGACGCCGACGCTGTGGGAGCTGCTCGCCGAGACGCCCGGCACGATCGGCTACAACCTCTACGGGCCAACGGAGTACACGATCAACACGCTGGGCGTCGGCACGTTCGACTGCGTCGACCCGGTGGTCGGTGTGGCGATCGACAACACCGACGTCTACGTGCTCGACCCGTGGCTGCGGCCCGTCCCGGACGGTGTCGCCGGCGAGCTCTACGTGTCGGGCGTCGGCATCGCGCGGGGTTACCTCGGGCAGCCGGGGCAGTCGGCCGAGCGGTTCGTGGCGTGCCCGTGGGTGCCCGGTGAGCGGATGTACCGCACGGGCGACCTGGTGATCCGGCGTCCCGACGGCAACCTGCTCTACCTGGGCCGCACGGACAAGCAGGTCAAGATCCGCGGACACCGGGTGGAACTCGGCGAGGTCGAGGCGCGGTTCGCCGCGCATCCGGGCGTGAAGTTCGTCGCCGCCGTCGCGCAGTCCGACCCGCAGGTCGACGGCGCGTACCGGCTCGCGGCCTACCTGGTCCTCGAAGACGGCGCCGACCTCCCGGCGATCGCGGCCGAGGTCGGTGCCGGGATGCCGGACTACCTGCGGCCGTCGCACTACGCCGCGGTGGACGCGATTCCGTTGACGGTCAACGGAAAAGCCGACACGAGCGCCTTGCCCGAGGCCCGTCCGCTCGGCACCCTGGTCACGCGGGAAGATCGGGAACTGACCGAGACCGAGACCGTCGTGCGGGAGCTGTTCGCCGAGGCGCTCGACCTCGACGAGGACGAGGTGGGCATGACGAGCGGCTTCACCGACCTCGGTGGGCACTCGATGCTCGCGGTGCGGCTCATCGCGTTGCTGCGGCGCGAGTTCGGTCCCGTGGTCACGATCCGCGACCTGCTGTCCCTCTCCACCCCCGAAGCGATTGCGCGGCACGTTGACGAACACTGAAGTCCGCACCGGCCGGGAGATCCTGCGGATCGCGTTGCGCCGCAACGTGGGCGCGATGGCGTCCGGCACGGTGCTGATGGGCTCGTACCAGGCGGCCGAGACCGCCGTGCCGATCCTGCTCGGCGTGATCGTCGAGTTCGCGTTGCGCGGCGGCCGGCTGAGCTCGCTCGGGCTGGCGCTGCTCGCGCTCGGGCTCGTCATGGCGACCGTGTCGTACTCGTGGCGGTTCGGCATGCGGATCCTGCAGAAGGCGAACACGACGGAGGCGCACCGGTGGCGGGTCGCGGTCGCCGACCACGGCCTGCAGCCGGTGGCCCGCGACGTCGACCTGAAGTCCGGCGAGGTGCTCACCATCGCCACCGAGGACGCCGACCAGACGGCGGACATCATCGAGGTGGTGCCGCTGCTGGTCAGCTCCCTGGTGTCGGTGGTGATCACCGGGGTGGTGCTGGCGGTGATCAGCGTCCCGCTCGGCGTGCTCGTCTTCGCCGGCACGGTGACGATTCTGAGCGTGCTCAGCGTGCTGTCGCGCCGGATCGGGGCGAGCACGCAGGTGCAGCAGGCGAAGGTCGCGCGGGCCGGGGCGAAGGTGTCGGACCTGATCGCGGGACTGCGGCCGTTGCACGGGTTCGGCGGCAGCTACGCGGCGTTCCAGGCGTATCGCCGGGTGAGCACCGAGGCGAAGAAGCAGTCGATCGTCGTGGCGCGGGTCAACGGTGTCTACGCCGGTCTGGCGCTGGCGTTGAACTCGTTGCTGGCGGCGGCGGTGACGCTGTGGGCGGGGTATCTGACGTTCCAGGGCCGGATCTCGGTCGGTCAGCTGGTGATGGCGGTCGGTCTGGCGCAGTTCCTGATCGAGCCGCTGAAGATGTTCTCCGAGATGCCGAAGTACGTCATGATCGCGCGGGCGTCCGCCGAACGGATGGCGTTGATCCTGGCGGCACCCCCGCGCATGACTCCGGGCGTGGAGGTGCCCGGCCCGGACGGCGGCCTGGAGGTCGAGGCGCTGACGCACGGGACGTTGCGGGATCTGACGTTCTCGGTGCGGCCGGGCGAGTTCGTGGCGATCGCGGCCTACCAGCCGCAGGTCGCCGCCGAGCTGGCATCGGTGCTTTCCGTCGACGTGCCACCGTCTTCGTACTCGGGCGTCGTCAGGGTGGGCAAGCGGGAGCTCTCGTCGCTGTCGATCGAGAGCGTCCGAACGCACCTGCTGGTCAACCCGTCGCACCACGAGGTGTTCGCGGGAACGTTGCGCGACAACGTCGATCCGTCCGGCACCAGCGCGCTGGTGGACGAGGCGGTCGAGGCCGCGATGCTGACCGACGTCGTGGACCTGCACTCCGAAGGCCTCGACCACCAGGTGCGCGACCGCGGCGCGAACCTCTCCGGCGGTCAACGCCAACGGTTGTCACTGGCCCGCGCCCTCGCCGCCGATCCGGAGATCCTCGTGCTGCACGACCCGACCACGGCGGTCGACGCGGTGACCGAGCAGCTCATCGCCCGCAACGTCGCGGCGTTGCGCCGCGGCCGCACCACGATCGTGATCACCAGCAGCCCGGCGCTGCTCGACGTGGCCGACCGCGTGATCGTCCTCGACGACGGCACGGTGACCGGCGAGGGAACGCACCGCGACCTGCTCGGCCGCGACTCCTCCTACCAGCTGGCGGTGGCCCGATGACCCTGTTCGAGTGGCGTGGCGGCCCGGCGACGCTGCGGTTCGAAAGCGTGCTGGAGCCGGTCGAACTGCAACGCCGGGACGACGGTGTCTGGTTCGCCGAGGTCGAGATGCCGGCCCGGCTGCGCGTGACGTACCACTTCCTCTCCGAGGGCGAGGAGCACGCTGATCCGCTCAACCCCGCCGGAGCGGGCCCGAACAGGTCGATCTTCTCGACGCCGGACCTGGAACCGCAGCCGCACTGGCCGGTCGTCGGGCCGGACGAGGTGCTGGACGTGCCTCCGCTGCGCATCCGCTGGAACGGCACGTTGGGGCGCAAGACCGTTCGGGTGCACCAGGGCGGCGAACCCGTCGTGCTGCTGCTCGACGGCGACGACTGGATGTACGTGCACCCGGCCGTGGCGGCGTTCGAGTCGGCGGTGAAGAACGGCGAGATGCCGCCCGCCACCCTGGTTTTCCTGCCCACGCCACGTGATCGCGCCGCCGAGTACAGCAATCCCGCTCTGTGGCAGGCGATCCGGGACGAGCTGCTGCCGTTGCTCGCGTCCAACGGAGTGACGGTCGACCCCGCGCAGCTCGTGGTGGCGGGCCAGAGCCTCGGCGGGCTGAGCGCGTTTCAGGCCGCGCTGGACTTCCCGGACCTGGTGTCGCGCGTGGCGTGCCAGTCCGGCTCGTTCTGGTGGGCACGCGACCTGCCGGGCCACGGGATCTCCCTGGACGGCCCGGCGGGCGGCGACACCGCCGCACGTCTGTCGGGTGCCGATCGGTCCGGGCTGCGCGTCGCGTTCGACGTCGGCGAGCACGAACCCAAGATGCACCGCCACTGCGAGGCCGTGGAGGAGCTGGCGTCGGCCGCGGGCGCGACCGTGCGGGTGAACCGGTCCCCCGCCGGGCACGACCGCGTCGGGTGGCGGCATGCGCTGGTGCGGGACGTGGCCTGGTTGCTCAGCGATCTGTGAGCGGATCCGGCAGGCTGGGCGGCATGTCCGAGCCTCCGGTGATCTCAGTGATGCTGATCGTCCCGGACGCCGGCGCGGCGGTCGCCTGGTACCGGACCGCGCTCGGCGCCACGGAGCTGTGGAACCTCGGTGGCGTCGCCGGTCTGTCGATCGGTGGCGCTGCCTTCTTCCTCCACCAGGTCAACCCCGCCAACCCCGCGGAGGACAGCCCGGACGGCGTGACGCACGTCCGCGTCGAGGTGTTCTGCGACGACCCCGACGGGTTCGTCGAGCGTGCCGTGGCCGCCGGAGCCGTGGGATCGGCCGTCGTGGACCACCAGATGCCGTGGGGCACGCACCGGCAGGGCGGTTTCACGGATCCGTTCGGGCACAAGTGGTCCGTGGGCGACCGGTCACCCCTGCGCTGACTCCAGCGGCCACACCTCCACCACTCCGTGAGCGACCGCGCACGGAGTGTTCGACACGAGCTTGATCGCCTCCTCCAGCGACTCCGCCTCGATGATCGCGAAGCCCGCGACCGGGAGGGTCGCCCGCAGGAAAGGCCCGTGGTCCACCATCGTGCCGGTGTTGCCGGGATTGCGGACCTGCACGGGTTCCCCGGCCACGCCCATCTCGACTCCCGCCGCGCGCAGCCGTTCGTCGTGCGCGTGGGCTTCGTCGCGGACGGCCTCGTCCGTTCGGTCGTATCCCTCGCGGTTTCCATAGCCGATCGTCACGAACTTCATCGCTGAACCTCCTGTTCCTCCGTACCGACTTGGGCGACGTCCGGAACTCATCGGCCCGTTCACCCAGTGTTCATCTCACGATTGCGACGACCTGCCCCGTAACAACGTCGGAGTGACGAAGGATCTGTTCTCCGACAAGAGGTTTCAGCAGAGGTGGACAGTGAAGAGAACGCTCGGCATCGGCCTCGCCGTCGTCCTGTTGGCGGGCGTGGTCATCGCGATCGTCCTCGGCCAGGGCGGTGACGAACCGGCCGGCCTCCGAACGGTGCGCGGCGTGATCGGCTCGGAGAAGCTCGCCTTCTTCGCCGACCAGCGCGTCAAGGACGTGTTCGCGAAGCACGGGCTGAAGGTCGAGGTGGATCCGGCCGGGTCGCGGCAGATCGCGACGGCGACCGACCTGAACTCGTACGACTTCGCGTTCCCGTCGTCGGCGCCCGCAGCCGAGAAGATCCAACGCGATCGCAAGGCAGCCCGGACCTACGCGCCCTTCTCGTCGCCGATGGTGGTGGCGACGTTCGACCCGATCGTCGACCTGCTGACCAAGGCCGGTGTGGTCAGGTCCGGCCCCGGCTACCAGACGTTCGACGTGCAGGCCTACCTCGACCTCGCAGCCAAGGGCACGCGCTGGGATCAGCTGCCGGGCAACACCGCGTATCCCGCGCGCAAGAACCTCCTGGTGACGACGACGGATCCGCGTGACTCGAACTCCGCGGCGATGTACCTGGCGATCACGTCGTTCGTCGCGAACGGCGGGGTGGTGTCGTCGCAGGAGGCCGAGGCGAAGGTGCTGCCGGGGGTGTCGAAGTTGTTCCTGGACCAGGGTTACACGCAGAGCAGCAGCGAAGGGCCGTTCGAGGACTACCTGTCCGCGGGGATGGGCAAGACGCCGCTGGTGCTGGCGTACGAGGCGCAGTTCGTCGACAGGGTGGTGCGGGGCGACTCGACGATCCGGCCGGACATGAAGCTGCTCTACCCGGCGCCGACGGTGCTGTCCAAGCACACGCTGGTGCCGTTGCGCGAGGCGGGAGACCGCGTCGGACAGCTGCTGTCGGGCGACGCCGAGCTGGGCAGGCTCGCGGCGACGTTCGGGTTCCGCACGGCCGATCCCCGGCACTTCAACGACGTCGTGAAGGAGAAGAACCTGACGGTGCCGCAGACGATCGTGGACGTCGTCGAACCGCCCGCCCACGAGACGCTGGAGCGGATGCTCGAAGCGATCGCGAAGCAGTACTGACATGGCCGACTTCGTGCTGACGCCACCCGAGCCCGTCGAACCGGTACCGGTCGACCGCGCGGCCGGGCTGATTCCGATCACCGACAAGGCCGCGCTCGCCGAGAAAGCCGCCGCGTTCGTCGCCGCGCTCGCCGCCGTCGACCCGCAGTCGCCGGACTTCGGCCGGATCGTCGACGACGCGCTGGTGCTGGGCGAGGCGGAGATGCGGGTGGCGGCCCAGATCGCGGGCCGGTTGCTGGACCGCACGCTCGCGTCCGTCTCGTCGCCGTCGTCCGCGCAGATGTCGCTCAGCCTGACCGAGCTGCGCCGTTCGGTGCGGGAACTGGACCCGCAGGACCTGACCAAGCTGACCGGCCGCAAGATCCTGGGCTTCATTCCCGGCGGGAACTCGGCTCGCGGCCTGCTCGCCCGGCTGCGGGCGGCCGACGAGCCCGTCAACCGCATCGTGCTGAAGCTGCGGTCCGGTCAGGACGCGCTGAAACGCGACAACGCGGCCATCAAGGGCGAGCGGCAGCGGTTGTGGGACCTCATGACCGAGCTGTCGCGGCACGCCTCGCTCGCCGCCGAGATGGACGAGGCCGTCGAACGGCAGGCGGCGATCTTCGAGCTGTCCGATCCCGGCCGTGCGCAGGCGTTGCGCGCCGACGTGCTGTTCGGGTTGCGGCAACGGCATCAGGACCTGCTGACCCAGCTCGCCGTGTGCGCGCAGGGGTACCTGGCGCTCGACGTGGTGCGCCGCAACAACGACGAGCTGATCAAGGGCGTCGAACGCGCGGTCAGCACGACCGTCACGGCGTTGCGGATCGGCGTGGCGGTCGCGGCGGCACTGGCCGGGCAGCGCGAGGTGATCGACCAGGTCGACGCCGTGCGCGGGCTCACCGACTCCATCCTGCGTTCCAACGCGGCGCTGATGTCGGTGCAGGGCCAGGACATCCAGCGCATCGCGTCCACACCGGCCGTCGGCATCGAGGCGGTGCGGACCTCGTTCGACCAGATCTACGCGGCGATCGACGCCATCGACACGTTCAAGGCCCGCGCGGCGGACTCGCTGTCGGGAACGGTGTCCGCGCTGGACGCCGAGATCCGCCGCGCCCACGACCACCTGAGCCGCGTGCGCGGCGCTGAGGAGCAAGCATGAACCGCCGCCTCGTCCCCGCGGTCGCCGTTCTGGCGCTGCTGACGGGATGTTCCGACGAAGCCGACCCGTCCAGACCGGTCGGCGATCCCTCCCCCGGCGTCCTGCGCGTGCTCGCCGGCAGCGAGCTCGCCGACCTCCAGCCTGTCCTCGACGAGGCCGCCAAGGCGACCGGCGTCACCGTGAAGTTCAGCTACTCCGGCACGATCGAGGGCGCGGAGAAGGTCGCGAACGGCACCGCCGACCAGGGTTTCGACGCCGTCTGGTTCTCCTCCAACCGCTACCTCGAACTCGTGCCCGACGCCCAGAAGCGCCTGGGGACACCGGCCAAGGTCATGTCGTCGCCGGTCGTGCTGGGCCTGCCCGCCGCGAAGGTGCGCGAACTGGGCTGGGAAGGCAGGCGCGTCGGCTGGGCCGAGATCGCGCAGGCCGCGGGCGAGCGGAAGTTCACCTACGGCATGACCGACCCGTCCGCCTCCAACTCCGGCTTCTCCGCACTGGTCGGCGTCGCGGCCGCGCTGTCGGGGTCGGGCTCCGCCCTCGACGCGGCCCGCATCAGCGCCGTCGCCCCGCAGCTCAAGCAGTTCTTCTCGGCCCAGACGCTGTCCGCGGGTTCGTCCGGCTGGCTGTCCGAGGCCTACGCCCGGCGCGCGACCGAACCGGGTGCCAAAGTGGACGGTCTGATCAACTACGAGTCGGTGCTGTTGTCGCTCAACGCGACGCTGCCAGAACCGCTGACCCTGATCTACCCGAACGACGGCGTCGTGACGGCGGATTACCCGCTCACCCTGCTCACCTCCGCGAGCTCCGAAGCCCGCGAGGCCCACCGGAAGCTCTCCGAGCACCTGCGCGGCGCCGACGTCCAGCGCAGGATCATGGACTCCACGCACCGCCGACCCGCCGTCCCGCAGGTGCAGCCGGACGCGAAGTTCGCGGTGAAGGACCTCGTCGAGCTCCCGTTCCCCGGCAGCCAGTCCGCTGTGGACGGTCTGATCACCACGTACTTCGACCAGCTGCGCCGCCCGTCCCGCACGCTCTACGTGCTCGACACGTCCGGCTCGATGCAGGGCGACCGCATCGACGGCCTGAGGCAGGCGCTGGCCGGGCTGACCGGCGCCGACTCCTCGCTCGCCGGAAAGTTCAACCGGTTCCACGGCCGCGAGCAGGTGACGTTGCTGCCGTTCAACAGCACCGCGCGCCCGCCGGTGAAGTACGAGGTGCCCGCCGACGACCCGCGCCCCGTCCTCGACCAGATCCGCGGCACCGCCACCTCGCTCGACGCGGCGGGCGGCACGGCGATCTACAGCAGCCTGCGCGACGGCTACGACGTGCTGCGCGAGCAGATCAACGCCGATCCGGACCGGTTCACGTCGATCGTGCTGATGACCGACGGCGAGAACACCGGCAACGAGAACATCGACGACTTCGAGCGGTTCCACAGCGGCCTGCCGCAGACCCTGAAGGGCATCCCGATCTTCCCCGTGCTGTTCGGCGAGAGCGCCACGGCCGAGATGGAACGGGTGGCGAAGATCAGCGGCGGCAAGGTGTTCGACGCACGCAGCCGCTCGCTGTCCGCGGCGTTCAAGGAGATCCGTGGCTACCAGTAACCCGGTGGTGCGCTACCTGGCGTCCTGGAAGAACCTCGCGGGCTGCGCCGGCGGCCTGCTCGGCCTCGGCCTGCACTTCGCAGGGCTCGCCGGTTCCTACTGGGTCCTCGTGGTGATCGGCCTGTACGGGGTGGGCGCGCTCGCCGCGCCGCCCGAGCGGATCATCCTGGTGACGGACCCGGAGGAGGAAGCAGGTCAGCTGCGCACCGAGCTGGACGCGCTGGTGAACCGGGTGCGCGGCTTCGGCGGCCGCGTGCCCGGCGAGGTGGCGCCGAGGCTCGGGGAGATCGCCGAGGTCCTGCGCGGCATGCTCAACCGCCCGCGCGAGCTCCGCGCGGACCCGGACGCCCTGCACGCCGTCACCCGGCTCGTCGGCACCGACCTGCCGCTGTCGATCCAGACCTACCTGAACCTCCCGTGGTGGTACGCCGCCGCGCGCGGTTCGGGTGCGGAACTGGTGCGGCAGCTGGACCTGCTGCTGGCCGACGCCGTCCGGGTGGCGGAACGGTTCCACGCGGCCGACGCGCAACGCCAGGCCGACCACACCCGCTACCTCGAAGATCGCGAGTAGCCTCCCGATCATGCGTTACGTCAGGGTTTTCGCGGACGAGAACGGCAAATCGGCCTTCGAGGACGTCGAGGTGGAAGGCACACCGACGGTCGCGGTCGAGGGCGTGCCGCCGCTGCTCGTGTCCGGCCCCTTCCCGGCGTCCGAGATGCTGGTCGTGGAGCAGCCGCCGGGTGGCACGCCGGAGTGGGAGCCGCACGTCGCACCGCGCTCGCAGTGGCTCGTCGTGCTGACCGGGCGGGCCGCCGTCACGGTGTCGAACGGCGAGCGCCGCGAGTTCGGACCGGGATCGCTGCTGTCCTTTGAGGACACCGAGGGCGAGGGGCACGTGTCGGCCCCGCTGACGGACGACCTGTCGTTCGCGATGTTCCCGCGTTGACCGCGGACGCGCCATCTGGTGCGCTCGACCACATGGACATCGAGAAGGCGATCGCGGGTCTGGACCTGCCGCGGAAGGTGCGGCTGCTGACCGGGTCCGCGCTCTTCGCGCTCTGGCCGGAGCCGGAGATCGGGCTCGCGCCGCTGACGCTGTCCGACGGGCCGACCGGGGTCCGCGGCGCCGAGCTGCGGGGCGGGACGATCGCCTGCGTGTTGCCCAACGCCACGTTGCTCGCCCAGCACTGGGACACCGCGCTCGCCCACGAGGCCGGCGAGGTGCTGGCCGACGAGGCGGCCGCGCAGCAGGTGCACGTCCTGCTCGGCCCGACGATCAACCTGCACCGCACGCCGCTCGGCGGCCGGTTGTTCGAGGCCTTCAGCGAGGACCCGCTGCTGACCGGCGCGCTCGCCGCCGCGTACGTGCGGGGCCTGCAGGGCAAGGGCATCGCGGCAACGCCGAAGCACTACGTTGCCAACGAGTCCGAGACCGAGCGGCGCACGGCGAGCTCCGAGCTGGACGCGAAGACGTTGCGCGAGGTGTACCTGCTGCCGTTCGAGATCGTCGTCGAGGACGCCTCACCGTGGGCGATCATGGCGGCCTACAACAGGGTCAACGGCGTTCCCGCGACCGAGCACACCGAACTGGTCGAGGGAGTGCTCAAGGGCGAGTGGGGCTTCGACGGCCTGGTCATGTCCGACTGGTTCGCCACCTCGTCCACCGCCGCGAGCGCGAACGGCGGCCTCGACCTGGTGATGCCCGGTCCCGGCGGTCCGTGGGAGGACAGGCTGGTCGCGGCGGTCCAGGCGGGCGAGGTCGCCGAATCGACCGTCGACGACCACCTCCGCCGCCTCCTTCTTCTCGCCCAGCGCACCGGCGCGTTCGGCACCGTGCGCGAGTGGCCCTCCGACGTGCCCGCGCCGGACAGCACCACCCGGCGCGAGCAGCTGCGCCGGTTCGCCGCGGGTGGCATGACCGTGCTGACGAACAACGGTGTGCTGCCGCTCGACGCGCCAGGGGTCGCGCTGATCGGCCGGCACGCGATCGACACGGTCGCGCAGGGCGGTGGTTCCGCCGGGTTGCGGCCGCCGCACGTCATCAGCATCGCCGACGGCCTGACCTCGCTGCTGGGCGATCGGGTGTCCGTTGTGGACGGTGTGGAGGTCCGGCTCCGGTACGCCGCTCCCGGTCCCGGCGTGCTGCGTGACATCCGTGCCACGACGTTCGACGCGTCCGGCGAGGTGCTGGCGTCGCGCGAGCTGGAGGTCGCCGAGCTCGCGGCGTACGGCGGATGGGCGCAGGGGGCCGCGTCGATCGAGGTGTCCGGCGAGGTCGTGCTGGACGAGCCGGCCCGGATGGTGGTCGGGGTGCGGGGATTCGGCGCCTGGACGCTGGACGTGTCCGGCGAGCAGCACGCCACGAGGCTGGCGTGGGCGGGCGGCGTGGTCGAGGAGGCACTGCTCAAGCCGCCGTTCTGGACGACCGAGGTCCTGGTCTCCCCCGGCGACCGGATCACGGCTCGTGTGCGCGAGGCGGCCGCGCTGGTCGGCCTCATCACCCAGCCGATCCCCCGTCCTGCCGCCGAGGCGATCGACGCCGCCGTGCGGGCCGCGCGCGAGGCGGACGTCGCGGTGGTCGTCGTGGGCCTGACCGAGGAGCAGGAGACCGAGGGCTTCGACAAGACCACGCTGGCGTTGCCCGGCGAGCAGGGCGCGCTGGTCGCGGCGGTGGCGGCGGCAGCGAAACGCACCGTGGTCGTGGTGAACGCCGCGACGCCCGTGCTGATGCCGTGGCTCGACCAGGTCGACGCCGTGCTGTGGGCGGGGTTGCCCGGCCAGGAAGCCGGTGACGCCGTCGCGGCCGCGTTGCTCGGTCACGTCGAACCGGCCGGACGGCTGGTCACCACGTTCCCGCGGACGGACGCCGACGCGGTGAGCCCGGTGCCGGTCAACGGCTCGTTGCGCTACGACGAGGGCACGGCCATCGGCTACCGCGGCGCGTCCGATCCGTTGTTCTGGTTCGGCCACGGGCTCGGCTACACGACGTGGGAGTACGGCGAGGCGACCAAGTCCACTGTGGACGATGTGATCAACGCGGTGTCGGTGTCGCTCACCAACACCGGCGAACGGGCCGGGCGTGAGGTCGTGCAGGTGTACCTGCGGCCGGACGACGAACCCGTGCGGCTGATCGGCTGGGCGATCGCGGACGTCGCGGCGGGCGAGACCGTGCGGGTCGAGGTGCCGTGCTCCCCGCGCGTGCAGCGGATCTGGCAGGACGGCTGGCAACCGCTGCGAGGCGGCGAACTGCTGATCGCCCGCGGGCTGGGCGACGTCCGGGCCACCCTGGAACCGTAGGCAGCTCCGGACGTCCTCAGGACATGCGACTCGTTCCGGTTCGGCGCAGACGTCTGCTCGTCGTGCTCGGCTCCGTGATCGTGCTGACGGCCGCCGCCGTCGGGTACTGGGCGGTGTTCGTCCGCTCGACCGTGGATCCGGGACGGGAACTGGCCCTGCAAATAGCGATCGCCGATCATCTCCAGCAGAACCACTGGGGTTCCGGGGATCAGCGGGCCCGGTGGTTCTGCGAGGTCCGGGTGATCGAAGAGGATCAAAGCTCCGAGGAGTCCGAGGTCGGCTTCCTGACGATGTGCAACCAGTTCTCCGCAGAGCGCGGCGAACTGCTCAACAGCAGCGGCGAGGTAGGTCCGAAGCTCGCCATCGTGACATCACCGCCCAATCCCGTCGAGGTGCTCCGGATCGAGTCGCCTGGCGACGGCTCCGCCTACTCACCGTGGATCAAGGCCAACTTCTCCTGGACCGGAGCAAAGAAGCTGCATCGGCTGCAGGCGAGCGAGGTCCGGAACCTGGAGAACGCGACGAGGGACAAGGCCCGCGCCGCGTTCGGGCTGCCCCCAGACGCACCGGTTCATCGCTGAGGCCGCCGGGTGTGGTGGAACAACAGGTTCAGCACGAAGGCCGTCAGCGCCGCGCTGGTGATGGCGCTGCCGGCGATCACCTGCGCCCACGCCGGAAACGACTGGTAGATCTTCGGCGCCACGACCGGGAGCAGACCCACACCGATCGTCACCGCGACGATCAGCAGGTTCCCGGTGTCCTCGAACTCGACCCGCCGCAGGATCCCGATGCCCAGCGCCGCGACGGTCGCGAACATGACCAGCCCGGCCGCACCGACCACGGGGCCCGGCAGAGCCGCGACGATCTCGCCGAGCTTCGGGATCAGGCCCAGCACCACCAGGATCCCGCCCGCGACCGCGGCGACGTACCGGCTGCTCACCTTCGTGATGCCGACCAGGCCGACGTTCTGGCCGAAGACGGTGTCGAGGAACCCGTTCATCACTCCGCCCAGCACACCGGAGACGCCCTCGGCGGCGAGACCGCGGGCGAGATCACGTGACGTGACCGGACGGCCCGTCATCTCCCCGACCGCGAGCATCGAGGCGGTCGACTCGGTGAAGGTCACCAGCATCACCACGCACATGGAGATCACCGCGGCCGGCGGGAACTGCGGCACGCCGAAGTGGAACGGAGCGGCGATCCCGAGCCACGCGGCGCCGCCGACGCCGGAGAAGTCGGTCATGCCCAGGAAGATCGCCACGATCGTGCCGCCGACCAGCCCGATCAGCACGCCCAGCTGGCCGACCAGGCCACGCGCGAACCGGCCGACGAGCACGATGACCAGCACGATGCCGAACGCCAGCGCCAGCTTCGACGGCGCGGCGTAGCCGGGAGCCGACTCCTGACCGGTGATCAACCCGGCCGCGACACCGATCAGCGACAACCCGATCACCGTGATCACCGAGCCGGTCACCACGGGCGGGAAGAACCGCACGGCGCGCGCGAACGGCACCGCGATCAGGATGCCGAACACACCGGCGGCGAGCATCGACCCGTAGACGGCCTGCACGCCGTACTGCCCGGCGATCAGGATCATCGGTGTCACGGCGGTGAACGTCGCCCCCGCCACGACCGGCAGCCGGATACCCAGGACGTTCCCGACGCCGAGCGCCTGCAGCAGCGTGATCAAGCCGGCCACCAGGAGGTCGGCGTTGACGAGCAGGCCGATCGTGTGGGTGTCGAGGCCGGCGGCGGCGCCGAAGACGAGCGGCACCGTGACGCAGCCGGTGTACATGGCGAGGACGTGCTGCAAACCGAGCAACCCCAGCCGCGCGGGTGGCAGCACCTCGTCGACCGAATGCTTCAGGGCGGTCTCCATGTGCCTTTCGTAGCCCGTCCGGATTGCGGTGGCGTCACGTCGGTGAGAAGTCGCCCGCTCAGCGGTACGTTCGGGGCATGACCGAGCCGCTGACGCCGGTGACGCCGCGGCCTGTGCGGTTCGCGACCGTCGGGCAGTGGTGGCGTGACGTCACGTTCCTCCACTGGGCCGTGCCGCCGGAGCCGGTCGCGGGGTTCCTGCCCGCCGGCACCCGGCCGGACGTGCTGGGCGGCGTCACCTACGTCGGGCTGGTGCCGTTCCGGATGCACCCCATCGGCGGCCGGGTCGGGCCGAGATTGCCTTACGTGGGAACGTTCTGCGAGACCAACGTCCGGCTCTACTCGGTCGACGCGCTGGGCAGGCGCGGGGTGGTGTTCCTGTCGCTCGACGCGAGCAGGCTGGTGCCCGTTCTCGGTGCTCAGGTGAGTGCGCGGCTGCCGTACAAGTGGTCGGCGATGCGGCTGGAACGCTCCGGCGACCTGCTGACCTACACGTGCCGGCGCATCTGGCCCGGACCTCGTGGCGCCTCCAGCCGCGTGGTCGTGCGGGTCGGGCCCGCCGTGGTGCCCGGCGAGCTGGACCGCTTCCTGACGGCGAGGTGGGGCCTGCACGTGGCGTGGCACGGGCGGACGCTCTACCTGCCCAACGATCATCCCGAGTGGCCGCTGCACGCGGCGGAGCTCGTCGAGCTGGACGACGGGCTGGTGGCGGCGGCCGGTCTGGCAATCCCCGCGGGACCACCGGTCAGCGTGCTGCACTCGCCCGGCGTGCCGGTCAGGTTCGGCGTACCCGCCTAGTTGGGGTGGTGGCCCAGCTCAGTCTGGGGGACCCGACCAGGCCACCGGTCCAAAGGTGGCCGACGTGCGCGGTGACTTTCACACGCCGGCCGGGTTCTTGGGGGAACCGGACCCGGCAACTGCGCCGACCCCCTGTCCCGGGTGTTCGGGCCCGGCGGCGCAGGTACCGGATCTGGGTACAAAGGTGCCAGGCGCCGCGCACAGATTTCGCCCAGGCGGCGCACAGAGCATCCGAAGTACGCGAGGATGGCTCGACCCCGAACGACGGTGACCGGTCGAGGAGAGATGCACCTGTGGAGTTCCTGCTGCTCGGACCGCTGGCGGCACGGCGGACGGGCACACCGCTGGAGCTGGGCGGACCCCGGCAGCGAGCGGTGCTCACGATGCTGTTGCTGCACGCCAACCAGGCGGTCAGCGTCGCACAGCTCACCGAGGCGGTCTGGGACTCGCCGCCCGTTTCGCCCGAGTCGAACCTGCGCACGTACGTGGCGGGCCTGCGCAAGGTCCTCGGTGACCGGCTGATCACCAGGCCCGGCCGCGGTTACCAGCTCGTCGTCGAGCCGGGCGAGCTCGATCTCGACGCGTTCGACGACCTCGTGCGGCAGGGCGAGGAGGCTCTGGCCGAAGCCGACGTCGAGGCGGCCGCGGAGTTCTTCGCCCAGGCGCTGGCCAAGTGGCACGGCACCCCGACCGCCGAGCTGAGCGCGGGACCGTTGCTGCGCGCGGAGTTCACCCGGCTGCAGGAACGCAGGCTGGCCGCGGTCGAGCGGTACGCGAAGGCGGCGCTGGAGCTGGGCCGGTTCGACGACGTGATCGACAGGCTGCGGCGGGAGACGGCGCAGCACCCGTTGCGCGAGGAGCTGTGGGCGCAGCTGATGCTGGCGCTCGACCGGTCCGGCCGCCGCGGCGAGGCGCTGGAGGCCTATGCGGCCGCCCGCAAGCACGTGGTCGAACAGGTCGGGGTCGAGCCGGGCGCGCGGCTGCGGCAGCTGCAGCAGGTGATCCTGGAGAGCCGGGTGCCCTCGCCCGCCGCGTTGAACGCGCATCGCCAGCTGCCGATGGACATCGCCGAGTTCACCGGACGAGAGACCGAGCTGCGCAGGCTGTGCGAGCCGGGACCGCAGACGACCGTCGTGATCTCCGCGATCGAGGGCATGGCGGGAGTCGGCAAGACGAAGCTCGCCGTGCGGGCGGCGCACCAGCTCGTGCCGCGGTATCCGGACGTGCAGCTGTGGGCCGACCTGCACGGGTTCGATCCGGACGAGCTGCCCTCCGACCCCGCCGCCGTCCTGGAGAGCTTCCTGCGTCTGCTGGGCGTGCCCGGCGGGCAGATCCCGGAGTCGCTGGAGGCACGGGCGGCGCTGTACCGCGATCGGCTGGCGGGCAAACGGGCGTTGGTGCTGCTCGACAACGCGGCGGGCGAGGACCAGGTCCGGCCGTTGCTGCCGGGTAGCGCGAGCTGTCTGGTGCTGATCACCAGCCGCCGCACGCTGCTCCGGCTGGACGGCGTGAAGTCGGTCTTCCTGGACGTCTTCACGCCCGGCGAGGCCATCGCGCTGCTCTCCCGCATCGCCGGAGAGGACCGGGTGCACGCCGACCACGAGGCCGCCCAACGGGTCGCCGAGCTGTGCGGCCACCTGCCGATCGCGGTCGCGCTGGCCGCCAAACGGCTCGCCCGCCGTCCACAGTGGACGGTGCGGGACCTGGTGGCGCAGCTGGAACGGGGTGGTGTCGGCGCGCGAGGCGTGTTCGACCTCTCCTACCAGGCGTTGCCGGACAACCAGCGACGATTATTCCGGCTTCTCGGGCTCCACCCAGGCGAGGACGTCACGGCCGAGTCCGCCGCCGCCCTCGCCGGGCTGACGGCGTACGAGACCGAAGACCTGCTGGAGACGTTGCTCGACGAACACCTGCTCCAGCAGCACACGCCCGGCCGCTACGGGCTGCACGACCTGTTGCGCGCGTACGCCGTCGAGCAGGTCATGGCCGCGGAACCGCCTCCTGCCAGGGATCTGGCGCGGCGGCGGGTGCTGGACTGGTACGTGCACACCGCCTGGCACGCCGAGCTGCAGCTCAACCCCGTGCGGAAACTGGAGATCGGCACGGCGGACCCGGCCGTGCATCCGCGCACGTTCGCCGACCGCGACGCCGCACTGCAGTGGTGCGACACGGAAAGAGCCAACCTGGTGGCCGCGATCCGCGACGCCGCCGAACACGGCCTGCCGGAGCACTGCTGGAACCTCGCCCAGTGTCTGTGGGACTTCTTCAACCTGCGCAAGCACTGGGCCGACTGGATCGACACGCACGGCGTCGCGCTGGCGGCGGCGCGGTCGGCCGGTGACCGCAGTGCCGAGGGCCGGATGCTGATCACGCTCGGCATCGGGCTGCGCGAGATCCGGCGGCACGACGAGGCGATCGAGTGCTACCAGCAGGCCCTGGCCATCTTCCGCGCCCTCGGGGACAGGTCGCGGCAGGAACCGACGTTGAACAACCTGGGCATCGCGTACATGGTGCAGGGACGGGTCGACGAGGCGTTGTCGTGCTACGAGCAGTCCGCCGAGATCGCGCGCGAGCTGGGCAACCTGCACTCGGAAGCCGTGACGCTGAACAACATCGGGCTGCTGCACGCCGACGCCGGACGGTTCGACGCGGCGCTGGAGCGGTACCTGCGGGCGTTGGAGCTGCGGCAGCAGATCAAGGACCCGTACAGCGAGGCGATCCTGCTCAACAACATCGGCGAGGTGTACCGCGGGCTGCTCGACTTCCCCGAGGCCGTGTCGTACATCGACCGCGCGCTGGAGACGTTCCGCGCGATCGGTGATCTCTTCGGTCAGGCCGAGGCGCTGGACAACCTCGGGCTGGCGCTGGACGGTCTCGGGGACCGGCGCGGCGCGGAGAAGTGCTGGCTCGAGTCGGTGACGTTGTTCGAGGAACTGGGCGAGCCCAGAGCCGACGAGGTTCGTGAGCGGCTCAGTGCATGACGACGTTGGCCATCGCGATCGCCCCGATGACCAACGCCAGCAGGGACAGCATCGCCCCGATCGCGGCCATCGGCTTGCCCTTGCGGTGGCCGAGCAGGCCGAGGGCCGCGATCACGAGTCCTGGCAACCCGAACGTCCACGCGACATAGGGACGCGCGAGGTCGAGGTTGACCGGGAGGAACGTGACCACGACCGCGAACGCCCCGAGGACCAGTGCGAGGAGACCGAGCAGGGGTCCCCTGGGAGGTGCCTGCTGCGGTGATCCGTACGACATGCCGCGACCCTAGCCAAGCGACCTTTGGATCTCCACTGAATCCACCAGGGAGGCCACGGTCGGCTCGATCGCCGCGGCGGCCCGCGCGTCCCGAAACCTGCGCTCGATGCCCAGATCCCGGCGGAACGCCGCGTCCCCGCACACCTTCATGGCCAGGTCCGTCACGGCGACGGCGGCTTCGGTGGCGGTCACCGCGAGCAGCCTGGCCCGGTCGGCGGACCGCTCCGGATGCCACGTCACCGCGGACAGGGTGTCGTTGTACAGCACGCGAACCGAGTCGGTGCGCAGCCGCATCCGCACCAGGTCGGCCCTGGTGCGCGGATCACCGCCGCCGAGATGTCCCAGCGCGGCGGCCAGCGCTCCCTCCATCAGTCCCAGCGACACGGCGGCCCCGAGCACCAGGAACCACGGGAACGCCGGCTCGTCCGACCACAGCCGGTTGGAGGCGGGCACCCGCACGGGATCGGCCTCCACACAGGTGGCGACGGTGCCTCGCAGGCCCATCCCGGCGTGGTCGGCTGGCACCAGCAGTCCCGGTGCCTGTGCCGGTACCAGCCACAGCTGTGAGCCGCACGACCAGACGTAGCTGTCGGCCTCCCCTGCCGCGATCACCCAACTCTTGCGCGCCCGCACCTGCACCACGTCGCCGTGTGACGACACCGTGCCGGACGAGCCGAAAGCCGCCAGCGTCGACAGGTGCCGTCCCGCCGCGATCTCCGCGCGCAGCCGGTGCGGGCCGGAGCGGTCGAGCACGGCGGCCGCGGCGTAGTGCGAGCGCAGCACGGAAGCCGTTGCGCCGCAGACACGAGCGACCTGTTCGACCACCCGCCCCGCCGATCTCAGGTCCTGCCCGCCCCCGCCGGCCGTACGGGAGATCGTCATGCCCAGCAGGCCGCACGCGCCCAGGGCGTTCAGGGCGGCGCGCGGGAATCTGGCGTGCTGGTCGATGTCGGCGGCGTTCGGCGCCACCACGTTCTGCACGATGCGGAGCAGGTCCGCCCGGTACGTCACGTCGGCGGGTAGAGCGAGTAGGAGGGGAAGTTGCCGTACGGCCGTTCGCCGGGAGGTCCTTCCGTCACGGCGTGGACCAGCAACTCACCGCCCACGAACGCGCCGCGCCACGAGGCCCCGCGCCCGCCGAACACCTCGTCGCGGTCACCGCGGGACCGCGGCTTGTTGATGCCGACCTTGAACGCCTGGACGTCCGCGCTCAGCCGGCGGGCCGTGGCCTCGTCGTCGCAGGCCAGAGACGCGACCAGGGCACCGTTGGACGCGTTCATCGCGGCCAGCAGCTCGGCTTCGGTGTCGACCAGGACGATCGTGTCGACCGGCCCGAACGGTTCCGCGTGGTGCAGCACGGACGACCGCGGCGGGTCCAGGATCGCGACCGGCGCCAGGTAGGCCGAGGTGTGCTGGCCGGGCAGAAACCGACCCTCGTCCAGCGATCCCCGGTACAGCGGCACGCCACCGGCGCGGATCGCCTCGTCCACCACGTCTCCGAGTTCCTTGGCCTTCGCGTCGTTGATCAGCGGCCCGAAGTCCAGCGCCGGCAGCTCGTCGCCGGGCGAAGAGACGGCGAGCGGGTGTCCGAACGTGACCTCGCGAACCGCGGGCAGGTACACGGACAGGAACTTGTCGAACAACGACCGCTGCACGACGTAGCGCGGGTAGGCGGTGCAACGTTGCTTGCCGTAGTCGAAGGCCTTGCGGATCTGGGTGCCGAGCAGGTCCCAGGAGTCGAACTCCCAGACGCCCCAGCAGTTCAGGCCCTCCTGCTCCAGCACGTGCCGCCGGTTCGAGTCGACCAGCCTGGCCGCGATGGCACTGCCGACGTCCCGGCCGCCCACGAAGGACACACAGCCGAGGAACGACGAGCCGACCAGCACCGGCGCCAGCTCGGCCCCGCTGCCGCTCACCAGCGTCAACGGCAGACCGGACCGAACGGCCAGCGCGGTCGCCAGCGTCAGGCAGCTGACGCCGCCGTCGGTCGGTGCCTTGGCGATGACCGCGTTGCCCGCCAACGCCTGCACCAGCATCGCGTGCATCAGCACGCTCATCGGGTAGTTCCACGAGGCGATGTTGCTGACCGGGCCGGAGAGCGGCTCCCGGCCGTGGAGCATCCCGTCGATTTCCTCGACGTACCAGCGCACGCCCTCGATGCAACGGTCGACATCGGCCGTCGCGAGCCGCCACGGCTTGCCGATCTCCCACACCAGCAGCAACGACAGCAGGTCGCGGTGCTGGGTCAGCGCGTCCAGGGCTGCCGACACCCGCGTCTTGCGTTCGGCGAGCGGCACGTTGCGCCACTCGATGTGCTGGTCGACGGCGGCGACCACGGCGCGGCCCGCGACGTCGAAGTCGAGGAACGGCGGGCCCGCGATGGTGGAGCCGTCGACGGGGCTGGTGGCGGGCATCGGTTCACCGGACCGGCTCCACCCGCCGCCGAAGTGGTTGAGCAGCCGATCGTCGTGGAACGCTTCGGGTGCGAGCCGCACGCACTGCGAGTAGACCTCGTCCCACGAGGTGCCAGGCTTGAGGATCAACGACATCGGGCGCCCTCCCTGCAGAAGGATCAGCGGTTTTGCACGTGCTGCCAGCCGAACCGGCCCTTGATGCACAGGTTTCCGTGCGTGACGGTGCTGTCGTGCGGTGACGTCACCTTCACGATCTCGTTGTCCTGCACGTGCAGGGTGAGGTTGCACCCGACACCGCAGAACGTGCACACGGTCGTGGTCCGGGTCTGCTTCGACTCGTCCCAGGTGCCGTCCTCGCGCTTGTCGTGCTCGCGCTTGAAGCTCAGCGCCCCGGTCGGGCAGACCTCGATGCAGTTGCCGCAGTAGACGCAAGCGCTGTCGGGCAACGGCGTGGCGAACTCCGTGGAGATGTGGGCGTCGAACCCGCGCCCGGCCACGGAGATGGCGAAGCTGTTCTGCCACTGGTCGCCGCACGCGTCGACGCACTTGTAGCACATGATGCACTTGCCGTAGTCGCGGACGTAGAGCGGATTGTCCACTGTGGTCGGTTGGAGCTTCGTTTCGGCATCGGGACCGAACCGGGAGGGGTCGGCGCCGCACGCGGACATCCACTCGTCCACGTGCGGCGTGGTGGACAGGTCGGTTGCGGACCCCAGCAGTTCCAGCACCAGCTTGCGGCTGTGTTGCGTGCGCTCGGAGTCGGTGCGCACGACCATGCCCGGCTCGACCTTGCGCGAGCACGACGGCACCAGCGTGCGTGAGCCCTCGACCTCGACCATGCAGACGCGACAGGCGTTGGCGGGCTTCAACGTGTCGCCGTAGCACAGCGTCGGGATCGACTTGCCCACCGCCGTGCACGCGTCCAGGATCGTCGCGCCCTCCGGCACCCGCACACTTTCGCCGTCCAGCGTGAACTCGACCAGACGCTTCGGAAGTCCGATTTCGACGATCGTCATTTCGTCGCCTCCTCGGCGTAACCGAGCCTGTCGAGCGCTGATTCGATGGCGTTCCAAGCGGTTTGACCCAAGCCGCAGATCGAGGAGTCGCGCATGACCTGCCCGACTTCCCGCAGCAGTTGGAGATCAGCCGCGCTGGTGCTCAGCGGACGTTTGCCGACGAGCCGGTGCAACGCTTCTTCCTGCCGCACGGTCCCGATCCGGCACGGCACGCACTGCCCGCACGACTCGTCGCGGAAGAACGCGGCGATGCGCAACAGGAAGCTGCCCAGGTCGGCGGTGTCGTCCAGCACCAGCACGACACCGGAGCCGAGCGTGGTGCCGGCGGCGCGCGCGTCCTCCAGGGTGAGCGGCAGGTCGAGCTCGTCCGGGCGGACGAACCCGCCTGCCGCCCCGCCGAGCAGTACCGCTCGCAGCTCCCGGCCTGGCGGCACGCCACCCGCCAGATCGAGGAGTTCGGAGAGCGTGGTGCCGAACGGCACCTCGTACACGCCCGGACGACTCACGTTCCCCGACAGGCAGAAGAGCTTCGGCCCCGTGGAACCCTCGGTGCCGATGCGCGTGTAGGCCTCGCACCCCTCCGTGAGGATCACCGGGACGTTGACCAGCGTCTCCACGTTGTTGACCACGGTCGGCTTGCCGAACAGCCCCTGCTCCACCGGGAACGGCGGCTTCGACCGCGGCTCGCCGCGGAAGCCCTCGATGGAGTTGAAGATCGCGGTCTCCTCGCCGCAGATGTAGGCACCGGCGCCGCGGCGGATCTCGATGTCGAACGAGAAACCCTCGTGGCCCATGACGTTCGTGCCGAGGAAACCCCGCTCGCGCGCCTTCGAGATCGCGTTGCGCAGCAGGTGCAGCGCCCGCGGGTACTCGCCGCGCAGGTACAGGTAGCCCTTCGAGCACCCGGCCGCGAACCCGGCGATCGTCATCGACTCGATCACCGCGAACGGGTCGCCCTCCATGAGCAGCCGGTCCTTGAACGTGCCGGGCTCGCTCTCGTCCGCGTTGCACACCAGATAATGCGGCCGCACAGGCTGGCGGGCGGTGGCGTCCCACTTGCGTCCCGTCGGGAACGCCGCGCCGCCACGCCCCATCAGCTTCGCGTCGCTCACCTCGCGGATCACCCCGGCCGGTCCGAGCAGCAGCGCGGTGCGCAACGCCTGGTAGCCGCCCGTCGCCCGATAGTCGTCCAGGCTCTCCGGATCCACCACCCCGACCCGCTTGAGCAGCCGCAGGCCGGGCGCACCGGCCTGCGGCACCTCCGCGCGCTCACCGTCCACACGGGAGGGACCGGCGGCCGCCACCGCGATCACCTCACCGGCGTGAGTGGGCGCGAGGAGCTGCTCCTTCGCCACCTCTCCCGCCTCGAACGCGAGCGCTGCCGGAGCCTTCTCGCACACCCCGAGACAGGGGCTGCGCAGCCATCCGCTCCCCGCCCCCGCCGGCCCGAGTTCGTCGGTCAGCCTGTCGCACACCGCTTTCGCGCCGTTGACCTGGCACGCGAGGTCGACGCAGACGTGCACGACCTTCGCGGGCCGTTCGGTGAGCGAGAACAGCGAGTAGAAGCTCGCCACGCCGTACGCCTCGGCCGGCGGGACGTGCAGCACGCGGCAGATGTGGTTCAGCGCGCCCTGGCTGATCCAGCCGACCCTGTCGTTGACGGCGTGCAGTGCGGGCAGCAGCTGGTCCCTCCCCATTCCGGTGAACAGGTCGACGACGACGCGCTCGGCCTCGGTGGGCTCGGCGTCGAGCAGTTTGAGGTCCACTCAGCCCACCTTCACCGGGAGCTTGTCGATGCGGATCGCCGCTGCCTTGTACTCGGCCGTTCCCGCGATCGGACAGGTCGCCTCGATCGTGATGATGTTGACGTCGATCTCGTCCGGGAAGTGGAACGTCATGAACACCAGGCCGGGCGTGAGCCCGTCGTCGATCCGCACCGGAGCCTGGATCTGCCCGCGCCTGGACGTGATCCGCACTTCCTCGCCGTCCTCGACGCCGAGCTTCGCCGCGTCCTGCGGTGACAGGTCGAGCGTCTCCCCCTTGCGCAACGGCGACTCGAACCCGTGCGACTGCACGCCGGTGTTGTAGGAGTCGAGCCGGCGCCCGGTGGTGAGCCGGAACGGGAACTCCTCGGTCAGCTCGTCGACCGGCGGGCTGTGCAGCACCGGAGAGAACGGCGCCGGCCTGCCGCGCTTCACCGGGTCGGACTCCCACAGCCGCGCGTGCAGATAGCTGGGTTCGAGGCTGTCCTCGCTGGGACACGGCCACTGGATGCCACCGAGCGCTTCGAGCCTTTGGTAGCTCATGCCGGTGTGCAACGGCGACAGGCCGCGCAGCTCGTCCCAGACCTCTTCACCGGTCATGTGCTGCCAGTTCGCACCGAGCCGCTTCGCGATCTCGCTCATGATCTCGATGTCGTCCCGCGCACCCTCAGGAGGGTCGAGCGCTTTGCGCACCCGCTGAACGCGGCGCTCGCTGTTCGTGAACGTGCCGTCGGTCTCGCACCACGCGGCCGCGGCCGGCAGCACGACGTGTGCCATCTTGGCGGTCTTGGTGAGGAAGATGTCCTGCACGACGATGTGGTCCAAGTTGGACAGTCGCTTGATGGTGTGTTCGCAGTCGGCCTCGGACTGCACCGGGTTCTCGCCGATGATGTAGACGGTGGTCATGTCACCGCGCTCCATCGCCTCGAGCATCTGGGTGAGGTTCCAGCCCTTCTTCGGCTGGATGCTCGCACCCCAGGCGGCGTTGAACCTGGCCGTGACGTCCGGATCCGTGATGTCCTGGAAGCCGGGCAGGCGGTCAGGAATGGCCCCCATGTCACCGCCGCCCTGGACGTTGTTCTGCCCGCGCAACGGGTTCAGCCCGGCCCCGTACCGCCCGACGTGCCCGGTGAGCAGCGCCAGGTTGATGAGGCTGAGCACGTTGTCCGTGCCGTTGTGGTGCTCGGTGATCCCGAGGGTCCAGCTGAGCTGCCCGCGATCGGCCTTGGCGTAAGCATGTGCGAGCTCGCGGATGAGCTCAGCTGGCACGCCGGTCTCCAGCTCGGCGACGGGCAGCGTCCACGGCTCGACCGCCTTGACGAACTCCTCGAACCCTTCGGTCGCACGCTCGATGAAACTCAGGTTCGCCAGGTTCGACGCGATGATCTCCCGCGCGATGGCGTGGGCCAGCGGGATGTCGGTGCCGACGTTGAGCCGCAACCACCTGTGCGCCCACTTCCCGGTGCTCGTCAGCCGCGGGTCGACCACGTACAGCTTCGCGCCCTTGTTGACCGCCTTCAGCACGTGCTGGAAGAAAATCGGGTGCGCCTCGCGCGCGTTGGACCCCCACAGGATGATGAGGTCGGCGTCCTCGATCTCCTGGTAGGACGATGTCCCACCACCACTGCCGAAGACCTTGGCCAGCCCCGCCACACTGGGCGCGTGACACGTGCGGTTGCACGAGTCGACGTTGTTCGTGCCGATGACCGCCCGCGTGAACTTCTGCGCCATGTAGTTCATCTCGTTGGTGGCCCTGGCACAGGAGAACATCCCGAACGCGTCCGGCCCGTGCCTGGCCACGTTCCTGCGAAACCCCTCGGCCGCGCGGTCCAGCGCTTCGTCCCAGGTGGCAGGGCGCAGGATGCCTGCGTCGCGCACCAGCGGCTGGGTGAGCCGCACGTACGGCTCGGTCTTCTTCCGCCTGCTCATCACGACACCTCCTGCCCTCCATACTGTATGCAATCTTCGGTATGCGCTAGCCCCTGTTGCGGTTTGGCGGCTGGGACGCGGGCCGCGCGCGGGTCGGCTCGCAGCGGGCCGGGTCGCGGTGGCCGGGTCGTAGCGGGCCGACAGAGGGGTCTTAGCTTGCGTGACGCCACCTCGCTTCGGCCGTTGCGTGGGTGTTTTACCGAGCGAGGACATTTCATCGCCGCTTCCGGAAATTGCCACTTCACTCGATAGTGTTCATTTTCGACCGTAATATTCTCGTGATCTTGCGGTAGAGTCGAACACGTGAGCGACCCCGGGCTTTCCCTCCTCCCTACTGACGAGCTGCTGCGCAGCATCGTCGGCAAGGTGACGGAAATCCGGGCCCGCGAATATGCGGTGATGCAGGACATCGCCGAGTTGAATCGGCGCGGAGCCGCCGCGGAGCTGGGGTACAAAACTCTGCCGCAGGTGCTGCGGCACGCCCTCCGCTGGGACCCGGCGACCGCCAAGCGCTGGGTGGATCAGGCCGTCCTGCTCAGCAGTGAGATCACTCCGACCGGCAGCGAACTCGCCCCCGCCCTTCCGGTGACCGCCGCGGCGGCGGCCGAGGGCGCGCTGTCGCTCGACCACGTCGTCGCGGTCGCGGAGGCGATGAAGAACCTGCCCGCCGAGGTCGAGAACCTGGTCGTGGACTGCGCCCGCGACCACGAGCCCGCCGCGGTGCGCACGTTCGGCAAAGACCTGGCCTACGGCCTCTACCAGAACGACCCCGAACCCCGCGACCCCGAACCCGCCCCGCCGGGCAACCGGCTCACGCTGCGCCAGAACAAGGCCGGGGACTGGAAGCTCGCGGCAACCCTGGACGCGATCACCGGCGCCAAGTTCGCGACCCTGCTCGACCCGCTGGCCAAGCCCCGCCCGACCACCGACGAAGGCCCCGACCCGCGCTCGCTCGACGAACGCCAGGGCGACGCCCTGGCCGAACTGATCGACCTGACCCTGCGCGCGGACCAGCTGCCCGAACACGGCGGCGAACCGGTCGCGTTGACCCTGACCATGGCCTACGAGGACCTGGCCGCGCAGATGGGTCACGCGGTGCTGGACAACGGCGACCGCATCCCCGCTGACCAGGTCCGCCAGCTCGCTTGCTCTGCGGGCATCATCCCGATCGTCCTGGGTGGGAAATCCCAGCCGCTCGACGTGGGCCGCCGGTCGCGGCTGTTCACCGCCGGGATCCGCCGCGCGCTGGTCGCCCGCGATCACGGCTGCGCCTTCCCCGGCTGCCACCGCCCGCCGAAGCATTGCGATGCCCACCATGTTCATCACTGGGCCGACGGCGGCGACACCCGCGTCGACAACGGCGTGCTGCTGTGCCGTCACCACCACACGCTCATCCACCGCAGCGGCTGGGAAGTCACGATCGAGCAGGGCGTGCCGGTCTTCTACCCGCCCGCCTGGCTCGACCCTCAACGCAGACCCAGACGCAACCAGCTCCACACCGCCGCCTGACCCCGACCAGGGGAACGCGAGCGGCCCCCACGCCAACCGCCACGGCCGTGCAGCACCACCACGGCCGTGGCACAGCCATGCCCACAACCCGGCCAGACACAGCCGGAAGCCGAGACAACGACAAGAGCGATCACCCGAAGACAAGCACCGATCCCACTGCGGCAATACGACACAAACCACAAAGCCCCCGCCGCCACGCATTACCAACGGCAAAGCCGAGGTGCCTCCCCGAAACTGCGACGGCGAAGCCGAGCCGTAAAGGCCTGATGCCACGCTGTTCAAGCGGTAATCTCCGGAACCCGACCGCCTAACGCAACCACGCACGCTCGCGATTGGGGCTTGACTTTGGGTGCGAGGTGCTACCGTGTTCGGATCGGCCGGGCTCCTCATGCCCGGCTTTTGAAGGCCGATCTGCGCCTCGCAAGGGCCCCGAAGTCAAGCCCCAATCGCGAGCGTCGCGAAGCGGCGATGAAATGACCCGGCTCGTCAATGCCCACGCAACCACCCACGCAAGGCGACGTCACGCCCACGAGTCCACATGGCTGCCACGACCACGGAACCAGCTCACGAACGGTCACACCCATCACCGTTAGAACAGCACGCGAACAGTGCCCGCAAACCCAGCACCGGCTCAGGACACCAGCGAGGTGCGCGACAGCAGGTCGATGGCCGCGTAGACGTGCCGCAGCGTCGGCGCCGGCACGCGGGTCAGCGAGGCGATCTCCACCACTGCGCCGATGATCGCGTCGATCTCCAGCCGTTTGCCGGCCTCCAGGTCCTGCAGCATCGAGGTCTTGTGGTGTCCGACGCGCCGCGCGCCGTCGATGCGCTTCTCGATGGAGATCTGCGGGTCGCAGCCCGCGGCTCGGGCGATGGTCAGGGTTTCGGCCATCATTTGCGCCACCAGCGAGCGGCTGTCCGAGTGGTCGCAGATCTCCACCATCGTCGCGCGGGTCAGGGCGCTCAGCGGGTTGAACGCCACGTTGCCCATCAGTTTGATCCAGATGTCCTCGCGGACGTCCTTCTCCACCGGGCACTTCAGGCCGCCCGCGATCATCGCCTCGCTCAGCGCCACGCAGCGCGGGGAGATCGACCGGTCTGGCTCGCCGATCGAGAAGCGGGTGCCTTCGAGGTGGCGGATGATGCCGGGCGACTCGATCTCGGTCGAGCAGTAGACAACGCAGCCGATCGCTCGTTCCATCGGCAGGACGGCCGTCACCGCGCCGCCGGGGTCCACGGCCTCGATGCGGTGGCCTTCGAGCGGGTGGCCCGTCATGCCGTGGAAGTACCACCACGGGATGCCGTTCTGCGCTGCGATCACCGCGGTGGAAGGGCCCAGCAGCGGTGCCAGCAGGTCGCCCGCGGAGGCGTACGAGTACGCCTTCAGGCCCAGGAACACGTAGTCGACCTCGCCCACCTCCGAAGGTGAGTCGGTCGCGTGTGGACGCGCGGTGAAGTCACCGCGCGGGCTCAGCACTCGCACGCCGTGCTGCTGCATGGCGGCGAGATGGGCTCCGCGCGCGATCAGGTGGACTTCCACGCCCGCGCGGTGCAAGGCCGCACCGACGTAGGCACCGATCGCTCCGGCTCCGAGAACAGCGATCTTCATGTCACGCCCCGCTCCGCCAGCCAAATCGATTGCATACAGTATACGGACAACACGACCAAAGCCCTAGAAGTGCTTTTTGCATACCAAAAGCTGTATTCTGTCGCGCATGACCTCTTTGCCCAGTGGCCGCCGAGCCGGCAAGAGCTCGCTCAGTGCCGCAGCGAGCCGCCGGGTCGAGCGGCCGGCGCCGTTGCGCCAGGCCGTGTACGACGCCCTGCTCGAGCTCATCGTCAACCGCACGCTCGCACCCGGCCAGCACCTGGTCGAGGCCGAGCTCGCCGAGTACCTGGGCGTGAGCAGGCAGCCGGTGCGAGAGGCCCTGCAGCGGCTGCAGACCGACGGGTGGGTCGACCTGCGTCCCGCCCAGGGCGCCTTCGTGCACACCCCGACCGAGGAGGAGGCCGACCAGCTGCTCGCCGTGCGCAGCGTGCTGGAGACCTACTCCGCGAAGCTCGCCGCCGAGCACGCCACCCCGCAGGACGTGAAGCAGCTCAAGAAGCTGCAGAAGGCCGGCGAGGACGCGCTGGCCGCCGCCGACGTCGAACGCCTGGTCCAGGCGAACGCCGACCTGCACGCGGCCGTCGCGGCGATCGGCCGCAACAAGGTCCTCGCCGAGATGATCGGGCTGGTCGACCGGCGGGTGCGGTGGTACTACACGCCGATCGCCCGTCCGCGCAGCCGCGACTCGTGGAACGAACACGCTGAGCTGATCGCCGCCATCGCCGACGGTGACGCAGAGCGAGCAGGCGAGGTCATGCACCACCACGCGGAGCAGACCCGGCAGACCTACCACGACCGGAAGACGACCGAGAGTAACTAGGTCATTACGCTCAGATCATCCTAAATCGGTCATTTGGTGCCACACGGGTGATCCGCGACACGATGGCCGTGGATTGCATACAAAACGCAGTATGCTGAATGTCGACGGGGATGGGATCACCGAGGCCCCCGAGTGGGTACCCGGTGGACGACATCCCAGCCGCACCCCCGTGACCCCCGCGCGACACCGCCTGGTGGGCTGGTGCGCGCCTCGGGGACGACCATCGACAGGAGGAAGACCATGTCCCGCTTCAAGAACTTCGTCCGCGGGCTCACCCAGCCGCGTCAGGGATTCTCCGCCGACGGCCGCACGCTCGGCCTCGGGCTGACCACCGCGCTGAACGAACAGCGCAAGGACGCCGAGGCCGTCGCGGCCGTGGCCAAGACGCTCCGCAAGGACGCCGAGGGCCACACGATTCACGGCTGAGCGCCCTCGATGCGTTGAGAGCGCTGAGCTTCCGCCTCCTCCACGGCGGCACGGGCGGCCCGCCGGGAGGTGTGCAGGCTCCACACCGTGGTGATCGCGAGGGTCACCACGATCACTCCGAGAGAGACCACGATCGGGAACTCCGGCGCCCAGGGAACACCGTGGTGGTGCATCGCCTCCAGGATCAGCTTGAGCCCGATGAACGCGAGCACCACCGCAAGGCCCTTGCTCAGGTGCACCAGGCGATCCAGGAGACCGCCCACCAGGAAGAAGAGCTGGCGCAGGCCCATCAACGCGAACGCGTTGGCGGTCAGCACCAGGTACGGCTCCTTGGTCAGCCCGAAGATCGCCGGGATCGAGTCCACGGCGAACAACAGGTCCGTGGTGCCGACCGCCACCATGACGATCAGCAGCGGACTCGCGCGGGGGAACACCTTGCGCACCGCGCGCAAAGCGGCGTTCTCGGAGAACTCGGCCTCCTCGCTCTCGTTGTGCGCCACCAGCTTCCACGCGGTGTAGATGAGGAACGCGCCGAAGACGTAGAAGAGCCAGTCGAACCGGGAGATCGCCTCGGCGCCGATCGCGATGAAGACCGCACGCAGCAGCAACGCCAGCAGGATGCCCACGATCAGCACCTTCTGCCGCTGTTCCCGCGGCACCGCGAACCGGGCCATGATCAGGACGAACACGAACAGGTTGTCGACGCTGAGCGAGTACTCGGTGATCCAGCCCGCGAAGAACTCGCCTCCGTGCCGGCCGCCGGCGAGCAGCGTCACGCCGAGTCCGAAGAGGACGGCCAGGCCCACGTAGAACACGACCCAGCACACGGATTCGCGGAACGAGGGTTCGTGGGGCTTGCGCACCACCAGGTAGAAGTCGAACGCGATCACCAGGGCGAGCCCGCCCATGGTCGCGATCCACACCCAGACAGGAAGATCCAGCATTCTCGCTCCTCCGGCGGAAGGTCAGCGGGCAGCGGTGGCACGGAGGCGAAGACGCATCGCGACGCGCTCGTGCAACCACAGGAAGCCGATCGCCCAGCCGAGGCTCACGATTCCCTGGTAGGCGAGGAAACCGGCCAGGTCAGAGGGCAGCCGGACCTGGCCGGTGAGCACGACGCTCACCGAGATCTCGTGCAGCAGCCGGGCCAGCGGGAATCCCACCAGCCAGAAGAGGGCCACCGGGGCGAACCTGCCCGCCGGGAGCCGGCCTGCCGCCACCAGCAGGCCGAATCCACCGCCGAGCAACGCGAGCGGCACACCGAGCGAGAGGACCGTCACCAGGGCCCACGCGACGGGCTGACCGACGAGCGCGGCCAGCCCACCTGCGATCAGCCCGGCAGCAAGTCCCACGAACGCACCGGGGATTGCTTCTCGGATCTGCATGTCAGCCCACCACCACGCCGAACTTGACGAGGCTGAAGAGCAGCATGCCCAGGTAGAACACGGCACCGAAGCCCACGATGAGGTTCGTGATCAGCTTGGGCCTGATGGGTTTGGGCAGCATCCGGTTGTTCACCAGCAGCAGCACCACGCAGTAGGCGCCCATGGCGAACGTCGACAGGAACGCGAGCACGTCGAGGATCGCTCCCGGTCCGTCGGCCGGTCCGAACAGCAGGATCAGGATGCCGAACGTGATGACACCCCACAGGAAGCCCGCGTAGAGGTGCGACATCCGGAACCTCTTCGCGCCGGGCACGAAGTGGTAGGTCATGTCCGCCTGGCCGCGCGAGAACGAGTCGAAGAGACCGAGCGTGGCGTTGAGGCCGATCAACGCGATGAACCCGAGGAACACCGCACCGAGCACCGGTCCGCCCGCCGACGCGAAGGCGTCCGACATGGCGTTGAGCGCCGCCTCGCGTTCACCGGACTCGATGAGCGCCTTCACGTCCGGCGACGTGCGGCTGGCCGACTGCGCGAGAACCGTGAAAGAAACCGTGACGAGCATCGTGATGCCCCAGAACAGCAGCAGGGCGTCGAACGTCACCCAGCGCCGCCAGCCCTTCCACTTCGCGAGCTCCGCGGAGTCGTCGGTGTCGAACATGTAGCCGCGCGAGGGCATCTGCTCCTCCTCGCCCGCGTGCCGCAGGCCGCGCAGCTTCGGGATGTGCGCGCCCATGCCGGCGCCGCTGTCGCGCAGGTGCAGCGTGTACCACATCTGCTGCATGCCGGACGGGCCGGCGAACGCGATCGAGCCGACGATGATCGGGAACCACTCCGGCGACATCGCCTGCGCCGGGAAGTACCCGAACTGGAACATGCCGGTCACGGTGCTGGTCAGATCGCCCCACGTGCCGACCATCGCCGCCACCACCGCGGTGCCGACGACGAGCAGTCCGATGAGGATGGACAGCAGGTTCTCGAGCAGGTTGTAGATGACCTTGGCGAGGCTGAACAGCACCCCCACCAGCACCAGGCCCACACAGGCCGACACCGTCCAGGGTATACCGGTGATCCGTTCCAGAGCCGCCGCTCCCGCGGACAGGTGGCCCGGCCAGATGTAGACGAGTATCGCGACGACGAAGAAGAACCACATGATCGGTTTGAACACGCGGGCGGCGCCGAAGAAGATGCTCTCCCCCGTCGCCATCGCGTACCTCGCCATCTCGAGCATGACGACGGCCTGCAGCGTCACGCCGATCAGGAAGAGCCACCTGATGTCCGGTCCGAAGACCAGCACCAGGCGCGGCCACATGTAGGACTCGCCCATGCCCACGCCGAGAGCCACCAGGAAGACGGTGGGGCCCAGCAGGTGGATCGACGGTGGCGCGTCGGGCAGTTTCCTGATGGGCATCGCTTCCAGCCTGCCCGCAGGCCAGACACGCTCCTTCAGAGAGTCTTTCTGAGGCGGTGCTGACACTTCCGTGCGGGCGACCAGATTTGGATCATCCACGGTTAACAACCTCCAGAGGACCGGCTGTCTTCGTTGACCTCCCTGGCGGGTTCGCGACCGTGGGCGTGACACGGTCGCGGACGGGCCATCTCCCTTACAAACTCGCGTTGCCGCTAGCCCAGCAGCCCGGCGGCCCTTGCCCACCGGTACTTGGCGCCCAGTACTGCGACAGGTTTCTCCGTTGTGTACGGATACGCAACCACTCCGTTCCGGTACAGGTACTCGCTGGCCTCCTCCACCTGGACGTCGCCGGCGAGCGAGGCGACGACGGGCTTGTGGATGCCGTTCGCCCGGTACTCCTCCACGACGTCGACCACGAGCTTCGCGAACACCATCGGTGGCGTGACGATGGTGTGCCAGTAGCCCAGGATCAGCGAGTGGATGCGGTCGTCCGCGAGGCCGAGCGCGATCGTGTTCCGGTACGTCGAGGGCGGTTCGCCGCCGGTGATGTCGACGGGGTTGCCCGCCGCGCCGAACGGCGGGATGAACTTCCGGAACGCCGCGTCCAGATCGTCCGGAATGCTCATGAGCGACAACCCGTTGTCCACACAGGCGTCCGAGAGCAGCACACCCGAGCCGCCCGCGCCGGTGATGATGACGACGTTCTCGCCCTTCGGCGTGGCGAGCAGCGGGATGCCCCGCGCGTACTCCAGCAGGTCGTTGAGGCCGGGTGCGCGGATCACGCCGCTCTGCCTGAGGATGTCGTCGTAGACCCGGTCGTTGCCGGCCAGCGCGCCGGTGTGCGAGCTGGCCGCCTTGGCGCCCTGATCGGTTCGTCCCGCCTTGAGCACCACGACCGGTTTCTTCTGCGACACGCGCTTCGCCGTCTCCGCGAAGGAACGGCCGTCCTTGAGGTCTTCCAGGTGCATCGCGACGAGCTGGGTGTTCGGGTCGGACTCGAAGAACGTCAGCAGGTCGTCCTCGTCGATGTCGGCCTTGTTGCCCACGCCGACGATCGCGGAGACGCCCATGCCCGCGGAGCGGCTGAAGCCCAGGATCGCCATGCCGATTCCGCCGCTCTGCGACGAGAGCGCGACTCCGCCCTTGACGTCGTACGGCGTGCAGAACGTCGCCGAGAGGTTCTCCGGCGTGTAGTAGTAACCGTAGATGTTCGGCCCGAGGATGCGGACGCCGTGCTTGCGCGCGATCGCCACGATCTCGTTCTGCAGCTCGACGTTGCCGGTCTCGCCGAAGCCGGACGGGATCATGATCGCGCCGGCGACGCCCTTCTTGCCGACCTCCTCCAGGGCGGCGGGCACGAACTTGGCCGGGATGGCGAACACCGCCACGTCGACGTCTCCCGGCACGTCGGCGATGCTCGCGAACGCCTTGCGGTCGAGGATTTCGTCGGCTTTGGGGTTGATCGGGTGGATCTCGCCCTGGAACCCTCCGTTGACGAGGTTCTTCATCACCGAGTTGCCGATCTTGCCCTCTTCGTTCGAGGCACCGATCACGGCGACGGCGGCGGGCTTCATGATGCGGTTCATCGCGGTCAGGATCTCGTCCTGCGTGAACCGCTGCGGTTCGGCGGCGGCGTTCTCGTCGACCAGGATCCGCACGTCGACCGCGGTGGCACCACTCGGAGTGGCCAGCACCGGGTTGAGGTCGACCTCGGCCAGCTGCGGGAAGTCGGTGACCAGATCCGACACCCGGTGGATCAGGTCGGCGAGTTTCGCGGCGTCAACCCCTTGCGCGCCACGGACCCCGCGCAGGATCTCCGCGGCCGCGATGCCGTTGACCATGGAGAGCGCCTCGGACGTGCTCGTCGGTGCCAGCCGGAACGTGACGTCCTTGAGCACCTCGACCAGCACACCGCCGAGGCCGAACGCGACGATCTTGCCGAACGTCTCGTCCGTCACCGCGCCCACGATCACCTCGTGAACGTCGTTGCCGGTCGGCAGCTGCTGCTGGACCTGGACGCCGGTGATCTCCGCGTTCGCCTTGTAGTTGCGGGCGTTGTGGATGATCGTGCGGTAGCCCTCGGCGACCTCGCTGGAGTTCTTCAGCCCCACGAGGACGCCACCGGCCTCGGTCTTGTGCAGGATGTCCGGTGAGACGATCTTGAGCACGACCGGGTAGCCGATCTCCTCGGCGAACGCGACGGCGCCCTCCGACGACTTCGCCAGCGCCTCGGCCGGGGTCGCGATCCCGTAGGCGTCGCAGACCCGCTTGCCCTCCGGTGCGGTGAGCGACGACCGTCCCTCCGCCCGCACCTTCGCGAGTACGTTCTCGACCGCGGCGCGGTCGTAGCCGTTGTCCGGCATGAGGATTCGTCTCCCTAAAGGTTCAGATGACGCCGGCGGTGCGGAGTTCGGCCAGTCGCTCGCTGCTGTAGCCCAGTGCGCCGAGCACCTCCTCGTTGTGCTCACCGAGCAACGGCGAGCGGTGCACCTCGACCGGCGAGTCGGAGAGCTTGAGCGGGCAGCCGACCGTCTTGAACGTGCCGCGCTCGGGGTGCTCGACGGAGACGACGGTCTCCAGCTCGGCGAGCGTCTCGTCCTCGATGATCTCCTTTGTGGACAGAATGGGTCCGCACGGGATGTTGTGGGCGTTGAGCATGTCCATCACCTCCCACTTGGTGTGCTTCTCCGTCCACTCCTCGATCAGCGCGAACGCCTTGTCCAGCTTGGAGAGCCGGACCTCCGGCGTGGCCCACGCGGGGTCGTCGGCGAGCTCCGGCCTGCCGATCAGCTCGGTCAGCGGCCTCCACCCGACCGGCTGGATGATCACGTAGATGTAGTCGTTGGGGCCGCCGGGGGCACAGCGCACCGCCCAGCCGGGCTGGCCACCACCGGATGCGTTGCCGGAGCGGGGAACCTCGTCACCGAACTGCTCGTTCGGGTACTCCCCCAGCGGCCCGTGGGCGAGTCGCTGCTGATCGCGCAGCTTCACCCGGCACAGGTTGAGCACCGCGTCCTGCATCGCCACCTGCACGCGCTGCCCTCGCCCGGTGTTCGTCCGTTGGTAGAGAGCGGCCAGAATCGCGGCCACCAGGTGGATCCCGGTGCCCGAGTCGCCGATCTGCGCGCCGGTGGCGAGCGGCGGCCCGTTCTCGAACCCGGTGGTGCTCATCGAGCCGCCCATGGCCTGCGCGATCACCTCGTACGCCTTGAAGTCGGCGTAACGGCCGGGGCCGAAGCCCTTGATGGACGCGTAGATGAGCCTGGAGTTGAGCTCGTGCAGCTTCTCCCACGGGTAGCCGAACCGCTCGACGACGCCGGGACCGAAGTTCTCGACGAGGATGTCGACCTCGCCGACGAGCTTCTCGAAGATCTCCTTGCCCTCTGGGGCCTTCATGTTGAGGGTGATGCTCCGCTTGTTGCAGTTGAGCATCGTGAAGTAGAGACTGTCCACATCGGGCAGATCGCGCAGCTGACCGCGGGTGATGTCGCCGCGGCCCGGCGTCTCCAGCTTGATGACGTCCGCGCCCAGCCAGGCGAGCAGCTGGGTCGACGACGGTCCGGACTGCACGTGCGTCATGTCGAGGACTTTGACGCCCTCCAGGGCCTTGGTCATCCCACTCACCTACTTGTACATCGTCTGGTTCATGGTTCCCGGCGCGTACACGTCCGGGTCGATCCACACGTTGATCAGCGAGGGCTTGCCGGACTCGCGGGCGCGCCGCAACGCCGGTCCGATGTCCTTGGGATCGCGCACCTCCTCGCCGTAGCCGCCGAGCATCTTGGCGAACTGGTCGTACTTGACGTCGCCGAGCGTGTTGCCGACGCGCTCCCGCTCGAGGCCGTACTTGGCGGCCTGGCCGTAGCGGATCTGGTTCATGGACGAGTTGTTGCCGACGATGCCGACGAACGGCAGGTCGTAGCGGACGAGCGTCTCGAAGTCCCAGCCGGTGAGGCTGAACGCGCCGTCACCGAAGAGCGCCACGACCTCCTTGTCGGGCCTGGCGAGCTTCGCGGCGAGCACGAACGGGATGCCGACGCCGAGCGTCCCGAGTGGACCGGGGTCCATCCAGTGGCCGGGCGACTTGGGCTGCACGACCTGGCCGGAGAACGTGACGACGTCGCCGCCGTCGCCGATGTAGATGGAGTCCTCGGTGAGGAAGTCGTTGATCTCGCTCACCAGCCGGTACGGGTGGATCGGCACGTCCTCGGAACGCAGGTGCTCCAGGCGCTTCTGCCGGGCCTTCTCCTCGACCGCCTGCAGTTCCTCCAGCCACACCTTGCGGCCCATCGCGCCGTTGTCCTCCCGGCCGGAGGCGGCCTGCGAGACCGCCGACAGCACCAGGTCCGCGTCACCGACGATGCCGAGGTCGACGTCGCGGTTCTTGCCGACGGTGCGGTAGTCGAGGTCGATCTGGACGACCGTCGCGTTCGCGGAAAGCCTGCGGCCGTAGCCCATCCGGAAGTCGAACGGGGTGCCGACGATCACGATCACGTCGGCGTTGTCGAAGGCGTACCGGCGCGACAGCTGGAAGTGGTGCGGGTCGCCGGGAGGCAGGGTGCCGCGGCCAGCGCCGTTCATGTAGGCGGGGATGTTCAACGTCCGCACGAGCTCGATCGCGGAGTCCGTGGCGCGCGTCGTCCACACCTGGCTGCCCAGCAGGATCGCCGGCTTCTTCGCGTGCACCAGCAGGTCCGCGAGCCTCTCGACGTCCGCCGGGTCACCGAGGCTGCGCGTGGACGCGCGGTAGTGGCCAGCCTGCGGGATGCGGGCCGAGCTGAGGGGAACCTTGGCGTCGAGGACGTCGCGCGGGATCTCCAGGAACGACGGGCCCGGCGCGCCGGCGTTCGCCTCGCGGAACGCCATCGACACCATGTCGGCGATGCGCGCGGTGTGCGGGACGTTCGCGGCGAACTTGGTGATCGGCGTCATCATGTCGACGTGCGGCAGGTCCTGCAGCGAGCCCATCTTGTGCTGGCTCAGCGCACCCTGGCCGCCGATCAGCAGCATCGGGCTCTCCGCGCGGAAGGCGTTGGCGACGCCCGTGACGGCGTCGGTGGTGCCGGGCCCTGCCGTCACCACGGCGCAGCCGGGCTTGCCGGTGATGCGCGCATAGCCGTCGGCCGCGTGCGCCGCGACCTGTTCGTGTCGTACGTCGACGACGGCGATGCCCTCGTCCACGCAGCCGTCGTAGATGTCGATGATGTGGCCGCCGCACAGCGTGAAGATCGTGTCGACGCCCTCAGCCTTGAGCGCCTTGGCGACCAGATGGCCGCCTGAAATCGACCCGGAATCGGGCCCGGAATCCGGCCCGGATTCCGGCACAGCCTCCGCGGAACTCGTCATCGGCGATCAGCTCCCCTTGGCGCTCGACTGTAGATTGCATACCGTATGAGGTAGGCATATCGTTACTCCGCTACCAACCGGATGTCCATAGATGGCCGCAAGTTTTCGGCGAGAGGACGCAGACGGTGGATCTTTTCGAACACGAGGCCCGGGACCTCTTCGAGCGGTACGGGGTGCCCGTTCCGCGCGGTTTCGTGGCGGACACTCCTGAATCCGCGCGCGAGGCCGCAGCGAAGCTCGGCGGCACCGTCGTCGTGAAGGCTCAGGTGAAGACCGGCGGACGTGGCAAGGCGGGCGGCATCAAGCTCGCCACGTCTCCCGAGGAAGCCGCTGCTGCCGCCTCCGTCATCCTCGGGATGGACATCAAGGGTCACACCGTGCACAAGGTGCTGGTGACCGAGGCGAGCGAGATCGCAGAGGAGTACTACCTGTCGTTTCTTCTCGATCGTGCCAACAGGACGTTCATCGCGATGGCGTCGGCCACCGGCGGCATGGAGATCGAGGAGATGGCGGACACGATCACTCGAATGCCAGCTTCGTCCTTCGACGCAGCTGCGGTGTTTTCACCTTCGGTGGCCGACGAAGTGAATGCCGTCGCTTCCGCTTTGTGGAAGGTCTTCGTTTCCGAGGACGCCACTCTCGTCGAAGTGAACCCGTTGGCGCTCACCAAATCCGGCAGGATCGTCGCGCTGGACGGCAAGGTGACGCTCGACGACAACGCCGCGTTCCGGCACTCCCGCACCGATTCAGGCGCGCAGGGTGACCCGCTGGAGGTGCGGGCGGCCGAGAAGGGCCTCAACTACGTCAAGCTCGACGGCACGGTCGGTGTCATCGGCAACGGCGCAGGCCTCGTCATGTCCACATTGGACGTCGTGGCGCTGGCCGGTGCGCAGCCCGCGAACTTCCTCGACATCGGCGGCGGCGCCTCGGCCCAGGTCATGGCCGACGGTCTCGACGTCGTCCTGTCCGACCCGTCGGTGCGCAGCGTGTTCGTGAACGTGTTCGGCGGCATCACCGCGTGCGACGCGGTGGCCGGCGGAATCGTGCAGGCACTGGGCCTGCTCGGCGACCGCGCCGACAAGCCGCTGGTGGTGCGGCTCGACGGCAACAACGCGGAGGCGGGCCACCGCATCCTCGACCAAGCACGACACCCGCTGATCACGGTGGCGCACACGATGGACGACGCGGCCGGCCGTGCCGCCGCGCTCGCCGGCGCCGGTGAGGAGTCCTGATGGCGATCTTCCTCGACGAGCACAGCCGCGTGGTCGTGCAGGGCATGACCGGGTCGGAGGGCTCCAAGCACACCCGCCGCATGCTCGCGGCCGGCACGCAGGTCGTCGGCGGCGTCAACGCGCGCAAGGCCGGCACGTCCGTGGACTTCGACGACGTCTCGTTGCCGGTCTTCGGCACGGTCGCCGAGGCGATGGAGCAAACCGGCGCGAACGTGTCCGTGCTCTTCGTCCCGCCCGCGTTCACGAAGGACGCCGTGATCGAGGCGGTCGACGCCGGGATCGGGCTCGCCGTGGTGATCACCGAGGGCGTCCCGGTCCACGACACGGCCCGGTTCTGGGCGCACGCGCAGGGCAAGCGGACGCGGATCATCGGGCCGAACTGTCCCGGCATCATCAGTCCCGGCAAGTCGAACGCGGGCATCATCCCCGCCGACATCACCAAGCCCGGCTCGATCGGGCTGGTGTCGAAGTCGGGAACCCTGACCTACCAGCTGATGCACGAGCTCAAGGACTTCGGCTTCACCACCTGCGTCGGCATCGGCGGCGACCCGATCGTCGGCACCACGCACATCGACGCGATCGCGGCGTTCGAGGCCGATCCGGAGACCGAGCTGATCGTGATGATCGGCGAGATCGGCGGCGACGCGGAGGAACGGGCAGCGGAGTTCGTGCGGGACAACGTGTCCAAGCCCGTGGTCGGCTACGTCGCCGGCTTCACCGCGCCCGAGGGCAGGACGATGGGCCACGCGGGCGCCATCGTCTCCGGGTCCTCGGGCACGGCGGAGGCCAAGAAGCAGGCCATGGAGGCGGTGGGGATCAAGGTCGGCAGGACGCCGTCCGAAACCGCCGCCCTGGCCAGGAGCATCCTGACCAGCTAACCGCAGATCGCCTTGTCCGCCACGTCGATGGCGGACGGCGACGTGCCGGGCGCGTTCGTGTTGGTGACCACGGACGCGAACCGGCCGTCGTCGGTGACCAGCGTCAACGAGTAGTGACCGGTGGTCAGGGCACCGTTGTGACCCCAGGCCACACCACAGCTCAACGGCACCTGGGCCAGGGCGAGCCCGTAGGAGTTGAACGTCCGGCGCATCTCCGCGAGCGCGGCCGGCGACACGACCCGCCCGCCGAGCAACGCGCGGTAGAACCGCTGGATGTCGTCCAAAGTGGACGACATCGCGCCGGCGGTGCTCCAGAACGACAGCTCGATCGCGGTGGTCATCTCGGTCCAGAAGAAGAACGGGCCGAGGCGGCCGCCGACGTAGCCGTTCAGGAACGGGCTCTTCAGCGCGCGGTTGCCCGCCGCGGGGAACTCGGTCTCGGTCAGGCCCAGCGACCGGATGATCCGTTCGGTGATCACCTCGCCGGCCGGCTTGCCGGTGATCTTCTCGATCAGCAGGCCGATCACCAGGTAGCCGACGTTCGAGTAGTTCAGCGCGGCGCCGGGTGCGGACTGCGCGGGCTCGTCCATCGCCGAGCGGACCAGCTCGGCGAGCGTGAACGTGCCGTCCGGGTTCGCCCGCGCGTCGCGGACGTCCCGCACCAGGCCGCTGGTGTGCTGCAGCAGCTGGCGGACGGTGATCACGTCGCCGTTGTAGTTGCCCGTGACGACGCCCGGCAGGTACCGGGAGATCGGCGCGTCCAGCTCGACCCTGCCCTCGTCGACGAGCTGCAGGACCACCGAGGCGGTGAACGTCTTGGTCTGGCTGCCGATCCGGAAGTGGTCGGCCGCGGTGATCGGCCGCTGTTCGTTGATCTTCCCGGTGCCCGCGGTGCGAGTTCCGGAAGCCGAGTGCACGGCGGCACCCGGCCCTGCCTGCGCCTGGTACCGGTCGAGCACCGTCTGCACCGCGTCGTCGGCCCTCGCCGGGGCGGCGCCGACGAGCATGATCGCGCAGACGATCGTGACGAGACGCTTCACGCCGTCGCCCCCTTGGCGGTCGGCAGCTTCGCGGTGCCGGAACCTGTGCCCTGGGCCTGCTCACCGATCACCGACAGGGCCTGTTTCACGACCTTCAGCACGGCCTGCGCACCCTCGACCAGCTTGATCAGGTTCTCGCCGCTGGCCAGCAGCTCACCGAGCTTGGCCGCGATCTGCACTCCGCAGTCGACGGCGATCTGCACGCACTGCGGGATCGCGACGGCGATGCTCTGCCCGAACGTCGCCGGTGCCGCCGCGATCGCCTCCGTCATGATCGGCACGATCTTGCCGATCGCCTCGGTGATCAGCCGGGTGACCTCGGCGACGACCTGCGCGACGACCTGACCCGCCTTGATCAACGCGGTCGCGCTGCCGAGCGCGGTCTCGGCGACCGACAGCACGCCGTCGACGAGCTGCTTGCCGGTCTTGGCGTAGTCGGTCGCGCTCTGTCCCGACCAGCCGTCGGTCTCGCTCTTCGCCTTGTCCTGGTAGTCCTGGGCCAGCGAGGTGGCCGACCTGCTCGCCTTCTCGAACTCGCCGGCGCCCTGCTGGACGCCGTCCGGGTCGCCCTTGAGCTGGTTCAGCGGCTCTTCCAGGAACGAGATCATCGGCGTCAGGAAGCCGACGCCCGCGCTGTCGAGCGCCTGCAACGGTTTCCCGTTCGACCCGAGCTCGCTGATGTCGGCCTTCGGCGCCGCGGCCAGGTCCGACGAGAGCCACTCGTCACCGGCGATGGCCTTCGTGGTGGTGCGGAGTTCGCTCAGCAGAGCGGCGATCGTGCCCGCGTCCGTCGCTGTCGTCATCGGGCGGCTCCCACGACCGTCGCGGCGTTGTCGTCGTCAGTGCGCTGGTACAGGTCCGCGGTCTGCCGCATGCCCTCGCCGACTTTGTCCATTGTGGACGCGATATGGGCGAACGCGTTCAGGGTCTCCCCCATCGCACTGCCCAGACCGGACGTGAGGAACCCGGCGAACGAGCCCAGCGACTCCTGGCCGAGCCCGCCGGGCAGCTGCGTTCCGGTCGCGGAGAGCTGGTCGGCGTACCCGGCGAGCGTGGCCGCGTGCTTGCGCAGCTGCTCGTGGTCGACGGTGAACGTCATCGGACGGCCTCCGGCAGATGTGAGGTGATCTGGTGCAGCGCATCGCTTTCACCGAGGTAGTTGGCCATCACCTCGGCCATGCGCGCGCTCGCCAGCCGTTGCGCCTCCCGTGCGGTGGAGACGATCAGCGTCGCGAGCGTGTCGACGTCGAGCTTGCGCGCCGCCGGCGTCAGGGCGACGTCGCCGAGCACACCGCCCGCGTTGACGGTCACCGTCACCTCACCGCGCGGCGAGGTCGCGCTCGCCCCGACCTCGGCCAGGCTCGCGCTCGCCGACCGCGCGCTGTACGCCACCCGTTCCAGGCGTTCCTGGTAGTCGGCCAGCCACTGTGCTGGATCCACTTCTTCCCCCTCTTCTAGGCTCGCGCCATCGCGGCGAGCTCACCGATCACGCGCACCACGTCGTGGTGCCGCATGGGATTCACACTCACCCAGCCGTCGTCGCCGACGTCCACCCTGACCCTGCCGCCCGGACTGTCCAACCAGGACACTTCCCGCCGCTGCCCGCCGAGGACGACCCCGGCCTGGCCCTGTCCGGTGACCTCGAGGTCGAGCCCGGCGCCTGGCGGCAGGGTGATCGGCATCAGCTGGGCGGGCCGCAGTTCGGGGACCAACGCCACGAGCTCGTCGCCCAGCGTCTCCGCCTCGACGTGCGTCACGCGGACCGTGCTGCCGGACTGCGTGCACACGACCGCGTCGGCGCCGTAGACCATCGCGACGGCACCCGTTCCCGGCACGACGAGGTCCACGACGGCGGTGTGTTCGCGCAACGCGGTGACGAGCTCGGCGGCCATGCCCGTCGGTCCGTGCGGCTCGGCCAGTCCGCGCGCCTGCAGCCCGTGGCCCGCCTCGGCGAGCAGCGCGGCCCGTTCGTCGGCGAGTTTGCCGAACGACGGCACCCGCAGCGGGAACGGCCAGCGCACCCCGGCGTGGGTGGCGAGCAGGTCCATCTCCACCAGGTCGAACGCGATCATCGTCCCGCCTTGCGCGCCTGCTCGGCGTCCGTCTCGGTGTAGGTGCTCCTGATCTCGGCGAGCATCCGCTGGAACTCGCGCACCTCGCGTTCGGCAGCGCCCACCTCACCCGCGAGGCCCGAGCCCGCGGCCTTGAGCCGGCGCGCCAGGTCCTGGGCGGGCGGGGCGGTGCCGAGCAACGGCTGCCGCTCGGCGAGCCTGCTCGCCGTCGCCACCAGGTCGCCGGTCAGCTCGGCCAGCCTGGTGAGCGTCCTGATCCGGTCCTGCAACGCCTCCGGCGCGACCTCGTACCCGGTCACGACTCCTCCCCGATCACCGCGGGCGACACCCGGTCGTCCACCACGAACAGGCCGTGGTCGAGCGTGGGCATCTGGTTCTCGTGCGGCTGGTCCTCGTCCTTGCGCGCGCCACCGGCCGGTGGTGCGGCCATCGCGTTGTTCTGGCCGCTCGTCCGGGTGTCCGCGGTGAGCGCGCCCGTCGCGGCGGCTCCGACTGGCTGTCCGAACATCACCCCAGCCCGCATGCCGGGGCTGACCTGCTGGTTCACCGGAGTGGCGCCGATCACCGGGCCTCTCGCCGACACCGCGGAACCACCGACGAGCCGTTGCCACGGGACACCGCCTGAGCTGGGCGTTCTCACCGGCTGCGGCACGGCACGCGGTGGCGGTGGGGCGGCCTGCGGGATGTTGCCGCGGGCGTCGTCGATGAGGCGGCCGCTGCCGTTCAGGCTGGACTCGTAGGTCTGCATCGCGCGGACGGCCTGCGCCTTCTGCGTGTCGGCGTCGACGGCGCCGAAGTAGAAGTAGAAGCCGGAAGTGGCTCCCGCGGGCATGGTCGGAGCGCTCGGCAACGCCATCGGCGCCGGTGCGCTCGGCAACGTGAACGGCATCGACGGAACCGTCGGCAGCCCCGCGAACGCGGGCATCGTCGCCGCGTCCGGTGGCGGTGGCATGGCCGCCCTCGCCGCAGCCAGCGCGTCGGCCGAGTCCTGCGCGGCCTTCTGCCCGGCGGCGGCCAGCTCGCTGATCTTCTCGATCCGCTCGGCCAGCGCGGTGAGCCGGGCCGCGGCCTCCTCCGCCGCTGTCCCCTGCCACCCGTCGAGCAGCGCGGTCCGTTGTTCCCTCAGCACCTCGGCGTGCGTGTCCAGCGCGGCGCGGTGCCGCGTCCACTCGTCGGCGACCTTGCTCACGTCGGCGACGTCGGCGTCCTGCCACAGCATCCGGTGGAGCTCTTCGTGGCTGTACGCCTCCCAGTTGATCTCGCTCGGCGGCGGCGACTCGTTGCCTGACACCCCTGCGTTCCCTCCCTCGGTCCGGCATGGCAAACGATCACAGCCGGGCCAAACGAAGGACAGGCCAGACGACCGGCCACTTATGGCCGGTCGGTCTGATCAGCGCAAACGCGCGAAGTGTTCCTGCAACCGCGCGTGCCGGAACTGGTAGACGGCACCCGCCCGCCGCAGGACGCCACGCCGGTAGGCGTCGTCGAGGAACTCCGGCAACCGCCACGGCAACCGTCCGGTCAACGGCAACCACACCCGCGCGAAGACCACCCACTGCCCCCACGCGGTCAGGCTCAGCACGTAGGCCAGCCCACCGCCGACACCGGTGACGAGCCCGAGCGTCAGCGCTCCTGCCGGAGTCCACAGCACCGGCCACCGCACCGCTCTGAGCCCGCCCACGGCGACCGCGGTGGCCGCCACGACGAACAGCCCGAACACCGGCACCACCACCGCGACCAGGCCGAGCACGTGGCGCCGGTTCGCGTCGATCACGTCGCCGGGACTGCCCGCCGACCGAACGTCCAGCGGCGCCTCCATCGCGGCGACCAGCCCGAACGCGAGCGCGGCGCCGAGCCCGAACACCGGGACGTACACACCGGCGTCCACCAGCAGGTCCGCCGCGCTCCTCAGACCGGGCGAGAACAACAGGAACGCCAGGCTCTGCACCAGCGAGAACGCGCCGCCGACCGCCCCGCCGAACCCGAGCCCGAGCAGGCCGCGCGACCACACCCGCTTCCCGAGGCGGCCACGCAGCCGCAGCCGCGTCCGCACAGGTCCGAGCGGCGCGGTGCGCGCCACGTACCGATGCACCACGCCGAAGACCACACCGGCGACCAGGCCGATCAGTGCCGCGAACACCAGCCCTCTGGTGGTCAGCGCACCGAACACCACGGCCTCGATCAGCAGGTCCGCCAGCCCGACCGCGATCCCCACCGCCGCCCCGGTCACCTTCGCCGAGGTGCCGAACTGCCACCACGCCACGTCGTGCGTGCCCAGCCGGGTCAGGTGGTCCGCCAGGTAACCGAGCCACGGCCGCACCCGCTCGGCCTCGGCCCCGTACACGGCGGGGACGAAGCTGCCGAGCAGGTGCCGTTCGATCTCGTCGGCGTCGTGGAACCGCAGCAGCTCGGCCGGATCGTGGTCAGGGGTGTCGCTGTAGATCCGCCTGGCGAGCGCCACCATCAGCGGCGTCGTCAGCACCTTCGCCAACGCCCCGCCGCCGCGCACCTCGTCGAGCACCGGCGTCCACACGTTCTTGCGCGTGGTCCGCGGCAGGTAGTCCGCCAGGTCGTCGCACGTCAGGTCGGCCAGCACGATGGCGGCCGCCGAGGTCAGCACGTCCGTGCCCTCGACCGCGTCGCGGTACTCGTCCACACGGCTCGTGAGCAGCAACGGCAGGGTGGTGGTGTTCAGCGCGTTGAGCGCCGGGCGGTGCAACCCGGCCGCGATCTCGTCGAACCCGTCCAGCACCGGCAGCACCCGTTGCGCGTCCACGAGAGCCGCGGCGACCGTTCCACCGCTGGGACCCGGCGCCCCGAGGAACGGATGATCGCGGATGAGCTGCTCGGCCATCCAGTCGCGCAGCCCGACCCGTTCCGGATGCCACGACCCGAGGCTGAAGATCACCGGCACCGGGTCGGTGACGTCCCGCGCCTTGAGCAGGTCGAGCACGAACCGCGTGGTCAGCACCGTCTTGCCGGATCCGGCGCGCCCGAGGACCACGAGCCGCCGCGACCCGACCTTCCGGTAGACCTCGACGACCTGGTCCAGCCGCCCGCGCAGGTCGGCCTCGCCGCCGATGTTGAGCCAGCTGTCCTGCAGCTCGACCGGCGCAGGGTCCCACCGCACGGGCAACGGCACCGGGTCGTGGATCTGCCGCTGCTCTTCCTCCCGCCGCCAGCGCGCCTCGACCGCGACCTTCAACGTCTCCGCGGCCTCGGCGAGCGGGTCGAAGCGCACCGGCTCGGCCTGGACCGGTTCGTCACGCCCGGCGGCGGCGAACAACTCGGCCCGCTCGGCCCCGGTCAGCTTCAGCGCATCCGCCAGCGACCGCACGGTGCCCATGCGCGGGTCGGTCCGTTCCCCGATCTCCAGCCCGCGCACCGTGCGAATTCCCACGCCGGCGAGCTGGGCGAGCGCTTCCTGGCTCAACCCCGCCCGCTGCCGCCACTGGCGCAACAACACGCCGAACTGGCTGCTCACGCCGCCCCCTCGATCCGGTGATCCACACCTTATCGAGACGCCAGAGTTCACGGCGCGGATCCCGCTGCTGGAGGAAGATCGGGAGTGTGCTGACCCAGTGGCTGCAGACCGTTCCACCGCTGCTCGTCTACGTCGTCGTGGGCCTGGTGGTCGGCATCGAGAGCGTCGGGATCCCGTTGCCCGGCGAGATCGTGCTGGTCACGGCCGCGCTCATGGCCTCACACCACGACGGCGTCTCGCCGGTCCTCGTCGGCGTCTGCGCGTCGGCCGGCGCGATCATCGGCGACAGCACCGGGTACGCGCTGGGCAAGCGGTTCGGGCCGCGCCTGTTCGGGTGGGCGGGCGAGAGGTTCCCCCGCCACTTCGGCGAGGACAGGATCGGCCGCGCGCAGGCGCTGTTCGACCGCTACGGCGCCTGGGCGGTGTTCTTCGGCCGGTTCGTGGCGTTGCTGCGGATCCTCTCCGGTCCGCTCGCCGCCACGATGGGCATGCACTACGGGAAGTTCCTGCTGGCCAACGCGGCTGGCGGCATCGCGTGGGCCGGCGGCACGACGGCGGCGGTCTACTTCGTGGGCGAGGCGGCCGAGCACTACCTCGCCGAGTTCTCCTGGATCGCGCTGCTCGTCGTCGTGCTGGCGGTGATCGGATTCAGCGTCCGAGCCCGGCTCCGCCGTTCACCCCGATGACCTGGGCGGTGATGTGCCCGGCCTCGGGTGAGGTCAGGAACGCGACAGCGGCGGCGACGTCCGCCGGGGTGCCCGCGCGGCCGTTCGCCGGGTTCCCGACGAGTTTCCTGCGCCGCTCCTCGCTGAGGGTGCCGCCGAAGAACTCGGTGTCCTCGGTGACGCCCGGCGAGACCACGTTGACCGTGATCCCCCTCGCTCCCACGGCGAACGCGAGGTCCGCCGTCCACGCCTCGACGGCCGCCTTGGCCGCGCCGTAGGCACCCGAGCCGCGCCGTGCGGCGATCGACCCGAGCGTCACCACGCGGGCGTTGTCGGCGAGGCGCGGTTCCAGGGCCGTCGTCACCAGCACGGCGCTGATCACGTTGGACTCGTAGTTGGCGAACCAGAGGTTCTTCACATCCGCCAGGTTCTGCGGCGCGGGCAGGCGCCTGGTCATGTTGCCGCCCGCGTTGTTCACCAGGACGTCCACAGAGGACGGCAGGTCGACGAGCGCCGCCTCGACCGCGTCCGGGTCGGCCGCGTCGAACACCACCGCCCGCGCGCCGATCTCCTCGGCCGCCGCCTTCAGGACGTCCTCCCGCCGTCCCGTGATCACCACGTCCAGGCCCTGCTCCACGAGCCGGGCCGCCACCGCCTTGCCGATGCCCGTGCCGCCGCCGGTCACCACTGCTGTTCGCGTCATGCGATCTTTGATAACAGCCGAATACATGCAGGTCGATCGGCTTGTTGGCCCATCGGGGTTCACGTCTGTGACTAGGCTGCTCACACCTACCGAACTGGGGAGCAACGATGCCAACTCACACTCTGGAAACCGACGGAGCAGCCGTCGTCTACGACGTGCACGGCGAAGGTGGCCGCCCGTTGATGATGATCGGCCAGCCCATGGACGCGAGCGGCTTCAGCGCCCTGGTCGCCCAGTTCCCGGACCGCACGGTCATCACCTACGACCCGCGCGGCCTCGGTCGCAGCACGCGGTCGGACGGCAGCACCGAGAACAGGCCCGAGATCCAGGCCGCGGACGTGCACGCCGTGATCCAGGCGGTCGGCGGCCCGGTCGACCTGTTCGCGTCCAGCGGCGGCGCGGTCACGGCGCTCGAGCTCGTCGCGACCTACCCGGACGACGTGGTCACGCTCGTCGCGCACGAGCCGCCGATCATCGACGTGCTGCCCGACGCCGATGCCGCCCGCCGTGCCCGCGACGGGTTCATGGAGGCCTACCAGGCCAAGGGCTGGGGCGCGGGCATGGCCGCGTTCATGCAGATGAGCTCGTGGCAGGGCGAGTACACCGACGAGTACTTCGCGCTGCCCGCACCGGATCCGGCACAGTTCGGCATGCCCGCGGAGGACGACGGCAAGCGCGACGACCCGTTGCTGGGCACCGCCTCGGTGGCGATCACCGACTACCAGCCGAAGGTCGACGCGCTGAAGGCCGCGCCCACCCGTGTCGTGATCGCCGTCGGCGAGGAGACGGGCAACGCGTTCACCGCGCGCACGGCCGTCCACACCGCTCGGTTGCTCGGCCAGGAGGCCGTCGTCTTCCCCAGCCACCACGGCGGGTTCATGGGCGGCGAGTTCGGCTACGCGGGCAAGCCGGAGGAGTTCGGCGTCAGGCTGCGCGAGGTGCTCGGCTGAGGATCACGGCGGTCGACCGCTTCTCCGCGCTCAGCGCAGGAAGGCCTCGATCACCTCGGCCACGCGCAGCCCGCTGTCGAAGTTCGCCAGGTCGCGCGGGTGCTCACCCCGCACGGCCTGCGCGAACAGCGTGAGCCGTGAGTAGTCGGACCCGGTCTGCGTCAACGGCGCCGGCTCCCACGCTCCTCCGTCCGAAGTGGACAGGTCGGCCCACTGGTCGAGGCGCAGCGACCGTTCGGTGCCCCACACGGTCCACTCGTAGATCTCCGGTCCCGCAAGTCCGGAGAACGCCGACACGTGCACCGGCACACCGCTGCCGCGCAGCAGGCCGCGTGCCGCCACCTCGGCGGCACCGGCCTCGGGGAAGTCCGCCGACACCCACTCGACGGTGAGCGGCCCGAGCAGCCGGTCGGTGAGGTAGACGAAGTGCGACAACACCTCGCGGACGAACCCGCCCTGCTCAGCGCGCGCGAGCCAGGCCGCCTCCGCCTGGAACGCCCGCGGCCAGCGCGGGAACTGCAGCCTGATCTCCACGCCCCGCAGCGCGCCCAGCTCCAGCAGCTGCCGTTCGATCTCCAGCGTCGCCACCATGTCCGACAGCGCGAAGTTCACCGCGTTCGGCCGTCCCCTGGCGGCGTCGGCCATCGCCCGCGCCTCGCCGAGGTCGACGGCGAGGGGCTTCTCGCAGAACACCGCCTTGCCCGCGGCGAACGCTTCGAGCACCAGCTCGGCGTGCGACGCGGGCGGCGTGGAGACGTACACCGCGTCCACATCGGACAGCACGTCGGCCAGCGACGTGACGACGGGGACGTCGAGCGTGCGGGGTGCGACGTCGACGCCCGCGACGACGGTGTAGTCGGGATGCGACCGCGCCGCCGTCAGCATCCGGGTGCCCATGGCGCCCAGGCCGACGACGGCGAGGCGAATCGGATCAGCGATCATGCGCCTATTCTGCCGGTGCCCAGGCCCGCGACAGCTTCACCCGCGCGCCGGTCTGCAACAACGATCCGGTGTAGAGCCTGGACGCGACCAGCAGGATCACCACGACGGTCGTGGCCAGGAGACCGAGCGACACCAGCGCCTCCCACGGCTGCGCCTGCTGGGCGAACATCCGCACCGGCATCGCCACCGCCGCCGTGAACGGCACGAACGACATCACGGAGAGCACCGCGGCGTTCTCGTAGAAGAACTGCACCCCGAAGTACGGCCCCATCACCGCGAGCATCACCAGGCCCATCGTCGAGCCGAGGTCCTCCTGACGGCTGACCAGCGCGCCCGCCACCGCCCACATCGACGAGATCAGCACGAACCCGAGCATCAGGAACGGCACGAACCACCCCAGCGCGGGCACCACCACGGCGAGCAGCTCGGCCAGCCCGGCGACGCGCAGTGCGATCGGTGCGGCGAGCGCCAGCACCACGACCTGGCACAGCGTGAGGATCGTGTGCCCGAGGATCTTGCCGGCGAGCAGCGCCCGCACCGGCACCGTCGACACGAGGATCTCCACGATCCTGGTCTGCTTCTCGGTCACGGTGCTCTGCGCGATCGCCGCGCCGCCCATGCCGAACATCAGGAACACCAGCCCGAACACGATCACCGTGACGGACCGCTGGCCGGAGCTCACCGCCGAGGCGTCCAGCAGTTCGACGGGAGGCGAGGCGACGAGCTGCCGGATCACGTCGTTCGGCGGGTCGTTCAACGCGATGACCTTGATGCCGCTGCCGTCCGGCACGATCGCCGCCTCGACCTCGTCGGCCCTGACCAGGTCCGCGGCCGCCTGCACGTCCGCGACCTCGCGGACGTCGAGGTGCTTGCCCTGCACCACCTGCACGGCCGAGCCGACCGCAGCGACCTTCGGGTCGTCGTCGCCGAACACCGTCGGCAGCACGGTCAGCGCGAAGAGGCCGACGATCGTGGCGACGAACCCGATCCAGAACCCCTTGGTGCTGACGAAGGTCTTCATCTCGCGCTCGGCGACCAGCCAGGTCGCCTGGGCGAAGGAAGCACGGGCCATCTCAGATCACTTCCTTGAAGATCTCGTCGAGCGTGGGGACGACCGGCGTGAACGAGCAGACCTCACCGCGTTCCAGAGCCGCTTTGAGCACCTGCTGGGGCTCGGACTCGAACACCGCGCGCGGCCCGTCGAGCTCCACGAGCGTCGTGCCGGGCACGTCGCGGACCCAGCCCGCGTCCTCCGCGACGACGATCTCGTAGCGGTCTCCCGCGTGCGTCCTGCGCAGTTCCTCGCGCGACCCGTTCGCCGCGATCCGTCCCTTCGAGATGATCACGACGTCGTCGCAGAGCCGCTCCACGATCGCGAGCTGGTGGCTGGAGAACAGCACCGGCACGCCGTTCGCGGCCCGCTTGCGCAGCACGTCGAGCACGGTCTCGACGGCGATCGGGTCGAGGCCGGAGAACGGCTCGTCGAGGATCAGCACGTCCGGGTCGTGCACCAGCGCGGCCGCGATCTGCACGCGCTGCTGGTTGCCCAGCGACAGCTGCTCCAGCCGGTCGTTCGCGCGGTCGGTCAGCTCCAGGTCGTCGAGCAGCCGGTCGGTGTTGCGCTGCGCGACCTCCCGGTCGACGCCGTGCAACCGCCCGAGCCACGTGATCTGCTCGCGCACCTTCATCTTCGGGTACAGGCCGCGTTCTTCCGGCATGTACCCGAAGTGCGGCCGGTTCTGCGCGGTGACCGGCTTCCCCTGCCAGCTCACCGAACCCCCGTGCGCGGCGAGCACCCCCAGCACGATCCGCATCGTCGTCGTCTTGCCGGATCCGTTGGCACCCAGGAAGCCGGTCATCCGGCCGGGCTTCACGTCGAAGCTCACCTCGTCGAGGACGCGGTGGTCGCCGAAGCTCCGGCTGATCCCCCTCACAGTCAACATGCCAGGAAGGGTAGGCGGGTGCCGTTCAAGATCGCGTCCGTCGCGGGGCATCATCCGCGCGGAGGACTCCTTACGGACTAACGGGCCCCTGTGTCACTCCCAGGCGGTGGCCTCCTGTGTAGACGTTCATCGACGTGCCGCGCAGGAACCCGACCAGCGTGACCCCCATCTCCTCGGCCAGGTCGCCGGCGAGCGACGACGGCGCGGACACCGCGGTGAGCACCGGAATCCCGGCCATGACCGCTTTCTGCACGAGTTCGAACGACGCCCGGCCGCTGACCATCAGCACGGTGCTCGTGAGCGGCAGCCGTCCGGTGCGGGTGGCCCAGCCGACGACCTTGTCCACCGCGTTGTGCCGGCCGACGTCCTCGCGCAGGCACAGCAGATTTCCCTTGTCGTCGAACAACCCCGCGGCGTGCAGGCCGCCCGTGCGGTCGAAGACCCGTTGTGCGGCACGGAGTTTCGCGGGGAACTCGGTGATCGTCCTCGGGTCGAGCCTGATCGGGTCGGCCGCCACCTGCCAGGTCGCGGTGGTGCGCACGGCGTCCAGGCTCGCCTTGCCGCACAGCCCGCACGACGACGTGGTGTAGAAGTTGCGCTCGATCGACGGGTCGGGTGGCGCGACGCCGTCTCCGAGTCCGACGTCGAGCACGTTGTAGGTGTTGCCGCCGTCCGCCGTGGCGCCCGCGCAGTAGCGGATCGACGCGATGTCGGACGGGCTGCGCACCACGCCCTCGCTGACCAGGAAGCCCGCGGCGAGGTCGAAGTCGTCACCGGGCGTGCGCATGGTCACGGCGAGCGACCTGCCCCGCACGCGGATCTCCAGCGGTTCCTCGACCGCCAGCGTGTCCGGCCGCGCGGTGGCCGCGTCGTCCACCAGCCGCACCACGCGCCGCCTGCTCGTCACCCGTCCCATCACTTGCCTCCCTGCAGATCGCGACGCACTCGTCGAGCAGGCGCCGCAACACCTCGTCCCCGCTCAACGCCCGCACCGCCCTGGCCACCACCCAGCTGCGCGGCCACCACCCCGGCGCGTCGATCCCGCTCCGGCGCACGCAATGGGCAACCAGTTCGTGTGCGGCCGGCGCGTTGTCCGTGCCGATCATCCTGGTGGCGAACGGCAACAACTTCCTCCGGCCGTCCCTTGTGGACTGGTCGTTGACGCACCGCGCCACACAGGCCAGCACCGGGTGCACGCAGGCGGGCCGGTCCGACCACACCTCGCCCGCGAGCACCGACGTGAGCTCCATCAGGCAACAGCCCTCGGCTGGAGTCCGGTGCCAGCCCCTGGACAGGACGGGCACGCGGTTCACAGCCGCGGCCTTCCCGGCTGCGAGAGGTGACGCGTGAGCACCGCGCCCGCGAGCCCCAGCACCCCGGCCGCGACGAACGCGAACCCAGGGCCCTGCGACGCGAGCACGATCGCCGCGATGAGCGCCCCCGCCGCCTTCGCGGTGTAGAGCACGCCGAAGTTCTGGGCCCCGTTCGTCTCGCCGAAGTACTCCCTGGTGACGCCGACCAGCACCGAGTAGCAGCACCCGGTGCCGAGGCCCGCGAGCGTCGCGCCCAGCAGCAGCCCGGCGACGTTCTGGGAGTACAGCAACACGAACTGCGCGAAACCCCCGGTCGCCAGCGTCCAGACCAGCGCCCTGCGGCGGCCGACCCGGTCGGAGATCCACCCGACCAGCACCCGTCCGGTCCCGGTGGCGGCGGCGAGCGTGGCCAGCGCGACCGCCCCGAGCACCTTGTCACCCACGAACAAAGGCAAGTAGGCCAGGTCGTAGAGCGAAACCGCCGCCGCGAACGCCACACCGCCGTACAGCCACCAGAACGTGCCGCACCGCATCGCTTCGTGCGTCCGGAACTCCTTGAGCGCGAACCGGTTCGGCACCCGCGCCCGGTCCAGGGCCCATTCCCGCGGCCGGACGTGCGGCGGCCACCAGTGCTCGGGCGGGTCCTTCATCACCGCGCCCGCGACGGCCACCACCGCGGTGATCGCGATCGCCGCCGGCGTGAGGAACCCGTCGACGTTCGTGAGCAGGAACCCCGCCGCGAGCACGAACGGCACCGACCCGTACGCGAAGGCACCGCTGACGAACGCGACCTTCCGCGTGACGCGCTCCGGGTACCAGCGGACGATCGTGCCGAGACAGGTCGCGTAGACCAGGCCCGCGCCGACGCCCCCGAGCACCGAATACCCGACGAGCCGGCCCTGCCCGAGCGTCACCAGCCCGGCGCCGCACAGGATCGCGCCGATCCACAGCGCGCCGGTCGGCGTCAGCCTGTTCTGCCGCCGCAACCAGGCCGCCGGAAACGCCGTGCCCGCCTGGCACACGGTCCACAGGGCCAGCGCCCAGAACAGCTCCGGCACACTCCACCGGTCCTGCAGCCGAGGGATCAGCGCCCCGAACCCGTACTGCCCGATGCCGGCCGCGAGCATCGCCGCCCAGGCCGCCCACAACACCGCGCGACGCGACCGCCCCGACACCTCGACGTCGGTCTCCCCCACCCGGTAGAGCCTGCCGACGTGATCACGCACGTAAGTCGCGACTGGCATGCCCTTCACCCCGTTCCGAGGATTGCATACAGTATGAGGTAGGCTATACCACGGGAGCCCTGATGACCATGCCCTGGAATCTCGCCCGCCAGACGGCACGCGAGGCGGTCAAGCCGCTGGAGGCCGTCGAGGTCGCGCTCGCCGACGCGCTGGGCCTCGCCCTTGCGTCCGGGGTGCGGGCCTTGGCGAGTCAGCCGGCCTGTGACACGTCGGCGATGGACGGGTACGCGGTCGCCGGGTCTGGGCCGTGGACTGTCGTGGGGCGGGTGGCTGCCGGTGATCCGGTGCCTGGGGCGACGGGAGCGCCGGTGCCGGGCAGGGCGGCCACCGGTGAGCCGGTGCCGGGGATGATCCGGGCTGGTGAGGCGTTCGGGGTGGCGACGGGAGCGCCGGTGCCGGGCGGGGCGGACTCGGTGGTCCCGGTCGAGGTGTGTTCGGTCGAGGGTTCGCGGCTGCACGGCGAGGCCGTGGTGGGCAAACACATCCGCCGCCGTGGCGAGGACTGGTCAGCCGGCGACGAACTCGTCCCCGCAGGTTCCGCCGTCACCCCTGCCGTGCTGGGCCTGGCGGCGGGCGCGGGCCACGACACCCTCCTGGTCCACCGCCGGCCCCGCGTGGCCGTGGTCGTGACGGGCGACGAACTCCTCCACTCCGGCCCGCCGCGCCCAGGCCGGGTCCGTGACGCGATCGGCCCGATGCTGCCCGGTCTGCTCGCTGGAGCGGACCTGCTCGGCACCGTTCACCTGCGTGACGACCCGTCCGCTCTGACGGATGCGCTGACATCCGCCAGAGCCGACGTCCTCGTCACCTGCGGCGCGACCTCCGTCGGCCCTGCCGATCACTTGCGACGAGTCCTCCACGAACTGGACGCGGACATCCTCGTCAGCGGCGTGGCCTGCCGCCCCGGTCACCCGATGCTGCTCGCCGCCCTCCCCGACGGCCGCCACGTGATCGGCCTGCCGGGCAACCCGTTCGCCGCACTCGCCGCCGCCCTCACCCTGCTCCGCCCCCTGCTCGACACCCTGGGCGGCCACGCGATCCGTCCACCGATCACCGCCACACTGAACGCAGGCGCGCACTCCACAGACACCCGCCTGATCCCGGTCACCAGAACCGGGATCCCGACAGGCCACGACCGGCCAGGCTCGCTGTGGGGCGCCGCGCTGGCCGACGCCCTCGCGGTCATCCCGCCCGGTCACGGCGCCGGCGAGGTCGAGCTACTTCCGTTGTGACACGGGCCAGCAGCCGGTGTACCCCTCCGCCAGGAACCGCGACCCCGCCTCCGACCCGACCACGGACGCCAGCTCACCGAGCTGGCGCCGCACGTCGAAGTCGGTCGCTCCCGGCAGCGCGTGCAGCATGGTCGTCATCCAGTACGAGAAGTGCTGCGCCTTCCACACGCGGTCCAGCGCTCGCGGGCCGTACTCGTCCAGGGCGTCGCCGTCGTTCTTCAGCAGCGCGCGTTCGATGAGCTCCGCCAGCACGCGGACGTCCTGCAGCGCCAGGTTGAGGCCCTTCGCGCCGGTCGGCGGCACCGTGTGGGCGGCGTCGCCCGCGAGCAGCAAAGGGCCGTGGCGCATCGGTTCCGCGACGAATGACCGGAAGCGCAGCACCGTCTTCTCGGTGATCGGACCTTCCTTCAGCGTGAAGCCGTCGGGGCCCGCGACCCGTGCCTGCAGCTCCTCCCAGATCCGGTCGGCCGACCACGAGTCGGGATCGGTCTCCGGGTCGCACTGGAAGTACATGCGCTGGTGGGTCTCGGTGCGCTGGCTGATCAACGCGAACCCGCGCGGCGAGTGCGAGTAGATCAGCTCGGGTGCGCTGCGCGGGGCCTCGGTGATGATCCCGAACCAGGCGAACGGGTACTCGCGGAAGCTGTGGGTGCGCACGGATTCCGGTACCTGAGCTCGGCAGATCGACCGTGAGCCGTCGGCACCGACGAGCAGATCGCAGCGCACCTCCCGGCGGACGCCGTCGCTGTCGGTGAACCGGATCGCGGGCTCGGTGATGTCGACCGCCGTGTCGCTGACGCCGAACCGCACGTCGCCGCCGTCGCGCTCGCGTGCGTTGGCCAGGTCCACGAACACGTCGGTCTGCGGGTACAGCCACACCGACTCGCCCACCAGCGCGCGGAAGTCGATGCGATGGCTCTCGCCGCCGAACCGCAGGTCGATGCCCTCGTGCGGATGTCCGTCGCGCAGCACGCGATCGGACACCCCGGTGTCGACGAGCAACCGGGCGCTGTCGGCCTCCAGAATGCCCGCACGGACGGTGTTCTCGATTTCCAGCCGTGTCCGGAAGTCGACCACGACGCTGTCGATTCCGTTGAGGGACAACAGGTGCGAGAGCATCAGCCCGGCCGGTCCCGCGCCGACGATGCCGACCTGGGTGCGCGTCATGACAGCTCCTCGGTGAGCGGGACGTCCAGCAACGACTGGAGATCGGCGAACTCGACACCGTGCAGGTCGCGCACGACGACGCCGTTCTCGGTGATCAGGAAGGTCGCGAGGTCGGTGTAGACGCGGCTGACGCAGCGCAGCCCGGTGAGCGGGTACGTGCACTCCGGCAGCAGTTTCGGCTTTCCGTCGCGGGTCAGCAGGTTCATCATCACGAACACCTGCTTGGCGCCCACCGCGAGGTCCATCGCGCCACCGACCGCGGGGATCGCGTCGGGTGCCCCGCTGTGCCAGTTCGCGAGGTCGCCCCGCGCCGAGACCTGGTACGCGCCGAGCACGCACACGTCGAGGTGGCCGCCGCGCATCATCGCGAACGAGTCGGCGTGGTGGAAGTACGACGCCCCCGGCAGCTCCGTGACGGGGATCTTGCCGGCGTTGATCAGGTCGAGGTCGACGTCGTCGCCGTGCGCCTGCGGGCCCATCCCGAGCATGCCGTTCTCGGTGTGCAGCACCACTGCGCTGTCCGGCGCGAGGTGGTCAGCGACCTCGGTGGGCTGGCCGATGCCGAGGTTCACGAACGCCCCGGCCGGGATGTCCGCCGCGACCAGCTTCGCGAGCGTCTGCCGGTCGATCATGCCGCACGTCCGATGTGGACGATCCGGTTGACGTAGATGCCCGGCGTGACGACGTGTTCCGGGTCGATCTCCCCGAACTCCTCGACCTGCACGACGGTCGTGGTCGCGGCGGCGGCCATGATCGGCCCGAAGTTCCTGCCCGTCTTGCGGTAGACGAGGTTGCCGAACCGGTCCGCCCGGTGCGCCTTGACGAGCGCCAGGTCGCCCTTGATCGGGTACTCCAGCACGTACCCCTTGCCGTCGATCACGCGGGTTTCCTTGCCCTCCGCCAGCATCGTCCCGTAGCCGGTCGGCGTGAAGAACGCCCCGATGCCCGCGCCACCTGCCCGGATCCGTTCGGCGAGGTTGCCCTGCGGCACCAGGTCGAGCTCGAGCCGCCCGGCCCGGTACGCCTCGTCGAAGTGCCGCGAGTCGACCTGCCGCGGATACGAGCACACGATCTTCACCACCCGCTTCTCCCTGATCAGGGCAGCGATTCCGGTCTCGCCGGAGCCGGCGTTGTTGCTGACCACCGTCAGCTCCTTCGCCCCGCTGTCGAGCAGCGCCTCGATCAGCTGTACGGGCTCCCCGGCAGGCCCGAACCCGCCGATCAGCACGGTCGACCCGTCCGCCGTGTCCGCCACGGCCTCCAGCGCGTTCACGCCTCCTCCTTCAGGGCCTGCCGCGCGACCGAGAACGCGTGGTTGGCAGAGGGAACCCCGCAGTAGATCGCGCTCTGCAGGATCACCTCACCGATCTCCTCGACGCTCAACCCGTTGCGCCGCGCCGCCTTCACGTGCAGCGCGAGTTCTTCCCAATGTCCCCGCGCGATCAACGCCGTCAGCGTGATCGCACTCCGCATCCGCCGGTCCAGCCCCGGCCGCGTCCAGATCTCGCCCCACGCGTACCGCGTGATGAAGTCCTGGAAGTCCCGCGTGAACTCGTCCGGCGCCGCCCGGTCCACGTGCGCGTCCCCGAGCACCTCGCGCCGCACCTTCATGCCGTCGTCGTAGGACACCGCATCTCCTCGATCAACACCGCCGCCACGCCCGCCGGATCCTCTGCGGGCGGCAGGTGCCCGCAGCCCGCGAGCACCCGGTCGGCCGTCTCCGGCGACACCACGACGTCGTGCTCTCCGACCAACACCCGCACGGGCTTCACCGCGTCGCCTGCCCGGTAGCGGCCCAACGCCTCGCACGCCAGCGCGTACGACTCCTGGTCCGCGTCGGCCAACGCCCGCAGCAACGCCCCGGCGACCTGTGGCGCCCGCTCGACGAACCCCGGCGCGAACCACCGCTGCGCCGATCCCTCGACCATCACCGGCGTCCCTGCCCTGCGCACCAGCGCGGCCCGCTCCCGCCACATCGCCGGCTCGCCGATCCGCGGCGCCGCCCCGATGCACACGAGCGTCTCGAACGGACTCCCGGCACGCGTCGCCAGTTCGAACCCGACAGCGCCGCCGAACGACACACCGGCATACGCGACGGGCCTTCCACCGGCCAACGCCTCGACGCGACCTGTCAGCTCGTCGGCGATGTCCTGCACGGTGAACGGCTCCGCGGCCGGTGTGCCGGAGCCGTGGCCGGGCAGATCCCAGCCGATCACCTCGAACCCGCTCAGCGCCCTTGCGCAGTCCCGCCACAGCAGGGCGACGGACGTTCCCAGCGAAGGCCCGACGACCAGCAGCCGCTCCGAGTCCTCCGCACCGGCGAGTCTCGTCAAGGCCAGCGTCACCTCGCCTCCCACCGCTTCAGCACCTCGTCCACGAACGACTCGGCCGCCCCGAGATACGAGGCCGGATCCGTCCCGCCACCCCGCTCGGCCAGCAGCTCGCCGGCGGCGTCGGCGGCCCGGCGCGCCATCACGTCCGCGTGCACCTCGAGCCCCTCGACCAGTTCAGCCGCCTGCGACGCCGCCACGACCGTCAGCTCCAGCAACGCGCGCAACGCCGGCCACTCCGCGTGCCAGGCGCCGTCAGGCCGTTCGTCCACGGCCCGCGCCGAACACAAGTGCAGCTGGGCTCCCAGCTGCGGAGCCTGCAACGCGGCGCTGTTCACCAGCACCGACAACACCGGGTTCCGCTTGTGCGGCATGGTCGACGAGCCACCCCGCCCGGCCACCGCACCCTCGCGCACCTCGCCGATCTCCGGCCGTCCCAGCGTGAGCAGATCCGCGGCCATCACGCCGAGCGCGTCGCACGTGCGCACCAACGCGTCGCCGAGCTTCGTGACCGGAGCGCGGTAGGTGTGCCAGGGCAGGCCGGGCCACACCAGTCCCAGGTGGTCCGCGAACTGGGCGGCAGCCGCGATCGGGTCCACGACCGACGCCGCCTTGGACAACGTCCCTGCCGCACCTCCGCACTGCACCGGCAGGGTGCGCGACACCACGTCCAGTTCGTCGAGGACGTCCAGCACACCCACCAGCCACCGGGCGGCCTTCAGCCCGAACGTGATCGGCACGGCGAACTGCGTCAGCGTCCGCCCGGCCATCACGCTCGACCGGTGCTCGCCGGCCAGCCGGGCGAGCGCCGAGCCCACCAGCCGCAGATCCCCGGACACCCGGCCCAGCACGCGGCGGGCCAGCACCATCAACGCCGTGTCCAGCACGTCCTGACTGGTCAGTCCGGTGTGGACAGTTCCGGTGACCCGTTCCCGCAGGGCCGAGACCAGCGGCAGCACCGGATTGCCCGCCGCCTCGACCTCGACGGGATCCAGCGAGGGCTCCCACGACCCGAGCGAGACCTCGGTCCCGAGCACCCGAGCCCACGCGACCTCGACGTCCAGCATCGCCCTGACCAGCGCGGCGTCCTCCACCAGTCCGGCAGCGCGATACGACCCCGGCAGCACGATCAGGTCCGCGGGAAGGTGAGGAACACCGTCTCGGACGGCCCCTGCAGGTGGATGTCGAACCGGAGACGGCCGTCCGCCTCCCGCGTGGCGATCAGGCCCTCCATCGCGCCGGGGGCGTCCGGCAGGTAGATGCGCGTGAACAACCGGTCGAGCAGCCCGCGGGCGAACACCGTCACCGCGAAGAACGGCAGGCCGGGCTCGACCGTGCTGAACCAGTAGTGCCCTGCCGCGTCCGTGCAGGACCGGCCCCAGCCCGTGAAGGCCGCCCCGCCCCGCCGCAGCGAGCCGCCGACGGCAGGCACCACGCCGGACGCGTCGGCCTGCCGGATCTCGATCATCGCGTCCGGCACGGGGTCCCCGGCGCCGTCGTGGACGTACCCGTGCAGCACCACGGACCCCGCCGAGCCGAAGGGCACCAGCTCGGAGTCGCCGGGATAGGCGAGCGCGTGGTGGAAGAACGGCCCGACCGTCTGGCCAGGGGTTTCAGTCATCGGACGGCTCCAGGTAGGTCGCGTGGCTGCCGGTCAGCACGATGTCCCAGCGGTAGCCGAGCAGCCACTCGTGCTCGGAGTGCTCGTGGTCGTAGGTGGCGATCAGCCGGGACAGCGCGGCCGGGTCGGTGATCGACTGGGCGATCGGGTCCAGCGCCAGCAGCTGGTCGCCGGGGAAGTACATCTGCGTGATCAGTCGTTGGGTGAAGTCGGTGCCGAACAACGAGAAGTGGATGTGCGCGGGACGCCAGGCGTTGTGGTGGTTGCGCCACGGGTAGGGGCCCGGCTTGATCGACGTGAACGAGTACCAGCCGTCGTCGTCGGTGAGGCAGCGGCCGACGCCGGTGAAGTGCGGGTCCAGCGGCGCTGGATGCTGGTCGCCCTGGTGGGAGTAGCGACCGGCGGCGTTGGCCTGCCAGATCTCGACGAGCTGGCGGCGCACCGGGCGGCCGTCGCCGTCGAGCACCCTGCCGTGCACGCGGATGCGTTCGCCGATGGGCTCGCCGCCGCGCTGGATCGTCAGGTCGGCTTCGACCGGCGCGACGTCGGAGTGGCCGAAGACCGGGGCGAGCAGCTCCGCACCCTCGGGGTCGACGAGCCGCAGTTCCTTGGTCGGATGGCGCAGCAGGGTGCTGCGGTAGGGCGGGAAGTCCAGCAGCGGCGCACCCTTCGGTGAGTCGGCCTGGATCTTCGCGATCTCGTCGCTGATCTCGTGCTGGCTGGTCGTCACGGGATCGAACGCTAGGGACGCGCACCGGATCCCGTCGACCACCGGTTTCCACTGAGTGGAAGACCTCAGCCGGTTGTGCAGGCAGCGCCGTTCAGCGTGAAGGCGGTCGGCACCGAGTTGGGGCCGGTCACCGAGCCGTTGAAGCCGAGCGACACCGAACCGTCGGGCACGATCAACGCGGTGTAGCCGGCGTTGGTGACCGTCACGTCCGCGCCGGACTGGGACACCGCGGCGTTCCACATCTGCGTCACGGTCTGCCCGTCGGCGAACCGCCACCGCAGCGTCCAGCCCTCGATCAGCGCACCGCTGACGTTGCGCACCGTCACCTCGGCCTGGAACGCGCCGGGCCATTCACTGTTGACCCGGTACACGACGACACAAATGGGCGCCGGTGGAGGCGGCGTGGTGGAGGTGGACGGAGGTGCGGGTGTCGACTTTGGACATTCCTGCGCCCACAGTCCGAGCTTCGCCTGCTGCGCCTTGGTTTCCGCTTCGACAAGCGGCCCACCGTCCACGCCGGAGGTCCGCAGCATGCCGCTGCGCACGGCCAGCAACGCGAAGTCGGTGCCGTCGGGCAGGAGCAGCGACACTTCCCCCGGCGTGATGCTGGAGACGCGAACTTCCTTGTTCAGCAAGGTCTTGGTCGTGAAGTCCAGCGCGGCGGCGGCAGCGCAGGAGGACGGCTCGGCGAGCGACGAGATGCGCGCACGGGTGCCGTCGGCCAGTTCCACGGTGCGGCCGTCGAGGACGGCACGCACCTTTGTGGACGAACCCGGCTCGGCAGGCGAAGAGGAAGTCGCTCGTGGTGCCGGCGAGGGCTTGCCGTCCTGCGCGGCCGTGCATGCCGCGGTGAACAGGATCAACAGCACCACCAAGTGCTTCCGTGCTGCCATAACGCAAATCTATCCCCGGTGGCAGCGCACGCAATCGCCTGTTCGGAGTTGATCAACTCGGGCGTTCAGAGGCGTGGTTGATCCAAAACAGCGCACGACGGCGCCGACTGTGCGAACGTGAAGAGGCCACAGCCGTTCCGCGGCCGGTTTCCTGCCGTTCACCGGCTCGTGGTGATCAACAGAAAAGATCACGACATCCACGATCCCTGCCGATGGAGGTCTTGAAGTGCAAACCCTGCAACCGCACCGGACTCGTCGTCTGTTCGCCGCTCTCGCCGTCGTCGCGGCCGTGCTCGGCGTGACCACCGCGATCGCACCCGCCGCCGACGCCGCCGTGTACAGCTCCTGCACGCAATCGCGCTGTTCGGCCGCGCGCTCCGCCAACTCGACCTGGGCGTCGATGGGCTACCCGGGCCGCGGCTGGCACGACTGGCCGAACGGGCAGTGCAACTACACCGGTGGCACGTTCTTCAACCGCGAGGGCCAGCTGCCGGCCGGCCACAGCTACCAGGAGCTCGACGTCTACCCGCGGCGCTGCAACGCCTCCCGGGACGCGTACCGGATCGTCGTCGACCACACCACCGGCGTCGTCTACTTCTCGCCGGACCACTACGCGAACTTCTACCGCCTCTGAGAGGACGAACCGGCCGGGGCGCGCGTCCCGGCCGGTTCACCTTCCCAGCGCGTCCAGAACGCGTTCGAGCGAGCTGTCCGGCGTCTCGACAGCCGAGTCGAGCACCAGGTGGGCTTCCTCCCACGGCTCCCACAGGCCGCGCATCCGCTCGACGTGCGCCCAGGGAACCGTTGCGTGCCAACCGGGAATGCCCCGCGACCGGCCTTCGACCCGTTCGCGGTGCAGGCGTTCGTCCGAGCAGACGCACTCGACCCCGACGAACACGCCGCCGAGCCGTCCGGTGAGCTCACGCAGGCGTGCGCGCGCCTCTCGGGTGTGCCCGGCCACGTCGACGACCACGTCGATCCCGAGCTGCACGTGCCGGGCGATCGAGGCGACGACGTTCAGGTCCACCAGCGCCCTCGCGGTCTCGTCGCTCAGCTCGCGGAACGGCGTCATCGTGCCCAGCAGCCAGTCCATCGAGACGATCGGCCACTTCAGGTGGCGGGCGAGCGACTCCGCGAGGGTGCTCTTGCCCGCGCCCGGGATGCCCGCCACCAGCACCACACTGGGGCGCTCGGCGGTCGGCGTGAGGTCGAGGTACTGGGCGTGGGCACGCTCGGTCATACCCCCATCTGAACATCAACCGGGGCCTCCGGTGATCGCTGTTCGCTCTCGGAGCAATCCGCCGTCAACACAGAGTCCTCACGGCGCGTTTCGTAGCCTCGGCACATCGGTTCCGGCGAAAGGGAGTGGGTGTGCGGAGGTTTGCGCTGGTCGCGGCGTTGTTGACGGCGCTGGGCGCATGCACCTCGACTCCGCCCACGCCGGCTCCCACGCCTGAGCCGACGACGAGCACCCCGCCCGTTCAGCGGACCTACGTGTCGATCGGCGACTCCTACGCCACCGGCTTCGCCCCCGGCGGCACCGGGGAGAGCTTCGCCCAGATCCTCGCCAAGCAGTCCGGCCTCGAGCTGGTCAACTTCGCGTGCAACGGCGCCACCTCCGCCGACCTCGCCACGAAACCCGCGTGCGGGCAGGGCGCGGGCGGCAAGACCCAGCTCGACGCGGCCGTGGACACCTTGCGCGCCGGCAGGACCAGCCTCGTCACCATCGTGATCGGCGGCAACGACCTGGCACCGTGCGCGATCGCCCAGGACCCGCTGCAGTGCGCGACCACGACCGTCGCCGGCATCAGGACCAACGTCGCCGCCACGCTCGCCAAGCTCCGCGCGGCCGCGCCGGACGTGAAGATCATCGGCCTCACCTACCCGGACGTCTTCCTCGGCGCGTGGGTGAACCCGTCGATCCCGAACGGCAAGAACATCGCCCGCCTGTCGGTCTCGATGTTCCAGGACTTCAACAGCACGATCGCCGCCGAGTACGCCAAAGCCGGCGCCAAGTTCGCCGACGTCACGAGCACGACCGGCGGCTACGGCGCCCTGACCGACCTCACCCAGGACCCGAAGTACGGCCAGATCCCGGCCTCGGTGGCCAAGGTGTGCACGCTCACCTACTTCTGCGACCGCACCGACGTGCACCCGACGCCCGCCGGCCACCAGGCGATCGCGGACGCCGTCAGCGCCGCCGGTCGCTGAACTCCCTGCGGGGTCGGCCCCGTATTACCCGAAAGACTCTGTCGGTGGACAGCGCCGCCTGACAGGCTCTGGAACCGTTGCCGCAGCGAGGAAGTGTTCGATGACAGTGCTCCCGCAAAGCATGGACGCCCTGCACCGGCTCAGCGACGCCGTCGACGGCTTCCTGCGCAGTGAGAAGGAGTTCAACCTCGGCGATCCCGCGACGCAGATGCTGGTCGGCGGCCGCTTCCGCACTCTCGGCACGCAGATCGGTGCCGCCGCGCTCGCGGGCGTGCCGGACGAGGACATCGCCGCGATCGTCCAGCCGGCCAGGTCCGCGTGCGCGCGTTCACCCTTCATGCGCAGCGAACAGGAATGGGCCCGCGGCTATCCCGGCGACCACCAGCTGGTCGAGCACGTGATGGCCCAGGCCAACGGCGCCGCACCGGGCACGCTCGCCTGGCACGTCGAGGCCAGCCTGCAGCACTCGGCGATCACCCAGCAGCTGCGCAACCGGGTGATGCACCAGGCCAGGCTGATCAGCGACGTGCTCACCGCACCGCGCAACGGCCCGCACTCGGTGCTGCTGATCGCGTCCGGCGCCGCCCCCGACCTGCGGCTCATCCCGCCGGGCATCGTCCGTCCCGGCGACAGGTTCGTGCTCACCGACGTCGACCCGGACGCGTTGTCCCTGGCCCAGAAACGCCTCGGCCTGTTGAACGACTTCACCACCGTCGTGCCGGGCAACGTCTTCCGCGCTCTCGGCCCGCTGGCCGAACTCGGCCCGTTCGACCTCGTCGTGGTGAACGGCCTCTACGACTACCTCAACGACCGCGCGGCTGTTCGGCTGACCGAGGCCGTGCTGACCAGGTTGTGCCGTCCGGGCAGCACGTTCTACTTCTCCTGCACCGCGGTGGGGAACCCGTTCCGGTGGCCGTTGGAATTCCTGATGGAGTGGTCGCTGATCGAGCGCGACGAAGCGGCCGTGCGCGCCCTGCTGCCGGGACGCAACGTGTCCGTCGGCGCCGACCCGACCGGTCTGGCACTGCTCACCCACGTGCGGGTGTGAACCCCTTCATCACCGCAGCCCGTGCGCGATCCGGGCTACGAACGCCACCAGCCGGTCAGGCGTGAACTTCTCCGGATCGGTCAGCACCAGACGGCCGGACATCTCGGCGAGCGCGAGCATCGCGTGTCCCAGCAACGCCGAGTCCAGGTCGTCCAGCCCGCCCAGTTCCTTGAGACCCAGGGCCGCCAGGTCCTCGATCTGGGCGAGCACCCCGGCGCGCACCAGTTCGACCTGCGCCCGGAACTCGCGGGGCGTGCCTTCCGGCGGCAGCAGCACGAGCCGCCACCGGTCCGGAGCCTCGACGACGGCGTTCACGAAGACGCGGACCGCGTCGGCGAACGCGTCGTCCGGTGAGCGGGTCGCGAAGTCGGTCGGGAGAGCGGCCAGGACCTGTTCGGTCGCGCGGGCCGCCTCGCGTTCCAGCAGGGCGCTGATCAGTTCGGCGCGGTTGGCGAAGAGGTCGTAGAGGACGGGTTTGGTCACGGCGGCCTGTTTGGCGACGGATTCCATCGTCACCGTGTCGAAGCCTGCCGGAATCAGGCTCAGGGCGGCGTCCAGCAGCTGCTCGCGGCGCTGTTCGGGTGGCAGGCGGCGGGCGTACTTCCGGCGCGTTGTGCTCACGAACCCATATTGCTACGGTGGCGTAGCTTTCACAAAGCTACGCGGGCGTAGTAATTGGCGGAGGTACGTGATGGAGCCGGACAACCTCGTTCTGCAGCCTCGTGACGTGCGGTTCGACTGGTCGACCCTGCCGATGCACTGGGTGCCGGACGAGCCGGTGGCCACGCACGTCATGAACGTCCTGCACCTGCTGTTGCCCGAAGGCGAGCGGTGGTTCGTGCGAACGTTCCAGCAGGCCGTGCCGTTGATCAGCGACGACACGTTGCGCGAGGACGTGCTCGGCTTCATCGGGCAGGAGGCGATGCACGCCGAGGCGCACAGCGAGGTGCTCGACCACCTGCTCGCGAACGGGCTCGACCCGCGGCCGTTCACGCGGCAGATGGAGCACGTGTTCCGCCGGATCCTCGGGCCCAGGGCCGGGCTCAGCGACGAGCAGGCGCGCGAGCAGCTGATCGAACGGGTCGCGATCGTGGCGGCCGTCGAGCACTTCACGGCCTACCTGGGCGACTGGATGCTGAACGCCGACGCGCTCGACCGCGCCGGCATCCACCCGGTCATGCTGGACCTGCTGCGCTGGCACGCGGCCGAGGAGGTCGAGCACCGCAGCGTCGCGTACGACCTGATGTGCCACCTCGACCGCCGGTACGTGCGCCGGGCGCGGACCATGCTGCTGGTGGCGCCGGTGTTGTTCTGGCTGTGGGTGCGGGGCGCGCGGTTCATGGTCAAGGCCGACAGGACCACGAAGGTGCGGCTGACCTGGCGCGAGGCGATGCGGGCCGGGCGGCGCGGGCTCCTGCCGAAGCTGTCGGAGATCTTCCGGGCGTTCCTGCGGTACTTCCACCCCGCCTACCACCCGAAGCAGGAGGGCTCGACGGCGCAGGCCGTCGCCTATCTCGCGTCCTCCCCCGCCGCCCGCGAGGCGCACTGATGCTGCGAGGGCTCACGAGGTTCGGCACCCTCTACGACGCCGCGGTGCTGCGGATCGGCGGCCGGGCGCGCCCCGGAACGGCGCGGGATGCCTTGTGGCTCACGGTGGTCGGCCGAGAGGAGGTCGCGGACGGCGTCGTCAGCCTGAGGCTCGGCGGACCCGCGCTGCCCGCGTGGCAGCCCGGTTGCCACGTCGACCTGCACCTGCCGTCCGGCCTGCGCCGCCAGTACTCGCTGTGCGGCGACCCGGAGGACGACACGTACCGGATCGCGGTGCGCGCGGTCGGCGCGGGCTCGCGCGAGGTGCAGGCACTCGGCGTCGGCGACCGGATCCAGGTCAGGGGACCGCGCAACGCCTTCCCGTTCGCGGGCATCGGGCCTGTCGTGTTCGTGGCGGGCGGCATCGGGATCACGCCGATCCTGCCGATGGTCCACGCGGCCGCGCGGGCGGGCCTCGACTGGCGGCTCGTCTACTGCGGCCGGTCGACCACAGCCATGCCGTTCCTGGACGAACTGCCGATCGGCCGGGTCGACATCAGGATCGGGCGCGGCGGACCGCTCCTGACCGACGCGGACCCGAACGGCGCCGTCTACTGCTGCGGCCCGGCATCGATGCTCGCCCAGGTGCGGGAGGAGTTCTCCTCGCGCTGGCTGCACTTCGAGCGCTTCAGCCCGCCGCCGATCGTCGGCGGGCGGCCGTTCACGGTGGAACTGCGGCGCAGCGGGGTATCCCTGCACGTACCCGCCGACCGGTCGGCGCTGGACGTGATCAGAGACTTCCGGCCGTCGGTCGCCTACTCGTGCCGGCAGGGGTTCTGCGGCACGTGCGACGTCGGCGGCGTGCGGATCTGCGTGGACAGGCCAACCGGTGACCGGCTCGTCGTGGAGGAACTGTGAACGTGCGCTCCGGAGAAGTCGACCTCGCCGTCCAGGTGCGCGGCACGAGCGGCCCGACGGTCGTGCTCGTGCACGGCTATCCCGACACGCACACCGTGTGGGACAGGGTCGCGGCGATCCTGGAGAAGGACTTCCGGGTCGTCACCTACGACGTGCGCGGGGCCGGCGAGTCGACACCACCGTCCACTGAGGACGGTTACCGGCTCGAACACCTGGCGCGGGACCTGTTCGCGGTGATCGACGCGGTCAGCCCCGACGAACCGGTGCACCTGGTCGGCCACGACTGGGGCTCGATCCAGTCGTGGGAGGCGGTGACCGAGCCGGGAGCGCGGATCGCCACGTTCACCTCGATCTCCGGGCCGTGCCTCGACCACATGGGCCACTGGTCGCGCCAACGCCTGTCGATCGCTCACCTCCGGCAGTTCCTGGGGTCCTGGTACATCGGCACGTTCCACCTGCCGGTGCTCGCGCCGCTGTTCTGGCGCCTCTACCTCGGCCCGCGCTGGGGAGGCGTGCTCCGGCGCATGGAGGGCGTCAGGACGACGCCCGCGCCCACGATCACCAGGGACGCGGTGCGCGGAATCGCGTTGTACCGGGCCAACATCCGGCGGGTCATGCGCGCACCGCGACACCGCCACGCGCCCATGCCGGTGCAGGTGATCCAGCCGACCCGCGACCGCTTCATCCAGACCGGTCCCCTCGACCTGGAGCGCTGGGTGCCGTCGCTGCGCAGGCGCAGGATCGTGGCAGGGCACTGGGCCCCGCTCAGCCACCCGGAACCGCTCGCCAGGATGATCAGCGAGTTCATCACGGACTCCGCTCCCCCGCGCGAGCTCGTCGTGATCACCGGTGGCGGCAGCGGCATCGGCAGGGCGACCGCGGTGGCGTTCGCCGAGACCGGCGCGAAGGTCGTGGTGTCCGATGTGGACTTCACGGCGGCCAAGGCCACCGCCGAGATGATCGACGGCCACGCCTACGAGGTCGACGTGCGCGACGAGGCGGCGGTGAGGGCCTGGGCCCGGCAGGTCGCCGACGAGCACGGCGTGCCGGACGTGGTCGTGAACAACGCCGGCATCGGGCACTCCGGGTCGTTCCTGTCGACGTCGACCGAGCAGTGGCAACGGGTGCTGGACGTCAACCTGTGGGGCGTCGTGCACGGTTGCCGTGCATTCGGCGAACTGATGGTGGAACGCGGAGAGGGCGGTCACATCGTGAACCTGTCCTCGGCGGCGGCCTACACGCCGTCGAAGATCCTCTCCGCGTACGCGACCAGCAAAGCCGCGGTGTTCATGCTGTCGGACTGCCTGCGGGCAGAGCTCGCGCCGCACGCCATCGGCGTCAGCGCGATCTGTCCCGGCCTGGTGAACACGAACATCACGGCCACCACGACGTTCTCCGGCGTGAGCGCCGAGGAGCAGAGCCGCAAGCAGGCCCGCGCGTCCCGCCTCTACGCCCGCCGCGGCTTCGGCCCCGAGGGTGTGGCGCGCGAGATCGTGCGCGCGGTTCGCCGCAACCGTCCCGTGGTGCCGGTGACGGCGGAGGCGAAGGCGGCACGACTCGCCAGCCGTGCGGCGCCGGGCCTGCTGCGCGCGTTCGCCAAGCTAGACGTCGGCTAGCTCCCCGCCGAACGCGGCGGCGAGCCGGAGCCAGGGCGCGGCCTCCTCCGGCCTGCCCTGCCGCTCCAGCGTGCGTCCGAGCAGCAGGTGCGCGTAGTGCTCGACCGGGTCGCGGTCCACGATCACGCGGAGCTGCGCCTCGGCCTTCCCGAGCTGCGCCGAGTGGTAGTAGGCGCGGGCCAGCAGCAGGCAGAGGTCCGTCTGGAACGGCACTTCCTCGACGATCCCGGCCAGCAGCTGCGCGGCCCTGGTGTAGTCCTTGGCGGCGAACAGCAGTTGTGCTCGTTCCCACCGCTCGGCCGTCGTCTCGACGTGATCGGTGTCGAACAGGTGCGTCGCGGTGACCCAGCGGTCGGCCGCGACCTCACCGTTCGCCTGGTACTCGGTGAAGTTGTCCCTCATCGAACCTCCCTTCCGGACGACTGCAACGTCGCCCGGCGGGAGGTATTCCCGTGCCGCTACCAGGCCTCGTCGCGCATGATCGGCCGGTCCGTCTCCTCCTCGCGCGGCTCCGGCCGACGTGAACGTGCGGGCGGCGGCGCGGGCGGTTCCGGCAGCAGCGGGGGCATCTGCTTGACCAGCCCCTCGTTGTGCAGCTGGGTGTAGGTGCGCCGCACGGCGGCTCGCGGACCGGCCGCCGCCTGCTGCGTCACGGACGTGATCAGCGCCGCGAGCTCGCGCGGGTCCAGCCGGTGCACGCCCGGCGCGAGGAACAGCGACGTCAGCATGCCGCCCGCGTCGACACGAGCCCGCACCAGACCGTCCGGAGAGGACGCTTCGCCGGTCTCGGTCACCGACTGCCGTTCCGCCGCGTGCAACGCCTCCCGGCGGCGCTTCGCCTTCTCCAGCAGGAAAGCGCCCTGGGCCACCAGATCCTGCGGCGAGGTCATCGCATCACCTGCTCCGGGTAGACGTCCAGGCCGGTCTCGTCGTCGATGTCGCTGTCCGGACCGGTGTCCTTCGGCGGCTGCTCGACCAGCGGGCCGCCCGGTGCGGGCAGCTGGTGGCCGCGCTGGTACTCCTCGGGCAGCCCGAAGTCCTTCGGGTCGAAGCTCGGCGCCGTCACGATCTCCGGACGCGGGGGCCGCGTCTCCTCCATGTGCGACCCGATCATCGACTCGGTCACGGCGCGGAAACCCGCCTCGATCTTCTTGCGCGCGTGGCGCACCTCTTCGATGATCTGCTCGCCCTGATCCACCATGCTCGCCAGGACGTGGAACTCGTCGGACGCCCCGATCTGCTCCATCGAGACGCCGATGGTGCCGGACAGCGCCTCGACCGCCAGTCCCGTCGCGGCGCCGCCGGTCACCACGGAGCCGATCGCGGCGACGAAGGCGGTCGCGATCGCCAGGCTGATCTTGAGCTGGGCCTGTTCCGCCGCCTCGAGGCCGGAGAAGACGCGCTGCACCATGGCCACCACGTCCTTGCGCATCGCGACGACCAGGCCGCGGTAGGCCTCCACCAGGACGGCGATCGCGTCGAGGGCGTCCTCGTACCTCCTGATCGCCAGGGTCATGGAGTTCAGGTACACCTCGAACTGCTCCGCCGCGGCTCCGTGCCACTCGCCGACGTAGGTCTTCACGTCCGCGAGGTGCTTCTCCTTCACCGCGATCATCAGGTCACGGCCGGCGCGCATCGCCTTGGCGATCTCGTCGGCCGGGTGCTGGGACCCGGAGGCGAAGAGCCGGAACATCTCCTCCATGCGCGGGATGTAGTTCGGGAGCTGGTCCTCTTCACCCTCGAAGTCCGCGTAGACGGAGAGAAGCTGCATCATCGCCGGGCCGAGCTGCTCGACGGCCCGGCGCCACTCGCCGTCGTCCTCGACGTTCGCGTCGAAGTGCCCCTCGAAACTCATGCCTGACCATCCGCCTCTCGGTACCTCTGGGCGATCTCGCGCAGGGCGCCGGCGGCGAGCCGCACGGTCTCGCTGTTGTCCGCCGCCAGGCGCTTCATGAACTCGGCGGTGATCCGGAACTCGGTGCCGACCTGGTCGAACAGGTACCTGCCACCGGGCCCGTGGTCGTCGCCGCTGAGGAAGGCCTCGTTCTCCTTCTCCAGGGCGCCCGAGATCCACCCGTGCACCGAGTCGAGCGAACCCGCGACGTGCGATTCCAGCGTCTTCGCGGCCTCAACGAGGTTGGTCACTTCGACGGCGAATCCATCCATGGCCGCAAACTAGCGCCAATGGGTAGATCAACTTCGCAGATCAGCGGAAATGGGCACGAACCGGTGGTCCTGCCAGATCCGCCGGGACTCCTCCTCTGGGTACGCGGTCACCTGGTCCTCGACGTCGAAGACCCGCGTCAGGCGATCGGCCGAGTAGGCGGGCCAGCCGGGATCGCCGCTGGTCGCGAACGCCGTCCACGCGCCACGCAGGCGGTCCGACAGTGCCTGCGCTTCCGGCGTCACGTCACCGATCAGCATCGCGGGCTGCCCGCGGTCGAGGTTGCCGAACATCAGCGGCACGTCGAGACCGTGGCACGCGCCCAGCACGCCGCCCATGCCGGGCGCGGGCCAGGCCAGCACGTACACGTGAGCCTTGCCTCCCGCCGCGACCTGGGCCTCCGCCAGCCGCAACGACGGCATCCGGAACAGCCAGTCCGAGCAGACCAGCTCGTACAGCTCGTCCGGGCCCGCGTCCGGGAAGCTCTCGCGGTAGCGGCGGGCGCCGTCCCTGCCGGGCGCGAAGACGTCCAGCGCGGTGGCCGCGTGCTCCTCGGTCACCTCGCCGAGCATGCCGTCGATCATGGTGAGGATGCGCTGCTCGTGCCGCGTGTGGCCGACGATCAGCTCGACGTCCTTCGCCGCGCCGGCGGCGACCGCCTCCCACGGGGTGACCGGGAGGATCTCGCCGTCGACGACCGGCGCGAACGGGACCTGCTTGTGCGCCGCCTGGCCCCACCGCCCGGTGAACTGCCCGATCTTGGCCAGGATCTCGTCGCACACGGTCGCGAGCAGCTCCGGCTCCACAGTGGACAGTTCGGCGGGCAGCAGGCCCAGTTCGGCGGCGCAGGCGGCCGCGACGTCCGCGGCCAGCTCCGGCGTGAAGAACGGGCCGGGCACGCTGCAGGCGATCGCGCGGTGGAAGAGCCCTGCCGCACGCGGCATCGCGAGCAGGGCGGCGACCGAGCCACCGCCCGCGGACTGGCCGAAGATCGTGACCCGGCCGGGGTCGCCGCCGAACGCGCTGATGTTGTCGCGCACCCACTCCAGGGCGGCGACCTGGTCCAGCAGGCCCCGGTTCGGCGGCGCGCCCTCGACGTGCGCGAAGCCCTCGATGCCGACGCGGTAGTTGAACGTCACGACCACCACGCCGTCCTCGGTGAGGCGCGTGCCGTCGTACTCGGGGAGGCCGGAGGTGCCGAACACGTAGGCACCGCCCTGGATCCACACCATGACGGGGAGATCAGCGGTGATGTCCGGCGACCAGACGTTCACGGTGAGCCAGTCGTCACCGACGGCGCCCATCCGGTCCATGCCGAAGATGCCCGGCTGCGGTGGCGGCGGTCCGAAGGCCAGCGCCTCCCGCACGCCCTCCCACTCGGGCGCCGGGTGGGGTGCGGCGAAGCGCAGAGCACCGACCGGGGGCGCGGCGAACGGGATGCCGCGGAACACCGCGACGCCCGATTCCATCGCGCCCCGAACCATTCCGCCGCTGACTCGAACCTCGACCATGCGCGGATAGTGGTCGTTGGGCCCGCGCGGCGCCACGCAATTTCCGATCAGGCGGTGACCACGACCTTCGCCCGCGCGTGCTCCTTCTCGACGTGCCGGATCGCGTCGGGCGCGTCGGTCAGCGGATACGTCCGCTCGATCACCGGCACCAGCTTCCCCGACTCGGCGAGCTCGCGCAGCGCGGCCAGGTTCTCCTTGCCGGGCTTGGCTTCCAGCACCACGATCCGCTGCCGGGCGAACGGCGCGAGCACCTTGCCCTGGATGATCAGCCGGTACGGCCCGAACAACGCGCCGCCGGTGAAGCTGCCTCCCCCGGACAGCACGAGCGTCCCGTCCGGGGTCAGCACACCCCGCAGCTCGCTCATCGACCGGTTGCCCACGAGGTCGAAGACCAGGTCGTACCGCTCGCCGCCGCGAGCGAAGTCCTCAGCCGTGTAGTCGATCACGTGGTCCGCACCGGCCGAACGCACCTGCTCCACGTTGCGCGTGCTGCACACGCCGGTGACAACAGCCTTGCGCGCCTTGGCGATCTGCACCGCCATCAGCCCGACCCCGCCGGACGCACCGTTGATCAGCACCTTCTGCCCGGCCTGCAGCTCGCGCAGCCCCAGCCACGCGGTGTTGCCCGCCAGCGGCAGCGTCGCCGCCTGCTCGAACGTCAGGTTCGACGGCTTGCGTTCCACCCGGTCCTGCGACACGCACACGTACTCGGCGAAGGACCCCTCGACCTCACCGAACACCTCGTCCCCCGCCCGCAGCAGCCCGTTCACCCCAGGCCCGACCGCCTCGACCACACCCGCGAAGTCGAGACCGCGGATCCGCGTCTTCGGCCCGCGCAACCCCAGGAACAGCCGCGCGAAGTACGGGTCGCCCCGCATCACGTGCCAGTCGGCGGCGTTCACCGACGACGCCCGCACCCGCACGAGCACCTCACCGGCGCCCGGCACGGGCCGGTCGACCTCGCGCAGCTCCAGCACGTCCGCCGAGCCGTATCTGTCCTGGACGATCGCCTTCATCGCGGCCTCCCTCGCGTTGGCACGAAAGGTAGGCCGCGACTGCGCGCGTTCACATCAGGGACGACCCCTAGTGGCAGCACAAAGCGCGCTTGTTCTTCGTGACACCCCGCGACCTAGTGGCGCGTCTCGGAACGTTGGCGAGGTAATCCACGCTCAGCAGGGCACCTCGCGGCACCGCCCCCACGCCCCCGTACAACCAGTACGAGGACGTGGGGGCGGTGCCGCGATGCACCCGTCTGACCGCGAATTCCCCCGGCAACGTTCCGAGCCACACCACTAGCGCGGCAGCTCCTCGCCCGTCTGCTCCTTCACCAGGTACTCGGCGTACCAGTCGGGCCAGTTCTCGTCGTACTCCCCGCCGTTGCGCTTCTCGTGCTCGCCGTGGGCCAGAGCGGCCCTGCGCAACGCCGACGCGAGGTCGGCGATCGACCCGTAGGACGTGTCGTCGGCGTCGACCCGGCCGGGCAGACGCGTGGTCACCTCCTGCAGGATCCACGTGTTGCCGTCCGGATCCGCGAATTCCGCGCGGGTGAAGTAACTGCGGCGCTCGGGGTCCGCGCCCTCGACCGGGCCGTCCGGGCCGCCGTGGTAGAGCGGACCGACCTTGATTCCGGCGGCGAGCAGGGCCTCGTGCGTCTCCACGATGTCCGAGACGACGAGGAAGTGCCGTCCTGAACCGGGTTCCGCGGTCGTGACGCCCTCACCGAAGTGGATGGACGTGTCGGAGCCGTGGGGGGTGAACTGCACGACCCACGGCGGCGTGACGTCGAGCCTCCAGCCGAGGCGGCTGTAGAACTCCTTGGCGCGCTCCACGTCCGTGACGGGGATGACGGTGACCTCGAGCTTCATGTCGATCTCTGCGAGCTTCTTCACTTCGCTGCTTCCTTTGCCAGATCGCGGAGGGCGTTGAGGAACGCCTCGGAGAAGGTGGGGAACGGTTGGATGACGTCGAGCAACACGGACAGCGGGACCTTCGCGCGGATCGCGAGGGTGGCCTGCTGGAGCCACTCGCCCGCCTCGGGGCCGACGGCGTGGGCGCCCGTGAGGACTTCGCCGTCGGAGACGAGGGTCAGGAAGCCGGGCCGCGTGGCGTACTCACGGGTGTAGGTGGCCGTGCGCGCGACGCCGGACAGGTGGACGGTTGCGGTGTACTTTCCTTCTGCCGCACCGACTGCGGCCACCTGCGGGTCGGTGAACACCACCCGCGGGACGGCGTCGTAGTTCACCTCGGTGTCGTGGCCGAGGATGTTCGCGGCGGCGACCCGGCCCTGGTACTTGCCGGCGTGGGTGAGGTTCCACTGGCCGGTCACGTCGCCTTGTCGCCGCGCAACCGCGTGCCGTCCGGGAGGTCGAGCACGTACTCGTCGTTCTCGGAACGGGCCGCGGTGGCGTGCACGCCGAGGTGCAACTCGACACCGTCCGCGGTCAGTTCCTCGCCGAGCGCGCGGCCGGTCGCCTCCGGCTCACGTGGCAGCAGCCGGTCCGCACCCTCGACGAGGGCGACCTCGGACCTCGACACTCGTCGCCTCAGCTCCTCGTCGCCACCGGCAGGCGGCCGCGGGTCGAGGGCATAGGGCTCGAAACCGTTGGCGTCGAACCGGATCCGCGCGGCATCGCCACGGACGCCACGATGAACTTCGGCCCCGGCCTGTGGGCCGTCGAGCAGCTCGCGCTCGATGATCGCCACCCGCAGTCCTCCGCCGGCGACGGCGGCGGCGAAGTGCTCGCCGGGTGATCCGCCACCGATGACGATCACGTCGTAGGAGTTCATCACACCCGTCCGGGAAGGCGAGTCGTGACCTCCTGCAGCACCCAGCCGTTGCCGTCGGGGTCGCTGAACGAGGCGTAGGAGGAGTAGCTGCGGCGCTGCGGGTCAGGCCCCTCGACCCGCGCGGTGGTGCCCGCGTGGTGGAAGACACCACCCTGGTCGTGGAAGACCTCGCTGATCCGCACACCGCGGCTCGCCAGTTCCTCACGGGCGGCGACGATGTCGTCGACGATCAGGTACAGGCCCTGCGCGCTGCCCGGCTCGGCGTCGGTGACGCCGCTGCCGAAGATCACCGACGCGCCCGATCCCGGCGGGGTGAGCTGCACGACGCGCAGCCCGTCCTCGGCAGTGAAGTCGGCGTCGAGGCGCCAGCCCAGCGTCTTGTAGAAGTGCTGGGCGCGGTCCACGTCCGCCACCGGGATGACCGCCACCTCGAGCTTGAAGTCCATCTCGTTCATCTCCTTCGTCGTCGATGACCCGAGACTGCTCCGGCCAGGGACCCCTTCGAACCCGTGGAACACCCTGGTGTCCCCCCTGGCACGTAGGCTCGGGCCCGTGTCGGACGATCTCCTGGGCAGACGCACAGAGGGCGAAACGCTGGACCGCCTGTTGACGCAGGCCAAGTCGGGTGCGGGCCAGGTGCTGGTGCTGCGGGGCGAGGCAGGGATCGGCAAGACCGCGCTGCTCGACCACGTGTCGGCGCGGGCCACGGGGTTCCGCGTGACCAGGGCAGCGGGTGTCGAGGCCGAGAGCGCGTTCCCGTACGCGGGCCTGCACCAGCTGTGCGTGCCGTTCCTCGACCGGCTCGACAAGCTGCCCGCACCCCAGCGCGAGGCGCTCGGCACGGCGTTCGGGATGGCGTCCGGGCCTCGGCCGACGCGGTTCATGGTCGGTCTGGCGGTGCTGACGCTGCTCGCCGAGGTCGCCGACGAACAGCCGCTGGTGTGCCTGGTCGACGACGCGCAGTGGCTCGACTCGATGTCGTCGGCGGTGCTCGGGTTCGTCGCGCGCAGGCTGCTCGCCGAACGGATCGTGCTGGTCTTCGGGCTGCGCGAGGACAACGACTACCTCGACGGGCTGCCGGAGCTCCTGGTGCGGGGTCTGGACGACGCGGACGCCCGCGCGTTGCTCGACTCGGTGATCAAGGGGCCGGTGGACGGCCGGGTGCGCGACCGGATCGTCGCCGAGGCCCGCGGCAACCCGCTCGCGTTGCTGGAGCTGCCGCGCGAGATCGCCGACGGGCTCGACGCCGGGCCGCTGACCAGCAGGATCGAGCAGAGCTTCGTCCGCCAGATCGAACCGCTGCCCGCCGGCACACGTCTGCTCATGCTGACCGCGGCCGCCGAACCGCTCGGGGACGCGACCCTGCTGTGGCGCGCGGCCGGGCTGCTCGGGCTGGGCGCGGACCCGGCAGCGGCGGCGCTGGGGACCGGGCTGATCGAGTTCGGGGCGCGGATCCGGTTCCGGCACCCGCTGGTGCGGTCGGCCGTGTACCGGTCGGCGTCCGCTGTGGACCGTCAGCGCGTGCACCGGGCGCTGGCGGACGTGACCGATCCCGCGATCGACCCCGACCGCCGCGCGTGGCACCGCGCCCAGGGCACCACGTCACCGGACGAGGAGGTCGCCGCCGATCTGGAGAACACCGCGTCACGCGCCCAGGCCCGCGGCGGGCTGCTCGCCGCGGCCGCGTTCCTCGAACAGGCGGCGGTGCTCACCCCGGAACCCGGCCGCAGGGCCTCCCGCGAGCTCGCCGCCGCGCGCGCCAAGCGTGACGCGGGTGCGCTGGACGCCGCGCTGCGGTTGCTGTCGGCGGTGGAGGCCGGTCCCCCGGACGAGCGCCGCAGCGCCGAGGTCGAGCACCTGCGCGGGCACATCGCGTTCGACCAGCGCCGCGTCGCCGAGGCCGCTCCCCTGCTGTTCAGCGCGGCCAGCCGGCTCACCCCGTTCGACGCCGACCTCGCCCGCGAGACGCACCTGGAGGCGCTGTCCGCGGCGATCTGGGCCGGGTCCGCACAGGCCGGCGCCGCCCGCACCGCTCCGCCGCCGCGCACCCCGCCGTGCGCGATCGACCTGGTCCTGGAGGCGCTCAGCACCCGCGTCACGTCGGGCTACGCGGCGTCCGTTCCGCACATGACCCGCGCCTTGGACGAGGTGCGCGCCTTGAAGGTCGGCGCGGAGGACATCAGGCGCCTGCCGTGGCTCTTCGGCTACCGCGCGGGCGGCATCCTCGCCACGGAGATGTGGGACTTCGAGACGCGCCACGCGTTCGCCCAGCAGCAGGTCCGCCTGGCCCGCGACGCCGGTGCCCTGGTGCAGCTGCAGTTCGCGGTGAACTTCCTGGCGGACAACGAACTCCTGGCGGGCGAACCGGCGGCCGCGCAGGCGTTGATCGAGGAGGACCAGCGGATCTCCGAGGTCACCGGCACGCCGCCGGTCGCCTACGCGGTGCTGCTGCAGGCCGCCTACCGCGGTGAGGACCTGGCCACCACCGTTGGCGCGCAAGCACGTGCGGACGGCCAGGGACGCCTGGCGGTCATCGCGGACTGGACGCTCGCGATCCTCCACAACGGACTGGGCCGGCACGACCTCGCCCGCGACGCCGCGGCGCGCGTGGTCAACTCCGACGCCCTGGTCTACAGCGGACTGGCCACCGCCGAACTCGCCGAGGCCGCCTCCCGCACCGGTGACGCCGGGCTGGTTTCCGAGGCGTTGGAACGGTCTTCGGCATGGGTCGACACCGGCTGGTCGTTGGGCCTCAAGGCTCGTCTGCGCGCGTTGAACGGTTCCCCTGACGGCTTCCGGGAGTCGATCGACTGCTTCGCCCGCACGGGGCTGAAGACCGAACTTGCCCGTGCTCACCTGCTGTACGGCGAGTGGTTGCGCCGCGAAGGCCACCGCGTCGAGGCTCGCGACCACCTCCGCACGGCCCACGAAATGCTTGTGGCGTGCGGGATGCAGTCGTTCGCCGAGCGGGCCTGGCGTGAGCTGCAGGCCACCGGCGAGACGGCCCGCAAGCGCACAGCCGAGCCCACCGACGAGCTGACCGCGCAGGAGTACCAGATCGCTCGGCTGGCGCGCGAAGGGTACTCGAACCCCGAGATCGGCACGCGGCTGTTCATCAGCCCACGCACCGTGGAATGGCACCTGCGCAAGGTGTTCGGCAAGCTCGGGGTGACGTCGCGGAGGCAGCTCCGCGACGCCACGTTCTGAGGTTCTAGTGGTGTGGCTCGGAACGTTGCCGGGGGAATTCGCGGTCAGACGGGTGCATCGCGGCACCGCCCCCACGTCCTCGTACTGGTTGTACGGGGGCGTGGGGGCGGTGCCGCGAGGTGCCCTGCTGAGCGTGGATTACCTCGCCAACGTTCCGAGACGCGCCACTAGCTCCACTTCACCGCGGTCAGCGGTGCCGTGCCCTCGCCGGTGTAGCCGACGATCACGCCGTTGTTGTTGATGCTGACGGCTTCGGCCTTGCGAGCGCCGTTCGGGCGGCCGAGGTCGGTCCCGTTGCCACTGGTGTCCCAGCGCATCGGGATGTTGTCCGACGTCGTGACCGTGGTGAAGCCGACCGCGACGCCGTGGTCGTTGATGCCCCGCGGGTGGGTGTTGCCGTGGCCGTACATCGTGACGATCTTGCCGTCGACGTCCCACCGCACGCCGGACACGGCCTGGTTGTTCGCGGTGAAGGCCTCACCGACCACCTCGCCGTGCCGGTTGACCGCCCTGGCGTAGCTCGTGGCGCGGTCGGCCAGGCCGGCGAGCCTGGTGAAGGTGCCGTCGGGGTTCCAGCGCACCGCGGTGGACTCCCGCCCGAGCGCGTAGACGTAGCCGACGGCGTACCCGTTCGAGGCGCCGGTCAGCACCGCGCTGGTCATGCCGTCGGGCATGGGCAGCAGGGTGAGCGCGCCGGTGCCGTCCCACTTGACCGGCAGTTGCGAGCTGTTCCCGTCGAACACCGTGCCGTAGACGGTGCCGCTGTCGTCGATCGCCTGCCCGCTCGCGAAGGCGTAGCCGGGGTACGAGTCCAGCAGCTGGTACGTGCCGTCCGGGTAGAACCGCGTCGCCGTGCTGCTGACCCACGGCTCGAACGCGCTACCCGCCATCACACCGTTGTTGTTGATCGACGTGAGCCTGGTGTTCAGTCCCGCCGGACCGGCCACCTCGGTGGGCGCGCCGTCGTACTTGACGCCGCGTTCGGGCTTGCCGCTGGCACGGGATCTGCCCACCGCCACGCCCGCGTCGTTGATCGCCTGCGCGGAGTGCCACGTGCCGCCTTCGAGGCCACCGAGGTCGGTGGCGGCCGCGTGGGCCGGCGTGGTGACGACGACCGTCGCCAGGAGTGCCGCGGACAGCGCAAAGCCGAGCCTTCGGCTCATCGAAACCCCCAGAGTTCGCAAATCGAGCGTGGCCACCGTATCAGCACTCCACGACGTTCACCGCCAGGCCGCCGCGCGCGGTCTCCTTGTACTTGTCGCTCATGTCGGCACCGGTTTCGCGCAACGTGGCGATGGCATCGTCGAGGTGGACGAAATGGGCGCCGTCCCCGCGCAACGCCAGGCGTGCCGCGGTGATCGCGGTCACGGCGGCCACGGCGTTGCGTTCGATGCACGGGATCTGGACCAGGCCGCCGATCGGGTCGCAGGTGAGGCCCAGGTGGTGTTCGAGGCCGATCTCGGCGGCGTTCTCGATCTGGCGGACCGTTCCGCCCAGCACGGCGCAGAGCCCGGCCGCGGCCATCGCGCACGCCGAGCCGACCTCGCCCTGGCAGCCGACCTCGGCACCGGAGATCGAGCCGGTTTCCTTCAGCACCACGCCGATCGCGCCCGCGGTCAGCAGGAAGTCGGAGACGCCCGACGCCGAGACGAAGCGCGTGTAGTAGTGCAGCACGGCGGGCACGATTCCGGCGGCGCCGTTCGTCGGCGCGGTCACCACGCGGCCACCGGAGGCGTTCTCCTCGTTCACCGCCAACGCGTAGAGGCTCACCCAGTCCTGCGGTTCGGCGTCGCTGACGGACAACGTCTCCAGCAACGCCTTGGCCCGGCGCGGCACGTTCAGGCCACCGGGGAGCACGCCGTCACGGGCACAGCCCCACCGCACGCACTCCTGCATCACGCGCCAGATCGCGGCAAGCCCACTGTCCACTTCGGACTCCGGACGCCACGCGCACTCGTTGCGCCGCATCAGCTCGGCGATCGACAGTCCGGCGGACTCGCACGCGGTGACCAGATCGGCGCCGGAGCGGAACGGATGCGGCACCGGCGGCGGGTCGGCGACCTCGTCCAGCGACGACACCACGAACCCGCCCCCGACCGAGTAGTAGGTGCGGGAGTGATCACCGGCCTCGAACACCATGCCGTTCGGGTGCTCGGGCAACGGGCGGGAGTCCAGCACCACGCACGCCCGCACGTACCGCTCCCCCAGCAGCCGCACCTCGCCGCTCGCGCGAATGCGGGCGATCCTGGCCGGGATCGACGCGATGTCCACGTCCTCCGGGCGGCTGCCCTCCAAGCCCAGCAGCACGGCGACGTCCGAGCCGTGGCCGAGACCGGTCGCGCCCAGCGAACCGTGCAGGCGGACCGTCACCGACGAGGCGCCCGGCGGCACCGTGAGCGCGAACATCCGAGCCGCGCGCATCGGGCCCACCGTGTGCGAGCTCGACGGGCCGATGCCGATGCTGAACAGGTCGAACACGCTGGTCTTCACAGTTCCCCCACGTCGATCGTGTGCCAGGTCAACGCTGTGTTGTCGCCGGTCGACCACCACACGGCGTTCCCGCGCGCGACGACGGTGCCGAACGACGAGGCGAGGTCGGCGAGCTGGCCGCGATCCACGTCGTACAGGCACAGCGCGCCCCGCGAGTCGTCCACCAGCACGGCGAAGCGGTCGAGCAGCAGGACGTCCGGAACCGCCGGGCGCAGGCCGGAACCGCCGACGCGGCGCCGCTCGGTGCCGTCCGGGCGCATCAGGTCGAGCCGTGCGCTGCCGCCCTGGCGCAGCACCTGGACGCGGCACCACGACGGCGTGCAGTCGATCAGCTCGAAGCTCTGGCCGTGCACCACCGTCCTGGCCGCCGTGCGCACGTCGACCAACGTCGACGGGCCGCCCTGCTCGATCTCGGCACTGGTCGCGTACGGCCACTCCGTGAGCGCCAGCTTTCCTTGCAGCACAACCGTTTCCACCGCTCCCCCGGTCAGCGCGACCGTGCGGATCTCGGTGCTGCCTTCCGGCCCGGCAGCAGCCCAGCTGACATGGTCGTCGTGCACGACCACGTCGTACTGCGACTCCAGCACCACCACGTTGCCGATGTCCGCGGTGATCAGCTCGGCCACGGAGTCGGCCATCCTGAACAGCCCGGTGCCGCGCTCCAGCCACACCAGCGACGTCGCGGCCAGCGCGTACTGCGCAGGGCCCTCGCGCACCACGGAACCGTCGACCACCAGCCGGCCACCGGACTCGCCCGCACGCAGATCCGGTGACAGCGGGGCGAAAACGGCGCCGCCGGGCAGGTTTCCCGGCACCGTGGAGATCCGCGCACCCGGCCAGGCATCGGTCACGGCCGGTGCCACCGCGGGACGGCCGGGTGCGCGGACCGGCCCCGGCGCGACGACCAGTGCAGCCGCTGCCAGGGCAGCCACGACCAGCGCCACCCGGTGCGTCATCGGGCCACCGCTGGTGAAGCCGCGTCCGCGTGGACGAGCTCGGGACTCCCGCCACCGGACGCGGGCACCTTCCAGATGGCCCTGTCCCGCCCGTAGGCCACCCAGGAGTCGTCGAGCCACTGCGGCTGGTCGTCGACGTGCTGCGGCTCGGCCAGCGCGACATCCGTGCCGGAAGCCAGGTCCAGCACGTGCAACCGCCAGAGGTCGCCGGTCCGGAACTTGTAGGCGATGCGGCGACCGTCAGGCGACAGCGACGGGCACTCCACGTTCTCCCGCACCGACGTCAGGACACGCGTGTCCAGCGAACCGCGCACCAGCCACGTCTTCCCGCCGGACGCCGCCGTGGCGTAGAACGACCGGTCGTCCCGCGTGAACGTGATCCCCCAGTAGTTCACGTCGTCCGCGGTGTGGTCGACACCGTCCACCACGAGCCTGAAGTCCTCCAACGAGCCGTAGTGCTCACCGCGCTTCAGGTCGTAGATGCCGGCCGTCGTGGAGAACGTGCCCACGCCGCCCAGGTAGGAGTCACCGGCGCGGAACACGGTCCACATCACGACCTTGCCCGACGGCGACACCCGTGCCCGGCTCGGGGCGCCCCACTCGCTCAGCCGGAGACGTTCCCCGGCCGCGTCGAGCACCACGATCTCCGACTGCGCGGGTATCGCCGTGGCCCGCAGGCACACCAGGGTGCCCGCGGCGACGTCGACCCGCTGGCAGGCGGGCCCGGTGCGACCCGCCTGGCGCACCCGGCCCGCCGGATCGACGTACACCAGCTCGCCGCTGCGCAGGTCCAGCGACGCTTCCGCGGGCCGCGCACCGACGGCCCGCATGCCGACGAACACCGCACCCGCCACCAGCACGGCGGCCATCAGCACCACCCCCAGCACGGTTCGCTTCATCGGCGTGCTCCCACCACGACGGCGACCGCGAGCAACGCGGCGAACACCCCGAACGCGGGCGCCAGCGACAACCCGGTCGCCACCACGCCGAACAGCACCGCGCCGGCCGCACGAGCGAGCGCCTGTCCTGTTTGGACGAACGCCAGCCCGGTCGCGCGCACCGGCTCCGGCACCAACGGTCCGACGTACGCCATCAGCACTCCGTCCGTGCAGGCGTAGAACACACCGTGCGCCAGCAGGACCACCGCAGCGGAAATCCATCCGCCCCAGGAGAAAGCCATCAGCGCATAGGCGAGGAACAACACGACGTGCCCCGCGAGGAAAACCTTCCAGCGCCCGAGACGGTCGGCCATCTTCCCGATCGGCGCCGCCGCCACCATGAACGTCAACGCGGTCACCAGCGGCAGCAACGGCAGCACACCGGCCGGCAGCCCGGCGGTCTTCTGCACACCGACGAACAGGAACATGTCGCCGACCGTGCACGCGCCGAGCAGCGCGACGATCAGCACCGCCCGCCGCACCTGACGATCCCGCAGGACGTTCCACGACAACCCGGGCCGCCGGGCCGCGACCCCGGCGGGCTGACGGACGAACACCGCCAGCACCACCACGGCGAGCACCGCGCAGCAGAAGCTCACCGCGAACACCGACGTGTAGTCCATGAACAGCAGGCTCAACAACCCGAACGCCACCAGGGGCCCGAGCAGCGCACCCGCCGTGTCCAGCGCCCGATGCACGCCGAACGCCCGGCCCAGCGCGTCCGACGGCGTGGCCAGCGTGATCATCGCGTCGCGCGGCCCCGTCCGGATCCCCTTGCCCGCGCGGTCGACGCCGATCACCAACCCCATTCCGGCGACCGACGACCCGGCGAGAGGAAACCCGAGCTTCGTCAGTGCGGACAGGCCGTAACCGAAGAGCGCCACGGCTTTCGGCCGCTGCAGCCGATCGGCCAGGTGCCCACCGGCCAGCCGCAGCAACGCCGTGGCACCGGTGTAAAGCCCGTCGATCGCGCCGAGCTGCAGGTACCCGACGCCCAGCCCGTAGACCAGGTACAGCGGCAACACCGCGGTGACCATCTCGGCCGACAGGTCGGTGATCAGGCTGACGACGCCGAGCCCGATGACCGTCGCGGGAATCGGGTGGGACGACCGGTCACGATCCGAAGGTGTGCCGGCACGAACAGAGGAGACGTACATGGGGAAGCCCTTCCGGTCGAGAACGCGCGCACGGCCCCGGTGCAGGGTCCGAGACCGTGCGCACGTCTTCCCTCATCCAGTGACGCGAACGTCATCCACGGCGGACTCCCACAGCGACGCGGTGCTCGCGTCCGCCGCCTCGATGACGAGCTTCACGCTGCGCCCGGCGAACTGTGCGAGGTCGACGGTGGCGGTCTGCCACCCGCCCGCGACCTTCACACCGGACGCGCCGAGCTTCTCGAACACCTTCACCTTCGACGTCCCGTCCAGCACGTGGACCCGGAAGAAGTCCGATGTGGACGAGTTGTCGCCGTGGGCGAAGGTGTAGGAGAACGTGAGCTTGCCGCCGGACGGGACGGAGATCTGCGGCGAGGTCATCGACGTCAGGCCTCCGTCCACGTCGTTGGCGCCGTCACTGGCGCCGGCGAGCCGGCCCGTCACCAAGCAGTTCGTGCCGCTCGTGGTGGTGCCGAGCTGCTTGACCGACCCGTCGGCCTCCCTGGTCTCCTCCGGATCACCGCGTTCCCATTTGCCGGTGGTCGCGGTGTCGGAGCCGGAGGCGTTGACGACCCAGCCCTTGTCGGACTCGAAGTCGTCGGTGAAACCCGCCGGCGTGTCACCGGCGGTGACGCTGACCGACGCCGTCTTGCTGACGCCGCCCGACGTACCGGTGATCGTCGCCGTCGCCGAGCCGGACGCGGTCGCCGACGCGGTGAGCGTCAACGTGGAGGTGCCGGGCGCGGTCACCGAGGAGGGCGAGAAGGAACCGGTGACGCCCGAGGGCAGACCGGACACCGACAAGGCCACGCTGCCCGTGAAGCCACCGGTCGCGCCGACGTCGACGCTCACGGTCCTGGACGTGCCGGCGGGGACGGCCACCGACGACGGCGTGGCGCCGACGGAGAAGCTCGGCGAGCTGGCGGCCTTGTGGCACGTACCGGACACCGTGTCGGTGTAGTCGCGCCCGGACACGGGCACGAAGTCGCTGCGGTAGCCGGTCGCGGTGAGCGTGAGCTTGCCGACGCCGAAGGTGTTGTCGTTGCTGGCCTCCACCGGCCCGACCGTGCTCTGGTTGAACCTGTACAGCGCCTTGCCACCGGTGCCGATGAGCAACTGCCGCACGCCGTTCGCGTCCCTCGTGCCGTTCGACTTCGCGGGCGCGTACCGCTGGTAGTTGTGGTCGTGGCCGACGATGATCAGGTCTGCCTTGGCGTTGTAGAGCGCGTCGAAGAACGGCGTCACCGAGGTGTTGTCGCCGTGGTCGCCGCGGCTGAACCGCGGGTGGTGCCAGTAGGCCGCGGTGCACGGCTTGGTGTTCGCCGCGAGGTCGTTCTTCAGCCATGTCACCTGCGCCGAGCTCGCGTCGCGCGTGATGTTGGAGTTCAACGCGATGAAGTGCCAGTCGCCGACGTCGTAGCTGTAGTAGCCCTTGCCGCGTTCGCCCGCCCGCGCGCCGAAGTAGTCGAAGTAGCCCGCCGCGCCGGACGTGCCGTACTCGTGGTTGCCCGGCGACGGGTAGGTGATCGACTTGAACTGACCGTAGTACGGGTCGTACCTGTCCCTGAAGTCCGAGGACGAACCGCTGTCGTAGGCGATGTCGCCGGCCAGGATCAGCGCCTGCGGGTTGATGTTCTTCACCACCGGCGCCGTCTGGTTGCACGCGGAGCCGCACACGTCGCCGATCGCCGCCACGGTCGCCGTCGCCGCGGCGAGCGCCTGGGTGCCGTACTGGTAGGAGTCGACCGCGTACCTGCTGCCGCTGTCGGCGAAGCTGGGGCTCACCCGCACGCAGTCGCCCTCGAAAGCCTTGGTGTGGAAGGCTTTTCCCGGCCAGTGCGCGGCGGTGAACGTGTAGGAGCCCGACTTCGTCCCGGTGACGGTGACGGAGTCGTTGCCGCGCAACGTCAGGTCGGTGAAGCGCAACCTCAGCCACTGCGCTCCCGGCTGGCAGACCTGCCCGCCGCCGGCCGAGTTCGCGAACGCCACCGCGGCCGACTGCGTGCCGGGCTCCGCGAGCTGCGGCACCTGCGGCACGTCGGGTACCGCGGCCGCGAGCGGCTTGACGTCACCGCCGGACGGCAGCGCGACGACGGCCGCCGCCACCGTCACCACGGCCGCCGCCGCGTAAATCGTCGATGCGCGCCATCGTCCGCGCAGGAGAGATTTCATGGTGGTTCCTCTGAATGCAGGGGGAATTCCGGGAACTGGAATCGCGGGCCGATCCGCCGAGGAGTGCCGGACCGGCACGCGATTTATTCTGTTTGAGGTGACCTTAACGAGCGTTCAACGACCGTCAACGAACTGACTTTCAGGCAGCTGGATAACTCTGAATGCCGAAGTCGTCCACAGCCGCCTCCCACAACGACGCCCCGCTCGCGTCCGCGGTCTCGACGAGGAGCCTGATCTGCCTGCCCGCGTACGGGGAGAGGTCCACCGTCGCGCTCTGCCAGGAGCCCGCGCGTTCGGAAGCCGCGCCGAGCCGCTCGAACACCGTCGTGGCGGTGCCGCCGTCGAGAACCTTGATCCGCAGGTAGTCCGCGCTCGACGAGTTGGAGCCGTGCGCGTAGGTGTAGGAGAAGGTGAGCTTGCCGCCGGCCGGGATGCTGATCAGCGGCGAGGCGGCGGAGGTGACACCGCCGTCGACGTCGTTCGCACCGTCGCCGCTGCCCGCGAGACGGCCGGTCACGAGACAGTTCGTCCCGCTCACCGTCGTGCCGAGCTGCTTGATCTGGCCGTTGCTCGCGGTCGTCTGCTCCGGGTCGCCGCGCTCGAACCGGCCGGTGGTCGCGGTGTCCGTGCCGGCCGGGTTCATCGTCCAGCCCTTGTCGGACTCGAAGTCGTCCGCCCACACCGGCGGCGTGACCGGCGCGCACAGCGCGTGGAGCAGGCGGTCCGGCGAACCGGATCCCGCACTGCCGACGACACCCGTTGTGGCGCAGGAAATCAGCGCGTCGCGCACCTGCTGCGGCGTGGCGGCAGGGTTCTTCTCGAGGTACAGCGCGGCGGCGGAGGCCACCAGCGGTGAGGCCATCGAGGTGCCGCTCTTGGTGGCCGTGGCGGTGTCGCTGGTGTTCGTCGCCGAGACCACGCTCGTGCCCGGCGCGAAGATGTCCAGGCAGGACCCGTAGTTCGAACTGCTGTTGCGGGTGTCGGAACTGGTGGTGTTGCCGACGGTGATCGCCTCGGGAACGCGGGCGGGGCTGTAGTTGCACGCGTTGGCGCCGTCGTTGCCCGCCGCGACGACGTAGGTGAGGCCGGCGGCGATCGAGTTGCGGACTGCCGTGTCCTGCACCTGGTTCGCGGTGCCGCGCAGGCTCATGTTCACCACCGCGGGCTTGACCGCGTTGCGCGTCACCCAGTCGACACCGGCGGTGACGACCGAGTCGGGGCTGGAGCCGCCACATCCCAGCACTCTGACGGCGTGGATGGTCACGTTCTTCGCGCCGCCGTAGGTCGTGCCGCCGATCGTGCCGGCGACGTGCGTGCCGTGGCTGTTGCAGTCGCTCGCGTCGCTGTCGTTGTCGACGACGTCCCAGCCGTGCGAAGCCCGCCCGCCGAACTCGCGGTGGGTGATCCGGACCCCCGTGTCGACGACGTAGACGTGCACACCCTGGCCGGTCGCGTCGTAGTTGTACGTGCCGTTCAACGGCAGATTGCGCTGGTCGACGCGGTCGAGGTTCCACGGCGCGTTGGTCTGCGTGGCCGTTGCCTGGACGTAGGTGTCCTGGACGACCTTCGTCACGGCCGGGTCAGCCGCGAGCCTCCTCGCCTGAGCCGCGGTCATGCGGGCCGAGAAACCCTTCACCGCGGACGAGTAGACGTGTGTGGCGCCGTGGCGCGCGGCCAGGTCGAGCCGGTCGGTCAGCACGATGTAGCTGTCGGGCACGGCCTGCGCGCCCTGCGGCACCACGACCTCACCCGCCTTCGCGGGTGCGGGGACCAGAACCGCGGCGACGAGCGCCACGGCAAGAGGGAGTGTTCGCACGGAATGCTCCTGGAACTGAGGAGGACGAATGATCTCCTCGGTACCGGCCATCCCGGTCGAGCGATGACGATAGGAACGCCCGGTTGAACGGTCAATTGACCGGAGCGTCAAATCTGGAAATTCTCTGAACGCGATCTCAGAGGTATTGTCTGCGCGTACGATCTGGCGCGCCGCCCGAGAAGGGAGCCGCTTGTGACAGCTGAAGCGACAGTCAGAGCGGGCGCCGAGTTCGGCGCCGCGCTGCGGTGTGCGATCGAGCGCAGCGGCCTCAGCCTCAACGAGATCAGCCAGCGGTTGCGCGAACAGGACACGCCGGTCAGCGTGAGCGCGCTCAGCTACTGGCAGAACGGCGAGAACCGGCCGGAACGGGCGAGTTCCCTGGCCGCCGTGGCCGCGCTCGAAGCCATCCTGGGCCAGGCCCCCTCGACGCTCACGGCGCTGCTGGGCCCGCGCAGGCCTCGTGGCCGGTGGACGAACCGGCAGGGCCTCGCGCTGACGTACGACCAGATCTGGCAACGGCCGGACAGCGTCGCGAAGGCGCTGGCGAAGGTCGACGCGACACCGGACGACCTGGACACGCCGCACCGGCTCTCGCAGTACATCTCCTACCGGGTCAACGCGCAGGGCTTCGAGGAGTCCATGCGGGTCCGCCGGATCGTGCGGGCCGACCACGACGACACGACGCGGTTCGTGTTCGTCACCCGGTGCATCACGCTGCCGCAGCCGCCGGCGGTCACGTTCACCGAAGGCTGCCGGGTCGCCCGGTTCCGCGCGGACGTGCCCAGCTCGACGTGCGTGTTCGAGTTCGTGCTCGACAGGCCGTTGCAGGCCGGTGAGCTCGCGGCCGTCGAGTTCGCGTTGCGCTTCCCGCCCGGCCAGGCGAGCAGGCACGCGCAGATCGCGCTCTACCGGCCCGCACGGGAGATGGTGCTGCACATCGCGTTCGACCCGGCCAACCTGCCGGAGACGTGCTTCGGCTTCTTCCAGCCGCGCAGCGCACTCCCGCGCGAGCACCAGCCGGCGGTGACGTTCGACGAGCACACGACGACGTACCAGTTCATCACGCTGGACCCGATGCCCGGCCAGTACGGCATCAAGTGGAGCTACTCGTAGGGCCGTTCCGGCTGCGCGATCTCGACCGTGCTCTCCACGTCGACGAACGGGATCTTCTCGCCGTTCACCCCGTCCTCGATCGCCGAGTCCACATAGGACCCGACGATCTCGATCCAGGTGTCGTCCGGCAGCGGTTCGGCGTTGCGCAACGCGATCTTCACCGGCCTGCCGTCGGCGGCGCAGCAGGTGAGGATCATCCGCACCAGCAGCGGTTCCCCGTTCGGCCCGGTCGCGGTGAAGCCGACGAGCTTGATCCTGCGGCCCCTCAGGGTGCGGCCGCCGTCGAACACCGCGCGGCTCGCGTAGTCGAAGACCTTGACCTCCACCGGATCCCCGTCCGGCAGCGGCGGGTACTCGTCGGCCTGCTTCAGCACCGTGCCCGCGTTGTTCGCGGCGTAACTGCCGAGCGACGGAGGCGAGACGAGCACCAGCGCCAGCACCGGAACCAGCAGCAACCAACCGGCACGCGGCTGATGTCCTTTCGCGGTGGCGAACAACACGATCAGCACGACCGAGATCACCAGCAACGGCCAGAGTCCCGCCTTGACGTAGCTGACGTACTGGCCCGTCACCCAGACCCGTGCCGTCGCACCGGCCAGCAGCAGGAGGATCACGACCGCCGCGGCCCGGTTCACAGCAGCACCCCCACGGCCACCGCCGACGCGGTCGCGACCACGAGCGTGGCCGGAGCGAAGCGGATCGCGAACCCGCGGCCGAACATCCCCGCCTGCATCGCGAAGAGCTTCATGTCGACCATCGGCCCCACGACGAGGAACGCGAGCTTCGCCGTCGTCGAGAACTGGGTGAAGCTCGCCGCCACGAACGCGTCGGCCTCGGAGCAGATGGACAGCAGCACCGCCAGTCCCGCCATCGCGACCACCGCGAGCCACGGCTCGTCGGCGACGATCTGCAACCACCGCCCCGGCACCAGCACGTTGAGCGTCGCCGCCACCATCGCGCCGAGCACGAGAGACCCGCCCGCGTGCAGGAAGTCGTGCCGCGCCCGGCTCAGAAACCCGTGCGCGTGGTCGTGCTCGGGCATCCTGATCCACTCGGTGCGCCCCCTGCGCAACCACAACCAGCCCATGACGGTCGAGGCGAGCAGGCTGGCGGCAGCGCGGCCGAGCACCATCCCCGGCTGCCCGGGAAACGCCACCGCCGTCGCCACCAGCACGACCGGGTTCACCGCAGGCGCCGCCAGCAGGAACGTCAACGCCACCGAGGGCGCGATCCCCTTGCGCAGCAACGCCCCCGCCACCGGCACCGACCCGCACTCGCAGCCGGGCAGCACCACACCGGCGGCCGCCGCGGCGGGCACAGCGAGCACAGGCCGGCGCGGCAGCACCCTCACCAGGAGGTCACGCGACACGAACACCGCGATGGCGGCCGACAGCGCGACCCCCAGGGTGAGGAACGGCAAGGCCTGCAACACGATCGAGACGAACACCGCCGCCCACGTCTGGACGATCGGTGCCTGGAAGATCTCGTGGCCGCGCAGCAGCAGGCCGGCGAGGAGGACCGCGGCCAGCACCTCCACCGGCCCGATCCGTCGTTCGCCCATGGTGAGTGACGGTAGGGGGTGGACGAGGTGCTGGGCGCAAAACCGTTCGCGGCACTGGACAATGTCTGGACGGTCAGCCCGCAGCGCCAGGCCGTAGTGGTCGCGCAGGGTGCGCCCGGTGTGCTCGGTGCGAAACACCGCCCAGACGGTCAGCCGACCGCGTACCGGCTCACCGGCCGCGCCAACCCGTAGTGGTCACGCAACGTACGCCCGGTGTACTCGGTGCGGAACAGCCCCCGCGCCCGCAACAACGGCACCACGTGGTCAACGAACTCCTCCAGCCCGGACGGCAGCAGCGGCGCCATCACGTTGAACCCGTCCGCCGCACCGCTGCGGAACCACAGCTCGATGTGGTCGGCGATCTGCTCGGGCGTGCCGGCCACCACCTGGTGCCCGCGCCCACCACCCAGCCTGCCGAGCAGCTGGCGCAACGTCAGCCGCTCGCGCACCGCCAGGTCGCGCACCAGCTCGAACCGGCTCTTCGCGCCGTTGATGTCGGTCACCGGCGGCAGTTCCGGCAGCGGCGCGTCGAGCGGATGGCCGGTGAGGTCCACGCCGATCATGTCGGTGAGCTGCCGCACCGCGCGTTCCGGAATGATCAGTGACGTGAGCTCGTCGGCGAGCGCCGCCGCCTCCCGTTCCGTGCCGCCGAGCACCGGCACGATGCCGGGGAGCACCTTCAGGCTGTCGGTGGAGCGGCCGGCGGCGACGACGCGGCCCTTGAGGTCGCGGTAGAACGCCACGGCTTCCTCGTGGGTCTGCTGGGCGGTGAAGACCGCCTCCGCCCAGCGCGCGGCGAAGGCCTTGCCGTCCTCGCTCGACCCCGCCTGCACGAGCAGCGGATGTCCCTGCGGGCTGCGCACGGCGTTCAGCGGGCCGCGCACGGAGAAGAACCGGCCCTTGTGCCCGATCTCGTGGACCTTGGTCTCGTCGGCGAACACGCCGGAGTCCTGGTCGACGATCAGCGCGTCGTCCTCCCACGAGTCCCACAGCGCGGTGACCACGTCGAGGAACTCGTCCGCGCGTTGATAACGCTCGCCGTGCTCGGTGTTCTTCTCGCGGTTGAAGTTCTGCGCCGACCGGTCCTGCGCGGTGGTGACGATGTTCCACCCCGCCCTGCCGCCGCTGATGTGGTCGAGCGACGAGAACAGCCGCGCCAGGTTGTACGGCTCGCTGAACCCGGTCGACGCGGTGGCGATCAGTCCGATGTGGTCGGTCACCTGGGACAGCGCGGTCAGCAGGGTGAGCGGTTCGAACCGGCCGGCCGCGGTGTGCCGGACATCGCCCCAGATCTGGACGCCGTCGGCGAGGAACACCGAGTCGAACGTGCCGCGTTCGGCGATCTGGGCGAGGTTCTGGAAGTGCGCGACGTCGTCGAGCGCCTTCGGGTCGGTGCGCGGATGCCGCCAGGCCGCCTCGTGGTGGCCCACACCCATCAGGAACGCGTTGAGGTGCAGCTGACGTTCGGTCACTTTCAGACTCCTGCCAACGAGAATTGCAGCGGATCGGCGTACAGGGCGCCGAGCTGGACGGCACCGGCTGCCACCCCGAGCACGTCCACGCCGAAGCTGCTCGGCAGCACGAGCTCTCCGGACGTGCACAGGCTCGACGCCGCCGCCACCTCGGCGCGCAGGGCGTCGACGCACTCGGGCAGCCAGTTCGTGCCGATCTCGGTCACGACGAGCACGTCGGGGTTGATGAAGTCGAACAGCACGGCGGCGGCCCTGCCGATGATCCCGGCGCGTTCCACCAGCACCGCGACGGCGGCGGGATCACCGGCCTTGGCGAGGTGGGCGAGGTCCATCATGGACGGTCGCCCCACCACGCCGGCCTGCCAGGCCCTACGTGCCCACGCCTGGTCGGCCACGGTGGCCTGCAGACAGCCGGAACGGCCGCACGGGCAGTCGACCGCGGGATCACCCAGCGCCAGGTGCGCCACGTCGCCCGCGGCCGATCGCGCTCCGCGGTGGGGTGTGCCGCCGGTGACGATGGCCGCGTCGACCACGTTGCCGACGAACAGGTGCAGCATCGACTCCCGGTTCCCCGCGCGGCCGAAGAGCTGCTCGGCCTGGGCGAGCGCACGGGCGTGGCTGTCCACGAGCACGGGCAGCCCGGTGCGCGCGGTCAGCAGCTCCCGCAACCGCACGTCGCGCCACCCGAGCGAGGCGTGCTGGACCAGCACGCCCTGCTCGGTGTCCACCCAGCCGCCCGCCGCCACGCCGAGCCCGATCGGCACGAGGCCGGGCAGCTGCTTCTCGTGCAGCCGCAGCAACCGGTCGGCGGCCGTGGTCAGCACGGCGAGCGGGTCGGACGGGTCGCGGTGCGCGATCTCCTCCCGGGTGAGCGTCCGGCCGCGCAGGTCGAGGAACGCCAGCGTGCAGTACTCGTGCGCGACGTGCAGTGCCGCCACGACGTGCCTGCCGGTGTCGATGTCCACCGGCACGTGCGGCCGTCCGATGCCCTGGTACGGCACGGGATGGGCGGCCTCGACCAGCAGGCCGGCGTCGGCGAGCGCCGAACAGGTGCGGGTGACCGCGGCGGGGCTCAGTCCCGTTTCGCGGGCGATCGTGCTGCGGGCGATCGGGCCGTGCCGCAGCAGGGCCCGCAGCGCCGTTCCGGCCGGCGTGGTCATGAGATCAGCGGCGGGCCGGACGGGGACAGCGCGGGCCCGACCGCCCGCGCGGCTGCGGGCGTGCGGCCCCTGCCCCAGCCGATGTCCCTGCGGTAGCTGCCGAGCAGTCCGGTGCGGCGCAGGTGTTCCTCGTCGTGCGCGAACGACGCCTCCGGCAGCGGATGCGTGTGCGGGGCGACGAACAGCGCGTCGGCCGGGCAGTTCGCCTCGCACTGGAAGCACGTCTGGCAGTCCGACTGCCTGCTGATCACCGGCAGACCGTCGGCGCCCCGGTCGAAGACGTTGGTGGGGCACACGAGGATGCACTTGTCGCAGGCGATGCACTGCTGCGTCGAGATCAGTTCGATCATGCCGCCACCTCCGGGCGCGCCCACACCCGGTCCAGGCCGCCACTCGTGATCCTGTGGTGCTGCGACGGATCCAGCTCGGGGTGGTCCAGCCGCTTGGCCATGCCCCGGCTTTCGTTGCGCACCAGGGCCGACGTGTACATCCACCGGGCATGAGCGACCATCGCTGCGGCCTGCCGTGCCGGCACCGACGCGATGCCCGCCGACTCCACCGAGCGCAACGACTCCCAGACACCGTCCAGCACGCCCAGTGCGTCGCGCAGCACATCGCCGTGCCGCAGGTAGTTCTTGTCGTACGGCAGCACCTCGGCCTGAACCGTGCGCACGGCCTCGGCGATGTCGACGTCCGACGACCTCCCGGCAGGCCGCAACCCGGCACCACCGGCGGCCTGGACGCGCCGGGCACCCCTGCCGATCGAGCGGGCGAACCGGGCCGCGGCACGCCCCGACCACGACCCGGACGAGATCGCCCAGGCCGCGTTGTGGCTGCCACCGCCGGTGAACCCGCCGCAGATCAGCTCCCTGGTCGCCGCGTCACCGGCCGCGTACAGGCCGGGCACGGTGGTGGCGCAGCCGTCGTCGACGATGCGGATGCCGCCGGTGCCGCGGACCGTGCCCTCGGCGAGCAAGGTGACCGCGAACGGGTCGGTGAACGGGTTGACGCCCAGCCGGTCGAACGTCAGGAAGAAGTTGGGCTGCGCCAGGCGCATCGCCTTCTGGGCGGCCTCGTCGGCGAGGTCGAGCTTGCAGAAGACCTTCTCGGACAACAGGGTGCGTGCGATCACCGACCGGCCGCGCTGGCTGCCCGCTCCCTCCAGCACCGAGCCGTCGGCGCGGTAGAAGGTCGCGTAGTTGTAGAACGCGGTCTTGGTGACCGACGTGTGCTCCGGCGCGATGCCGTAGGAGTTGGAGAACTCCATTCCGGACAGTTCGGCGCCCGCCTCGGCCGCGAACAACGCGCCGTCGCCGGTGTTCACGTTGCAGCCGAAGGCCTTGCTCAGGAACGCGCACCCGCCGGTCGCGAGCACCACCGCACCGGCGCGGACCCGGAACGGCCGGTCCGCCTGCCGCTGGTGCCCCGCCGCTCCGGCCACCGCGCCGTCGAACGAGGTCAGCAGCTCGGTGACCGGGCTGTGGTCCAGAATCGTGACACCGGCCCTGCGCACGCGGATCCGTTGCCGTCGCATGTACTCGGGGCCCTGCAGGCCGTTGCGCAGCGACGTGCCGTCCGGCCCGACGGGAAACGGGTACTTCGCGTCGGCCAGCTCGTTGACCCGCTCGTAGGTCTCGTCGAGCACCCTGGCCATCCAGCGCCGGTCGGCGAGATAGCCGCCGAGCGCCTCCCTGCTCGCCATCGCGGCCTCACGGGCATCGGGTTCCGGCGGCACGTACCAGACTCCGGTGCCGACCGAGGCCGTCGCACCGCTGGTGCCGCAGTAGCCCTTGTCGGCCAGCACGACAGCGGCACCTTCCTCGGCCGCCTTCAACGCGGCCCAGGTCGCGGCCGGTCCTCCGCCGACGACCAGCACGTCCGTGGTGAGTTCGAGGGTCATGGCACGCCTCCTCAGGCTCCGACGGGAACGCGCCACGAGGTGAAGCGGCGTTCCAGGGCGACCAGCAACTGGTTGAACAGCACACCGATGGCGGAGATCGTGATGATGCCCGCGTACATCTGCGGGATGGCGAAGTTGTACTGCGAGGCGTTGATCAGGTAGCCGAGCCCCGCCTTGGCGCCGATCATCTCCGCGGCCACCAGCACCAGGATCGACACCGCGCCCGCCAGCCGGATGCCGGTGAACACCGTGGGCACCGCCGCGGGCAGGATCACCTTCTGGAACAGCCGGAAGCCGCCCAGGTTCATCGACTTCGCGAGGCGCAGCAACGTCGGGTCGACACCGCCGACCGCGCTGATCGTGTTCAGCAGGATCGGCCAGGTGCAGGCGTAGAAGACGATCGCGATCTTCGAGGTCTCGCCGATGCCGAGCAGCAGCACGAAGACCGGCAGCAACGCGAGTGCCGCGGTGTTGCGGAACACCTCCAGCAGCGGGCCGAGCACCGTGGACACCGGCTTGTACCAGCCGATCAGCAACCCGAGCGGGACCGCGCCCGCCACCGCGAGGCCGAAGCCCGACAGCGACCGCACGAGGCTCGCCCGCGTGTTCTCCAGCAGCTGACCGCTCACCAGGAGGTCCCACCACGCGCCCAGCACCGTGGAGAACGGCGGCAGGAAGGTGGCGTCGACCAGGCCGAGCCTTGGCGCGACCTCCCACACCACCAGCAGTGCCGCGATCGCGACGGTCTTGCCGGCGCCGGTCAGCAGCGCGTCCAGTGCGCGGCGAGTCCGTTGTGGACGGACGGCGACCGGTGTGGTCCTGGTCGCGGGACGGGCTTCCAGCAGTGCGGTCATGTGCCCACCACCTCCTTCTCGAGTTGCTGTGCGCGGGTGACCTCGTCGTGCAGCAGGTCCCAGATGCGGTGCCGGTAGCGGGCGAACTCCGGACTCGACCGCGGGTCGTCGGTGCTGAGCCGGTCGCCGAGGTCGATCGGCACGACCTCCTTCACGCGGCCCGGCCGCGACGTCAGCACCGCCACGCGCTGGCCGAGCAGCACGGCCTCGTCGATGGCGTGCGTGATGAACACGATCGTCTTGCCGGTGCGCTGCCAGATGCGCACCAGCTCGTCCTGCAACGATTCCCTGGTCTGCGCGTCGAGCGCGGCGAACGGCTCGTCCATCAGCAGGACGGCCGGGTCGTACGCGAGGCTGCGGGCGATCGCGACCCGCTGCCGCATGCCGCCGGAGAGCTGGTGCGGGTGCCTGTCCTCGAACCCGCTGAGGCCCACCAGGTTCAGGAACTCCGCGGCGCGCTCCGCCCGTTGCCTGCGCGGCACACCCGTGGCCTCCAGGCCGAACTCGACGTTGCCCTGCGCGGTCCGCCACGGCAGCAGTGCGTACTGCTGGAACACGATGCCGCGGTCCAGCCCCGGTCCGGTGATCGGGGTGCCGTCGAGCAGGATCTCGCCCTCGGAAGGCGAGGTGAGGCCGCCCAGCAGGTCCAGCAGGGTGGACTTGCCGCAGCCGCTCGGGCCGACGAGCACCAGGAACTCGCCGCGGGCGACGTCGAGGTCGATGCCGTCGACGGCGGTGAACTCGGTGCCCTTGACCGGAAAACGCTTCGTGACGCCGCGGAAGCTGATGTGCGGGCTCATTTCGCGAGCTCGTTGTACTCGTTGGTGTAGAGGTCGGCGAGCGTGACCTGACCGGCCTTGATCTCACCGCGTTCGGTGAGCCAGTCGACCCAGACCTGCAGCTCCCTGTCGAGGATCTTGCCGCCCTTCTCCGCGACGCCGGTGGACTTCCAGTACTTGAGTGCGCCGGGGTCCTCGTTGCGGCCGCGCCTGGTGAGGATCTCGACCTTGCGCGCGACGACCTGCTCCGGTGGTGTGGTGCGGCTCCACTCGATCGCCTTGGCGACGCCGGAAACGAAGGTGCGCACGGTGTTCGGGTTGTCCCGCAGGAACTTCTCGGTGAACACGTAGGTGCCGGCGGTGAACGCGCCGAGGAGGTCGAAGTCGGAGAAGAGCTTGCGGATGCCGCCCTTCTCCAGTGCCTTGTCCCGCAGGATTCCGCCGAGCACACCGACGTCGATCTGCTTCTGCCGCACCGCCTGTTCGGTGTTGACCGGCGGCACGACCGTCGCCTCGACCTTCTTGGCCTCGTCCTGGCTCAGCCCGTTGCGCTTGAGGTAGATGCCGAGCATCGCCTCGTGGTGCGCTCCGAGGGTGTTCATGCCGATCTTCTTGCCGATGAGGTCCCGCGCCGTCCTGATCGGACTGTCCTCCAGCACGTAGAAACCGCTGTAGGCCTGGGCGTCGGACCCGTAGTAGCCGATCACGGACCTGATCGGCGCTCCGGCGGCCTTGAGCTTCACGACCGCGCCGTTGAAGGCACCGCCGAAGTCGACCTGGCCGGTGGCCGCCGACTGGATGTCCTGCGGGCCGCTGGTGGTGTTGCCGACCCACTCGAGCTTGACGTCACCCAAGTAGCCGAGGTCGGCGGCGAGCTCCGGCAGGGTGACGTCGCCCGCCCAGCCCTGGTAGCGCAGGGTCCTGGTCTCCTGCCCGGCCCCGGCGGCGGTCGAGCAGCCGACGGTGGCCGTCGTGAGACCGAGCAGGGTGAGTCCGAGGAAGTTCCGTCGTGTGGTGGTCACGGCCGATTCCTTTGCTGAACGGGGGGGAATTGACGGTTGGGGTTCAGCGACCGGCGCGACAGAATGCGCTGGCGTGCCGTCGGAGATCGACGTGCCGGCGCGAGGTGAGGAAGGCGGCTTGGCTCACGGCGCAGAGCGTCACATCAGCCCGGACCAGGGTCAACGACGCGAGCGGACGTCTCACATGGTGAAGCCGCCCTGGACAGCTGGACCTAAATTTCCCGCCGCAAGAAAGTCGTCCGCTTCGTGGGACGAACTTATTTTCCCAGCGTGCAAACTAGATCCGGCCGACGCACAGCCGGAATGGTTGAGGCATGACAGCGCAACTCACCAGAACGATCACCGTCCACCGACTGGGAGCGCACATCGGTGCGCGCATCGACGGCGTTCAGCTCTCCGGCGACCTGCCGGCGGACACCGTGGCCGAGATCAGGGCCGCGTTGCTGGCGCACAAGGTGGTGTTCTTCTCCGGCCAGCAGCACCTCGACGACGCGGGGCAGCTCGCGTTCGCCCGCCTGCTCGGCCAGCCGACACTCGCCCACCCCACCGTCAAGGGTCAGGACCACGCTCAGGTCCTCGCCATCGACTCGGAGTACGGCAAGGCCAACAGCTGGCACACCGACGTGACGTTCGTCGACAGGGTGCCCGCGATCAGCATCCTGCGCGCGATCGAACTGCCCCCGTACGGCGGCAGCACCGTGTGGGCCAACACCGTGCAGGCGTACGCGGATCTGCCGGAAGCGTTGCGGGCGCTGGTGGACCGGTTGTGGGCGGTGCACACCAACCTCTACGACTACGCGGGACACGTGGACTCGACCCGCATCGGCGGCATCGACGTCAAGGAGCAGTCGTACCGCGACGAGTTCCGCTCGCACGTGTTCGAGACCGAGCACCCGCTGGTGCGCGTCCACCCGGAGACCGGCGAACGCGCGTTGTTGCTGGGCCACTTCGTGAAGCGGATCGTGGGCGTGACGCCGGCGGAGTCGCAGGCGATCTTCGCCCTGCTGCAGCAGCGGGTGACCCGGCTGGAGAACACGGTGCGCTGGCAGTGGTCCGACGGCGACATCGCCATCTGGGACAACCGCGCCACCCAGCACTACGGTGTCGCGGACTACGACGACCAGCGCCGCCGGCTGCACCGGGTCACCATCGCGGGTGACGTGCCGGTCAGCGTCGACGGCGTGGCCAGCACGCCGGTCACCGGGGACGCGGCCCACTTCTCCGCGCTGTGACGGCCGTTGCGGTGGACGGGCCGCCCGGCCCGTCCACTGTGGACGCTCAGTTGCCCGCGGCCAGCCACTCCTTCAGGCTGGTCGGCTGCAGCTGCGCGCCCGCGTTCGGCACGAGCTGCTTGCCGGTCAGCGGCGTGCCGAAGTACCGGGCCTGCGGGTCGCCCACGACCTCGCGCGCGTCGTCGCGCGCCTGGAGCACCGTGCGGATCCAGCCGTCGAGCGTGAACTCCTCCGGTCCGCCGATCTCCTGCACGCCGTTGATCGGGCCGGCCGCCGCGGTCCTGGCGACCACCGCCGCGACCTCGGAGGCCGCGATCGGCTGCACGCCGCCGTGGGGCAGGCGCACGACGCCGTCGACGGTGGCCGAGTCCGCGATCGCGCCCGCGAACTCGAAGAACTGGGTCGCGCGGACGATCGAGTACGGCAGCCCGGACGAGGTGATCAGCTTCTCCTGAGCCACCTTCGCCCGCAGGTAGCCGGAGTCGGGCAGCTCGTCGGTGCCGACGATCGACAGCGCGACGTAGTGGCCGACGCCCGCTTCCTTGGCTGCCGTCGTCAGGTTCGTCGTGGCGGTGGTGAAGAAGTTCATGACGTCGTCGTCGGCGAACGACGGCGAGTTCGACACGTCGACGAGCACGTCGGCGCCCCGCAGGACCTCCTCGACGCCCTCACCGGTCACCGTGTTGACGCCGCTGTCCGGGGACGCGGGCACGGCGTCGTGCCCGTGCTCGGCGAGCCGCTTCACCACCTGGCTGCCGATCAAGCCGGTGCCGCCGATGACAACGATCCTCATGAGTCCGTCCCTCTCGTCAGCCCGCCCCGTGCGGGTGTTCACGAGCTAAGACCGGACAGCCCTCGCCGTTGTGACAGGCCTACTGGAAGGCGTTCAGCTTTTCCGGGTTGACCAGCCACATCACCTGATCGATCCCCTCCGAGGAGGCCGTCACGGTGATCACCGCGTAGGTGGTGCCGTCCTTGCGCAACCGGACCGCGCTCAGGCCGTTCGCGTCGACGAAACCGACGTCCGCGCCCGCCCAGAACTTCGGCGCCCACGCCGCGAAGATCTTCGCGAGGGTCGCCGCGCCGAACAGCGGCCGCCCGGCCGCGCGCACCGCGCCGTTGCTGTCGGAGTAGCTCACGACGTCCTCGGCGAACAGCTTCTCGAGTGCGGCCAGGTCGCCGGCCTGCGCGGCCGCCACGAACGCCTCCAGCAACTTGCGCTGCTCGGCGGGTTCGACGGGCACCCTGCGCTCGTCGGCGAGGTGCTTGCGCGCCCTGCTGACGAGCTGCCGCGCCGCGACCTCGCTGGTCTGCACGATCTCGGCGATCTCCCGGTACGGGTAGTCGAACGCCTCGCGCAGCACGTACGCGGCCCGCTCGGTCGGCGTGAGCTTTTCCAGCAGCAGCAACACCGCGAGCTCCAGCACAGCGCCCCGCTCGGCACCGAGCTGCGGGTCGGCGGCCGTGTCGACCGGCTCCGGCAGCCACGGTCCGACGTAGGTCTCCCTGCGGGCGCGCGCCGTCTGCGACTCGTTGATCGCGAGCCGGGTGATCGCCGTCGCCAGGTAGGCCTCGGGATTGATCACCGACGCGCGGTCCGCGAGCTGCCAGCGCACCCAGACCTCCTGCACCAGGTCCTCGGCGTCGGCCACGCTGCCGGTCATGCGGTAGGCGATGCCGAACAGCCTCGGCCGAGCCGCCGCGAACGCCGACTCGGCCTGCTCCAGCTGCGTCATCGCACCGCTCCCCTCGTTCGATCGCCACCGTAGCGCCGATCGTCGAAGCGGTTCATGTGGCGGCCGGCACGCGGGTCGCTCACACGTCCAGCAGCACCGAGACGATCGCCAGCCCGATGCCGCGACTGCCGCCCGTGACCACGTACGGCGCGTCCCGCCAATCCCAGGCCCACGAGATCATCGTGGTGAAAGACTTGGCCGCGTGACCGAACGAATCAGCCCGCCGCTTCAGGGAGACGAGCGCGAGACCCTGCGCGCGTTCCTCGACTTCCACCGCGCCACCCTCGCGATGAAGTGCGAAGGCCTGTCCGACGACGACCTGCGCCGCCGTTCGATGCCCCCGTCCACGCTGACGTTGCTCGGCCTGGTGCGGCACATGGCGGAGGTCGAGCGCACCTGGTTCCGCAAGGTGATCAACGGCGAGGACATCCCGCTGGTGTGGTCGGACGAGAACGACTACCAGGTCGCCTACGACGGCTCGCGGTCGAGCCGCAGCGAGGCGTTCTCCGCCTGGCAGAACGAGGTCGAGCACGCGCGCAGGATCGAGCGCGAGGCCGAGTCGCTGGACGTCACGGGCTACCAGCCGCGGTGGGAGGAGCACGTGTCGCTGCGGCTCGTGATGCACCACCTGTGCCACGAGTACGCGCGCCACAACGGCCACGCGGACTTCCTGCGCGAGGGCATCGACGGCGTCACGGGGGTGTGACGAACCTCAGTAGAAACCGTCGCGTCGCGCCGTGCTGCGGTGCCCCAGGTCGGCGCTGATCCGTTCCGCGGCGTCCAGCAGCAACGGCACCACGTCGCTGCGGAGCGCCTCGACGGACGACCGCCCGACGGACGTGGAGGACGCGAGGGCCGCCACGACCTCGCCGGTGCGGTCGCGGACCGGCGCGGACACCGAGAGCAGGCCGATCTCCAGCTCCTCCGCCACGATCGACCAGCCGTCCGAGCGAACCTGCCGCAGCACGGCGCGAAACGCGTCGGCGTCGGTGACCGTGTGCTTGGTCAACGCGGGCAGTCCTGCCGCGATGACCTCGTCGACCACGACGTCGGGCGCCCACGCGAGCAGCACCCGGCCCATCGACGTCGCGTACGCGGGGATCCGGGTGCCGATCGACACGTTGATGCTCATGATCCGCCGCACCGGCACGCGCGCCACGTACGCCGCGTCGCGTCCGTCCAGCGCCGCCAGCGACGCCGATTCACCGGTTTTCGCGGACAGCTCCAGCAGGTGCGGCTGCGCGATCTCGATCATCGCGTGCGACGCCGAGTAGTGCTGCCCGATGCTCAGCACCCGAGGCGTCAGCGACCACCTGCTGCCCGTGGACCGCACGTAGCCGAGTCGTTGCAGCGTCAGGAGAATCCGTCGGACGGCCGGGCGTGACAGCCCCGTGGCCGTGGCCAGCTCGGCCAGGGTCGGGTTCACCCTCTCCTCGTCGAACGCGAGCAGCACGGCGAACCCGCGTTCGATGCTCTGGATGAAGTCGCGGTCGTCCGGATCGCTCGCCATCGCCCCATCCTCCCGGTTGACAGTTCAACGAACGCGGGGCACCCTCGTGTAACCGCAAGGCGTACAAGGTGTACGCATATCGTACATGAAGGCCGGAGATGGAACTCGATCACCGCACAATCCGTGGGTGCGCAGGACCCAGCCGACGACGTGCGCCGGGTGTGCGCGATCGCGGAGATCGCCGTGATCCGGGTGGACCTGAACGCCCGTGGGGACCGGCTGACGGCGCTGGCCCACCTGCCGAAACCGGTCGACGCGGGTGCCGAGCTGGTCGAGCAACCGGTGCCGGGCGCCGGGGTCGAGTGGCTCGCGGAGATCAACCGCGCGCTGCCGATCCCGGTGATTGCCGACGAGTCGCCGCGCACGCCGTCGGACGTGTTCTCGGTGAAGACCACCAAGTCCGGCGGGTTGCGCGCGACGGCGGCCATCGCATCGATCGCCGTGGTGGCGGGTATTCCGTGTCACGGTGGCACCTCGATCGAGAGCACGTGGGGCAGCGAGCTGTTCGGACCGTTGCTCGTGCGCGAGGAGCTGCCGGCCACGCCGCTGCGTTGCGCAGGCGGCAACCTGCACCTGCCCGACGGACCTGGGCTCGGCATCGAGCTCGACCCCGCCGCCGTCGCGGCCTTCACCAGGAGGTGACCGTTGCTCTTCCACGTGCGCATGGACGTCTCGCTCCCCCACGATCTCGACCACAACCGCCGCGCCGAACTCATCGCCGCCGAGAAGGACCGCGCGGTGGAGCTGCAGAAACTGGGCGTGTTGCCGCATCTGTGGCGAGTTGTCGGACAGTACGGCGACATCGGCATCTTCGACGTGCCGTCCAACGACGAGCTGCACGCGTTCCTGTCGTCGTTGCCGCTGTGGGAGTTCATGCGGGTCGAGGTGACGCCGCTGGCGCAACACCCCTCCGACCTGGCGGCTCAACCATGACGGCGGTCCGCGAGAGCCCGACCTGGCGATCCCCTGGCCGACGTGCCCGCGGACCGGCCGGGCTGATCGCGGCAGCGCGGGAGGTGGCGGAGGATCGCCGGTGGTGCTGGTGACCTTCGACCCGCATCCCGCGCGCGTCCTCTGGCCGCCGCGCGACACCGCCGCGTTGTCCACCGTCGACCGGCGCACCGAGCTCGGGCGCTCCCTCGGCGTGGACGCGGTGCTGGTGCTGCCGTTCACCCGCCGTTCCGCCGCGCTCTCGCCGGCGCGGGGGACGCCGGACGGGCGGCTCGCGCACTTGATCGTCTCTTCTGGTTCTGTGGTGGTGGCCGGTCCGGATGGTCCGGCCGTGCTCGAGTTCATCGACCGCCAGGGGGAACATCAGTGATCCACTACACCGTCGACGGTCCGGACGACGCCGAGGTGCTCGTGCTCGGCCCGTCGATCGGGACCTCGCTCGGCCTCTTCGACGCCCAGGTCGCGGCTTTCGCCGACCGGTGGCGCGTGGTCAGGTTCGACCTGCGCGGCCACGGCGGCTCCCCGGTGCTGCCCGGCCCGTACACGGTCGCCGACCTCGCCGGTGACGTCCTGGAGCTGCTCGACCACCTGCGGGTGCGGCGGTTCCACTACCTGGGCGTGTCCATCGGCGGAGCGATCGGCCAGTGGCTCGCGCTGCACAGCGACCGGCTGCTGACGCTGACGATCTGCGCCTCGGCCGCCCAGTTCGCCGATCCGCCGCAGTGGCCGGCGCGTGCGGCGACGGTGCGTGCGCAGGGCACGTCGGTCATGGTGCCGTCCCGCCTGGGCACCTGGTTCACACAGGAGTTCGCGGAGCGCGAGCCTGCCGAGGCCGAGCGCCTGCTGGACATGCTGCGCGCCACCGCCGCCGAGGGCTACGCGGGCTGCTGCGAGGCCATCGGCACGTTCGACGTGCGGGACGAGCTGGGCCGGATCACCGTGCCGACGCTCGTGCTCGCGGGCGGTGACGACCCGGCCACCCCGATCGACACGGTCCGGGCGATCGCGGACGGGATTCCCGGCGCGTCGTTCGCGGTCGTGCCGGACGCAGCGCACCTGCTCACCGCCGAACGCCCCGAAGTTGTGAACGCGATGGTCGCGGACCATCTGACAAGGAGAGTTCATGCGTGACGCCGTCATCTGCGAGCCCATCCGCACACCGGTGGGCCGCTACAACGGTGCGATCAAGGAGCGCACGGCCCAGGAGCTCGGGGCGATCGTCGTGCAGGAGCTGATGCGCCGCACCGGACTTGATCCGTCCGATGTGGACGATCTGGTCCTCGGCCACTGCTATCCCACCATGGACGCTCCGGCGATCGGCCGCGTGGTCGCTCTGGACGCGGGCCTCGGTGTCGGTGTACCGGGTGTGCAGCTGGACCGCCGGTGCGGGTCCGGCCTGCAGGCCGTGATCAACGCGGCGATGGCCGTGCAGACCGGTGCGCAGGACCTCGTGCTCGCGGGTGGCGTGGAGAGCATGTCGAACGCGGGCGTGGAGGCCCTGTCGCGCGGCAGGGTCACCGCGGGCGGGGTCAACTTCCCGGTGCCGGGCGGGATGCTGGAGACCGCGGAGAACCTCCGGCGCGAGTACGGCATCTCCCGCTCCGAGCAGGACGAACTGGCGTTGCGCAGCCACGAACGCGCGGTCGCCGCACGGGATCGTTTCGCGGACGAGCTGGTCCCGGTCGGCGACTTCGCCGTGGACGAGCACCCGAGGCCGGGTTCGACGCTGGAGAAGCTCGCGTCGTTGAAGCCGGTCATGGACGTCGAGGGCGCGACCGTCACGGCGGGCAACGCGAGCGGGCAGAACGACGGCGCCGCGATCTGCGTCGTCACGCACCCGTCCAGGGCCGCCGCGCTGGGTCTGCGTCCGCTGGCGCGGCTGGTGTCGTGGGCCTCTGCCGGTGTCGAGCCCTCGCGGATGGGCATCGGGCCGGTGCCGTCGTCCGCGCGGGCGTTGCGGATCGCCGGTCTGAAGCTCGACGACATGGACCTGATCGAGCTGAACGAGGCGTTCGCCGCGCAGGTGCTGGCCGTGACGCGCGAGTGGGGACTCTCCGACTTCGAGCGGCTCAACGTCAACGGCTCCGGCATCGCGCTCGGCCACCCCGTCGGCGCGACCGGTGCGCGGATCCTCGCGACGATGCTGCGCGAGCTGGAGCGTCGTGACGGCCGCTACGCCCTGGAAACGATGTGCATCGGCGGCGGGCAGGGGCTCGCGGCGGTCTTCGAGAGGGTGTCATGAACAAGGTCGTGGCGTCCGCGGCGGATGCGGTGTCCGATGTGGACGACGGTGCCACCATCGCCGTGGGCGGGTTCGGGTTGTGCGGGGTGCCGAAGGTGCTCATCAACGCCCTGTACGACAAGGGTGTCGGCTCGCTGGGCATCGTGTCGAACAACTGCGGCGCGATGGACCAGGGCCTCGCGGTCCTGCTGTCCGCGGGCCGGATCGCCCGCGTCACGGGCTCCTACATCGGCCAGAACAAGGAGTTCGCCCGCCAGTACCTCGCGGGCGAGATCGAGGTCGAGCTGATCCCCCAGGGCACGCTCGCCGAACGGTTGCGCGCGGGCGGCACCGGCATCCCGGCGTTCTACACGCCCGCCGGTGTCGGCACGCTCGTCGCCGACGGCGGCCTGCCGTGGCGCTACCACCCGGACGGCACCGTCGCGGTCGCCTCGCCGGCCAAGGAGGTTCGGGAGTTCGACGGTCGCGAATACGTCCTGGAGCACAGCATCCGCACCGACTTCGCGCTGGTGCGGGCCGCTCGTGCCGACCGGTTCGGCAACCTGGTGTTCGAGAAGTCGGCCCGCAACTTCAACCCGCTCGCCGCGATGGCGGGCCGCGTCACGATCGCCGAGGCCGAGGAGCTCGTCGACGTCATCGACCCCGACGAGGTGCATCTGCCGGGCATCTTCGTGCAACGGGTCGTGGAGCTGTCGCCGGAGCAGGTCGCCGACAAGAGCGTGGAGTTCAGGACGGTGCGCCGTGTGGAGTCGTGACGAGATGGCGGCCCGCGCGGCCGCGGAGCTGCGTGACGGCGAGTACGTCAACCTCGGCATCGGCGTGCCGACGCTGATCCCGAACCACCTGCCACCCGGCGTCGAGGTGGTGCTGGAGTCGGAGAACGGCATCCTCGGCGTCGGCCCGTACCCGCTCGACTCCGAAGTGGACCCGGACCTGATCAACGCGGGCAAGGAGACGGTGACCGTCCTTCCGGGAGCGTCGTTCTTCGACTCGGCGCTGTCGTTCGGCATGATCCGCGGCGGCCACGTCGACGTGGCGGTGCTCGGCGCGATGCAGGTGTCGGCCCACGGCGACCTGGCGAACTGGGCGGTACCTGGCAAGCTCGTCACCGGCATCGGCGGCGCGATGGACCTCGTGCACGGCGCGCGCCGGGTGATCGTCGTGATGACGCACAACGCCAAGGACGGCAGCCCGAAGCTCGTCGGCGAGTGCACGCTTCCGTTGACCGGCAAGGCGTGCGTGGACCGCGTGATCACCGACCTGGGCGTGTTCGACGTGACCACGGACGGTCTGCGACTCGTCGAACTCGCGCCGGACGTCACGTTCGACATGGTGCTGGAACGAACCGATGCGGCGATTTACCGCTGACTAACCGGCACGCGCCACCGTGGGGCAATGCGCAAAGTCATGGTGATCCTGCCCGCGGTGGCGCTCTCCGTGCTGGGCCTCACGAGCACCGCCCAGGCCGAACAGGCGCCGGGGTGCTCGTCGACGGTGCAGATCGGCTCCACCGGGTACGTGAAGAAGGGCAGCACGATCATCGCCTCGGTGAAGCAGTTCAAGGGCTGCGGCAAGAACTGGGCCTACACCTACGTGTGGGACTCGTGGGCGGCCAAGCCGGGCAGCTTCTCCTCCAGCGCCGAGATGGTCGTGAACGGCAGGCGCGACCTGAGCAGCACCGTCAACGGCACCAACGACCAGGACGTCTGGTCCAAGGGCACCAACACGCTCACCAAGTGCACCAGGGCGTACGGCGAGGTGTGGGGCGACGGCAACGTCTACTGGGGACAGACCGACGAACGCTGCTAGTAGTTGCTGATGTTGCCGTCCGGATCGCGGACGTGGACGCCGTGTCCGGCGGTCAGACGGGCGGTGGGCAACAGCAGCGGTTGTTATTTCGGATTGTTCCTAAGTAGCCTGGTGGGCGTGACCGAGCCGGTTGATCTCGACGAGCTGTTGCGGGCGGCGGCCAGCAAACCTCGACGACGCATCCTCGCCGAGGTGTGGGGACGCGAACGGGGCGCGGGCGAACTCGCCGACCAGCTCGGCCTGGCTCCCGCGAGCGTGTCGGAGCACCTCAAGGTGCTGCGCAAAGCCGGACTGGTGACCATGCGAGTCGATCACACGTACCGGCTCTACCGAGCCTGTCCCGAGCGGTTGCACCGGCTTGCCGACCTGCTGCGGACCTTCCCGGCTCGCGATGACTCCCGTACCGGCGACCAGGCTTCCGGAAGGACATGACATGGACGAACAAGCAGGGCCCCGAGCGAACGCGGTGGTGCACTTCGACATCAGCGGCCCCGCCGACGAGGACCTCCGCCGTTTCTACGGCGGCCTGCTGGACTGGCAGGTCGACGCCAAGGGCCCTGGTTATGCGCTGGTGCAGACGCCCGGCGGGTTGCGCGGCGCGATCGTCGGCAGCGAACAGCCCGGCCTCGCGCTGGGTGTCGCGGTCCCCGATCTCGATCAGGCCGTGCAGAGCGCCCTGGAGCTGGGCGAAGCCGTGGTCATGCCACCCACCGACAACGGCTGGGTGACCAAGGCGCAGGTCACCGATCCCGCGGGCAACCTCCTCACCCTCATCCAGGCGTGACCGGCCGCAGCGGCGCGGGAGGGTACTCGGGCACGCCCCTCGCCAAGAAGATCGGGATCAGGCCGGGTGACCACGTCCGCTTCGTTCACCGGCCCAGCCAGTGGGAAGTGCCGGACATGGCCGACAGCTGCCGGGTGTCGGAGGGCACCGGCGGAGCCGACGACACCGATGTCACCCTCGCCTTTCACACGTCGTTCGCCGCTCTGGCCACCGAAGCCCCCGGTTTGGTCGACGACCTTGCCGATCACGCGATGCTCTGGATCGCCTGGCCCCGCCGCGCGGCGGGGCACCACAGCGACATCACCGAAAACGCCCTGCGCGAACTCTTCCTCCCGCTCGGTGTCGTCGATGTGAAGGTCGCCGCGCTCGGTGACGACTGGTCGGGGCTGAAGTTCGTCCGCCGCAAGGAGAACCGGCGTTCCTGACCAGGCCCTAGGGTGGCGGTCATGGGGATTCGCCTGTCGGTGCTGGACACGTCGCCGATCGTCCAGGGCTCGACACCGCGGGAGGCGCTGCACAACACGATCGATCTCGCGGAGCTGGCGGAAGAGCTGGGGTTTCACCGGTACTGGGTGCCGGAGCACCACGGCATGCGCGGGGTCGCCAGCTCCGCGCCCGCCGTGCTGGTCGGACACCTGGCGACCGTCACGTCCCGCCTGCGCGTCGGCGCGGGCGGGGTGCTGCTGCCGAACCACCCGCCGCTCGTGGTGGCCGAGCAGTTCGGCACGCTCGCGGCGCTGCACCCCGGCCGGATCGACCTCGGCATCGGGCGTGCGCCTGGCGGGCCGCCGCACGTCGTCGCCGCGTTGCGCCGGAGCGCGGAGCCGTACCGCGACCAGGTGGCGCAGCTGCTGGCGTTGCTCGACCCGGCGGACACCGTCGCGGTGCCGGTGCAGGGCGGCAACGTGCCGGAGCTGTGGCTGCTCGGTTCCTCTCCCGGCACCGCGGAACTCGCCGCCTCGCTGGGCGTGCCGTTCGCGTTCGCCCGGCACCTCAGCCCCGATCTGTCGTGCAAAGCCGACCTGGTCAGCGTCTCGGTGATCGCCGCGGACGATGACGAACGGGCCGAGTGGCTGGCCGGGCCGATCAGGACGAAGGTGCGCAGCCGCCGGGAGGGCACCCGGATCCTGTTGCCCAGCCCGGAGGAGGCGGCCGCGCATCCCGGCCCCGACGACGGCCGTGTGCTGGTCGGCGGGCCGGAGACGATCACGCGCAAGCTCCAGGCGGTGCTCGACGAGACGGGCACCCCCGAGCTGATGATCACCTCGCCGATCTACCACCACGCGGACCGTCGCCGCAGCTACGAGCTGGTCTCGTCGATCGCGGGGGCGCTCACCGCGCCGTGAGAAACAGGTCGTGCTCGAATGTCGAGTTCCGGAGAGCTCGTTCGTCCTCGGAACGACGACTGGAGGGCACGCATGCACTACATGTTTTTGATCTACAACTGCGAGGACCGGCCGAAGCCCGGTGACCCGCGGTTCGAGGAGATCCTCACGCGGGTCAACGCGTTCGCCGACGAGTGCCGGCGGCGGGGTGTCTTCGTGGGCGGCGACCCGCTCAAGCCGGTCAGCACGGCGACGACAGTGCGGGTGAAGGCAGGCAAGGCGGTGCTGACGGACGGGCCGTTCGCCGAGACGCACGAGCACCTCGGCGGGTACTACCTGCTCGACTGCCGTGATCTCGACGAGGCGCTGGAGCTGGCCGAGATGGTGCCGCAGGCGCACTACGGCGCCACGATCGAGGTGCGCCCGGTCGACCACATCCCCGGCCTGAACCACGGGGTGGCATGAGCGACCTGGCGTCGGCCGCGGTCGAACGGGTGTACCGCGAGCACCGGTCCCGGATGCTCGCGGCGCTCGTGCGGGCGCTCGGCGACTTCGAGCTGGCCGAGGACGCGCTGCAGGAGGCGTGCTCGCGGGCGTTGCGCACCTGGCCGCGTTCACAGGTACCGGACGACCCGTTCGCGTGGCTGCTCACCGTCGCCCGCAACCACGCGCTCGACCGGCTGCGGCATGTCCAGATGGCCCGCACCAGGCTGCCCGCGCCTCCGGAGCCGGTCACGATGACCGAGAAGCAGCTGGTCGACCTCGGTGACGAACGGCTGAGCCTGATCTTCACCTGCTGCCACCCCGCCCTCAACGAGGAAGCGCGGCTGGCGCTGACGCTGCAGGCGGTGGCGGGTTTCACGGCGGCACAGATCGCGCGGGCGTTCCTCGTCGCCGAACCAGCGCTGGCGCAGCGCCTGGTCAGGGCCAAGCGCAAGATCCGCGACGCCGGCATCACCTTCGAGGTGCCCGCGGACCACCTGCTGCCCGAACGGCTCTCGGGCGTGCTCACGGTGATCTACCTGATCTTCACCAGGGGCTACACGACGGCGGACGCCGAGCTGCGCCAGGAGGCGATCCGGCTCGCCAAGCTCGTCGCCACCCTGATGCCGGACGAACCGGAGGCGCACGGGCTGGTCGCGTTGCTGCTGCTGCACAACTCCCGCAGCGCCGCGCGACTGACGACCGAAGGCGACGTCGTGCTGCTCGAAGACCAGGACCGCGCGCTCTGGAACGTCGAGGAGATCGCCGAGGGCATGACGCTGCTCGACCGCGCACTGCGGTTCGGCACGCCCGGCCCGTACGTGCTGCACGCCGTGATCGCCGCCCTGCACGTGCAGGACCCCGTCGACTGGTCGCGGATCGCCGCCCTCTACGCCGAACTCCTGACCGTGGCACCGACCCCGGTGATCGAGCTCAACCACGCGGTCGCCGTCGCGATGGCCGACGGACCGGAGGCGGGGCTGAAGCTGATCGACGGCATCACCGGCCTGAACGACTACCACCTGCTGCACTCCGCCCGCGCCGACCTGCTGCGCCGCCTGGGCCGGCGCGACGAGGCCGTCGCGGCGTACCGGCTCGCCCACGAACTGGCGGTCAGTCCCGCCGATCGCCGCTTCCTCGCCGGGCGCCTGCGTTCCCTGGAGGTTCCCTGATGAGGCTCACCGTGCTCGACCGCGGCCACCGCCTGCCCGCCCGGTTGTTCTTCGGCTTCACCGGGCTGGTGTCGCGCGTGCCGATGTCCGACGTGCCGAAAACCCTGTTGTACCGCCCCGATTTCTTCGGTGCGGTGTTCCTCGACCTGAGCGCGAAGGCGATGCGCGGCCCGTCGTTCTGGACGGCGGGCGAACGCGAGTACCTGGCGAAGCGCACGGCAGAGCGCCTGCAATGCCCGTACTGCGCGGTCACCCACACCGAACTGGTCCGGATCGCCGGTGATCCTTCCCCGTTGCGCCAGGAACTTCTCGCCGCGTTGTCCTTTCTCGACGACCTCACGCCACCGGACCTGCCGCGCGACGCCGCGGTCGACGCGTTGAACGTGAGCCTGATCTGGCAGGTCGTGAACCGGCTCGCGAACGCGTTCGGCTTCCGGCTGTTGCCGGGCCAGCTGGAATCCGGCACCCGCTCGCTGCACAGGTTCGGTTACCGCTTCCCGCGCTTCCTCACCGGTCCGGGCGAAGGCAGCACCGCCGAGCTGCGTCGCGCGGTGCTGGAGGCTCCTGCCCACACGCCGCCGGAACTGCGCAGGGCCGCCGCGGCCGGTGACGCCTGGGGTTCTTACGCCGCAACGGTTCGCACCGCCTCCCACCGCATCACCGACGAGGACGTCGAGCGGCTCAAACACGACCACACCGAGGACGAGATCTTCGAGGTCACCGTCGCCGCCGCCGTCGGCGTCGGCGCGGCTCTGGACCACCAAGAAAAAGGTCTCGAAGTTCTCGGCGGCTGATGTCGAGTTCCGGCCCGTTCGCTCGTCCTCCGCTCAAAGCACGACAAACCAGAAGGAGCGAGAGATGTCCGGACAGGTCAACTGGTTCGAGCTGCCCGCGGAGGACACGGCACGGGCACGGGCGTTCTTCGCCGGCGTGTTCGGCTGGGAAACGAGCCCGATGGGCGAGGACTACCACGTGATCACCAACGGCGCGTCGGGCGCGATCGCCGCCAAGGACGCCCAGCTCACCCAGCCGCGCATCTACTTCCACACCACCGACATCGAGGCGTCCGTGCGCAAGGTCGCCGAGCTCGGCGGCAAGAGCGACGACGTCCAGACCGTGCCGGACGTCGGCCGCATCGCCCACTGCTGGGACGACCAGGGCACGCCGTTCAGCCTCTACGAACCGCGGAACTGATCACCGGAGCGGCCCGTCCGGCGACGGGCCGCTCGATCCCGCGTTCAGTCCTCTTCGGACTGACGTCCAGGCGGGCTACCATGCTGGGCATGTCGGACATCGGCGTGCTCTCCGCGCACCTGCTCTCGAGCTTCCAGAAGGAACTCTTCACCCGCCTCGCCGAGGCCGGCCACGAGCACCTGCGCCCACGCCACGGCGCGATCATGGCCTACCTCACCGCAGAAGGCGCCCGCGCGAGCGAACTGTCCGAACGCTCCGGCCAGCACAAGCAGGTCGTCGGCACGCTGATCGACGAGCTGGAACGCCTCGGCTACGTCACCCGCCTGCCCGACCCGGCGGACCGGCGGGCGAAACTCGTCGTGCCCACGGAGCTGGGCCGCGACCAGATCGTCCAGGCCGCGAAGATCATCAAGGACATCGAGGCCAGGTTCGCCCGCCAGGTCGGCGCGGAGCGGTTCGCCGCGTTCAAGGAGGTGTTCGCGGAGATCGCCGGGCGTTAGACCGCGATCTCCGCACGGTGTGCGGCGAGGAACTCCTTGAGCGTCAGCCACGACGGCACGAACGACCGCGTCAGCTCGACGTCGCGACGGCTCAGGACGTGCTCGGAAAACTCCGTGTAGTACTGGAACATGTTGCCCAGCTCCTCAGCGGCGGGAAACCCGAGCGCCCGGAAGTCGTTGTGCGACAGGGGCGCGTACTCGACCTTCTCGCCCAGCACCTCGCTGAACGCGGCCGCCACCTCGTCCCCGGTGAGGTGCTCGGAGCCGAGCCCGATCGTGCGCCCGATGGTCTCCGCCGGCCGCTTGAGCACGCTCACCACCGCTTTGCCGATGTCCTCACCGGCGATCCCGGAGATCCGGCTCTCCCCCATCGGCAACGACAGCCGCAACGTGCCGTCCTCACCCCGCCGGGGCGCCAGGTCGCGCAGCAGGTTGTTCCAGTAGAACGACAACCGCACGTACGTCGTCGGCAGCCCTGCCTGCTCGAACAACGCGTCCGCCTCGCCACCCTTCACGTCGAAGTGCGGCACCTTGTACTTCCCGTCCAGCGTGGGCATCCGGTCGTCGTCCAGCGAGATCGCCTCGCGGGTGTCCTCCAGCGTCGACCACACCACGTGCTCGAGCCCCCTCGCCGCCTCGACGAGGTTGCCGACCTCCTCCAGCTCCTTGGCCGCCGACAGGTGCGTGAAGAACGGCGTCACCAGGTAGGCCCCGTACGCGCCGTCGAACGCCTTGCGCAGGCTGCCGACGTCGTACAGATCCGCCGCCACGACCTCGGCCCCCAGGCCGGCGAGCTCCTCCGCCGCGGCCGAGGAGGTGCTGCGGCTCAACGCCCGCACCGCGAACTCCCCGTCCGCCAGCAACGCCCGCGCCACCGCTCCGCCCTGCACGCCGGTAGCGCCCACCACAGCCACGATCTTCTTCTCGGTCATGCCACCACCATATAGTCACTAGTCAGTGACTATCAAGTTTGATGACCACCTAACCGTCGAACCGGCTTCGTGCCTCCTCGATCTCCCCGAGATACCGCTGCGTCCAGTCGCACATCGCGTCAACGGTCGCCCGCAACGCCTGCCCCGGCTCGGTGAGCGTGTAGTCCACTCGGGGCGGCACAGTCGGATGCACGACGCGGGTCACCAGCCCATTGCGCTCCAACAGCCGCAAGTTCTGGGTCAGCATCTTGTGGCTGATGCCGTCGACCTCGACCTTCAGCTCGGTGAAGCGCTTGGTCGAGTCGCCGATCGTCTCGATGATCAGCAACGCCCACTTGTTGGCGATGTCGGAGAAGATCTCGCGCGCCAGCGAATCCGCACGCGCCAGATCCCCGCTGAGCTGCTTGCTCACCTTCAGGTTCCCCACTCACGAAAAAGTGCGTTCTTCCAGTTCAGCGTTCACTCTCCTACGGTTCCCCAGTAACCACAAGAGAGGAATTCATGCCCATCACGCTGATCAACCCCGAGGGCCTGCCGGAGATCGACGTCTACCACCAGGTGGCCGTCGCGACCGGGACGAAGACGATTTACGTGGCCGGCCAGGTCGCCTGGGACGCCGAGCCGGACCTGACAACGCAGACACAGCAGGCCTACGGAAGCGTTCACACCGCGCTCAAGGCCGCGGGCGCGTCCTTGAAGGACCTCGTCAAGATCACGGTGTACGTCGTGGACTGGACGCCGGACAAGATGCCGGAGCTGCTCAAGGGCATCGAGAACGCCATGAGTGCAGTGGGCGAGACCGCGAAGCCGCCCGCGACGCTGATCGGTGTGGCCGCGCTGGACGTGCCGGAGCACCTGGTCGAGATCGAAGCGGTCGCGGTGATCTGACCGGCCGAGTCTCAGCAGAACTCCGCGAGACCGTCGGTCACCCTGACCGACGCGGTGGTGCGCCCGGCCGGACTGTGCCGGTCGGGCCCGTACTCGGGCAGCCGCTTCATGCCGAGGCGCACGCTCGTTTCGTGGGCCAGGACGTGCTGTGCGCACTCGCAGCCGTGGTCGAGCGGAGCAGGACACGCGAAGGCGGAGCGCAGCCGGTCGATGTCGGCGGTGACGAGAACCGCCGACCAGACCATGACGTCGTCCTCTTCGCCGAACACCACGAAGTCGTCGTAGTCGAACGAGCGGAGCTCGCCCACGTCACAGGCGGCGCAGAACAGGACCCGCGAGTAGTTGTGCTGACGCTCCCAAGGCCCGCGCTCGCGGATGCCGATCACGACTTCCTGTTCGCCGTGGCAGATCAGGCAGTTGTCCGACGGCGTGCGCCACTTGTTCATCGGCGCACGCTGATCAGCAAGGCCAGCGCCGCGGACAAGGCGACCAGCGCCGAAACGACGAGCTGGTTGAGCCAAACGACCCAAATGCCGCCGTCTGCCGCGCGCAACGCCACGATCAGCAGCCACAGCGCCAAAGCGATCGTGATCGGTTGCGCGAGCGGCACGTCCAGCGGTGCCATCGCCCGCACCATGCCGAGCAGCATCAGCACGACGGCCAGCCCCATCGACCACCAGTAGGGCCGGAATGCGTGTGTGGACGCGCTGAAGTGCAGGACCGGTGGCGCGGCGATCAGCCACACGCCGGCCAGGAAGGCGGCGACACCGGCCCTGCTCTCGACAGTCCGTCCGTGCAGGTCCCCCACGCGAACAATTCTCACCTCCGGCGGACCTGAAGGGAACACCTCATTCGTCGCGGAACGCCTTCATGTTGCGCAGCAACAGGTAGGTGTCCTGCAGTTGCGCGGAGTCGCCGAGCGACCGGTAGATGCCCCACTTCGGATGCGCCTGGTCACCGCCCAGCCACGTGTCGAAACCGGACCGCGACGCGTCGACGACCGTGGTCGCGCCGTCCTTCAGCGTGAAGCGCAGCCTGCCGGAGTCGGCGACCTTGATCTCGATCGCGACGTCGATCCACCTGTTGCGCAACGGCGACAACGGCGTGCTGCCGAGTTTCGCCTGTCCCGCACCGAAAAGCCGCATCTCGACCGACTCGGCCGAGCCCGAGCGGAACAACGACATCGTCACGACGGGCGAGGCCACGCCGGAGTGCTTGACCTGGAAGATGTGCGTGAAGCTGGTGGTGCCCTTCAACGAGCTGGGGATGTACATCTGGTAGGTGTAGCGCCAGGTCTCGCCCTTCTTCATGTCGTGGCGGGTGCCGCCCGTCTGGATCGCGCGGACCTCCTGGCGCTGCCGGTCGGATCCGTCCCGATCGGACTTGTGCATCACGAACCGGTACTGGTCCTGCTCGGCGAAGATGTGCGTGGCGGACGGGTGCGAGTTGGCGCGGTCGTCCTCGATGCCGACGAACGCCTTGAGGCCGGCCGTCGCGGGGTTCGCCGCCCACTTCTGCACGAACGCCGTGGCGCCCACGTCGGCGGACGCGACACCGGACGCGACACCGGCGGCGAACGGCGTCGCCGCGACGGCGAGCGCTCCTCGCAAAGCCGTGCGGCGGGTGAACAACTCCATCGGTTCCTCCTCGAACCAGAAGTTCGAGGCGGCGGTGCAGACCACGATCTGCGACAGACCTCCGACGTGTCAAGGGCTCACATTTGTGGAGCGCCCCCGGCTACATCGCGTGGGTCATCGACGACGGCGAGCACGCTCACGTCGGGCTGGCCGGACGCGCCGACCGGTTCACCGCGCCACTCCCCCAGCTGCTGCAACGGTTCCGCGACAGCTTCCCCACGCCGGAACCCGCCGGACCGGTCCAGCGGCGTGGCGGGCCGATCCCGGTCGGCGGGCTGCTGCGCAGAATCGTGTCGCCGCAAGGGCTGCTGGTCGGGGACGCGGCGGGCGCGGTCTCCCCGCTCACCGCCGGCGGGCTCGACCCGTGCATGCGGATGTCCGAGCTCGCCGCCTCGGTCACGTTCGACTACCTGCGCAGCGGCAACAGGTACGTCCTCGAGCACTACGACGCCGCGGCGATGCGCCGCCGCTACCTCGTCCGGTCGACGATGCGCCGCGGGCTGTCACTGGTCCGCGGCCCCGGCCTGGCGGAGTTGGCGTTCACCGGGCTGCGCACCCCGATCGGGAAGGCCGCCGCCAAGCGGATTCTGTTCACTTAGGACTCGGCGATGCGCTTCAGGGCGGCGTTCTCGGCCTGCATGCCGTCCCGCATCGCCTTGCCCATGAAGTGGTCCGTCCCGCCGGACAGGATGCCGTCGATCAGCAGCTCGTTGGACAGCAGCACGGTCCCGTCCGGCTGCGTCGTGAGCGTGCGACAACGCTGGCCGTAGACGAACCACGCGTTCCACCCGGCGTCCTTCCAGCAGAACCGCTGGCCGGGAACGCCGTTCAGCACGGTGTGCTTCGCGGCCATGGTGATCGAGCCGAGGACGACGTCGACCTTCACCTCGTCGCCGGGCGAGGTGCCGCCCGCTGCCCTGACCACCCACGGGTTCCAGCTCGCGTACCCGGGAAAGTCCGTGATGAGGCCGTAGACACGCTCCTGCGACGCCGAGATGACCGTGTCGACCCGGTAGACCACCGAGTGCTCGCCGGGTGCACGGGGATCCAGCGGGGAACCGCTCGCCAGCACCGCGAGCACCAGACCTGCTGCCAGCACGTGATCACCTCGGAAGATCCACCGGGACGCAGACGTGAAGAAAATACGCGTTAGCGTCCCGGTGGACAACGGCCGATCAGGCGGTCAGCAGGGTGAGCCCGTAAACACGCAGGATCTCGTTGACGGGCTGGAACCAGGTGCGGCCGCCGCTGGAGCAGTTGCCGTACCCGCCGGACGTCACGCCCTGGGCCTGGTCACCGGTGATGAACGAGCCACCGGAGTCGCCCGGCTCCGCGCAGACGCTGGTGCCGACCATCTCGTAGACGGCGCCCTGCTGATAGTTGACCGTCTCGTTGCGGCCCTGCACGACGCCGCAGTGCCAGTGCGTGGTCGAGCCCGAACGGCACACCGACGTGCCGGGCGGAGCCTCCCACGAACCGCGGACGAGCGCGTCGCTCACCTGGCCCCAGCCGAGCACGACGGGCACGTTCCACCAGCCGCCGCCGGTGCGGACCCAGCCGTAGTCGTTGGTGGGGAAGGAAGAACCGACGAACTCGCCCTGCCACGACCGGTCCCAGCCGTAGACGTTCCAGGCACCGACGTTGCAGTGACCTGCGGTGACGTACCCGCCGTGCACCGAGAAGCCGATCGAGCACCGGACGTTGCCGGTGTAGAACGGGTCACCGCCCACGGTCCCCGCCGCGAACGGCTCGGGTCGCTGGACGCCGTCGGTGTTGACGACGACATCCTTGGGCAGGGCCGAGACATCGGCACCCGGCAGTGCGTCGACGACCACGGCGCCGCGCTGGACGTCGACCCGCCACCCGACGACGTCCTTCGACACCGCACCGGCCTTCGACAGTCTGTCGATGCCCGTCTTCACCGCGTTCAGCGACGCGAAGGTCTTCGTCCGCACAACGGGTTCGGCGCCCGCGGCCCTGACGGCGTCGGCCTTCGCCGGGTCGGTCACCGCGACCCGCAGCTTGCCGTCGGCGAACCAGCTGCCGCCGTACGCGTCGGCGGCGGCTTCCCTGGCGGCGGGCTCGATCTTCAGCGCCACCTTCTCCTGGCGGATCCTGGTCAGCGCCTGCGCGGTGCTGATCCCGAAGTCGCGGCTCATGGCGTCGACGACTTCCGCGGAAGCCGCCGCGGCAGGGACGGTGATCGTGCCCAACACGATCGCGGACACGGAAACTATGCGTAGCAGCATGTTTTCTCCTACGGTGCCCAGGGTGAGCCCACGGCCCAGCTCACGTCCTGGTTGTACGAGGCAGGGTTGTCGTACGTGTGTGCGCCGCCGTTCGAGGCGACCCAGACCTCCTCTGCGTAGTGCCGGATGTTGGTGCCGAGCTCGTTGACCGACTCCAGCCGCACACCGCCCTCGCCCGGCTGGGCGCAGAACGTGGCGTCGCGGCGGAACAGGTCGGTGTTGTCGTTGCCGTTGAGGCGCACGCGGAAGTCCGCGTGCCGCAGGTAGTTGCCGGGGAAGTTGCGGGATTCGAGCGAGTAGCAGGTCGCGTCGGCGAGCCCGCGCCTGATCACGAACGTCGCGTCGGCCTTCAGCAGGCCGCTGCTCGATCCGGTCACGACGTCGGTGCGGGCCAGCCCGTCGCGGTGCCGCAGGTAGCGGTCCGTGAAACCGGGCGTGGTGACCCGGAACGACCGGGCCTGGTCCAGCGGCAGGTCCGCGCCGCTGCGCCACAACGCCACGCCGATCGCCCACGTGGTGTCCGCGGCGAACAGGTTCGGCGTGTCCCAGGGGTTCGGGCCGCCGCTGCGCGCCAGGTACACGTTCTCGTTGAAGTGCCGCACGAAGGAGCCGCGCAGGTTGTACGACTCCAGCGCGGTGCCGCCGAAGCCCTCGCGCGCGCAGAACGTGGCGTCGCCGGCGAACGTGCCGTCGTAGCGGTCCTTGCGGATCCTCCCGTTGCTGTGCCTCAGGAACTCGCCGGGGAAGTTGCGCGACTCGAACGAGAGGCAGGCCGCGTCGGCGAGTCCTGGCCGGACGTGGAACGTGGCGTCCAGCCTGCCGAGGTCGGTGCCGATCACGTCGGTGCGGGCGAGGCCGTCCTGGTGGCGCAGGTAGCGGTCGGTGTAGCCGGTCGTGGTGACGCGCAACGACACCAGGTCGTCCGGCCCCACCGCCGTGCCGCGCGCGATGGCGAGGACCTTCAGGTTGATGTCCCGCACGCGCGCCTCGGTCATCTTCAGCACGCGGCGGTCGTAGGTGTAGAAGCCGTTGACCTCGTTCTCCACGTCGTACGGCTCGGTGTAGACCGACGCGGACAGCCCGCGCGTGTGCACCAGCCGTGCGACCTGCTTGACGATCTCCTCGTACCGCTTGGTCAGCGACTGTTCGTCCGGATACAGGGCGCCGTAGGCGAATCCCTTGCCCGGCTCGTACTCGTGGCCGACGACCCGGCGACCCAGGCCACCGAACTCGCCGAGCACCGCGACCCTGGTCGCGTCGGGCGGCCGGGTGGCCGTCGTGATCTGGTAGGCGTGGTCGTCGATCACGTCGCCGTTGCCGGGATCGGGATCCGAGACGCAGCAGTTGGAGCCCGAGTTGTGGTTGACCAGCCGGGTGTTGTCGATTCCCCGGACCAGGTCGACGATGCGCCCGGCGTCGTACTCGCCCCAGCCCTCGTTGAACGGCACCCACTGCACGATCGACGTGATTCCCTTGAGCTGGTCGAGGATTCTCCTCAGCTCGGACTCGTAGTTCGCGCGCCCGTTCGGCACCTCGTCGACGGCGTCCAGCGCCGGCATGTCCTGCCAGACCATCAGGCCGAGCCGGTCGGCGTGGTAGAACCAGCGCGCGGGTTCGACCTTGATGTGTTTGCGGACCATGTTGAACCCCAGCGCTTTCTGACGTTCGAGGTCCCACCGCAGCGCCTCGTCGGTCGGCGCCGTGTAGATGCCGTCCGGCCAGTAGCCCTGGTCGAGCGTGCCGAGCTGGAAGACGAACTTCCCGTTCAGCAGCGGCCTCATGACACCGCCCACCACGGCCTTGCCGAGCGAGCGCATGCCGAAGTAGCCGGTCACGACGTCACCACTGCCCAGCGTCACGCGCAGGTCGTAGAGGAACGGGTCGTCCGGCGACCACAGCCTGGCGTTGGGCACCGGGATCCGCAGGTGGGTGCCTGTCGTGCCGGTGCCGGAGCCGACCGTGGTGGAGCCGGTGCGCACCTCGGCGGTGACGGACTGGCCCGCGGTGCCCTGGACGACGAGGTCCAGCACCCCTGCGGCCACGTCCGGGGTGGTGTCGAGGCGCGTGATGTGGGCGCTCCGCACGGGTTCCAGCCACACCGTCTGCCAGATGCCGGACGCCGCGGTGTAGAAGATTCCGCTGGGAGTGCGGCGTTGCTTGCCAATGGGATAGCGGCTGCCGTCGACCGGAGAGTGAACGCCCACAATGATCTCGTTGGTGCCTGCCCTGAGCGCGGGCGTGATGTCGAACGAGAACGCGTCGTAGCCGCCGGTGTGCGTGCCGACCTGCGTGCCGTTGACCCAGACCCGCGTCTCCCAGGTCACTGCGCCGAAGTTGAGCTTGACGTTCCGGCCGTTCCAAGTGGACGGAACGGTGAACGTGCGGCGGTAGAACATGTTGTCCTCGTGCCGTTTGATGCCCGAAAGCGCGGACTCGATCGGGTAGGGCACGAGGACGCCTTCGGCGAGCGGCCTGCCGAAGGGCGGGCTGGTGAGGTCCGGTGCGCCGGCGAACTCCCAGACGCCGTTGAGGTTCTGCCACTCGGTGCGGACGAGCTGCGGGCGCGGGTATTCGGGCAGGGCGTTGGCCGGCGACACCTGACTCGTCCAGGGTGTCGTGAGCGGAGGGGTTTTCGGCACCCACTCCGCGGCGTGCGCGCTTGTCGGGCTGATGGTGGCTGCGATCAGGATTCCGGCCAGCACGCTCAGGATGCGTCTGGTCACGGTGCCTCCTATCTCCGGAGCATTCGTTGCAGGACGACGACGATGAGCAGGAAGACGCCGCTCACCACGGACTGGTAGTTGCTGTCGAGCGTACCGATCTGGTTGATCACGTTCTGGATGACCTTGATCAGGCCCACGCCGATCACGGTGCCGAGGACCGTGCCCATGCCGCCGGTCAGCAGGGTGCCGCCGATGACCACGACCGAGATGGCGTCCAGTTCGGTGCCGACGCCGATGACCGTGACGCCGCTTTGCAGGTAGGCCGCGGTCAGGGCGCCCGCGAGGCCCGCCAGCGTCCCGCTCGCCGTGTAGACACCGATCTTCGTCCTGGCGACGGGCACACCCATCAGGACGGCCGACTGCTCGGCGCCGCCGGTGGCGAACACGTTCTGCCCGAAATTGGTGCGGTTCAGGACCACACCGCCCAGAGCGCACAGCGCGGCCGCGATGAAGATCGGGTAGCCGAAGCCGAACACCGTGCCGCGGCCCAGCTCGACGAACGCGCTGTCCGGCGCGATCTGGTAGGTGGTGGCGCCCTCGTCGGTGATGGCGAGCAGGAGTCCGCGGGCGAACAGCAGTGACGCCAGCGTGACGATGAACGGCGCCATGTTGGTGCGGGCGATCAGCAGGCCGTTGATCAGCCCGATCGCGCCGCAGACGGCGAGCGGCAGGGTGAGCGCTGCCAGGAACCCGTACTGCGAGCCCCAGGCCGCCAGCACACCGCCCAGCGCGTAGAGCGAGCCGACGGACAGGTCGATGCCGCCGGTGATGATCACGAACGTCATGCCGAGCGCGATCACCGCCAGGAACGAGCCCTGCAGGGCGAGGTCGCGCAGGTTGTCGAGGCTGCCGAAACGCGGGAAGACCAGCCAGGACACCGTCACCATCAAGATCAGGGCAACAGCGGCGCCCTGGCGTTGCAGGACCTTGGTTCTCGTTGCCGCGGTCAGGGTGGTCATCGGCGCTCCCGTGCCACGTACACGGCGGCGATGATGATCGCGGCCTGGATCATCTGCGCGATCGAGTCCGGCAGGTCGTGCTTGATCAGCGTGGCGCGGACGAGCTGCATCAGCACCACGCCCATCACCGTGCCGAGAACGCGCACCTTGCCGCCGGTGAGCGGGGTTCCGCCGACGACGACCGCGGTGATCGCGGACAGTTCCATCAGCAGGCCCATGTCGGCCGGGTCGCTGGCGGCGAGCCGGGACGTCGCGAGGACACCGGAGATCGCCGCCAGCACGCCGCAGATGGTGTAGACGCCGACCAGCACCCCGGTGACCGGCAGACCGGCCAGCGTGGCGGCCCTGCGGTTGCCGCCGATGGCAACGAGCTGGCGGCCGAACGTCGTCCTGTTGGTCAGCGCGGCGACCATGAGCGCCAGCAGTCCCGCGATCAGCACGCTGATGGGGATGCCGAGGACGTCGTCGGTGCCGAGGGCGAGGAACGCGGGGTCGTGCAGCTGGACGAGCTGGCCGTTCGCGATGACCAGCGCCAGTCCGCGGCCGCCGACGAGCAGGGCGAGGGTGGCGACGATCGGCTGGATGCCCACCCTGGCGACGAGGAACCCGTTGAACGCTCCCACCGCCAGCCCGGCCACGAGCGCCATCAGGATCGCGGGCAGCGGTCCGGCACCGAGGTAGAGCGGGATGACCGCGGCGGCCAGCGCCATGACCGCGCCGACCGACAGGTCGACGCCCTCGGTGCCGATCACCAGCGCCATGCCGAGCGCGACGATCAGGACGGGCGCGGCCTGGACGAGCTGGGTGGTGAAATTGCCCAGCGTCAGGAAGTTGGCCGTGAACAGCGCGTTGAAGAGCAGCAGAACGCCTACCGCGACGTAGACACCGTTGTCCTGCAGCCAGCGCGTTCTAGTGGCTGTCAGCGTCATCCATCACCTCCGCCGCGATCGCCGCGAGCACGTGCTCACGGCTGAGCTGGGCTCCCTCCAGCTCACCCGCGACCTCCCCGTCCCTGAGCACGACGAGCCGGTCCGCGCCGTCGAGCAGCTCGTCCAGCTCGGAGCTGATCAGCAGCACCGCCAGGCCCTCCTTCGCGAGCTCGTCGATCAGGGCCTGCACCTCGGCCTTGGCGCCGACGTCGATGCCGCGCGTGGGTTCGTCGAGCAGGAGGATCCTGGGCTCGGAGCACAACCACCTGGCCAGCAACACCTTCTGCTGGTTGCCGCCGGACAGCTCCGCGACCTTCTGCTCGGGGCTGGACACCTTGATGCGCAGGCGTCTGACGAACGTGTCGACGATCCGGTCCTGCTTCGCCCTGCTGATCACGCCGAACCTGCCGAGCCTCGGCAACGCGGCCAGCACGATGTTCTCGCGCACCGACAGGTTCGGGATGATCCCCTCGGTCTTGCGGTCCTCGGCGAGCATGCTGATGCCTGCTCTGGTTGCCGCTCTGACGTTGTGCGGCACGGGTTTGCCCGCGACGAGCACCGTGCCGTGGTCGAGCGGGAGTGCGCCGATGATCGCTTTGGCGGTCTCGGTGCGGCCCGATCCGAGCAGTCCGGCGAGGCCCACGACCTCGCCCGGCCGGATCGCGACGTTGACACCGTTGATGCGGGGTTTGCTGGTCAGGTCCAGCGCTTCGAGCACCGGTTGCGTGTCGGCGTGGTGGTCTTCACCGAACGCCGTCGTGCCGTGCTTGCGGATCTCGTTGACCGAGCGGCCCAGCATCAGCGAGACCAGTTCGATGCGCGGAAGCTCCCTGAGCGGTCCACTGTGGACACTCCGGCCGTCCCTGAGGACCGTGACGGTGTCGCAGATCCGGTAGAGCTCGTCCATCCGGTGGCTGACGTAGATGATCGCGATTCCTGCCTCGTGCAGCTTGCGCACGACCTCCAGCAGCGTCTCGACCTCGCGCGGCTCCAGCGACGACGTGGGTTCGTCCATGATCACGACGTCCGCGTCCGCCTCGACCGCCCTGGCCAGCGCGACCATCTGCTGTTCGCCGACCGCGAGCGTCCCGAGTGGACTGCGCACGTCCGCCGTGATGCCGTAGCCCCTGAGCAGCTCGGCGGCTTCGGCGTCGCGGCGGGCGCGGTCGATCAGGCCAAGGCGATTGCGCGGCTCCCTGCCCAGGAACAGGTTGGCGGCCACGCTCATCAGCGGGACGAGGTTGACCTCCTGGTAGATCGTGGAGATGCGGCCGGTGCGCCTGATCTGCCCGCTGTCGGGGCTGTGGATGCCGGTCAGCACCTTGATCAGTGTCGACTTGCCGGCGCCGTTCTCGCCGACCAGCGCGTGGATCTCGCCCCGGTTGAGGGTGAAGTCCACGTCGTCGAGTGCGCGGACGCCGGCGAACGTCTTGGTGACGCCGGCGACCTCGATCACCGGATCAGTAGGCATTGCCGAGCTTCTGCGCGGCGTTGGCCGTGTCGTACTCGTCGTCGGAGATCACGATGTTCTGCGGGATCTCGTCACCCTTCGCGAACTTCTCCAGCGTCTCGAACGCGAGCGGCCCGAACCGCGGGTTGGACTCGATCACCGCGGTGTAGCTGCCGTCCGCGACGAGCTGCACGGCGTTGCGCGTGCCGTCGACCGACACGATCTTGACGTCCTTGCCGGGCGACTTGCCCGCGGCTTTGAGAGCGGTGACAGCGCCGACGCCCATCTCGTCGTTCTCGGCGTAGACGGCGGTGATGTCCGGGTTGCTCTGGATCAGCTGTTCCATCACGGCCTGTCCCTTGGACCGGTCGAACTCGCCGGTCTGCTCGGCGACCACCTGCAGACCGCTGCCCGCGATCCCGTCCTTGAAGCCCTTGGTCCGGTCGACCGTCACGTTGTTGCCGGAGCTGCCGAGCAGGATCGCGACCTTGCCGCTGCCGCCGGTCGCCTTGATCATCTGCTGCGCGGCCCGCTTGCCCTGCTCGACGAAGTCGCTGCCGATGAACGTCAGGTAGTCGGTGCAGGGCTGCGAGGTCACCTTGCGGTCGATGGTGATCACCGGCACCTGCTTGGCCTTGGCCGCGTCGAACGCGGGTTGCAGCCCGTCGGAGTTCAGCGGGGCCACGATGAGCAGCTTCGCCCCGCGGTCCAGCAACGACTTGATGTCGCTGATCTGCTTGTTGAGGTCGCTCTGCGCGTTCGTGACGAGCAGGTTCACGCCCTTCTTGGCAGCCTCGTCCTTGATCGACTGCGTCTCGGCGATCCGGAACGGGTTCGCCTCCTTCTCCGACTGCGAGAAGCCGACGGTCGCACCCTTCACGTCGACCTGCGGATAGCCGACCTTGCTCCGCGCACAGCCGGGACCGGCGCTCTGCTGCTGTGCGGCGGACGCGGCTGGCCCGCCACTGGCCGCGGTCTGTTGGCTCTCTCTGCTGGTGCAGCCGGTGACGAGCAGGGCGGCGACGGCGATGAGCAGGATGCGAGACATCGTTGGCTCCTACACGGACTGTGCGTGGACGCGCTCTCACAGCTAGATTTGCATCGTTGTTCCAACGATGTAAAGACCGCGACTTCCCGGTACTTTTCCCGGTACTGGTACCGGTCCTTCCCGCTAGGAGGCTGCGTTGGCCACGCTCAAGGACGTCGCCCGGCTGGCGGGCGTCTCGGTGAAGACCGTGTCGAACGTGGTCAACGGGTACTCGTTCGTCAAACCCGACAACCGCCGCCGGGTCGAGGAGGCGCTGGAGGCCACCGGCTACCGCCCCAACCTGGGCGCCCGCAACCTCCGCCGCGGCCGCACGGGTTTCATCGCCCTGGTCCTGCCGGAGCTCTCGATCCCGTACTTCGCGGAACTGGCCGGCCTCGTGATCGCCGCCGCCCAGGAGCACGAGTGGAACGTGCTCATCGAGCAGACCTTCGGCACCCTGACCGGCGAGCGCCAGGCGCTGGCGTCACTGGGCCCGCACCTGGTGGACGCCGCGATCCTGAGCCCGGAGGCGTTGCACGTCGAGGACTTCCAGCTGTCCGTCCCCGCGGTGATGCTGGGCGAGCACGCGGTGGACGTCCCGATCTCCCGCGTCGGCATCGACAACGTGGCCGCCGCCACGACCGCCGTCCGCCACCTGGTCTCGCTGGGCCGCAAGCGAATCGCCGCGATCGGCGCCCACCCCCACCGCGGCACCGCGGCGTTGCGCCTGGAGGGCTACCGGGCAGCTCTGGCGGAAGCCGGCCTGCCTTTCGACTCCGAGCTCGTCGTGCCCGCGCTGAACTACCACCGCGCGGACGGCGCCGCCGCGATGAAGGCGTTGCTGGACCTGCGAAACCCACCGGACGCGGTGTTCTGCTTCAACGACCTGCTGGCCGTCGGCGCCATGCGCACCGCCGCCGAACGTTTCGTGCGCGTGCCCCACGACCTCGCCGTCGTCGGCTTCGACAACAACGACGAGAGCGCTTACAGCTCCCCGTCCCTGACGACCATCGCTCCCGACAAGGCCGCCATCGCCCGCGCCGCCGTCGACCTGCTGCACCAGCGCGCCGGTGCGCCCGACGTGGCGTTGGACGACGTCCAGACGCCGTTCTCGTTGCTGGTCAGGGAGAGCACGGTGAGCCGGTGACGGTGTTCGGGGCCGGACGGGCCGGAGCTGCGGGCTACGGCCGGGCGTAAGCCTCGTACGCCGCCCGGTCGAACAGCACGAACCGGACGAGGTCGACGGGCGCGTCCGCCACAGCGGCCCGTGCGATCTCCGCCGCCGATTCCAGCGGCCACCGGTAGATGCCCGTCGAGATCGCCGGGAAGGCCACGGTCTTCGCACCGAGCCCGGCCGCGACCGCCAGCGAGTTGCGGTGGCAGGCGGCCAGCAGCTCGGACCGGTCCTCGGTGGCCGACCACACCGGGCCGACGGTGTGCACGACCCACCGCGCGGGCAGCCGGCCGGCCGTCGTCGCCACGGCCTGGCCGGTCTTGAGGCCGCTCCCGTAGTGGCCCGCCCGGAGCTTGCGGCATTCGGCGAGGATCTCGGGGCCGCCCTTGCGGTGGATCGCGCCGTCCACGCCTCCGCCGCCGAGGAGCGAGGAGTTGGCGGCGTTCACGATCACGTCGACGTGCTGCTCGGTGATGTCGCCCAGGACGTACTCGATGGTGGCCACGCCTCCGATTGGATCACGACAGCGGACAGTTGGCGACGTCAGACGGCCTGGGCAGGGTCGCGGACTTCGGCGGCGCGATGCCGTCCAGCCACCGCTCCAAAGCCACGAACGCCGCCCGGTGGCACGGCGCGAGCGGCCGCAACCGGTCCGGATAGGCGTCCACGAGCCCGTCCACGTGCGTGCCCTGCTCGACCCGGTAGTACCGGTGCAGCCGATCGGGCGTCATCGACGCGTACACGTCCGAATCCTGGCTGATCGGCAACAACACGTCATACGTCCCGTGCACGGTCAGCAGCGGCCTCTTCACCTTGCCCGTCAAGGCGATCAGCGACACCGCGGGCCCCGCCACACGACGCCGGGCGGCGTACGAGTAGTCGGCGTCGCAGGAAGGCGTTCCCGAAGCGCAGAACGGGACCCCTGCCTCCAGAGCGCCGTCGTAGCCGGGGTCGAACTCCTCGCGGTAGATGCGTTGGGTGAGGTCCCAGTAGTAGCGGTAGTGGTAGTCCCACAGGAACTCCGTGCCCGCGGGGAAGCCGGCCGCCACCATCGCGGCGTGGGCTGACGGGTCGCCGGCGAGGTGGGCCGGGTAGGCGCGGAGCACGGGAGGCAGGAACGTCAACGGGTTCGGGCCGTTGACCGTCCACAGTGTCCCCTCCCAGTCGACGCCGCCGTCGTAGAGGTGGGCGCGGTTTTCGAGTTGCCACCTCACCAGGTAGCCGCCGTTGGAGATGCCGGTCGCGATCGTCCGGCGCGGGGCGTGGCCGTAGCGCTGGGTGACGGCCGCGCGCGCCGCGATGGTGAGCTGGGTGAAGCGGTGGTTCCACTCCTCCATCGCGTGGCCGTCGCGGTAGAACTGGGCGCCGGTGTTGCCCTTGTCGGTGGCGGCGAAGGCGTAGCCGCGGGAGAGGACCCAGTCGGAGATGGCCCGGTCGTTGGCGTACTGCTCGCGCACGCCGGGGGCGCCGGTGACGACCAGGCCGCCGTTCCAGCGGTCCGGCAGTCTCAGCACGAACTGGGAGTCGTGCCAGCCGTGGTTGGTGTTGGTGCGGGACGTGTCCGGGAAGTAGCCGTCGACCTGGATGCCGGGAACGGCGGCGGGCACGGGCAGGGCCGCGCTCGTGAGGCCCGCCCAGTCGGCCGGATCAGTGTGGCCGGTGGCAGTGGTGCCGGTGGTGGTGAGGTCGGCGAGGCGGGCCAGTTGCTGATGTTCGGCGCTTGGGACCGTCAGCCCCGCTGTGGGCGGGGTCAGCGCGAGTACGAGTACCAGCGGGAGCAACATAGCTGGTCAAGCTAGTGAACGGCCCTCCTTGGGCGACATGGTCGCGTCCCACACAAGGCCCGCCTTGAAGGTGGTGAAGCCGAACAGGTCCAGCACGCGGCGGACCTGGGGCTGGGTGCGGTGCAGGTCGAACGACTTGCCGTTGTAGTGCGCGGCGCACAGCACGAGCAGGAGGCTGCGCAGGCCGCTCGCGGACATGAAGGTCACCTCGGCCAGGTCCACGGACACGCGGTCGACGGTGTGGTCGGTGATTCCTGGCAGCACCGCGGCGAAGAACAGTTCACAGGTCGTCACGTCCATCTCGCCGCGGCAGCTGGCCACGAAACGGGTGCCCGTGCGCTGCGTCCGCACGTCGAACGGGCTGGTCTCACTGGCGGTCATCAGACCTCACATCGGGGAATGGGCCTTCACTTCACCGCACCGCGAGACCGAGCGATAGCAGCGGAAGCGAACCCCCGCGACCGGGAAAGCGAAGTGCGTCAGCCTGACCGCAGGGTCTGCGACGGCGAGACTCCGTAGGCAGCGCGGTAGTGAGCGGCGAAGACACTCGGACGGGCGTAGCCCCACCGGGCTGCGATTGTCGTGACGGACCCGTTGCGCGCGCACAAATCGGCATGAGCGCATGAGATTCGCACGCGCCGGAGGTAGGCCATCGGCGTCATGTCCAGGTGACGGCGGAATGCCATCTGCGTCGCCCGAATCGACACGCGTGCGGCACGAGCGATGTCGGCGGCGGTGATGTCCCGCGCGGCGTTGTCCGCGATGAACGCGATGGCGCGCTTCAAAGCCGCAGGGTGCGCGTCACGACGATCGGTCGCCGTCATACCAGCGAGTGTGGTGTTGGGGAAAGTGGCCAATGTCGTGGCCACCAGCAGACGTCTCGCGTTCGCCACGACCAACGGGTTGTCCGCGAACACCGGCAACAGGTCGTGGCGCAGGTACTCGCACGTCGACTGCCACGCGGCGGCTGCCCGAGGCGAGATGGGGAAACAGCCCTCGAAACGGACGTTGTCGGCGACCTCGTCGACGACGTCCTGGCCGAACATGACCATGTCCGCCTGCGGGTCCTCAGCCCCCGCCGTGAACGGGCTGTCCGCAGGTGCGGTGAGGAACGCGTCACCGGCGGTGTGGAACCGGTCCTCCCCGTCGGACCTGTACCAGATCCGGCCGGACCTCAGGTACCCGAAGAGGTGGGCACCCGGCGGCTCGCTGTCGACCTCGACGCCGACATGCCCGCCGAGCTGGTCGAACCGGATCGATCCGAACGCCCTGGACGCCATCCGCAGACTCGCCCGCTGTTGACCTCCGTTGAGCCGCATCCTGCCGTACGCCGCGCTCAGCAACTCGTGCACCGCGTCCAAGTCCATCGCCTCGACGACTTGTTCCACGGCAGCAGGATGCTCGCCCTCAGCGGCGCTGTCCATCGCCAGGACGGTCGTTTCTCCTGCACCCCCGGCCCGCGAAGTGGGGGCGTCGAGGGCTCAGCCTGGTACGCGGCCGGCCGGAAGGCTGTCCGAAGTGGACACTGGCGGATGCGGTGACGTCGCTGCCCCGATGCGGCCACCATCCTGCCGGGGACGGGATAGCGTGGGAGGCATGAAGGCGGCATTGGTGATCGTCGACATGCAAGAGGTGCTGATCCCGGTCGTGTGGAATGGCGCCGAGCTGGCGGACCGGATCGCCCGGCTCGCGGACAGGGCGCGCGAACGCGGCACGCCGGTCGTCGCGCTGCAGCAGGTCGGCGGGCCGATGTTCGAGCCCGGCGCGCCGGGTACCCGGCTCTGCCACCGCCTGCGCCTGCAGCCGGCCGACACGATCATCCAGAAGACCGCGACCGACGGCTTCTACGAGAGCGGCCTCGCCGAGGTGCTCGACGGCGTCGACACGATCGTCCTCACGGGAGTGGGCACCGACTACTGCGTCGACGCGACCGTGCGGTCGGCCGTGAGCCGCGGGTTCGACGTCGTGCTGGTGGAGGACGGCCACTCGACGGTGCCCGATCCCGAGGCCGGGCTCACCGCCGAGCAGATCATCGCCCGGCACAACCGGATTCTCAGCGCGGCCGTCCATCCTGGAGGGACGGTCACGGTCCGGCCGGCCGACGAGATCTTCCGCTGAACCCCGGTGACAAAACGTCCTGCGGATGGCACGATCCGCCGGACAATGTGGTTCTAGGGGGATCAGTGAGATCATCTGGCAGACCCCGGCGTGGCGCCGGGGCACTCGTTGCTGCGCTCATCGCGGGTCTCGCGGTGGTACCCGGCACCGCGCATGCCGCACAGCCGCCGAGCTCGGCCTTGCTCAGCCCGGCCAAGTGGGTCACGACCGACTCCAAGCAGCCGAGCACGTCCATCACCACAGGTGACGCCAGGGTCGGCGCGTGGCGGGACGACAAGCACCACCTCGGCAAGACCTACCTCACGTTCGACATCGCGCGGTTCCAGGGCACGCAGCTGTTCACCGCGAGCCTGCGCACCCCGGAGAAGGCCGCGAACGACTGCACCAGGCCGCGTTCCACCCAGCTGTGGGTCGTGCGGCCGCAGGGCCAGATCACCTGGGACAACCAGCCGCAGGAGCTCGCGGACGTCGCCGCGAACCCGAACCAGGACTGCGTCACGCCGTGGCTCACCTGGAACGTCGCCGAGCCGATCAAGCAGGCGCTCGAGCAGGGCAGCACGGAGATCACCTTCGCGCTGCGCATCGCCGAGCAGTTCCAGGGCGACACGGCGTACGGGCGCACGTACGACCCGGCCGCGGTGCTCAGCACGACGTTCAACACGCCTCCTGGCACGCCGACCGACCTGATGCTCGACATCCACAACTGCGGCAGCACAACGCCTTTCGTCGCGAGCCCGCAGCCGCGCGTCCGGGCGATCGTGCACGACGCCGACGGCACCTACGGGCTCGAAGGGCGCTTCGCGTTCTGGCCCGTCGACGCGCCGGAGCAGCGCGTGGAGCCGGCTCCGCTCTGGGCGGGTTCCGGGTCGATCGACAGCTACTTCCCCGCCGGGATGGTCAAGGACGGCGGCACGTACGCGTTCGCCGCCCGCACCGAGGACGGGTCCGCGAACTCCGAGTGGTCCGCGCCGTGCCGGTTCACGGCCGACCTCACCGCGCCGAAGAACGCGCCGAAGATCTCCTCGACCACCTACCGCGAGGACGGTGCCCCGCCCGGTGACGGTGGCGAGGGCCTGCCGGGTGACTTCACCTTCGACGCCAACGGTGACACGGACGTCGTCGCGTTCGAGTACGACGGTATCGGCATCGAAGCGGGCCGCGTGACGGCGGACGCTCCCGGTGGCAAGGCCACGGTCACGGTCACGCCGCGCACCGACGGGCCGACGTACATCCAGGCCCGCGGCATCGACCGGGCCGGGCTCCGGTCGCCGAGCGCGTCGTACCGCTACTGGGTGCGCACGACCGCCCCGTCCGTCGAGACGCCGTGGCTGGAGATCGGTGTGCCGGCCGAGTTCGTGTTCACCGCCAACCAGGACGGTGCCACGCGGTTCGTCCACCAGCTCGACGGCGGCGAGGAGAAGTCCCTGCCCGTCGGCGAGGACCGCAAGGCGCGCCTCACGCTCACGTTCACCGAGCCCGGCGCCGAGCGGCACACGCTCAAGATCTGGACGGTCGACGGCGCGGGCACCAAGTCCGGCATCGTGGACCACACCTTCAACGTCGAGCAGATGCGGCCCGAGGTCGAGGTCAGCCCGTGGTCCGGTGTCGTGGGCCAGAAGCGCACGATCACCGCGACACCGTGGCGCGAGAACGTCGTGTCCTATGTGTACAAGGTCGGCAGCGGAGCCGAGCAGCAGGCGCCCGCCGCCGAGGACGGGTCGTTGACGTTCGAGTACACGCCGACGACGAAGGGACGTCACAAGGTGCTGGTGGCGAGCGTCAACGCGGCCGGAATCCGTTCCGGCTGGGGCGAAGCCTCGCTGTCCGCCAGCACGCCGGCCCCCGACGTCACGAGCAACGACTACCGGTACGAACCCGCCGGCGCTCCTGGCCAGGCCGGCACGTTCACGTTCTCGTCGCCGCAGATCCCCGTCGTGTCGTACAGGTACAGGTTCGACGACGAACCGTGGCAGACCACGACGGCCACGCAGATCCAGTGGGCGCCCAGGAACCCGGGCCACCACTACCTGTACGTGCGCGGCGTGACGGAGAGCGGCCTGGAGACCGACGAGCGGTCGTACCTGTTCCAGGTGAAGCCGTTGCCGCCCACCGTGACCAGCCCGCAGTACCCGGACGGCGGCCCGATCACCGCGCGGCCGGGTCAGCCGGTCGAGTTCGTGGTGACGCCGGCGCTGCCGGGTTCGCACGAGGTGTTGTGGTACATCTCGTTCAACACTCCGCAGGTCGTCCCGGTCGGCGAGGACGGCAAGGCGCGGTTCACCTACACGCCAGCCGGGGCGTTCGAGATGACCGTGTCCAGCAGGACTCCGGACGGCATCGTGTCCGGTGAGGTCCGGCGCACCTACCAGGTGCCGCAGTAGGTGACGTGGCCCGCCGGGCGAGAACCGGCGGGCCACCGCACTCACATCGCTGCCTGCACCGCGGAAATCTCCTCCAGCAACGAAGTCTTGCGCGTGTTGGGCAGGAACGAGGCCAGCACGGCGTTCTCCGCCAGCCGGGCGACGTCCGCGTGGTGACGCACCGGGTGCGCCTCGATCGACGCCACCTGCGGCGTGCGGACGTTCGACGTTTCCGCCCCGCACGAGAGCGCTAACGTTCGTCGCATGATCGCTGAGGACGTCCTGGAGATCTTGGCCGCACTGTCGGGGCACGACGTCTGGATCGGCGGCGGCTGGGGCGTCGACGCGCTGGTGGGCGAGCAGACCCGCCCGCACGGCGACCTCGACCTCATGCACCGCGAGGACCAGGAACCCGCTGTCCTCGCCGCCCTGGCCGCGCTGGGGTTCGCCGAGACGTTGTCGTGGCGGCCGGTGCGTTTCGTCCTCACGGACCCCGGCGGCAGGGAGATCGACCTGCACCCGCTGCGGTTCTTCCCGGACGGCAGCGCCGAGCAGTCCTCGCTGACGCCGGGCGACCCGTTTCGCTACCCCGCGAGGTGCTTCGTCACCGGCACGATTCTCGGCACGACCGTGCCGTGCCTGTCCGCGGAGCAACAGCTGCACTTCCACCAGGGCTACGAACCGCGCGAGCGCGATCTGCACGACCTGGCCCTGTTGCGCCATCTGCCGCAACAATCGATTTGAAAAACGAATGGGAAAGCCTGCCCAAAAGGGCATTCTTTCGAACCGAACCTTCCGGATGACAAAAGAAGTCATTCTCGTGTCAACCACGTAAGCGCTGGTCACGGCGCCGAACCAGCAGATCCGATTGGGCGCGAACCAGTTTTGCCCTTTCGGAACGCGCGGCGATTCAGTTCTTTCCCCAGTTTCTTCCGGCCTAGAAATCGCACATCCCACTCCCCCGAAGAGGATTCGCGATGACAACAGCCTCGACACCGGACGCCGCCCTCGAAGCCATGAGACCCGTACTGCCCGCCGACCTCATGGACCGCGCGAGCACGTTCGACCCGGCGCCACGCCTCGCCCGCCTGAGCGAGGCCGGGCCGATCCACCTCGTCGAGCACAACGACGAGCCGCTCTGGCTGGTCACCGGCCAGGACGCCGCCCGCACGCTGCTGGCCGACCCGCGGATGAGCGCGGACAGGTTCAAGGTGAAGCGGTTGCGGGACAAGCTCAGCACGGAGATGCGCGACAAGTTCGCGGCCGCCGAGAGCCGGGCCGGGTCGTTCATCACGACCGACCCGCCCGAGCACACCCGCTACCGCAGGTTGCTCGCCCGGCAGTTCACGATGCGCCGGATGCGGGCGCTCACCGCGCAGATCGAGGAGATCGTCTCCGGCCGCATCGACGCGATGATCGCCGCGGGGCCGCCGTCGGACCTGATCCGCGACTTCGCGCTGCCGGTGCCGTCCCTGGTGATCTGCGAGCTGCTCGGCGTGCCGGTCGCCGACCGCGGGCACTTCCAGGACGACACGATCGAACTGCTCGACCTGGCCACCGACCTGGAGGGCCTGATCGAGGTGGGCACCCGCATGCACCGCTACATGTGGGGCCTGGTGCAGGAGAAACGCGCCCACCGCGAGGACGACCTGCTGTCGGAGCTGGCCCACACGAGCGACATGTCCGACGACGAGATGGTCGGGCTCGCGAACCTGCTGCTGATCGCCGGCCACGAGACGACGACGAACATGCTCGGCCTCGGCGTGCTCGCGTTGCTGGACCACCCGGACCAGCTCGACGCCCTGCGCGCCGATCCCGACGGACTGATGGAGACCGCCGTCGAGGAGATGCTGCGGTATCTGTCCATTGTCGACACCGGGATCGTGCGCTACGCGTTGGAGGACGTGGAGATCGGCGACGTGACGATCAGCGAGGGCGACACGGTGATGTGCTCGGTGATCGCCACCAACCGCGATCCCGCCGAGTGCGAGGAGCCGCACCGGTTCCGCATCGACCGGCCGCGCACCAGGCACCTCTCGTTCGGCCACGGCGTGCACCAGTGCCTGGGCAACGAACTCGCGCGCATCGAGATGTCGGTCAGCTTCCGCGAACTGCTGCGGCGCCTGCCGGGGATCAGGCTCGCCGTGCCCGCGCAGGACGTGCACGTGCGCACGACGTCGACGATCTTCGGCGTGAAGCACCTGCCGATCACCTGGGACGCGGACGAGAAAACTCGGTAGCCGCGGTGGCTAACGTGGACGACGTGAAGGGATTCAACCCGAGCTTCGGTCCCGAAACAGCGAGCACCTACGACAACTCGCCCCGCGGCGACGAGGTCGACACCGTCCGGTTCCTCGCGGGCTTCGGCGCGAACGCGCTGGAGTTCGCGATCGGCACCGGCCGCATCGCGTTGCCCCTCAAGGAAGCCGGTGTCGACGTCGGCGGCATCGAGCTCTCCCCCCACATGGTCGCGCGCCTGCGGGAGAAACCCGGCAACGAAGGCATCGACGTGGTCATCGGCGACATGTCGCGCGCGACCACCGGCCGCACCTACGAGCTGGTGTACCTGGTCTACAACACGATCACGAACCTGCTCACCCAGGACGACCAGGTCCGCTGCTTCGAGAACGCGGCACGGCACCTCGCCCCCGGCGGCGTGTTCGTGATCGAGTGCGGCCTGCCGAGCTGGGCCGCGCGGCGACGCCACCAGTTCATCGACGTGGAGAGCCTGGAGATCGACCGCGTCGGGCTCGACGTCAACCGCTACGACCCCGTCACCCAGATCCTCGACGAGAACCACGTGGAGATCAGCGCGGACGGCATCCGGTTCGGCGCGATCCGCCAGCGCCTCGCCTACCCCGCCGAGTTCGACCTCATGGCGCGCATCGCCGGACTGCGGCTGCGCGACCGGTGGGGCGGCTGGAACGGTGAGGAGTTCACGGCCACCAGCACGCGGCACGTGAGCGTGTACGAGGCCGCCGCGTAACGTTCCGCCGCGGCGACCGAGTTCCTCTGTGTCCACTCAGGCGGCACGGAGGAGACGGCCATGATCGCAGTCGTTCCGGTGCGGTACGCGGCGACGGACAGCGTCTGGTCGCGCGAACAGTTCGAGAACTGGATGCGGCCGGGTGTCGAGTTCGGCCTGGGTGACTTCTGGTGGCGCTCCTCACGCGGGATCTTCGACGTGAGCAGCCAGGTGTACGACCCGGTCGAGATCCCCGATCCGGGCCAGGTGCCGAACGACAAGCGCGGCGACCTGCACTCCGCCGTGGTGAAGGCCGCCACGCAGGTGGACTGGGAGCACACCGGCGTCCTGCTGGTCTGGCTCGCGCGGCCGACCGGCTGGTGGGGCGGTGGCACCGTGTCCGTGCCGGTTCCCGGTGGTGAGAAACAGATCCCCGTGACCGTGGTCGACTCGATCACGCCGTTCGACGCGGCGTGCCAGGAGCTCGGCCACAGCTACGGCCTGCACCACGAGCTCGGCACCGACGGCACGACCGACTACGGCTCGCCGTACTCGATGATGAGCGCGCGGGTCTACGGCATGCCCATCCAGTTCCAGCCGAGCTTCATCCGCGCCCCGAAACCCGAACTGCCCGACGGTGGGCCGAACAAGCAGGCACCGCACCTCGGCCAGCCCGCGAACCGCATCGTCGGCCCGATGCTGCCCGCGGCACAGCTCTACCGCGAACCGGTGTTCCGCGACAGCTCGTCGGTGGTCCACGTGCGCGACTTCCCGGCGAGAACACGCCTGTACGCGATCAACTACGTGTCGCCGGGGTCGGGCAAACCCGTGTTGCTCGCCGTGCCGTCGCTCAAACGCGATGGACGGATGTTCTTCGTGGAGCTGCGCCAGCGCCGCGGCTACGACAGCGCGATCAGGTTCGAAGGCCTGGCCGTGCATTCCCGCAACCCCGACGGCCGCATCAGGTACGAGGGCGTCGCCCGGTTGACGGAGACCGACTGGGCCTGTCCCGCCGGTGACTTCACCTTGCGTCTCAACGGTGTCGGCGGCGACTTCGCCGACGTGGAGGTGCGCGCGGGGTCGGTGATCTCGTTCCCCATCCGCGGTGTGCTGCTCGCGGGCGGGTTCCGCACCCAGCACGAGCTCAACGCGATGTCCCACGAGGACATGCGCAACACGCTCATCGTCGAGATGACGGCCCACAGCAACCAGAACGACTACCAGCGCTACGACAACGACACGCTCGCCGGCATGGGTGCGGTGATGGTCTTCCTGCGCCGCAACGGGTTGCGTGACGACGACGCCCTGAAGCAGATGTCGTCCGACGACCAGCGCAACACGCTCATCGTGGAACTGGCCGCCCAGACCGGGGCCGGCCGCGAGCTGCAGGGGTTCACGAACCTCCAGCTCGTCCAAATCGGACTGGGCAGCGACCTCGCCGTGCGCGGCCGGCGTCCCGGCCTCGTGAGCTTCTACATCCGGGGTGTGCTGCTGGCCGGGCGGTTCCGGACGCAGCACGAGCTCAACGCGATGTCCCGCGACGACATGCGCAACACGCTGATCGTCGAGATGACCGCGCACAGCAACCAGAACGACTACCAGGCCTACGCCGACGCGGACCTCGCCGGTGTGGGCGCGGTGATGGTGTTCCTGCGGGAGACCGGGATTCGCGACGACGCCGCGTTGCGGCAGATGTCGGCGGACGACCAGCGCAACACGGCGATCGTGGAGCTGGACGCGCAGACCGGGCGGGGCAGGGCCCTGCAGGGGTTGAGCAACCTCGACCTGGCGCTGACCGCGCTAGGCGTTGAACGCTTCTAGCGCCTCTGCCTTGATCTGCTCGAACTGCGCGCCCATGGCCTCCGACAGGGCCTGGGCGGCGGAAAGAGGCCGCACCATCACGGTGAACTCGTCGATCAGCCCGTCCGCGTCGAGGTGCAGGAAGTCGCAGCCCTGGATCTCCTTGCCGCCGACCTCTGCGCGGAACACCAGCGCGTGGTTCTGACCGTCGACGATCTCCCGTTCGTAGCGGAAGTTCTCGAACACCCGCATCACACCGCGCAGGATCGCGGCGGTCAGGGGCTTGCCGGGGTACGGCGCGAACGCGACGGGGCTGGTGAACACCACGTTGTCCGCGAGGCAGGCGGCCATCGCGTCGGTGTCCCGTGCCTCGACGGCTGCTCGAAACGCGTTCATGTCGACCCCACATACTCAACTTGTTGACTAGGTCGCCAGACCGTAACCTGCGAGTATGTCGCTGCGCAACGCCATGATGGCCGTCCTGCTCGACGGGGAGGCGTCCGGTTACGACCTGGCCAAGGCGTTCGACGCCTCCGTGGCCAACTTCTGGATGTGCACGCCGCAGCAGCTCTACCGCGAGCTCGACCGGATGGAGGCCGACAACCTCGTCCAGGCCCGCACGGTCGAGCAGGAACGCCGCCCGAACAAGCGGCTGTTCTCCCTGACGCCGCAGGGCCTGGAGGCGCTTGCCGCCTTCACCGCCGAGCCGCACAAGCCCACCGCGATCCGCGACGAGCTGATGGTCGCGGTGATGGCGGCGGACGCCGGTGACGTCGAGAAGGTCAAGGCGTCACTGCGGGAACGCAGGCAGTGGGCCGAGGCGAAGATCGCGCGGTACGAGCGGATCAAGGCCAAGCTGCTCGACGGCCGCACCGAGGAGGAGTTCCTGACCACGGCCGACCGCGTCGGGCCGTACCTGACATTGTTGCGCGGCTTGTCCTTCGAGCGGGACAACGTGCGCTGGTGTGCGCGCTGCCTCACGGTCCTGGAGCGGCGTGGTGCGCGGCTCGACGCGTCCCCGTGAGGTTGAATCAGCTCCATGAACGGCATTTCGGTGTTGCAGGAGGCTCTCAGCGCGCCCGCGGAAGAGGCGCGCAACCGGTTCGCGGGACGGCTCAACGGCTACCTCGAGGGCTCCGACGTCGTGCACGCCGTGCGGCTGCAGGGCTGGCTCGGGCTGGAGGTGCCCGGCCCCGGTTGTCACGTCGGCACCGGCAGCTGGGACTTCACCCGCTTCAAGCCGACGACGTCCCCGGTCTCGTGCGGGCGCTGCCGCAGCGCGGGACTGCTCACCAGCTCGTTCACGGGCGGCCCTCACCAGCAGACGCTCGACCTGGAAGGGATCTGATCGCGTCGCGGTTGCGCAGCATCATGCCGGTCCACGCCGTCATGCCGAGGCGTTCGTAGAAGGGCTTCAGCTCCTCGTCGCAGATCAGGTCCACCGAGTACATCTGCTCCGCCTCGGCCAGGATCCTGCGCACCAGCTCGGTGCCGACGCCCTGCCCCTGGAACTCCGGCAGCACCTCCAGCCACGGGATGAACGCCGTGAGCACGCCGTCGCTGATCATGTTCACGAAGCCGACGACGGTGCTGTCCGACCGCGCGATCACGACGCGGTAGCTCCCGCGCAGCACGGCGAGGTGTTGCGCGCGGGACGGCGGTGCAGGCCAGCCCACGAAGAAGCCACCGAGATCGTCCTCGGCGAGAGCGCTGACGTCGGTGCTGTAGGAGATCACTGCGCCATTGAACCGTTTCCGCGGAACTTCCGTAGGGCTGGTTTTGATCGTTCCGGCAGCTAAACTCCTGTTCGTGCCCCTGCCCACAGCTCCGCTGCGCCGTGCGCGCTGTGCTGCTGTCGGCGTTGTCACCGGGGCGCTCGCCGTTCTCGCGCACACGTCGGCGGACGGCCACCTGCCCGACGCGGGGCTGGTCTTCTCGCTCGTCGCGCTGCTCACGTGGGCCTGCTCCGGTTTCGCCAGGCACGAGCTCACGCCCGGCCGGCTGCTGGTGCTGATCGGCGGCGGCCAGCTGGCGATGCACCTCATGATGTCGCTCGCGTCGTCCCGGCACGTGCACGAACCGGACCCGTCGCGCATGGTCGCCGCGCACGTCGTGGCCACCGCGGCAACGGTGGTCGTCCTCGCCGTCGCCGAACGCGCTGTGCTGGCGGTCGCCCGCGCCCTCGCCTCGGTCCTCCCGCGCAGGCTCGCTTCCCTGCCCGCCACGGCACCCCTGGTCGTCGCCACACCGCGGCTCGCGCCCGCGCAGGTCGTCTTCCTGGACGTGCTGTCGTGGCGCGGTCCTCCGGCTGAACAGGTCTGAAACCCCTTCACAGGGCCGTCTCCCGGCGGTCCTGCACCTGTTCACGCCCATTGGAGCCTCATGACCACCACAGCAACTCCGCCGCGCACGTCGTTCGCGTGGCGGGGACTCTTCCTGCGCCTGCACTTCTACGCCGGTGTCCTCGTCGGCCCGTTCGTCCTGGTCGCCGCGCTGACCGGTGTCCTGTACGCCCTCACCCCGCAACTGGAGTCGTGGGTGTACTCCGATCAGCTGCGCGTTCCCGTTTCCTCCCAGCAACTCCCGCTTTCCAAGCAGATCGACGCCGCCCTCGCGACGTCACCGCAGGGCACGCTCGTGGCCGTGCGGCCCGCACCGGAACCCGGTGACACGACGCGGGTGCTGTTCGCCGAGAAGGGCCTCGGCGAGTCCGAACGCCGGGCGGTGTTCGTCGATCCCAGCACCGGCCGCGTCACCGGTGACCTCGTCGTCTACGGCAGCAGCGGCGCGCTGCCGTTGCGGATGACGCTGAGCCAGCTGCACCGCAACCTGATGCTCGGCGAGCCCGGTCGCCTCTACAGCGAGCTCGCCGCCTCCTGGCTGTGGGTCGTCGCGCTGGGCGGACTCGTCCTGTGGATCACCAGGCCGCGCAACAGCAAGCGCATCCGCACGCACGGTCTGATCGGCATGTGGGTGCTGGTGGGTGCGTTGTTCCTGTCCGCCACGGGGTTGACGTGGTCGGCCTACGCCGGGGAGAACGTCTCGACGCTGCGCCAGGCGTTCGGCTGGACCACGCCGTCGTTGAAGATGCCCGGCGGCAGCGGCGGTGACCACTCGGAACACGGCGAGCACACGTCGTCCGGCAACGGTCACAGCGACATCGACACGGTGCTCTGGGCGGCCAGGACCTCGGGGATCGACGCCAAGCCCGTCGAGATCGGCCTGCCCGCCACGCCCGGCGGTGCGTGGAAGGTCGCCGAGATCGGCCGCAGCTGGCCCACGCAGGTCGACGCGGTGGCGATCCAGGACGGCGCGGTGGTCAGCTCGGTGCGGTTCGCCGACTACCCGTTCGCCGCGAAGCTGACCAGATGGGGCATCGACGCGCACATGGGCGTGCTGTTCGGCTGGCCCAACCAGCTGGTGTTGCTGCTGCTCGGCGGCGGGCTCGTCGCGCTGGTCGCGCTCGGCTACCGGATGTGGTGGAGGCGCAGGCCCACGAGGGGCTTCGGCCGGCCGACCCCGCGCGGTCAGTGGCGCAAGGCACCGCCCGCCGCGTTGGCCGGCCTCGGGGTCGGTGCGCTGGTGGTGGGCTGGTTCGTGCCGTTGCTCGGCATCAGCCTCGTGGTGTTCTTCGCGATCGATCTGCTGCTCGCCAGGCGCGCGAAAACGACCTGACCAGACCGTCCATTGTGGACGAGGCTTGCCTGAGCTGGGCTTTTACGGCATTCTTACGTCTGGAGTGCCGGGAAGCCTGGTCGGCCCGCGCGTCACACCTCGTGACGGCGGCGAGCTGACGAGAGGCGCGCCGATGACGCTCATTCCGCACGCCATTCCGTTGATCAACGATCCCGAGGTCGTGCACGCACTGGCCGCGCGGTGGCGGCGCACCAGGACGTTGCTGCTGCTCTCCGCGGGTGTGCTGCCCGTCACGATCGGCGTCGTCTGCGTCGTGCTCGCCGTGCTGACCTCGGCAGGGCAGCGGATCATGCCGTGGTGGTCGGCGATTCCGGCCGTCGCCGCCGCCGCGTGCGCGTGGGCGCTGCTGACGTGGTTGCGCCGCAACGGGTTGAGCGACCCGCACTCGTGGTTGCCCGCCACCACCCTGATGACCGGCGCGCAGCTGGTCCTCGGGGTGCTGCCGGGCTCCGGCATCGCGCTGCGGCTCAGCCCCGGCGCGGCGCTCGCGGTGAAGGCGTTGTGCGCGGCCGGTGTGCTCGGCGCCGGTTCGGCCTGTTCGCTGGCGCGGCTGGCCAGGCGTTCGCTGCTCGCGGCTCCCGTGCTCGAACTGGGATCGACGGCGTTCCCGCTGGTGCTGGAAGGCCGGGAGGCGCGCGTGGTGATCAGCACCGATCGCATCGACTGGACGAGCAGGCGCGGAGCGCGGGTCGACGCCGGGGTGCCCTTCGCGCGAATCGAGCACGTGACGGCGGAAGCGAGCACTGTCGTGCTGCACACGGCGTCGGGCTCGTGGGCGGTCCCTGTGTCCGACCCGGCGACCGCACTCGCGTTGCTGCGCCGCCGTCTCGCGTGGTGGGAAGAGCGCCGCACGGCCGCCGTCGAACGAGAACGCCGCCGGTACGACGACCTCCTGCAGTTGCTCGCGGCGGTCAGCGGCGAGTCGACGCGTGGCGGCGTCACCGTGACGGTGGACTCGAACGGCGTGACCACCGGCATCTCGCTCAGTCCTGCCGTGCGCGGCCTCGACCCCGATGTGCTGGCCGCGCGTCTGATGGCCTGTGTCGAGGGAGCTCGGTCGGATGCCCGGCGGCAGGTGCAGGACCTCGTGCTCGAGCACGCCGAGAAAGCCAGCCACTAGTCGGTTGTCGCTCACCTCCCGTCCTGCCTACGTTCGCCGGGGAACATCGGGAGATGGGGGACGACATGCGCAGACGTGACTTCCTCGCCGCGGCGGCCGGGGTCGCCGCCGTGGTGGCCAATCCCGCGAGCGCGCTCGCGGCCACCGAGCAGAGACCTGGTGCGACGGGCCTGCCCGACCTGAACCTCGGCGATTTCCCCGTCGTGGCAAGGGTCCGGGCCCGCAGAGCGCTGGAACACCTGAAGGTGCTGAGCGAGCGGATCGGCCCGCGGATCGGCGGCACCGCGTCGGAGCACCAGGCCCGCGACTACCTCGTGCGGGAGCTCAAGTCGTTGCGGTACCAGGTGACGACGCAGCCGTTCACGGTGCCGGACAAGTACCTCGCCGAGATCAACTCGACCTGGCAGGCGGGAGCGTCGCGGTTCGGCGCGCTCGGAGCAACGGTCACGGCGCCGTTCGTCGAGGTGACCGACGGCCAGCTGCCGGACCTGACCGGCAAAATCGCCTTCTACGTCAACGCTCCAGCGGGCTCGGCGCCGACGCACGCGGCGATCGAGCGCGGCGCGGTGGCGGTGATCCTCGGCCGGATCTCCACCACCGCCAGCAAATCCAGCGCGTTCTCACCGACGCTCGACCGCAACGTCTCCGTGCCCGTGATCGGCCTCGCCCAGGTGCACACCGAGAAGCTGCGCGCGCAGGGCTCCGGTCAGCTGACGATCAGCACCACGCACCACCCGAACCTGACGTCCTACAACGTGATCGCCGAGCGGCCGTCGACGTTCCCGTGGCGCGACAACGGTGTTGTGATGGTGACCGCGCACTACGACAGCGTGCCGGGGTCGCCGGGCGCCAACGACGACGGCAGCGGCACCGTGCTGTGCCTGGAGCTGGCGCGAGTGCTGCGCCATCTGCCGACCCACAGGGCGATCCGGTTCGCGCTGTGGGGTTCGGAGGAGCAGGGGCTGCTCGGGTCGCGGCACTACGTCTCGCAGCTGCCTGCCGAGGAGATCGCGCGGATCAAGGGCGTGTTCCAGAACGACATGGTCGCCACGAGCCACGACCCGGCGACGGCGTACTGGCTGCTGTCGGTGGACGGCGCGGACAACGCCACGACGGCGGAGGTCCGGGCGGCAGCGCAACGCCTCGGCTACGACCCGCGGGTGCACGGACCGGTGGCGCGCGGGTCGAGCGACCACGTGCCGTTCCACGAGAAGGGCATGGCGTCGGCGAACTTCAGCTGGCGCGGCGAGGGAGGACCGGCGCAGCTGGAACCGATCTACCACACGCCGGAGGACACGATCCGCGACAACATCAGCCTGGAGCGGTTGCAGGTGTCGCTGGAGCTGATCGGGGCCGCGGCCTACCGGCTCGCCTGCCGGCGCTAGACGCGGTGCCGGCCGCGCCCGCTCCGGTCAGGGAGTGGGCGCGGTCAGCTCGTCGAGCATCCGGTTGCGCAACCAGACGGCGAACTCGTCGGCGGGCAACGGTTTGCTCAGGCAGTATCCCTGCACGATGTCGCACCCCAGCGCGGCCAGCGCGGTCCAGGTCTCCTCGTCCTCGACCCCTTCCGCCACGACCTCCAGCTCCAGGTTGTGCGCCAGCCCGAGCAACGACCGGGTGATCGCGCCGCTGGACGAGTCCGACCGCATGTTCGTGGTGAACGACCGGTCGATCTTCATCTCGTGCACCGGCATGGTCCGCAGGTAGGCGATCGACGAGTAACCGGTGCCGAAGTCGTCGATCGACAACCGCACGCCCAGCTCCCGCAACCGCGTCAGCACGTCAGTGGCCCGGTGGGGATCGGCGATGATCGCCGACTCGGTGATCTCCAGCGTCAGCACGTCCGGCGGCCTGCCGTGGTCCTTCAGCAACCGTTCGACCTGGTCGGGGAACGTGGGGTCCTGCAGGCACTGGGCGCCGACGTTGACCGAGATCGGCACGTCCCAGCCGCCGGCGTGCCAGGTGCGGCACTGCTCCAGCGCGTGGTCCAGCACGTACTGCGTGAGCGGTTCGATCAGTCCCGTCTCCTCGGCGGCCGGGATGAACCGGTCCGGCCCGAGCAGCCCCAGCCGCGGGTGCTGCCACCGGCACAGCACCTCGGCGCCGCACACGGTTCCGGTGCGCAGGTCGGCCTTGGGCTGGTAGTGCAGCACCAGTTCGCCGTGGTCGATCGCCCGGCGCAGGTCGCTGATCACCGTCAGCTGGGCGGCGCTGTGCTGGTCGAGTCCCGGCTCGTAGACGGACGTGCCGAGGCGGGCGCGCTTGGCCGCGTACATCGCGATGTCGGCGTGCTTGAGGAGCTCGTGCGCGTCCGACGAGTCCGTCGGGTACAGCGCGACGCCGATGCTGCAGCCGACGTCGACCGAGAGTCCGTCGATGTCCACGGCCTCCTCCAGCGCCCGGTGCACGCGGTCCGCCACGATCTGGGCGTTCGCGGCGGTGCCGACCGCGGGCAGCAGGACGGCGAACTCGTCGCCGCCGAGGCGAGCCACCGTGTCGAGGTCGCGGACGGCGCCGGTCAGGCGGTTGGCGACGTGCTGGAGCAGGCGGTCGCCGAACACGTGGCCGAGGGTGTCGTTGATCGGCTTGAAGCGGTTGAGGTCGATCAGGAACAGGCCGAGCGGCTCGCCGGACCGGTTGGCGGACTGGATGGCCTGCTGGGTGCGCTGGGTGAGCAACGAGCGGTTGGCGAGGCCGGTCAACGCGTCGTGCATCGCCTCGTGCTCGCTCTTGGCCGCCTGGCGCAGGATCTTGCGGCGGTGGCCGAGCAGGACGACGCCGCACAGGCCCACCAGGCCGAGGTCGATCACGAACGCGATCACGGCGGCCAGCCGGAGCCTGCCGTTCTGCTTCTCCGCGGCACGCAGGTGGTCGGTGGTTTCCAGGCGCTTGAGCTGGACCACGGTGGAGAGCTGTTTGCGCAGGGAGACCAGGGTGAGCTCGGCTTGGTCGGCCTTCTGCGCCGCCGTCGTGGCGTCGCCGCGGTCGCGGGCCGCGACGGTCTCGCGCAGCAGGGTCGCGTAGTCGCCGTAGAGGTCGCCGACGATCGTCGCGGCGCGGACGTCGGACGGGGCTCCCCGCTCGCGCAGCCAGCGGAGACTCTCGTCGGCGGCGCCCGCGGCGGTGAAGACCGGCTGGCCCATGACCGGGATGCCGGAGCGGAGGTAGTCGGTCAGGGCGTGGTCGGCCACGTCGACGTTCTGCACGACCAGGCCCCAGCGGTCGCTGATCTCGTTGAGCTCGTGCAGGTGGGTGGCCGCGCGTTGCATGCTCAGGCTGGTCCACAGCGCGAGGCCCGCCAGCGCGGCGAGGCCGATCGTCAGGCTGACGACGGCCGTCTGCGCGGTGGTGCGGGCCTCGACCCAGTTGGACAGCATCGGGAGCCGCCTGTCTTCTCCGGCGAAGTGCTCATTGGTACGCAGCCAAAGGATCGCACGCAAGCCGACACATCGGACCGATGTGGACTACCCTCGTTCGCTTTCAGTGATCAACGATTGGGCCTTTCCCATGGTTCGTGCGGTCCGAATGTTCCTGCCTGCGGTTTTACTCGTGGTGGTGGGGGTGAGCGGATGCGGCGGCGCGAAGACGTCCGATGACCCGCCCACGATCGGGTTCGTCTCGCAGAACACGTCGAGGGACTTCTCCCGGGAGATGAGCGAGGGGTTCCGTGCGGGCGCCGCCATCGCCGGTGGCGTCAAGACCGAGGTGACGGGGCCGGACACGCACGACGGCCTCAAGCAGGCTGAACTGCTGCGCGACCTCGCCACCAAGGCCAAGGGCGGCATCGGGTTGTCGGCGGTCGCGCCCGAGCTGGTGGCCGAGCCGATGGCGCAGGTGATCGAACAGGGCATTCCGCTGATCGCGGTGGGAGGCGGGCAGGTCGCGCCGGGATCCGGGGTCCGGTTGCTGATCGAGAACGACAACTACGAGCTGGGCAGGATGCTCGCCGACGCCGCGGCCGAGAAGCTGCCGCCGGACAGCGCGGGCAAGGTCGTGATCGGCAGCAACTCCCCCGCGATGCCCGCGCTGGACCAGCGGGCAGCAGGGCTGAGGGCGCGGCTCGTCGAGCGGTTCCCGAAGCTGCAGGTGATCGGGCCGCTCGACACCGGGCGCGATCTGCCGGCGAACCTCGCCACGTGGCAACGGCTGGCCGACGCGAACCCGGACGCGCTCGCCCTGCTCGGGGCGGGTGACGTCGACGCGATCAACCTCGCCGCCGTGCACGCCGAGAAGAACGCGCGGTGGCTGGCCGCGGCCTTCAGCCTGGACATGAAGGCGTTGCAGGGCGTCAAGGACGGGCACCTGTTCGCGTCGGTGTCCGCCGAGCACTTCCTCAAGGGCGCGGTCGCCGGGTGGTTGCTGGCCGAGCACGCCAAGAACGGCCGTGCGCTGCCGGAGGGCTGGCTGGTGGCACCCGGCCTGGTCGTCCGCGAGTCCAATGTGGACGAAATCATCCACCGTCAGGCCGGTGAGACCAACCGGCTGGAGGCCGCCCGGCCGCACATCGACGCCCTGACGGCGGAACCGGCGAAGAACCTGCGTCCCCTCGACCAGGTGCGGTGAAGCCCATGCCGGTGACAGAACGCTGATCCTGAGCCAGCATGACGGCCTTCCCTGCCTTGGAGGGCCGCATGATCAACCGACGGACACTCGCGAAATCTCTTGGCGCCGCACTGGCGATCCCGGCCACCACCACCGCTCCTGCCACCGCTGACACCCGCCGCCGGCGCTACCTGATCCGGGGTGGCGCCGTCGTCACCGTCGACAGGGCGCTCGGGGTGCTGCCCCGCGCGGACGTCCTGGTCGACGACGGCCGGATCGAGGCGGTCGGGCGTGACCTGGACGCTCGGGGTGCGAAGGTCGTCGACGCCACCGACATGATCGTCATGCCGGGGTTCGTCAACACGCACCACCACATGTGGAGCGCAATCGGCCGCAACTACGTGGCCGACGGTTTCCCGTACTTCGCGGCGAAACGCGCGACGTCGACGTTGTACGAGGCGACGGACGTCTACCGCAGCGTGCTCCTCGGACTGGCCGAGCTCGCGAACGCGGGCGTGACGACCGTGCACAACTGGTCGAACAACACCCGCTCCCCCGCGCACGCCGACGCCGAGCTCCGGGCGCACCGCGACGGGTTGCTGCGCGCGCGTTTCTCCTACGGTCACGTGGACCAGATGCCGCGGGACGTGCCGATGGATCTCACGGACGTGGATCGCGTGCGGAGCCAATACTTCGCGAACGGCACGGCGTTCGACGGGCTGGTGCACCTCGGCATCAACCTGCGCGGGTTGTCGCAGAGCACCGAGCCGGCGTTCTTCGCGGACATGGAAGCGGCGTTGCGGCGCGGTCTGCCGATCGCGATCCACGCGGGCCAGGCACCACCGCGGATCGTGGACGCCGCCGACTACGAGAGGCGAGGCTGGCTCGGGCCGAAGACGTTGCTGTGCCACTACCTCACGGCACTGGACAGCGACATGGAGATCCTCGCCCGGACCGGCACGCCGTTGAGCTGGGCGCCGCACTCGGAGTACCGGCTGGGCACCGGCGACCCGCGGGACGCGCTGCTGCGGTTCCGCAAGGCCGGTGTGCTGGTGTCGCTGTCGTCGGACGCCACGTCGATCGCGCCGTCGGACATGTTCGAGACGATGCGGCTGGTGCCGGAGGCCGGTTTCCGGGACGTGCTGGAGATGGCGACGCTGGGCGGCGCCCGCGCGCTGGGGCTCGGTGACGTCACCGGGTCGATCACGGTCGGCAAGCGGGCGGACCTGATCCTGGTGCGCACCAACGACATCAACCTCGCGCCGGGCGGGTTGTTCGAGACGACGCTGGTGCAGGCGGCGACTCCGGCGAACGTCGACACGGTGTTCTCCGACGGCCGGATCGTCAAGCGCGGCGGGCGGTTGGTCGCCTACGACGTGGACCGGATCGTGCGGGGTGCGAAGGCTTCCTCGCTCCGCATCCGCACGGCGGCGGGAGGGATCCTCACCCCTCCGGCGACCTAACGGCTCACGTCGAGAACGGCGCGGGTGAACGCCTCCGGCGCCTCCTGCGGCACGTTGTGCCCGATGCCGTCGAGGATCCGGTGCTCGTAGGACCCGGTGAACCGGTCGCGGTAACCGGCGCCACTCTTGTTCGGCCCGTCGAAGTCGCTGGCGATCGTGATCGCCGGCACGCTGATCACCGGCCTGGCCTGCAGCTTGCGCTCGAGCCCGTCGTAGCGGTGCTCCCCCTGGGCGAGCTGCAGGCGCCAGCGGTAGTTGTGGATGACGATCGCGACGTGGTCCGGGTTCTTCCACGCCGTGGCGCTCTGAGCGTAGGTGGCGTCGTCGAAGTTCCACTGCGGCGAGGCGAGCTTCCAGATCAGCTTGTTGAACTCGGCGGTGTTCTGGGTGTAGCCCTTCACGCCGCGCTCGGTGGCGAAGTAGTACTGGTACCACCAGCCCAGCTCGGCCTGCGGGCTCAGCGGCTCCTGGTTGGCGACGAGGTTGACGATCAGATAGCCGCTGACCGACACCAGCGCCTTCACCCGGTCCGGCCACAGCGCCGCGGTGATGCACGCCGTCCGCGCGCCCCAGTCGAAGCCGCCCAGCGTCGCCTGACGGATCTTGAGGGCGTCCATGAACGCGATGACGTCGGCGGCCAGCGCGGACTGCTGGCCGTTGCGCATCGTGTGCGCGTACAGGAACCGCGTGGACCCGTAGCCGCGCAGGTACGGGATGATCACCCGGTGGCCCTTCGCGGCCAGGGCGGGCGCGACGTCGACGTAGCTGTGGATGTCGTACGGCCAGCCGTGCAGCAGGATCGTGACGGGACCGTCCGCGGGGCCGAGCTCGGCGTACCCGATGTTCAGCAGACCGGCCCTGACCTGCTTGATCGCGCCCCACGCCGGGGTGCTGACCGATGCCTTCGCGGGTGCCGCGACGAGCGGTGCCGCCATGCCCGCCACGGCCAGTGCCTGGGAGAACTGTCGCCTGCTGATCATGGCTTCGACCCTAGGGACGGCGCTCAGGGGCTCGCGACCGTCACGTGACGGTGCCGGCGTACGTCATCAACGCTTCCCTCAGCTCGGACCGTGCCGTCACGCCGAGTTTGGGGAAGATCCGGTGCAGGTGCGTGCTGACCGTGCGGTGCGACAGGTGCAGCCGCTCGCCGATCTCCTTGTTCGTCAGCCCGTCCGCGGCCATGCGTGCGATGGTCAGCTCGTGCTCGGTCAGGTCGCCGTTGCCGTTGCGCGACTCGCCGGACGCCCTGAGCTCCTCGCGGGCGCGTTCCGCCCAGTCCCTGGTGCCGAACGCCTCGAACGCCTCCGCCGCCGCCTTGAGATGGGGCCTGGCCTGCGCTGCCCGGCGCTGCCTGCGCAGCCAGGCGCCGAACGCGAGCTGGACGCGGGCCCGGTCCCAGCGCGAGCTCTTCGCCTCCAGCGCCGCCGTGAACAGGGCTTCGTCCTCCTCCAGCAGGGCGCGCGCGTACCGCAGACCCGCGGCGAGGGCCGGGGAGCTGGTGGCGGTGTCGAGCTCCTCGACGATCTTGCGCGCCTCGTCGGCGTTGCCGCTGCGCGTGGCGGCTTCGACCAGTTCCGGCAGCACGTACCGCCGCAACGCCAGCTGGTGGGCGGGATCGGCGGGGTCGTGGATGCGGCGAACGGCGGCGAACGCGTCGGCGTACCGGCCTTCGCCCAGCGCGGCGAGGCTTCTGGCGAGCTGCACCGTGGCCAGGACGGGGCGGGCGCCGGCGGCGAGACCGATCCGTTCGGCTTCGGCGGCTTTCGCGGCTGCTTCGTCGTAGTCGCCCTTGAGCGCGGCGATCTCGGCCTGGACGGCGGCGGCCAGACCGCGCATGTAGGGCTGACGGGTTTCTTCGGCGAGTGCGGCGGCTTCGGCGGCCGCGGGTTCGGCGGCGGCGATGTCGCCGAGGCGGGTCCGGCTCCACGCTTCGACGGCCAGGGCCCTCGTCAGGAGTCCGAACTGGCCCTGGGCGCGCAGACCTCGTTGTGCGGCAACGGAGAACCGCACGGACTCCTCGAACGCGCCGACCTGCAGCGCCGCGCTGCCGAGCAGCCGGCACGTCGCCGGGTCGTCCGGTGTCCCCGACCGGAGCGCCGTGATCACCGCATCGCCTTGCTCCACGGGGCTCACGTACGCGGCCATCGCCACCATGTGCGGATCGCCGGGATCGATCGGCAACCTCGCCCCCACGGAGGAAATGCGTTGCCTGGCAGCCGTTCCGGGCTCGACCCAGAAGCACCGCATCGCGACGCTCCAGAAGATCCGCATGCCCAGCTCGGCGTCACCGTCGACCACCACGGCCTCGGCCAGCCCGGCCAGCTCGCCCGGCCCAGCGGCGCCGTCCTCCACGCCGTCGTCGAACGCGCTGGGCAGCCACGTCGCCAACGCCCGCTGGCGCGGCGTGAGGCCGAGCCCGCGCACCTCCCGCAGGATCCGCTCGACGTCGTCACGGTTGCCCGCCTCCGCCGACAACTCGGCGGCCCGCAACAACCGGCGCGCCCGCTCGCCGCTATCGCCCAGGCGCGCGGCCCGTTCCAGCGCGCTGACCGCGGCCGCCGCGCCACCACGCCGAAGCGCGCGGTCCGCGGTCTGTTCCAGCAGGCAGGCCACGGTCTCGTCGGTGCCGCTGGCCGCGCCCGCCAGATGCCACGCCCGCCGGTCGGGCTCGTCCGTGGCGGCGAGGCGTCGATGGGCTTCCCTGCGTTCGCCGGCGCTCGCGGCCTGCACGATCGCCGATCTGATCAACGGGTGCCGGAACTCGCCGTTCCGATCGACCAGTCTGGCCTCGACTGCAGGCGCCAGGTCGTCAGCCGGTGGTCCGCCGAGAGCCGTCATGAGCAACGCCATCCGCACGTCGGCGGGCAGCGTCGCGGCGCGCGCGGCTAACGTCTCCTCCAGGGACGTGCCGCCGAAGGGAAGTTCGGTGAGCGCCAACGGGTTTCCGGCGGCCTGGGCGAGCACGTGCTCGCGGCGTTCGGTGTCGAGTTCTGGCGCGACCGCGGTGAGAAGCGCGTGGGCGTCGGCGGGCGCCAACGGTTCCAAGGAAAGGACGGGCACGCCCGCGAACACCGGTGTCCGGGCGGCGACGATGAGCGTCGCACCGGACAACCGGCGTGCCACGAACCCCAGGACGTCCTGGCTGGCCCGGTCCAGCCAGTGCGCGTCATCGACCAGGACAACGGCGTGCGCCGCGCTCAGGAGTTCGAGCGCGGCCAGGCCGACGAGGTGAACGGACGGCGCGGCGCCGTCGGCGAGTCCGAAGACGACCTCCAGCGCGGCACGCCGCACACTGGACAAAGTGGACAGATCGAGGAACGGGTGCAGCACCTGGTGCAACCCGGAGTAGGGCAGGTCCTGTTCGGCCTCGACGCCGACGGCCAGATGACCGTCGAACGACCGCAGCAGCGCGGACTTGCCGACCCCTGGCTCACCCACGACCAGCAGCGACCCGCCCGACGCCACCAGCGCGGCCAGCCGTTCCCGCTCCCGCTCACGCCCGACCAGCGACACGACACCCCGTTCGTCGACCCGTCCGACCAGAGTGTCAGAAAGTCCAGACCGCGTGCGCGCCCGGCCCCACGACCAGCGTCGAAGCCCCGAGCGCCTGCACGTGCGGCGGCACGGCGCGGTTCAGCGCGAACTCGACCCGCTTCAGCCCCGTCCGGCCCATCGCCACCTCGTCGAACCGGATCGTCGTGCCGCCACGCGTCGCGACGACCCCACCCGGCTCGGTCCGCACGGAGAACCCACCAGCGCGCAGCAACGGCGTGGTCGCGGCCAGGTCGCGCGCGGTCACGGCGATCCGGATCAGGCTGACGTCGCGCATCAGCTTGTTCTTGTAGCGGTCGGGCAGGTAGCGCTCGCGGCTGACGTCACCGGGAAAGCGCGCGGGGCCGGTCTGGCTGCGCGGGTCGGCGAAGTACTCGTCGCGGTACTCCATCGCCCAGGCGCCGAACCTGTCGTACTGCTCGGCCAGGTACAGCACGTCGAACCACGGCACGGGTTTGTGGTCGCCGAAGTCGCGCGTCTGCAGGAACTCCATCGGCGTCTGGCCGGACGCGACGAGGCGCGACTTGACCGTCTCGATGTCGCCGTCGCGTTCGGTCGAGAGCCCGAGCCCGGCCGCACCCAGCTCGCCGTCCTGGCCGCCGACGTCGCCCACCCCGAAGATCTCCAGGTAGGTCTCCTTGCCGCGCAGGTAGCGGCCCGTCCACACCTTGCCGTCCGCGCCCGTGGTGGTGCGGACCTCGAAGTCGGCGAACTCCCTGAGGTAGGAGGAGTGTTCGATCGCGTCGGCCGTGGCGCGGTCGAGGGTTCCCCAGGCGTGGTTGTAGTACAGCAGTTGTCGCTCCGCGGCCTGCGCGGGAACGGCACCGATCACGACCAGCAGGACGGTCAGGATCATGCTGAACGAACGTCGATTCCCCATGAATCGATCCTAGGACGGACCAGCTCAAGTCAGGCTCAAGTCGGACGAAGGCGCATCGCGCAGCAACGGCAAGGCGCCGGTCACGGAATCCAGTGGTTCCCGCTCACCGTGATCATCACCTGGAGCTGGATGCTCGCGCCGAAGTACGTGTTCGTGTCGATCGGCGTGTTCAGCATCTTGTTCCACAACGCGTCCAGCCACGCCTGGCTGCCCGCATCCGTCGTCGCCGCGACCGCGAACGGCGCGACGAACGCCGCGTCGGAACCGCTGTTGATCTGCGTGCCGTCCAGGCCGTAACCGACGGCGATCCGGCTCGGGTCACCACCGGTCTTGCTCTTGATCCACGTGTTGAGCTTGCGTGCCGCCGCCAGCGACTTGGCGTCACCGGTCACGGCCGCGTCGGCGCCGATGCGCCACGGGTCGCGGCACGCGTTGTACCAGTACTTGCCGTCCGTCGCGGCCTCCTCGAGCATCTTGCCGACGGACGGCTTCGGCGTGGAGTTGGTGTCCTGCACGAAGTCCGGCAGCAGGCCGGTGTTCGGCGCGTACCTCGACTGCAGCGAGGCGATCAGGTCCTGGTGCTTGGCGCGGATCGTGTCCCACGCGGAGTCGCCGGTCGCCTTGCGGAACGCCCGGAAGTGGTCGGTCATCCAGTCGGAGGACCTGGAGCCGTAGTACTTCCTGCTGTCGTCCGGACCGGACCAGTCGCCCATCAGCAGCAGGTTCGTGGTGGGGTTGATCAGGCTCTTCTTGATCGCGTTGATGTTCCTGAGCGCGATCGACTTGTAGTTGTAGGTGCCGGCGCTGCCCCACTGGCGGTTGGCCAGCAACAACCCGTAGGCCGTGTCCATGTCGCCGTCGGTCGCGCTGTCGCTGCCGTTGACGCTGGTGCAGGAGGTGTCCTGTTCGGCGGCCAGCAGGTCGGGGTTGTTGACCGACGGGTGCGCGAGCTTGTACTTCAGCAGGCCGTCGAAGATCTTCTTCGCGTCCGGGTCGGCGCCCGCCATCGTCGCGGTGATCACCATGCCGTACCCCTGGGCCTCGGCCACGTACGGGAACTCCGCGTCCGGCGAGATGACCTGGTACCAGCCGTTGCCGCAGTTCTGCTTGACGAACGCGGCCTTCCACCGCTGGTAGTAGTCGACGATCTTGGCGTCGAGCGTGGACGTGCTGCCGGACGGTCGCAGGATGCCGGCCGCGTAGGGCTGCAGCCTGCTGCCGAACGGGTAAGCGATGCCGGGCACGGGCGGAGGCGTGGTCGTCGTGGTGGTCGGCGTCGTCGTGGGCGGGTTGGTGCCGCCACCCACGCCGTAGACCTCGAGTTCCCACAGCGAATAGCCGTACGCCGTGCCACGTGCGGTGCCGTAGATCCGCACGTACCGGCCGGAGCCGGACACGGTCAGGTCGTCGATGCCGCCGTCACCCGTGCTGGTCGAGTACACGTCGGTCCACGCCGACCCGTCGGGCGAGGTCTGCACGCGGTAGGCCTTGGCGTACGCGACCTCCCAGGTCAGCTTCACCCTGCTGATCGTGTGCGTCGAGCCGAGGTCGACCCTGATCCACTCGGGATCGTGCCCTTCCACCGAGGCCCAGCGGGTCGACGTGCTGCCGTCGACCGCCTTGGCCGCCTCGAACCCGGAGCCCTCGATCGAGGACGCCAGCACCGCCTTGCCGCGGGAGACCAGCGGATCCGCCGCCGATGCGCTGATCGTTCCCGCCGCGAGGAGGCCGAGCACGATCCCGACCGCCCCCAACGCCAACCGTCTGCCGCCCACGACCGCCTCCAGCAATTAGTTAACAAAGCTGACAATGCGAGTCAGGCGACGGTAGGCAGGTCAGACCCCGTGGACAAGAGGTGCGGACCTTTTGTTGCTCGTTCGGACAGCGGCTAGTGCCAGACCTCACGGACCGCCTCGACGACCGAGGCGGCCTGCGCGCGGCCCGCTTCCGCGGCCGGCCTGCGGCGCGCCGGGTCCAGCAGGTTCGACCCGATCGCCGCCAGCGCCGCCTTGTCGGGGCTCACCACGATCGACGGCACGCCCAGCCGGGCCGCCTGGGCCCCAGGCGTGGCCGCGGCGCTCGCCGCACGGGTTATCGGCGCCACGACCACGACCCGCGAGCACCCCGCCGCGAGATCGACGTTGGCCACCGACCGCATCCCGCCGTCCATGTACCGGCGGCCGCCGATCGTCACGGGCGGCCACACCAGCGGCACCGCGCAGCTCGACGCGACCGCCTTCACCAGCGGCACCCCGCTGTCCCGGTCGAACGCGACGAACTTCCCGTCCGCGGTGTCGACGGCGGTCACCTTCAGCGCGCGGTCCGGCCAGTCCTGAATGGACAGTCGATGCGTGAACACCTCCAGCCGCGACTCCTCCGACGGGGTGCGGGCGTTCACCGCGGCACGACCCAGCCGTGCCCGCTTCCGGGCAGGAGATCCGGGCATCACGTAGGACAGCGCGTAGCGGACCACCATCCACGTGGTCAGCCGGGCCGGAATTTCCCCGTCCGGCGGCAACAACTGGCTCGCGTACAGCTCGCTCACCGGAACACCGCCCGCCACCTGCGTGGCCACCACGGACCCGGCGGACGTCCCCACGAACAGGTCCGCGTCCGTCAGGTCGACACCCGCTTCCGCCAGCCCGTGCAGAATCCCTGTCTCCCAAGCGATCCCGGTGACGCCACCGCCGCCCAGCACCAACGCGCGCTTTTCTGTCACGAGGTCCATCCTAAGAAGTGAGACGGGTTCCTGAACCATGGTCACCCTTGGTAGCCTTGAACGCGAGGCCGAGAAGCGCTGCAACGGGCCCGTTCGCCCGCCACGCTCGGCCTTGCACCACCACGAACAAGGGCGCTTCCGACCTTTCGGGAGCGCGCGTGGATGGTCTCAAGTCCCTGCTGAACCAGCGGATCGCCGTGCTCGACGGCGCCTGGGGCACCATGTTCCAGCAGGCCAAGCTCGCTCCGGACGACTACCGCGGGGCCGAGTTCGCCGACCACCACATGGACGTCACCGGCGATCCGGACCTGCTCAACCTCACGCGACCGGACCTGGTGCTCGACGTGCACCGGCAGTACCTCGCGGCGGGCGCGGACATCACGACCACCAACACGTTCACCGCCACGTCCATCGGCCAGGCCGACTACGGCCTCCAGCACCGCGTCCACGACATGAACGTCGCTGGAGCGCGGCTCGCGCGGCAGGCAGCCGACGAGTTCGGCGGGAAGTACGTCGCCGGGTCGGTCGGGCCGCTCAACGTGACGCTGTCGCTGTCCCCCAAGGTCGAGGACCCCGCGTTCCGCGCCGTCACCTTCGACGAGGTCAAGGCCTCCTACGCCGAGCAGATCGCCGCGCTGCGCGAGGGCGGCGTCGACCTGCTGCTCATCGAGACCATCTTCGACACGCTGAACGCCAAGGCCGCCATCACCGCCGCCGGGGAGGTCGCTCCCGACCTGCCGCTGTGGATCTCGGTGACGATCGTCGACCTGTCCGGCCGCACGCTGTCCGGTCAGACGGTCGAGGCGTTCTGGAACTCCGTCGAGCACGCGAAGCCGCTGGTCGTGGGCGTGAACTGCTCGCTGGGCGCCGAGGAGATGCGCCCGCACGTCACCGAACTGGCGCGGCTCGCGGACACCTACGTCGCCTGCCACCCCAACGCCGGCCTGCCCAACGCGTTCGGCGGCTACGACCAGACGCCGGACGAGACCGCCGCGCTGCTGAAGGACTTCGCCGGCAAGGGCATCGTCAACATCGTCGGCGGCTGCTGCGGCACCACCCCCGCGCACATCGGCGCGATCGCGGAGGCGGTGCGGGCCGAGCAGCCGCGCGAGGTGGTGAAGTCCCGCAACACCACCAGGTTCAGCGGCCTGGAGACGTTCGAGATCGGCGCCGACACCGGTTTCGTGATGATCGGTGAGCGCACCAACGTCACCGGCTCCGCGAAGTTCCGCAGGCTGATCGAGGCCGACGACCACCAGGCTGCGCTCGCGGTGGCGCTCGACCAGGTGCGCGGCGGCGCGAACCTGCTGGACGTCAACATGGACGCCGACCTGCTCGACGGCGAGCAGGCGATGACGACGTTCCTGAACCTGATCGCGACCGAGCCGGAGATCGCCCGCATCCCGGTGATGATCGACAGCTCGCGCTGGGGCGTGCTGCAGGCAGGTCTCAAGTGCGTGCAGGGCAAGGGCGTGGTCAACTCGATCAGCCTCAAGGAGGGCGAGGGCCCGTTCCTGGAGCAGGCCCGCACGATCCGCGCGTACGGCGCCGGTGTCGTCGTGATGGCGTTCGACGAGCAGGGCCAGGCCGACACGACCGAGCGCAAGGTCGAGATCTGCGCCCGCGCGTACGACCTGCTCACGCAGCAGGTCGGTTTCCCTGCCGAGGACATCATCTTCGACCCGAACGTGCTCGCGGTCGCCACCGGCATCGAGGAGCACAACGGCTACGCCAAGGCGTTCATCGACGCGCTGCCGCTGATCAAGCAGCGATGTCCGGGCGCCCGCACCAGCGGTGGCATCTCGAACCTGTCGTTCTCCTTCCGCGGCAACGACGTCGTCCGCGAGGCGATGCACTCGGCGTTCCTGTTCCACGCCGTCAAGGCCGGTCTGGACATGGGCATCGTCAACGCCGGGCAGCTCGTGGTCTACGAGGAGATCGAGCCAGAGCTGCTCGAACTGGTCGAGGACGTCATCTTCAACCGCCGCGAGGACGCCACCGACCGGCTCGTCACGCACGCCGAGACCGTCAAGGGACCCGGCAAGAAGCGCGTCGCCGACCTGTCGTGGCGCGAGGCCCCGGTGGCCAAGCGGCTGGAGCACGCGATCCTGCACGGTGTCGTCGACTTCATCGACGAAGACACCGAAGAGGCCCGCCAGGCCCTCCCCCGCCCCCTCGACGTGATCGAGGGCCCGCTGATGGACGGCATGAAGGTCGTCGGCGACCTGTTCGGCGCCGGCAAGATGTTCCTGCCCCAGGTGGTGAAAAGCGCGCGCGTCATGAAGCGCGCGGTCGCGTACCTGGAGCCGTTCATGGACGCCGAGCCCAAGTCGACGGCCGGCGGCAACGGCAAGGTCGTGCTCGCCACGGTCAAGGGCGACGTGCACGACATCGGCAAGAACATCGTCGGCGTGGTGCTGGGGTGCAACAACTACGAGGTGATCGACCTCGGCGTGATGGTCCCCGCCGCGCAGATCCTCGACACCGCGATCCGCGAGCACGCCGACGTCATCGGCCTGTCCGGGCTGATCACGCCGTCGCTGGACGAGATGGTCTCGGTCGCGGAGGAGATGCAGCGGCGCGGCATGAAGCTGCCGCTGCTGATCGGCGGCGCCACCACGTCCCGCCAGCACACCGCCGTGAAGATCGCCCCGGTCTACGACGAGCCGGTCATCCACGTGCTCGACGCGTCCCGGGTCGTCGGCGTCGTCTCCGACCTGCTCGACGACCGGCGCGCGCACGAGCTCAACGTCGCGAACAGGGCCGAGCAAGCACGGCTGCGGGAACAGCACGAAAACCGCAAGCAGCTGCCGTTGCTGAGCCTGGAAGCCGCGCGCGCCAACGCGGAAAAGGTCGATTTCGCCGAATTGCCGACGCCCGCATTCACCGGCACGCGGGTGATGACGCCCTCGTTGACGGAACTGCGCGAGTTCGTCGACTGGACGTTCCTGTTCCTCGCCTGGGAGCTCAAAGGCAAGTTCCCCGCGATCCTCGACCAGCCGGTCGCGCGCGAACTCTACGACGACGCGACGGCGTTGCTCGACGAAATCATCGAGAAGGACCTGTTCCAGGCAAAGGGCGTGTACGGCTTCTGGCCCGCGCATTCCGCCGGTGACGACATCCAGCTCGACAACGGTGTGCTGATCCCGATGCTGCGCCAGCAGACGCAGAAGCAGGTGTCGCGCCCGAACCGCTCGCTGTCGGACTACGTGGCGCCGGAAGGCGATCACATCGGCGGTTTCGCGGTGACGATCCTGGGCGCCGAGAAGCTGGCGGCGCAGTACGAGGCCAAGCACGACGACTACCGCGCCATCATGGTGAAAGCGCTGGCGGACAGGCTCGCCGAGGCGTTCGCCGAGTGGATCCACCTGCGGGCCCGCCGCGACTGGTTCGAGCCGGACGCCGAGCCGCTGCTGGAAGACCTGCACGCGGAACGGTTCCGCGGCATCCGGCCCGCGCTGGGCTACCCGGCCTGCCCGGACCACACCGTCAAGCGTCAGCTGTTCGATCTGCTCGGGGCGGAGGAAATCGGCGTCGGGCTCACCGAGTCGTTCGCGATGACCCCGGCGGCGAGCGTGAGCGGCCTGATCTTCCAGCACCCGGACGCGAAGTACTTCACCGTCGGGCGTCTCGGTCGTGACCAGGTCGTGGACTACGCCCGCCGGTGCGGTAAGCCCGTCGCCGAGGTCGAGCAGTGGTTGCGCCCCAACCTGGGTTACGAACCGTCCTGACTCTTCGGGAACGTGAAAGCGCTTCCCGGTATTGGGAGGCGTTGTCCCGATTTGGCACCAACCGCTGTAGCATCGGGCCGCTCTGGATCAATCGTCGAGCGAGCCCGAGGTCATGCATGCGAGCTGCGGCGCTGGTGCTGGGTCTGGTGGTCTTATCCGGGTGCGGTGGCGCCGCGAAGTCCGACGCGCTGCCGCACGTGGGTTTCGTCGTCAAGCGCACCGGCGGCTCCTTCGCGCAGGAGATGACCAGCGGGTTCCACGAAGGCGTCGGACGCATCGGCGGCGTCAGCGCCACCGTGACCGGGCCACCCGGCCAGGACGGGCACAAGGAAGTCGAGTTGTTCGCCGATTTGACGCTCGCCGCGAAAGGCGGAATCGCGGTCGCCACGTCCGAACCCGCGCTGATGGCGCCGGCCATCGGTGACGCGCTCGCCCAACACGTCGCCGTAGTCGGCGTGGACATGCGACTCACCACGAGTTCCGGGGTGAAACTGCACATCGGTAACGACAACTACGAACTCGGCGAAAAGCTGGCTGACGAGTTGATGCGCCGATTGCCCTCGGACGCGACCGGAACAGTGGTGCTGGGAAACACCTCGCCGGGACTCGCCGGGTTCGACGACCGGGCAGAAGGCATTCGAGGGCGATTCGCCGAGAAGCTACCGGGAGTACTCGTGCTGGGGCCGTTCGACACGCAACGTGACGATGAAGCGAATCGTGACGCGTGGCGCCGGCTCGTCACCGCGAACCCGGACGCGCTGGCGTTCGTTGGGACCGGTGACTGCGACGGGGTCAATCTCGCCGCGTTGAGAACCGAGAAGTCGGCGAGGTGGCTGGTGGGCGGTTTCGGGGTGGACCCGAGAACGTTGCAGGCGGTGCGGGACGGCGCGATGGTGGCGACGATCTCGCCCGAGCACTACCTCAAGGGCGCCGTCGCGGGCTGGCTGCTCGCACGGCACGCGACGGGCGCGGCCCCGTTGCCGGAGGGCTGGATCGAGACACCGGGGCTGACGGTGACCACCGCGAACCTCGAGCAGATCCTGCACCGGCAGGAGTCCGAGAGGGCTCGCAAGGAGTTCTTCCAGCCGCAGATCGACAGCTTCGTCGAGGACCCGGCGAGCTGGGTGCGACCGTTGGAGCAGGCACGGTGAGCTTTTGGGAAGGCCGCGCCACCGCGAGGGTGGCGACGGCGGGGCTGACGGCCGGGCTGCTGGTCCTGGCGGGACTGGCGCTCGTGAGCAGCGTCAGCGCGCAGGCGACGACCGCGCACGTGCGGCAGATCAACAACTCCAGTGAGCGGTGGAGCCGTGTGCTGGAGCACATCAACATCGCCGACAACGCGCTGCGGGACCTCCAGGTCGCCCGCACCCCGCAGACGATCGAGCCGTTGCAGAACTCGGTCGGCTCCGCGCGCGGAGACCTGGAGTGGCTGCGGACCCAGGGCCAGCCCGACGACATCGCGGACGCCACCAGCCTGCTGCCGCTGTACGACCAGACCACCGACATGCTGCGCAAGGTGATCGCCGGCGACAACCCGCTGCAGGCGGACCAGGCGAACCTCGCGCACTCGTCGCTGCGCCGCCAGATCTCCTCGACGATCGGCTCCAAGCGCCTCGACACCACCGAGTACCTGCGGGCCGCCGACGAGAAGAACTCGCGGCTGCGGCTCGCGCAGATCATCGCGTTCGTGCTGGACGCGTTCCTCGTGGCGCTGTTCGGCATGGTGCTGCTCGGCCACCGCCGCAAGATCCTGCGCCAGGCCGCCAAGAACGAGCACGAGGCCCACCACGACGCCCTGACCGGCCTGGCCAACCGCACGCTGCTCGCGCGCCGCATGGAAACGGCCGTCGCGAAGGCGTGCAAGAAGAACGAGCCGCTGGCGTTGCTGATCGTCGACCTCGACCGGTTCAAGGAGGTCAACGACTCGCTCGGGCACCACTCCGGCGACCTGCTGCTGCGCCAGGTGGCCAACCGCCTGTCGTGGGCCGTGCGCGACACGGACCTGGTGGCACGGCTGGGCGGCGACGAGTTCGCCGTGCTGCTGCCCGGCGTCGGCTCGGCGGACAACGCCCGCATGGTCGCCGAGAAGATCCTCTCGGCACTGGCCATGCCGGTCACCCTGGAAGGCCTGGAACTCGAGATCGCGGGCAGCGTCGGTGTGGCGTTGTGCCCTGCGGACTCGATGGACGGCCACGAGCTGCTGCGGCACGCGGACATCGCGATGTACGCGGCCAAACGCGAGAAGTCCGGTGTGGCCGTCTACGACGCACGCCTGCACGAGCGCGGCGCCTCGCAGCTCACCGCCGTCACCGAACTGCGGCACGCGATCGACCGCGGCGAGCTCTTCCTGCACTACCAGCCCAAGGCGCTGGCCAACACGGGCGCGGTGTGCGGGGTCGAGGCACTGGCCCGCTGGCAGCACCCGACCCGCGGCCTGGTGAGGCCCGACGAGTTCATCCCGATCGCCGAGGAGAACGGCCTCATCGAGCCGCTGACCCGCTACGTCATCGACGCCGCGCTGCGCCAGTGCCGGGCGTGGCAGGACGCGGGCTGGGAGGTCCCGGTCTCGGTGAACGTGGGCGCCGCCTGCCTGCTGCACGCCGAGTTCCCCGGCGACGTCGCCGACCTGATCAAGCGGCACGGCCTGCCGGCACGCCTGCTGACACTGGAGATCACCGAGTCGGCGATCATCTCCGACCCGGACCGCGCGGTGGAGGTGCTGCGCGGCCTGACCGAGCTCGGCGTCCGGCTGTCGATCGACGACTTCGGCACCGGCTACTCGTCGATCTCCTACCTGCGCAGCATGCGCGTGCACGAGATGAAGCTCGACCGTTCGTTCGTCACACACATGTGCACCGACGCGGGCGACAGCGCGATCGTGCACGCCCTGGTCGCCCTGGCCCGCAACTTCGGCCTGCAGGCCGTCGCCGAGGGCGTCGAGGACCAGGACACCTGGACGGCGCTGGCCGAAGCGGGCTGCGACGTCGTGCAGGGCTACTTCCTCAGCGAGCCGTTGCCCGCCGAGGAGATCGTGGCCTGGCTGGGAGACCGGGCGGCAGCTCACGCATAGGGTTCCGTGTCCCGCCACTGGTTGATGAACGGCTTCATGAACTCGACCATGGCGGGCAACTGGTCCGCGCACGAGAGGTAGGCCAGCACCCGGATCGCACCGACCGCGTTGACGAACCTGAGGACGTCCCTGTCGAGCGGCCTCAGGCGTTCCTGGCCGCACCGCGGTCGTACGCGGCTTCGAGCTCCGGCCCGAGGCCGCCGAGGTCCCACTCGACCGGCCCCTTCGTGATGAGCTCGAAGTCGGAGAACAGCGGCCCGTTCGTGCTCGCGAAGATGTTCGCGGGCGGCGAGTCGCCGTGGATGGGCTGCACGTCGACACCGGGAAACGCTTTCCGGAACTCGCTCTCGTCGCTGATGAGCGGTTCCAGGACCTGCCACTCCTTCTTGGCGCGCCGCACGTCGGCGGGGTCGACGACGTCCGGCTCGAGCCGGTCGAGGCCTTCCGTCACGAACCGCGGCTCCGCGGAGGACAGGAAGTCCAGCTCGCCGGGATAGTCCCGCAGCGCCTTGTGCAGGTCCGCGGTCAGCTCGGAGTTCCTGACGTAGTCGGGTTCCGAGCCCTTGTCCTCCTCGGTGAACGGCCAGAACGTGATCGAGAACCCGTCCCGCCGCACCGGCCTGCGCGGCACGAGCGGGCTGGGCGGGATCACCGGCGTGCCCTGGTCGTGCAGCCACTGCGCCACGTCGAGCTCCTGCTGCTGGCGCCGGGTCAGGTCGTCGGGCGTGGTGGTGTGCGGCAGGACCGTCGGGATGCGGGCCACGACCGGCGCCGGGGCGAGGTGCACCACGACGGAGAACAGCTCGTAGAGCACCTTGCCTTCGGTGATCTCGAGCCCGAGGTCGCGACCCGCTGCCACGGCGGCTTCCTTGGCCGCGTTGGTGCGGTGGGCGATCTGCTCAGGGGTCGCGAAGTCCGTCATGACAAGATCGTGTCACGACCCGCCAATCATCCGCAGATCATTTACGTCCCGCGCCAGACTGCGGCAAACGGGTGAACTTTCGTTGCTCCAGTCACGCCAGTCGGCGCAGCTGCGACGTTCCGGGCACAGATCTTCCTCAGGTCCGGAGGCCGCCCGTGGTGATCATGGTGGCGTTGGTGGCAGCCGTGGTGTTGGTTCTGCTGGTGCTCGCGGCGTCCTGGGTGCTGGTCGCGATGGGCGCGATGAACTCGCTGCTCGCCTCGGTGCAGGTCTCGACGGAGCAGGCGGGCGGCGTGGAGTCCCTGGCGTGGCGGCTGCCGCCGACCGGCGTCGTGGTGGACACGCAGTCGATCCTGAAGGCCTGGACCTTCAACGGCGAGATGTACGACATCGTCGGCGATGTCATGTTGGCGTACTTCGTCGCGGACTTCGCGTACATGGTCCTGTACACGGCGATCCTCTATCTCCTGTGGAGCTCCGCCCGCCTGACTCTGCAGCTCTTCCCGCCTGCCAGGCAGACGTGGCTCGGAACTTTGACGATGCTCAGGGGTCGACGGCGGCTGCGGCTGCTGCTCATCCTTCCCGTGGTCGACCTCGTCGAGAACTCGTTGCGGTTGTTGATGTTCGTCCACGCGCGTTCCGGCGTGCCGAAGGGTGTGATCTGGACTTCGTTCTCCGTCACCGCCCTGAAGTGGCTGCTGGTGCTCGTCATCGCGGGGATCTTCGCGGAGTGCCTGCGATCGCCTGCTCTCTGGGCGGTGCTGCGAGAGCGGGCGTGGCGGCTCGCCAAGGTGGTCTGGCGCGCCAGGCTGGCCACGGTCGCGGTGGCGCTCTTCGCCGGGCTCGTGTTGCTGGAGCCCACCGGACAGGTCAACGACCTGATCCGCCAGTGGTACGGAAACTTCTGGAGCGGTGTCGGCGTCGTTGCAGCCACCTGCGTGCTCGGTTTCGCCGCCGGCAGATCGGTGCACAGGCTGCTGATCGACTGCTATCCGGAGGACCCGAGTGCGGTCGCGCTCCGGCGTCGGGAGAATGCGCTCCGGCTGACGACCGCCGTCACGTGCGTGGTACTCGCCGGACTCGCCGTCGGGTTCAAGCTGCATCCCCTCTGGGGAATCTCCGGCGTGCTCGTCGGAATCCTGCTGCTCGAACTGCTCTGGCGCCATGCGTCCACTGTGGACTCCGACACCGCGGCGGCGGCTGCCCAGAAGGACCGGCGTCGGGACGCCGGTGATCCCGATCCCGTCGACGAGCCGATGATCCGTCTGCTCGCAGCCGTGCTCACCTGCGTGCCGCTGCTGGCGTTGCTGCTCGGAGCGGTGAAGGCCTACACACCCGCGTTGTTCGTGGTGGAAGAGAACACGATCAGCCGGGATGTCATCGTGCTCGTGTCGGGCATCCTGCTGGCGGGCATCGCACTCGGCGTTTTCCTCTGCTGCCTTGCCGCCAAGTTCCCCGCGGTGCTGGGCGCGGGCGTGGCCGTCCTCATCGAGATCGCAGTGTTGTCGACGGTGACGGACCGGATGCCGATCCCCTCGCTGGTCGTGCTCACGGTGTTCCTGACGTTGTTCCTCAGTGGACTGACTGTGGCGCAGCGGTTCTCGGAGCGGTGGCCGGTGCCGAAGGGGTTGCTGGTGCTGGGCTTCTCCCGGATACCCGTGGTGCTGCTGCTGGCCGCCATTCTCGGTGTGTGCAGCCTGATCGCGGACGGTTCCGCACACGACGCGCGACGCACGAACGACGCCTCGCCTTCATCGGACGGAATCAAGCTCAAGGATACCTGGACGGCCTGGAAAGCCGCGAACTGCGCGGACGGCACGGAGAGCGGGGAAGTCCCGCTGGTCCTCGTCAGCAGTCCGGGCGGAGGACAACGTGCCGCATACTGGACCGCCTCCACGCTGACCGACCTGTTCGGCACGAAGCTGGGCAATGGGTGCGGCGGCAATCCGGCGGCCGCGGTGTTCGCGCTCGGCGGCGCTTCCGGCGGAAGCCTCGGCAACACGGCATGGGTCGCCACCCTCGACGGTGCGGCGAAGGACAACCCGACCTGGTACTCCGCGCCGTTCGCCGAGTCCGATCCGTTGACGCAGCCACTCGCGTGGATGCTCTCGGTGGACCTCGCCCGGGCCTACGTCGGCTTCGGCGGACCCGATCGGGCAGCCGTTCTGGAGGACGGCGTCGGCCGCCGGGTGAACGGCCTGCACTCCAGCTTCTTCAGCGACGTCTACGGCACCGGCGGCGAACGCCCGCTGCTCGTGCTGACGGGCACGCAGGTCGAAACAGGCTGCCGCATCGCCATTTCACCCGTGCGGCTCGCCAGGGCCGGCCAGACGTGCAACGGCGTCACCGGCCACACCGGCGCCCCGATGACCAGCGACGTCCTCGACTACCTGTGCGCCGAGGACAGCACGGTGCCGGGCGGGCTGCGACGCTCGACGGCCGCACTGCTCTCCGCGCGGTTCCCGTACATCTCGCCGTCCGGCCGGATGTACCGCTGTTCCAAGGACGACATCGCGATCGGTGTCGTCGACGGCGGCTACGCCGACAACACCGGCATCGACGCGATGCTCGAACTCTGGCGCGAGCTGGAACCGATGGCCGCGTCGCACAACAGGATGTCGACACGGACCGTCAAGCCGTACTTCCTGGTGCTGGACAACCACTACCTGCCGATCGCGACACCGAGGGCGAACGGCCGGATCCAGGAGCTCTACATCCCACCGACAACGCGCGGCCTGCCGGACGAGCTCGACGACATCGGCGCCGAGCAACGCGCCAAAGCGACGTTCCCCGGCCGATTCCTCGCGATCCGCCCGGAGGTCTCCCCCGGCCTTCAGGCACCGCTGGCGTGGTCGCTCTCACCGTTGTCGATCAAGGACCTCGACACCCAGCGACGCAACGCGATGTGCAGGCCCGACGTGGTCGCGTTCAAGGAGAAGCTCCGGTTGCCGCTCGACGGCTGCGGTCACGAGCCGTCGCAGTAGATCCGTTCGCAGACCGCCTTCGCGCGGGCAGCCGACCTTCAAGCTCGGCGACACGGGACATCAGTGGTCGCAGCAGACGTGCTCGGCCCACTCCGGCTCGTGCCACCAGTGCTTGTTCTCCGCCGACGGCAGCGGTGCCAGAGCGTCCGTTGTGGACATGACTTGTGCCTGCTGCCGGTACGGCGCAAGGAGGTCCGCGATCTGGTGCACGTGTCCGCCGACCATGACCTGCTTGACGTCGGCGGCCGCCTTGATGTCGGCCAGCGGGTCGCCCGCGACGAACGAGATGTCCGCGGGCGCGCCCGGCTTGATCGCGCCGAGCGGCAGGCCCAGCCAGCGGGCCGGGTTGCGGGTGGCGGTGATGAGCGCTTCCCGTGGCGTGAAGCCGTATTTCACCATCGCGCGGAGGTTCATGTGCGTGGCGGTGGCGGGGGCGTCCAGCGGCGCGTCCGTGCCGCAGATGACCAGTCCGCCGCCGCGGTGCACGGCGAGGGCGAACTCGACCCAGTTGCGCAGGACGTAGGCGGACGTGCCGGCGCCGCCGCTGGTGGCGTCGGCGAGGTAGCGCTCGTACTCCCACGGCGGGAAGAGCACGCGGGTGCGTTCGTCGGTGGCCAGTGACGTGTCCTCGGCGAACAGTGCGCGGTTGTGGAAGAGCGTCGGTGTCATGGACATGCCGGAGCTGGTGAACAGCGACACCACGTCCTGGTAGGCCTTGCCCTGGCGGCTGACGGTGTGGGAGTAGCCGAGGCGGTTGGTGGCGCCGACGTGTTCCATGCCATCCATGCCGAGGTTCGCGGCCGGGTAGAGGTAGTGCGAGGACAGCGGGACCTTCGAGCGCTGGACGGCGGCGCGCTGGAGCTCGACGGGCAGGCGGACGTAGGTCTTGATCATGTCGTAGCCGAGCTCGTGCGCGCGGCGCAGCTCCAGGTCGAGCTGGGCGCGCGACAACGTGGGCCGCATGAAGTTGTAGTAGACGCGGGAGCCGTCGACGGCTTCGCCGGTGGCGTAGAAACGCGGTCCGGTCAGGGTTCCCGCTGCCAGGGCCTCGCGGGTCTCGACCATCTGGTAGACCGGGTCGCCCGGTGAGCGGACGGTCGTGATGCCGTACGCCAGCCACACGTTGCCCTGCCGCGCACCCCATTGGCGGCCGCGCAGGTGCCAGTGGTTGTGGGCGTCGATCAGACCGGGGATGGCGGTCAGCTGCGAGGCGTCGATGTCGGCACGACCCTGGTGCGGGCGGATTTCCCGGACACAGCCGTTTTCCACGACGATGTCGACGTTCTGGCGGAGGTTCTGCGCCTCGCCGTCCCAGTAGGCGCCGACGCGGACGACCTTGCGTTCGGGCGCCTTGGGCCTGCTCCAGTTCAGGTGCATGCGGATCGTGGACGTCTTTCCGTCCAGAGTGGACTTCCGCAGGCGGCCGTTGTTCAGGTACACCAACGCGTCGTTGCCGTGCCACGCCAGCGAGTCGGTGACTTCGCCGGTGACCTGGCGCGGCTCGCCCTGGAAGGTGCCCTTGGCGTCGACGGGAACGACCCACGCGACGCTTTCCACGACGAACGCGATGTGCCTGCCGTCCGGCGACCACACCGGACCGTCGTCGCCGCGGGTGGCGATGGAGCGGAACGGCATGGGCTCGGTGTACTTGAGCTCGCCGCTCGCGAGGTCGACGCTCAGCACCTGGCTGGTGCCCTCGCGGAACCGGCGGGAGAACGGCTTCACCGCGGCCAGCGCGACCACCGTGCCGTCCGCGGACCACGTCGGCCTGCCCGGCTGGAACAGCGTCGGCGTGATCTGGCGGCGACCGGTGGCGTCGGCGACCCAGACCTGGCCGTCCTGGTCCACGTAGGCCACCTTGGTGCCGTCCGGGGAGAAGCGCGGTGTGGTCTGCGCGCCCGGCGAGGGCGCGAAGAGCTTGTCCTCACCCGTGTTCAGGTCGCGGAGCCACAGCTGCGCGACGCCGGTGCGGTCGCTCGCGTAGACCAGCTTGGTGCCGTCCGGCGAGAAGTCCGGGTCGGAGTCGAAGTACCTGCCGTCGGTCAGCTTCGTGGTCTTGCCGTTGCTGAGCAGGTAAAGCGCGTTGAGCGCCCTGAACGCGATCTTGGAGCCGTCCCTGGAGACGACCGGGCTCGCGATGCCCTTCACCGGGCCGCCGCTGAGGTTGCGCGTGCGGTGCCGCTCCACCTTGCGCACCGGGACGGTCGCCTCGAACGGGATGTCGGTGACCGAACCGTTGGCGTGCCAGCGGATCCTGCCGTCCGCGGTGTACAACACGCGGTCGCCGTCCCACACCGGCGCGAAGCCGAACACGTCCTGCCCGGTGACGACGGCGGTGGTGCCGAGCATCAGGTCGGCCTGGCCGGGCCGCATCTGCGTGTAGCTGGGCTGGTCGCCGGGACCGAACGCGGCACCGAACAGCTGCGTCCCCGCGGGCGCGGTGACGAGCTTCTCCCGCTTGCCGTCCAGCGACACCACCTCGACGGCGGAGTTGCCGGTGATGAAGATGATCCGCTTGCCGTCCCTGGACCACTGCGGCGCCGACGCCTCGTCCGGAACGCCGGTCAGTTGCGTGACGGTCCCGGAAGCGACGTCCAGGACGTGCACGCCGTAGCTGCCCGCGCGGTCGCTCGTGAACGCGATTTTCGTGCCGTCCGGCGAGAACGCGGGCTCGCGGTGGTCGTACTTGCCGTGCGTGAGCTGCCGCAGGCCCGTGCCGTCCAGGCCGATGACGTAGAGGTGGTAGTTGCCGTCCCGATAGGACTGGAACGCGATCTGGTTGCCCGGCCCGAACGACGGCAGCGTGGCGTCCTGCAGCTCGTCGGTCAGCTTCCGCGCCGTGCCACCCGTCGCTGGCAGCACCCAGATCGCCGTGACGAGGTCGATCGCCAGCCATTTCCCGTCAGCGGAACGGGAAACCGAGATGTTGGTGCCCTGCGTCAGCTTCACCCCGGACTCGGCCCGCGCGCCGGAATCGGCCTGCGCGGTGCCGATCGTGAGCGTGGAGGCGGCGGTGGCGACTGCGGCTGCCTGGCCGGTGCGGGTCAGCAGTTCACGGCGCGACAGGTCCATGGTGGTACTCCCCCGAGAGTTGATCCCCTAGGAGATCCACCCTGCCACCAGGAACGCCGGGCACATCGGCCGTTCGGCCTAGCGCTCGATGTTCTGCTTGAGACGCTCGAGATCCGCGGCGATGCTGCGGCGCACCTGCCAGCGCATCAACGGCTCGGCCACCGCGAAGAACCCGCCCGGCGAACCGGTGGCCCTGATCGCCACGTTCGTCCCTTCCGGCGCGTCCTCCAGCTCGTACCGCACGACCATCGGGAACGGCTTCTCGACCTTCATCTCGACGAGCCGGTCTGGTTCGTGCGCCGTCACCACGTAGCCGTAGTCGAACGTGCGGCCCAGGAACTTCGCGGTGCGCACGACGGTCGCGCCCTCGACCAGCGGCCCCGGCTGCTCCGGCCGGCTCGCGGTGATCCCGCCCGTCCACGCGAGGTCGTTGGCGGGATCGAACATGTAGGCCGCGACCTCGGGTCGCGGCCTGCGCACCACGACCGAGGGCCGCACGTCCACGCTCATGGAGAGAGGCTAGACCCGCGGGAACGCCCCCGCACTAGATGACGAGCGCGCCCTCGATGCGGGCCACCATCGCGTTCTCGGAGTCCACCACCACGCCGTCGGCCTCCGCGACCTCGCGGCAGATCGCGAGCACCGCGCGCGGGAACGACGCGGCGTCCTCCGGCGAGCGGGCGGAGAGGATCTTCATCGAGCGGCGCAGGGCTTCCAGGATCACCGGTTCGATCTCCTCGTCCGTGCCGGTGGGGACGGACGGACGGGCTGCGCCCATGACGGTGCGCAGGTCGGGCGAGAGGTTCGTGAGGGCGCGCAGACCGGCGAACCGCTCCTCCAGCACGGGGCCCGGGTCGGCGTGGGAAACCAGCAGCATCGCGCCGTACACGGCGGTGCGCAGCGTGCGGCTCTCCTCGTCGGTGTAGAAGATCATGGGCCCTACCCTATGTCGGCTCGTCTGGATGTCGGTGAACGGTTGTGGCCGTTCCGGCACTTGTTCCCCAACGGCAGCTGCCGGAAGCGTGACCTGCATGAAAACGTTTCGCAGGTCCGCGCTCGCGGCGGCCGCGGTCTTGATATCAGGACTCGCGGTCGCCCCGGCGGTTGCCTCTCCAACGCAAACTGGGACCGTCCTCATCACCGGTGACCGCGTGAATGTCGTCACGCGCCCCGGCAGGCCACCGGACGTCGTCATCCAGCCCGCGCCGGGACGTGAGCGGATGCCGTTCCTGAAGACCGTCGACGACGGCCGGGTGTCGGTGATCCCGTTCGACGCTCAGCAGCTCGTCATCAACGGTGTGCTGGACGCGAAGCTCTTCGACGTCGGCACCCCGGCGCGCAAGGTCATCATCCGCTACACCGGCGACCGGGCGTTCAAGTCCGCGAAGGTCACCGCGAACCTGTGGCAGGAGATCAACCCGCACGCCCCGAACCAGACGGGCTCGCTGCCCGGCATCGCGAAGATCAGCCCCGACCGCATCCTCAAGCCCCTCGACCACGAGAGCGTCGCGCAGATCAAGGCGCAGAAGGCGTGGCAGCGCGGCCAGACGGCGAAGGGGGTGAAGGTCGCCGTCCTGGACACGGGCGTGGACGCCGGCCATCCCGACCTCCAGGGCCGCATCAAGGCCACCAGGAACTTCACCGACGAGGGCAGCACCGCCGACGAGCACGGCCACGGCACGCACGTCGCGGGCATCATCGCGGGCTCGGGACCGGAACCGGGCACGGCACCGGACGCGGAGCTGCTGATCGGCAAGGTCTGCGGGCCGCACTTCTGCGAGGAGTCGGCGGTCATCGCGGGCATGCGGTGGGCGGCAGAGCAGGGCGCGAAGGTGGTCAACCTGAGCCTCGGCGGTGAGGCGACCGACGGCACCGACGAGCTCAGCCAGGAGCTGAACGCGTTGAGCGCCAAACACAACATGCTTTTCGTCGTCGCGGCGGGTAACGTTGGGCGTGCGGAGTCGGTGGCCTCACCTGCGGCGGCCGACGCGGCACTGGCGGTCGCGAGCGTCACCAAGGACAACCAGCTCAGCTACTTCTCCAGCCGCGGCCCGCGCCTCGACGGCGCCGTGAAGCCCGAGATCAGCGCACCCGGTCACGCCATCGCGGCGGCACGGGCCCGAGGCACGAGCATGGGCTATCCGCTGAGCGACCGGCACACCCTGGCCAGCGGCACCTCGATGGCCGCCCCGCACGTCACGGGAGCAGCGGCGATCCTGGCCGGCCAGCACCCGGACTGGTCCCCCGCACGCCTCAAGGCCGCCCTCACCACCACCGCGGACCCGGTCGACGCCCCGGTCTTCGAGCAGGGCACCGGCGTCGTGAACCTCGACAGGGCAACGAAAACCCAGCTCATCGCCGAACCGGCGACGCTGAAGCTCGGCACCGGCACGGTCACCTATCGCAACGACAGCGCCCGGCCGATCAGGCTCAGCCTGAGCCTGCCGAGCACCGTGGAGGCGGACCGGACCACCGTCGACGTCCCGGCCAGGGGCACGGCGACCGCGACGTTCAAGGCGACCAGGCCCGGCGCCGGGGACGTGATCATCGCGCGCGACCGGGACCACGTCCTCCGCACAGCGGTCTCGACCTGGCAGAAGACCGAAGCCACCGCCCAGATCAAAGTCCAGTCGATCGACCGCGCCGGCTCCCAGAACGGCACCGGCGGCTACGGCTTCCTGATCGCGATGGCCAACCACACCACCAAGAAGCTCTACGCGGGCGGCATCGGCAACGGCCGTCCGCTCCAGGGCGAGATCCCGCAGGGCCGCTACACCGTCTACTCGTGGGTGCCGAGCCCGATCGACGGCCGCCCGCCGTGGGAGCCGTCGCAAACCGTCGTGAGCAAGGACGTCACGGTCGGCCCGGACGGCGCGGAGGTCACCCTCGACGCCAGGCCGGGCCGGCGGGTCGAGGCCACCGTCAACGGCAGGAAGGGCACCGGTCTCATCGGCACGAGTCTCGGCACCGCGAACGGATCGGCGTTCGCGAGCCAGGGCGACGAGGTCTACGCGGTTCCCGGCAGCGCGGAAGGCATGATCTACACGGCCGTGCAGTTCGTGCGCAACGTGCCGGGCAGCTCGACCTGCGGCGGCGACGAAAGCCCGTGCGCGATCGCGGTCAGCGAGGAAAACGCGGTCACCGCAACGTTTCCCGACGTCGGTGACGCCGATCTCGCGACCTCCACGGCCATGATCACGGCACCGGAAGGCACCGGTGAGTGGATCACGTTCGCCGAGCACCCGCTGTCCACGCCTCCACCCGGCGACAGCGCGGAACCCGTCCGGTTCCCCGGCAAGCACACGACCTACCACCACTCCACGGGCCACATCGAGTGGTGGGCGGCCCAGGTGCTGGACCAGGCCGTGGTGCAGGCGCGGACCTGGCGCGGGTACGCGAACGGCCGCGGCTACGAGGAGAAGTGGGGCAACGGCGTCCGAGGCCCGTCCGTCACCTCGACCACGCACCACCGCAACGGCGACCTGATCACCGCGGACCTCGCGCTGGTGTCCGACTACACGCCGAGCCACTACGGCACAGCGGGCGACGCCGGCGTCGAAGGCACCACCGAGCTGCGCCGCAACGGCAAGCTCGTCGACGGCACCGCGCACGCGGACGGCGGCGTCTTCCAGGTGCCGCCGGGCAGGGCCAGGTACCGCCTCGAAGCCAGGACAGCCACGATCAGGACCGCCTGGGAGTTCGAGTCGGAGCACGGCACCGGCCCGCTTCCCCTCACCGCGGTCCGGTTCGGCGACCGCGACGGCGGCACGATCCCGTTCCGGCTCGACAAGACGGCGACAGCGGGCCGGACCAGGAAGCTGACCGTGGACGTGTCGTACGACGACGGCAGGACGTGGCAGCAGGGCTCGTACGTCCTGTTCGGCGAGCGCGGAGTTCTGCTGAAAGTGAAACCTGGCCCGGTTTCACTTAAGACGCGTGTGACCGACGTCTACGGCAACTCGGGCGAACAATCCATCATCCGCGCGTTGACCTAGCGCCGCGGCAGTCAGCCTTTGCCCCGTATTCGGCGCTCAGACGGCCGCATCGTGGTGCCGGCCCCGCGCTCCTGTACTGGTTGTACCGGGGCGTGGGGCCGGTGCCGCGAGGTGGCCTGCTGAGCGTCGAAGACGCGGCGATGGTTGGCTGCCGCGGCGCTAGATTGGAAATGACAACCCCAGGAGGGCGAGCGATGACGACCACGGTGACCCGGCCCCGCATCACGGTACGGCGCGTGGTCTTCACGCTTGTCCTCCTGACGGTCACGACACTGCTGTTCTGGGTGCCGTTCGAGGGCCTGTTCGCGTCGAGCGCGGAATGGCCCGATCCGGTCCGCCCGATCGCCGCGGTCGTGTTCACCGCCGCGGCCGTCAGCATGATCGTCCTGTTCACCCGGCGGAACTCGGATCGCGCCGCGCGGATCTCCCAGTTCCTGCTCGGCTTCGTGTGGATCGCGTTCGTCTGGACGTTGATCACCGACGTCCTGCGGCTCGCGCTGGCGCTGGGCGGCGTCGAGAACCCGTTCCGCTCCCGCCTGATCGCGGTCCTGCTCGCCGGGATCATCGTCACCGTCACGATCTACGGCGTCTACGAGGCCATGCGCGTGCCGCGGATCAAGCGCCAGGACGTCACCATCCCGCGCCTCGACCCGGCGTTCGACGGCCTGACCGTCGCGGTCATCACCGACACCCACTACGGCGCCATCAACCGCGCGAAGTGGTCGCGGGGCATGGTCGACGCCGTCAACGGCTTGAACGCCGACGTCGCCGTGCACGTCGGTGACATCGCGGACGGCACCGCCGAGCAGCGCCTGGAGCAGGCGATCCCGCTCGGCGACGTGAACACGCCGCACCGCTTCTACATCACCGGCAACCACGAGTACTACTCGAACGCGCAGGGCTGGATCGACCTGATGACCCGCCTGGGCTGGAAGGCGCTGCACAACGAGCACGTGGCGCTGGAACGCGACGGGGCCCGTCTGGTGTTCGCGGGCATCGACGACATCACCGCCGACCACTCCGGCGAGCCCGGCCACGCCGCCGACCTCGCGCTGGCGTTGCGCGGCACCAGCGGCAGCGACCCGGTCGTGCTGCTCGCGCACCAGCCGTCGGAGATCCGCAAGGCCGTCGAGGCGGGCGTGGACCTGCAGCTGTCCGGGCACACGCACGGCGGCCAGATCTGGCCGTTCCACTACCTGGTGCGGCTGCAGCAGCCGGTGGTCGCCGGTCTGAGCAGGCACAGCGACCGCACCCAGCTCTACACCAGCCGCGGCGCCGGTTTCTGGGGCCCGCCGATGCGCGTCTTCGCGCCGAGCGAGATCACGTTGCTGACGCTCAGAGCGAGCTGAGATGACCGCTGTCGTTGAACCTGATCAATGCCGGTGACTTGCCCGTCGTGTAGCGGATGACGGTCAGCGCCGCGTTGTCGTGGTTCAACGACAACCACCGCTCGGGCGGGGCGTCCAGCGCGTCCCGCACCAGCCAGCTGATCAGGAACGAGTGGGTCACCACCAGCACCGGGCCGTCGCCCGGCCGGGCGAACCGCGTCTCGGCCTCGTGCGCCAGTGCCGGGCCGCGGGTGCGCTCGGACTCGGGGAACTGGTCGAAGAACTCGTCGTGGCCGGGGACGAAGTGCGGCACGTAGTCGTCGGCGGCGGCCTCGACCCGGCAGGGCACGCGCAGGACGCCGGCGATGATCGACGCGGTCTCGGTGGCACGAGGGAGCGGGCCGTGGTGCACCGCCGCGAAACCGATGCCCCGCAACCGTTCCGCGAGCAGTTCGGACTGCCTGCGGCCGCGTGCGGTCAGCCTCGTCTCGTCCTTCGTCGCCTCGCCGTGCCGGACCAGGTGGAGATCTCGAGTCACGCCGTGCAGTCTGCCTTGACCGCACTCGCGGCGTGATGGGCGTAGGTCGGTCCGGAGTTGTTCCAGTCCTGACCTCGGGTGAGGAGCTGCACCGTCAGGTTTCCGCTGGACTTGAACCTGCCCGCGCTGACCCACTGGCCGCGCTTCTCGACCTGCTTGATCGCGAACGACGCCATCGGGGTGCCGCCGACGCCGTTGCGGTCGTAGACGTAGTACACGGTCGGGTTACCCCCGACCTCCTCCAGGTTGCCGTTCGGGATGTGCACCGAGACGTCGCACGTGCCCGACACGGAGAACGTCCACTGCGCGTAGGCGGACGGGTCGTCGCGCCGCGCGTCACCGGACATCGGCACGGACACGAACGTCGAGCCGCACTTGCCGTCGCCGTGGTCGACCCAGCCCTTGCGGCCGTCGCGGTAGAGGCCGACGTTCGTGTAGCCGCCGCAGCCGGGGCCCATGGTGAGCGACTTGACTCCACTCGGTGGCCGGTTGTTGTTGTTGTTGTCAACGGGCGGGGGCGCGGGCTGGGTCGTCGGGATCAGGCCGAGCGCCGAGGACGCGAGCGTCGGGTTCGTGCTGGCCGACGGCGCCGCTGACGACTCCTCCGGCAGCTCTTCCGGCGGTGTGATCAGGCCGGGCACGTAGCTGTGCGAAGGCTGCGCGACGTCCGTGGTCGCGTCGTCGGACCCACCGCTGAACGTCACGATCGCCACTCCCGCGAGGGCGAGGAGCGCGACCACGGCGGCGATGAGCGCGATGCGGGGCTTGAACTGACGGCCCGGCGGCCGCTCCTCCTGCGCCGGCCGATCACCGGCGACGGCCCAGCGTTCGCGGCCCCTGGCGCGGGCGGCCTCCATCAACGCGGGGTCCGGCGCGAGGTGACGCTCGGTCGGTTCGTCGGGGAACTGGGTCGGCACGGAGCGCAGTGTGCCAGGGACAGAGGGCCACTCGAACGTGTGGCTCTTTCACGAACGTGTTGTTTGCATCCAACTAACCGCACGCTGTGTAGGCCGCTACGACATTTTGTCTACGTTCCGTCACATCGGCCGGTCGATCGAGGTCACGAAAACTGACTCGTGAGTCAGGCTAACTACCGTGCCGCACCTGCGCACACCCGTCCGAAAGCGGTGAAAAGACCGGATCTTGTTCCGGTTTTCTGGTCACGGTCGTGAAACACCTGCAGAACGCCTTGATCTCACGGCGTTTTCGAGTTCACGCGGACCGGGCCGACGCGGATGTCCGGCTGCTCGCGACGGGGCCTGCGGACGCGGACCGGGATCGGGACCCCGCTCGGCGGAGTGCTGACGGCGTCGCGCAGCTGGGCGTGCGCGGCCACGACCTCGGCCAGCCGGGCCGGGTCGGACGGCTCCGCGCGGGTGTCCGGGTGGAGGGCCAGGAGAAGAGCCCGGTAGGCCGCGCGGATCTCGGAGGGGGTGGCGTCGCGCGGCACCCCGAGCACGCGGTAGGGGTCCGGTGGGTCTCGACGCGCCGGCATGACGGATCACTTCCCCGGCGAGGTGGGGACAGGTCCGGTGCTGAGGTGGCTCAGCGAGGTGTAGGCCTCACGGCAGGCCTGCTGCGCGTCGTCCAGGGCGTGGCGCAGGTCCGCCCAGCCGCGGCAGGCGTGTGCCAGGTGCTGGGAGGGGTCGACGTGGTCGTCGGAGCGCAACCCGTGCCCGTGCAGGCAGTCGCCGGTGTAGGCCGCCAGCCCGGTGCTGAGATCGCTGAGCGCGCCCAGCAGGTGGACCAGCCGCCAGGTGTCGGCGCGCGCCGTGGCGAGATCGGGCGCGCAGCGCCGGTCGGCGTACTCGAAGGCCGCGTGGTGGGCGGCGAGCGTGGTCTGCTCCAGCACCGCGCCCAGGCCCGGTGCTCCTCTGTCGGCAGGGCTCATGTCCGGACTCCTGCCGGGTCCGGTTCGTCGTCGGGCAGCGGCACGACACGGCGCTGGTCGGCGACATCGGCGGGGTCGGCCTCGCGATCAGAAACACCGTCGAGGTCGATCTCCTCGACTTCCGGCCAGGCGGAACGCAACTGGTCGGCCACGTCGTTCCACGGCTTGCCCAGGTCGATCATGGGAGTTCCCCTTCCGCAGCACAACCCGATGCCCGCCACGGCATCCGGTGGCCGTGGCGGGCGTGATCGGACTCAACTCGGAGATCTGCAGAAGCGCATCGTCTCTGGCACGGTCCGGTCGCCCTCGTCGCGTCACGAGACGCAGACCGGTTGTCGCATCGAGGCGTGAACCGGCGGCAAGACGGGCGAACAGCCACGACAGTTCGAGCCGTGCCCTACCACTATCACCTCCTGCTCAGCGCTCAAGGTGTCAGATCCAGGGGTCGATCGCGGCGTACGCCGGACGCGGAGGAGAACGCTCCCGCGCGCCCACTCGTCGTGCCGTCCCGGCCAGGTCACCGGACTCGCGGCCGGACGGCCCGGTCATCCCGATCGGTGGTGCCGGGTGGCGAGGATGCTCGCGCGGGTGCCGGCGAGGGGGCGGGGCGGACTCGAGGAAGTTCGCGGCCACGATCGCGTCGAACTCCGCCCGCACCCAGTCGAGGTCGGCTGCGACCACGTCCGCGAACACCGGCGCGCCGCCGCGATCCACGTGGGGGACCACGCTCTCACCGACCATCTCGATCACTCCCGGGCAACTCTCACCTGGTCACTGACCGACACTTTTCTTATAGCGCGCACTGCAGATTGTGTCAAGCAAGTGCTTGAAGATAGCCTTCAGCCGTGCCCCTCGACGACCTCGACGACGCGGACTATCCCGCGTACACCACCGGGCAGGCGGCGGAACTGCTCGGTGTGCAGCAGGCGTTCCTGCGCAGCCTGGACACCGCCGACCTGCTGCGCCCGCACCGCTCCGACGGCGGACACCGCCGCTACAGCCGCCGCCAGCTCGAACTGGCCGGCCGGATCCGGGTCCTGTTCGACGAGGGCCACACGCTCGCCGCGACCGCCCGCATCATCGGGCTGGAGGACGAACTCGCTGCGGCCCACGACCAGATCACCGAACTGCGCCGCCAACTGGGGCAAGGGCCCGCGCACTGACGCCAGGCCCGCGCATCATCGGGCTGGCCGCCACGACACCAGCCGGGCGGGTGGGGCGCCGACCAGGTCCGACCACGGCCACACGCCCCCACGACCACAACCAGATCACCCAGCCGCGCCACCAACCGACGCAAGAACCCCCACACCAACCCCAGCTTCGCGGGCGGGCCGCTGATCCTGGTGGATCACGTCCATCGTCACCACGCCTTCCTCCGGCAGCGGCCCCAGCAGGGGCTCGATGTCGCCCAGAAGTGCTTGTGCGGCACGGAGTTCCTCTGCGACGTGCTCCCGGTGGCGGCGCAGGAGTTCCACGCGCTGCTCGGCCTCGGCGACGATGCGGTGCGCGTGCTCGGTGGCCTCGCGGACGATCTGGTCCGCACGCGCCTTGGCGGAGCGCTGCTCGTCGGCCAGTGCGCGCATCGCTTCTGCGCGGCGTTGTGCCATGGCCTGGTCGAAGTCCGCCTCGATCTGCCTGCGGAGCTGCGCGGCCTGGTCGTCGAGTTCGCGACGGCGGCGTTCTGCCTGCCGGGTCATCGTCTCGACCTGGGCGTGGGCGCGGTCCATCAGCTCGCGGTGCTCGGCCTCCGCGTCCGCGCGCCGCCGGTCGAGCTCGGCCACGAGGTGCTCGGCGCGCCCGCGCAGCCGGTCGGCGGCTCGGTGCGCGTTCGCCCAGTCCTGCTCGGCGGCGGTCCTGGCGCGTGCGGTGATCTCCTCGGCTTCGGCGTGGGCGAGTTCGACCATGCGCCGCAGCCGTTCGGTGAGCGCGCCGGGATCGATCGGGGTGCGGCAGATCCGGTCGACACGGGCCCGCAGCTCGGCGTTCTCCGCGCGGGCGGCCTCCAGCTGCCGGGAGAGCGACTCCGCGCGGGCGAGGGCCGCGTCCCGGTCGGCGGTGAGCACCTCCAGCTCACCTTCCACCGCGTGCACGTAGTGCTGAACCTGTTCGTGGTCGTAGCCGCGCCAGCGCACGTCGAAGTCGGTTCGCAGCGGCAACAACTCCACTTCCCCCATGCTCCTTCCGGGTACGACAGCGCCGCCGACCGCGATCCGGGTGGACCGTGATCGGCGGCGACGGGGTGTCACTTGCCGTTGATGGCGATGCGGCGCGGCTTGGCCGCCTCGGTCTTGGGCACGCGGACGGTCAGCACGCCGTCGGCGAGATCGGCCTGGATCTTGTCGGCGTCGACGTCCTGCGGCAGCGTCACCCGGTAGGAGAACTGCCCGACGCGCCGGGTGCGGTGGCGGAACAGCCCCTGCCGTTCCTTCTCCCTGACCTCACCGCTGATCGACAGCTCGGTACCGGCCAGGTCGACCGCGATGTCGTCGCGCTTGACGCCCGGCAGCTCGACCTCCACCAGGTAGGCGTCGCCGGTCTCGGTCACGTCGGCCAGCGGGGCCCAGGCGCGCACGCTCTCACCGACGGTTCCGGCGACGGACTCCATCCACCTGCCCAGCTGACCGTACAGGTCCTCGAACTCGCGGAACGGGTCCCAGCGGCCCAGCGGAGCCGACGATCGCACAGCAGGCAGTGCCATGACTTTCACCTCCAAGGAGAGTCACAACCAACACTCACCCTGAACGACGAAGTTGAGCCGGAGATTGTTCCCGAACCTGAGCCGGTTGGACTCAACCGTTGGGGTGACGTGGTCAGCGCGACACGGGTTAGGGTGCCCGCCATGTCAGGTAGACAGGTGGTCGTCCTGCTGGCCGTCCTCGTGGCGGGCTGCGGCACGGCGATCCCGGGCAACCCGGTCGCCGCACCATTACCCCCGGCGTCGTCTCCGCAGACCGTCACGGTCGTGACGACGACGCCACCCCCGAGCAGCAGCAGCGCCGCCCCTCCCACGCCCGCTCCCCCTCCTCCACCGCCTCCCGCGAAGTTCGGCAATCCCAGCGGTTCCGCCGCCGTACCAGCAGAAGCCGCCGCCGAGGACACCTCCAGACCCACCCGCGTGATCGGCACCGGCACGCCGGCGAGCTGCACCTCGCAGGCCGTGGTCGACGCGGTCGCCGCCGGCGGGGTCATCACGTTCAACTGCGGGCCGAACCCGCACACCATTCCCCTGGCCGCCACCGCGAAGGTCCGCGCGAGAACCGTCCTCGACGGCGGCGGCCGGATCACCTTGAGCGGCCAGGGACAGCGCCGGGTCATCGACCAGAACGGGCCGAGGCTGGTGGTCCAGAACATCACCCTCGCCGACGGCAACTCGACCGGCGACACGGCCGACGGCGGGGGCGGCGGCGCGATCATGGTGCGCGGCGGTCAGCTCAAGGTCGTGAACTCCCGATTCGCCAACAACAAATGCGATGCCAACGGTCCCGATCTAGGCGGTGCCGCGATCCGCGTGACGGACTGGGCCGACAAGGTGCCGGTCTACGTCACCAGCAGCACGTTCGAGGGCGGCGTGTGCTCCAACGGCGGTGCGCTGAGCAGCATCGGCGCGTCGTGGGTGGTGCTCAACAGCCTGATGAAGGGCAACAAAGCCATCGGCCGCGGCGCCAACCCGGCGCGCGGAGGCACGCCGGGCGGCGGCAGCGGTGGCGCGATCTACAACGACGGCAACACGTTCACGCTGCGGATCGCGGGGTCGCTGATCGAGGACAACCACGCCAACGAGGGCGGTGGCGCGGTGTTCTTCGTCAGCAACGACAAGTCGGGCTCGATGTCGGTGGAGGGCTCCACGTTGCGCCGCAACCCGAGTGACGGCTTCGAGACGATCAAGGGGATCTTCTACCTCGGCGCCGGGGAGAAGCCGAAGGTCACCGCCTCGACGATTCAGTGACCCTGCCCGCCACGACCAGCAGGGTCAGCCCGAGCGCGACCATCGAGAGGCTGAACCCGTAGATCCAGCGGAAGCCCAGCTGCGCGGCGAGACCGGTCAGCGCGCCCGCGATCATGCCGCCAACGATCTGGGTGTTGGTGAACATCGTCGAGGCGTGACCGGGACGGCCGGGGTCGAGGCTCTGGAAGTAGGTGATGCCCACACCCATCACGAGCGAGATGACGGTGGCGTGCAGCAGCTGCGCGGCCAGCACCTGCCAGACGGAGTCGGTCAGCAGCATCAGGCCGTGATAGCTCAAGCCGATCACCGCGCCCGTGACGACGAGCTTGTGCTGGGACACGCGGTTCGCCAGCGACCCGAACCAAAGGATCATCGGGATCTCCAGCGCCGCGCACAGCCCCATCGCGAGCCCGGCGTCACCCGCCGTGCCGTGCAGTTCGGTCGTGACGAACAGCGGCAGGCCGCCGACCGCGAGCCCGACCGAACCCTGCAGGAACACGAACGCGGCGGCGACGACCGCCATCCCGCCGCGGGTCGGACCCGCTGCCTCCTCCTCGACCGGCTTCTCCGGTTCCGCCGCGGGAACCGGGAGCGTCAGGGCGAGCACCGCGACGCCGAGCTGCAGCAGTGCCGTGGCGGTGAAGAGGCCGACCCACCCGGTCTTGGCGACCATCAGCGCGGCCAGCGGCGGACCCGCCACCCACGCGACGGACAGCAGCGTGCGCAGGACGCTGACCATCATCGACGGGCCCCGCGACGCCGCGCGCCCGTAGGCGAAGATCTGCGGGAGCAACGACGACGTCATCGCCACGAAGACCACGGCCGTGCCGAGCAGGAGCCAGTAGTCGCGCAGCACGGCGAACAGGCCGTAGCCGATCGCGCCGGCGACACCGCCCGCGGCGAGCAGGTAGCGGCGCTGCACCCGGCCGTCCGACAGCTTGCCCATGATCGTGCTGACGACCACGGACGCGAGCGGGCTCGCGATCAGGAACGCGCTCAGCTGCACCGGCGTCACCTTGACCTCGGCGGTCAGGAACAGCGAGTGGAACGGCATCGCGAACGCCATCGAAACGCCGGACACGACGCTGATGACGGAGAGTTGGAGGAACGTGCGGGAAAGGAGCGGCGAGGATGTTCTCTCGCGTAGTGCCGTCACCACGCCATCGTGCGGGTTGACTCGTTAATCAGGAAACTGGATTTCTCATTATGCGGGCAATGTCTCACACGATGACGGCCGCGCCGCCCCTGCGGTGATCCCCGCCACCCCTGAGCAGGCCCGATCCCGTCATCTCGACGACCTGACAGCCGCCGAAGAACATGCTCGGCGCGCGGAAATACGTCACCGGCATTTCACTTTCCGGTCGAATTCCCGGTTCGACGTGGAGGTGGTCTCCCCCGAGGTGCATCCGGGGCGCGTCGACGGCGTCCTGGGCGGGCATGCCGCGGTCGAGGACGTTCACGAGCACCTGCAGGACCGCGCCGCAGATCCGGCTGGAGCCCGCGCTGCCGAGCACGAGCTCGGCGCCGCCGTCGTTGGTCACGACGGTCGGGGACATCATTGACGGCAGCCGGTCGCCGGGGGCGTGGCTGAAGAAGCCGTCGGGCGAGAGGTCCTCCTCGCCCATCATGTTGTTCAGGTGCACACCCGCGATCGAGATGCCGGAGCCCGCGCCGTTGGTCGTCGTGACCGAGCAGGCGGTGCCGTCGGCGTCGAGCACGGAGATGTGCGTGGTGGAGCCGAGGCGGTTCAGGTGCGTCTTCGGGGCGGCCATCGCGCGGATCAGGTCTCGTTGCGACGGGTTGTCCGGCAACGCCTCCAGCATCTGCGTGAGCAGCGTGCCGCCCGCCGCCGGCGGCGGGTTCGTGTGGACGTCACGGCCGCGGTGGCGCGCGTGCAGCGGTTCGCGCGGGATGACGTCGTAGGCGGCGAGGTCCGCGCGGCCGAGGTCGCCGCCGGCCGCCGTGATCGTGTCGGCGATCGCGGCCGCGACGTCGCCGGTGTAGAACGGGGCCGCGCCGTCCCTGCCGAGCCGGTCGAGGGCCTCGGCGAGCTCGGGCTGGACGAGGAGCTCGCCCTCCTCGAACGCGGTGAGGCCCGCGCTGCGGGCGAGCGGCAGCAGCAGTGAGGTGACGTAGGCCTGGAACCGGTTGACGCGGTGGCCTTCGCGGGCGTGTTTCGCCGCGATGGCCACGAGTTCGTCGAGCGGCGCACGGCCGTACGCGGCGGCCTTCGCGGCACCGGCGGGCATCCCGTAGGCGGCGACCGACGACGGTCCGACGTGGAACTCCTGCTCGGCGTCACCGAAGTGGACGGTGATGGGGTCGAGCGGAGCCCGCGCGCCCGACGCCGCGCGACCGGGTGCCTCCGCCGAGAAGTCCAGCAGCACAGGGGGTTCCCCGGCCGGGGCGATGAGCATGTACCCGGCCGCGCCGAGGCCCGTCAGCAACGGCTCGGTGACGCACGACGTCAGCATCGCGGCAACGGCCGCGTCGACGGCGTTCCCTCCGGCGCGCAGCATCGCCGCGCCCGCCTGTGCGGTGAGCGGGTGACCCGCCGCGATCGCGCCTCGCACCGTCGACCTCCGTGAAGTGAAGGCAGTCAACGGTAGACCTCATCGCGATCAGCGGGCCACCCGGCCCTCACCTCACTTCTTGGTGGCCGTGTAGTTCCGGAAGTTGATGTAGGTGTCGAGGATGTCGGACGAGGCGCTCTCGACCGAGCGGTAGATGCCCCACTTCGGGCGCACGTAGTCGCCCTCGTCCGGGATCCGCACGCCGGAACGCTTGCCCTGCACCGCGATCGGCGCGTTCGCCCCCGTGCCGTTGCGCAGCACGAAGCCGACGGTGCCGCTCGAGCCCGGCGTGATCGTCCACTCGACGGTGACCCACTTGTCGCGCAGCGGGGCCAGGTTCGTGGAGGCGATGTCCGGTGCACCGGACGTGCTGAACGCGCGCGCCCGGATGGTTTCGGTGCTACCGCTGCGGCTCAACGACAGGGTCGTCCACGGGCCGCCGTTGGTGGACGGTGTCTTGGTCTGGAAGATGTGCGTGAACTTGCTTGTGCCGTGCAGCGACGACGGCATGTACATCTCGTAGGAGATGACCCACGTCTCGCCGTTCTTCATCTTGAGGGCGCTGCCGTTGGCGACCATGCCCTTGGACTCGGTGCGCTGACGGTCGCCACCACCGGTGGTGTCGCGGTCGTTCTTCCAGATGTTGAACCGGTAGTGGTCGCCCTCGACGACGATGTACTTGCCCCTGCGCTCGGGGAACTTGTTGCCGCGGTCGACCTCGATGCCCTCGAACGCCTTGAGGCCGTCGGTCGCGGGGTTGGGGTGCCACGCGGGGGCGAGGGCCGACGCGGGGTGGATCGTGACGAGCATCAGGGCGGCCGCGGTGAGGGCTGCCCTGCGGGTGATGCGCGATTCCATCGTTTCGATGCGTCCTTCCTGGCGGCGTACGACAGGGGAACACCACGAAGGTAGGAGGTCTCGACGCGTCGTGTCAACGAAAGTCACGCGTAATGCCAGAATTTGACATGATTCATCGGAGCTTGAGCGCTGGCCGGACCCTGTCGGTTGGAAGGCCGGGCAAAACGGGTAATTCGACGACCATGGAGTGGATCACTCGGCTGATGGAGGCGCTGGGATCACCCGGCGCGGGACTCGCGGTGGCGCTGGAGAACGTGTTCCCGCCGGTGCCGAGCGAGGTGATCCTGCCGCTTGCCGGGTTCACCGCCGGCCAGGGCAGGATCTCGCTCGTCGCCGCGATCCTGTGGACCACGGCGGGTTCTGTCGTCGGCGCGCTGGTGCTGTACGGCCTGGGCGCGTGGCTGGGCCTGGACCGCCTGCGCCGGGTCGCGGGGAAGCTGCCGTTCGTCCAGGTGTCCGATGTGGACAAAGCCGACGAGTGGTTCGACCGGCACGGCAACGCCGCCGTGTTCTTCGGGCGGATGGTGCCGGTCGTGCGGAGCCTGATCTCCGTGCCCGCCGGGGTGTCGGGCATGCCGATCGCGAAGTTCACGCTCTACACGGCGGCGGGCAGCCTCGGGTGGAACACCGCGCTGATCCTCACCGGCTACGCGCTCGGCGAGAACTACCAGCTGGTCGACCGCTACCTGGGCTGGGTCTCGACGGCGGTGCTGGCCGCGCTCGCCATCGCCATCGTCTGGTTCGTGGTCTCGCGCGTCAAAGCACGCCGTTCGTAGGCCACCGACGCGAGTGCGATCGCCAGTCCTGCCAGCGAAAGCGCGACACCGACCCACGCCGTGGAGGTGTAACCCCAGCCCGCCGCGATCGCCAGGCCGCCGAGCCACGCGCCCGCGCCGTTGGCGACGTTGAGCGACGAGTGGTTCGACGAGGAGGCGAGCGACGGCGCGTCCGGCGAGGCGTCCATGAGCCGGATCTGCAGCGCGGCGGCCAGGATCTGCACGACGAACCCGAGCAGGAACAGGAAGAAGAACATGAACGCGGGGACCGTCGCCGTCAGTCCGAAGAGGACGAGGATCAGGCAGACCGCGACCAGCCCGCCGAACACCGAGCCCATCGCGGACCGGTCCACGAACCGGCCGCCGAAGGTCGCCCCGAGCGTCATGCCGAGCCCGAATACCGCGAGCATCCACGGCACCGCGCTCGCCGGCAGCCCGGCGACCTCGGTCGTCAGCGGCGCGACGTAGGAGTAGACGGCGAACATGCCGCCGAAGCCGATCATGCCGGTGAAGATCGCGAACCACACCGTCGGCCGCCCGAACGCGCGCACCTCGCCCTTCATCGACGCGCCCTCGACCTTGGGCACTCGCGGCACCCATGCCGCGATCGCCGCCGCCGTGACCAGCGCGATCACCGCCACCGCGAGGTACGCCGTGCGCCAGCCGATCTGCTGCCCCGCCGCCGTCGCCAAGGGCACGCCGACAAGGTTCGCCACGGTCAGACCGACCATCACGCGCGCAACGGCCGTGCCACGCCGTTCGGGAGCCACGAGCATTGCCGCCACCACCGCCGCGATGCCGAAGAACGCGCCGTGCGGCAGCCCGGCGACGAACCGGGCGACGAGCAGAAGAGTCTTGTCCTGAGCCGCGGCCGACAACCCGTTGCCCAGCGCCACCGCGAGCATCAGCCCGATCAGCATCCCCTTGCGCGGAAGCTTGGCGCCGAGCACCGCGATCAACGGCGCACCGACGACGACACCGGCGGCGTAGAGGCTGATGGCGTGGCCGGCCTCGTAGTCGGGGATCTTGAAGGTCTCCGCGATCTGGGGCAGCAGCCCCATCGTCGCGAACTCGGTCGTACCGATGCCGAACCCGCCGAGCGCGAGCGCGGTCATGGCGCGGGTCGTGTTCACAGGGTCCCCCGGAGTTAGTTAGCTACCGGAACGACTTTACGGTCCTTCTGACGCGCTTCAGAAGCCTTCGTGCCGCTGCTCACACGCCTTTCGAGCAGGATCGAGACGCCAGCGGTGGCGAGACCGCCGATGGCCAGCAGCGCGCCGATCCAGTTCGGCGCCGTGTAGCCGAGCCCGTTCTCGATCGCGAGCCCGCCGAGCCACGCCCCACCGGCGTTGCCGAGGTTGAACGCCGCGATGTTCGCCGCCGATGCCAGCGCGGGCGCGTTCTTCGCGGTCTGCACGACCCGCATCTGCAACGGCGGCACCGTGGCGAACCCGGCCGCGCCGAACAGCACGATCGTGACGGCGGCGAGCGGCATCGAGTGGGCGGTGAACACGAAGGCCGTCAGGACCGCGGCCAGCGCGGCCAGGATGACCACCGTGCTCTTCATGACCGAGCGGTCCGCGGCCTTGCCGCCCAGCAGGTTGCCCGCGAAGAGGCCCACGCCGAACAGCACCAGCAGCCACGTGACGGCACCCGACGAGAAGCCCGCAACCTCCGTCATCATCGGCGCGATGTAGGTGAACGACGCGAAGACGCCCGCAAACCCGAGCGCGGTCATCAGCAGTGCGAGCCACACCTGCGGGTTGCGGAACACGGCCAGTTCGCCACGCAGGTCGCCGGCTTGCTTCTCCTGCCGCGGCACCAGGAACAGGATGCCGAGCAGCCCGATCACACCGAGAGCGGTCACCGCCCAGAACGTCGAACGCCACCCCAGTTGCTGCCCGAGCGCCGTGCCCATCGGCACGCCCAGAACGTTCGCCACGGTCAGACCGGTGAACATCAACGCGATGGCGCTCGCCTTGCGTTGTGGTGCAACGAGGTCGGCGGCGACGACCGACCCGACCCCGAAGAACGCGCCGTGGGCCAGCGCCGCGACGACCCGGCCACTCATCAGCACGCCGTAGGTCTCGGCCAACGCCGAGATGAAGTTGCCCGCGATGAACAGGCCCATCAGCGCCATGAGCATCGTCTTGCGCGGCAGGCGCCCGCCGAGAACGGTCAGCAACGGGGCGCCGATCACGACGCCGAGCGCGTAGCCGGAGATCAGCAGGCCCGCAGAGGGGATGGAAACGCCCAGGTCAGTCGCCACTTCGGGGAGCAGGCCCATGATCACGAACTCGGTCGTGCCGATGGCGAAGGCGCTGATCGCGAGGGCGAGCAGAGCGACAGGCATGTCACACAGTCCTTGAAGTCGTAGGTTGTCCGCGTTGGCAATAGTTGCACACGCGGACAATTGCAGGCGACTCCTGAATCGGTGAAGCCCGTCACTCCGCACACGCGAAAGGCCGGCCCCCGACCAGGGACCGGCCTTCCAGCGAGCGGTGGATCAGATGCGCGGGACCTCCACGATGGTCCTGCCGTTCAACGGCTGCACCGCCCGAGCGTTGCCCTCGGTGAACAGACCCTTGAAGCGCGCGATGGTCGCGGCCGTCACGTGCTGCTCGCCCGTCAGGTACCACTCGACGCCCTCGGTGAACGGAGCCGTGGTGAGCGAACCGGTGTAGTGCAGCGTCTGATGGTTGAACGGCAGCAACCGGTTGAGGTTGACGGGCTCGATGTCCACCGGGTCGCCGCATTCCGGGGCGAGCTTCGCCAGGACGTCGTCGACGACGGAGTGCGTGCCGACGACCAGCGGGACGCCGATCACCAGCAGTTTGCCCTCCGCGCTGCGGTGCACGAGGTGCATTTCGAGCGGCGTGTTGCGACCACCGAACTGGTGCTCAGAAGGCGTGTGGAAGTGGAACTGCACCAGGTCGTAGCGGGTGCCGGCGACGGTGACGTGACCGGAACCTGGCTGGACCTCCGCCTCTTCGGTTTCCTCGTGGTCGCGGGTCGTGCAGCCGTCGGACTTGGCCGCGTCCTTGCGGATGTACTTCAGTTCCAGCGCGGAGTAGCCGTACGTGACGTCCAGCTTGGGCGCGTGCGGGTCGAACCGGATCGCGCCGGGCGTGACGTTGACGGGACTCTGCTTCGGTGTCCCCGACTCGGCGGTGCCCACCGCGGCGAAAGACGCGGCGAGCACCAGCGGTAATAGAGCCGGAAGGGACCGTCTTAGGTTCATTGGCTCACTTTTCACCCGATCGAGTGAAAAGAGAACTGGAGTGTGGTCTCGCTCTCACCGTTCCGGATTCATTCCGGTCTCAATTGGAGGCCGACCTCTATAAGCGCGAACAACAATGGCACACTTGATCTCGATTGTCCGATTCGTTCTCATTTGCCTGGCTTTGAATTGAGCGACCACAACACGAACGCCCTGCCGAGGATCTCCTGATGAACCTGAGCGAGCTCATCGCGAAGCACGACGTCCCGGGCGCACAGGTCGCGATCCTGGCGGACGGCGAGATCCGGGACGAGGCCGCGGGCGTGCTCAGCACCCGCACGCAGGTGCCGGCCACCACCGACTCGGTGTTCAAGATCGGCTCGATCACCAAGATCTGGACCGCCACCCTGGTCCAGCAACTCGTCGACGAAGGCGCCCTGACCCTCGACGACCCCGTCCGCGACCACCTGCCCGGCTTCCGGTTGAGCGACGACCAGGCCACCGAAGCCGTGACCGCACGCCACCTGCTCACCCACACCAGCGGCATCGCGCCCAACCACTTCACCGACACCGGCTGCAACGACGACGCCATCGCGAAGTTCGTCGCCACCCTCGCCGACGAGGAGCACCTGCTTCCGCCCGGCACGCTCCTCTCCTACTCCAACACCGGGTTCACCGTGCTCGGCAGGCTCGTGGAAGTGTTGCGCGGCAAGCCTTTCCACGACGTCCTCCGCGAACAGCTGGTGGCCCCGCTGGGCCTGACCACCGTCGCCACCATCCCGTACGAGGCGATCCTGCACCGCGCCGCGGTCGGTCACGCCGGAACCGTGCCCACGAAGAAGTGGGCGGTCTCCTACCGCACGGCTCCCAGCGGCTCACACCTCGCGATGAGCGCCCGCGACCTGCTGACGTTCGTCCGCCTGCAGCTGACCGACTTCGCCGGGCTGCGCGAACCGCAGGTGAACGACGTCCCGGACTTCGGTGACGACATCTCCGGCTGGGGCCTCGGCTGGATGCTCCATCCGGGCAACGTCGTCGGTCACACCGGCGTCTCCAAGGGACAGAAGGCGTTCCTGCGCGTCGATCCGTCCCGTGGCCTGGCGGTGGCGGTGCTGACCAACAGCACCAACGGCCGGCCGCTGGCCCACGAGATCTTCACCGAGAACGGCATCGACGTGGCACCACCACCCACGCCGCCCGCCGACCCCGCCCCGATCGACGACCGGATGCACGGCACCTACCGCAATCCGTTGTACGACATCACCCTCGACAGCACGTGCCTGACCTACCGCCCGCGCAGCGACCTGGCCGCGTCGTTCCTCGGCGACCGCACGGATCCCGTCGAGGTGGTCCGGCTCGGCGACGACACGATCATCACCACCCGCGGCCACGAGGTCATGTCCCTGATCGGTTCCGACGGCACCGGTCGCGCCAAGTTCCTGCACAACGGCGGCGCGGCGTACAGGATTGCCTGATGGTCACCGTCGCCGACGTCCGCGCCGTGGCACTGTCGCTGCCACGCACCACCGAACACCTGATCCGCGACCGCGTGAAGTTCCGCGTGGGCAAGATCGTCTACGCGGCCCTCTCCCGCGACGAGACCGTGCTCGGCTTCGGCTATCCGCGCGAGGAACGCGAAGCCCTCGTCGCCGGCGACCCGGTGAAGTTCGCGTTCCCCAGCCAGTCCGACATGCGGTTCCAGTGGGTGCACGCCTCGATGGCCGAGCTGGACGTCGAGGAGATGACAGAGCTCGTCGTCGGGGCTTGGACGATGTGCGTGCCCAAGAAGGTCATCCGCGCCTACCTCGGCGAGGATTGTCTTTAGTCAACACTGAAGCTATAGAGCTGACCGTCGCGCAGTTCGGCGAACGTCCCCTCGCGGTGCGCGATCGGCCGGAACCCCTCCACCAGGCCGACGCGCGCGCCGCGCTCGGGGTCCCAGACCTCGAGCCCGGCCGTCGCGCTCACGTACAGCAGCCCGCGATGCGCCCACATGCGGCCGGACGGTCCCTCCACGGGTTTCAGCGGAGGTCCGTCCGGCACCGCGTACAGCTCGACGCCGTCGATCATCTCCTCGTAGCGGGTGCCGATCCGTTGAATCGCAACGACTTCCGACGACACCCATGCCGCCGGTTGGTCCCACACGCCGTCGCGGTCCGAGAGAGCGACACCGTCCGGATCTCCGCCCGTCCGCAGCCAGTGATCGACGTCGACGACCGAGGGCAGGCCGAACGGATGCCACACCCACCTGTCGTCGAGGAACCACCGCCCGCACGGGCTGACGGTCAACCGCCCGTGGTAGAGGCTGAAGTCGGTCTCCCGCTCGGTCAGCACCGCGCCGGTCGTCAGGTCGACCACGTCGAGCCGGTTGACGTGCGTGGCCGCGACGACGCGATCACCGGGCAGAAACGCGATCGGGAACGGTGTCGTCGTCGCGGTGTGGACGTGATCGCGGTCCAGGCTCAGCACCACCTCCCCGGAGGCGAGGTCGACCACCACGGCGAGGTTGCCGTAGTCGTTCACCACGGCGGCGTAGCGGCCGTCCGGCGACGTGTGCAGTGCCGGGACCGCCTCCCGCCACGCCTCGTCCCCGTAGTCCTCCACGACGAGCGGCGGCGGGCACACGAACCCCGCGTGGAGTGCGACGAGTCCGTCCGCGGTGCGGGCGAGCCAGTCGCCGGGCAGCGGCGCGAGGCACCCGGTCGCTGAGCAGTTCAACATCCCACGGCACGTTTTGCCGTATACCAAAACGTTTTTCCATGTCGAGACGAGAGTGAGGCGGAGACCTCGACACCGCAAAGCGATTATTCAGCGCACAGGCACCCGACCCCGCGTTCGATCCACTCCCGCCCCGCCCACTCGGGATGCCGCTCGACCAACACGGCCCGCACCTCGGCCACGACGTCGGCCTCCTTCATCGCGGAGTCGCGCCGCCGCCAGGTCTCGTCCCGCAGCTCCCGCAGGTAGTCCCGCACACCCTCCAGCACCTCCACACCACCCGGAGTTCCATGCCCCGGCACGACGAAGCGAGGCCCGGCCGCGATCAACCGGTCCATCACCCCGATCCACGCAACCCCGGACACGTCGGTGTCGTGCGGCGGGAACCACGGGAAGATCGCGAACTGCCCGGTCTCGGCGAGGTCCCCGGTGAACAGCACACCCGCGTCCGGCACCTCGATCACCTGGTCCCCCAGCGTGTGGCCGCGTCCGGTGGGCCGCAGCAGCACGGTCCGGCCGCCGAGATCGAGCGAGTGCACCCCGTCGAACACCACGTCGGGCACGGGAACCTCGGCCCCGGCCAGCCGGTCGGCGATCACCCCGCCGAACCCGCGGAACATCTCCAGGTAGCCGGATCCCTTGCGCCGCAGGTCATCCGCCTGCGCCCGGTTCACCACGTACGAACCCACGAACACGGAAGCTCCGAACGCGTGCTCCGGGTGGAAGTGCGTCGTCGTCAGGTACAGCCGCCGCCCGCGAGCCACCTCCGACGCGAACTCCAGCACCGCGGACGCGTTGGCGACACCGAGCCCGGTGTCCACGACGAGCACGGCCTGCGCGCCACCGATGATCCCGATGTTGGGCACGAGCGAGACGTCGTGGTTCGGGATCACCAGGACGTCGGACGCGATCTCGGCGGCACCGGACACGTCCACGACGGGGTCGGGAATGTTCATGCCCCCACTCCACCGCCGCACCCCGTGACCGGTCCAAGACCAAGTGGGTGGCCCCGATACCGGACGAGTATCGTGCCTGATCATGGAGCTGCGAACGCTGCGCTACTTCGTCGCGGTAGCCGAGGAACTCCACTTCGGCCGGGCAGCGCGACGGCTCCACCTGAGCCAGCCACCGCTGAGCCGCGCGATCAAACACCTCGAAACCGACCTCGGCACCACGCTGCTGCACCGCTCCCCCGCAGGCGTCACCCTCACCGAGGCGGGCCACACCCTGCTGCGCGAGGCGAAAGCCCTGCTGGACCACGCCGACCGCATCCGCGCCACGCTCGCGAAGGCCACCATCACCGTCGGCATCCTCGCCGACCACGGCGCCGCCGGACTCGCCGCGGCGTTCCGGCAGAAACACCCGAACGTCGAGGTCCGCATCCGCGAGGCCGACCTCACCGATCCCACCTGCGGCCTGCGCACCAACCAGGTCGACGTCGCCCTCACGCGCGGGCCGTTCGACACCCAGGGCCTGAAAACCCTTGTCCTGCGCCAAGATCCGATCGGTGCGGTGCTCAGAGCCGACGACCCGCTGGCCGGCCGCGAGCGCCTCACCACGGCGGACCTGGACGACCGCACCTGGTTCCAGTTCCCCGAGGGCACCGACGAGATGTGGCAGAACTACTGGAACGGCGGCAAATCCCGCCGGGGCCCGGTCGTCCGCGCGGTGCAGGAGTGCGTCCAGTCGGTGCTGTGGAACGGAACCGTGGGCCTCGCGCCGCTCGGTCACGACCTCGGTGAGCTCGTGGTCGTGCCGCTCGACGACCTGCCGCCCAGCCCGGTGGTGATCGCGTGGCGCGGGGACGACCCGCTCGTCAGGAGCTTCGTCGAGGCGGCCGTCGAGGCGTACGGGTCCTGACTTTACAACTCAGCCCCACTTGTCAAACCGTTTTACATCTCCTACGGTTTTGTAAAGCCCACGGGAGGAGCGACGATGACAGGCACCGTCACACCCGGCTCAACCGAGCAGTGGAAGGACCGCAAGCGGTATCTGTGGCTGATCGGCCTGGTGGTCCCGTCGCTCGCCTTCGTGGCGCTGGGGATGCACGCGCTGACCGGCTGGGGCGTGTGGCTGTGGACCGGCCCGGTCGTCGTCCTCCTGATCGTCCCTGCCATCGACCTGATGGCGGGCCTGGACCGCTCGAACCCGCCGGACGAGCTGATCGAGGCGCTGGAGCAGGACAGGTACTACCGGTGGATCACGTTCCTGTTCCTGCCCATCCAGTACGCGGGCTTCGTCACGGCGTTCTGGGTGATCGCGACCGGAGGTCTGTCCGTTGTGGACAAGATCGGGCTGGCGATCTCGATCGGCTGCATCGGCGGCATCGGCATCAACACCGCGCATGAGCTGGGGCACAAGAAGGAGAGCCACGAGCGCTGGTTGTCCAAGATCGCGCTGGCGCAGAGCTTCTACGGCCACTTCTACATCGAGCACAACCGCGGGCACCACGTGCGCGTCGCGACGCCGGAGGATCCCGCGAGCGCGCGGGTCGGCGAGAGCTTCTACCGGTTCTGGCCGCGCACGGTCGTGGGATCGGTGAAAAGCGCGTGGCGGCTGGAGAAGAAGCGCTACGCACGCCGTGACCGCCACCCGTACCGCATCGGCAACGACGTGCTCAACGCGTGGCTGATGTCGGCGGTGCTGTGGGGCGCGATGATCTGGTGGCTCGGGTTCGGGATCCTGCCGTACCTGGTGTTGCAGGCCGTCGTCGGCTTCTCGTTGCTCGAAGTCGTGAACTACATGGAGCACTACGGCATGCTGCGGCAGAAGGTCGGGATCCCCGGCCGCGTCCGGTACGAGCGGGTGAACCCCAGCCACAGCTGGAACTCCAACAACATCGCCACCAACGTGCTGCTGTACCACCTGCAGCGGCACAGCGACCACCACGCCAACCCCGTGCGGCGCTACCAGACGCTGCGCGACTTCGAGGAGTCGCCGGTGCTGCCCACCGGGTACGCGGGCATGATCCTGCTCGCGCTCGTGCCGCCGGTGTGGCGCCGTGTCATGGATCCGCGCGTGCTCGCCCAGTTCGACGGCGACATCAGCCGGGCGAACATCCACCCGCCCGCGCGGGCGAAGGTGCTGGCCCGCTACCCGCTGCCGCCCGCGCGGACGGTGGCACCGGCACCGGACACCGCCGCGGTGGTCGACCGGGACGCCGAGGGCGGCCGTTGCCCAGGGTGCGGTTACGTTTACGACTCCGCGGTCGGCGCTCCTCGCGAGGGCTTCCCCGCGGGCACGCCGTGGTCGGCGGTGCCGGACTCCTGGTGCTGTCCCGACTGCGGGGTGCGGGAAAAGGTCGACTTCGTCTCCATCGGAGCCCCATGACACCACTGCGCGACGCGATCCTGTCGGCCACCGCCAAGCTCATCACGGACCAGGGCTGGCAGGCGGTCACCATGTCGCGGCTGGCCGGCGAGCTGAGCGTGAGCAGGCAGACGGTCTACAACGAGGTGGGCTCCAAGCCCCAGCTGGCGGAAGCGGTCGTGCTCGCGGAGCTCGACCGCTTCCTCGCGGTGGTGACCACCGCGTTCGGCGAGCACCCCGAGGACGTGCTCGCCGCGATCAACGCCGCCGTGCGCGGCGTGCTGGAGTTCGCGCAGGACAACGCTCTGCTGCACGCCGTGGTGTCCGCGACGCACGGGGCGAACACGGAGTTGCTGCCGCTGCTCACCACCCACACCGACGGGTTGCTGGACGCGGCGAAGGCCGTGGTGTCGCGGTGCCTGGAGCCGTATGAGCTGTCGCTCGAACCACACGAGCTGGACATCGCGGTCGACCTGATCGTCCGGCACGTGCTCAGCCACGTGATGCAGCCCTCCGGCTCCCCCGCCGACACGGCCGCGGCGGTCGCCTGGGCAGCCGGGAAGTTGCTCGCCTGACCACGCTCAGCAAGGTTTGCCGCCGACGCCGTCGGCGAACCGCGCTAGGCGAGTGCGGCCTCCAGGAGGTCACCGAGCTGGTCGAGCTGTGCGGGCGACAGCGCGCTGAACGACGACTCGGTCACGCCGTCGACCAGCTCCTGACCGGCGGCTCGCAGCCGTTCGCCCTCCGCGGTGAGCCGGTGACGCACCGCCCGTCCCGGTCCCGGCACCCGCTCGATGAGCCCGCGTTCGGCCATGCGCACAGCCAGCGAGCCGAAGGACTGGTCGGTCTGGAACGTCAGCACGGCGAGGTCGTGCAGCGAGGCGTCCGGCTGCCGGTGCAGGTGGCGGAGGGTGTCCCACTGCACCAACGACAGCCCGAGCGGTGCCAGCGCCTGGCTCAGCGCGCGGTGATGACGGTGTTGCAGGCGCTTCACAGCGAGCGCGACGTCAGCGGGACGGTGCTTCACGCCGACGATCCTAACCATCTTGCTTATATAAGGAAGCTTATCTAAGGTTCCTTATATGGAGACCCTTCAGGCATACCTGCTGCTGCACGGCGGAGGCGGCGTGCACACGATGACCGCGTTCGCGAACCTGCTGGCCGAACGCACCGGAGCCAGGGTGCTGACGCCCACCCACCCCGGGTTCGGCGGCACGCCCAGGCCCGCGGAGCTGACCGGCGTCGCCGAGCTCGCCCGGTACTACGTCACGATGCTGGACGAGCTCGGCCTCACGGACGTGACGGTGCTCGGCAACTCCTTCGGCGGCTGGCTGGCCGCCGAGATCGCCCTGTGCGCGAGCCCGCGCGTCACGTCGGCCGTGATCGTCAACGGGATCGGCGTCGAAGTCGACGGTCACCCCGTGACCGACATCAGCGGCTTCACCCCCGCCGAGGTCCAGTCGTACTCCTGGCACGATCCGTCCAGGGCGCCGAGGCCGTCCGGCACAGGTCCGAGCCCGGACGTGCGGGCGCTCATCGGCTACGCCGGCCCGTCGATGTCCGACCCGTCCCTGCTCGACCGGCTCCGCGACGTGAAGATCCCCGTGCGCGTGCTGTGGGGCGAGAGCGACCGCATCGTCGGCTCCGCGTACGGCAAGGCCTACGCGGCCGCGATCCCGTCGTCGACCTTCACCGTGCTCCCCCGCACCGGCCACCTGCCGCAACTCGAGACGCCCGAGGAGCTCCTCGGGGCCCTGCTCGCCGCCGGCTGACGACCTGCCGCCACTGGTCCGCGCCGAAACGCGGCTCAGCCGTCGTGATCACCTGTGGGCAGTGCCCGCCCGGTGAACCCGACGTGCGCCTCGCGCCGCGCCCTCTCGACCAGGTGCGGGTAGTGCAGGTCGAACGCCGGCCGGTTCGAGCGGATCCGGGGCAGTTCGGTGAAGTTGTGCCGCGGCGGCGGGCACGACGTCGCCCACTCCAGCGAGTTGCCGAAGCCCCACGGGTCGTCGGCCTCGACGACCTCGCCGTACCAGTAGCTCCTGATCACGTTCCAGATGAACGGCAGCGTCGAGGCACCGAGCACGTAGGCGCCGATGGTGGACAAGGTGTTGAGCGCGGTGAAGCCGTCCGACTCCAGGTAGTCGGCGTAGCGGCGGGGCATGCCCTGGTTGCCCAGCCAGTGCTGCACCAGGAACGTGAGGTGGAAGCCGATGAACGTCGTCCAGAAGTGCAGCTTCGCCAGGCGTTCGTCCATCATCCTGCCGGTGATCTTCGGGAACCAGAAGTAGATCCCGGCGAAGGTCGCGAACACGATCGTCCCGTAGAGGACGTAGTGGAAGTGGGCGACCACGAAGTACGTGTCCGAGACGTGGAAGTCCAGGGGCGGCGCGGCGAGCAGCACCCCGCTCAGCCCGCCGAACAGGAAGGTCACCAGGAAGCCGACGGAGAACAGCATCGGCGACTCGAACGTGAGCTGTCCCTTCCACATCGTGCCGATCCAGTTGAAGAACTTGATCCCGGTCGGCACGGCCACGAGGAACGTCAGCAGCGCGAAGAACGGCAGCAGCACGGCACCGGTGGCGTACATGTGGTGCGCCCACACCGCGACCGACAGCGCGGCGATCGACAGCGTCGCCCAGACGAGTCCCTTGTAGCCGAAGACCGGCTTGCGCGAGAACACCGGGATGATCTCCGAGATCACCCCGAAGAACGGCAAGGCCAGGATGTACACCTCGGGATGGCCGAAGAACCAGAACATGTGCTGCCACAGCACGACACCGCCGTTGGCCGGGTCGAAGACGTGCGCTCCCAGCAACCGGTCCGCGAGCAGCCCGAACCCGGCCGCGGTGAGGATCGGGAAGACGACCAGCACCAGGATGCTGGTGACCAGGATGTTCCAGGTGAAGACCGGCATCCGCCACATCGTCATGCCGGGACCGCGCAGGCACACCACGGTCGTGACCATGTTGACCGCGCCGAGGATGGTGCCGAGACCGCCGACGGCGACACCGACGATCCACAGGTTCGCGCCGACGCCGGGCGAGTGGGCCGCGTCGGACAGCGGGACGTAGGCGAACCAGCCGAAGTCGGCGGCGCCGCCTGGGGTGAGGAACCCTCCCAGCATCAGCAGGCCGCCGAACAGGAACAACCAGAACGACAGCGCGTTCAGCCGGGGGAACGCGACGTCCGGTGCGCCGATCTGCAACGGCAGCACGAAGTTGGCGAACCCGAACACGCTCGGCGTCGCGTACAGCAGCAGCATGATCGTGCCGTGCATGGTGAACAGCTGGTTGTACTGCTCGGCGGACAGGAACTGCAGCCCCGGCCTCGCCAGCTCGCCGCGGATCAGCATGGCCATGGCCCCGCCGACCAGGAAGAAGGCGAAGGTCGTCACGAGGTACATCACGCCGATCTGCTTGTGATCGGTCGTGCGGAACAGCTGCAGCAACGCCGAGCCCTTGCGCGGGGCTCGTGCGGTGTCGGGGTGAACTTCGATCGGGGCGGGAACCAGTGCCGTCACGGATCTCTCCAGCGTCGTCCGGGGAACCCCCACAGACTGATCTCGCTGGAGCGAGCCCTTCAGGGCCCAAGGTCACCTCGGTCAGGGACCCGCGTCCCTAGAAGTGATCGTTCTCGGTCAGCTCGTGCTCGATGGCGTCGGCACGGCTCACCAGCAGGCCGAGCGGTCGTTCGAACTCCTCCCGCACGCTCAGGTCCTCGAGCGGCACCACGTGCTTGAGCAGCGCGATCCCGTCGACGACCGCCGCGCCACCCACCTCGGGCTCACCGGCGAGTTCGAGCAGGCGGCGCAGGTCGATCTCGTCGGCGCGGCCGACGGGCGAGGAGATCTCGAGCCACGCCGTACCGTCCACGTCCGGCAGGTGGTGCACGGCGACCTGTTGCGTCCGCTCCCCCGCCGTGTCGAGCCGGAAGCGCAGCCACTCCTCGGTCTCCTCCAGCACCTCGTACCGGAGCCGGACATAGTTGATCACTTCGATCCACGACGTCACGCCAGGACCCGCCCCTCACGCCACCGTTCGCCGCTCTGCCGGTGACCACCGTAGAGCCAGAAGCCGCGTCAGTGGCGGAGACGCCCCGCCGCGAGCCTGCCGGAGATGAGCACCGGCGGGATGCCGACGCCCGGTGTGGTGCCGCTGCCAGCCAGCACGACGTTGCCGTCGCGGAACGGCAGGTTGCGCGGGCGGAACGGGCCGGTCTGGGCGAACGTGTGGGCGGCGGAGAACGGGGTGCCCGCGGCCTGGCCGGCCGCGGCCCAGTCGTCCGGCGTCACCACGGCGAGCGGCTCGGGGTCGACGACGAGCTTGCGGGCCGTCATCTCGGCGATCAGCTCCTCGGCGTAGCGGTGCGCCACCGCGTCCCAGCGGATCGGGGCGCGGTCGAGGTTCGGGCACGGTGCCAGCAGGTACTGCAGGTGCCGGTCCGGCGGCGCGAGGGCCCGGTCGGTCAGGGTCGGCGTCGTCAGCAGCAACGACGGGTCGCTCATCAGCTCGCCCCGCCGGATGATCTCGTCGAACGTGCTGTCCCAAGCAGCGCCGAACGAGATCGTGTGGTGCGCCAGGTCGTCCGCCACGCGGGCGGCGGACAGGTGCACCACGACCGCGGACGGCGACCACCGCAGAGGCGTGATCCGGCGCGGCCGGCCGCGCAGCAACCGGGTGCTCTGCGCGGGGCCACAAGCGAGCACGACCGCGTCGCACGGGAACCGCGCGTCCGGCGTCCGCACGGCGGACACGCGGTTTCCCGAACGTTCGAGCGACTGCACCTCCACGCCGTACTCGAACCGCACGCCCGCGCTCGACGCCGCGTCGGCCAGCGCCTGCGGAACGGCACGCATTCCGCCGCGCGGGAACCACACGCCCGCCACGGTGTCCATGTAGGCGATGACGGCGTACGCGGCGAGGGCGTCCCGCGGTGCGACGCCCGCGTAGAGCGACTGGAAGGTGAAGACGCGCCGCAGCCGGTCGTCGTGCAGGAACCTGCCCACGGCCTTGGCGAGCGAGCCGAAGCCGCCGAGCCTGGTCAGCGTGACCAGCTCCGGCCCGAGCAGGTCGAGCGGCGAGTCGAAGCTCGCGCCGATGAACCTGTCGCGTTCTGCCTGGTAGAGCCGGTGCAGCCAAGTCCTGAGCTCGCGATAACCCTGTGCCTCGCGGTCACCGGCGAACTCGCGGACCTCCTGCTCCATGCGGGCCGCGTCGGTGTGCACGTCGAGCGCGCTGCCGTCGGCGAACGTCGCCCGGTAGGCCGGGTGCAGCGGCAGCAGCTCCAGGTGGTCCTCGCGGCGCGCGCCCACCGCGGCGAACGCCTCGTCCAGCAGCTCCGGCATGGTGAGCACGGTCGGACCGGTGTCGATCAGGTGGCCGGCGACGTCGAGCCTGCCCGCGAGGCCGCCGGGGTGCGGGCGCTGTTCGAGCACCGTCACCTCGTGCCCAGCGCCGCGCAGGTGCAGCGCGGCCGACAGCCCCGCGAGACCCGCTCCCACCACGACCACGCGGTCCGTGCGGCCTTTCACGACGTGCACCACGGGGATCTCCTCAGGTCGTTCGCGTCACGGCGCGGCCAGCCAGGCGCACCAGCACCCGGCGTGCCTCGTCCTCGATCACCGCGCGCTCCAGCGCGGCGAGCCCCGAGGTCGCGAGCAGCTCGATGTGCTCCTCGACGGCGGCGACGGCACCCAGCTCCACCAGCAGCGCGCACACGTCGTCGACGGTCCGGTCGCTCACCGGGCCACCATCGAGGCATCGCCGCAGCAGTCTCAGCGCGGCCGGCCGGTCCTGGGCACGGGAGAGCGCCATGGCCATCAACGGTGTTCGCTTGCCCTCCCTGAGATCCTCGCCGACGGGCTTCCCGGTGACCGAGGTGTCGCCGAAGACGCCGATCAGGTCGTCGCGCAGCTGGAACGCCACACCGATGTCGTGCCCGAACGCCCGCAGGCACTCGACGACCTCGGGGCGCGCTCCCGCGAGTGCGGCACCGAGGTGCAGCGGCCGTTCCACGGTGTACGCGGCGGTCTTCAGCGCCGCCACCCGCACCGCGTGCTCCAGCGACTCGTCCCGCCGCGCGACGGCGAGGAGGTCGAGGTGCTGGCCCACGATCATCTCGGTCCGCATGGCCTGCCAGGGTTCCCACGCGCGCCGCAGCGCGTCGGAGGGCAGGCCGGCGGTCACGAGCGCGTCGTCTGCCCACGCCAGCGCGAGGTCACCGACCAGCACGGCAGCCGAATCGCCGTACTGGCGAGCGCTTCCGGCCCACCGCTCCCGCCGGTGCCGCGCGGCGTACAACTCGTGCACCGACGGCCTGCCGCGGCGGGTCGGCGAGCGGTCCATCACGTCGTCGTGGACCAGCGCGCAACACTGCAGCAGTTCCAGCGCCACCAGCGCCCGCACCACGGCGTCCGCCCGGTCCGCGCCACCCGCGGCCCGCCATCCCCACCAGGCGAACGCAGGCCGGATCCTCTTGCCGCCGGCGAGCACCATCCCGCGCAGTTCCGTGGCGAGCTCAGGCGCGTGGTCGTGCCTGGAGTGCAGGAAGTCGTGCAGGGCCCCTTCGAAGAGGACGGCGAAGTCGTCCACCTGCGACGTGCGAGCGTTCACGCTGGTCAGCAGCGACATCGTCGCCCCCTCGGAGTCGGCCGGGATTGCGGTGAATCGAGCTAAGCAGCGCGGTGAGCGGTCTGCATGATGAGTGCCGCTCGTTGTGCGGGAGGCAACTCACCGACTTAGCGTTGAGGAATGTCGGCTGAGCGTGAACTGGACGCCGCGGGCGTCACCGTCCCCGCACTGCGTGAGGCGTACCGGCGCTGCCGTGCGCTCAACGCCGAGCACGGGCGAACCTATTACCTGGCAACGAAGTTGCTCAGCCCGGAGCAACGACCTGCCGTCCACGCGCTGTACGGGTTCGCCCGCTGGGTGGACGACATCGTCGACGATGTCCACAGTGGACAGAGCGAGAAGGTCACCGCCCTCGATGGCATCGACGCGCGCCTGAAGGCAGCCTTGGCGACCGGGACGACGGACGACCCGGTGCTCGCGGCGCTGCTCGACACCGTGCGCCGCTACGACATCCCGGTGATGCACTTCCACGACTTCATGGCTTCGATGCGGATGGATCTCACGATCACCGACTACCCCACGTACGCCGACCTCGAACGCTACGTGCACGGCTCGGCCGCCGTGATCGGGCTGCAGGTGCTGCCGGTGCTCGGCACCAGCGCGCCCCGCGAGGAGGCCGAACCCGCGGCCGCCGCGCTCGGCATCGCCTTCCAGCTCACCAACTTCATCCGCGACGTCGGCGAGGACCTCGACCGCGGCCGCGTCTACCTGCCCGCGGACGAGCTGTCCGCGTTCGGCGTCGACCGGGAACGGCTGCTGCACGCGCGGGCGTCGGGTCATGCCGACGACAAGGTCCGCGCGGCGCTGCGCGACCAGGTGCGGCGCGCGCGGGAGGTGTACACGCGGGCGTGGCCCGGCATCGCGATGCTCGCGCCGCGCTCACGCCCGTGCGTGATGACCGCGTACCGGCTCTACGGACGCATTCTCGACCTCGTGGAAAACGCCGACTGCGACGTGCTCTCCCGCCGTGTCGTCGTGTCCAACGGCAGGCGGCTCGCCGTCGCGCTGCCCGCACTCGCACGGGCGGTTCTCGCCCGTGCGGCCTGAAAGGACGTTCATGCGCAACCGCATCCCGTTGCGGATCTACTCCAGCCCGCCGTGGCGCGAGCAGCGGCCGACGTGGCAGGACGCGAAGCCCGCGCTGATCGAGGCCGCGCTGAAACGCGCCACCGCCCGTCCGTCCGGCAACTGGTTCGTCGCCGGGGCCAGCAGGGACGTGGTGCGCGGCAAGGTCTGCGGACGCACGATCGCCGGCCGTGAGGTCGTGCTCTGGCGCGGCCCGCACGACGTGCTGATGGCGGGCTCTGGCTCCTGCCCGCACCTCGGCGCGCCGCTGTGCGACGGTGCCGTGGCCGGCGGCGAGCTGATCTGCCGGTGGCACGGGCTTTCGTTGAACGGCAAGCGTTTCGGGGCGTGGACGCCCTATCCCGCGCACGACGACGGTGTGCTCGTGTGGGTCCGTCTGGACGAGGCGAGCGGCGAGGAACCGTTGCCCGCGCCGGTGCTGCCCGCGCGGCCGCCGGAGGGCTCGATCGACGCGGTCGCCACGCTGATCGGCCGCTGCGACCCCGAGGACGTGGTGGCGAACCGGCTCGATCCGTGGCACGGCGCGTGGTTCCACCCGTACTCGTTCGCGAACCTGCGCGTGGTGGAGACACCGACCGAGGAACTGGACCGCTTCCTGGTCGAGGTCACCTTCCGGCTGGCCGGACGGGTCGGCGTGCCCGTCGTCGCCGCGTTCACCTGCCCGGAGCCGCGAACCGTCGTGATGCACATCGTCGAAGGCGAGGGTGCGGGCAGCGTCGTCGAGACGCACGCGACGCCGATCCGCGAGGGCAGGACCGCCGTGGTGGAGGCGACCATCGCGCACTCGGACCGGCGCGGGTTCGCGCTGGCCAGGCCGGTCGCGGCCGCGTTGCGACCGGCGATGCGGTGGGCGGCGGCCCGGCTGTGGCGCGACGACCTCGCCTACGCCGAACGCAGGTACGCCCTGCGGCGCGACGGCCGCTTCCCCGGCTGAGCGCGTCGAGTTGAAACGATTTTGAATCGATTCTAGGCTGGGCACGTCATCGTGGGTTCGACTCGCCGAAGGACGTGCGCCATGCCCGAACTGTCCCGCTTGCCGCGACCGGTCACCGAATCGTGGGACTGGCAGCTGTCCGGTCTGTGCCGAGGCATGAACAGCTCCGCCTTCTTCCACACGCCCAACGAACGCGGTGCCGCGCGCGAGGCCCGTGAAGCGGCGGCGAAGGCGATCTGCCAGCGATGCCCCGTCATGCAGGAGTGCCGCTCCCACGCGCTGGAGGTGCACGAGACGTTCGGCATCTGGGGAGGTCTGGGCGAGAGCGAGCTGCGGGCCATGCTCGCCGAGCGCGCCCGCGAGTCATGACCTGCGCGCCGCGGGCGGGCACCGCCGCTACCTGGACGCGGACGTCGCTCTCCACCGACACGCGGTCGAACGCAGGCGCCCCACCACGCTCACAACGTCCTCCACCGCCGAGCCACCGCGCGCAACAACGGCACCCGCCCCTGCCTCGGCACCGACCACAGCTCGACTCCCGCCACACCCCACCTGCTCAACAACCGGTTCGCCGCCGCGAACCCGGTGGTCGCGGCACGTTCCATCAGCGCGACCGGCAGGTCGATCCGCGCCAAATCCCCCGCGACCACCAGGAACTCGTCCGGCGTGCGCACACCGGGCCGGTCCGCGTACCCACCGGCCGGGAACAGCGGGCAGTCCTCCCGCAGCTCGTGCCGCGAGTCGACCACCCCGGCGCGCTTGGTCTCCGGATACACCTCGGTCAGCTGCTCCCACAGCCGCCGCCGCGCGTCTTCCTCGTCCACATCGGACGGAAGGGCGTACCCGTGCAGCTCCACGACGGAGCCGCCGGTGCGGGCCGCCCACGCCCGTGCCTCGTGTTCGTAGTGGTCGAGCACGCTGATGTTGTCGAGCAGGTCGAACCCGCTGGTGCCGACGAAGCCCGGCCGGTCCGGCTCCACCGGGCGGTCGAGCCAGTAGCGCGACACCAGGAACCTCGGCGCGGTCCGCAGCCGGGAGACCTGGGCCCGCCACGCCGCGTCCGCGAGGCCGGGTGAGGCGTCGACGATCGCGCGGAGGCCGCGGACGTCCGCTGCCAGCACCACGGCGTCGGCCTCGATCGCGCCGCTGCCGATCGTGACCGAGAAACGCTTCTCGGTGCCCGGCAGGATCGACCTGACCTCCACGCCCGTGCAGATCGTCGTGCCCAGCGCGGCGAGGTGGCGGGCCAGCGGATCCCACAGACCGTGCGGGAACGGGTCCGCGGCCACGTCGAACAGCAGGCCCTCGCTGGAGCCGAGGAAGTAGATGTGGAACATCACCGCGAGCTCGGCCGCCGACATCCGGCTGGGGTGGGCGAAGAAGCTGCGCGAGAACACCTCGAACGCGAGGGCGTGCGCGGGGCGGGGGAACCGCAGGCTTTGCAGGTACGCGGCGGCGTCGATGCCGTCGAGTTCGTCGTACACGCGCGGCACCGACACGTCCAAAAGCGACAGTGCGGCGCGTGCGTCGACCTCGGGGAGGTCGCGCCAGCGGAAGGTGGGGCTGCGGCGCAGGAACGCCAGCGCGTTGCGGGGCACGGCGGTCGGCAGGCCGGCGAAGGAGTCGCGGTGCCCGGAGGCGTGCCACAGCGGGTAGTCCGGCAGGGCGGTCAGCGCGCGGCCGGACGGGTCCGCCCGGCGCAGCAGCGCCCGCAGGTTGTAGTACTGGCGGAAGAACGCGTGGAAGCCGCGGGTCATGGTGACCTCGCTGCCGTCCGCGAGCCGGGTGCTCCAGCCGCCGACGCGGCCGCCGAGGTAGTGCTCGCGTTCGCACAGCACGACCCGTGCCCCGCGTTCGGCGAGCGGTGTGGCCGCCGCGAGGCCCGCGACACCGCCGCCGACCACGACGACCACGGGTGCGTCTCCCGAGAACTGCGCTCGTCCGGCGGGTGCGGGGATCCGCACCGCCCTGGGATCTCTCGTCACTACCGCTCCCGGCCGAGGAAAGTGTGCACGACACCGAGTTGCAGACCTGGCACCGGCGCGCTGCGCACGCCGACGAAACCGTTGCGCCGCAACCGGTCCCGCAAAGCGCCGGCACCGTCGAAGTCCATCACGCTGCGCCACAGGTAGGTGTAGAGCGACCGGTCGCCGGTCACGAGCCAGCCGACCGGGACGATCACACCGCACAGCAGCGTCCACAGCGCCGTGCGCAGCCACGAGTCCCGCACCGAGTACTCGTGCAGCACCAGCGGCGCACCGGGTTTCAACAGCCCGCGCACGTGCCGCAGGGTGGCGTCCGGGTCGGGCAGGTTGCGCACCAGATAGGCGGCGAACACCGCGTCGAACCGGCCCTCGTCCACGTCCTCGGCACGGCTGTGCACGAAGCGGACGGTCGGGGGCCAGCGCTTCTGCCGCGCCCGCGCCAGCATGCCCTCCGACGCGTCCACCGCCACGACCTCCAGGCAGGGCACGGTGGCCAGCAGCGCGGCGGTCGAGGCGCCGGTGCCGCAGCCGAGATCGAGCACCCTCATGCCGGGTCTCAGCCCGAGCGCGCGCGCCGACCGGCGCAACGCCTGGTGGTAACCGGGATTCAGCCCGACGAGCAGGTCGTACCCGCGCGCGGCCCGGTCGAACTTCCTCGGCACCTCAAGCTTGTTCACGTGCTCCCCGCTCCCACAGCAGCAACACGGCGGTGACCATGGCGAAGCCGTACAGGAAGTCCTCGACGGGGATGTCCCACGGCGCGCGCACCCCGCTGATGGCCCAGTCCGCGTACATGACGACCGGCGCGTCGAGCTTCGTCAGCCACCCGTCCACGAGCACCTGGAACCCGAGCACGATCACCATCGTGATCCAGTACGCGGGCCGCTTGAACAACCCGGTCCGCAGCAGGCACAACTCGAGCAGGACCACCACGACAGCCGCGGCCGACGCGGCGAGCAGGTATTCCTCAACCATTCGGCAACCAACGTTCTGAGCGTTCCTGCACGGCCTCGTAGGTCAGCAGTGCGCAGATCGGGATGGCCAGGAAGAACAGCACCTCCTCGATCGGCAGCACGCCGCCGATCGTCACGCCCGTCGTCGCCTCCGGGTGGAAGCTCCAGTGCCCGCGCAGGATCGCGACGACGTCCCACACCACGAGCACGAGCAGCACCGGTGTCACCGCCCGCGCCAGCTCGGGCCCGCGCCGGTACACGCCCCTGCCCATCCACTCCAGCGGCATCGTGATGAGCAGACACACGCCCAGCACCGCCAGGTACTCGTACTGGCTTCGCATCACCGACCTCCTGCAACGACCGTATGGGCGCCGCGGCCGGTCCGCACAACGGCGAGGAAAGTCCACGACGGACTCCAGCCGTACGCCCTGCGGACGAATTCGGCGCGAAAGTTCTTGCAACGCTTCCCGGTACGAGCGACGGCTGGTACGAACGGGTGAACTACCCCTGCTGCAAGGAGACATCGTGGTTTCCTCTGCTCTTCGCGTCCTGCTGACGGCCGTGCTGGCCGCCGCCGTGTGCACACCGGTGCAAGGTTTTGCGGCCCCGCCGGGCAACAAGGACGTCACCGTCACCCTGTTCCAATGGCCGTTCGCCCGTGTGGCGTCGGAGTGCACCACCGTTCTGGGCCCCAAGGGCTACGGCTACGTGGAGGTGTCACCTGCCACCGAGCACGTCCAGGGTCCGCAGTGGTGGACCTCCTACCAGCCGGTCAGCTACCGGATCGCCGGACGCCTCGGCGACGAGGCCGCGTTCCGCAACATGATCACGACATGCCACAACGCGGGCGTCAAGGTGATCGCCGACGCCGTGATCAACCACATGAGCGCGGGAGCGGGCACCGGCACCGGCGGATCGGGCTACTCGAAGTACAACTACCCCGGTGTGTACAGCGACTGGGACTTCCACTCCTGCCGCACGGCGATCAGCAACTACCAGGACCGTTCCAACGTCCAGAACTGCGAGCTCGTCAACCTGTCCGATCTGGACACCGGCAGCGACTACGTGCGCGGCGCGATCGCCGGGTATCTCAACCGGCTCATCGCCATGGGAGTGGACGGGTTCCGCGTCGACGCCGCCAAGCACATCGCCGCCGCCGACCTCTCCGCCATCAAGGCCAAGCTGAGCAACCCGAACGTGTTCTGGGTGCACGAGGTCATCTACGGCGCCGGTGAGGCGGTGCAGCCCGGCGAGTACACCGGGTCCGGTGACGTGGACGAGTTCCGCTACGCCTACGACCTCAAGCGGATCTTCCAGAACGAGAACCTCGCGTACCTGCGCACGTTCGGCCAGTCGTGGGGCTTCCTGTCCAGCGGCCAGGCCAGGCCGTTCGTGGACAACTGGGACACCGAGCGCAACGGCTCCACACTGTCCTACAAGGACGGTTCCACCTACACGCTGGCCAACGTGTTCATGCTCGCCTGGAACTACGGCGCGCCCCAGGTGTACTCGGGCTACGAGTTCACCGACAAAGACGCGGGCGCGCCCGGCAACTCGGTCTGCTTCAGCGGCTGGAAGTGCCAGCACCTGTGGACCCAGATCGCGAACATGGTCGCCTTCCGCAACACCGTCGCCGGCACCGACGTGAACAACTGGTGGGACAACGGCTACGACGCGATCGCGTTCGGCCGCGGCGGCAAGGGATTCGTCGCGATCAACCGGGAGACCTTCCCGGTGACGCACACGTTCCAGACCGCGCTACCCGCCGGAACCTACTGCAACGTCCAGGAGAACGGCTGCGTCCGCGTCACCGTCGACTCCTCCGGCAGGTTCACCGCCACGCTCGGAGCCGGAACCGCGCTCGCGCTGCACGTCAACGCGAGGGCCTGACCTCAGAGCGCGTGCACGGACACCGCGTAGTTCCCGCCGCGGAACTCCTCGCGGTCCCAGGTAGCGAACCGCTCGACGAGCGTCAGCCCGGCCAGCGCGCAGTGCTCGTCGTACTCCTCGGCCGTGTACCCGCGGTCGAGGCTGAACCCGGCGATCAGCAGGTTCCCGACGTGCTTCGCGACGCCCGCGACGAGCTTGTCCTGGGTGCCGGGTTCGGTGAACAACGGCACGTTGCCCGCCATCACGACGACGTCGAAGGTACGCCCGAGATCGAGTTCGGCCAGGTCGGACCGCACCCACGTGAGACCGGGTGCGGTCTGCCGCGCGTGCGCGAGCATCGAGGGGTCCCGGTCCGCGCCGACGACCTCGATGCCGTGCCGCGCCAGTTCGATCGCCACCCGCCCGGTGCCGCAGCCCGCGTCCAGCACGGTCTTCGGCGCGTAGGCACGCACGAACGCCGCCTCGCCGTGCACGTCCATCCCCGACTCGGCGAGCGAGTCGAACCTGCGCTGGTACTCAGCCCCGTTCCACACGCGTCCCAGGATAGTTCCGGAGATCGGCGGCTACCGCCCCGGCGAGAGCGCTGCCAAGGTCGAGTGCATGACACGCTTTCTGCTGGCAGTGGCGTTGTTGGTGGCGGCAGCCGCTCCCGCGGGGGCCGCACCGCCCAGATGGGTCGGAACGTGGGCGACAGCACCGTCGTCGGCAGTCCCCGGAACCGAGAACGGCTACCCGAACTTCTCCGTGCGCAACATCGTGCACGTCAGCGCGGGCGGCAAGGAGATCCGGGTCCGCCTCTCCAACGCCTACGGCCGCACGCCGATCCAGTTCGGCCAGGTGACGGTGGCCCGCGCGGCCGGTCCGGACACACCCCTGGCGTTGCCGGGCACGATGCGCACCCTGACGTTCGGCGGCTCGCAGTCGATCACCGTCCCGCCCGGCGCGGACGTGATCAGCGACGGCGTCGCCCTGACCGTCCCCGCCGACTCAGACCTGCTGGTCAGCGTGTTCACCCCGGCTCCGGGCGGCCCGGTGACCCACCACCAGCTGACGATGCAGAACTCCTACTTCACCCGCGACGGCAACCACACGGCCGACGAGTCCGCCGCGGCCTTCCGCGAGCGCACCACGTCCTGGCACTACGTCTCCGGCGTGGACGTCCGCACCTCGACCCTGCGCGGGAGCGTCGTGGCCCTCGGCGACTCGATCACCGACGGCGCCAACTCGACCTGGGGCGCCAACCTCCGCTGGCCCGACCAGCTCGCCGACCGCGTCAACACCCGCCTGGGTGTGCTGAACGCGGGCATCAGCGGCAACCGCCTCCTCCTCGACGGCGGCTCGTCCGGCCCCAACGCACTGGCCCGCCTGAACCGCGACGTGCTCACCCAGTCCGGCGTGCGCACGGTCATCGTCTTCGAGGGCATCAACGACATCCAGCAGACCCCGCACGAGACCGACCCGGCCAAGATCATCGCCGCGCTGAAGCAGATCGCCCAGCGCTCGCACGACCGCGGCCTGCGGGTGATCGGCGCGACCATCACGCCGTTCAAGGGCTGGTACAGCTACACCGAGGAGCTGGAGGCGGTGCGGCAGGCGGTGAACGCGTTCATCCGCGGCAGCACGGACTTCGACGCCGTGGTGGACTTCGACGAGGTGATCCGCGATCCCGCCGACCCGCAGCGGATCCGGCCCGACTACGACCAGGGCGACCACCTGCACCCCGGTGACTCCGGCTTCGAGGCGATGGCGAAGGCGGTCCGGCTCGGCACGCTCTGAAAGCTTGATGCCTACGATGTGCAAGTGCATTCGTATGGCATCAGGGTGGCGACGCGGGACGACCTCGGCGAGGCACGAGCGGTGATGCTCGACGCCCTCTACCGCGACTTCGGGACGGGGTACGTGCCGCGGTGGCACGAGGACGTCATCGACGTCGAGGGGTTCTACCTCGGCCCTGACCGCCATGTCCTCCTCGTCGCGTACGACGAGGAGGACGGCGCGGTCGTCGGCACCGGCGCGTTGGACTCACGGGGCCCACGGCACCCGCAGTGGCTCGCCGACCGCTATCCCGACGGTGAGACGGCTCAGCTGCGGCGGGTGTACGTGCGGCCGGAACACCGCAGGCGCGGGCTGGCCGGCCGGATGGTCGCCGAGCTGCTGGACTTCGCCCGGCAGGACGGCCGGTACCGCTCGGTGTACCTGCACACCTACCGGCACTCGCCGGGAGCGCTCGACCTGTGGCGCACGCTCGGCAAGGAGCTCTGGGAAGAGGACGACGGCGTGGTGCACTTCGAGATCCCCCTGAGCTGACGGCCTCAGGACTCCTCCAGGCGCCGCAACGCGTCGGCGAGCCGTTCCCTGCGGACGCGTTCCGCCCGCCCGGCGATCCACAGGCACAGCACGCCGAGCGGCAGCTCGACGAACAGCGCCTGGGCCCAGGCGAGCGGGCGGTCGCGGCGCGGGCTCGACATCGTGTCGAACCACGCGTCCACGAACAGCAACGCGCCCGTCACCGCGGCGGGCAGCTGCACGTGGTCCCGTCGCCGCAGGGCCAGCCAGCCGGTGACGACCAGCATCACCGCGAGCGCTACGTCGAACACGACCCAGGAGATCGTGTACTGGCGCAGCGAGGTGGTCAGGAACGCCCCGCAGCGCAGCCTGGTGTCCGGGCAGCGGGACGGCGCGTTCAGGAAGTCGTTGAACAGCACGCCCGCCCAGACCAGCGTGATCACGCCGGCGGCCAGGTAGAACGGGCCCGCCCAGCGGGGCAGCCCCGCACGCTTCTTCTCTCCCGCCACACCCGCCAGCGTAGTGACCCTGATCATCACCCGCCGGAGTGAGCGATGAACGGCGCATTTGTCCACCTGAGGTGCACAAATGCGCCGTTCATCGGTAGCCGTCAGCCCTTCATCCAGTGGTACTGCAGGTGCACCTCCCACGGCTTCGCGACGCGGTCGAGGAACATCAGGCTGTCCATCCGGCAGTTGCAGGCGTTGCCCTCGCGGGTGTTCTGCGGGTAGCTGCCGCCGATCTTGATCCCGCGCGGGTCCGTGGCCGACGCCAGATCCGGTTCCGGTTCACCTTCGAGCTTCCACGGATCACCCGCCACGACGTACTTGCCCGCCAGCGGCTTTCCGTTGCGGTACAACGCCATGGCGCCGGTGTCGAAGTCGAAGGTGGCCGCGAGGAACACCCATTCGTTCTGCGGCAGCAGCTTCTGCCAGGGTTCGGTGGCCGCGAACGTCTGCGAGTCGCCGCCGTCGATCCGCCTGGCCAGCGCGACCAGCTTCAGCTCCCCGTCGACCCCGATCAGCTCCAGCAACGCGCGCACCGCGTGGCCGTTGGAGTCACCCGACAGCACACCCGCGAGGCCGATCGCGCCGTAGAAGTCGTCCGGGTTGGCCGAGTTCGAGTTCGGTGCCGGGTTCTGGCCGGTCATCTTCACCCAGCCCATGATCGACGCCTGGCGGGCGCCGTTGAACGCGCGCAGGCTCGGCACGCCGGTGTCGCTGTAGAGGCCCGCCTTCCAGTCGTCGTTGCCCGCGGTGGTGGGGTTGACCTGCTTGAGCTGCAACGAGGTGCGGCTGCGCCGGAACGCGCCGTCGCGCACCCGCATGCCGGCGCCGCCGTTGATCAGCTGCAACGCCGTGCCGGAGCGGCCGCTGTCCTGTTCCAGGGCCTTGTTGCCGCGCACCGGGTGTTCGAAGTCGTAGTACGACACCAGGTTGCGCGACAACGTCGGCAGAACCGTGCCGAACGTGGCCTGGGCAGGAGCCGCCAGACCCACGCAGAACGCGGCCACCAGACCGGCGACGAACAACCTCCGCATCACCGCACCCCCTCGCCGTGCACGCGCAGGTCGCGCATTCTGCCGATGTTGTCGAACGAGCCGAAGCCGACGCGACCGGACGAGAAGGTCCTGTCCACGGCCGTCATCAGCGGGAACGGCGAGCCGTCCAGGTACACCGCGATCTCGCCCGAGCCGGCGCAGTGCCGCACCCGCACGCGGTGCCAGGCCGTGTCCGAGACGGCCGGAGGGGCACCGACGGACCGTGCGGCGTCCCACTGGTGGTCGAGGCGCAGGCGGTCGGCGTTGTTGACGACGAAGATCCCGTTGTGCGGGTAGATCTTGTTGTCCGACGACAGATGCGCGTAGTAGAACTCGGTGTCCGACCGGTGGCCGAACACGATGATCACGTCCCGGTTGGACTCGGACACCGGCGTGTCGAGCCGCACCGAGGCGTCGATCTGCACCGAGCCGAACGCCGGGCCCTTCCTGAGCACCGCGTACTCGAACGGCCGGCGCGGGCCGGGACGCGCGACCCCCGGTTGTGCCAGCACGACCTCGCGGCCGGGGAACTGCCACAGCGCGGGCGTAACGGGCTCCCACCAGCGTGCCGACCCGCCGCCGACGACGAAGTCGTGGCCGGACCGGCAGGAGGCGAAGGTGCGAGCACCCGTCACCTTCCAGACCTTGCCGTTCGCCTTGGCCAGCACGTAGAGCTCACCGGCGGCGTCCTGGCCGAAGCGCAGGTCGACGCGGTTCGGATCGTTCACGAGCGCCTTGAGCGTCGTCAGCTGCCCGCCGGCGTAGACCATCATTTCGCGCGTCGCGGCCATCGGCCGGCCCAGCCGCATCTCGCGTTCCTCGGCGTAGTAGACGAGGCCCTTCACGCCTTCGCCGTAGATGTACTTGCCGCGCAACGCGGGGATCTTCCAGCCGCGGTAGACGAAGCCGCCCATCAACGCGTTGCCGCTGTCGGCGCAGGGCCTCGAGGAAGCGAGCCGGTTGTGGTCGAACGCCGTGACGGGGTAGGTGAACCCGTACTCGGCGTCGTCCGCCGGCAGCGGGAACACCCCGCACGACGGGTCGCCGCGCCGGAACTCCCACAGGCCCTCGCGTTCGCTCCAGCCCAGGTTGGCGCCCTTGCGCACCTCGTACACGGAGTCGACGGCCTTCTCCCCGATGTGGCCGAGGAACATCTTGTGCGAACCGCCGGAGTCCCAGCTGAAGCGGTACGGGTCGCGCATGCCGTAGGCGTAGATCTCGCCCAGCGCACCGGAACGCGACACGAACGGGTTCGAGCGCGGGATGCCGTACTGGCCGTTGACACCGTTGCGGCCGGCCGGGTCGATGCGCAGGATCTTGCCCTGCGGCAGCGCCAGGTCCTGCGGCACGGTCGAGGAGACGCCGATGCCGCCGTCGCCCGACGCGACGTAGAGCAGGCCGAAGTCCTCGTCCCACCAGCGTGCCGTCGGGTTGAACCCGATCTCCTGGAAGCCGTGGATGAACGACGCGTAGCCGACGCGCAGGATCTCGCGGCGCGTGCCGGAGAAGACGTCGGAGCGCGGATCCGACGCGGTCCACTCGGTGATCACGCCCTGGACGACCATGTCGGGAGGTGACGGCAGATCCGGCTTCTTCGACGTCAGCGCCGCACCGGCTTCGGTGTGCACGGTGTAGAACTTGCCGTTGCGCCGGAAGTTCGGGTGGAACGCCGCGAACCCGAACCCGCTGCCCAGCCCGCGGTGGCTGTGGAAGTCGGCGCCCACGAGCGCGCCCAGGTCCAGGAACGCGTGCTGAACCCCGTTGTCCAGCAGGTAGAGCTTGCCGTTCATGTCCGGGACGAACAGGCGGCCCGACCCGTCCGGAATTTCGCCGAGGTAGTTGATCCGGTTGTAGCGGCGCAGCCGGGAGTCGGTCGGCGGCGGCACGGGCTTGGACTCGGGAAGCTGCGCGACCTCGGTCAGCTCCAGGCCGATGCCGGAGGTGCCCGGGGTGGGCAACGGGTCGGCGATCGGCACGTCCGGCTGGGCGGACGCGACGGGCACGAGCAGCGCTGAGATCACGAATGTTGTGACAGCCAACCAGGACAACCGTCTGGACATCCCCACCACCCTGTGGGCCAGGCCGTGGCAGCACGGCAGCGGAAAGCGCTTTCCGTGGCGACGGTGACCGGAATCTACCCAGCCGATGGACCGGTTACAACCCCTCCGACCTTTCACGCACCAACGGCGTATGTCCCACCGGAACTCAATCGTGCCCCGTCACGGCTCCCAGGAGATCCCGGATGCGCGCAGTCGCCGCCGCGAACTCCGGACGAGCCATCGTCGCGGAGTAGTCGCGCTCGCCCGGCAACTCGACGTCGATGACCTCCTTGACCAGCGCGGGACGCTGCGTCAGCACGATCACCCGGTTCGCCAGGTACACCGACTCCGCGATCGAGTGCGTCACGAGCAGCACCGTCGTGCCGGTCTCCCGCCACACCCGATGCAGCTCGACGTTCATCTGCTCGCGCGTCAACGCGTCCAGCGCGCCGAACGGTTCGTCCATCAGCAGCACTCGCGGCTGGTGCAGCAACGCGCGGCACAACGCCACGCGCTGCTGCATGCCACCGGACAGCTCGTGCGGCAGGGCGTTCTCGAAGCCGGTGAGCCCGGTCATCTCGATGAGCTCGTCGGCGCGCCTGCCCGCCTCCGCCGAGCTCATGCCCCGCATCTCGGCCTGCAGCAGGATGTTGCGCCGCGCGGAGCGCCATTCGAGCAGCGCCGCCCGCTGGAACACGAACCCGATGTCGTGCCGCGGCCCGCGCACCTGCTCGCCCAGCAACGTGACCGAGCCCGATGACGGTCGCAGCAGTCCCGACACCAGCTTCAGCAACGTCGACTTGCCGCAGCCGGACGGGCCGACGATGGACACGAACTCGCCCGGTGCGACGTCGAGCGAGACCTGCTCGATCGCGGTGGTCTCCGCGCGCTTCGACCGGAAGCGCACGGAGACGTCGTTGATCGCGACGGCGGAGGTGGTTCCCAAAGTTGTGCTCATCCCTTCGGAGCCACGCTTTCCTCCCAATACGCAGACGGTTCGGAGGCTTCCTTGATGATCCCGGTCTTCTGGAACGTGTCGATCGTCTTCTTCCAGTCGTCCGCGGTGTTGACGCCCGGCGCCTTGTCCTTCGTGGCGTCGGTGTGCAGCAACGCGAGCGTCGTCTTGAACTGCTCCAGCACGACGGTCGGCGACGGCAGCTGCTCGGCGGCGCCCTTCATCGACTCGGCAGCGGCCTCCGGCGCCTTCTCGGCCGCGCTCCACGCCTCCTGCGTCGCCGCGACCATCTTCTTCACCAGCTCGGGATCCTTCTGCAGCATGGCCTTGCCGGTGAGCAGCCCGTTGCTGAAGTAGTTCAGCCCGAACTCGGAGAACCGGAGGTAGCCCACGTCCTTGCCGGACTTCTCCTTGATCGTCGGGCCCTGGTCGGACGCGAAGCCCAGCAACACGTCGGTCCGCCCGGAGATGACCGCGGCCATCTTCCCGGCGGGGTCGATGTTCTGGATGGAGACGTCCGACTCCTGCATGCCGTTCTGCTTCAGGAACGCGGGGAACGTCTTGGTCAGCGCGTCACCCGCGGTCGTGGCGACCGACTTGCCCTTGAGGTCCTCCGGCTTCTTGATGTTCTTCTCGCTGAAGAACTGCACGGACGCGGGCGTGGTCTGCAGGAACACGCCGACGCTCTTCACCGGCACGCCCTGCTCCACGGCGGTGGCGAGCGCGGACGTGTCGGCCCAGCCGAAGTCGGTCTGGCCGGCGCCGGTCGCCTGGACGGTCTTGCCGGAGCCCTGGCCGGCCTGGATCTTGAGCTTGATGCCGTGCTTGTCGAAGATGCCCTGCTTGACCCCGTAGTAGAACGGCGCGTGCTCGCCGTACGGGTACCAGTTGAGGGTCAGCGTGACCTCTTTGGCCTCACCGCTTTGCGCGGTGCCACCGCCGCCACCACCGCAGGCGGCAACCACCAGCAACGCGGGGAGAAGGCCTGCGAGCAGTTTCTTCATGTCCCACCTTTCGCGAGAAGGGTTGTGACGGCGGCGCCACGCCTGCTGGAGTGCCACGGCAGCATCAGCTGCTCGGCGAGGTCGAGCAGGAGGAAGAGGAGGATGCCGACCACCGAGATGACGATCAGGCCTGCGAACAGCATCGGGGTGTCCATGTTGCCGTTGGCCTGCAGGATCACGTACCCGAGGCCTTCGTTGGAGCCGACGAACTCGCCGACGACGGCACCGGTCACGGCCAGCGTCACGGCGACCTTCAGCCCCGCGAACAGGTGCGGGAGCGCGGCCGGGAAGCGGATCTTCACGAACGTCTTGACCGGGCCGCCGCCCATCGTGGCCGCGAGCTCCAGCATCTCGGCGTCGACCGACTTGAGACCGGTGACCGTGGAGATGACGACCGGGAAGAACGCCATCAGCACGGCGACGATCACCTTGGGCTCGAAGCCGAAGCCGAGCCACACCACGAACAGCGGCGCGATGGCGATCTTCGGGATGACCTGCGCGAACAGCAGGATCGGGTAGGCGGTGCTCTCGACGGTCCGCGAGTAGACCATCGCGACGGCCACCAGCACGCCGAGGACGCCCGCGATGACGAAGCCGAGGATCGTCTCGTACGTGGTGACCCACGTGTGGCCCCAGAGGTAGGACCACTTGTCGACGAGGAGGTCGAACGTCCTGGCCGGCGACGGCACCAGGTAGGCCTCGACGAGGCCGGTGACGGTGATGAGGTGCCAGATCACCAGGCAGGCGGCGAGCAGCGCGGCCGGACGCCACGATCGCTCGGCCACACCACGCCAGCGGTCCCCCGAAACCGGTTTCACGGTGCTCCCTACGTCGGAAAGCGCTTTCCCGTACGCTATGTCCGGCTCGCTGACCGGTCAAGGTGGAGGATCGATCCAGCTGGATCAGACCATTCTCCTGTCAGGGCACCGGGGCGTAGACGTTGCCCGCGTGGTCACGTCCGCGCGCCAGATAGATCCGATGATCGCCCGCCTTCAGGAACCGGACGGTGGTCGGCACGTACCGCATGGTGTAGCCGCAGCGGCGCTTGGTGCTGTGGTTCGGCGGGCTGCCGTGCACGAGCATGGCCGAGTGGATGCTGCACGCGCCGCGCTCCAGCTCCACGTCCACGGCGAGCGACTCGTCGACCGAGGTCTCTTGGTTGAAGAACCAGTCGTCGGTGCCGTGGTGGGAGACGGCCGCGAGGTGGCTGCCGGGGATCACGCGCAGGCAGCCGTTCTCGACCGTCGACGGGTCGATGGCGAGCCAGACGGTGATGGCGTCGCCCGCCGGGTCGATGGTGTCGCGCCAGAAGTGTGCGTCCTGGTGCCACGGCACGGGCTTGCCGTCGCCGGCGGGCTTGCAGATGAAGTGCGACGAGAAGAGTGCGATGTCCGGGCCGATCAGCGACTCGACGAGGTCGAGCACGTCCGCGTCCAGCAGCCACTCGAACAGCGCCGGGTCGGTCAGGTGCGGCACATCCATGTGTTCCGGCCGCCGCCCTGCGGGCAAGGCCGCCAGCTTGGCCTCGAAATGCGCCGCCAGGGCCTCGAACTTGGCCGGGGCGAGCACGCTGGAGTGCGTCTCGTAGCCGTCGTTCTGGAACATCGCGTCACCTCACGAGTAGGCCGGTCTCCTTGTCATAGCGCAGAACGCGTGCGGGCGGGGCGTCCACCGTCACCACGGTGCCGATCTCGGGCTCCTCGTCCTCCGGCACGACGTAGCCGATCTGGTCCTCGCCGCAGTCCAGCGTCACCAGCGAGGTCACGCCGAGGTTTTCCACAATGGACACCGTGCCGGTGAAGAGACCCTCCGCGGCGGGCTTCAGGTACTCGGGCCGCACACCCACGATCTCCGCGCCGCGCGGCACCAGGTTCATGGGCGTCGAGCCGATGAAGTTGGCGACGAACGTGTCCGCGGGGCGCTGGAACACCTCGCGCGGTGTCCCGAGCTGCCGGATCCGCCCGGCGTCCATCACCGCGATCCGGTCGGCCAGCGCCAGCGCCTCGGCCTGGTCGTGCGTCACGAACACCGTCGTCAGCTCCAGCTCCCGCTGCAGCTTCTTCAGGAACGTCCGTGCTTCCAGCCGCAACCGCGCGTCCAGGTTGGACAACGGCTCGTCCAGCAACAGCACCTCGGCCGAGGCGGCGACGGCACGGGCCAGCGCCGCCCGTTGTTGCTGCCCGCCGGAGAGCTGGCCCGGCCGCCGGTCCAGCAACGCTCCCAGGCTGAGCCCGCCCGCCGTGCGCACCGCGGTCTCCTGCTGCACCGGCTTCGCGACACCCCGCACCCGCAACGGATAGGCGATGTTCTCCGCCACCGTCATGTGCGGGAACAACGCGTAGTCCTGGAACACCATCGCGACCCGGCGGTCACCGGGCGGCAGCCGCGTGACGACCCGCGAGCCGATCGACACGTCGCCTGCGGAGGCGCCTTCGAGCCCAGCGATCGTGCGCAGCAGCGTGGTCTTGCCACAACCCGACGGGCCGAGCAGGGCGAACAACTCGCCGTCGAGGATGTCGAGGTCCAGCGCGTCCACCGCCCGCACCCCGTTGGGGTACACGGTGGACAGACCGGCGATCGTGATGCCCGCCATCAGCTCTTGATGCCTCCGTGGAATCGGAACCCGTACCGCTTGCTCACGAACAGGTACAGCACGACCACCGGGATCGAGTACAGCAGCGAGAACACCGGGATCACCCTCAGGTTGGCGCTGCCGCCCTCGTCGTACAGGGTGCGCAGCAGCACCGCCGCCGGTTGCTGACCGACGTCGCGCAGCAGCAGGAACGGCAGCAGGAAGTTGCCCCAGGCGTTGACGAACGCCCAGACGAAGATCGTGGCCACCCCCGGCCGCGCGACGGGCAGCACGACGTGGCTCAGCACCTGGCGCGGCGAGGCGCCGAACACCCGCGCCGACTCCTCGTACGAGCGCGGCACGGCGTCCATGAAGTCCTTCAGGATGAAGATGGCGGCGGGCAGCATGCCGCCCGCGATCACCAGCGCCGTCCCGAACTGCGAGTTGATCAGGCCGAGCTGCAGCATCATCACGAAGATCGGCACCATCGCGGCCGTGCCGGTCACCACGGACGACAGCAACAACAGCAGGTACAGCAGCAGATCCCGGCCGGGCATCCGCACCCGCGACAACGCGTAGGCCGCCAGCGCCGCGAGCACGGTCGTCACCACCGTGGCGACCGAGCACAGGATCAGCGAGTTCACCAGCGACGACAACGTGAACGGGTGGTCGAAGGTCGCCGTCACGTTGCGCAGTGTCCAGTCCGGCCACCGCAACCCGAGGCCGGGCTTGGAGTCGAACGGCGCAGAGGCCAGCCACAGCATCGGCACCGCGAAGAACGCCAGCACCATCGTGATCAGCACGTAGAAGCCGATCCGCCGCACCATCCACAGAGGACTCACGCACGCCTCCGCAACAGTCGCAGGTACACCAGCGCGATCACCAGGTTGCCCACCAGCAGCAGCAACGACATCGCGGACGCGTACCCGAGCTCGCCGCCCTCCAGCGCCTGCCGGTAGATGAGCACCGGCAGCACCTCGGACCGGTGGTTCGGGCCCCCGGAGGTCAGCAGGAACGGCGTGAAGTCGTTGGCGGTCCACAGGCTGATCAGCAACGTGTTGGTGAGCACGTGCCCGCGGATGTGCGGGAACACCACGTCCCGCACGGTCTGCCAGCCCGACGCGCCGACCAGCCGCGCGGTCTCGAGCTGCGAGGGCGGCACCGCGGCCAGCGCCGAGGTGTAGAGCAGCATCGAGAACGCCGTGCCGCGCCAGACGTTGAAGATGATCAGGCTGGTCATCGGGTACTCGACCAGCCACGACGTCTCTGGCGAGCCCAGCAGCACGCCGAGCGTGCCCGTGTCGCGGCTGAGGACGGCGAACCACAGGAAAGCCACGACGGTGCCGGGCAGGATCCACGAGAGCAGCACGAGCCCCTCGATCGTCCGCCGCAGCCACCGGTTCGCCGGCCGCAGCAGCCACGCGAGCCCGAAGCCGAGCGCGTTCTGCCCGATGACCGCGGAGAACAGCACGAACAACGCCGTCAGCCACACCGAGTTGGTGAACAGCGGGTCGCGCACGGCGTTGAGCACGTTCTCCAGCCCGACGACCTGCGGGTTCGCCGCCGCGGGCCCGGTGAGCTGGTAGTTCGTGATGCCGATGTAGAGCGTCCACAGCGCGGGGAAGACCAGGAAGATCCCGATCAGCACCAGCGCGGGCGCGACGAACGCGAGGCCGCGCCGGACGCCCAGGCCGGCGCTATCCAACGTTCTCCTCGCCGACCGCCTTCACCAACGCCTCGCGGTAGGCGCGTGCCGCCTCGTCGGGACTCCTGCCGGCCACCACGTCCGCCGTCGCCTGCTGCAACGCCGCCGACACCTTCGGGTAGTTCGCGAGCCCCGGCCGGTAGCGGGTGATCGGCAGGACCTTCTCCGAGATGAACGTCAGCATGGGGTCGCCCTTGAGCACCTCGTCGTTGACGTCCTGGCGCTGGGTCGTCTGCGCGGTGCCCGCGAGCGACTCCTTCACGGCCTCCTTGGAGTTGAGGAACTTCATGAACTCCCACGCCTGCTTCGGGTACTTCGTGTTCGGGTTGATCACCCGCACGCCACCGCCGGACATGCTCACGAAATCCTGCCCGCCCACGCCAGCACCCGGCTGACGAGCGGGGACCAGCGCCCAGCCCACGGCGGTGTCGCGGTCGGCCATCTTCGCCACGCCGTTCTTCGGTTCCACGACGGAACGCCAGAAGTAGTCGCTCTCCAGCAGGATGCCGATCTTGTTCTCGCTGAACAGCTGGAACGACCGCTGGCGCCCGCCCGCCTCCTGCTGCAGCACCGGATCGCCGAGACCGCCGCCGTAGATCTTCTGGTACAGCCCCAGAACGTCCTTCAGCCCTGGCGAATCCCCCTGCCACTTCCCGTTGTCGTAGATGGGCTTGCCGGTGCCGGCCAGCGCTGGCAGCACACCCTGCATGGTCGTGGCCTCGCCCATCGCGGTGCCGGCGTTGAGCTGGATGGGATATACGCCCGGCAACGTCTTCAGCCGCGCGCCCGCGTCGAGCACGTCCTGCCACGACTTGGGTTGCCAGTCGGAGGGCAGCCCCGCCTGCGCGAACAGCTTCTTGTTGAAGAACAGCACTCGTCCGTCCGTGCCCATCGGCACGCCGTACCGCTTGCCATCGAACTCGCCGAGTCCCTGCACGGCCTTGGGGATCTGGTTCCAGCCGTCCCAGCCGGTGTCGCCGACGACCTCGTCCAGCGGCTTGATCTGGCCTGCCTGCGCGAACTCGCCGAGCCAGATGCCGTCGATCTCGATGATGTCGCCACCACCGCCGGTCTTGAGGTCCAGCGCGACCTTGGTCTTGTAGTCCTCGTCGCCGGTGCCGTTCTGCTCGAACCTGATCGTCGCGGTGACGCCCTTGGCCTTCTGCTGCTCGGTGAACTTCGGGATCACCCAGTTCCGCAGCCAGTTCGCCCCTCTGGCGTTCTTCCCGCCCTCGGCCGCGTTGGCGACGATCGTCAGCGTGATCTCCTTGGCGTCGGCGTTTCTCGCCTGATCACCCTCCTGCGACTGCCCCAGACACCCCGCCAGCAACCCGCACACCGCCAGCAGCCCGAACCCCGTTGTTCGCCGCATCCGTGATCTCCCCACCCAGAGGACCAGCTGGTACGTCAGACCCCAACATGGCACTCGATCACGGGCGCCACAAGCTCTCAGTCCCCTCTCAGCGCGCGCCTGGGAGGCTCACGCGGGAAGGGGGTAGATCATCAATGCAACTGCTCATGGCGGCCGTCCTCGCCGCCTCCACTCTGGTGTCGCCGCAGCTCAGCGGCCCGTTCCCGGTCGGGACGTTCGACGCCCACCTCGTCGATCCCACGCGAGCCGACCCGTTCCAGCCGTCGAAGAACCGGGAACTGATGGTCACCGTCAGCTACCCGGCCAAGCGCAAGGGCGAGCAGGCGCCGTGGCTGGGTCAGGGCCTCGCGACGGCCGTCGACCCGATCATCTCCAGCCCGGACTACCTCGACATCCCCGCCGGGTCGGTCGACTGGTCCGGCACGCCCCGGCAAGCTCGGGTGAATGCTCCGGCGGTGCCGGGCAGATGGCCGGTCGTGCTGTTCTCGCCGGGTCTTCAGACGCCGCGCGAGTTCTACGAGGGCACCGCCGACGACCTGGCGAGCCGCGGCTACGTCGTGGTGACAGTGAGCCACACCCACGAGACGGTGGCCGTGGAGTTCCCCGGCAACCGCGTCGAGTGGGGCCTGATGGCCGACGCCAAGCCCGAAACGATGAAGAAGGCCATCGACGCACGGGTCGCCGACATGCGGTTCGTGCTGACGCAGCTGCCTCGGCTGCACAAGTGGATCGACACGTCCAAAGTCGGCATCGCCGGGCACTCCTACGGCGGTTACACGGCCGGCGAGACGATGGTGCACGACCGCAGGTTCGACGCGGGCATCAACATCGACGGCGCGATGGAGCACACCGGCGAGGGCGGCACCTACGCGCCGGGCGAAGTGGTGAAGAACGGACTCGACCGGCCGTTCCTGCTGTTCGGCGGTGACCTCGGCGAACGGGAGCTGTCGCACGTGGACACGAGCCTGACCAGGACGTGGGCCGACTTCTGGCCCAACCAGCGCGGGTGGAAGCGGGACGTGCACCTCGACGACGGCGCGCACCTCGGCTTCAGCGACATGCAGTGGTCGGTGCCGCAGATCGCCCAGATCTCCCCGGAACGCCGTGCGGGTCTGATCGGAACGATCGATCCGCGGGACGCGCTCGCGGCCCAGCACGACTACGTGGCCGCGTTCTTCGACCTGCACCTGAAGCACCGGGCCACGACGCTGTTCGACCGGCCTCGCCATCCGGGGATCCGGCTCGTGAGATCAAATACTGTGGGGGCGTGACTGCTCGACGCACCCTGCTCAAGACGTTGACCCTGCTCCCCCTCGCCGGTTGCGCGGCCCGGCCCGCGCCACCGGCGACCGCTCCACCGGCGACGACGACCAGCGCGGCACCCGTCCGGCACGAAGCCCTGTACGAGCTGGAGAAGAAGTACGACGCACGGCTGGGCGTCTACGCGGCCGGCGTCGGCACGATCGAGCACCGCGCGGACGAGCGGTTCGCGTTCTGCTCGACGTTCAAGGGTCTCGCCACGGCGGCCCTGCTGCACCGCAACCCGATGACGTACCTCGACAAGGTCGTCACCTACACCGAAGCCGACCTGATGAAGAGCTCGGCGATCACCAGGAAGAACGTCCAGACCGGCATGAAGCTGCGGGACCTGTGCGACGCCGCCGTGCGCTTCAGCGACGGCACGGCGGGCAACCTGCTGCTGCGCGAGCTCGGCGGCCCCGCGGAGCTCACGAAGTACCTGCGCGAACTCGGCGACAACGAGACCCGCATGGACCGGACCGAGCCCGCCATCACCGAGGCCACGCCCGGCGACCCGCGTGACACCGCGACGCCGCGTTCACTCGGCACGGACTACCAGCGGCTCGTTCTCGGCAATGCGCTCGACCAGGAGAAGCGAGCGTTCCTCACCGACCTGCTGGAGCGCTCGGTCACCGGCGCCAAGCGGATCCGGGCAGGCGTTCCGCAGGGCAGCAGGGTCGCTAGCAAGACCGGCACCGGCGACTACGGCACGGCCAACGACATCGCCGTCGTGTGGCAGCCGAATCGGGAGCCGATTCTCATTTCGATCATGTCGAGCAGGTCAGCGGCCGACGCCAAGTACGACGAGGCCCTCATCGCCGAAGCCGCCGCCTACGTCACCAAGACCCTCACCTGACCGAGGACACGTCCGCCCACACGGTCTTCGAGTCCGGGTACCGGTTGTGTCCCCACACCTGTGCCAGACCGTTGACCAGCAACAACCCCCGCTGCCGCCGCCCGAGAAACCCCATCCGTCCAAGTTGGGGGAACCGTCCGGGCGTCCCGTCGTCGACCTCGACCCGCACAACCTCGCGTTCCGGCAGGCGCAGGATTCTGGCACGGCGCGGCGGGGCTGCGTGGTGGTACGCGTTGCTCACGAGCTCCGTGGCGACGACCATCACGTCGACCACGACGTTCTCGTGCATGCCCCTCAACAGGCGGCGAACCTCCGCCCGCACGTCCGCGAGCGGCAGCATTCCCTCCGGTAGGACGAGGTCCAGACGTTCGCTGGACCGTCCTGCTACACCCATCAGCATCTCCCCGTGCCCTGTTAGTTCAAGGCAGGAGGTTCCGTACCCAGTGGCGCGCACATCGAAACCCATCGAACTTCACTCACAACTCCCTCGGCAGATCCGCCCACACCACGGTGCCGCCGTGAGCACGGTCGACACCCCATCGTTCGGACAGCCGCGCGACCAGGACCAGGCCGTATCCCCGCTGCGGACGGGAGACCTTCCGCAGCGGCGGATGGGCGCGGGCGTCGTGCGCGATCTCGATCCGGATCTTCGACTTCCCGATGACGACACGCAGGAACGACGGCTCCGACGTGTACCGGTAGGCGTTGCTGACCAGCTCGTTCACCACCAGCAGCACGTCGGCGACGCAGTCGGCGTTCTCCCCGGTCAGCTCCACCCGGACCCAGCGCCGGACGGTCGCGAGACTCGGCCGCTGCCTGCCCAGGGGCAGGTGGGCCGCCTCACTCTTCCTCGCTGCCTGGTCGCGCGCCAAACCGCTCCTCGAGCTGGTGTTGATCAGTTCTGGCGCGGAGTACCCGAGTGCATCGGCCACCAAACCATCTAGATCGCACCCTCCTCGACGTCCGCGTCGAGCACCTCCGCGACGGCAGCGACCGTAGGCGCGGCGAAGAACGATCGCAAGGAGACGATCGGCCCGTGTTTTCCACGCAGAACTTCGACGAACCTGGTGGCCTTGAGGCTGTCGCCACCCAGGGTGAAGAAGTTCTGATTCCGGCCGACCTCGTTCAGCCCCAGCAGATCCGCCCACAGTGCGGCGATCTCGGCTTCCAGTTCTCCTTGCGGCGCTGCCACTTCCGTGCAAGGTGTGACGAGCGTCGCAACGGCGGTGCGGTCGACCTTGCCGTTCGCGCTCAACGGGATCTCGTCCAGCAGTTCGACGTGGTCGGGAATCATGTGTGCGGGCAGGCGTCCTGCCACGACCGCCGGGTCCACTTCGGACCCCGTCACGGCCGCGACGAGCCGTCCCTGTGCCACGGCGGCCACCGCCTGCGTGACGCCAGGAGAGGCCAGCAGCGCGGCCTCGACCTCGCCGAGCTCGACGCGGTGGCCGCGGATCTTCACCTGCTGGTCGGCGCGGCCGAGGAACTCGAGCGTGCCGTCCGGCCAGTAGCGGCCCAGATCGCCGGTGCGGTACCAGCCGCCGGCGAACTTCTCCGCGGTGCGCTCGGGGTCGTTCCGGTACCCCCGCGCCACACCTGTGCCCCCGATCCACAGTTCACCGGCGACCCAGTCAGGACAGTCCCTCCCGGCACCGTCGACCACGCGGAACCGCTGATTGCGCAACGGGGTGCCGTACGGGATCGAACGCCAGCCCGGTTCCGGGCTCTTCAGTTCGACGTAGTTCGACCAGATCGACGCCTCGGTCGCGCCGCCCATCGCGACGAACCTGGCCTGCGGGAAGCGTTCCGGCAGATCGAGGCCGACCCAGTCGCCGGAGACGAGGACCAGGCGCAGCTTCGTGTCGCCGACGATCGACAGCATCTCCGCCAGTGCGGGCACGGTGTTCCACACGGTCACGCCGAAGCGTTCGACGAGTTCGTGCCACCTCTGCGCGTCGCGGCGCTCGTCCTCGGTGATGGTGACGACCGTGCCGCCCGCACTGAGCAGGCCGAAGATGTCGTACACGCTGAGGTCGAAGTCCAATGCGGACACCGCGAGCACGCGGTCGTCCTCGGTGACGCCGAACTTCTCGTTGATGTCGTCGATCGTGTTCAACGCGGCCCGGTGGGTGATCTCCACGCCCTTCGGTTCACCGGTCGAGCCGGACGTGAAGATGACGTAGGCCAGCGAATCCGGGTGTGCGTGCACCAGCTCGGCGGGCTCGGCGCCGAGGTCGAGCTCCGTGATGACCTGGCCGATGCCCCGCAGCATGCGTTCGCGACGTGCGGGTGGCTGGTCGACGCCGATCGGCACGTACGCCCTGCCCGCGGCCAGCACACCGAGCACGGCGACGATCTGGTCGGGGCCCTTGGGCAACGACACCGCGACCGGTTCCTCGCCGGGGCCGATGGCGGCCGCGGTGCGGAGTGCCCGGTCGGCCAGTTCGCCGTACGTGAGCCGGCCGCCGTCCCATTCGACGGCCACGCGATCAGGGGTTTGCTGAGCACGCCGGAAGAAGTCGGCGTGCAGCGCGCGGTCGGGAACCGGCCCGTCGGTCGCGTTGACCCGCTCGCGCACCTGTCGTTGCGATGAAGGAAGGAGATCGGGGATTTCCGCCCAGTCGCCGGTCGCCAGGTGGTCCACCAGGGACAGGTAGGCGGCGAACATGTCGTCCAGGACGCCGTCGGGGAACAGTTCGTCGACCGCGTCCCAGTTCAGCTCGACACCGCCGGCCGACTCGGTGACCTGGTGGTCCAGCCACACCTGCGGGGTCTGCGACACACCCCAGACCTGCCGGTCGAACAACGAGCTCGGCTGCTCGACCCCCACGCCCAGCGCGCTGGTGAACACGACCGGCATGCCCTCCGGCAACGACCGCATGACCTGCACGGCCGAGACGTCGCGGTGGTCGATGGCCTGCCAGAGCCGTTCGTGCGCGAACTTGGCCCGGTCCAGCCACGTCTCGCCCTCACCGCAGGCCACCAGCAGCAACGACGTGAAGTCGCCCATCACTCTGGTGATGTCCGGGTGGACTTCGGCGCGGTCGAACAGCGTGACGTTCAACGTGAGGTCGTTGCGCCCGCTCCACCTCCCGAGGACCTCGGCGAACGCGGCCATCAGCACCGCGGACGGCGTCAGGCCGTGCTCGCGTGCCCGTTCCACGACGGACTTCCAGCGGCCGGAGTCGACGTGCGCCGCCCGGCGGCTGAAGACCGGGGTGACGTCCGCAGGATCCTTGGCCAGCGGCAGTTTCGGTGCCGGTGGCAGCTCCAGCTCGTTCCAGTAGTCCTGTGAGGACGGTTCGGGCAGGCTCAGGACGTAGTCGCGGAACGACACGCCGATCGGCGGCAGCTCGGTGTCCGGCCGGTCGTAGAGCGTGCCCAGCTCGGCGTAGAAGATGAGGATGCTGAGCGCGTCGAGGATCAGGTTGTCGATGCCGATCGCGACGCGGTCGCCGTCGACGGCGACCGAGAACAGCGGCCACTGAGCAGGGTCGAACACCTTGCGCGACTGGGTTTCCCTGGTGAAGCCTCGTTGGACCTCGAATCGGGGAACGCTGTCGAGGATCCGCTGATCACCGTTCTCGTCGAAGACCGCGCGCAGCATCTCGTGGCGCGCGATCAGGGCGTTGACGGCGTTTTCGAGGCGTTCGACGTCGAGGCCGGCGACCTCGTACTCGCGGTAGAAGTGGCAGCCGACGCCGCCGAGCGTGAACGACTCGTCGCGGCCGAGCCAGTACGCGCGCTGGACGTCGGTCGGCGGGAACGGTTCGTGGCGCTGGTCCGGGGCCGCGTTCAGCTGCCAGGGGGCCGTTGTGCCGCCGGTGGCGAGGGTGGCGGCGAAGTCCTTCAGGACGGGGTTGGCGAACAACGCGCTGAGCGACATCCCGTCGAGGCCTGCCTCGCGCAGCCGGACGATCAGGCGGGTGGCCAGCAGGGAGTCGCCGCCGAGGGCGAAGAAGTCGTGCTCACGGCCCACTTCCCCGACGTTGAGCAGGTCCGACCAGACAGCCGCGACCAGACGTTCGGTCTCGGTCGCGGGTCGGGTGAGGTGTTTCGGGGCGGTGCCGCGCAGTTCGGTGGCGAGGCGCTTGCGGTCGATCTTGCCGTTGGGGGTGAGAGGGAGTTCCGGCAGCACGGTGACGGTGTCGGGGACCATCGCGGAGGGAAGCCGGTCGCGGAGGAAGCCGAGCACGCCGTCGCTGTCGCCCGTGACGGCCGCGGCGAGCCTCCCTTCCGCCGTCACCACGACAACTCCGCCCTGCACGGCGGGATGCGAGGTCAGCGCCGCCTCGATCTCCCCCAGCTCGATCCGGTGCCCGCGGATCTTCACCTGGTGGTCCGCCCGCCCGAGGAACTCGAGCGTCCCGTCCGGCCAGTACCGCGCCCGGTCGCCGGTCCGGTACCAGCCGTCGGTGAACTTCGCCGCCGTGCGCTCGGGATCACCCCGATACCCGCGCGCGACACCCGCACCCCCGATCCACAGCTCACCGGGAACGTGGTCGGGGCAGTCCCGCCCCAGCGCGTCGACCACGCGGCACCGGACGTTGCCGAGCGGCACCCCGTACGGCACCGAAGTCCACTGTGGATCGACGGTGACGACCTCGCAGACCGTCGAGTGGATCGCGGTCTCGGTGGTGCCGCCCAGTCCGGCGAACGTGCAGCCCGGCGCGCGTTCCCAGAGCCTGCCGGGCAGATCGGTCGTCACCCAGTCGCCGCCGAGCAGCACCAGCCGCAGCGGCAGTTCCTCCTCCGCGACCGTCAGCACCATGTCGAGCAACGCGGGCACGCAGTTCAGCACCGTGGCCCGGTGCCGCAGCAGCAGCTCGACCCACTTCGAGGCGTCACGGTGTCCGGTGTCGCGCACGCAGACCACCGCGCCACCGACGGCCAGCGGCCCGAACATGTCGTACACGCTGAGGTCGAACTCCAGCGCGGACAACGCGAGCGTCCGGTCACCCGGCCCGATCGCGAAGCGTTCGTTCAGGTCGTCGATCGTGTTCGCGGCAGCGGAGTGGGTGATCTCCACGCCCTTGGGCTCACCGGTCGAGCCGGACGTGTAGAGGACGTAGGCGAGATCGCCTCCCGTCACCGGATCGATCGGATCACCGAAGACGAGTTCGGTGAGCACGTGTGCGACGCCCGCGGTGGCGAGGATGCGGTCCTTGCGCGCCTGCGGTTGCGTGCCGAGCGGCAGGTAGGCGGCACCGGCGGCGAGCACGCCGAGCACCGCGACGACCTGCTCCGGGCCCTTCGGCAGGTCGATCGCCACGAGATCGCCCGGCTGCACGCCCTGCTGCCGCAGGTGTCCGGCGATTCGCTTGGCCTGGTCGGCGAGTTCGCCGTACGACACGACACCGTCCGACAGCAGTGCCGGTGCGTCCGGGGTCCAGGCCGCCTGGGCGAAGAACGGGTCGTGCAGGCCGCGGGGTTCGCGGTGCACGGCCGTGTTGTTGACCTCGGACCGGATTTCCCGCTGTTCAACGGGAAGCAGCGCGGGCACCGGCGTGGTCCAGGCTTCCGGCGTGACGAGCAGCCAGTCCAGCAGGCCCGCATAAGCGTTGAACATCGCGTCCGGCACGCCCGGCGTGAAGGCGTCCTCGCGGATGTCCCAGTTGACCAGCAGGCCGCCGTTCAGCTCGGTGACCTGCGCGTCCAGCCACACCTGCGGGCCCTGCGAGATGATCCAGGACGCCTCGCCGAAGCAGTCCCTGACCTCCTCGGAGAACAGCTCTCCCAGGCCCAGCGCACTCGTGTACACGACCGGCGCGAGCACGCGTTCGCCGTGCAGCCTCGACAGGTCCCGCAGCACCTCGACGCCGGAGTACGCGCTGTGCGCCACGTCGGCGTGGAACTGGTCCTGGAGCCTCCGCGCGCGCTCGGCGAACGTGCCGGGAAGGCCGCCCTCCCAGGCCAGCAGGATCGATGAGGTGAAGTCGCCGACCAGCTCGTCGACGTCGGCGTGCAGCGGTTCGCGGTCGAACAGCGGCAGGTTCAGCAGGAAGCGCGGCTCGGCGCTCCACGCGGTCAGGGTCTCGGCGAAGACGGCCGCGAGCGCCATCGCCGGGGTGAGGCCGTGGCGGGCGGCGTTCGTCTCCAGCGCCCGCACCTCGTCCGGGGCGAGCCAGCGGTGCCTGCGCAGCACGACGGCCGTGTCCGCGCCGGTCACCGGGAGTTCGGGTGCGCCGGGCAGGCCGGCGAGGCGTTGCCGCCAGTACTCGACGTCCTTCTCGTCCGCGGTGTGCGAGCGTTCCGCGAGATAGCGCGGGAAGCTGTAGTCCAACGGCCGCAACTGCTCGCCCCGGTACGCGCGGGCGAGGTCGCCGAGCAGGCCGCGCAGGCTCAGCGCGTCCGCGGCGATCATGTCGAGGTTGACGTGCACGCGCGTGCGGCCGTCACCGAGCAACGACAGCTGGACGTCGAACACCTCGCCGTTCGCGATGTCCATGTTGCGGTGCGACAACATCTTGCGCAGTTCGTCCACATCGGAGTCCCGGTGGACCGTCAGCCCCGGCCAGCGATCCTCCCCGATGACCTGGGTTCCGTCGTCGAGGATGCGGACCCGGAGCATGCCGTGGCGGGCGATCACCGCGCGCACAGCGCGTTCCAGGCGTTCCGGATCGACGTTCTCGCCGTCGAACTCGTGGTAGAAGTGCGCGGCCACGCCACCGAGCTGCTGGCCGGGCGCACGGCCGACCCAGTAGGCGTGCTGCATCAGCGCGAGCGGGAACGGCGCGGTCTCGTCGACGTCGACCCGGCGGACGTCGTTCGCTGTCGTGGCGCCGAGAAGCGACTGCCACGCGCCGAGTGTCGGGCTGGCGACGAGGTCGGCGAACTTGACGTCGACGCCTTCCTTCCGCCACGCCCCGGCCAGGCGCATCATCGTGATCGAGTCCATGCCCAGCTCGATCAGGTTGTCGTCGGCGCCGACGTCGTCGATGCCGAGCAGGTCCGCGATCCGCGCGGGAAGGTCGTTGTGCACAGCGGGTTCCTTCAGAACGAGACGGGAACGGACAGCGGACCGCGGAAGAACGTGTTGGTCTTCCACTCGACGTCACCGGCGATGCGCAGGGTCGGCGCGAGCGTCACCAGGCCGCGCAACGCCTCCTGCAGCTCCAGCCGGCCGAGTGCCGACCCGACGCAGTGGTGCAGGCCGTAGCCGAACGCGAGGTGCCCCTGCGCGTCCCGGCAGATGTCGAGGTGATGGGGGTTCTCGAACCGGGTCTCGTCGTAGTTGGCCGCACCGATCGACACGAGCACCGGATCGCCCTCGCGCACGAGATGCTCACCGACCTGGACGTCCTCCATCGCGTAGTGGGCGAACATCGCGCTGGAGGCGAGCGGCACGAACCGCAGCAGTTCCTCCACGGCGTTGTCGACGAGCGACGGGTCCTCGACGAGCCGCGCGAACTGCGCCGGGTGGTCCAGCAGCGTGATCAGGAAGTTCGGGATCTGCGCCGACGTGGCCTCGTAGCCCGCGACGAGGATCGCGATGCACAGCAACACGAGCTGCTGCGGCGGCAGACCGCTCTCCGCGAACGAGCTGAGCAGGTCGTCCTTCGGGTGTTGCACCCGTTGCCCGATGAGCCCGCCGATGTACTGCGCCAGCTCCTGGATCTCACGGGCGGAGTCGGTGGACATCAGGGCGTCGTTCCAGGCGCGGAACTGCTCCTGGTCCTCGACGGGCACGCCGAGCAGCTCGCAGATCACCGAGACCGGGATGGGCAACGCGAAATCCCTGACGAGGTCCGGGTTTTCTTGGTGCCGCATCTCGTCGATCAGCTTGCGGACGAGCTGCCGGACGTGCTCGCGCAGGCCTTCCACACGGCGTGCGGTGAACGCCTTGGCCGCGACCGAGCGGATCGCCGTGAGCTGCGGCGGGTCCATCGACACGATCCCGGCGGGCACGCGGTCGAACACCCTGGGCGCGTCGCGTTCGTGGGCGAGCGCGCGGCTGAACCGCCTGTCCCCCAGCACGAGCCGGGCTTCGGCGTGCCGGGTGACGAGCCAGGCGGGTTCGCCGTGCGGCAGCTCGACCCGCGTGAGTCCGTCGGCGTGCAGCGCTTCGGTGTACTCGGGCGCCAGTGCGAGGTTCGTGAACTCGTTGAACGGATACTTCACAGTGCTTTCCTGTCGACTTTGCCGACCGCTGTGCGGGGGAACTCGGTCACGATCCGCACCCGGTCGGGAAGCTTGAAGTCGGCCACGCCGAGGGCCTGGAGGTGTTCGACGAGGTCCCGCCGGGTCGGCGCGGTGCCGTGCGGGATGACGACCGCGCAGGTGCGTTCGCCGAGGTACTCGTCCGGCACGCCGACGATCGCGACGTCGTGCACGCGGGGATGGCTGAGCAGGAGGTTCTCGACCTCCTCGACGGGGATCTTGTCGCCGCCGCGGTTGATGACGTCCTTCTTGCGGCCGTCGACGACGAGGTTGTCGCCGACGAACTTCACCAGGTCGCCGGTCTTGTAGAAGCCGTCCTCGGTGAACGAGCCGTGGTCGCCGTCGAAGTAGCTCGTGATCGTGTACGGGCCGCGCACCTGGAGTTCGCCGTCCACGACCCGGATCTCGTCATCCGGTGACATCGGCCGTCCCTGCGTGGTCACCTTGACCTCGTCGGGATCGTCGAGCCTGGTGAAGTTCAGCAGTCCCTCGGCCATGCCGTAGACCTGCTGGAGATCGCAGCCCAGCTCCGGCCTGATCCGCCGCGCGGCCTCCTCCTTCAGCCGCGATCCGCCGACCTGCAACAGCTTCAGCCCGGTGCGGCCGCCGTGGTCCAGCCAGACCAGCGCGAGCGGCGGCACCAGCGCGGTGACGGTGACTCCTTCCCGCTCGATCAGCGGGAACGCGGTCTCGGGATCCGCGCTGGTGGTGAGCACGACCGTGCCGCCGGCGTGGAACGTGCCGAGGATTCCGGGGCACGCCAGCGCGAAGTTGTGCGCGATCGGCAGCGCGGCCAGGTAGACGGTGTTCTCGTCGAGACCGCAGAGTTCCGCGCTGGCCCTCGCGTTGTAGTCGTAGTCGTTGTGGGTGCGGGGAATCAGCTTCGGCAGCCCGGTCGTGCCACCGGACAGCAGCATCAACGCGACGTCGTCCGGGTCGGGGCCGTCGAGGGTGACGGGATCGGCGTCCGGGACGTCCTGCGCGCTCCCGAAGTACCCGGCGGGCTCGGCGACCCTGGTGAGGTGCTCGATCTCGGTCGTCTTGTGCTGCGGCAGCGCGTAGACCGGGACCGCACCGACGCGGAACAGGCCGAACGACAGCGCGACGAACTCCGCGACGTTCGGCAGGTGCACGATCACCCGGTCGTTCCTGCTGATCCCCTTGCGGTGCAGGCCTGCCGCGACGCGATCGGCCCACCTCTCCAGCTCGGCGTAGGTCCACCTGCGGTCGCCGTCGACGAGGGCCGTGCGGTCAGGCCACTTCTTCGCGCTGTCCGTGAGCAGCTGCCCGAGCGTGCGGTCCCGCCAGTAGCCCTTGGCGCGGTAGTCGGTCAACGCTTGTCCTTTCTCGCGACGAACACGCGGTGGCCCAGCGCGTGCAACGGATGGTCTTCGTGCGGCAGGTCGAGCACGAGCTCGAACTGGCTCCGCAAGGCCTCTCGCCACTGGTCGTGGGTGAGGAACGTGCTGCTCTTGCGCGCGTCCGTCGGCTTCGCCATCAGGAACGCCTGGGACATCAGCACCCACGGCTCTTCGACCGTCGGCTCGCTGATGATCAGCCAGCCTTGCTCTGCCATCAGGTCCTTGAGGCGCTTGAGCGACGCGTCGGTGTCCTTGGCCGCGTTCAGCACGCCGCCCGCGATCACCACGTCGAACTCGCCGGGATCCTGACCGTCGGCGTCGATGTCGAACGTGCCGTACCTGTTGCCGGGGAAGCGTTTCCCGGCCTGGTCGACGAAGTACCTCGACACGTCGGTGATGAGGTAGTCGGTGAGCGGGTGGAGGTTTCCGAGGACGTGTTCGGTCGTCGCTCCGGTGCCGGCGCCGATCTCGATGATCCGCAGCGGCCGGTCCAGTGCCCGCACCACCGCCGCCACGGTCGCGTGCTGGTAGCGCCCCATGACGTTCTCGCGGTACAGCGCGTCCGCCAGGTCCATCCGGCCCTCGGGGAACATCAGCGTCGTCGGGTCCACCTCCCCGCTGAACAGCTGTGGCAGATGGTTGGCGCACCTGCGTGCGTATTCGATGGTGCCGGTGCCACCGGTGGCCGCCCGCCACGCCTCCTCCGCCTCGTCCCAGCTGGCGCCTCCGGGGTTTTCGAGCGCCTTGTGCCAGCGTTCGAGAACGTGTTCCTGTTGGGGCAGCACGGTTTCGATGTGCGGCAACGCGTCCCGCATCGCCTGCAGCGCCGCGTTGCTGAACGTCCTGACCGCTTCGACGGCCGTCGTCCAGTCCTGTTCTTCGGTTTTCGGCTCTGGGACGTCTTCTTCTGCGTGGACGAGCTCGATCGGCGGCCAGTGCAGGTCGAGCTTCTCGCCGTGGTAACGGATGGTCTTCAGGTTGCTGAGGTCGGTCAGCATCGCGCTCGGGTCGTCCGGCAAGGCTTTCAGGATCGTTGCCGGGAGCGTGATTTCCGTTGTGCGCTCGCGTTCGAGGTAGGCGAGGACCTTGGCCGGGTTCATGTGCGCCTCCTCGCCACGAACAGCTGCTGGCCCGACTCGTCCGGGGTGCTCGGCTCGGTGTCGAAGCCCGCGGCGGACAGCTCCGCGCGCCACTCGTCGGCGGTCAGGAAGATCCGTTCGCGGGTGGTCGGTGGGCTGAGCAGGAACTGCATGCCGGTCAACGTGATCGCGCTGTCCCTTGTGGATTCGGTGAACAGGAGCAGGTCTGCGGCCCGATGGATGCGTTCGAGCGTCTTGCCGATGTGGGTGGCGTTGTGCAGGACGTTGCCTGCGATCACCACGTCAGCCTGCTGGTCGAAGTCCTCGTTGATGTCGAGGATGGCGGTCTTCACGCCGAACCTCTGTTCCGCGGCTCTCGTGAAGACCGTGGAGACGTCGGTGAACAGGTAGCCGGCCCGGAGCGCCTTGGCTGTGGTCAGGCCCGCGCCGCCGCCCAGTTCGAGCACGGTGGCTCCGGCCGGGATGCGGTCGGCGAGCTGCTGGTTGAGGCGGTCGGTGAAGACGTTGGTCTGGTAGGCGGCCAACGCGGCCAGGACGTCGCCGTCGTGGAACAGCAGCTGCTGCACCCCGATTTCCGCTCTGAGGAGCTGCGGCAGCTTGGCCAGGGCCTGGCGGTGGAAGCGGGCCATCCTCGGTGGGAAGCCGAGATCGTCGTAGGCCTCCTCGAACTCCAGGCCCGGTGGCGTCGGGCGGCGGCCGGACGGTTCGGTGATGGCGTTCCAGCGGTCCAGGAGCCAGCGGTACCGCGGGGCCGCGTCCTCGAACGGCAGGTGGGCCGCGATGGCTTCGACGCAGATTTGCTCGAGTGTTTGAAGCGGGGTCACAGCACGCCCTCCACCAGGTCTTCGTACGGGTGGAGGTGCTCGACGACGCCGGGCTTCAGCACCTCGGCGGCGAAGTGACAGCCCTGGGGGACTTCGCTTTCCGCGACCGCCTTGACCGCGTGGGCAACCACCGTGCCGGTGAGTTCGCCGTTGCCGCGGCCTTTGACGACGACCGTGCGGTCGCCGGTGTCAACGGCCACGAGGGCGAACGGGTCGCGGCCTGCCAGGTCGAGGTGGCTTGCCCGGCACAGGGCTTCGACCGCTTCCGACTCCGGGAGGGTGTGGACGCGGTCGAACGCCTTGAGGACGTGGTCACCGGATATTGCGCTGTACCAGTCGCCGTGGTCGAGGCCGAGGGCTTGGGCGGTGCGGCAGGCTTCGTCGTCGAGGTACGGCAGGAGGGTGACCTCGCCGGGGAGGAACGGGAGGTCGGCTCGGCGGCGGGTCGCGGCACGGGGCCGGGGGCCGTTGCGCCAGGCTGCCAGCGGTTCGTTCCGGCCGCGGAGGAAGTCGGCGGCCGCGGTCGGGGTGAAGTGGTCGAGCACGGCCAGGTAGACAGACATCGAGGTCGGGCCACCCGCCCCGCTCAGCGAGCCGATCTTGTCGGTGCTGCCCGGTAAACTGAAGATCTGGGGGTCCCCCAGGCGAGGGGACGCCTGCGCAAGCGTGCGGCCGGCGGCAGGTAGCCGGTGCACCCACCGCGGCAAAAGCCCGGTCAGGCCCGGCTGCAGCCCCGCGCCCACGACGGCGGTTCGCTCCGTCGCCCAGATCTCGCCCGAGGCGTCCACGTAGTCCGCCCCGGCCCGTTCCGCCGCCCGCAACACCCGATCACCGATCTCGTGCGACGGCCCGGCGCAGTTCACCACGATCCGGCATCCGCTAGCGAACCCGTCGAGCGAATCCCTCGAACGGAAGTCCACGCCCGTCCGCCGCCCGGCCCGCAGCACCGGCCCCAGCCCGAGCTCCTCCACCACCCGAGCCGCGTGCCACCCGACATCCCCGAACGCACCCAGGACCCCGATCACGCGACCAACCGCCAGCCCTGGGTCCGCTGCCGCTCGTTCCAGAACGCCGTGTACCGCCCACCGGACGCAAGCAACGCGTCGTGCGTCCCGCGCTCGGCGATCCCGCCGCCGTCCAGCACGAGGATCTCGTCCGCGGCCACCACGGTCGGCAGCCGATGCGCGATCACCAGCAGCGTCGAGCGTTCCCGGAGGGCCTGCAAAGCGTTCTGCACGAACCGCTCGTTCTCCGGGTCCAATGCGGCCGTGGCCTCGTCCAGGATCACGATCGGCGCGTCCTTCAGCACCGCCCGCGCCACGGACACCCGCTGCCGCTCGCCGCCGGACAGGGCCGCGCCGCCCTCGCCCACGTGCGTCTGCCAGCCGCGGGGCAGGCGCGCGACGATCTCGTCCACGCCCGCGAGCCGGGCGGCTTCCCGCACCTCGTCGTCGGTCGCGTCCGGGCGGCCGACCCGGATGTTGGCCTCCAGGGTGTCCGCGAACAGGTAGACGTCCTGCATCACGATCGACAGCTGCGACATCAGGTCCTCAGTGGACAGTGAGCGGACATCGACGCCGCCGACCGAGACCGAGCCTCCGGTGACGTCGAAGAACCGCATGATCAGGCGGGTGATCGTGGTCTTGCCGGAGCCGGACGGGCCGACGATCGCCGTCATCGTGCGCGGCGGGACGACGAACGACACGTCCGACAGCACCGGAGTGGAGCCGTAGGCGAAGTCGACGTCGGTGAACTCGATCGAGCCCGGCGTCCGCACCGGCAACGACGAAGGCGGTTCCGGCAAGGGCTTCTCGTCGAACAACGTGGCGAGGCGGCGCAGGTCGTTGGCCGCCATCCGCAGCATGCCGCTCTGCCCGGCCAGTTCCGCCAGCGGGCCGGTGAACCGCGCGATCAACGCCAGCAGCGCCACGACCAGCACCGGTTCCAGCGGCAGCGACAGGGCGAAGAAGATCAGCGCGACGAACGCCAGCTGCACCGACAGGCCACCGGCCAGCAGGCGGGGCGCGGAGGACCACAGCATCGAGCCCCACGCCCGGCGCTGAGCCTCGATCGCGTCCTCCAGCGGCGGGTAGCCGTCGGTGGTGCGGCCGAACGCGCGCAGCACCTGCTGATTGCGGGCGAACTCCACGACGCGGTTGCCGGCGAGGACCGTCGCGTCGTGCGTGCGCGTCTCTCCGATGCCGACCCAGCGCGCAGCCCAGCGGTGCACGAGCCACAGCACCGGCGCGCACACCAGCACCGCGACACCGAGGCGCCAGTCGAACCACAGCACGGCCAGCACGACGGTCAACGGGGTCACGACACCGGTCACGACCGGCGTGAGCATGTGCGCGGTGACGTTGGTGACCATCAACGTGCCGGAGGTCGCGCTGCGGGAGAGCTTGCCGACCTTCTCCGACGAGAACCAGCCGAGCGGCAACCGCGCCACGTGGTCGCCGAGCCGGGTGTGCAGGCTGGTCAGCGTCACCAGCGCCAGCGCGAAGCCCTTCATCGTCTGCACGTACCGCGCCACGCAGGCCAGCAGAACCACCACAGCCGTGGTGATCAGCCACGACGAAACCGCTTGCCCCGTCAGCAAAGCGGTCAGCAACGGCACGAGCAGCGCCATCGCGACGCCTTGCAGCACGGCATAGGCGACCAGCCAGGCCAGGTAGGCCCGGACGGACCGGCGGTGCTCCGGTCCCATGATCGTCATCAGGTCCCTGATCACAGCGCCACCTCCGCGGACGCCTGCCACATGCGGGCGTACCGGCCGTCGAGAGCCAGAAGTTCCGAGTGCGTGCCGAGTTCCGACACGCGTCCGCCGTCGAGGACGGCGATCTGGTGCGCGCCGGAGATCGTGGCGAGCCGGTGGGCGATCACCAGGACCGTGCGGCCGCGGCACAGCACCGACAGAGCGTCCTGAATGGACGCCTCCGACTCCGGGTCGGCGTACGCGGTGGCCTCGTCGAGCACGAGGATCGGGGTGTCCGCGAGCAGCGCGCGGGCGATCGAGACGCGCTGGGCCTCACCACCGGAGAACACCGGGTCGACCGTGTCGTACCCGTCCGGCAACGAGAGGATCTTCTCGTGGATCCTGGCGGCGACGGCGGCGGCGACCACTTCCTCGTCCGACGCGGAGGGCCGTCCGAGCCGGATGTTCTCGAACACCGTGCCGTGCAACAGCTGCACGTCCTGGAGCACGAACCCGACCTTGCGGTACAGCACGTCCGGGGCGATGTCGCGCACGTCGACGCCACCGATCCGCACAGCGCCGGCCGAGACGTCGTAGAACCGCGGCACCAGCTTGGCGAGCGTCGACTTGCCCGCACCCGACCCGCCCACCAGCGCGGTCACCGTGCCCGGCTCACACACCAGCGAAACGCCGTCCAGCACCGCCTTGGAGCCGTCGTAGCTGAACGAGACGTCGTCGAACTCGACCAGGTGCCCGTCCGGCTCCACCGGGTCGGCGGGCAGCGGCAGCTCGGGCGTGTCGAGCAGCGCGACGATCCGCTCGGCCGCGGCCACGGCCCTGCGCTGCGCGGTCAGGCCGTTGTTGAGCGTCAGCAGGGTGGTCGGGATGACCATCGCGACCAGCACCTCGGCCAGCAGGTCGATCGGGTCGACAGCCAGCGCGACACCGCCGGCCAGGCTCACCAGCGCCACCACCGGAGCGGCCAGCGCCATCGAGGTCAGCGCTTCGAGCCGCAGGATCGGGCGCACCCAGCCCGCGTAGCGGTTCCCGTACTCCCCCACGGCCTCCAGGTAGCCCCGGTGCGCGCGGTTGGCCTGCCCGAACGCCTTCACGACGGTGATGCCGTGCACGAACTCCACGATCGCCGCGCTGACCCGCGCGAACCCGGAGTCGAGCTCCCGCATCTTCTCCGCGAAGCCGCGCATCATGAACGCGTAGGCCACGAGGTAGATCGGCAGCGTCGCGACGGCCAGCAGCGCCAGTCGCCAGTCCAGCCACACCAGGTAGGCGATGCCGCCCAACGGCAGCACGATCGCGCCGGTGACCTCGACGTCGTGGTGCGCCAGCAGGTGGTGCAGGTCCTCGATGTCGTCCTGCGCGGCCTTCCGCACGGCACCGGAGGTCGTGTCGGAGTACCAGCCGAGCGGGACCTTGCCGAGCCGCGCCACGATCCGGCGCCGCAGCAAGGCCTGCAGCTTCGCGTCGGCGACGTGCGTCAGGCCGAGCGCACCGCCGTTGCACAGGAAGCCGACGACGAGTGCTGCCGCGATGATCACGGCGGTACCGGTGGCGTCCTGGCCAGCGATCAAGCGACGGCCCAGCTCGGCGATGCCGATGAACGGCACCAAGGTGGTGAGCGCTCCGACCGCGCCCAGCACCACCCCGGCACGCGTCCACCACACCACTGGTCGGCGGAGTTCCTTCAGAGCGCTCATCGCAGTCCCTCCGCCAGATGCGCCGCCACGACATCGACGTGCGGCGGTTCGATCACGCTGAAGTGGTTGCCCGGCACGTCGATCACCTCGAACGCGCCGACGCACGTCTGTTCCCAGAACGGCGCTGCCAGGTGGCCGACGCCCGCGGTGATGCCGAAGTCCTGTTCCTCGGTGCAGCGCAGGAACCTCATGTCGCCCGCGTACGGTTCGGGGTCGAAGCGCGCGGCCTGCATGCTGTGCCGGCACACCCGGAACAGCGACGGGATGAGCTCCGGCCCGACCGGAAGCCCGGCCTGCCGGGCGGCCAGCGCCGTGTACTCCGCGAGCCGTTCGTCCTGGGTCAGCTCGTGCCGCTTCCGCACGGCTTCGGCGACCGGCGCGAACTCGCCGGACAGCGCGGCCATCGCACCGGCCGGGACGTTGCGGTCGTGGTCGGCCATCAGCTTCTCGATGGCCCGGTACACGAGATCGCTGTCCACATCGGACCCGAACACCGCGGCCACCGGGTCGAGACCCAGGTTCGGGGCGAAGATCGCCTCGAACGCCAGCTCCTCGCCGGTCTCGATGAACATCGGGATGCTGTCGACGAGCGTCAGGTCCGCCACGTCGGCACCGCGTTCCAGCAAGCGCCGCGCGACCTCGGTGGCGAGCAGGCCGCCGAGGCAGTAGCCGATGAGCTGGAACCGCTGGTAGCCCTCGTCGAGGAGCCGTTGCGCGTACTCGTCGGCGATCCGCGGGATCAGCTCGCGTGGCGGGATCTTCAGGTATTCCTCGGCGTCCGCGACCGCGACACCGACGACCGGGCCGAGGTTCTGGGCGGCCAGTGCGTTGCCCAGCGAGTGGAAGTAGTCCATGGTGCCGAGCGCCGCGTGGAACATCACCCGCGTGGTCCCGCCCTCGCCGCCGAACGGCACGAGCAGCGAGTTCCCTCGTTGCACGGCAACGGGTTCCTCCTCCTCGGCCGCGGTGCGCAGGGCACGGGCGAGCGCGGACACCGTCGGCTCGTTGAGCATCTGGCGCAGCAGGGTGTCGTAGGCGAACGGCGCGGCCTCCTGCACCTCCTCGCGGAGCTTGCCCGCGACACGCGCCAGGATCAGCGAGTCGGCGCCGCGGTCGTAGAAGTTGTCGTCACGGCCGATGCTCGCGAGACCGAGCGCGTCGGCCCACAGCGCGCACAGCCGCCCTTCCAGCTCGTCCGGTACGCCCGACGCCGCTTCCGGTTCGGGCTGCGTGATCTGCCACCGCACGAGCTGCTTGCGGTCGACCTTGCCGTTTCCGGTGAGCGGCAACGCGTCCACGACCTGCACGACCGGCACCATGTGGCCGGGCAGGCGATCCGCGACGAACCTCGTGAGCTCGTCGGCCCGCACCGGCTTGCGGTCGGTCTTGAACCGCGCGGCGAACACGTGCATGTCGTGCGGCGCAAGGACGTGGTCCGGTTCGGGCAGGCACAGCACCTCGTGACCGCCGGCCGTGTCGATGATCTCCAGCCACTCCGCGCGGCTCGTGAACGACCTGGGCTGCATCATGAAGCCCTGCGTGAGCAGGATGTGCGGCAGGTCGGCCGTGGGCTCGGTGAAGATCAGCCAGCCGCCGGGCGCGAGCAGCTCGACGGCGTTGCGCAACGCCTCGGCGGGGTCCTGGGTGCTGTTCAGGACGCCCGCGCAGAGGACGACGTCGAACGAGTTCGGCGCGAGTCCCTGCGCGCGGTAGTCCTGGTCGATGTCGAACACCGCGAACCGCGCCTCGAACCGCTGCTTGGCCTCGGCCAGGAAGAACGGCGTGATGTCGGTGTAGAGGTAGTCGACGTCGAACCCCGCCAGCAGCGGCAGCACGGCCTCGGTGGTCGACCCGGTGCCCGCGCCGACCTCCAGGACCCGCAGCGTGCCCTCGTGCGCGGCGGCGATGCGGTTCATCAGCGCGGCGACGGCGTGGTTGAGGTAGCGCGAGATCTCGTCGTCGCGGTAGATCGCGCGGGCGGTGTCCAGGCCGCCCTCGGGAAAGAGCAGCTCGAACGGGTTCTGCTCGCCGTTCAGCAGCGCGTGGACGCGTTCGACGTGGTCGAGGTGGTAGCGGACGAAGGCCTCGGACGCCTTGACGTCGTCCCAGGTCGCGTCGCCCCCGGCCAGCGCGTGCCACTTGCGCACGAGCCAGCGGTGGCGTTCGTGCACACCCGGCAGGATCTCTTCGAGCGAGCCGCCGCGTTCCTCCAGCGCGCGGCGCATCGACGCCCTGGCGGCGGCGTGCAGGGCGGCGGGGTCGCTGCTGCCGTCGACCTGGCGTTCGGCGAACCGCTTCACCGGTTCGACGTTCAGCGGTTCCGGGGCGGTGGTGCGGGCCGTCTCGACGAAGCCGAGCAGCGCGTCACCCGCGACCACGACGGCCGCGCCGCCCGCGCTCGGGTGACCGACCAGCGTCGCCTCGATCTCGCCCAGCTCGACGCGGTGGCCGCGGATCTTGACCTGGGTGTCCTCGCGGCCGAGGAACTCGATCTCGCCGCCGGGCAGGTAACGGCCGAGGTCGCCGGTGCGGTAGAGCCGTTCACCGCCGACCGTGACGAACTTGCGCGCGGTCAGCTCCTCGTCGCCGAAGTAGCCGGTGGCGAGGCCCGCGCCGCTGATGCACAGCGCACCCGGTGTCCACACGGGACAGTCCTCGTCCTGCTCGTTCAGCACGCGGAAGCCCTGGTTGGTGAGCGGGCGGCCGTACGGGATGCTGACCCAGTCCGGTTCCACCCGCTCGATCCGGTGGTGGATCGACCAGATCGCGGCCTCCGTCGCGCCGCCGAGGCTGATCAGCTCCGCTTCCGGTGCGAGGGGCCTCAGCTGGGCGGGCAGGGTGACCGGGATCCAGTCGCCGGACAGCAGCACCAGGCGCAGCGAGGTCAGGTCGCCCTTCTCCGACTCCAGGTAGTTCGCGACCATCTGCAGCTGGGCGGGCACCGAGTTCCACACCGTGACGCCGTGGTCGTGGACCAGCTCGGCCCAGTGCGACGGGTCGCCCGGCCGGTCGGCGCGCGGCATCACGAGGGTGCCGCCCGCGGCGAGCACGCCGAAGATGTCGTAGACGCTCAGGTCGAAGCCCAGCTGGGCCAGCGCGAGCACGCGGTCGTTCTCGGTGACGGCGAACCTGCGGTTGATGTCCTCGACGGTGTTCTGCGCGGCTCGGTGCGTGATCATCACGCCCTTCGGGTCGCCGGTCGAGCCGGACGTGTAGATCACGTACGCGAGCTGGTCCGGATCGCCCGTGACGGCGGGGACTTCGGCGTCCGGCAGGTCGCTGAGCCAGTCCGCGTCGATCACGGTGCGGATGCCCGCGAGCATCTTTTCCCTGCGCGGCAACGGTTGTGTGGTGTCGACCGGCACGTATGCGCCACCGGCGAGCAGGACGCCGAGGACCGCGACGACCTGGTCCGGGCCCTTGTCGAGCACCACCGCGACGCGTTCGGCGGGCTCGACGTCGAGCTTGGCGGCGACCGCTGCGGCGCGGTGGGCGAGTTCGCCGTAGGTGTAGCTGCCGGCGATGGCTTCCTTGTCCGGGATGCGCTGTGCCTGGGCGAAGAAACCCTCGTGCAGCAACGCGTCGGAGAGCGGGGCTTTCGTGTCGTTGACTCGGGCGCGTTCCTCGGCCTGGTACCGGGGCAGCGGGACCGGGCTGGTGCTCTGCCAGGCCTCGTCGGCGGTCGCGAGGTTCGTGAGCAGCGTGGTGAAGGCCTCGAACATGTCCTCGACGAGACCGTCCGGGTAGATGCCCTCCCGGACGTCCCAGTTGACCTGCAGGCCGTCCGGGCCGTCGGTGACCTGGCAGTCGAGGAACACCTGCGGCGTCTGCGTGATGCCCTCGCCCGCCTGGCGGCCGCCGAGCCCGATGCCGCTGGTGAACACGACGGGCATGAGCGCGGCGTCGCGGCCCTTGCGGCGGGCGATCTCGCGGACCACCTCGACGCCGGAGAACAGGCGGTGGTCGAGGTCGTCGAACAGCTGCGCGGCGATCTGCTTCGCCTGCTCGGCGAACGTGCCCTTCTGCGTGACCGCGAGGAGGCTGACGCTGGTGAAGTCGCCGACGAGCCGGTCGACCTGCGGGTGCAGCGGAGTGCGGTTGAGCAGCGTCAGGTTGATGCTGAACTCGCTCCTGCGAGACCACTTGCGCAGCACGGCGGCGTAGGCGGCGAGCACCGCGGACGAGGCCGTGACGCCGTGCCACGTCGTGCGGTTGGTGAACTCCTCCCAGTCGGTGAGCGTGGTGCTGAGCCGGCGGAACCGGGCAGGCCCTGGGGTTTCCTTCGTCGGCAGGTCGGGTGCGGCGGGCAGCGTGTCGATCCGGCCGAGCCAGTACTCGCGGTCGCGGCGGTAGCGGCTGGTGTCGCGCAGGCCGCGTTCGGCGAGCAGGTAGTCGCGGAAGGTGATCTCCAGCGGCTCCAGGGGTTCGCCCTTCAGGAGCGCGTCGAGCTCGGTGAGCAGGACCGTGGCGCTGGCCCAGTCGGCGATCAGCGAGTCCATCGAGATGTGCAGCTTGTTCTCGCTGACGCGCAGGTCGTGCAGCGGCCACCGGTCCGTCTCGTACGTGCGGTGGGCCATCTCGGCGCGGGCGGTTTCCGCGTCCGACTCGTGCACGCGGAGGCGTGGCACCTCGGGGAGGACGTGCTGGTAGCCGTCGCGTTCGACGACCGCGCGGAGCATGTCGTGCCTCTGGATCAGCTGGTTCCAGGCGTCCTCGACGTTCTGTGCTCGGACGCCGGGCATCTCGACCTCGAGGTAGCCGTGGCAGCCGACGCCGCCGTAGCCGAACTCGTTGTTGCGCCCCAGCAGGTAGGCGGTCTGCACGTCGGTGAGCGGGAACGGCTCGTGCCGGCTCGCCGGATCGGGTTTCACCTCCGGCTGGGCGAGCAGCTCGATGATCTCGGTCTTGTTCGCCCTGAGTGCCTGCTTGTGCTCGTCGGTGAGCACGCCGCGGGGTGCGCGGAACCGCAGCTGCCCGTCCTCGGTCCACAGCTCGACCCCGAGCCCGCGCAGACTCGCGACGATCTCGTGTGTGCTCATTTCGCTCCCAGCTCGAAGACTCTGTCCGAAGTGGACTCGACGACGTTCGGGTCGTGCGTGATCAGCACGACGGCGAGGCCGAGTTCCGCGCGCAGTTCGTTGATCAGCCCCAGCACCCGCGCCTGCGTGCCCGCGTCGAGCGCCGACGTGACCTCGTCGCAGACGACGACGTCCGGCCGCGCCGCGAGCGCCCGCGCCAGCGCCACCCGCTGCCGCTGCCCGCCGGAGAGCTGGTGCGGATACCGGTCCGCGATCGCGGGGTCCAGGCGCACGGCCGCGAGCGCGCCTTCGACGTCCGGCCCGCACCGGCTGATCGAGGTGCGGACGGTGTGCATCGGGTGCAGCGCCTCGGCGGGGTTCTGCGCGACCCAGCCGACGCTGCCGTTGATCTCGATCCGCCCGCCGCTCGGCCTGTGCAGCCCGACGAGGCAGCGGGCGAGCGTGCTCTTGCCGGCCCCGGACGGTCCTGTGATGGCCAGGCATTCGGACCGGCGGACGTCGAAGCCGATCCCGTCGAGGATCGTGCGCTTGCCGTGCTTGGCCATGAGGTTCGTGGCTTTGAGCACGACCTCACCGATCTCGACGCGCGGCCTGGCTATCTCGGGAACGTCCGTGTCGGCGAGCGTGATCACCCTGTCCACCAACGGCTTCACCGTGTCGACGTCGTGGCTGATCCACAGCAGCGCGACCCCCTGCTCCCGGATCCGCTCGATCTCCGCGAGCACCTCGGCCTTCGCCCGCGGGTCCAGCGCCGCGGTCGGCTCGTCGAGGACCAGCAGCCGCGGGTCGCGGGCGAGGGCGATCGCGAGCACCACCCGTTGCTGCTGCCCGCCCGACAACTGGTGCGGGTACCGGCTCGTGAACTCCCCCGGCAGCCCGACCCTGCCCAACAGCTCCGCCGAAACGACCTTGCCGATCTTCCGGTAGGGGTTGAGCGCGACGCCGGGATCCTGCCCGACGTACCCGGCCACGCCGCGCCGCGTAACCCGCCCGGCCTCCTTGGTGACGCCGGGCCGCTGATGGCCGAGAACGGAGAGCGCCAGCGTCGTCTTGCCGCACCCGGACGGCCCGACGAGCGCCACGGCCTCGCCTTCCGCGATGGTCAGGTGCGCGTCCTCGACGACCGCGCGCCCGCCTGCTCTCAGCGTCAGTCCTTCGACCTCGACGAGTGTCATGCCCACTCCCCGACGCGATCGGCGACTCGGTTGGCGGACACGGCGACGACCGCGATCCCGACCACAGGGGCCAGCAACGCCACCGGCTGCAGCGCGGCACCCGGCAGGGCTTCGACGACGAGCAGCCCCCAGTCGGACGACATGGTGCTGAGCCCGAGGAATCCCGCCGCCGCCACGAGGTAGACGGCCATGACGAACCGCAGCCCCAAATCGGCCAGCACGGTCGTGCCGATCAACGGCAGCACCTCGCGGCCGAGGATCCAGGCCGTCCTTTCGCCGCGCACCTTCGCGTGCTCGACGTGCGCCTTGCCGATGACCTGCGCGGCCGCGGCGTGCACGACCCGCGCCGACAACGGCACGCTCGCCAGCGCGACCGCGAACACGATGCCGGCGCGATTCGGCATGGCGGTCAGCACGAGCAGGAGCACGAGGATGCCCGGCACCGCGGCGACCGCGTCCCACGGCCGCAGGACGAACGGGCGCCACCAGGCGGCGACCAGTCCGATCAGGGTGCCGGCGCCGGTGCCGAGCGCGGCCGCGGCCAGGCTGGTGAGGACCATGGGGCGGCCGCCGTGCATGAGTCGGGACAGGACGTCGCGGCCCAGGTGGTCGGTGCCGAGCAGGCCCTGCGTGGAGTACGGGAGGCCGACCACGTCGGTGGCGGCGTGGGGTGCGAGCTCCGGTGCGATCAGGATCAGCGTGAGGAGGGCGAGCGGCCACCAGCCGCGCTTGAGGCCAGCCACCAGGCGGCGCTGCCAAGCCTTCCCGTCCTGCTCAGGCCGAGCCGCCCGATCTTGTCGGTGGCGCCGGGTACGTTGGGTCGCGGGGGATCCTCCATCACGGGGGACCTCTGCGCCAGCTTGCCCGTCCCTGCTCACCGCGCCACCAGCGCGCACCTCCGGGCTCACCGCGCCACCAGCGCGCACCTCCGGGCTCACCGCGCCACCGGCAACCGAGACGGCACCCGCGCGGTCGGCGTCACCGGCAACTGAGACGACACCCGCACGCCCGGCATCACCGGCACTCGCTGCATCCCTAGCCAGCCCGTCCCGGCCCGCCGCGCCACCCGCGCCCAGGCCCGCCGCGCCACCCGCGCCCAGGTCCGCCGCGCCACCAGCGCCCACGTCCCGGCTCACCGCGCCACCCGCAACCGAGGCGTCAGCAGCACAACGGCCCAGTCCGCCAGCACCAGCGCGCCCAGCATCGCCGCCCCGATGATCAGCACCAGCGCCTGCACCACCGGCAGGTCGCCGGTCCGCACCGACGACACCAGCAACTCCCCGATCCCCGGATACCCGAACATCTTCTCCACCAGCACGGCCCCGCCCACGAACCCGACACCGGTCACCAGCCACACCTGCACCGCCACCGGCAACACCGCGGGCAACACGGCCTGCCGCAGTACGTCACGCCGGGAAGCACCGTTGAGCCACATGAACTCCACGTGCGGCGAAGCCAGCACCCCCACGGCCGAAGACCTGATCACCCGCACCGCGTAAGCAAGTCCGACCAGCAGCAACGACAACACCGGCAGCACCAGCACCGAAGGCGTGGAAAGCGGCGACGACCCGACCGGCACCAGCGACACCGCGGGCAGCCACCGCAACGACACCGCGAACACCAGGACCAGCGCACCGGCCACCACGAACTCCGGCACCGACACCAGCAGCAGCGCGCCACCGGAGATCACCCGGTCCGCCGAGCGCTGCCAGGCCGCCCACACCGCGAGCCCGAACGACAGCGGCACCAGCAACACCAACGTCACCACGCTGAGCAGCACCGAGTTGCCGACGCGATCCGACAACATCGAGGCAACCGGCCGGCCCGACGCCGAGACACCGAGATCTCCTTGCAGGACACCGACAACCCACGAGCCGTAGCGCTCCAGCACCGGCCGGTCCAGGCCGAGGTGTGCGCGCACCTCGGCGATGCGCGCGGGTGAGGCGGTGGCGCCCAGCCGGGCCGTGACCGGGTCGCCCGGCAGCAGGTCGACGCCCACGAACACGGCGAACGACAGCAGCACCAGCAGACCCAGGCTGGTCAGCAGCTCTCTCACGCCAGACCGGCCTTGCCCAGGTACGGGTACTTGGGCTGGTCGCGCACGTCGACGCCCGCGACTTCGCGACGGGCCAGCGACAGCACGTCGGCCAGGCCCCAGACCACGGTGTTGCCGCGGTCGTACATCACGTTCTGCGCGGTCTCCCAGGCGGAGGCGCGCTCGGCCTCCGAGGCGGAGGCGATCGCGCGGCCGAAGGCGGTGTCGAACTCCTTGTCGCCCAACGCGAGCGGCGGGAACCCGCTGATCCGGCCGTAGATCACGGCCAGCGCGGAAGGGCCGCTGGAGAACGCCACCGCGTCCGCCGCCGCCACCGCGGACGGCTCGAAGAACTCGGCGGGGCCGACGATCTGCGGCTTGACCGTCAGCCCGATGTCCTTGAGCTGTTCGGCGACCAGCTGCGTCGAGGCGTTGTAGCCGATCTCCCACTCCGCCGACCGGAACGTCACCGAAGCACCGGACAAACCCGCCTCGGACACCAGCTTCCGCGCCTGGTCGACGTCGCGCTTCAACGGTTCGCGCGCGGTGAAGTACTTGGCACCGGCGCACAACAGGTCGTTGCCCACCGTGCCGTAGCCGAGCAGCACCGAGTTCACCAGCGCGGCGCGGTCGATGCCCAGCCGCACGGCACGGCGGGCGCGCGGGTCGTTGAACGGGGCCTTGGTCGCGTTCAGCACGAAGCCGAAGCTGGTGCGGGCGGAGGCACCCGCGGTCCGCACCTCGAAGCCCGGCACACCGGTTTTGGCCGTGGTGAACGGGATGTCGCCCGCGAAGTCCGCCTGGCCGGTCGACACCGCGTTCACCTTCGCCGCCGGGTCGCTCAACGACAGCAGCACCAGGGAATCAGCGGGCGACGACCCCGCCCAGTGGCCCTCGAACCGTTCCAGCCGCGCTTCCCGTCCCGCCTCGAACGCGGTCACCCGGTACGGGCCGGTGCCGACGGCGGAGGCACCGGTGAAGCCGTTGGGCACGATCTTCGCGGGGAACGCGGCGAGGAACAGCGCCGGATCACCGACGGGCCGCGAGGTGGGCACCACCAGGGTCAGCGGGTCGACCACGCGGACTCCAGCCACGTCGAAGTACGCACCGAGCTGCGTCGGGTACGGGCGGTCCGGCGAGCACATGTACTTCAGGCTGTAAGCGACGTCCTCGGCGGTGAAAGCCTTGCCGTCGTGCCACTTCACGTCCGGGCGCAGCTTCAGCTCGAACGACGACGGGCCGGGCGTGACCGACAACGCCAGCGCGGGCTCGACCGCCGCACCGCGCAGGGCGAACAGCGCGTCGTAGATCACGTCGTTGCGCACGAAGTCGACCGGGGATCCGCCCGCGAACGGGTCGATGCTCTCCGCGGCCCCGCCACCGGTGAAGACGGCGCGCAGGGTGCCGCCGCGCCGAGCCTCCACGACGGCGTTCTGGACGGGCGCCGCACCGGGTGCGCCACCGCAGGCGGTCAGCAGGGCACCGACGCCGGCCAGGCGCAGCACGTCACGACGGTTGAGCGACATCACAGGTCCTCGTCTTCGGTGAGCACGGTGATGCCGTGCAACAGGGATGGATCAAGAGCGGAAGCAAGCCCGGCCAGGCGGATCGCGCGCACCCGCGTCACCGGGCCGGCAGACACCTCGAACACCGGATCACCGGCCACGATCTGGTCGAACACCGCGCGATCGGCCGGCGCGACGTCCATCAGCACGCCGATCAACTCCGAAGCGCCGTTCGGATGCGTGACCGAGGCCGGGTGCTGCGGCGGGTCGTACGGCGTCACCAGGAACGGCACGGAAGGGTTGCGCGGATACGCGAACGAGAACCGGATCCCGTCCCGCTCCCACGGCACGACCTTGCCGATCGGCACGCCGGCCGACGACGGCGAATCCACCAGCACCGCGACGTCGCAGAAGCCCTCTCCGGCCACCGCCCAGCCCGCCATGCGCGTCCCGGATCCCTTGCCCCACAGCAGGTTCAGCGGAATCCGCGAGAACCGCGCACCGGCGGGCGTGGTGACCAGCTCGATGATCGGCCCCTTGGCGAACCACACGTGGGCGTGCCGCGAAGAGGCGGGCTTCACCTCGAAGCCCAGCGCGCGGAAGTCGGCGACGGCGCGATCCAGCGACGCCACCTTCACCAGCACATGACTGCAGCTCACGACACCGCCAAAATCTCGTCGAGGGGAATGACACCGGGTTCGGCCGGGCGAATCAGTGCGGGCAGGCCCAGCACGGCGCTCAGCTCGCGCCACGCGGTCGACACGCTCAACGCCCACTGCCGACCGGCCGGGTCGTGCAGGTCGGCCAAAGCACGCGACACGGCCTCTGGCCACAACTTCGCGAAGACGTCCACATAGGACACAGCAGAGCCGAGCACGACCACGTTCGGCGTGGACAGGCGCTCAGCGTCCATGATCAACCGGCCGGCGGAGTCGCGCGGCGAGTGCAGGCGCGGGTTCCACAACACGGGGCCGTGCGTGTCGGCGAGCTCCAGTACCCCGCCCTCGCAGCCGATCGTGATGCGGTGCAGGAAGAACGAGTGGTTGTCCGGATCCTCGGGGTGCACCTCGTTCTGCACCCGCAACGTCAGCGGGATCCCGCCGATCCGCCCGTGCAGGCTCACGAACGGCCCGCCGCGCGAAACCGGCCCGAACTCCCACGGCCGCAACCCGGCGATCCGGCCGAGCACGTCGATCAACGGGTACAGCACCTGGCTGTTGCAGGCCGCGTCGATGAACTCGATCCGCTGGTGCCGCTGCAACACCTGGGCCACCGCGAGAAACCTCCGCACCGGCGAGAGGTTCGGATACAGAGTGTTCACCGCATAGGAAACACCGGCGGCGCGGGCCTCGCGCAACAACGACGCGATCTCGTCGGCGTGCACGGGATGCTCCTGCAACACGTGCACGCCACGCTTCAGAAAGGCCCGCGCGATCTCGGTACCGGGCCCACCCAGAGCACCGGACTTCAGGACCACGCAAGCGACATCGACGTCCGGGACCTCGTCGACCGAGGTGTACAGCGGCACTCCGCGCGAGGCAGCGCACTCCGCCGAGTAGGCGCTCCCCCGAGCCAGAATCCCCACCAGATCGGAACCCACCGCGTCCAGGTAGACGCGGCCGAAGGACGTACCTGCGACGACTACGCGCACGACGGCACCAGGAACCGGGAGACGCTGCGCAGCTTCTCGACCGTCTCCTCCAGCTCGCGCTCGGGCGTCGACTGCGCCACGATCCCCGCGCCCGCCCGCAGCCACGTCACACCTTCGCGCCGGAAGACGCTGCGCAGCACCAGAGCCGCGTCCAGCGATCCGTCGGCGTCGATCCGCACCACCGCGCCGCTGTAGAGCCCGCGCTCCGGCTCGACCCTGCCGATGAACGAGCACGCCTGCGCCTTCGGGATGCCCGACGCCGTCACCGCCGGGAACAGCGCGGCCAGCGCGTCCCACGGCGAACGGTCCGGCGCCAGCACCCCGGTGACCTCGGACGCGAGGTGCTGCACGCTGCCGCGTTCCTTGACCGACATGAAGTCCGCGACCTTCACCGACCCGTGCCCGCACACGCCGGTCAGCTCCGCCGCAGCGAGCCGCACGGAGATCGCGTGCTCGAAGACCTCCTTGGCGTCGCGGTAGAGCTCCTCGCGCCGCGCCACGTCGAACACCGCGTCGTTCAGCAACGCCCGCGTGCCGGCCAACGGCTGCGTGACCACCTCGCCCAGGCCGTCGACGCTGGTCACGACCTCCGGGCTGAAACCGAGCGCCTCCCAGCCGCCGAGCCGCAGCAGGAACGACCGCGCCGGGTCGTTGCCGCGCCTGCCCACCAGGTAGGTCGCGGGGAAGTCGAGGTCGGCGGGCAGCGGCACGACCCGCGACAGGATCACCTTCTCCAGCAGCCCTGCCCGGATGTCCGCGACGGCCGCGGCGACCGCCGTCCGGTAGTCGTCGGCGCCACACGTCTCGATCGGCGCCTGCACCCGTTCCTCACCGACGGTCAGCGGCGAGATCGCGGCCAGTCGTTTCTCCAGCAGCAAAAGGGATTCCTCGTCCACCGACCGCAGCACCGCGCTGCCGTCGCCGAACCGGATCTCGTCCCGCGGCACCGCCAGATGGCCGGTGCGCTCGAACGTGACCCAGCCGTAGGCGGTCCGCCCGTGGAACGCCGCCAGCTCCTCGATCCCGCCGCAGACGGTCTCGATCTCCCCCTCCGCGAACCACACCACGCCCCGGTTCTCGTAGACCACGTGCGGTTCGACACTCGCGCGCGCCAGCGCCGCGGCTGTCTCCAGCGGGTCGGCAGTCCACCGGACGCGCCGCTCAAACGTTCTCAAGGTCCCTCATCTCCAGGGTCGCTGCGACGATGCTCAGGACGGCGTCCACTTCGGACACCAGGTAGAAGTGCCCGCCGGGCAGCACGTGCCGCGCGAACGGGCCGGACGTGAACCGCGCCCAGCGCAGCGCCTGCTCCGGCGTCACCTCGCTGTCCGCCGACCCGAGCACCGCGGTGATCGGGCAGCTCGGCACCGGGCCGGGGCGGTACGCGTAGGTCTCGGCGATGCGGAAGTCCGCGCGGATCGGTGGCAGGAACACCGACCGTGCCTCGGGTTCGGCCAGAAGTGCGCCATCCGTGCCACCGAGCCGCACGACCTCACCGACCAGCTCGGCGTCGGGGAGCTGGTGCACCCGGCCGTTCTCGCGGCCGTCCGGCGCCTGCCTGCCCGAGACGATCAGGTGAGCGGGCGGTGTCCCGTGCCGGTGTTCGAGCACGCGCGCCGCCTCGAACGCGGCGATCGCGCCGAGCGAATGGCCGAACAGCACGAACGGCTTGTCCTTCGGCACCGCGTCGGCCACCGCACGGGCCAGCTCCGCAACGCTTGCGGCACAAGGGTCTCCGATGCGATCCGCCCGGCCGGGGTACTGCACCGCGAGCACCTCGGCCGGAAGCGCGCCCCAGCCGTGGAAGAAGCTCGCCGAGCCTCCCGCGTGCGGCAGGCACACGAGTCGCACCGCGGCACGTGGCCGGGGCGCGCGGCAGCGCAGCCAGGTTTCACTCTTCACGAACATCCCCCACTTGCCTCACCCGATAGAGTCATCGTGAGCACTACTGACAATGATTGTCAACGTCGCATAGAACTGACCCACCCCTGGCCGTTAAGTTAGGCTAACCTAACTCGGACGGTCAACCAGCGTCTCGACTCGAGGGGAACCCTGTGCGCAAGTCCTTGGCGCCCTTGCTGATCACCGTTCTGGTGATGTACTCGGCGCAGCAGCTGCTCACTCCGATCCTTGCCCCGCTTTCCCGTGAGCTGGCTCTCACCGAGACACAGCTGGGGCTGGTGATCACGATCGCCGCGGCGGCACTCACCGTGTCGAGCCCGCTGTGGGGACGCGCGCTCGACACCATCGGGCTACGCCGCGTGCTGCTCGCCGGACTCGCTTTGTGCACAACGGGACTGGCCGGTTTCGCGGTGGTCTCCAGCCTGGGCCTCGACGAGACGCTGACACCCGGACCGACGTTCACGCTCATGCTCGTGTTCCGCAGCCTGATCTTCGGCGCCGGTCTCGCCGCACTGCCCGTCGCCGCCCTCGCCGTCGCCGGCACGGCCACGACCGACGAGGCCGAACGCACCAGGGCCGTGGGCCTCGTCGGTGCGGCGCAAGGACTTTCCATCGTCATCGGCCCGGCCGCCGGTGGTGTGCTCGCCGTCTTCTCGTTGCTGCTGCCGCTCTACCTCGCCCCCGCGATCGCCGCGGTGCTCGCGCTCTGGGTCGGCATCGGCGTGAAGCCGGCGGCGGTCGAACGTCCACAGCAGACAGTCCGATCGCGACCGTGGGAGCTGTGGCCTGTCTTCGGCGTCGGGTTCCTGATGTACCTGTCGCTCGGACTCGTGCAGGTGATCGTCGGGTTCCTCGTCGCGGACCGGCTGCACCTCGATTCCCGCGCCACCGCGGGAACTGTCGGCGTCGTGCTGTTCGTCGCCGGCATCGGGCTCGTCGCGACGCAGGGCGCGCTCGTGCCGAAGCTGAAGTGGCCGGCGGCCAGGCTGATGCGCGTCGGCGCACCGATCGCGCTGGCAGGCTACGGAATTCTCACCTTCGCGTCGACGACGTGGCTGATGGCCGCGGCGTTCCTGGTGACCTCCGTCGGCCTCGGCCTCGCGGTGGCGGGCTTCGCCGCCGCGGCCTCCCTCGGTGTCGGCCGTGAGCACCAGGGCTCGATCGCCGGGCTCGTCAACGCCACCACGGGACTGACGTTCATCCTCGGACCGCTGCTCAGCACCGCGCTCTACGAGGTCGAGCCGGTCGTCCCGGTGATCGCGGCCGCGGTGGCCGCCGCGCTCGCGTTCGTCCTGTCGCTGCGCAAGCCGCGGTCAGCGGATCTGACGCTGGTCGAACGCCCGGCGTAGCTCGCACAACGCGTAGTGGGTGCGGGACTTCACCGTTCCGGCAGGCACGCCCAGACACACGGCGACCTCGCTGTACGTGCGGTCGTTGTAGTAAAGCTCGGTGAGCACGCGACGGTGTTCATAGGACAGTGATGCGAGCACCGCCTCCATCACCAAGGCGTCGACGACCCGCTGAGCGTGATCAGGAACTGGTTCCGGTTCGTGCTCGCGGGTCTCGTGCGGCCGCACCGTCCTGGCCCGCATTCGGTCGATGACCACGTTGCGCGCCACGGTGATGAGCCAGCCGCGGGCGGAGGATCCGTCGGCAAAGCATTCGGGGTGGCGCCACGCCCGCAGGAAGGTCTCCTGGACGACGTCCTCGGCGGCCGCGCGGTCTCCGGTCAGCCGGGTCGCGAAGTTCAGCAGACTGTGGTGATGATCTTCGTAGAGCACGCGGAGGAAGTCGTGCATGCGGGCCAGTGAAATCCCCGGCGAGCCGGTGGACAACGACTCTGTCCAATCCGACAGGAAACCCCGTACAGCGAGTGGGCCACTACGCTGCGCACGTGAGGCGTTACTTCAGCGCGCTCGTGCTGGCACTGCTCGCCGCGACGGCTGTGGCCGTCCCCGCGCAGGCCCATGCCGAGCTCAAGAGCAGCAACCCGGCGTCCGGTGCGGCACTCGACGCGCCGCCGCAGCAGATCGAGCTGACGTTCAGCGACACGGTCAGCCTGCCCGACGGCGACGCGGTCACGGTGACCGGCCCGGACGGTGCCAAGTGGCCGGTCACGCAGACCCACGCCGTCGACAGGACCATCACGGCGAAGGTGGACGGCGCCGCGGCGAAGGCCGGTGCGCACACGCTGGAATGGCGTGCTCAGGCCGACGACGGCGACATCATCAGCGGCAAGTTCACCTTCACGGTGAACGTGGCCGCGTCCTCCGCGGCACCGACGTCGTCGGTGACCATGAGCGCACCGGTGTCGAACACCCCGGTGTCGACCACGCCGTCAGACTCCGGTGGCGTTCCCGCGTGGCTGTGGGTCGTCGTCGGGCTGATCGCCGTCGTCGGCGCGATCCTGCTCGTCCGCCGCAAGGCCTAGCCGTTTCCGCAGGAGGTCGCGTTCGGCCGGGTGCTCCGCCCGTTCGAGCGCGGCCTCCCACGCCGCCGTCGGGTCTTCACCGAGCCGTTGCAGCAGATCAGCGCGGACGGCGTGGAACAGGTGGTACCGGTCGAGATCGAGCGCCTCGACCTCCCGCAGCGCCACGGCAGGTCCGTCGACCTCGGCAACGGCGACGGCACGATGCAGCGCCACGACCGGGCTGGGTGTGATCGCCAGCAACTGGTCGTAGAGCGCCACGACCTGATGCCAGTCGGTCGGCGGATCGCTGTGCACGGCGTTGATGGCGGCCTGAAGCTGGTACGGCCCCGGCCGGTTCCAGCGCAGGCACCGCCGCACGATGTCCTGGCCCTCGGCGATCAGGTTCGCGTCCCACCGCGACCGGTCCTGCTCCGCGAGCGGCACCAGCGAGCCGTCGACCACCCGAGCGTCCCGGCGTGAGGCGACGAGCAGCATCAACGCGAGCAGCCCCCACACCTCTGGTTCGTCCGGCATGAGCTGGGCCAGCACGCGGCCGAGCCGGATCGCCTCGCCGGCCAGCTCCTGCTTGTCCAGGTAGCCCTCGTTGAAGATCAGGTAGACGACCGCGAGCACGGCCTTCAGGCGTTCGGGCAGGTCGGCGTCGCGCGGCACCCGGTACGGGATGCGGGCCGCGCGGATCTTGCCCTTCGCCCGCACGATCCGTTGCGCCATCGTGGGTTCCGGCACGAGGAACGCCCGCGCGATCTCCGCCGTGGTGAGACCGCCGAGGAGCTTCAACGTCAGCGCGACCTGGGCCTGCAGCGCGAGCGACGGGTGGCAGCAGGTGAAGATCAGCCGAAGCCGGTCGTCCGGCACGTCTCCCACCTCCTCCTCCGGTTCGTGCTGGAGCAGCGCCGCCTGCGCGTGCTTCTCGTGCCCCTTGGTCTCGCGGCGCAGCCTGTCGATGGCGCGGTTGCGCGCGGTCGTGATGATCCAGCCGGCGGGCGCCGGTGGTACGCCCTTCACCGGCCACTGTTCGGCGGCCGTGGTGAAGGCGTCCTGCACCGCCTCCTCGGCGAGGTCGAGGTCGCCGAGGACGCGGGTCAGGACTGACACCGCGCGGCCGTACTCCGCGCGATAGATCTCCTCGATCATGCGAACGCGATCGGCCTGACCTCGACCGACAGCGGGTTCAGCACGGTGGCGAGCTTGCGCCCCCACTCCAGCGCCTCGTCCAGGTCGGCCGCCTGGATGATCGTGAAGCCGCCGATGTGCTCCTTGCCCTCGGTGAACGGACCGTCGGTCATCAGCACGTCGTCGTCCTTGGCCCTGAGCACGGTCGCGGTCGACGGCGGGTGCAGGCCGACCGCGAACACCCACGCGCCCTTGGCCCGCATCTCCTCGTTGAGCGTCTCGAGGTTCGCCATGATCGGGTCGAGGATCTCGGGCGGCGGGACCTCACCGTCGGGCTGGTAGATGCTGAGCAGGTACTTCTGGGTCATGGTGGTCTCCTTTCGCCCTTTGTACGAACGAGGACGACCCGTTTCGACAACTATGGCGACATGATCCCGTTGATCCTCCCGCTCGACGACCCGGCAGCCGACCTGGCGGCGGTGGGCGGCAAGGGCGCCTCGCTGGCGACGCTGACGAGGGCGGGGCTGCCGGTGCCCGCCGGGTTCTGCCTCACGACCCGCGCCTACCGGGAGCGGTCGATGGAGGGCCTGCTGGAGGCGTTCCGGCAGCTGGGCGGGCCGGTGGCGGTGCGGTCGTCGGCCACCGCGGAGGACCTGCCGGGACTGTCGTTCGCCGGGCAGCACGACACGGTGCTGAACGTGTCCGAGGACGGGCTGTTCGACGCGGTCCTGCGGTGCTGGGACTCCCTGCGGTCGGCCCGCGCCGTCGCCTACCGCGAGAACAACGGGATCGAGTCCGCGGAGATGGCCGTCGTCGTGCAACGGATGGTGCCCGCAGACGTGTCCGGCGTGCTGTTCACGGCGGATCCGGTGACCGGGCGGGCCGAGCCGGTGATCAACGCGGTGCGCGGGCTCGGTGAGGCGCTGGTCAGCGGGGAGGCGAACTCGTCAGACCTGCTCACCGACGCGCAGAAGCGCGAGCTGATCGAGCTCGGCGAACGGATCGAGAAGCTGTTCGCGACGCCGATGGACGTCGAGTGGGCGTTGACCGGCGACAAGGTCTGGATCCTGCAGGCACGGCCCATCACGTCGTTGCGGGTCGAGTGGAACGACACGCTCGACGGCGACTACCTGTGGTCCAACGGCAACGTCGGCGAGGCGATCCCCGAGGTCATGACTCCGGTGACGTGGTCGCTGGTCGAGGTGCTGTCGAACATGACGATCGGGCCGCACCGGATCTCCGGCAACATCGGCGGCCGCTTCTACCTCAACATCAGCACCTACACCGCGCTCGGCACGGCGATCGGCAAGGCCGAGCGGATGCTGCGGTCCGGAGAGGAGACGTTCGGGCGCATCCCGGCCGGGGTGACGGTGCCGCCGCTGCCGATGTCGCGGCTCGCGATCCTGGCCGCCGTGGTGCGCGGCGCGGGCGGGCCGATCAAGCAGCAGTTCCTCTACCGGACCCGGCTGCCGCGACTCGTCCGCGAGAACCCCGCGCGCTGCGCCGCCGCCCACGAGGCCATCGCCGCGTGCACCACGCCGGACGCGTTGCTCGGCCTGTGGCGCAACGACCTCGACCAGCTGCTGCGGTACGTGTGCCCGATCCTCGACGCCGGCGCGCGCATGATCGCGGGAGGGCCCGCAGCGTTCCGGCGCGAGCTCGTCGCGCTGGTCGGCGAGGAGGACGCGACCACGTTGCTGACCGGGTTCCACGACGGCGCCGGGCTCGCGAGCCTGGGGCCGCTGGTCGGCCTCGCCCGCCTGCGGTCCGGGGAGATCGGCACCGAGGAATTCGCGCGGACCTGGGGTCATCGCTGTGCCGGCGAGTTCGAGCTCTCCTCGCCGCGACCGGCGGAGGATCCGGAGTGGATCTCACGGCAGCTGGAGACGCTGGCCGACCCGGAGGCGTTGCTCGCGCGTCAGGCCTCCGCTCGTTCGGCCGCGTGGGAACGGCTGGTGGCCGCGCATCCCGCGAAGGCCGCCAAGATCCGCAAGCAGCTCGACCGGATCGGCGCGGGCGCTCGGGCGCGGGAACAGGCCCGGTCGGAGATGGTGCGGGCGTTCTGGGTCATGCGGGCGTTCGTGTTGCGCGCCGGCGAGCTGACGAAGTCCGGTGACGACCTGTTCTTCCTGCCGATCGACGACGTCCTGCGCGTGCTGGGCGGCGACACGTCGTTGCTGGACCGGGTGCACGCGCAACGGCAGGCCTACGAGCGTTATCGCGCGCTGCCGCCCTACCCGGCGGTGATCCGCGGCCGGTTCGATCCCGAGTCCTGGGCGGCCTCACCGAACCGGCGGGCCGACCTGTACGACGCGACGACCGACGTGCCGATGCCGTCGGACGTCACCGGCTTCCCCGGTTCGGCTGGTGTGGTCGAGGGTGTCGCGCGGGTGCTGGCACGGGTCGAGGACGGTGAGTCGTTGCGGCAGGGCGAGATTCTCGTGACAACGGTGACGAACATCGGCTGGACGCCGTTGTTCACCCGTGCCGCGGCAGTCGTGACGGACGTCGGCGCGCCTCTCTCGCACGCGGCGATCGTGGCGAGGGAACTCGGGATTCCGGCGGTGGTCGGGTGCGGGAACGCCACCACGAGGATCGCCTCGGGAGATCGAATCCAGGTGGACGGGGCACGGGGAACCGTGAAGAAGGTGTGCTGAACCCGCCACCCGTCCGCCGCCGGGTGGCGGGTTCCGCGCACCGAGGTCAGTTGTGCGCGGGCACGCAGTCGTGCATCGAGACGAGCTGACGCCGCATGCGTTCCCGCAGCAGGTCGATCACCTCGGTGACGGTGTCCGCCTCCGCGTACGCCTGCACCTCGACCCACTTGAGGTCGAGCCGGGCGTGCGCGTGGATGACGGACTTGTCCGAAGTCAGGTTGACCCAGGCGAAGTCGACCCGGTCGGGCGCGTAGCGGTCCAGCGAACCAATGCGCGCAGACGCGTAGTCCCTGGCCTGCTCGGGGATGGCCTCCGCGAGCGAGACCTGGATGTAGTCCATCGACACCTGCCTCCTCAAGGCCACGCGGCATCGCCGCGCCGCCAGTTCGACGGTACGAAAGCGATCGCAACGCCGAACCAGGCGTTGGTCCCGACAGCGCAGGGTCTTTCTGCAGGAATGATGCGGCTGCGGGACCTGGGGATGTCACTGGACCAATGCGGAGACCCGCTGGTCGAGCTGTTCCTCGGTGGGCGCGCCGGTGAGGAGCTCCACCGAGCCGTCGGCGCGGACGAACGCGAACGTCGGCTGGGCGGTCACCCCGAACCGCTTCCACACCGAGCCGTCCAGGTCGGCCAGGTGCGGGAACCCGCTCATCTCGTGGTCGGAGACGAACTTCTTCATCGCGTCGAGCTGGTCCTCCGCCGCGACGCCGACGAACTGGACCTTGTTGTGCCGCTTGGCCATCGCCGCGACCTTCTCGGCCTCGGCGTTGCACGACGGGCACCACGGCGTCCAGAACCACAGCACGGCCGGCTGGCCGACGAGCTTGTCACCGCGGAACTCCGCGCCCTCCAGCGTCTTCGCGGTGAACTGGAACTTCTCCGGGGTGGGCGCCTTCTCGGCGCACCCCGCGAGCAGCAGCACGACTCCCAGCAGTACTCCGAGGATGCGCATCGGGCTCCTCACCTCCTGCCTGGGCGTACGGCCTTGCGCCTTCCCCGGTTCAGCCGTGCCGCACAAATCCGACGACAATTACCAAAGCGGACATAATGGCGCACGGTAGTGTTGCCGTGTGCCGATCGAACAATGGCTCGAAGCCATCCCGCCTCTGCTCGTGTACGTGATCGTCGGCCTGGTGATCGGTTTCGAGTCGCTCGGCATTCCGCTGCCAGGTGAGATCGTGCTGGTCACGGCCTCGCTGCTGGCGTCGCAGCACGACCACCTGAGCCCGTTGTGGATCGGTGTGTGGGCGAGCGCGGGCGCGATCATCGGCGACAACTTCGGCTATCTCATCGGACGGCGCGGCGGGCCGCGGTTGTTCGCGTGGATGGGCAGGAAATTCCCCAAGCACTTCGGCGAAACACAGCTCGAGCACGCCCGCCGGGTGTTCCAGAAACGCGGTGCGTGGGCCGTGTTCTTCGGCCGGTTCGTCGCTCTGCTGCGCATTCTCGCCGGTCCGCTGGCGGGGTCACTGCACATGAACTACGGCAAGTTCCTCGTGGCCAACGCTCTCGGTGGCGTGGTGTGGGCGGGCGGTACGGCGGCGGCCGTCTACTACCTCGGCGTGGTGGCCGAGAAGTGGTTGAAGGGCTTCTCCTACGCGGGCCTGGCGATCGCCGTGGTGGCCGGCGTCACGGGTGTCTTCGTCGTGAAGCGGCGCCTGGCCAAGGCCGCTGAGGAGGAGCTCGAAGGAGAGGAAGAGGTCACGCACGCGTAGCCCAGGCGGCGATCTGTGCGCGCGACCGGACGCCCAGCACGGTCTTGAGGTCGCGCACGTCCGCCTCCACGGTCCGCAGCGACACGTGCAGACCGTCCGCGATCTGCCTGTTGGTCAGTCCTTCCGCGACCATCGCCGCGATCTTGAGCAGTCGTTCCTCGCGCCACGACAACGGGCCGAGCGCGATCTCCTCCGCCTCACCGCCCTCGTCGTGCGCGGCGACGAGACGCTCGTCGTCCGGCATGAGCTTTGCGGCGTAACGGATGTTGCCGGCTTCCACCGCCCTGAGCGGTTCCGGCAGGGCCGCCAGAACGTCGAGCAGCCGGTCGCGGACGGCGATGGAGTCGTGCTGCAGCAACGCGTCGAAAGCGAACAGCCGCACCGACTCCAGCATCGTGAACCGCTCGCCGCTTTCGAGAAACGACCGCGCGTTGAGACTTTTCGCGATCTCCCACCCGTGGGGCACGAGCGCGTCGGCGACCTCTTCGCCGATGCCGCCGGGCAGCAAGGAGAACGCCCGGAGCGCCGCGCGTTCGACCTCGGTGAGCAGCACGTAGCCGCGGTCGATCGCCGCGTGCAGCGAGCGGTGGTGGGCAGGGGCGTCGCGCGGGCCGCCGGTGAGCACGGCGAACCTGGTGCCGAGCCTGGCCGCGATCTCCTCCGCCGTCAGCACGCGCACCAGGCGCGCGGCGAGTTCGAGCGCGAGCGGCAGCCGGTCGAGCCGCTCGCACACGACGTCGAGCAGGTCGGGGTCCCCGTCGAACTCGCTGTCGACCGCCGTTGCCCTGTCGCAGAACAACCTCGTCGCCTCGTGCGGTTGGAGGGGCTCGAGCCGGTACACCTGCTCGCCGGGGACGTCGAGCGCCCGGTGGCTCGTGGCCACCACCCGGCGGGCCGGGTGGCGTTGGACGAGTTCGGCGAAGTCGTCGAGGGCGTGCTCGCAGCCGTCGAGAACGAGCGGCGCCGGGTGCCGGCGGTGCGCGACGGCTTCCTGGACGAGCCGCGACTTGCCGACGCCGGGCGGGCCTACCACCGTGACAATTCGGTGGCGTGCAAGAAGTCTGGTGAGGTCGGCCAGTTCGGCGTGGCGGCCGACGAACGTGTCGAGGCGCGGCGAGCGCGGCGAGGCTTCGCGGGCGCGGCGGCGGTAGGCGCGCTGGCGGCAGGCGCCGGAGCAGTACTTGGCGGGGGCGGCGAGCGGGGCTCCGCACTCGTCGCAGGTCATCGTGCGCGCGCCGTTCGCGCCGCCAGCTGGGTTCGCGAGGTCAGGCCGAGCCTGGCCAGCATCTGCGTGACGTGCGACCGCACGGTCCCGGTCGAGATCCCCAGCCGTGCCGCGATCTCCGGGTTCGTCAGCCCCTCCACCACGAGGTCCGCGATCTGCTGCTGCCGCACGGTCAGCGGCTCCTCCCGCTCGGCCCTGCTCACGTACTCCAGCAGCCCGGCGTGGTCCAGCCGCTCTCCCCGTCTGCGAGCACGCGACGCCCTCCGCTCCCCCACCTCCGCCACGGCGAAGTCGCACGCGTCCGCGACCATGCGTTTCCACGGTGCTTCCTGCCGGGACGTGCGGGTGGCGGCCGCGGCGGCCATCAGCACGACCGCGCGCTCGCTCTGGTGCCGGCGGGCCGCCACCACGCCGAGGCCTTCCAGCACACCCGCCAGCGCCACGCTGGACGGCGCGCCTTCCCGCAGTGCGATGGTGAAATGCCGTTCGGCCAGGTCGACGTCACCTCGTTCCAACGCGATCACACCGGCGGTGTGCCTGATCGCCATCAACCGGTAGCCGTCGGGAATGCGGAACGCGAGCGATTCCTCGACCGCGGCCGAGGCGCCGTCGAGGTCGCCCAGCCGCATCAGCAGCCAGGCGTGGTTGTTCAGGAACGTCATCAGCAACGCTTCGTCGTTCAACGCCCGCGCACACGCGACCGATCGTTCGTTCGCCTCCCGCGCGCCGTCGAGGTCGTCGGTCACCGTGCGCGCGTAACCCAGGGTGTTCCAGGCCCGTGCTTCCCAGTTCGGTTGCCGGGTGGCCGGATGCGCCACCAACGCCTCGGCGAATCTGAGCGACTCCTCGCCGTCGCCCGTGAAGCCCGCGAGCCAGGCGGTGCGGAAGAGCAGCATCTCCGAGTGGTCGGACGGTGAACCGAACGCCAGGGTGTCGAACGCCAGGCGGAACGCCTCCCGGTAGGAGCCGCGCAGGTACCAGACGTGCACGATGCCCGCGACGAGCCAGGTGTGGCGCGGGTCGGTGCGCGGCAGGCGCGCGAGGGCGTGCAGCAACTGGTGTTCCTGGCCGCTCAGCCAGGCGTTGGCCTCGGTGCCGATCGACGGTGCGGCCGCGACCATGCGGATCATCCGCGTCAGCGCGGTGACGAGCCGGTCGACCGTCGCGCCGGTCTCGCCGCACTCGTCCAGCCGCGCCAGCCCGAACAGCCGGATCGACTCGAGCACGCGAAACCGCGCGCCGGACGACGAGTGCGAGCGGACCACCAACGACTTGGCGCGCAACGACCCCATCAACCGCACCACGTCACCGGGGCACGCGCACACCGCGGAAGCCAGGTCGAGGCCGAAGTCGCCGATCAACGCGCACAGCCTGCGCAGCGCGGCCTGTTCGGCGGGGCTCAGCAGGTCGTAGCTCCACCTGATCACCGCGTCCAGCGTGCGGTGGCGTGCCGGGACGTCCGTCCTGGCCGCGGCGAGTTCGATCGCCAACGGCAAATGGTCGAGCACCGAATCGGCCATTTCCGCCGAACCACCGCATTCCACGAACAACGCCCGTGCGTCGCCGGGAGAAAGCGGCCCGACTTCGACGCACATCTCGCCGGCCACATCGAGCGGCTCGCGACTCGTGACCAGCACTCGCAATCGCGGGCACCGCGCGAGCAACTCCGTGACGACCTCGCACGCCTCACTCAGGAGGTGTTCACAGTTGTCCAGCACCAGCAACCGGTGATCGGCCAACGCCGCGACAACCGTCTCGCGCAGCGGTTCGTCCCACACGTTCAGCGGGAACGCGACCACGTGCCACAGCAGGTCTGGCCGGTGCACCGACTCCAGTTCGACGACGACGGTGCCGGGCTCCGCGGGGCAGAGCTCGGCCGCCAGCCGCGACTTTCCCGCGCCGCCGGGCCCGGTGAGCGTCACCAGGCGGTGCTTGCGCAGAAGGCGTCGTGCGGCGGCCAGCTTGCGTTCCCGTCCCACCAGACGAGTCCGCGAGCTGACCGGCGACCACATGCGCGGGATTCTAGGAGCGAATGCAGCGCAAACAAATGTCATACAACCGCTGTTCACAGGGATTTGCCATAAACCCCAAGCGAATTGAGACGAACGAGCCCGCGTCTCACTTCAGGTGCCGGTCGAAGAACCGGTTCACATCGTCCGCGGCGAACTTCGGGACACCGGTGTGCCCGCCCGTGTTGGCCTGCAACGTCTTCTCCGCCGAGCCGAAGGCGTCGAACAGGTCCAGGGCCATCTGCCGGTCGTTCCCCTCGTCGTCCCACTGCAGCAGGACGTGCAGCGGAATGGTGACCCGCCGCGCCTCCTCGAACATGCTGCGCGGCACGTAACTCCCGGCGAACAGCACCGCCGCCGCGATGCGCGGCTCGACCACGGCCAGCCGGATGCCGATGGCGATCACCCCGCCCGCGAACCCGACCGGCCCGCAGAGCTCTGGCAGCTTCAGCAGCTCGTCCAGAGCGGCCCGCCACTCCGGGACCGACTGCTCGACCAGCGGCAGGACGAGCCGCGTGACGACGTCGTCGCCGACCGGCTCACCGGCCTGCACCGCCGCCCGCAACTCGGCGCGGGCCTCGTCCGCTTCCGGGGACCGGGGCCGCTCCCCGGCCTCGGGCAGCTCGATGGTGGCCGTGGCGTAGCCGTCCGCCGCGGCGTGCCGGGCCCTGGCCACCAGCCGGGGGTACATCGTGCGCAGTCCGCCGGGGTGGCCGGCCAGGATCAGCCGGGCAGGTGCGGTGGCGGAGGCGGGCGTCCACAGGATGCCGGGGACCTCGCCGAGGGTGAACTCGCGCTCGAGGACACCGTCGTCGAAGCGCTGTTCGGAAGTGAATTCCACGGTCGTGCCTTTCGGGAGTGCTCTGCAACGGCGCTCCCGGACGACCTATCGCCCGACCGTGACCCCTGAGGGGAGCACCCACGTCGACATGTTCACGGGTACCACCTCCTCGGTCTCTCGCACGGCAGCCGGAAACCTAGCAGCGATCTTCGCAAGCCGCCAACGCCTTTTTCGGACAGCTGCTGTGAGAAAGTTGGTGCGTGGGGGAACGCGAGATGGACGACGAGCAGCGCGCGCGGATGCGCGATCTCAAGCGGACGACGTGGCGCGGAGTGGCGACCGGTGTCGTGACGCTGGCCCTCGCGATCGTCACCGGGGTGGTCCTGCGCGACGACTGGACGGCGTACCTGTTCTTCGGGTCGGCGGGCCTGGTGATGACCATCGTCGTGTTCGTCTCGCACTGGCGCTACATCCGGCGCGGACCGTTTCCCCGGTTGCCCGCGAGCATGCGCAGGTCCGACGCGTCCAGCGACTGATCGTCGGCAGCGCGGAGCACGCGCCAGCCGTCACCTTCCAGCGATCTGTCAGACACACCTTGTGGCTCCCCGATTACGCGCGGTATGGTCTAGACCTTAAACCGCCGCCGCGATGTCATGCACATGAGCAACATCAAGGCAAAGGAAGTCACATGAAGCATCGACCCAGGCTGGCTGCCGCTCTGGCAGGTGTTCTGGCTGCACCGTTGGTCCTCGTGGCTCTCCCCACCGGCACGGCGTTCGCGCACGGTTACGTCTCGTCGCCCGCCAGCCGTCAGGCCCAGTGCGCGGCTCGCACCATCTCCTGCGGCGCCATCCAGTACGAACCCCAGTCGGTCGAGGGGCCGAAGGGCCTGCAGAGCTGCCACGCCAACCTGCAGCAGTTCGCCGAGCTCAGCAACGACAACAAGGGCTGGAAGGTGCACAACGTCGGCACCTCGGTGACGTTCAGGTGGACGTTCACCGCACGGCACCGCACCCGCGACTACGACTACTTCGTCGACGGCAGGAAGGTCGCGAACTTCAGCGGCAACAACCAGCAGCCGCCCGCGACGGTGTCGCACACCGTCAAGGTCCCGAAGGGCAAGCACAAGGTGCTGGCCGTGTGGAACATCGGCGACACGTCGAACGCCTTCTACTCCTGCGTCGACGTCAACGCGAGCTGATCAACGCTCGGTGCGCGAGGTCCCCTTCCGCTCACGCACCAGCTTCTCGACGTCGAACGGCATGAGGTTCAAAGGCGGACCGGACAACGGTTTGCGCAACGCGTCGAGGATCTTCGCGTTCATCGCCTCGATGATCGCGCGGGCCTCGTCGTCGGTCTCGGCCGCCAGGGCACGGGCCTTGGCGGTCTCGGCCTCCTTGCGCAACACCAGGGAAGGGGGCAACCCTGCCGTGCCCTCTTCCTCCCGGACCTTCTTCTTGAGCCACCAGTCCTCTTCGAGCGGCTCGCCCGCGCCGGGCAGCGGTTTGCCCGCGCTCGGCAGGTCGTCGAACTCACCGCGTTCCTCGGCTTCGCGGATCTGCCTGTCGATCCACGACTCGAAGCCCATCCCGGGCGGTTTCCGTTGCGTCACGGGGAAAACCTCCTGACTGCGGCCTGCACCGCCTCGGTGAGCGCGGGGCTGCCCTTGTGGCCGCTGTCGTCCACAAGGGTCAGTTCGGCGTCCGGCCACGCCTGCGCCAGCGCGTAGGCCGTGTCGGCAGGACAGCTCAGGTCGCGCCTGCCGTGGATCAACGCGGCCGGGATGCCCGCGAGCTTGCCCGCGTCGCGCAGCAGCTGGCCGTCTTCGTGGAAACCCAGGTTCGCGTAGTAGTGCGCGATGATCCGCACCATGGCGATCGCGTCGTCGTCCGCCCGGTCGCTGAACAGGTTCGGCCTTCCGAAGTCCTCCAGCGACAGCACGGTGTCCTCCCACCGGCACCACTCGGCGGCGGCCCGCTCGCGGACCGCGCGGTCCGGGTTCTCCATCAGGTCTGCGTACGCGCGCACCACGTCCGGCGCGTGGCCGACGTGCGCGCTGAACCTCTCCCACGCCTCCGGGAAGAACCGCGAAACGCCCTGGTAGAGCCAATCGAGCTCACGGGCCGACGCGAGGGTGACCGCGACGAGGACCATCTCGGAGACGCGCTGCGGGTGGCGCTGCGCGTAGGCGACGCCGAGCGTCGTGCCCCAGGAACCGCCGAACACCAGCCACTTCTCGATGCCGAGGTGCTCGCGGAGCTTCTCCATGTCGGCGATGAGGTGGTCGGTCGTGTTCACGCTCATGTCCGCGGCCGGATCGCTGGCGTGCGGAGTGCTCTTGCCGCAGCCGCGCTGGTGGAAGATCACCAGCCGGAACTTCTCGGTGTCGAGCGCCCTGCGCGCGCCGTTCGCCGGGGCACCGGGGCCGCCGTGGAGGAACACGGCAGGCTTGCCGTCCGGGTTGCCGACGACCTCCCAGTAGACCTGGTTGCCGTCGCCGACGTCGAGCATGCCGTGTTCCAGGGGCTCCATGATCTTCAGGGTAGCTACACCTGGACGAGCTTCCAGTTCAATCCGGCGTCATCGGTCCGATACACCTCGGCGAATTCCTGACCGGGCCCGCCGCGCACCAGCGTGGCGTGCCGGGCGTCGGAGAACGCCAGGTCCTCGAACGGCGGTCCGCCGAGCGTGAGCAGCGTGTCCCACTTCTCGCCGGGGCCGCGGTGGACGAACGACCAGTCGCGCCCGGTCGCGGCGACCAGTGCCGCCTCCGGTGAGATCGCGAAGCCCGTCGTGATGCCCTCGCGCGGCGGCACGCTGATCGTCTTGAACTGCCCGCCCTCCGCCTTGCGCAGCTCCTTCGTCATGTCCCCGAAGCCGGGATCGAAGCTGCACAACGCATAGTGGTCGGTGCCGACGGTGCCGAGCCGGGTGGCCGAGAAGATGTCGCACGGCGCGGGCTCCTCCGTCCAGCCCGCCGGCGACCGCGTCCAGTACCGGTTCTCCTCGCCGAACCGCGACAGCGAGACCTGGCCGTCCGCGATCTCCCCGTACGTCTGGCCCTTGATTTCGACGCCCGGCACCGGCTGCCACGAACCGAACCACAGCTCGCGGTGCAGCAGCCTGCTCGACGTGCCGTCGTAGATCACCGCGAGGAACCCGGAGTTGTCGAACCCCAGTGCCCCAACGGTTCCCTTGATGCCGGACGGTTCCCAGCGGGTGCCGCCGTTGCTGGTGACGAACAGCTGCTCGCCGTCGGTCACCATGCCCGCGGCGTCGTTCGCGAAGAGCACCCGCAGGCGGTCGGTCTCCGGGATCGACAGCGCCGGAGTCTTCACGCGGGTCCACGACCTGCCGCCGTCGAGCGTGCGGACGAGCTGCGGGCACTTCGCTGCCGGACAGAGCGTGTCGAGCCCCAGGACCCAGCCGCGATCAGCCGACACCCACGACGTCGACGCGGGCACGACCCCGGTACCCGCGTGCGCGACCGACGCCGTCGTACCGGCTAACAACAATGAAATGGCAATGACAGCAATGCGTTTCCCCCACATCGCCTTCTCCCCTCAAGAGGCTGATTTCCACTCAACACCTCTTGCGCGTGAAGCGGCAACCACCCATCCCGCCACCAGCACACCCGCGCCGCCGCTGAGGATGAACGTCAGCTCGGGCCCCACCGCGTCCAGCAGCAGACCACCGCCGATGTACGACACCGCCGCCGCCACACCGATTCCGCCGTAGAAGTTGCCGAACACCCTGCCCGTCCGATCACCGGGGGTGAGGCGCTGGATCAACGTGCTGTGCGCGACGTCCATCGCCGCGATTCCCAGCCCGCGCACCGCCTGCAGCGCGAACGCCGACGCCACTCCCCACGCCAGACCGGTGAACAGGTTGCCGGCGCTGCTGATCGCGAACCCGGCGACGAGCAACGCGACCATGCCGAACCGGGTCGATCCCCTGGCCAGCAACGCGTATCCGGTCAGCAGACCAATGCCCACCGCGCCGAGGATGACGCCCGCCACGCTCTCGGCCGCGCCGAACACCACCACGGTCAGCTGCAGCACCGCGACGTCGTCGATCGCCGTGCACGCCACGACACCGCAGAAGCCCACGAAGATGATCCGCAGCGCCCGGTTGCGCCAGATCTCCCCCAGGCCTTCCCTGGCGTCGGCGAACACGGACTCCCCCGGCTCCGCCGGCACCACGAGCCTCGGCAGCCGCAGCAACAACAACGCGGACAGACCGAAGCTCACCGCGTCGACGAGCAGCACACCCCTGGTGTCCATGAAGGTCAGCAGAGCGGCGGCGAGGAACGGCCCGATCACGTCGGCGCTGTTGGTGCCGAGGCCCAGCACCGTGTTCGCCTGCCCGAGGTCCTTCTCGGCCACCAGGCTCGGCACGGCGGCCCGCGAGGCGGGGATGAAGATCTGCCCCAGCACGGCGCGGAGGCCCACCAGCGCGAGCAGGATCGGCAGCGGCGGCAGGGTGAACGCGATGATCGCGAGCAGCACGCCCTGCGCGACCTCGCAGGCGATCATGACGGTGCGGCGGTCGAACCTGTCGCTGATGACACCGGTCAGCGGGCTGAGCAACGACGGCGCGAAGTCGCCCACGAGCAGCAGCGCGGCCACCGCGATGGCCTTCCCGAGCACGGACTGCACGTGCAGCATCAGCGTGACCAGGCTGAGCGCGTCCCCCACAACGGAAACGACCCGTGCGGTGCTGAGCACGCGCAACGGGCCGTTGTCCTTCAGCAGCGTCAGCACCCGGTCATCGTGCCAACACCTGTTCGAGCTGGTCAGCCAATTTATTCATGATCTTGGCGTAGGAGGCGAAGCTCAGCGGCGCCACCGCGTTCCACTCCACGAACCGGCCTGCCTGCACGGCGGGCAGCGCCTGGAAGACCGGGTGGCCCTCCTTCATCTGCTCGGGGTTGAGCACGTGCTGGCGCGTGTCCCACATGATCACGTGCTCTTTGTACGTGCCGGAGTTCTCCCACGACAGCGACTGGAAGTAGCCGCCGCCCTCGGTGTCGGGCTTGTCCGGCGTGAGCAGCGGAAGGCCCAGTTCCTTGGCGTACCAGTCGAGATCGGGGTTGCGGGCGGGCACCGCGACGTAGAAGAGCTTCGGGTCCGCGCCGACGACCTGGATCTTCTGGTTCGCGGCCGTCATCTTCGCGCCGACGGCCTTGAGCCGTTCCGCGGCCTTGGTGAACGCCTCCTCGTCCGCCTTCACCTTGGCCGACTCGGTGTCGGCGCCGAGCGCCTTCGCGAGCTCGCGGAAGCGCTTGATGCCGTCCGGCAGCTGGATCTTCGACTGGCCGATGCCGACGGTCGGGGCGACCTTGAGCACCTTCTCCTCGAACTCGGCCGTGAGATGCCAGAGCCCGGTGACCTCCGGGTAGTAACCCGCGACGACCAGGTCGGCGTTCAGCGCCGCGAACTTCTCGAAGTCGATCTCGCCGTAGCCGGGACCGGTGATGTCGGTGACCTGGCTCGGGTCGATGCTGCCCGCCTCCGGGTCGGTGCTGCCGTCCGGCCGCTTGAGCGGTCCGAACGTGCCGACGACGTTGATCCCGTAGTCCTTCAGCGCACCGGCCGCGGACACCTGCGCGACAACGCGTTCCGGCCGCTTCGGCGCGGTGACCTCCTTGCCGCGGTCGTCCTTGAACGACCACTGGCCACCTGCCTGCTCTGTTGGAGCGTTCCCACCGCACCCGGCAACTAGGCCGAGCAGCAGAACCGCGGCGACTGTCCTGCGCACCTGTCCACCTCCTGAGATTAGCCTTACCTAACCTAACAGGAGGCTTTACAAGATCCGCCACACCGGTAGGTTGGTGACCGTGCGGAACGAACTGACGACGGTGCGTCGTACTGCCGTCGCCATCGCGCTCGCGTTGTTCGCCGTTTTCGCGTTCCACCCGGCCTGTCCGCCCGAATCCGCCCACCACGGCGCGTTCACGCCCGGCATCTCCGGGGAGTTCTGCCACCACGGCGACACCCATCACCTGTCGGCCGCCGTGCCCACGCAGGCCGCCGTCCAGGCGAACACCACCGCCTCCCTCACCGCGCCGGACGCGGACGTCGCAGCCCTCCCGCGTCCCGCCACCACAGTCCAGCTGTGTCCGTGGCGCGCCGAGCACACCCGCTCGGGGCGCACCTTGCTGCACGACCTCGGCATCTCCCGAACCTAGGCCGACAGCCCTTTCGCGTGCTGTGGCAGGACTCTCGCGGTCCCGCCGCGCTGCCGCGCGCTCTCGAACCGGCCTGTCCCCATCTTTTTCCGAGGGAATCCCCGTGTCTGTTCCCGTTCTGGACCGCAACACGCCCGCGGGCATCGTCGGCAACACGCCCGTGCTGTGGATCGACGAACTCTCCCGCACGTCGTCGTCCGGTTTCTGGGCGAAACTGGAAAGCGCCAACCCCGGAGGTGGCATGAAAGACCGCGCCGCCCTGCACATGATCGGCCGCGCGCTCGAGCGCGGTGATCTCCTCCCCGGCGGTCACATCGTCGAGTCGACCAGCGGCACGCTCGGCCTCGGCCTGGCGCTCGCCGGGGTCGTGCACGGCATCCCGGTGACGCTGGTGACCGATCCCGGCCTCGAACCGATCATCCGGCGGATGCTGCGCGCCTACGGCGCCACCGTGGATCTCGTCGAGAGTCCGCATCCGACCGGAGGCTGGCAGCAGGCACGGCGCGAGCGGGTGGCGCAGCTGCTGGCCGCCCTGCCCGGCGCCTACTGCCCGGACCAGTACAACAACCCGGACAACGTGGCCGGCTACGCGCCTCTCGCCCACGAGCTGGCCGCGCAGCTCGGCCACGTCGACGTGCTGGTGTGCGCCGTGGGCACCGGCGGCCACTCCGCCGGTGTGGCTTCCGTGCTGCGCCGGCACTTCCCGTCGTTGCGGCTGGTCGGCGTCGACACGATCGGATCGACGATCTTCGGGCAGCCCGCGCGGACCCGGTTGATGAGAGGACTGGGGTCGAGCATCTTCCCGCGCAACGTCGACTACCCGGCGTTCGACCAGGTGCACTGGGTGAATCCCGGCGAGGCCGTGTGGGCCTGCCGGACACTGGCCTCGCGCCACTACGCGAGCGGTGGCTGGAGCGTCGGTGCCGTGGCGCTCGTGGCGTCCTGGCTGGCGCGGACCTCTCCCGCCGGCACGCGGATCGCCGCCGTGTTCCCGGACGGGCCGCAGCGGTACTTCGACACCGTGTTCAGCGACGAGTACTGCGCTGCGCACGGGCTGCTGGACGTCGTTCCGGCCGCGGATCCACAGGAGATCTCCTCGCTGGGAGAGCGTGAAGTGCTGTCGTGGACCATGTGCCGGTCCGTTGTGGACCCGCTGGCGGTGACGGCGTGATCACCCAGTTCCGCTCGTTCGACCGCAGCGTGCAGTTGTTGCTGCTCAACCAGTTCAGCATCAACGTCGGCTTCTACATGCTGATGCCGTACCTCGCCTCGCACCTGTCGGTGACGCTCGCGCTGGCCGGGTGGGCCGTCGGGCTCGTGCTGGGAGTGCGCAACTTCGCGCAGCAGGGCATGTTCCTGATCGGCGGCACGCTCGCGGACCGCCTGGGGTACAAGCCGTTGATCGTGGCGGGCTGCGCGCTGCGGACCGGCGGGTTCGCGTTGCTCGGGCTCGTCGACGGCCTGCCCGCGCTGGTGATCGCTTCGGCTGCCACCGGGTTCGCCGGGGCGTTGTTCAACCCGGCCGTGCGCGCGTACGTGGCGGCGGACGCGCGCGAACGGCGGGTCGAGGCGTTCGCGTTGTTCAACGTCTTCTACCAGACCGGAATCCTGGTGGGCCCGCTGATCGGGCTGGCGTTGACCGCGGTGGACTTCCGGCTGACGTGCCTGGTGGCGGCGTTGGTGTTCCTGGTGCTGACAGTGTTGCAGTGGCGGTCGTTGCCGGCGCGGGCCGGCACACCGTCGGGCGATTCGGTGCTCGCGGACTGGCGGACGGTGTTCTCGAATCGCCGGTTCGTGCTGTTCGCGGCCGCGATGACCGGGTCGTACGTGCTGTCGTTCCAGGTCTACCTGGCGTTGCCGCTGGCCTCGGGGTCGGCGGTGCTGACCGCCGTGCTGTTCGCGGTGTCGGGCGTGCTGGCGGTCGCGGGCCAGCTGCGGGTCACGGCGTGGGCGCGGGCACGGCTCGGTCCTGATCGGTCGCTCGCGGCCGGGATGCTGGTGCTCGGCCTGGCGTTCCTGCCCGCGGTCTTCGGCGGCTGGGCCGGGTTGATCCTGTGCGCGGCGCTGCTCGCGCTGGGCACGATGGTGGTGTTCCCGTTCGAGATGGACAAGATCGTTTCACTGTCGGGCGACCGGCTCGTGGCCACGCACTACGGCCTCTACAACACGGTCGTGGGCGTCGGGATCCTGCTCGGCAACCTGCTCACCGGAATCGCGTTCGACACCGCTGAGCGCGCGGGTGTGCCGTGGGCTCCCTGGCTCGCTCTCACGTCGGTGGGGCTCGGGTGCGCGTGGTCGCTGAAGAAGCTGGCGTCCCGCACTGAATCGGAGCTCGCTCTCTCGACGCCTTAGCCAGGGGCACGCGGGGACCTTTCGTACGATCCTGGCGGGTTCTAGCGATCCCCGCAACACCCTGGATTTCAGGGAGTTGCGGGGATCGTGGG